>NZ_JAHXOZ010000001.1 GCF_023147585.1 Micrococcus sp. EYE_212
ACCCCGTATCCGAGCTGCGTCGCGACCCGCTGCACAGTCCCATGCTCGGTCCCCAGCTCGGCACGCAGCGTCCGCACCATCCGGACCGCCGCGGCCTTCTCCTCCGGCGAATACCGACGCGTCGTCGGCTTCCCCGCTGTCTGCTCTTTCGGCATAACTCCATCCTCGTTTCCAAGGTCAGGAGTCTCCAACAAACCCAGGGCGCTTCAAAGACCCAGAGCCATGACCACTACCTCAAAGGCAGCCTGTACTGCGGCCAGTGCGGATCACGCTTGACGTTGACCAACGCCAAGAGCCGCCGTGGCGTCATCTACCCCTACTTCATGTGCACCGGCCGACACGCCAAGCGCACCAACTGCGAACGCAAATCCATGTTCGTGCCCGACATCGAAGCCGCCGTCGAGGACCACTACCGCCGCGTGCAGATACCCGAGCACGTCCTGCCTGCGCTCCGCGAGCTGGTCACCAGCGAGTTCGACCGACTCCACCAGGGCGCCAAGCAGGAGAGCCAGGGATACAAGGCCGAACGCGACGCGCTCCGCGACGAACGGACCAAGCTCATGCAGGCCCACTACGCCGGCGCCGTCCCCCTCGACCTCCTCGCCACAGAGCAGGACCGCATCGCGCGACGGCTCGCGTTCCTCGACGCACAGATCAACGCCGGAGACGTCGAGTACGAGCAGGCCAAAGCGCACCTGGACGACTGCCTCGCGCTCGCCGGCGACATGCACGCCATCTACATGAACATCGACGACTCACTACGCCGAATCGCCAACCAAGCCTTCTTCGACAAGCTCATCGTCACCGACGACGACACCATCCACAGCGAGCCCGGGGTGCCGTTCAACGTGTTCCTCAACCCGGATGTCCGGACCCTCGCCCTCCGCCACCAAGGACGGAAGGCGGAGTCCGGAACTCAAACCGGTGATGTCGTTGGTTTGAGCAACGACCTTCTGGTGGAGGTAAGGGGATTCGAACCCCTGACCTTCTGCATGCCATGCAGACGCGCTACCAACTGCGCCATACCCCCGAGAGCCGGTGTTCCCCGCGACGTTCACGAATCGTTTCCGTTCCGTTCGCCTCGCTGGCAACTCGACCACTGTACACCGGCCGGGACGGCGGGACAAATCGGCCCCGGCCCCGGCCTGGATCACACGTTGTAGCCGAGCAGCTCCCACGCACCGTCGCCTGTCGTGCGGGCAGTGCCCGCAGGATCGTGCACGCCTCCCCCGTCGAAGGATCCCTCGAGGACGGCCGCCCGCGCGTTCTCGAGGCGGGCGAGCGCGGCGAAGCGATCCCCCTCCAGGCCGAGCAGCTGCCCCACCGCGGAGCGGAGCACCGCACCGTGGGCGACCACCAGGACGGTCCGCGTCGGGTCGTCCGCCGGCCCGGCCGCGGGACCGGCCCCGCGACCGCCCGCGGTGCCGGTGGTCCATGAGGCGGGCACGTGGGCGGCGACGGCCCGGAGCACCCGGGCGCCGCCGTCGCGCAGCACCTCGCCGCCCACGGGCCCAGCGTCGAGGGACGGCACGCGCCGCCACGCTTCGTGCTCCGCCGGCCAGCGCTCGGCGATCGCGGAGAGCTCGAGGCCCTCCCACTCGCCCCCGTGCAGCTCCATGAGCTCGGCATCCAGCGCCAGGTCCACCGCGCCGACGGCGGCCTCGAGCACGATGCGGGCGGTCCGCTGCGCCCGGGACAGCGGGGAGGAGACCGCGATGAGCTCGTCGGCGTCCTGGAGGAGGTCCCCCACCGCTCCGGCGGCGGCCGAGCGGGCCTGCCGCTCGCCCACGGCGTTGAGGTCGACGTCGGTGCGGCCCTGGTACCGATCGAGGGCGTTCCAGTCGGTCTCGCCGTGACGCAGAAGGATCAGGCGCACGGGCGGCTCAGTACTGGTGGGCGGCGTCCGAGGCCTCACCGGCGGCGTCGGGCCGGGTGGCCTCCTCGGGCAGGCCCAGGTCGATGGCCGGGCTGTCCTTCCACAGGCGGTCGAGCGCGTAGAACTCGCGGTCCTCCCGGTGCTGCACGTGCACCACGAAGTGCCCGTAGTCGAGGAGCACCCAGTGCCCGTCGGAACGGCCCTCGCGGCGCAGCGGCTTGAGCTGCTCGTCCTTCAGCAGGGCCTCCTCGACGCCGTCCACGATGGCGTTGACCTGACGCTCCGAGGCGCCCGAGGCGATGAGGAACGCGTCCGTGAGGCCGAGGCGCTCGGCCACGTCCACGGCCACGACGTGCGTGGCCAGCTTCTCCGCGGCGGCCGCGGCGGCCACAGTGAGGGCGTCGAGGGTGGTCTGGGGAACGGTCACGGTGCTCCTTGAGCCTGGGGGTCGATGGCGAACGCGGGGTGCGCGTCGTCCTCGGGCTGATAGAGCCCGTACTTGTTGATGTATTGCACCACGCCGTCGGGCACGAGGTACCAGACGGGACGACCACGGGCCACGCGCGCGCGGCAGTCCGTGGAGGAGATGGCCATGGCCGGGATCTCCATGAGGGAGATGTCGTCCTTGAGGCCGGGGTCCGTGAGGTCGTGGCCGGGCCGGGTGACGCCCACGAAGTGCGCGAGGTCCCACAGCTCGTCCACGTTCTTCCACGTGAGGATCTGGGCGAGCACGTCCGCGCCCGTGATGAAGAAGAGCTCGGCGTCCGGGTTCAGACGACGCAGGTCGCGCAGGGTGTCCGCGGTGTAGGTGTCGCCCGGGCGGTCGATGTCCACGCGGGACACCGTGAACCGCGGGTTGGAGGCCGTGGCGACCACGGTCATGAGGTAGCGGTCCTCGGCCGGGGAGACCTTCTTGTCCGACTTCTGCCACGGCTGGCCGGTGGGCACGAAGACGACCTCGTCGAGGTCGAACTCCGCGGCCACCTCGCTGGCCGCCACGAGGTGGCCGTGGTGGATCGGGTCGAAGGTGCCGCCCATGATGCCGAGGCGGGGACGCCGTCCGGCGTCGGCGGACACGATCAGTGGCCGGCGCCGTGCGAGCCGGTGGAGCCGTGCCCGCCGTGGCGCTGCACCGTGGTGGTGGGCTCCGGGTGGCGCAGGGACACGGACCGCATGGACATGATGGCCAGCAGGGAGGCCATCAGCAGCAGGAACATGATGATCCCGTACCAGATGGCGGGAATGGGCAGCTCGTGGACCACGTGGTGGCCCTCCGCGGCGGCCAGGATCAGTGCGCTGTTCAGCATGGGTGCTCCTCGGTGCGTGGGTGCGACGGCCGGGTCCATGCCCCGGCCAGGGTGTGCCTCAGTCCATCCTAGCGGCGGTCAGCGCCGGATCTGGCCGTCGCCGCGCAGGATCCACTTGGTGGTGGTCAGCTCCTCGAGGCCCATGGGTCCGCGGGCGTGCATCTTCTGCGTGGAGATGCCGACCTCCGCGCCGAGGCCGAGCTCGCCGCCGTCGGTGAACCGGGTGGAGGCGTTGACGATCACGGCGGCCGCGTCGATCTCCGTCACGAAGCGGTCCGCGTTCGCGAGGTCGTTGGTGACGATGGCCTCGGTGTGCCCCGTGGACCAGCGGCGGATGTGCTCCATGGCCTCGTCCAGGGAGCCCACCGTCCTCACGGCCATCTCCATGTCCAGGTACTCGCGGCCCCAGTCCTCCTCGGTGGCGTCCACGGCCGTGCGCGCCGCCGGCCCGCCGTCCGCGGCGTCCGGCAGCCAGGCGCGGGCCCCGGCGTCCACGTGCAGCAGCACCCCGGCACGCGTGAGGGCGCGCAGCACCTCGCGGCCCGCCGCCTCGGCGTCCTGGTGCAGCAGCAGGGTCTCGGCCGCGTTGCACACGGAGGTGCGGTGCGTCTTGGCGTTCAGGGCGATGTCCGCCGCCATCTCGACGGGCGCGGAGGCGTCGATGTAGAGGTGCACGTTCCCCTCGCCGGTCTCGATGACGGGGACGCGCGACTCGCGGACCACGCGCTGGATCAGCTCCCGGCCGCCGCGCGGGATGAGCACGTCCACGGAGCCGTGTGCCTCCATGAGGGCGGCGACGCCGGGCCGGCCCAGGTCGTCGATCCCCTGGATGAGGTTGGGGTCGAACCCCTGGGCGCCGACCGCCTCCCGCAGGACCTGGACCAGGACGGTGTTCGTGCGCTCCGCGGCGGAGCCGCCCCGCAGGATCACGGCGTTGCCGGACTTCAGCGCGATGCCGGCGATGTCCACGGTGACGTTGGGACGCGCCTCGTAGACGGCGCCCACGACGCCGAGGGGCACGCGCACCTGCTGCATGCGGACGCTGTTGGGCAGGCTGCGGCCGCGCACGACCACGCCCACGGGATCGGGCAGCGCGGCGAGATCCTCCAGAGCGACGGCGAGGCCCTCCAGGCGGTCGTCGTCGAGGATGAGGCGGTCCAGGAGGGCCGCCGTCGTGCCGGTGGCCTTCCCGCGCTCCACGTCCTCCGCGTTGGCCGCCAGGATGGCGGGGCCGTTCGCGCGCAGGGCGGAGGCGAGGGCCAGGAGCGTCTCGTCCTTGCGGACACGGCCGGCGCGGGCGAGCTCGCCGCACGCGGCCCGCGCCCACGCGGACCGGCTGCGGATCGCCTCCACGACGTCGGGGACGGGCTGCTGCTGGGCGTTCTGCTCCGTGTCCATGCCCGCCACCCTAGCGAACGGGGCGGCGGGCACGCAGGGCGCGGCTCGCGCTCAGCTGTAGGCCGCGTGCGAGGGGGCGAGCCGGACCCAGTCGTCCGCGTGGACCACGACGCCGTCGTAGCCCGCGCCGAGCTCCTCCTTCAGGACGGCCGTGGAGCGGCCGAGCATGCGCGGCAGCTGGGACGCGGAGTACTGGACGAGGCCGCGGGCCCGCACCCGGCCGCCCTGATCCGCGATCTCGACGACGTCGCCGGCCGTGAACTGCCCGGAGACGTCCGTGATGCCGGCGGCCAGGAGCGAGCGCCCGCGGTCGATCGCGCCGGCGACCGCGCCGTCGTCGATGGTGAGGCGGCCCCGGACCTCGGCCGTGAGGCCGAGCCACGCGGCGCGGGCCGAGCGCCGCCGGCCGGCCACCTCGAACCACGTGCCCACGTCCTCCCCCGCGAAGGCGGCGGCGGCGTTGGGCGCCGAGGTCAGCAGCGTGGGGATGCCCGTGGTGGCCGCGATGCCGGCGGCGTCCACCTTGGTGACCATGCCGCCCGTGCCGACGCCGGCGGAGCCCGGGGTGCGCACGTCCACGCCCGCGAGGTCCTCGTCCGAGGAGACGGTGGCGATCCGCCGCGAGTCCGGCAGCGACGGGTGCCCCGTGTACAGCGCGTCCACGTCCGAGAGGAGGACGAGCAGGTCCGCCTTCACGAGGTTGGCGGTGAGGGCGGCGAGGCGGTCGTTGTCGCCGAAGCGGATCTCGCGGGTGGCCACCGCGTCGTTCTCGTTGACGATCGGCATGACGTCCATCGTGAGCAGGCGGGCCAGCGAGCGGTGCGCGTTGATGTACTGGCCGCGGCGCATGAGCTCCTCCGCCGTGAGCAGCACCTGGCCCACGGTGGTGGCGTGCCGGGCGAAGCTCTGGGAGTAGTGGGCCATGAGGCTCCCCTGGCCCACCGAGGCGGCCGCCTGCTGCGTGGCCGTGTCCTTGGGGCGGCGGGTGAGGCCCAGCTGCGGGACGCCCGCCGCGATCGCGCCCGAGGAGACCAGCACCACCTGCGTGCCGCGGGAGCGCAGGTCCGCGATCACGTCCACGAGCGCATCGATCGCCTCGGTGTTCAGGCCGGTCGGCGTGGTGAGGGAGGACGAGCCGATCTTGATGACCACGCGCCGCGCGGCCGGCAGGGTCTCCCGCGTGGTCACGGGGTTGGCCTTGGGGTCCTCCGGCCCGCCCGTGGCGGGCGTGGCGTAGCGGGTGACGACGGTGCGGCGTGCAGACATGGGTCAGTCCTCTCGGTCGGGGTCCTCGGTCTCGTCCACGGTCCAGAGGCCGGTGCGCCGCTCCGCCTCCATCTCAGCCCGCGTGGCGGCACGGGCGGCCCGGCGCTGGTCCTGCTCGGCACGCTTCTCCGCGCGGGTGGCGCGGCTGCGCTCGTCGAGGCGGAGGTCGGTGCCGCGCGGGCCGGCGAGGAGCTCGGCGCCGGCGGACAGGGTGGGCTCCCAATCGAAGAGCACACCGGACTCGTCGTCGCCGATCACCACGGCGTCGCCCGGGGTCGCGCCGGCCTTGAACAGGCTGTCCTCGACGCCGAGGCGCTGCAGCCGGTCCGCGAGGTAGCCCACGGCCTCGTCGTTGACGAAGTCGGTCTGGGCGACCCACTTCTCCGGCTTCTCGCCGCGCACGCGGAACAGGGGCTTGAGGTTGCGCTCCTCGCGGACCACGGTGAACTCCCCGCGCTCGCCCTTGCGGTGGAAGCGGCGGGGCACCTCGACGGGCGCGGGCGCCTCCGGCTCGGGGACCCGCTCGCGGGCCTGCGTGACCAGGTCGGCCATGGCGTACTTGAGGGCCTCCAGGCCCTCGCGGGCCAGCGCGGAGATGTCGAAGACCCGGAGGCCGCGGCCCTCGAGCTCGGCGCGGACCATGTCCGCCATCTCGGCACCGTCCGGCAGGTCGGTCTTGTTCAGCGCCACGAGGCGGGGGCGCTCGTTGAGCGGCACCACGCCGTCGCCGCCCTGGGAGAAGACGGGCTCCACGGCGTACGCCTCGAGCTCGGCCTCGATGGCCTCGAAGTCGGCGATCGGGTCGCGGTCCGGCTCGATCGTGCCGCAGTCCAGCACGTGCACGAGCGCGGCGCATCGCTCCACGTGGCGCAGGAACTCGAGGCCGAGGCCGCGGCCCTCGGAGGCTCCGGGGATGAGGCCCGGCACGTCCGCCACGGTGTAGCGGACCTCCCCGGCCTGCACGACGCCGAGGTTCGGCACGAGCGTGGTGAAGGGGTAGTCCGCGATCTTGGGGCGCGCCGCCGAGATCGCCGCGATGAGCGAGGACTTGCCCGCGGAGGGGAACCCGACCAGGGCGATGTCCGCGACCGTCTTGATCTCGAGCGAGAGCTCGCGGCTCTCCCCCGGCAGGCCGAGGAGCGCGAAGCCCGGGGCCTTGCGCTTGACGGAGGCCAGCGCCGCGTTGCCGAGCCCGCCCTGACCGCCCGCCGCGGCCACGTAGGTGGCACCCTCCCCCACGAGGTCCGCCACGATGTTCCCGTTCTCGTCCTTCACCACGGTGCCGTCCGGCACGGGCAGCACGAGGGACGTGCCGTCCTTGCCCGCCCGGTGGTCGCCCATGCCGGGCTGGCCGTTCTCCGCGGAGCGGTGCGGGGCGTGGTGGTAGTTGAGCAGGGTGGTGGTCTGCGAGTCCACCACGAGGGTGATGTCGCCGCCGTCGCCGCCCTTGCCGCCGTCGGGACCGCCGAGGGGCTTGAACTTCTCACGGTGCACGGACACGCACCCGTGCCCGCCGTTGCCGGCGGTGAGGTGGAGGACGACGCGGTCCACGAAGGCTGCCATGGGGAGGATCCTGACGGTGGGAGAGAAGGGGTGAGACGACGACGGCGGGAGCGGGTCCTGAGAACAGTGACCCGCCCCCGCCGGGGCGTCAAGCCGCGCGGACCGCCTCCGGGTGGGAGGCGTGGCCCGCGCTCAGGCCGCGAGTGGGATCACTCGGCGGCGGCGACCACGTCCACGACCTTGCGGCCGCGGCGCTGACCGAAGGACACGGAGCCGGCCGACAGCGCGAAGAGCGTGTCGTCCTTGCCGCGGCCCACGTTGTGGCCCGGGTGGAACTTGGTGCCGCGCTGGCGGACGATGATCTCGCCGGCGTTGACGTCCTCGCCGCCGTAGCGCTTGACGCCGAGGTACTGGGGATTCGAGTCGCGGCCGTTCTTGGAGGAACTGCCGGCCTTCTTATGTGCCATTGCTGTTGCCTAACCTCTCGGATGCTCGGGGTGCGCGAAGCCGGTGACGGCTCAGGCGATCCCGGTGATCTTGACCGTGGACAGCTCAGAGCGGTGGCCCTGGCGCTTCTTGTAGCCGGTCTTGTTCTTGTACTTCTGGATGACGATCTTCTTGCCGCGGGAGTGGGAGACCACCTCGGCGGTCACCTTCACACCGGCGGCGTCGGCGCCTGCCGTGACCTTCTCCCCGTCCACCAGCATCAGAGCGGGCAGCTCGACGGAGCCACCGGTCTCAGCGGGGACGCGGTCAAGGGTAACGAGGTCTCCGACGGAAACCTTCTCCTGGCGGCCGCCAGCGCGGACAATCGCGTACACCACTTGGGACTCACTTCTCTCGACGTTTCAATGGATTCGGCTGTGTTCTCACACCCGTACCTCGACCGCAGCGTGCGCCCGGGTACGACGGTCCCTCACCGGGACATGCAGGAGCGTGCGGGCGGTGAACACCGATTGTTCATCATACTGCGTCCCCCGCACCCGCACCAATCGCGACACGCTCGGCGCGTCGCGCCCCCGAGAGGGGCGACGCGCCGAGCGGCGGCCCGTCAGCGTCGGGCCAGGTCCGCGGCCTTCACGCCCACGCCCAGCATGACCGGGGCCGGGGCCTCCGCGGCGGTGCGCTCGGTCGGCGCAGCGGCGGCCGAGGCGGTGAAGCGGCTCCCGGTGGCGGCGGCCGAGGCGTCCTGCACCTCCACCTGGACGCCGTCCGAGGAGACGGCACGCCGCGAACGACGGCGGGCCGGACGCTCGGCGGCGGGCGCAGCGGGCTCGGGCTCGGGCACGACGGCCGGCTCGGCGACCGGCTCGGGCGCCTGGGCGGGTGCCTGCTCGGCGACCGGCTCGGGCGCCTCCGCGCCGCGGCGCTCGAGGGCCTCCTCCAGGCTCTTCAGCTCCGCGGCGGGACGCACGGCACCGTCACTCGAGGCCCGGCGGGACCGCCGACGACGCGGCACGGGGACGTCCTCGCCGTCGAACGTGATGACCCCGGAGACCTCACGATCGGCCTCGGAGGGGGCGTCGGTGGCCGGTGCGGCCGGAGCCGGGGCAGCCGTCTCCGGCTCCTCCGGGGTGTCCGTGACCGCCGAGGCCTCGGCCTCGGTCCGCTCGGGATCCTGGGGAGCCCGCGGCGCCTCCGGGGCGGAGCGGTCGGCGTCCGCGCGGCGCGAACGCCCACGCCCGCCACGACGACGGCGGCCTCCGGAACGGCCCTCGCCCTCCTCCTCGGCGGCGGGGGCCTCCGGGGCCTCCGCCTGGAGGGGCTCTGCGGCAGGCTCCGACTCGACGGGCTCGGCCTGGGCGGGCACGCCGCCGGCCGGCTGGAGGTCCGCCGTCGTCGCGGACTCCTGATCCGGGGCGGCCTCGCGGGCGTCCCGGCCGGAGTCGGTGCGCTCGTCGCCGGACGGGCGGGAGCCGTCGTCGCCCCCGCGGCCGCGGCGGCGTCCACGGCGCCGACGGCGGCGGCCGCCGTTCTCCTCGTCGCCCTCGGTCTCGGCGTCGGCGCTGTCGCGCTCGGGCCGGGTGACGCGGTCCGCCTCGACCGGCGCGGACTCCTCGTCCTCCGGCTCCTGCCCTCGCTGGTCGTCGGAGGCCGGGGCGGCATCGGAGGCGGCCTCGACGGGGGCCTCCTCGATCTTGCCGGACGCCTTGGCGATGGAGTGGAGGGCCGCGCGGGCGGCGGCCGCCCGCTCGCGGCGCTGACGGGCCTCGTCCGAGGCCTCCTCATCGGGCTCGCCCGTGGTCGACTCGTCGTGCGGCGCGTCCACGTCGGAGCCGCGACGGCGCTTGCGCCGTCGGCCCTCGCCCTCGGAGCGCGGCTCCGCCTGGACGCGGCCCTTCTCGACCGGCGCGTCGTGGATGAGGATGCCGCGGCCGGCGCAGTGCTCACAGGTCTCGGAGAACACCTCGACGAGGCCGGTGCCCATGCGCTTGCGCGTCATCTGCACGAGGCCGAGCGAGGTGACCTCGGCCACCTGGTGCTTGGTGCGGTCACGGCCGAGGCACTCGACGAGGCGGCGCAGGACCAGGTCCCGGTTGCCCTCGAGCACCATGTCGATGAAGTCGATGACGATGATGCCGCCGATGTCCCGCAGACGCAGCTGGCGGACGATCTCCTCGGCCGCCTCGAGGTTGTTCTTGGTGACGGTCTCCTCGAGGTTGCCGCCCGAGCCCGTGAACTTCCCGGTGTTGACGTCCACCACCGTCATGGCCTCGGTGCGGTCGATCACGAGCGAGCCGCCGGAGGGCAGGTAGACCTTGCGGTCCAGGGCCTTGTGGAGCTGCTCGTCCACGCGGTGCGTGGCGTACAGGTCCTCGCCCTCGAGGTCCTCGGGGACCCAGTGGTGGAGGCGGTCCAGCAGGTGCGGGGCCACGTAGGTCACGTAGGCCTCGATGTTGTCCCAGGTCTGTTCGCCCTGGACGATCATCGCCGAGAAGTCCTCGTTGAAGACGTCGCGGACGGTCTTGATGGTCAGGTCCGGCTCGGCGTACAGCAGCTCGGGCGCCAGCACCTTGCCGGCGGAGGCCCGGCCCTCGATACCCTCCCACTGCGCGCGGAGGCGGTTGATGTCGTTCTGCAGCTCCTCCTCGGAGGTGCCCTCCGCGGCCGTGCGCACGATCACGCCCGCGTCCTGCGGGAGGTGGTCCTTGAGGATCTTCTTCAGGCGGGCGCGCTCCACGTCGGGGAGCTTGCGGGAGATGCCGGTCATGGAGCCGCCGGGCACGTACACGAGGTAGCGGCCGGGCAGGGAGACCTGACTCGTCAGGCGGGCGCCCTTGTGCCCCACCGGGTCCTTGGTGACCTGCACCAGGACGGTGTCCCCGGACTTGAGCGCGTTCTCGATCTTCTTCGGCCTGCCGTCCAGCTGCGCGGCGTCCCAGTTGACCTCGCCCGCATACAGCACGGCATTGCGGCCGCGGCCGATGTCCACGAACGCGGCCTCCATCGAGGGCAGCACGTTCTGCACCTTGCCGAGGTACACGTTGCCGATCATCGAGTCCTGGGTCGTGTTGGAGACGAAGTGCTCCGCGAGCACGCCGTCCTCGAGCACGGCGATCTGGATGCGGCTGTCCCGCTGGCGCACGAGCATCTTGCGGTCCACGGACTCGCGGCGGGCCAGGAACTCGGCCTCGGTGATCACGGTGCGGCGGCGGCCGCCCGAGCGGGAGTCCCGG
This sequence comes from Micrococcus sp. EYE_212, assembly GCF_023147585.1. GTDB lineage: Bacteria > Actinomycetota > Actinomycetes > Actinomycetales > Micrococcaceae > Micrococcus. The sequence continues at coordinate 11,028 of NZ_JAHXOZ010000001.1, forward strand.
CGGCGCAGGCGCTTGGCCTCCAGGCGGGTCGAGCCCTTGACGCCCTGGACGGTGTCCGAGCGCGTGGCCTCGGCCGCGGCGGCGCGGGGGGCGCGCACCCGGGTCACGGTGTGCTCCGGGTCGCCGTCCTCACCGCCGTCCAGCTCCATGTCGACGGCGCCGCGGCGGCGCTTGCGACGGCGGCGGGAGACGGCCGGGCGGTCCCCGCGATCCTCGGACTCGTCACGGTCGTCCTGGTCGTGGTCCTCGTGGCCGCGGTCCCCGTCGTCGTCCGCCGCGTGCTGCGGACGCGCGGGACGCGTCCGCAGCACCTCCATCACGTTCTCGGGGACCGCGAAGGGGTCACGGGGATCGAACAGGACGGGCTCGCCCGACACGGGCTGGGATGCGGAGCGTTCGTCCGCGGGGGTCTGGTTCTCATTGGCCGCCATGGCAGCACCTCCCGCCGCCCGTCGGCGCCACACGCACCGCCGGCACGGCGTGTCACGGACCGCGCCCCGGCCGCGTTGCCCCGCGGGCGCTCGCGCGCCCGGGGTGCGCCGGGAGGCGGTCACCGAGAGAAGTCGTCTGGTGAACGGGTCCGGGGCCCCGGGAGGGGTCCTGGGCCTGAACCGCTGTGTGCGCCGAACCGGGCCTGCTCGATGGCTGGTTCGCCGATCGGCGCAGGGGCGGCATCGGATCGACCGAGCCGACCTCGGCACGGGGACACTCCCCGCGGCCGACGCGACGGCGGCGGCCCGTCGTCGGGCGCACAGCGGGACGGCCCGTGGTGTGGGCACGGGACGGCCGAGCCGATTCTCTCACACCGGCGCGGAACTAGACTCGGGACATGCCTGGTTCCTCCACCCGCGGCGCCCTCGACGCCCCCACCGCGTCCGCCTCCCCCCACGCCGACCTCGACCTCGCCCTACCCTGGTACGCCCGCACCCGGGGAACCGCGTGGATGCTGCTGGTCACGTCGCTCATCGCGATGGCGGCGACCGTCGTCATCATCATCGAGCGCTCCATCCTGGCCGCGGACCCGACCCACCGCACGAGCTGCGACCTGAACCCGTGGGTCTCGTGCGGGCAGGTCATGCAGTCCTGGCAGGCGCAGACGTTCGGCTTCCCCAACACGTTCATCGGCGTCGTGGCCTTCTCCGTGCTCATCACCGTCGCCATGTCGCTGTTCGCCGGCGCGCGCTTCGCGCGCTGGTACTGGCTGCTGATGAACGCGTGCATCCTGGCCGGCTTCGCCTTCTGCGTGTGGCTCTGGCACTCGGCCGTGTACGACATCGGGACCCTCTGCCTCTACTGCATGGTGGTCTGGACCATGGTGACCATCCAGCTCGGGCTGATCACGTCGCGCACCATCCAGACGGGCGCCCTCGGGAGCGGCTCGCCGCGCGCCGCGGCCCTCGCCCGGGACCTCACGTGGCCGTTCATCGTGCTCGTCCTCCTCGGCGTCGCGGTGTCCATCCTGCTGGAGATGGGCCTGGGAGTCCTCGGCATCGGCTGAGGGCCCGGCACCCCCTGCACATGCGACGGCGCCGCACCCTCCACTGGAGGGTGCGGCGCCGTCGCGTGTGCAGGAGGCGTGAGGGAGCCGGGAGGACCGGCGGTCTCCTCGATCGCGCCCGGGGACGAGTCGGGCTGCCTCGCCGTGAGTCCTGGCTCCCGTCGCTGCCGTGGGGCTGTGCTTCTGGGCTCGTGTGCTTCCGACGATCGGCCGGGCTGTGGGATCAGCCGAACCAGATGGCCAGCTCGCGCTCCGCGGAGAGCGTGGAGTCCGAGCCGTGCACGAGGTTCTTCTGCACGCCCGCGCCCCAGTCGCGGCCGAGGTCGCCGCGGATGGTGCCGGGTGCGGCCACCGTGGGGTCGGTCTTGCCGGCCAGAGCGCGGAAGCCCTCGATCACGCGGTCGCCGCCGAGGCGGATCGCCACGACCGGCCCGGAGCCCATGAACTCGACGAGCGGCTCGAAGAACGGCTTGCCCTCATGCTCCTCGTAGTGCTTCTCCAGCATGCCGCGGGTGGCCGTGACCATCTTCAGGTCCACGATCGTGTAGCCCTTGCGCTCGATCCGGGCGATGATCTCGCCCACGAGGTTGCGCTGCACGCCATCGGGCTTGACGAGCACGAGGGTCTCTTCGGGGTGATGGGTCATGGTCGGCTCCTTCAGGGGTGGACGAGCTCGGTCTCCTCTCACCCTAGTGGGCGGCGCGCCTCAAGACCCGTGCTCCGCCGCCCACTCCTCCTCGAGGCGGTCACGCCGGGCGTTCTCGAGGTCGAGCTCCCGGCCCTTGGTCACGGCGTACCACCACGTGAGCGCGAAGAGCGGGCCGATCACGAACATCGAGTACTCCCAGAACCCGGACACGATCAGCACGAGCTGGATGGCCCACCCGATCCAGATGCCCACGGGCCTCTGCACGAGCGCGCACGTCAGCAGTGCGACGACAGCCAGGACGGAGAAGCCGATCGCGAACCACAGGGCGTGCTCCTCCCCGCGGTTCAGCCCGAACAGGGTCATCCCCAGGAAGAAGATCACGACCGACTCGAGGGTCAGCACCACGGACGTGAACATGGCGCGCGTGGAACGGCGACGGCGGCGTTGACCGGGCGTCCAGGACCGCTGGGCCTTGGTCTCACGCTCGGGGCGCCACGCCTCGGCACCGAAGTGCTCGCCCTCGGTCGCGGCGGTCCCGGACGTCTCGGCCGGCTCGGCCGGGTGGGGCGTCGCGTGGCTCATCGGTGGTCCTCCGTCTCGTCGGCGTCGTCCAGCAGCTCGAGGATCTCGGGATCGAGGGCGTCCTCGTCCTCGTCGGCCAGGCCCACGGCGTCCAGCAGATCGGCCGGGTCGAGGCCGCGGGCGGCCACCGTCACCGGTCCGGCGCGGCGGGGCTCGCCGAGCAGCGCACGGACCTCGGCCGCGAGGGTGATGGACCCGAGGACGAGCACACCACCGCCTGTGCCGGAGGCCAGCTCGTCGGCGCTCGACTCGAGCGCCTCGGCACGGCCCACGGCCCACTCGAGCGCGTCCGGCACGGACTCGGTGGCGAACAGGTCGTCCTCGGGCCAGCCGGCGTCCAGGGCGATCCGCGCGAGCTCGGCCGCGGGGATGGCCCGCGGCGACGTCGACTGGGTGAGCGCCAGGTCCGCGACGTCGTCGCCGAACGCGCGGTGCAGCGCCTCCAGCATGGCGGGGGCGTCCTTCTCCTGCAGCACCCCCACCACGAGCACGAGACGCGTGAAGCCGAACGACTCCTGCACGGCGCGCACGGTGGCCCGCACACCGTCGGGATTGTGGGCGGCGTCCACGATCACCGTGGGGGCGGTGCGCAGCACCTCGAGGCGGCCCGGGGAGGTGACCTGCGCGAGGCCCTCCCGCAGCAGCTCCTCGTCCAGGGGACGCTCTCCCCCGCCGAGGAACGCCTCGAGCGCGGCGACGGCCAGGGCCAGATTCTGGGCCTGGTGCTCGCCGAGCAGGGGCAGGAAGAGGTCGGGGTACTCGCCGGCCAGGCCGCGCACCGCGACCTGCTGCCCGCCGACCGCGAGCGCACGCTCAACGACGCCGAACTCGACGCCCTCGAAGCGGAACGGCACGCCCGCGGACTGCGCGGCCTCCAGGAGCACCTGGGCAGCGTCGCGCTCCTGCACCGCGGACACCAGGAACCCGCCCGGCTTGACGATCCCCGCCTTCTCCTCGGCGATCTCCGCCTCGCTGTCCCCCAGCAGGTCGGTGTGGTCCAGGGAGATGGGGGTGACCACGGAGACGACGCCGTCGGCGACGTTGGTCGCGTCCGTGACGCCGCCCAGGCCCACCTCGAGCACGACGACCTCGACGGGCTCGTCCGCGAAGACGGCGAACCCGAGCACGGTGACGGCCTCGAAGTACGTCAGGCGCGGCTCGCCCGCGGCCTCCAGCTCGGCGTCGACGGTCTGCACGATCGGCAGGATCTCGCCCCACACGCGCACGAACGTCTCGTCGGACACCGGTTCGCCGTCGATGCTGATGCGCTCGGTGACCTTCTGCAGGTGCGGCGACGTGTAGCGGCCCGTGCGCAGCCCGTAGGCGCGCAGCACGGCCTCGATCATGCGCGCCGTGGACGTCTTGCCGTTCGTCCCGGTCAGGTGGATGACGGGAGCGGCGTCCTGCGGGTCCCCCAGGAGGGCCAGCACCCGACGCACGGGGTCCAGCCGCGGCTCCATGCGGTTCTCCGGCGCGCGGGCCAGCAGGTCACGGTAGACGGCCTCGACCGTGCCGGGCCTCTGATCCGCACTCATGCGCCCACCTTCTCCACGGTCACGGCCACGGCCTTCATGGCGTCGTCGGCCGGGTCCTGGCGCGTGTCCTCCGCGCCGGAGTCCACGAGGTCCAGCTCCGCCGAGAGCGTCTCCCCCGCGATCAGCTCGCGGTGCGACTCGAGCGCCGCGAGCACGGCCGCCGGGCCTTCGATCCGGGAGCGCACCCGGTCGGAGACCTCGAGGCCGGCCTCCTTGCGGGCCGCCTGGACGGCGCGGATCACGTCGCGGGCCACGCCCTCGGCGGCAAGCTCCGCGCTCACCTCGGTCTCGAGGACGAGGAAGCCCGCCGCTCCGGAGAGCACGCCGACGGCGGTGCCGGCGGGCGCGCCCGTGGACACCGTGCGCAGCTCGTAGAGCTCGGGGGCCAGCGTCACGGTCTCGCCGTCGGCCAGGGCCACCGCCAGCCCGTCGGCGGTCTCCGCGTACGCGCCGTCATCGACGGCCTTCTTCACGGCCGGGACCTGCTTGCCGAACGCCTTGCCGAGCTCGCGGAAGTTCAGGGTCAGCTTCGTGCCGATCCCGTACTCGGCGATGGCCTCGTCCGAGAGCTCGGTGAGCGCCACCTCCTTGAGGTTGAGCTCGTCCGCGACGATCCGCGCGTAGGTGCCCTCGAGGCCGGCGGCGTCCGGCACGACGACGGACAGGCGCGCGAGCGGCAGGCGCACGCGGCGCTTGGCGCCCTTGCGCAGCGCTGAGCCGGCGGAGCTGATGCGGCGCACGGCGTCCATGCGGGCCACGAGCGTCTCCGCCTCAGGGCCGTGCGGGAACAGGTCCGCATCCGGGTAGTCGGTCAGGTGCACCGAGCGGCCGCCGGTGAGGCCGCGCCAGATCTCCTCCGCCACGAGGGGCAGCAGCGGCGCGGCGGCGCGCGTGAACGCCTCGAGCACGGTGTACAGGACGTCCATGGCCACGGTGTCCTCGGCGAAGAACCGCTCGCGGGAGCGCCGGATGTACCAGTTGGTCAGCGTGTCCATGAAGGTGCGCAGCGCCTCCGTGGCGTCGGAGACCTCATAGGAGTCCAGCGCCGCCTTGACCTCGCGCAGCATCTGCCCCGTGGCGGCCAGGACGTACTGGTCCAGGGGGTCCTCGGAGGTGTGGCACTCGCTCGCGCGGTAGCCCTCGGGGCGGGCGCCGCCGTCGTGGGCCGTGTTGGCGTAGAGCGAGAAGAAGTGCCACGCGTTCCACGCCGGGAGGATCACCTGGCGGGTGGCCTCGCGGATGCCCTCCTCCGTGACGATCAGGTTGCCGCCGCGCAGGATGGGGCTGGCCATGAGGAACCAGCGCATGGCGTCCGAGCCGTCGCGGTCCAGGACCTCGTTGACGTCCGGGTAGTTGCGCAGCGACTTGGACATCTTCTGGCCGTCCGAGCCGAGCACGATGCCGTGCGAGATCACGTTCGAGAACGCGGGGCGGTCGAACAGCGCGGTGGCGAGGATGTGCATCGTGTAGAACCAGCCGCGGGTCTGGCCGATGTACTCCACGATGAAGTCGGCCGGGTTGTGCGTGGGGAACCACTCGGCCCGCTCGAACGGGTAGTGCACCTGCGCGTACGGCATGGAGCCGGAGTCGAACCAGACGTCCAGGACGTCCTCGACGCGGCGCATCACGGCCCCGGCCGCGGCGGCCTCGGGGTCCGGGTGCGGGCGGGTGAGGTCGTCGATCCACGGACGGTGCAGGTCGACCTCGCCCTCGGCGTTGCGCGGCAGGCGCCCGAAGGCCTCCTCGATGTCGGCGAGCGAGCCGTAGACCTCCTGGCGCGGGTAGTCCGGGTGGTCGGACTCCCACACCGGGATGGGCGAGCCCCAGTAGCGGTTGCGGGAGATCGACCAGTCGCGGGCGTTGGCCACCCACGTGCCGAACTGCCCGTGCTTCACGTTGCCGGGGATCCAGGTGATCTCCTCGTTCAGCTCGAGCATGCGCTCCTTGACCTGCGTGACCGCCACGTACCAGGAGGTCACCGCGCGGTAGATCAGCGGCGTCCGGCAGCGCCAGCAGTGCGGGTAGGAGTGCTCGTAGGAGGCCTCGCGGGCCACGCGGCCCAGGTCACGCAGCGCGCGCACGATCGTCCGGTTGGCCTCGAAGACCTGCACGCCGGCGATCTCGTCGATGTCGCCGCGTCCGGTGTCCTCGCGGGCGAACAGCGGGAGGAACTTCGCGCCCGAGTCCACGGAGAGCAGCACGGGGATGCCGTTCGCCTCGCACACCCGCTGGTCGTCCTCGCCGTAGGCGGGGGCCTGGTGGACCACGCCCGTGCCGTCGTCGGTGGAGACGTAGTCGTCCACGAGGATGCGGTGGGCGGCGTCCAGGGTGAGCTCGCGGCCGTTCGCGGTGAACGTCTCGCCGCGGTGGGCGTCGAACACGTCCGTGAACAGGGGCGCGTAGCGCAGCCCGCCCAGGCGGGCGCCGGGGATGGTCTCCACGACGGCGGCGCGCGCGGCCTCCGCGTCCGCGTAGCCGAGCTCCTTGGCGTGGGCGGGCACGCGGTCCAGGGCGAGGAGGAAGCGCTCCGCGTCCACGGAGGCGCCCTCGGGGCCGGCGGGCACCACGGCGTAGGCGATCTCCGGCCCGACGGCGAGGGCCGCGTTGGTCGGCAGGGTCCAGGGCGTGGTGGTCCACGCGAGGACGTGCACGCCGAGGAGACGCTCGGCCAGGTCGGCGTCGGCGCCGCCGTCGGGGATGAGCGCGGCGTCCTCCGGCAGGCCCGTGACGGGGAAGGAGACGGTGACGGAGGGGTCCTGGCGCATCTGGTAGACGTCGTCGTCCATGCGCAGCTCGTGGTTGGAGAGCGGGGTCTCGTCGTTCCAGCAGTAGGGCAGCACGCGGAACCCGCGGTAGGTGAGCCCCTTCTCATGCAGCTGGGAGAACGCCCAGATCACGGACTCCATGAAGTCCGGGGTGAGGGTCTTGTAGTCGTTCTCGAAGTCCACCCAGCGTGCCTGGCGGGTGACGTACTCCTGCCACTGGTCCGTGTACTTGAGCACGGAGGCGCGGCACGCGTCGTTGAACCGGTCGATGCCCATGGCCTCGATCTCGGCCTTGTCCGTCATGCCGAGCTGCTTCATCGCCTCGAGCTCGGCGGGCAGACCGTGGGTGTCCCAGCCGAAGCGGCGCTCCACGCGGCGGCCCTGCTGCGTCTGGTAGCGGGCCACGAGGTCCTTCACGTAGCCCGTGAGGAGGTGGCCGTAGTGCGGCAGGCCGTTCGCGAAGGGCGGGCCGTCGTAGAAGACGAACTCGTTCTGCGCGCCATCCTCGGTGAGCGGCGGGCGCTGGTCGATGGAGGCCTGGAACGTGCCGTCCTCGTCCCAGTACTGCAGGATGCGGCGCTCGATCTCCGGCAGGCGCGGCGAGGCGGGCGTGGTGCCGTTCGGGTCAGAGGAGGCGAGGGGGTACACGGTGGTCCTTTGCGGTCCGGGGAGGTGTTCCGTGCAAGGACGCACACCGGGGCCGTGGGGCCGACGGCGGCGCGGTACCACCTTGCTTGCCGGTCCCTGCTGCCCGCGCGCGGAGGCGAGGGCGGTGCGCGGACCGACCGCTTCGTGACGGCTGTGACGGGCCTGCCCGTCCGGTTCTACTGAGGCGCCGCCTGCGGCGGACGCCCGTTCTTCCGGAGGCTCACCGGTGATGGCCGGATCGACGCCTGTGCCCGCCAGTGTAGTGGACCGGCAGGCACAGGCGTGAGGGGGTGCACGTCAGAGTCTGGCGCGCTTCACCGCGGCGAGGTCTCCGTCCACGGTGACGTGCACGGCGTCGCGGCCGTGGGCCCAGAGGAGCAGCTCGCCGACCTCGCCCGACACGGTGACCGGGGTGTGGACGGCCACCGACTCGCGGGCCACCGTCACGGGCGCGCGGCCGGGGGCCTGCAGGACGACGGGGACCGTCGAGGAGCGCAGGAGCATCGGGGCCATACGGCGCAGGGAGCGGTAGAGCGCGTCCGTGTCCCGCTCGGAGAAGGCGCGGGGCGCGGGGAGCTCTCCGCCGCGGGCGACCTCGCCCCGACGCACGTCCTCGAGGTGGATGAAGTGCTCGGCGGCGTTCACGTGCTGGTCGGCGAGGCGCATGGGGTTCAGGGTGCCGGGGCCCTTGGCCCAGGACTGGACCAGCTCGCGGTAGTCGCGCGACTTGGCCTGGTCCGAGACCTTGCCCAGGTGGGCCTTGAGGGGGCCGACCATCATGCCGGCGGCGGCGTCGGGGCGGTTCTCGCGGACCCACAGGTGCGTGGCCATGTCGCGGGTGGTCCACCCCTCGCAGAGGGTCGGGGCGTCGGGGCCGTTCTCGAGGAGGAGGTCGGACAGGCGGGCACGTTCGGCAGAGGCGAAGGTCATGGTCGCCAGGCTAGCGAGCGGACACCCGCGACGGCGAGGAGTGCGGGGCCGAGGGCGGGGTGCGCTCTGCGAACTCGACGAGTCCGCCGAGCACGCCGCCGGCCACGCCCATCCACCGGCGCGGGTGCCGCGCACCGCGGCGGACGGCCAGGCGCTCGAGGCCCGCGTCCGCCTTCAGGGAGAGCCACAGGCTCACGCCCAGGACCGTCCCGATCCCGACGCTCCCCGCCGCCAGCGCCACCGCCTGACGCGGGCCGTCCACGACGGGGCCGGCCGAGGACGCGCTGCCGCCCCCGCGGACGGAGGCCGCCCAGGCACCGCTCGGGATGAGCAGGGCCACGGCGCCGCCGAACGCCGCCGCGGTCCGGACGTGCGGCAGCCGCCCCAGCGGGATCAGGGAGGCCGCTCCGCTGCCGAGGCCCGCGGCGGCGGCCGCGGCCAGCCGCAGCCGCGCATCGGGGATCGCCCGCTCCGCCCGGCGCACCTCCCGCTCGAAGCGCGCCCGCTCTGTGAAGGGCATGTCCTGCGCGAACCCGGTCATCGGCGGATCACCTTGTGCTGGGCGGCCTGCGCGACGGGCCGCATCACGATCTGGTCCAGGTTCACGTGGTGCGGCAGCTCCACGGCGTGCACGCACACCTCGGCGACGTCCTCCGCCGTGAGGGGCTTCTCCACGCCGGCGTAGACCGCGTCGGCCGCCGACTGGTCTCCCCCGAGGCGGTTCTTCGAGAACTCCTCGGTGTGCACCATGCCCGGCAGCACCTCGACCACGCGCACGTTGTGCTCGGCCTCCTCGAGGCGCAGGGCCCCGGTCAGCCCGTGGGCGCCCATCTTGGCCGCGTTGTACCCCGCACCTCCCTCATAGGCGACGATCGCCGCCGTCGACGTGAGGTTCAGGACGGTGCCCTCCCCGTGCGCGCGCAGCAGGGGAAGGAAGGCGCGGCACGCGTTCAGGGTGCCGAGCACGTTGACGCGGTACATCCACTCCCAGCCGGCCGGGTCGCCGTCGGCCACGGCGTCCACGCCCTGCGCGCCGCCCGCGATGTTGAGCAGCGTGTCCGCGCCGCCCTCCGCGGCCACCCGGTCGGCCAGCGCGCCGACGGCCGCCGCGTCCGTCACGTCGAGGGGCGCGGGCCGGACCTCCCCCATGAGGCCCTCGGCGCGCACCTGCGCGGCGAGCTGCTCGAGGCGCTCGGCGCGGCGGCCGGCGGCGTACACCCGCCAGCCGCGGCGGGCCAGCTCGAGGGCGGTGGCGCGGCCGATGCCGGAGGTCGCGCCGGTCACGACGGCGGTGCGGGGCGGCGTCGAGGAGTCGGCCACGGTGGACGGGGCGGGGGTCTGCGAGGTCTCGGTCACGCGTCCACTGTAGGCACGGAGCCGACGGGGACAGGGCCGTCGCGGGCCTCGTCGGCGCGTCGCACGCGGACCGTGCGGGAGGGGCGGGGGTGGTCGTGCGTGCTCACGGCCCCACCGTGCGGCCGTGGGAGAATGGCCGGCATGGCTGAGAACACGCAGGGCACAGACACGCCCACCGACGCATCCCCCGCTCCGACGACCGCCGTGGCGGTCCCGGACCGCCCCGCCCTCGAGGGACTCGAGGACAAGCTGACCGCCCGCTGGGCCGAGGAAGGCACCTACGCCTTCGACCCGGACACCACGCGCGAGCAGGTCTACTCGATCGACACGCCGCCGCCCACCGCCTCCGGCTCCCTGCACGTGGGCCACGTGTTCTCCTACACGCAGACCGACGTGCTGGCCCGCTACCAGCGCATGACCGGCAAGAACGTGTTCTACCCCATGGGCTGGGACGACAACGGCCTGCCCACCGAGCGTCGCGTGCAGAACTACTACGGCGTGCGCTGCGACCCCACGAAGCCCTCCATCGAGGGCTACCGCCCGCCGGAGACGCCGGCGAAGAACCAGCGCGACTGGGACGTCGTCTCCCGCAAGAACTTCATCGAGCTCTGCGAGGAGCTCGCCGTGCAGGACGAGAAGGTCTTCGAGGACCTCTTCACCCGCCTCGGCCTCTCCGTGGACTGGTCCATGACCTACCGCACCATCGACGACGTCTCCCGCGCCGTCTCCCAGCGTGCCTTCCTGCGCAACATCGCCGCGGGCGACGCCTACCTCTCCGAGGCCCCCACCATGTGGGACGTCACCTTCCGCACCGCCGTGGCCCAGGCCGAGCTCGAGGACCGCGAGGTCGCCGGCGCCTACCATCGCTACCCGTTCTTCACGGCCGACGGCGAGCAGGTCTTCATCGAGACCACCCGCCCCGAGCTGCTCGCCTCGTGCTCCGCCCTCGTGGCCCACCCCGACGACGAGCGGTACCAGCCGCTGTTCGGCACCACGGTGCGCTCGCCCCTCTTCGACGTCGAGGTGGAGGTCAAGGCCCACGAGCTGGCCAAGCCGGACAAGGGCTCGGGCATCGCGATGGTCTGCACCTTCGGCGACCTGACCGACGTCACGTGGTGGCGCGAGCTGCAGCTGCCCACCCGGACGCTGATCGGGCGCGACGGCCGCTTCGCCGCCGACACCCCCGAGTGGATCACCACGGAGGCCGGCCGCGCCGCCTACGCCGAGACCGTGGCCGGCAAGACCGTGTTCTCCGCGAAGGAGGGCGTGGTGAACGCCCTCACCGAGGCCGGCCTCATGGACGGCGAGCCGAAGAAGATCATGCACGCCGTGAACTTCTACGAGAAGGGCGACAAGCCCCTCGAGGTCGTGACCTCGCGCCAGTGGTACGTCCGCAACGGCGGCCGCGACGCCGACCGCCGCGCCGCCCTCATCGAGCGCGGCCGCGAGCTGACGTGGCACCCCGAGCACATGCGCCACCGCTACGAGAACTGGGTGGACGGGCTCAACGGCGACTGGCTCGTCAGCCGCCAGCGCTTCTTCGGCGTGCCGATCCCGGTCTGGTACCGCCTCGACGAGGACGGCGAGCCGGTCTACGACGCGCCGATCGTCCCCGAGGACTCCGCCCTGCCGGTGGACCCCGTGGCCGAGCCCGCGCCGGGCTTCACCGAGGACCAGCGCGACGTCCCCGGCGGCTTCACGGGTGACCCCGACGTGCTCGACACGTGGGCGACCTCCTCGCTGACCCCGCAGATCGTGGGCCGCTGGAGCCGCGACGACGCGTTCTTCGAGAACGTCTTCCCGTTCGACCTGCGCCCGCAGGGCCACGACATCATCCGCACGTGGCTGTTCTCCACCGTGGTGCGCGCGGACGCCCTCAACGGCTCCGTCCCGTGGACGGACACCGCCCTCTCCGGGTGGATCCTGGACCCGGACCGCAAGAAGATGTCCAAGTCCAAGGGCAACGTGGTGGTCCCCACCGACATCCTCGAGGAGTTCGGCGCGGATGCGGTGCGCTACTGGGCCTCCTCGGCCCGCCTCGGCGCGGACACCGCCTACGAGGTGGCGCAGATGAAGATCGGCCGCCGACTGGCGATCAAGCTGCTCAACGCGGCGAAGTTCGTGCTCAACCTGGGCGCCACCTCCGACGCCGTGGTGCGCTCGGAGGCCGACTCAGCCGTCGTGACCAACGCCCTGGACGCCGCGCTGCTGGCCCGCCTGGCCCAGACCGTCGAGCAGGCCACCGCCGCGTTCGCCGGGTACGACTACGCCCGGGCGCTGAACGTGACCGAGCAGTTCTTCTGGCAGTTCACGGACGACTACGTGGAGCTCGTCAAGGACCGCGCGTACGGCGGCCACGGCGAGGCCGAGCAGGCCTCCGTGGTGGCGACGCTCGCCACCACCCTGGACGCGCTCCTGCGCCTCCTGGCCCCGTTCCAGCCGTTCGCGACCGAGGAGGTGTGGAGCTGGTGGCGCACCGGCTCCGTGCACCGCGCCCCGTGGCCCGGCCTCGAGGCCGAGCTCAGCGGGCTGCGCGCGGCGGCCGAGGGCGGCGACCCGCGGGTCCTCGCCGTCGTGGCGCAGGTGCTCGGCGGCGTCCGCAAGTCGAAGTCGGAGGCGAAGGTCAAGCAGCGCACCGAGGTCCGCACGGCGACCGTGCGGGCCGGCGCGGCGCAGCTCGACGCGCTGCGCGGCGGGCTGGCCGACCTGAAGGCGGCCGGCAACGTGGCCGACGTCGTGCTCGTCGAGGCCGAGGGCGAGGGCGACCTCGAGGTCACCGATGTGGAGCTGGCCCCGGCCGAGCAGGCCTGACCCGTCCACGGGCCCGGCGCGCCGTCCCACCCGGGGCGGGGTGCCGGGCCCGCGGCAACCGCCGGCAGGGCGCCGTCGGGCCGGCCGGGTGAGGACCAGTCACGCCAGGTGAGGGCAGGATCACCTCCTCCGGAACGGACGCGGACCTTGCATATCGTCGCCCGCATGAACGGCCTCCTCCTGCACCCGCTCCTCGTCCACCTGCCCGTCGTGCTGATCCCCCTCGTCGCACTCCTGACGGTCCCGACCCTGGTCTCGCGCCGCTGGTTCCAGTGGTCCGCCCCCTTCACCCTCGGCCTGGCCCTGCTGGCCGCACTCGGCTCGTGGTTCGCCACGTGGTCAGGGGAGGACCTGGAGGCACGGCTCGGCGAGAGCTCGGCGCTGCTGGAGCAGCATGCCCAGCTCGGGGAGATGACGCGCAACCTGACCGTCCTCACCCTCATGCTCCTCGCGGTCCACGTGGCTCTCTTCTGGCACCGCTCCCCCGTGGCGACGCGGGCGTTCGGTGAGAATCGACCCGTCGTCCACACCGTGCTGGCCGTGCTCACCCTCGTGGCCGCTCTCGCGGGCGTGGTCGTCGCGATCCAGGCAGGCCACGCCGGGGCGCAGCTCTTGTGGCTCGGGGCGGCGTGAGCGGCCGGGGCGGTCTGATGCGGGAGACTGGCCGCATGCGACTCCTCCCCCGCCCCACCGCCACCCCGCCGCCGGATCCGCGCCGCGGGTCCGCCGGCGCGCACCGCACCGCCCGCCGCACCGCCGGCGTGCTCGCCGGCATGGGCGTGCTGCACTTCGTGAAGCCCGAGCCGTTCGACGGCCTCATCCCGCCGGCCCTGCCCGGCTCCGCGCGGGCGTGGACCCTCGGCTCGGGTGTGGCCGAGCTGGCGGTGGCCGGTCTGCTCGCCGCCCCCAGGACGCGGAGGGTGGGGGCGCGCGCCGCCCAGGCGCTGTTCGTGGCCGTGTGGCCGGGCAACATGTGGATGGCCTGGCGCGCCCGGCACGCCTCGGCCCCCGTCCGCGCCATGGCCTTCGGCCGCCTGCCCCTGCAGATCCCGATGATCCACTCGGCGGGACGGGTCGCCCGGGCGCTCTGAGACCCGCGAGGACCCCCGCACACGCCGCAGGCCCGGCCTCTGCTCGAGGGAGCAGCTGCCGGGCCTGCGGTGCTCCGTGGCAGGAGCCCCAGGATCAGTCGAACTCGGGGCTCGTCGTGCGGGCGCGCTTGAGCTCGTAGAAGTACGGGAACTCGGCCAGCGCCACGGCGCCGTCGAAGATGCGGCCGGCCTGCTCGCCGCGCGCGATGCGGGTCATCACGGGGCCGAAGAACGCGGTCCCCTCAAGGGCCACGACCGGGGTGCCGACGTCGTTCCCCACCAGCTCCTCGGCCTTGCGCTGCGCCTCGCGGAGGTGATCGTCGGCAGCGTCGGTGCGGGTGGACTCCAGGACGGCGGTGGCGTCCAGGCCGAGCTCCTCGGCGGCCTCGGCGATGACCGCCTCGTAGTCCTTGTTCCCCTGCTCGTGGATGCGGGTGCCCAGCGCCGTGTACCAGTCGGCGAGCAGCTCGGGGCGCTCGGTGCCCACGTGCAGGGTGGCGCGGCCGGGGATGAGCCCCTCGTCCGTGTGGCGGCGGTAGTCCGGGTCCAGCTCGCGGCCCTCGTTGAGCATGTAGAGGGACATCTGGTGAAAGCGCACCTCGACGTCCCGGACCTGCTCGACCTCGAGCATCCAGCGGGAGGTGATCCAGGCGAACGGGCACGTGGGGTCGAAGTAGAAGTCGACGACGGGGGTCTGCGGGGTCTCGGTCATGAGGGGCCTCTCTCGGTGACGGTGCTGCGGTGCGGACGCGGTGGGTCGGGCGGTGCCGTCAGGCGCTGCGGCCGCGGCGGCGGCGCTCCACCTCGGCCGGGATGAGCAGGGGCTCGGCGTCTCCGCGAACGGCGTCCCCGGTGACCACCACGGTCCCGACGTCCGTGCGGGAGGGCAGCTCGAACATCACGGGCTTGAGGACGTTCTCCATGATGGAGCGCAGCCCTCGTGCGCCGGTGCCGCGGGCCTCGGCCAGCTCGACGACGACCTCGAGCGCGTCCGGCTCGAACTCCAGCTCGACGCCGTCCATGAGGAACATCTTCCGGTACTGCTTCAGCAGGGCGTTCTTCGGCTCGGTGAGGACGCGGACGAGCTGCTCCCGCGTGAGGTCCTCCACCGTGGTGATGACGGGCAGGCGGCCGATGAACTCCGGGATGAGGCCGAACTTGAGGAGGTCCTCCGGGCGGACGTCCGCGTAGGAGGTCTCCCCCGCCCCCAGGTGGTTCAGCGGCGCGCCGAACCCGATCCCCTTGCGGCCGGCCCGGGAGCCGATGATCTCGTCCAGCCCGGCGAAGGCGCCGGCGACGATGAACAGGACGTTGGACGTGTCGATCTGCAGGAACTCCTGGTGCGGGTGCTTGCGACCGCCCTGCGGCGGCACGGAGGCCACCGTGCCCTCGAGGATCTTCAGGAGCGCCTGCTGCACGCCCTCGCCCGAGACGTCCCGGGTGATGGAGGGGTTCTCGGACTTGCGGGAGATCTTGTCGATCTCGTCGATGTAGATGATCCCCTGCTCGGCGCGCTTCACGTCGTGATCCGCAGCCTGGATGAGCTTGAGGAGGATGTTCTCCACGTCCTCGCCCACGTAGCCGGCCTCGGTGAGGCTCGTGGCGTCCGCGACGGCGAAGGGCACGTTCAGCTTCCGCGCGAGGGTCTGGGCCAGGTAGGTCTTGCCGGAGCCCGTGGGCCCGACCATGAGGATGTTGGACTTGCCGATCTCCACGTCCGCCAGGTCGTCATGCCCCGACAGCCGCTCCGCGAGGTCCGCCCCGCGGTCCTGCGGGCTGCGCACGCGCTTGTAGTGGTTGTAGACGGCCACCGCGAGGGAGCGCTTGGCCGCCTCCTGACCCACCACGAACTGCTCCAGGTGGTCGAAGATCTCCTGCGGCGTGGGGAGCACCAGCTCGTCCGACTCGGCGGCCTCCCCCAGCTCCTCCTCGATGATCTCGTTGCAGAGCTCGATGCACTCGTCGCAGATGTAGACCCCCGGGCCGGCGATGAGCTTGCGGACCTGCTTCTGGCTCTTGCCGCAGAACGAGCACTTCAGCAGATCCGCGCTCTCTCCGATACGCGCCATGGTGGTCTCCTCGAGATGGGCGGGATGGACGGCGTCGTGTCCCGTGGCGGACGACTCCGTTGTCGGACTCGCTCCAGGATACGCGGGGACCCGGACGCGTTAAGGGGCGGACACCCGGGACGCCGCGAGGGCCCGCCCGCGATGCGGCGGCGGACCCTCGTGACGGTCGGCTCAGGCGGACGGACGGGTGATCTTGCGGGAGGGGAGCACCTCGTCGACCAGGCCGTACTCGAGGGCCTGGTCGGCCGAGAGGAACTTGTCCCGGTCGATGTCCCGGGAGACCTCCTCCGGGGTCCGGTTGGTGAGCGAGGCCAGGGTCTGCTCCATCCAGACGCGCATGCGGTTGATCTCCTGCGCGTGGATCTCCAGGTCCGTGGCCGTGCCCTGGTCGCCCTGCATCGCCGGCTGGTGGATCAGCACGCGGGCGTTGGGCAGCGCGAGGCGCTTGCCGGGGGCGCCGGCGGCCAGCAGCACCGCCGCGGCGGAGGCAGCCTGGCCGAGGCACACGGTCTGCACCTCGGGCCGGATGAACTGCATGGTGTCGTAGATCGCCGTCATGGCCGTGAACGAGCCGCCCGGGGAGTTGATGTAGAGCGTGATGTCACGCTCGGAGTCCATCGCCTCGAGGACGAGCAGCTGCGCCATCACGTCGTCGGCCGACGCGTCGTCCACCTGCGAGCCCAGGAAGACGATGCGGTCCTCGAAGAGCTTGGCGTAGGGGTCCTGGCGCTTGAAGCCGTAGGGAGTGCGCTCCTCGAACTGCGGCAGGATGTAGCGGGCGCTGGGAGCGGTGGCGGAGGGCGTCCCGGTGGGGAGCCCGGCGGGGAACGGGGTCATGGAAGGTCTCCTCGAGAGGGTCTGGATGGGGCCGGGAGCGGAAGGAGTCAGCCCTGGACGCCGCCGCCGCCGGACACGGACGACGCCCGCTCGGCGATGTGGTCGATGAAGCCGTACTCCCGGGCCTCCGCGGCGGTGAACCACTTGTCACGCGCGTTGTCCTCGAGGATGGTCTCGACGGACTGGCCGGTCTGCTCCGCGGTGAGCTCGGCCATGACCCGCTTCATGTGCAGGATGAGCTGTGCCTGGATGCGGATGTCCGACTCCGTGCCGCCGATGCCGCCCGAGGGCTGGTGCATGAGGATGCGGGCATGAGGGGTCGCGTAGCGCTTGCCCTTCGCGCCCGAGGCGAGCAGGAACTGGCCCATCGACGCCGCGAGGCCGGTGGCCACGGTCACGACGTCGTTCGGGATGTACTGCATGGTGTCGTAGATCGCCATGCCCGCCGTGACGGAGCCGCCCGGCGAGTTGATGTACAGGTAGATGTCCTTCTCCGGGTCCTCCGCGGAGAGCAGGAGCAGCTGGGAGCAGATCGCGTTCGCGTTGTCGTCGCGCACGTCCGAACCGAGCCAGACGATGCGCTCCTGCAGCAGCCGCTTGTAGAGGTAGTCCTCGCGCTGCTCGGGATCCACCGAGGTCATGCGGGGGGTGATGTCAGTCATCACTGCTGCCTTCCTGTCGAGATGCTTCGCTGGCCCCCGTCCGTGCGCCGCTTCGGGCGCGGAGACGGGTCCCTGATCGAGGTCGACACTATCCGGGCGCCCTCGCCGCGCGAGGACGTGCCGGGGGCGTTTCGCTGTTGGCGCAGGTCGACGACGCCGCCCGGCGGCGGACGCACCGGCGCCCCCGTCCACAGGGGACGGGGGCGCCGGTGCACGGCGGGCACGGGCCCGCAGGAGGATCAGGCCTCGGTGGGCTCCTCGGACTCGGCCGCGGCCTCGTCCTTCTTCGCCTCGTCCTTCTTCGCCGCGGCCTTCTTGGCGGCCGCCTTCTTGGCCGGGGCCTTCTTCGCGGGCTTCTCGGCCGGCTGCTCCTCGGCGGGGGCGTCCTCCACCGGGGCCTCCACGGCGTCGGCGCCGCCCGGGGTCACGAACGCCGTGAGGTCCACGGCGTTGCCCTCGGTGTCGGTGACCTCGGCGTGCTTGAGCACCTCGGCCAGCGCCTTGCGGCGGCGGACCTCGCCCATGATCATCGGGATCTGGCCAGCCTGGTCGAGCATCATGGCGAACTGGTTCGGGTCCATGCCGTACTCGGAGGACGTGGCGATGATGTACTCGATCAGCTCGCCCTGGTCCACGGTCACGGACTCTGCCTCGGCGACCTCGTCGAGGAGGACCTCGTTGGCGAACGCCTCGCGGGTGTTCTTCTCCAGCTCGGCGCGGTGCTCCGGGGTGTCGTGGTCGTCACCGGACTCGTGGCCGCCCGCGGAGAAGTGCTGCTCGAGCTGCTCTGCGATCACGCCGTCCGGCACGGGCACCTCGACGAGCTTGCCCAGCTCCTCGAGGACCTTGTCGCGCGCCTCGACGCCCTGACGGGTCACGGCGTCCTCGGCGGCCTTCTTCTTGAGGTCGGCCTTCAGCTCCTCGATCGTGTCGAACTCGGAGGCCAGCTGGGCGAAGTCGTCGTCGGCCTCGGGCAGCTCGCGGTCCTTCACGGCGGTGAGCTGCACCTTCACGGTGGCGGTGCGGCCGTCGTGCTCGCCGCCGTTGAGGGTGGTCTCGAAGGTGGCGTCCTCGCCGGCGGACAGGCCGTCGAGGGCCTCGTCGATGCCGTCGAGCATGGTGCCGGCGCCCACCTGGTAGGAGAGGCCCTCAGCCTGGTCGACCTGCTCGCCGTCCACGGTGGCGGTCAGCGAGACGGTGACGAAGTCGTCCTTGCCCGCGGGACGGTCCACGTCCTTGAGGGTGCCGAAGCGGGCTCGCAGGGCGTCGAGGGCCCTCTGCTCGTCCTCCTCCGAGGCGGCGGCGGGCTCCACGGTGACCTTGAGGCCCTTGTAGTCGGGCAGCTCGATGGTGGGGCGCACGTCGAACTCGGCGGTGAAGGCCACCGGGGCCTCGCGGTTCGCGGAGTCCGGGGAGGCGGTCACGTCCACCTCGGGGCGGGAGATCGGGGTGACCTCGGCCTCCGAGACGGCCTGCGTGAACCACGTGTTCAGGCCCTCGTTGACGGCCTGGTCCACCACGGCCTCGAGTCCGAAGCGCTGCTCGATCATGCGCGCGGGGACCTTGCCGGCACGGAAGCCGGGGATCTGGACCTGCTGGGCGATGTCCTTGAACGCCTTGTCCAGCGCGGGCTTCACCTCCTCGAACGGCACCTCGACGGTCAGCTTGACGCGGGTCGGGCTGAGGTTCTCTGCGGTGGACTTGACCACGGATGGCTCCTGTTGCACTGGATGACGGATGGATGTGACGACAGTGTCGGGGTGACAGGATTTGAACCTGCGGCCTCACGCTCCCAAAGCGCGCGCTCTACCAAGCTGAGCTACACCCCGTCGTCTGGAGATGACGCCGGTCGGGCTCACGCGATCGCACGCCGGGCACCCGAGACGCTGCCTGCAGGGCAGACTGTGGAATCCTAGCGCGCCGCGCGGTCCGGGGCGAAAACCGGGGGCGGAGCCGTCGGCGTCGACCGGCCCGTGAACGCGTCCATGGTGGCATTGACGCCGAGGACGTCCATGGCGGCGTCGAAGGCGCCGCCGGGCAGGGCGCGCAGGGGGGCGATGAGCCCCACGGCCCGGGGCAGGAGGAGCCGACGGCGGCCCGCCTCCACCGCGTCCAGCACCGCGTCGGCCACCGCCTCCGGCCGCAGGATCGGCAGGAGCGCGGGGATGCGGGTGCGGACGCCGTCGAACATGCCGGTGCTGACGTAGTACGGGCACACGACGAGCGAGGTGACGGGGCTGCCCTCCTTGCGCAGCTCGGCGCCCAGCGACTCGGCGAAGCCGACGGCGGCGTGCTTGGAGGCCGAGTAGTCGGTCTGCCGGGCGACGCCCACGAGCCCGGCGGCCGAGGCCACCGTGACGATCGCCCCGCGCCCCCGCGCCCGCATCCCGGGGAGCACCGCGCGGGTGAGCCAATAGGGAGCCAGCGCGTTCACCGCGAAGGTGCGGCGGATCCCCTCCTCCGTGGCGTCCTCGAGGCGCGCGCCGGTCACGACGCCCGCGTTGTTGACGGCCACGTCCACCTCGCCCGCGCGCTCGGCGGCCGCGGCGACGGCGGCGGCGTCCGTGACGTCGATCCGCTCGGCGACGCCCTGGGCGCCCCGGGACGTGGCCTCCTGCGCGACGGCGAGCGCGGCCGCCTCGTCCCGATCCCACACGAGCACGCGGGCCGCGCCCCGCTCCGCCGCACCGAGGGCCATGAGGCGGCCGATCCCGGAGCCGGCACCGGTGACGAGCACGATGCGACCGGCGAGCGGCAGGCGGCGCCGGACGGGGACGACGGAGCGGAGGCCGCGGGCGGCGGCACCGAGTGAGGGGGGACGAAGCGGCATGGCGCCTCCGTGCTAGTCTGGCTGGCGCTGGTCCGCGATCCTCGCGGATGGCCCGGGGATGTAGCTCAATGGTAGAGCCCCAGTCTTCCAAACTGGCTACGCGGGTTCGATTCCCGTCATCCCCTCGTCCGTCCCGGCCCGCCGTCGTCTCCACGGCGGCGACCGGGACTTCTTCATGTCGGCGTCCTCCGCCCAGGTCGTGAGCCGATCCGAGCGAAGGAGCACCCGATCGTGTCCCACCGGCACACCGCCCCCGCGCCGTCCTCCCCGGCCGCCCGTGCCGCGGCCTGGGCGATCCCCATCGCCGCCGCCCTGCTCATCGTCCTCCTCACGCCGGGGAGCGGGCTCGACCTCGCCGTGTACCGCGAGGGCGGCCTGGCCCTGCTGGACCCGGAGGCGGACCTCTACGCCCCGATCCTGGGCCCGGTGGGCGATCCGGGGCTGCCGTTCACGTACCCCACCTTCGCGGCCCTGCTGTTCACCCCGCTGACCCTGGTCCCGCTGCCCGTCTCCCTCGGAGTGCTGACGGTGCTCACCGCCGTGCTGATGCACCTGGTCAGCCGCGACCTGACCGGACGCCTGCGCGCGGCCCTGCCCCGGTGGCGGGTGCCCGCCTGGGTGCTCACCGTCGTGGCGCTCCTCGCCATGCCCGGCCGTGAGACGCTCACCTATGGCCAGATCAACGTGGTGCTCATGGCCTCGGTCTACCTCGCGCTCGCCTCGCGCCGGCATCCGTGGGCGTGGTTCGCCGTCGCCGTGGGCGTGACCGCCGGCATCAAGCTGACCCCGCTGGCCCTCCTCCTGCTGCCCCTCATGCTGGGCCGGTTCCGCACCATCCTGCTGGCCGGAGGCGCCTTCCTGGCCACGCAGGCCATCGGCTTCCTCGCGGCCCCGGAGCCCACCTGGCGGTTCTGGACCTCGGTGCTGCGGGACCCCTCCCGCGTGGGCGGGATCGACTACATCGACAACGCGTCCGTGCGCGGGATGCTCGCGCGCTTCACGGAGCACGAGACGCTCCCGTGGCTGCTCGGCGTCGCCGCGGTGATCGGTCTCGTGGCCGTGCTGATCCGGCGGGAGCGCGGGCGGGACCGGATCGTCCTCCTGGGCCTGACCAGCGCCGTCCCCCTGCTGATCTCGCCCATCAGCTGGGTGCACCACTTCGTGTGGTGGCCCGTGTTCCTCTACGCGGTGCTCGCGGTGACGTCCGGGGCCCGCAGCCGCGCGCTGCGGATCGCAGCGGTGACGGTCGCCGGCCTCACGCTGGCCGCCCTCGCGTACACGCCCAAGCACCTGGCGAACGCCTTCGGGGACGGATGGATCAACGCCGCCACGGGCGCCGCAATCCCCCTGGGCATGGTGCTGCTGCTCGGGTTCACGCTCGCCGCGAGCCTGACGCACCGGAGCGCGGACGGCACGACACCGGAGGTGCGCTCCGGGCGCTGAGTGCGGCCCCGCCCCGTGGCATGGAGAAGGGCCCGGCACGGTGTGCCGGGCCCTTCGTCAAAGTCAGCGCCGGTGTGAGGGAGCTGGACTGACGGTCGCCAGCGGTTCGCGAAGGTCAGACCGCGGCAGTGAAGCGCATGTTGATCACGTCGATGCTGGGCACCGCGGAGCCACGGGCCGAGGAGAGCCTGAGACTGAACGTGGTGATCGGCCCGGCGTAGGTCACGGCCACCGTGCCGTTCACGCCCTCGGCAGTGACCGTGTACGGCGAGGTGGCGGTGCCGGCACCCGAAGCGCCGTTGGCCGGGATGCCGTTCGTGGGCGCCGGAGTGAGCACGACCTGATCCTGGAATCCCTTGGCGCCGCTGTTCAGCCGGGCGTTCAAGCCGGAGAGGGTGAACGTGAGATTGGTGACCGCACGGTCGAAGGTGAAGGTCACCGTCGTTGAACCCGTAATCGTCAGGGCGGCGCCGGAACCGCGAATGGTGCCCCCGCCCGATGCCGCGACGCCGACCTCCAGCGTGGGCGGAGCGGGCGTGACCGGGGGGTTGGTCGCGACGGGGGTGGCGGTGCCGACGCCCGAGGTCGCGAAGGCCACCGTGTAGGCGACGCTCGGCGACGCGGCGGCGAACGGCGCCACGGCCACGGCGGCGACGGCGGGGACGCTCCAGGCCAGGCCGCGGACGACGGAGGAGCGCGAGACAGGAGTGGTGGGGTGCGACATGGGGGGGTCCTCTGCTGGTGTACGGGAGGTGATGGGTCAGCGCTTCACTGAGAGCCGATCCGCCCTCCCGACAACGCCGAGAACAGTATAGGCACAGCCCCGCACAACCAGTTCGAGAACACAACGTCCAAGAATACGCCGCTGACCTGGGGATTTTCGCGTCACGCCACAGACTCCACATCACCGGTCGCTGACAATGGTGTTCTGCCTCACATCAACGCGACGGTGCCCCAGCGTCGCGCGGCGCCCCCCCGTTCGCCTGGCGGGACCTCGGCATTCACGCCGTGGTCGCCCCGTCATCGCACCCCGCGCGTAGAACGGCCGCCATGGACTTCTCCTTCGTCTCCGCCGTCTCCCGCCGCGGTCTCCTCCAGTGCGCCGCGGCCACGTCAAGACGAGCGCCGCCTCCGACCACACCGTCAAGGTCGACGTCGACGGCCTGGGCCCCTGCACGCGCTACTGGTACCGGTTCAGCGCGCGGGGCGAGCACAGCCCGGTCGGCCGCACCCAGACGGCCCCCGACGTCGCCACGCCCTCCAGAAGTCCGACCCGGACCAGCAGGCCGCGCACCGGGCGCTTCCCTGGATCACGATCGTCGACGACCACGAGATCACGAGCGACGCGTGGGCCGACGGCGCCCAGAACCACCAGCTGGGCGAGGGCGACGACGCGGCCCGTAGGGCGTCCGCGCTCCAGGCCTACCTCGAGTGGACGCCGGTGCGGCTGCCCGACCAGTCGGTGCCGCACGAGGGGACCCGCTGCTTCCGCCGGTTCCCCTTCGGCGACCTCGCCCAGCTCAGCATCGCCGACACCCGCCAGAACCGGTCCCGCCGGGCCTGCGGCTTCCTGCCCCTGGGGAATCCGGTGACCGACGCGGTCATGGAGGATCCGGCCCGCGTGCTCACCGAGCCCGCCCGGACCCGGTGGCTGCAGGACGGCGTGCGCCGCGCCGCGGAGCTGTGGCACCCGATCGGCCAGCAGATCGTGATGACGCGGGTGCTGTGGCCCGGGGCCGCGCTCGGGGCGTCAGGCGCGACGATCGTCAACGCCGACCAGTGGGACGGCTATCGACCGGCGCAGCGGGACATGGTCGACTCCCTGTGCCAGGCGCGTGCCGACGCCGTGGTCCTCACGGGCGACACCCACTCCTCGCGGGCGAACGAGCTGGTCGCCGACCCTGGCGAGCGCTCGACCGGCGTCGAGTTCGTCTGCCCCTCCGTCTCCAGCGACGGCTTCTTCGAGTTCAGCGGCGGCACGGCCGACCCGGTGGGCGGCGTGACACGCACCCGTCAGCTCACCGGCGCCCTCCAGGCCATGAACCCCCACGTGAAGCACCTGGACGGGATCGGACACGGCTGGGTCTGCGTGGACGTCACGCCGGAACGCGTGCAGGCCGACTGGCACCCGGCCCCGCTGCCGACGGCGGCCGTGCCCGATCCGCGCGTCGTGCGCGGCATCGAGCCGGTGCACGCGTTCTCCTACGTCACCCGCCGCGGGGAGCGCACCCTGCGGGCGGCCGCCGGACCGGTCGGCCGGCGCGCCGACACGCCCCGCTGACGGAGCGGGCCGACCGCCGCCCCACAGGACGGACGACGGTCGGCCTCGGCACGGTCACGTCTGGCACACGGTGCAGCGGTACAGCTTCCGCGCGGCCATCTCCTCCACCACGATCGCATCCCGCCCGCACACCAGGCACGGCCGGCCGTGGCGGTGGTAGACGTAGGTCGCATGCTCGGGCCACGCCTCCTCGGCGGGAACGCCGGGCCGGTGCTCGGGGCGCGTCGTCACGATGCGTCCGAGACGCACGCCCTCGCGCATGAGCGCGGCGTTGTCGTCCCACAGGGCGCACAGCGCCTCCTCCCCCACGTCCCTCGCGGGTCTCCACGGGTCGATCCGGGCGCGGAACAGGGCCTCGGCACGGAAGATGTTGCCGATCCCGCTCGCGGCCGACTGGTCCATGAGCACGACGCCGATCGGCCGCCTCGTGCGGGCGGCGAGCCGCAGGAAGGGGGTGGGGTCGTCACCGTTGAGGGGGTCGGGACCGAGCGTCGCGGTCACCTGCTCCACCTCGTCGGCGGTGAGCAGCCGGCACTGCGCGGCCCCGATCAGGTCCGCCCAGCCGTGCGCGGAGCGCAGGCGCAAGCGCACCGTGGGGGCCGGTGGCGGCGGGACGACCCAGCCGTCGTCGTGGGCGAGGCCGGATGTGGCCGGGCCGCCCTGCACCTCCCGCTCCCCGATGCGCCGCGGCGCGCCGATGGACGAGGCTGCGGCGAACGTCTCGTCCCCGCCGAAGGTCCATGCCCCGTACATGCCGAGGTGGACGTTGAGCGACAGACCGTCCTCGACGTCGGCGAAGAAGTGCTTGCCGTGCGCCCACGCGCGCTCGAGGACGCGCCCGTCGATCAGCGCCGCGCCCTCGGTGAACCGCCCCTGCGGGCTCGAGGCGCCCAGGATCTCGCCGCCGAAGACGTCGGTGAACTGCCGCGCGAGACGGTGGATGGAGTGCCCCTCAGGCACTCACATCACCACCTCGCCGGTCACCTCGTAGCGCGCGATCTTGCCGATGCGGCGCACGTGGCGCTCGTCCTCGCTGAAGGGCTCGGCGAGGAACGCCTCGATGATCGCGGTGGCCTCCTCGAGGCTGTGCTGCCGGCCGCCCACGGCGACGACGTTCGCGTCGTTGTGCTCGCGGGCGAGCTTCGCGGTGCTGAGGTTCCAGGCCAGCGCGGCGCGGACGCCCTGCACCTTGTTCGCGGCGATCTGCTCACCGTTGCCGGAGCCGCCGAGGACGATGCCGAGGGAGTCCACTCCCTGCTCGCGGTCGGCGACGACGGCGCGGGCGGCGTTGATGCAGAAGCCCGGGTAGTCGTCCTGCGCGTCGTACTCGGTGGGTCCGTGGTCCACCATCTCGTAGCCGGCGGCGGTGAGGTGCTCCACCAGGTGGGCGGACAGCTCCATGCCGGCGTGGTCGGTGGCGATGTGGACGCGCATGGGGGCTCCCGGAGGGTAGGCGGAGGGTCGGCGACCAGCCTACCGAGCGGAGACGTCGGCCCGGGTGACCGGGGGGAGGCGATCCACACCACAGCCGGAGCGCGGCCGCCGGGCGGGGTGTCCGGCGCAGGTGACACAATGGCGGTCAGTGAGCCGGGGCACATCCCGCACCGGCCGTCGTCGTCCCTTCCCTACCCCTGGAGGTTCCGTGAGCTCCGCACGCCTGAACATCACCCGCGAGGAGGCCGCGCAGCGCGCCGCCGCCCTGACCGTGGACGCCTACGAGGTGAGCCTGGACCTCGCCCGCGGCGCCGAGCGCTTCGCCGTGACGAGCACCGTCACCTTCGCGGCGAGCGAGGACGCGGTGGGCTCGAGCACCTGGATCGACTGGGTGGCGACGACGGCGCCCCGCGCGGTCACGCTCAACGGCGAACGCCTGGACGTCGCGGACTTCGACGGCGCCCGCGTGGCCGTCGGCCCGCTGGCCGCGCAGAACACGCTCGTGGTGGAGGCCGAGGGCGACTACTCGACCACCGGTGAGGGCCTGCACCGCTTCGTGGACCCGGTGGACCAGGAGGTGTACCTCTACACCCAGTTCGAGGTGCCGGACTCCCGCCGCATGTTCCCCGTGTTCGAGCAGCCGGACCTGAAGGCGTCCTTCGCGTTCAGGGTCACGGCGC
Source organism: Micrococcus sp. EYE_212 (assembly GCF_023147585.1). Lineage (GTDB taxonomy): Bacteria > Actinomycetota > Actinomycetes > Actinomycetales > Micrococcaceae > Micrococcus. Next base: position 37,129 of record NZ_JAHXOZ010000001.1, read on the forward strand.
CGGCGCACTGGGCCGTCGTCTCCAACCAGCCGGAGACGTCCCGCCGCCCGCTGGGCCGCGTCGAGAACGAGGGCAACCTCGGCGGCGTGGACGCCGCCGTGTGGGAGTTCGCCCCCACCCCGCGCATCTCCTCCTACATCACCGCCCTCGTGGCCGGCCCGTACAGGTCCACGCACTCCGAGCTGAGCAGCGCGGACGGCCGCACCATCCCCCTCGGCGTGTACTGCCGCGCCTCCCTCTTCGAGCACCTCGACGCGGACGCCGTCTTCGACCTCACCCGTCGCGGCTTCGAGTTCTTCGAGGCGCAGTACGGCCACCCCTACCCGTTCGAGAAGTACGACCAGCTCTTCGTGCCGGAGTTCAACGCGGGCGCCATGGAGAACGCCGGCTGCGTGACGTTCCTCGAGAGCTACGTCTTCCGCGGCACGGTCACGGAGGCCGTCGTCGAACGCCGCGCCATCACCATCCTGCATGAGCTCGCCCACATGTGGTTCGGCGACCTCGTGACCATGCGCTGGTGGAACGACCTGTGGCTCAACGAGTCCTTCGCCGAGTTCATGTCCACGCTCGCCGCGGCCGAGAACACGGAGTACACCGGCGCGTGGACCACGTTCTCCTCGATGGAGAAGAACTGGGCGTACCGCCAGGACCAGCTCTCCTCCACGCACCCGATCACGGCGCAGATCCGCGACCTCGACGACGTGCTCGTGAACTTCGACGGCATCACCTACGCCAAGGGGGCCTCGGTGCTTCGTCAGCTCGTCGCGTGGGTGGGTCAGGAGAACTTCATGGCCGGCGTGCGCGAGTACATCGCCAAGCACGCGTGGTCCAACACCGAGCTGCCGGACCTCATGACGGAGCTCGAGGCCTCCTCCGGCCGGGACCTCTCCGAGTGGACCCGCCAGTGGCTCGAGACCTCCGGCGTGAACACCCTCCATGTGGAGGTGGACACGGACGCGAGCGGCACGATCGCCTCCCTGCGCGTGCGCCAGACCGCGCCGGACGGCTCCCCCACCGCGCCCGGGGACGACATCCTGCGCCCGCACCGCCTCGCGGTCGGCTTCTACGACGTCGACGAGGCGACCGGCCGCCTGACCCGCACCGACCGCTTCGAGCTGGACGTGGCGGGCGAGCTGACCGAGGTGGCGGAGGCCGCGGGCCGCCGTCGCCCCGCGCTGATCCTGCCCAACGACGACGACCTCGCCTACGCCAAGATCCGCCTCGACGACGCCTCGTGGGAGGCCGCGTCCACCCGCCTGAAGGACGTGGACGGCTCCCTGCCGCGCACCCTGCTGTGGGGCGCCGCATGGGACACCGTGCGCGACGGCGAGGCCTCGGCCGCGTGGTTCGCCGAGCTCATCCTGGCGAACATCGGCGAGGAGCGGGACTCCACCGTGGTGCAGACCCTGCTGCGCCAGCTGGCGACGTCGCTGTCCCAGTACCTGCCCGAGGCGCAGTCCCGCTCGGCGCGCGAGCGCGTGGCGGACCGGCTGTGGGCCCTGACGGAGCAGGCCGAGGCCGGGTCGGACAACCAGCTGCAGTTCGTCAAGGCCTTCGCCCTGCACGCGCGGACGGGCGCGCAGCTCGACGCGCTCGACGCCGTCGTGAACGAGCGCAGCGTGCTGCCCGGTCTGGACCTCACGACGGACCTGAAGTGGGAGCTGCTGACCGCGCTCGTGGCCGCGGGCCGCGCGGGCGAGGAGCAGATCGCGGCGGCCGCGCAGGCCGACGCCACCGCCACCGGCGCGCTCGCGGCGCTGCAGGCCCGCGCCGCCGTGCCCACCGCCGAGGCCAAGCAGGAGGCGTGGCTCCGGGTGGTGGCCGGCGAGCTGTCCAACACGGAGCAGCGCCAGGCGCTCATCGGCTTCGGCCGGGTGCACGACCGCTCCCTGATCGCCCCCTACGCCGAGGAGTACTTCTCCCGCATCGAGCAGGTGTGGGACTCGCGCTCGCACGAGATGGCCGAGACCGCGGCGACCCTCGGGTTCCCGGCGGCGCAGGTGGGCCAGGAGGTGGCGGACCGGGCGACCGAGCTCTCCGAGCGGGTGAAGGGCTCCCGCGCGGGCCTGTCCCGCGTGGTGGCCGAGGGCCGCGACGAGATGGTCCGCGCCCTCGCCGCTCGCGCGCATGCGGAGGAGAACGTGCACGAGGTGTCCGCCGCGGGCTGACGCGGCCCCTCCCCGGCACGGGGCCGGACCCTCGACGGGTTCGGCCCCGTGGCGCGTCCTGGCGCGGCACTAGGCTGGGAGGATGAAGCACACCTTCACGCTGCGCACCGAGTGGACCGGCGACCGCGGGACCGGCACGTCCGGCGTCCGCGACTACGACCGCTCCGTGGTCATCCAGGACGCCGGCGTCGGGGAGATCCACGCGTCGGCGGCCCGGCCCTTCCGCGGAGACGACTCGAAGTGGAATCCGGAGACCCTCCTGCTCGGCGCGCTCGCCGAGTGCCACACGCTCTCCTACCTGCACGCCGCCGCGACCTCGGGACTCGTGGTGACCGGCATGGCCTGCACGGCGTCCGGCGAGATCGAGGTGGACGGCGACGGCGCGGGGCGCTTCGCCTCGATCACCCTGCGCCCCGAGGTGCGCCTGGCCGACGAGTCCCACCGCGGCGAGGCCGACGCCCTGCACGCCGAGGCGCACCGGCTCTGCTTCATCGCGAATTCACTCTCCGCGCCGGTGACGGTGGAGCCGGTCGCCGGCCCCGGCCCGGGCAGCGGGCCCGCGACGTCGTCCGGGCTCCCCGACCTGTCCTCCCGCCTGGGCGCTCCGCTCGCGGTGCTGCGCCCGCGCGGCGCGAACCGGCCGAGCGCCGTGACCGGCATGGAGAACCGGCCCACCGAGGTGGAGCCGATCACGAAGGACGGCGCCCCCGCGCCCGTTGACCAGGTCCGCGCGCGCGACGCGCAGAGGGGCCCGACGACGGCGGGGCCCACCGCGCCCGACCGGATGACCAGCTTCTACGACGCGGTCGGCGGGCACGCGACGTTCTCGAAGCTCGTGCACGAGTTCTACTCGCGCGTCCGCGAGGACGAGCTGCTCGCGCCCATGTACCCGCAGGAGGACTTCGCCGGCGCCGAGGTGCGCCTGCGCCTGTTCCTCGAGCAGTACTGGGGCGGGCCGAGGACGTACTCCGAGCAGCGGGGCCACCCCCGCCTGCGCATGCGCCACGCGCCCTACAAGGTCGACCCTGCCGCCCGCGACGCCTGGCTGCGGAACATGCGTGCCGCCCTGGACACCCTGGACCTGTCCCCGCTGCACGAGGCCGAACTGTGGGACTACCTCGAGCGGGCGGCGCACTCGCTGCAGAACTCCGCCTGACTCTCTCAGACCGCGACGGCGGCCCTCCCCAGGACGAAGCCACCCGGGGTGTCGAGCCGGGTCCACGGGCCGGCGGTGCTCAGGCGGGCGTGGCTGCCCGGGAGCAGGAAGCCCAGCGCGTGCGCCCCGAACGCCATGCCCGCGGGGAACTGGAGGGCGTCCCCGCCGAGGGTGGGGCCCCACATGCGGGCACGGACCTGGCGCACCACGGCCTCGCCGGGGTTCTCGGGCAGAGCCGCCCGCACGGCCTCCACGCCGCGGGAGGCCACCTCGATCAGCTCCTCGTCCGCCACCTCGGCGGCCGGGGTCCAGCCGGAGCGCGGCGGCGTCAACGCGGTCCAGGAGACCTGCTCACGGGTCGGCGGGACGGGGAACGCGAGGTCCACCGGGTCCTGCCCGCGCATGCGGGCGGTGCGCTCCGTCACGGCCCCGAGCGGGACGACGACGTCGAGTCCGGCGACCCCGTCCGCCGTCGCGAGCGGAACGGTGCGCAGGCCGAGGACCACGGGGACCTGGTCGCCGAGACCCTGCGGCTGCAGCACGGAGACCCACTGCGCGAGCATCGGCGTGCGGGAGGACCCCGCCTCCGCGACGACGTCCAGGCGCATCCCCGTGTCGGCCACGCGGCGGGCGCGCGTGGCGAACTGCTCGAGGTCGCGGACGGCGCGCTCGTCGGCGAAGGTCAGGACGGGGACGCCGTCCCGGTCGCGGGGGGTGCCGGTGGAGGGGGGCTGCTGGCTCATGACAGCATTGTCCCAGGTTCGGCCCCGCCCGGACCCGCCCCGTGCCCGGAATCGGCCCGGGCGCCGCACGGACCACTCCAGGAAAGGGAGCACCCCATGACGCCGCGCACCCCGAAGCGCCCCGCCTCCGCGCCGAAGGACCCCACCGACCTGCTGCGTGGCATCCTCGACCTGGCAGACGCCGGCCCGGACCCCGTCACCGGCGAGCCGCGGTTCACCGGCACCACGCCGCGGCAGGCGCACGGCCGCGTCTTCGGCGGTCAGGTGCTCGCCCAGGCGCTGGCCGCGGCCGCGCGGACCGTGGCGGGCACCCGGCCCGCGCACTCGATCCACGGGTACTTCATCCGCCCCGGGGACGCGCTGCAGCCGATCACCTTCACCGTGGAGACGCTCCGCGACGGCCGCTCCTTCTCCGTGCGGCGCGTGCTCGCGTCCCAGAACGAGAAGGCCATCCTCGCCCTGACGTGCTCCTTCCAGGAGCCGGCCGAGGGAGTGGACCACCAGGTGGCCATGCCCGAGGACGTCCCGGCCCCGGAGGAGCTGCCCACCACCGCCGACGTCCTGGGCAACATCCGCCACCCCGTGGCGCAGGAGTGGTCCTGGTCCCGCCCCTTCGACATCCGCCACGTCCAGTCCCCCATCTACGTGGACCGCGCGGCCCGGGCCCAGAACACGAACATGGTGTGGATGAAGACGTTCACGCCGCTGGCCGACGACCCGCGCCTGCACCTGGCCGCCCTGACGTACGCGTCCGACTACACGCTGCTCGAGCCGATCCTGCGCCAGCACGGGGTGGCCTGGGTGCAGCCGGGCATGTCCGTCGCGTCGCTGGACCACGCGATGTGGTTCCACCGTGCGGCCCGCGTCGACGAGTGGCTGCTCTACGTCCAGCACTCCCCCAGCGCCCAGGGCGCGCGCGGGCTCGGCCAGGGCTCGGTCTTCACCCGCGAGGGCGAGCTGGTGGCCACCGTGGCCCAGGAGGGGATGGTGCGCCTGCCGCAGGGCCATGCGGCGACCCGTGCGAGGGTCCAGGACGCCGCCCAGCGCCTGACCATGCGGACCCTGCTGCGCCGCAGCTGGCGCCGCTGAGACACCCCCCGTCATCCAGGCCCTCGGGCGCAGACGACGACGGCCCGCCTCGGGCGTCCGAGGCGGGCCGTCGTCGTCCCGGCGGGACGGTCAGTCGCGCGTGAGCTTGCGGTGGGTCACGCGGTGCGGGCGCGCGGCGTCCGGGCCGAGGCGGTCCACCTTGTTCGCCTCATAGGACTCGAAGTTGCCCTCATACCAGTACCAGTTCGCCGGGTCCTCGGCGGTGCCCTCGTACGCGAGCATGTGCGTGGCCACGCGGTCGAGGAACCAGCGGTCGTGCGAGACCACGACGGCGCACCCCGGGAACTCGAGCAGCGCGTTCTCGAGCGAGGTCAGCGTCTCGACGTCCAGGTCGTTGGTGGGCTCGTCGAGGAGCAGCAGGTTGCCGCCCTCCTTGAGCGTCAGCGCCAGGTTGAGGCGGTTGCGCTCACCGCCGGAGAGCACACCGGCCTTCTTCTGCTGGTCCGGGCCCTTGAAGCCGAACGCGGAGACGTAGGCGCGGGAGGGCATCTCCACGTTGCCGACCTTGATGTAGTCCAGGCCGTCCGAGACGACCTCCCACAGCGACTTCTCGGGGTCGATGTTCGCGCGGGACTGGTCCACGTAGGAGATCTTCACGGTCTCGCCGACCTTGAGGTCGCCGCCGTCGAGGGGCTCGAGCCCCACGATGGTCTTGAACAGCGTGGTCTTGCCGACGCCGTTGGGGCCGATGACGCCCACGATGCCGTTGCGCGGCAGGGAGAAGGACAGGCCGTCGATGAGCACGCGGTCCCCGAAGCCCTTCTTCAGGTCCGTGGCCTCGATGACGGTGTTGCCCAGGCGCGGGCCCGGCGGGATCTGGATCTCCTCGAAGTCGAGCTTCCGGGTCTTCTCGGCCTCGGCTGCCATCTCCTCGTAGCGGGCCAGGCGGGCCTTCGACTTGGCCTGGCGGCCCTTCGAGTTGGAGCGCACCCAGTCGAGCTCCTCGGCGAGGCGCTTGGCGAGCTTGGCGTCCTTCTTGCCCTGCACCTCGAGGCGCGCGCGCTTGGTCTCCAGGTACGTGGAGTAGTTGCCCTCGTAGGGGTAGAGGCGGCCGCGGTCGACCTCGCAGATCCACTGGGCCACGTGGTCCAGGAAGTAGCGGTCGTGGGTCACGGCGACGACGGCGCCGGGGTAGGCGGCCAGGTGCTGCTCGAGCCACAGCACGGACTCCGCGTCCAGGTGGTTGGTGGGCTCGTCGAGGAGCAGCAGGTCCGGCTTCTGGAGCAGGAGCTTGCACAGGGCCACGCGGCGGCGCTCACCGCCGGAGAGCTTGGTCACGGGCTCGTCGGCCGGGGGCGTGCGAAGGGCGTCCATGGCCTGCTCGAGCTGGGAGTCGATGTCCCACGCGTCGGCGGCGTCGATGTCCGTCTGCAGCGAGCCCATCTCCTCCATCAGGGCGTCGAAGTCCGCGTCCGGATTCGCCATCTCCTCGGAGATCTGGTTGTAGCGCTGGATCTTGCCGTAGATCTCGCCCACGCCCTCCTGGACGTTCTCCAGGACGGTCTTGGACTCGTCCAGCTTCGGCTCCTGCATGAGGATGCCGACGGAGTACCCGGGCGAGAGCCGGGCGTCGCCGTTCGAGGGCTCGTCGAGCCCCGCCATGATCTTCAGGATCGTGGACTTGCCGGCGCCGTTGGGGCCGACCATGCCGATCTTCGCGCCCGGATAGAACGACATCGTCACATCGTCCAGGATCAGCTTGTCGCCGACCTTCTTCCGTGCCTTGACCATCGTGTAGATGAATTCCGCCATGCGTCCCAGGCTAGTGGGTGGCCGCCGGATTCCTCTCATCCGACGGCCGCCCCGCTCGCCTCAGGCCGCCGTGAGCACGCCCGGGGTGCGCGCCGCCTCCTCCCCCACGCGCTCGTCGCCCTCCTGCTCCTCGCCGCCGTCGTCGGCCGGGCGGTCCGCGCGGGCCGGCGCGAAGGCGTCATGGGCCGGACCCCCGAAGTCCTCGGCCGGCTCGGCGCCGGCGGCCCGCTCCTCGAGCGGCTCCTCCCGCGGCGCCGAGGCGCGCTGGTTCCGCACGAAGGCCCCCGAGCCGTAGCCCAGGTCCAGGCCGACGGCGTCCGCCACGACGTCCACGGACGTCCCCGAGCGCTCCTCCGTGGACCAGTCCCGCACCCGCAGGCGGCCGGTGACGATCACGGGGTTGCCCTTCTTGATCGACTGCGCGGTGTTCGAGCCGAGCTGACCGAACGCGGAGACGCTGTACCAGTTGGTGTGGGCGTCCACCCACGTGCCGGCGTCCCGGTCGAAGCGCCGCTCCGTGGTGGCCAGGCGGAAGCCCGCCACCGTGGTGCCGGAGGCGGTGTGGCGGACGGCGGGGTCGGTGGCGACGAAGCCGCGAATGGTGATGGTGTCCTGCATGATGGGTCCTTCTCTGCGCGGCCCCGGGCCCGGCCCGGAGCGGGTCTGCGGCGCATCGGTCGATCCGCCACCCCCATCAGACGCCCCCGGAGCGGCCGGCGTCCGGCGCGTCCGCCGCGCTGGGGACCCGCCGGGCGCGGACGTCGCCTGTGCAGGAACGACGCCGAGCCCGGCCGATAGAATGGCACGGCCCAGCCCCAGTAGCTCAGCTGGACAGAGCAGCGGCCTTCTAATCCGCCGGTCGGGGGTTCGAATCCCTCCTGGGGCACCGCCGTGCCGCGCCCTGCCGCCGTGCACCGTCGTCGTCGTCCCGAGCGTCAGGAGGCCCGAGCATGAGGAGGCCCCCCCTGGATCGCCGGCGCGCGTGGCCCGCTCCGCGGGAGCGATGGCACCTCGCGCTGCTGCTGGCCGCGTTCACGGCCCTGGCCGTGACCCATTCGTTCCTGCGCCACCGGGCCTACGAGTCGAAGGGCTACGACCTGGGGATCTTCGACCAGGCGATCCGGCAGTACGCCCTCTTCAAGCCACCGATCGTGCCGGTCAAGGGGGTGGGCTTCCACCTCCTGGGCGACCACTTCCACCCGGTCCTCGCCCTGCTGGCGCCCGCCTACTGGATCTGGGACGACCCCCGCGTGCTCGGGATCGTCATGGCGCTGGCCCTCGCGCTGGCCGCGGTGCCGGTGTACCTGTTCGCCCGCCGCCGGTCGGGCCACGGCCTCGCCCTGGGCGCGGCCGCGGCGCTGCTGCTCTCCTGGCCCTTCCAGGCCATGGTCAACTGGGACTTCCACGAGATCACCCTGGGCGTGCCCCTCATGGCGTGGCTGGTCTGGGCCCTGGACGGGGGCCGCCCGTGGACCGTCACGGCGCTCGCCGCGAGCCTCCTCACGGTGCGCGAGGACATGGGCGTCACGCTCGTGGCGGTGGCGCTGGTGCTCGCGATCCGCGGCCACCGGGTGCAGGCCGCCGTCACCGCGGTCCTGGGCGTGGCCGGCTACTGGTTCGCCACGTCCGTCGCCATCCCCCGCTTCTCCCCCACGGGGAGCTTCGGCTACTGGCAGTTCACGGCGCTCGGCCCGGACCTTCCCTCCTCCCTCCTGTTCATCCTCACGCGGCCGCTCTCCGCCGTCGGGGTGCTGGTGGACCACCCGTTGAAGATCGCCCTGCTGCTCCTGCACCTCGTGCCCCTGCTGCTCCTGCCGCTCCTCAGCCCGTTGACGCTGCTGGCGATGCCCGTCCTGCTCTCTCGCCTCTTCAACGACCGGCTCACCGTGTGGAGCCCCGTCTTCCAGTACGACGCCATCCTGGCGCCCATCCTCCTGATGGCCGCGCTCGAGGCGGCGCACCGGCTGGCGGCCCGGCGGGAGGAGCTGCGGCGGCTGCCCACGGTGCTCGTCGCCGCGGCCCTGGGCGTCTCGCTGCTCGGCACGGCCGTGTTCCCGCTCGTCTTCCCGTTCCACCGCACCCTCACGGGGGACATGGCGGTCACGGCGCACGCGCGCAGCCTCGACCGCGCGGTCTCCCTCATCCCGGACGGCGTGTGCGTCGAGGCCCCGGACCACGTCATCCCCCACCTGACCACGCGGACGTACGTGGGCCTCGCCGGGGACATCGGCGACGAGCTGGCCACCTGGACCATCGTGGACCTGCAGGAGGAGGAGCCCGGCGGGTGGGACCCGCTGACACCCGGGCAGGTCCTGGAACGCGCCCGCGCCCTCGGCTTCCAACGGGTGTGGTCCGAGGACGGGGTGATCGTGCTCCACCACCCGGGGCGCGCGGTGGACCCGACGTGCTCGGACTACCTCCGCCACCGCTGAACGGCGGCGGCCAGCGGGCCGTCCGGCGCGCCCCAGAACGGGCCCGCGTTCGGGTCCTCCGCGATGCCCGGGGCGACGCACGGCGTGCCCCGCTCGAGGGCGGTGCGTCGCACCGGGTCCCGCGCCGGGTCGAGGACGTCACGAATGACGGTGACGCAGATCCAGGCGACGGCGGCCACGTGCAGCACCACTCCCGAGCCGTACCAGAGGGTGGCCCAGGCCCCGCCGAACGTCCCGCCGGACGTGATGCGCGCGGACTCCATCCAGACTCCGGCCCAGTGGTAGACCTCCACGACCTGCCAGGCCCAGAACATCCGGCGCCGCGGCGTCGCGAGGACGACGAGCGGGATCAGCCACATCACGAACTGCGGCGAGTACACCTTCCCCAGGAGCAGGAACGCCGCCACGATCAGCAGGCAGAGCTGGGCCAGGCGAGGGCGCACCGGGGCCGCCAGCCCCAGCCACGCGATCCCCGCGCAGCACACCGCGAACAGCCCGTTCGACACCAGCGAGAACGTCTCCCCGGACCATCCGGTCCAGACGAACGCGAGCCACACCGAGGAGAAGGAGACCGCACGCTCGCCCGAGAAGGCGTAGAAGCGCGCCCACTGGTCGAACGCCGTCAGCATGAACGGGAGGTTCACGGCCAGCCACGCCGCCGTCCCCGCCGCGAGCGCCCTCCCGAATCCCGCCCACCGGCCCGTGCGCAGCGCGAGGACCAGGAGGGCGCCGAAGAAGAACAGGGGGTAGAGCTTCGCGGCGGCGCCCAGGCCGAGGAGCGCGCCCGAGAGCGTGGGGTGGTCCGCGGACCACGCCCACAGGGCCAGGGCGGCGAGCATGACCGCCCACAGGTCCCAGTTGAGCATCGAGGTCAGGACGACCCCCGGCGCGAGGGCCACCAGGAGCGCGTCCCGCGACCGGCCGCGCGCCGTGGACGCCGTCGCCACCACCGTGACCATCCAGCAGAGCACCACGCCCGCCGCGTTCACGTCGAAGTAGGCCACGGTGCGCTCGTGCAGGGACCCGCCGGCGGGCACGAGCCAGGAGGTGACCCCCGCGACGACGGCCAGCAGTGCCGGGTACTCCATCCACTGCTCCGTCGGCAGCGACGCGGAGAAGGGGAAGTGCCCGTCGGCCAGGCCCCGCGTGGGGAACAGCTGCGCGAAGTCCGAATAGCACAGGTGGACGTGCACGCCCGGGGCGGCCCAGCCGTGTACGCGGCACCACTGCTTGCTCAGCAGGCCGAGGCCGGCGGCCAGCGCCGTCGCGCCGAGGAGGACGGCGACCCGGCGAGAAGCAGGGCCGGAGGCGGGGCGGTCACGGTCGCTCATGGTCCCTCCCGGGGGATGGCGGGGCGGGGCTCGATCGTCTCGAGCGGGGCACGGCCGCGGCCGGGGAACAGCACGGCGGTGGACGGGTCGCGGAACGCGATCAGGAGGATGCCGACGAGGGCGGCGAGCGCCGTCGCCCCGCGCACGGCCGCGAGCGGCATCCACTGGGCCACGGAGATCTGGTCCACCACGCCGACGCCGATGAGCAGCAGGACGGCCAACGCCGTCACCCAGCCCAGCCAGCGCGGGTGGAGCGGTCCGCGGGGCGTGCCGGGGAGGGCGCACGCGAACAGCGGCAGCACCCAGAGCAGATACCACGGCTGGATGATGGGCGCCGTGAGCACGGCCACGACGAGCACGGCGGCGGAGGAGAGCACCGGGTCCACGGGGCGGCGGCGCAGCGCCATCCAGGCGGTGAAGACCAGCGCGGCCAGCGTCATCAGCGTGTAGAACGCGTTCGCGGCCGACCGGGCGGGCACGGGGCTCACCGCGTCCATGAGCCAGCCGAGGCCGAGCCCCACCAGTCCCACCGGCGCATAGGGGAAGGCGGCGTCGCCGCTCGTGAGCATGGCGGCCGCCCACCCGAACCACAGCCCCGTGCCCGCTCCCAGGATCGTCAGGACGGCCAGGGCGACCGCCGCCGTCGTGATCCAGGAGCCGAGGCGCTCGCGGCGCCGAGGCGGCCGCCCGCCGGCGCGGAAGGGCGCCCAGCCGGCGGGCAGCAGGAGGGCGGCGAACGGCAGGGCCAGCGCGGTCAGCGGCTTGATGGCCACCGAGAGCGAGATGAGCACGAGGCCCCACAGTCCGTGGATGCGACGGCGCGGAAGGCGCACCAGCAGCAGGAGACCGGCCAGCATGAGGCCGCTCATGAGGGCGTCATTGTGGGCGCCGGCCACCATGTAGAGCAGGAACAGCGGGTTCGCCACGCACAGCCACGCGGCCCAGCGGCCACCGCGGCCCGCCGCGTCCGCGAGGCGGCGCACGGCCCACAGGCACAGGGCCATCCCGGCCAGGGCGAGGAGCCGGAAGCACAGCACCCCGAGCTCGATGTTCCCTCCGGAGAACCGCCACGCCCCCTCCGCGAAGAGCAGGAACAGCGGGCCGTACGGAGACGGGGACTCGGCCCAGATGGAGTCCGCCCCCTGCATGAACCACCCGGGCAGCCGGGAGACGCCCTCCCGGTAGGGGTCCAGCCCGAGCGCCACCACCCGCCCCTGCTGGAGGTACGAGTAGACGTCCCGGGAGAAGATGGGGAAGGCGCCCAGCATCGGGAGGGACCACTGCCACGCCGCGCGCGTCACCGCTGAGCCCTGGGAGTCCCAGCGGCCCCGCAGGGCGCGCCCGAGCCGCAGCCACGCGCGGGCCAGCAGCAGGCAGCCGACCGCCAGCAGGACCGCGCACCCGATCACGCCCACGAGGTTGGCGCGCAGCGGGTTGAGCAGCCGCGTGCCGGCGAAGACGGTGTCCGTGGTCATCGGCAGCCACCCCACGCCCCACGAGGCGACCATGATGAGCACGGCGGCGACGGTCCCCTCCCGCACGGCCGCACGGGGATCCGGCGCCTCGGCGCCGTGCTTCACCGGACCTCCGGCCGACGCCTCACGCTGCGGGCGACCGTCCAGAGCTCGTGACGGCCGGGCATCCTGCCGCGCAGGACGTGCCGCGTGTGCGGGTCCAGGAGCAGGATCCACACGAGGCACAGGGCCGAGACCGCCAGCGAGACGACCTTCACCTCGCCCGCGATCTCCAGGAACGGCCACGTGAACAGCTGGTCCTGGGCGCCGTAGGTGAGGAAGAAGCACACGGTGAAGAACACCCACGTCAGCCGCCAGTCGTCCGGGATGCCGATCACGGCGAAGAAGGGCAGCAGCCACAGCAGGTACCACGGGTGGATCACCGGGGAGAGCACCACCAGTGCAGTGAACGCCCACGTCATCCGAGGCAGGATCCGGTCCTGGCGGCCCCGGAACATGAGCACGGCCACCACGAGCACCGAGAGGAGGCGCCCGGCCGTCTTGTAGAGGCCCTCGATGCCGCTGCGGTCCACATCGTTCCCGAGCGCCTCCAGGACCCCGATGGTCACGCTGGAGAGCATGCCGATGGGCGCCCACGGGGACGTGCCCGTGCCCGTGCTCGCCATGACGGACACCCAGCCGAAGCCGTAGCCGTTGGCGTGCCCCACCGCGAGCATGATGAGGGCGGAGGTCACCGCCGTCGCCGCCCAGGAGGCGAAGCGACGGGGCCACCCGGCTCGGGGGCCCGCCCACAGCAGGCCGATGAACGGCAGGAGCACCACGGTGATGGGCTTGACGCCGAGCGAGAGGGTCACGAGGAGGACGCCGGCCAGGCCCCACCCGGCCGAGGCGAGCGCTGACTGGGGCCGCTCCGGGCGCCCGGCGCGCAGGGCGCACCACGTGCCGGCGAGCGCCAGGCCCACCATGAGGGCGTCGTTGTGGCCGGAGGCGACGAAGTGGATGATGACGAGCGGGTTGGCGGTGGTGAGCCACTGCGCCCAGCCGGGCGGCGTCCCCGTGCGGCGTGCGAGCAGGGGCACGAAGACCGCGGTGAGGACCACGCCGAGCACCGCCACGAGGCGGAAGAGCACGATGGCCAGGTCCGGGTTCTCTCCCCCGCTGGCGTTCACCATCGCCTGCTCCACCCACAGGAAGACGGGCCCGTAGGGGGTGCCGTCGTAGGCCCACATGGAGTCCGCACCGAGCTGGAGCCAGTTCGAGACGTCGGAGATGCTGTCCTCGTAGGGGTTCTTCCCGGCCGCCATCATGCGCCCCTGGGCCACGTACGCGTACATGTCCCGGCTCAGGATGGGCAGCGCCACCAGCAGGGGGGCGCTCCACAGGGCCGACGCCCAGGTCATGGTGCCCACCGTCCCGCCGCCGCGCGGGTCCACGGTCTGGCCGAGACGGATCCAGGCCCAGAACAGGAGCCAGAAGCCGAGGGTGAGGAGCGTGATGCCGGTGAGGACGCCCGCCTCGTCCGTGCGCCACGGGATGAGCCACTGCCAGCGGTTCAGGGGGGAGACGGACGCGAGCCAGCCCACGCTGTAGGAGCCCGCCACCACCAGGAGGGACCCCAGGAGCCCGACGAGGAGCGGGACGCGCGGCGAGCCGCCCGGGCCGAGCGGCCGCGGAGCTGCGCTCGCGCCGCCGGGCGCCGGCCGCTCCCCCGACGGGGACGACGGCGGCGGGGTGGGCGCGCTCATGGGGCGTGTCCTTCCGTGCGGGCCGGGTCGGAACCCGGGGTGGGACTGACGGCGAATCTATCATCGTGGACCACGAGTAGCCTGGATTCCATGAGCGACACGAACACCCCCGCGCCGGAGCGCGCCCCGCTGGTCTGGATCGACTGCGAGATGACCGGCCTGGACCCGGACGTCGACGTGCTGGTGGAGGTGGCCGTGCTCATCACGGACTCCGAGCTCGAGCTCCTCGACGAGGGGGTGGACCTCGTGATCCGCCCGACCGCGGCCGCCCTCGCCCAGATGGACCCGTTCGTCCGGGACATGCACACCACGTCCGGACTGATCGAGGAGCTCGAGTCCGGGCTCCCCCTCGAGGAGGCCGCCGAGCGGGTGCTGGCCTACATCGCCGAGCGCGTGCCCGCGGGCAGGGCCCTGCTGGCCGGCAACTCCGTGGGCCAGGACAAGCTGTTCCTGTCCCGGTACATGCCGCGCGTCGTGGAGCACCTGCACTACCGGATCGTGGACGTCTCCACGCTCAAGGAGCTCGCGCGCCGCTGGTACCCGCGCGCCTACTACCAGGCGCCGGCGAAGACGGGCGGCCACCGCGCCCTCGGCGACATCCGGGACTCGATCACCGAGCTGCGCTACTACCGCGAGGCCGTCATGCTCCCGGCCCCCGGCCCGACGTCGGACGAGGCCCGCTCGATCTCGGCCCGGATCACCGCTGGCGCGGGCGAACCTCAGGATCGTGTACAGTAGTACCCGCTGCTCCGCACGGGTCACCCCCATCGGGAGCATGCATGGTGGGCGTAGCTCAGTCGGCAGAGCGTCTGGTTGTGGTCCAGAAGGTCGCGGGTTCAATCCCCGTCGCTCACCCCACCGAGGCCCCCGGAATCATGCAGATTCCGGGGGCCTTGTCGTGTCCGTGGTTGCGCTCCTGGTAGTGCCGGGCGGGGGTCTACCCTGGCAGGGCAGGAGGGCACCCGCCCTCCCCCACCGTCCCGTCTCCAGGAGGCCACCGTGTCCGTCGTGAAGATCAACGCCATCACCGTCCCCGAGGGCGCCGGCCCGGAACTTGAGAAGCGGTTCGCTGCCCGCAAGCACGCGGTGGACCAGGAGCCGGGCTTCGAGGGGTTCCAGCTGCTGCGGCCCACGGCGGGCGAGGACCGCTACTTCGTGGTCACGACGTGGGCCTCGGAGGAGGACTTCCAGCGCTGGCGGGACGGGCGCATGCCCGCCGCTCACGCCGCCGAGCAGGGCGGCCGCCCGGCCCCCGTGGCCACGGGCGCCGACCTGCTCGAGTTCGAGGTCGTGGACCTGGGCTGACCCGGGCGCCGCAGCAGGCGCATCGCGTTCACGATGACCAGCAGCACGGACGCCTCGTGCACGAGCATGCCGACGGCCATCGTGACGCCGCCGATGAAGACGCCGGCCAGCAGGGCCACGACGGTCACGAGGGAGATCGCGATGTTCTGCCGCATCACCCGCACCGTGCGCCGGGCCAGCTCGAGCGCCTGCGGCAGCCGCTCGAGCCGGTCGCCCATCAGGGCGATGTCCGCGGTCTCGATGGCCACGCCGGAGCCGGCCGCGCCCATGGCCACGCCGATGTCCGCCGTCGCCAAGGCCGGGGCGTCGTTGACGCCGTCACCGACCATCGCGACGACGCGGCCCTCGGCCTGCAGGGCCTCGATCGCCTCGAGCTTGTCCTGGGGCAGCAGGCCTGCCCGCACGTCGTCGACGCCCACTTGCCGGGCCACGGCCTGCGCGACGCCGGGCTGGTCGCCGGTCAGCATCACGACCTCGCGGACGCCGATCCCGTGCAGCGCCCGGATCATGCCCGCGGCCTCGGGCCGGAGGGTGTCTGCGATGGCGAGGACGCCGAGCGGGATGCCGTCGACGACGACCGCCACCGGGGTCCGGCCCGCCTCCGCAAGCTCGGTCGCGACGGTCTCGACCCGGTCGGTCGCGGCCGGCTCCACGCCGCGCTCGCGCAGCAGCGCCACGTTGCCCACGGCGACGACACGGCCGTCCACCTCTCCGGTGAGCCCGCGGCCGAGGACGACGTCCACATCGGTGGCCAGCGGGCCGTCCAGCAGGCCGCGCTCCCCGCCCGCCGCGACGACCGGCGCGGCCAGCGGGTGGTCCGAGGCCGCCTCGAGCCGTGCGGCCCAGCGCAGCACCTCGTCCTCGGCCCCGGGCTCGAACGCGACGACGTCTGTCAGCTCGGGGGTGCCCGACGTGAGGGTGCCGGTCTTGTCGACGGCGACGGCGTCGACCTTCGCGGAGCGCTCAAGGAACTCCCCTCCCTTGATGAGCACGCCGTCCTTGGCGCCGCGGCCGATCCCCGCCACGATCGCGACCGGGATGGAGATCACGAGGGCGCCCGGGCAGCCGATGACCAGCAGGGTCAGGGCCAGGGGGATGTCCCGCGTGATCAGGCCGGTCGCGAAGGCCAGCACCATGATCGCCGGGGTGTACCAGCGGGAGAAGCGGTCCATGAACTGCTGGGTCCGCGCACGGGCCTCCTGCGCCGCCTCGACGCGGTGGATGATGCGCGCCAGCGTGGTGTCGGCGCCCACGCCCCGGGCCTGCACCTGCAGCAGGCCTGCCGTGGCGACGGTGCCCGCGTACATGGCGTCGCCGTCGGTCTTCTCCGCCGGGATGGACTCGCCCGTGATGGATGCTTCGTCCACGGCGCCGACCCCGGTGAGCACCACGCCGTCCACCGGCACTCGGGCGCCGGCCTTGACGAGGACGGTCGCGCCGGGGGCCACCTCGTGGGCGGGCACGGTGCGCTGCGTCCCGTCTGCGTCGACGACGACGGCGGTCTCGGGCGCCGTGGACACGAGGTCCGCGAGCGCCGAGCGAGTCTGAGACAGGGTCGCGTCCTCGAGGCCGTGGCCGAGGGCGAAGAGGAAGGTCACGGCGGCGGCCTCCCAGAAATTGCCGAGCAGGGACGCGCCGATCGCGGCGGTGGCGACGAGCAGGTCGATGCCGACGGTCTTCACCCGCAGGGCGGCGATCGCGTCGCGCGCGATCGGCAGGCCGGCCACGACGGCGGCGGCGAGCATCAGGCCCGCCGCCACGAGGTGTCCGGTCCCGTGGGCCAGCTGCTCGGGCGCCAGCACGAGTGAGACGGCGATCAGCAGGCCGGCCACCACGGGACGCCGCCAGCGGCGGGACAACGCGAACCGGGCACGGGTGCGGCCCGGGTGTGTGACAGCGGGGGTGGACATGGCGGGCTCCGTTCGTCGGGGGCGGGGCGGTGTCAGAAGGCCGACGGCCGGGCGGTGTAGCCGACCTCGGCGACGGCCTCGACGAGGTCCTGGGCGGTGGTGGTCTGCGGGTCGTGGTCGACCTCGATGCGCTGGGTCTCGAAGTGGACCTGCGCGCCGGACACGCCGGGCAGGGCGTCGAGGGCCTTCTCGATCTTCCGGACGCACGAGGGGCAGCTGAAGCCCTCGGCGCGGAGCAGGGTGTGCGTGGTGGGGGTCATGGTCACTCCAGTCGGTCGTCACCGGCGCGGCCGCCGGTGAGGCTGAGCGGACGGGGCGGGCGCCCGGTCCGATCCCCGTCCTCCGGGGATGTCACTGACGCTACGAAGGGGAAGGCAGGTACGCCTTGACCGCGGTCAAGCCGCCGTGTGGGAGGCTGATGGCGTGCGTATCGACCTGCCCCTCATCCCCGTGGATGAACCAGAGCCGTGCGCGGCCCGGGTCCCGCTGTTCACCGGGCTGGGCCTGGAACAGCTGCGCCGGGTCTCCGCCCTGGCGCGGCCGATCGTGCTCGAGGCCGGCGATGCCCTGCATCTGGCAGGCGACCGCACGGACCGCCTGTGTGTCGTGCACACCGGCCGCCTGGCGCTGACGCTCGGCTCAGCGACCGGCCGGGAACGCGTGGTGCGGATGGTCGAGCCCGGCGACTCCGTGGGCGAGCACGAGTTCCTCACGGGCGAGCCGGCCCGGCACGGGGCGCGCGCCGTGGTCGCGACCCGCCTGTGCACCTTCTCCCATGCCGCGGTCGCCCGACTCCTGGCCGAGCATCCGGGCATCGGGGGACGCGTGATGCGGACGCTGGCCGTCCGCCTGGCCGAGGCTGAACAACGGCTGGCCTGGGAGCGTCAGCCTGTCACCGCGCGGATCGCCGGACATCTGCTCGGCCTGCCGGCCGTCCGGGACGAGGCCGACCTCGTTGTGGTGCTGGCCGCGCCGAAGAAGGACGTCGCCTCACTGCTGGGCACCACCCCCGAGGCGTTCAGCCGCGGGCTGCGCCGCCTCGCCGATGACGGCCTGATCGCCATCGAGGGCCCGCGGGTGACGCTGCTGGACCCGGATGCGCTGGAGGCGCTTGCCGCGGAGTGAGCGCCGTCGTCGTGGTGTCCCCGGCGGTAGGCTGGACACTCCCCCGTCCCCTACCCACGCAGGCCCGCAGCCCGGGCCGGGAAGCGCAGCGCCATGGCCTCCATCCGTCCCATCACCGTCTACGGCGAGCCCGTGCTGCACACCCGCGCGGCGGAGGTCGAGGTGATCGACGACGGCATCCGCCAGCTGGTCGAGGACATGTACCTCACGCAGGACGTCGCCAACGGCGTGGGCCTGGCGGCCCCGCAGGTGGGTGTGGGCCTGCGCATCTTCACGTGGACGTTCCCGGACACGGGCGACGCGCCGAACGTGGGGCACGTGATCAACCCCGTCCTGACCTACCTGGACAAGGCCCCCCAGGAGGCCCCCGACGAGGACGAGCACACCGAGGGCTGCCTGTCCGTGCCCGGCCACGGCTACCCGCTGCAGCGCTCCTCCCGCGTGCGCCTGGCAGGCCAGCGCGTGGACGGCGAGCTGTTCGAGTTCGAGGCCGAGGGCTGGTTCGCCCGCGTGATGCAGCACGAGTACGACCATCTCAACGGCACCCTCTACGTGAACCGCCTCGAGGGGAAGTGGGCGCGGCGCTGGAAGCGCGCGCAGCGCGCCGAGCGCATGAACCGTCCCGGCGTGACGTGGCTCCCTGGCACGGATCCGGACCCGTTCGGCCACGGCGAGGTCGACCACGAGTGCGACGGTCCTGACTGCGCCCACGAGCACGCCCAGGACTGAGCTCCTCCGGAACGACCGCGGCGCCGCCGCCTCCCAGCGGGAGGCGGCGGCGCCGTCGTCGTGGTGGCCTGAGGACTCAGGCCGGGCCGGTCAGGCCCGCGGGAAGACCGGCAGGTCCTGGCCCGCCATCTTCTTCACGCAGCGCACCACCTGGTGCGAGTAGCCGTACTCGTTGTCGTACCAGACGTAGAGGATCGCGTTCTTGCCCGCGTTGTTCACGAGGGTCGCGAGGCCGTCCACGATGCCGGCGCGGTTGGAGCCCACGAAGTCCGTGGAGACGACCTCCGGGGAGTCGATGTAGTCGATCTGGCTGTGCAGCTCGCCGGTCAGGGACTCCTGACGCAGGCGGTCGTTCAGCTCGTCCACCGAGGTGGGCGTCTTCAGCTCGAGGTTCAGGATGGCCATGGACACGTCCGGGGTGGGGACGCGGATGGCGTTGCCGGAGAGCTTGCCCTTGAGCTCGGGCAGCGCCTTGGCCACGGCCTTGGCGGCGCCCGTCTCGGTGATGACCATGTTCAGGCCGGCGGCGCGGCCGCGGCGAGAGCCCTTGTGGAAGTTGTCCGTCAGGTTCTGGTCGTTGGTGAAGGCGTGCACGGTCTCCACGTGGCCGTGGTCGATGCCGTACTCGTCCTGGATGACCTTGAGCACCGGGGTGATGCCGTTGGTGGTGCAGGAGGCCGCCGAGATGATGGTGTCCTCGGGGAGGATGTCCTCCGAGTTCACGCCGTAGACGATGTTCTTCATCTCACCCTTGCCCGGGGCGGTGAGCAGGACCTTCTTGACGCCCTTGGCCTGGAGGTGCTGGGACAGCCCCTCGTCGTCGCGCCAGCGGCCGGTGTTGTCCACCACGATCGCGTCCTCGATGCCGTAGGACGTGTAGTCCACGGTGGTCGGGTCGTTCGAGTAGATGACCTGGATCTCGGTGCCGTTGGCGGTGATGACGTTGCGGGCCTCGTCCACGGTGATGGTGCCCTCGAAGGCGCCGTGGATGGAGTCGCGGCGCAGCAGGGAGGCGCGCTTGATCAGGTCGTCGTCCGAGTTCTTGCGGACCACCACGGCGCGCAGGCGCAGCGCGGAGCCGCCCCCGGCCTGGCCGAGGATGATGCGGGCCAGCAGGCGCCCGATGCGGCCGAAGCCGTAGAGCACGACGTCCTGCGCGCGGCCGAGGCCCTCGCCCCCCTTGCCCTTGACGTCCGCGAACTCGGCGTCGAGGAAGGCCTGGAGGTCACCGCCCTGCTTCTTGAACTTGGCGGCCAGCTTGGCCAGGTCCACGGAGGCGGCACCGAGGTCCATGGAGGACAGGCCCTGGACCAGCGCGTACGTCTCCTCCACGGGGAGCACGGTCTCGTCGATGCGACGGGCGAAGCGGTGCGCCTTGATGATGTCGATCACGCCGCGGTTCACGAGGGTGCGCCCGTGGATGCTGGTGACCACGTTGTGCTCGCGGTAGAGGCTGCCCAGCAGCGGCACCATCTTCTCGGCGAGCTCCTGCTGCGTGTTCCACTCGGGGGTCTGGGTCGAGGCGGTGTCTGCCACGGGAGTCCTTCCTTCAAGCCTGTGCGGGCACGTGCGGGCACGGACCCTCCGGGACCTCGTCGTCCGCGGACACCGCCCATTCTATGCGGAGCGGCCCGCGCGCACGGGCCCGGGGCGTCCGGGCGGGTAGAGTGGCAGGCCGGGACGGATCGGCAGACGGCCGCGTGCCCGCTCCATGAGCGGGCGCGAGGAAAGTCCGGGCACCGCAGAGCAGGATGGTGGGCAACGCCCACCCGGGGAGACCCGCGGGCCAGTGCCACAGAGAGAAGACCGCCTCCGCGCCTCGGCGCGGCGGTGAGGGTGAAAGGGTGGTGTAAGAGACCACCAGCGGCCCCGGTGACGGGGTCGGCTAGGTAAACCCCATCCGGTGCAAGGCCGAACAGGGCGCGTCACGAGGGCTGCTCGCCCCAGCGTCCGGGTTGGCCGCTCGAGCCCGTCAGCAATGGCGGGCCCAGATGGATGGCCGTCACCCCGCGGGGGGCAACCCGCGCGGGGACACAGAACCCGGCTTACCGCCGGTCCGTCCCCTCATCCATCCCCCGGCGCGCCGCGCGCGCCCGGTTCCGACGCTGCAGCGCCTTGGCCACGCCGAACACCGTGACGGCGAGGAAGAACAGTACGAGCAGTCCGCCGACGAGGGCGATGAGGATCTCCACGGGGGCTCCTGGAATCGGGGAACGGGGCGGCGGTTCAGAGGGCGTCGTCGTCGCGGAGACGTTCGAAGCGGAGCTCGATGACGTGCTCGCGCTCGATGCGGTCCACGAGTCCGTACCCGTACATCTCGCCCAGGGAGACGACCGTGGCCAGCGTGGGCCGACGGCGGTCCCGCGGCCACTCCAGGCTCACCCGGTCCGCGCCCGTGAAGGTGCGCTCCCGCAGGCGGGTCTCCACCTCCGAAGAGCGGGTGCGCGTGCGTCCGCTCGAGCGCACGCCGACGGCGATCGCGGCGGCCATGGCCAGCAGGGCGGCGGGGAAGACCCACGCATAGACGGCCATCGTCTCCATGGGGCCTCCCGGGCTCGTCGCGGCGCCGGCCCGCCGTCTGCGGACCGTTGGCCCCCACTCTGCCAGTCCGCGACGACGGAGCCCACCCGGGTGGGCGGGAATCGCCGTGGGCGGACGGGCCGGCGACGGGTCCTGCTGACTAGGCTGGACCGGTGCTGATCCTGCTGCCGCCCTCCGAGGGCAAGACCCCGCCCCGCTCGGGGGCGCCCCTGGACCTCGCCTCCCTCGCGCTCGCCGATTCGCCGGACGTCTCGGGCGCACGCGAGGAGCTGCTGGACCGCGTCGCCGCGGCGTCCGTGCGTCCGGACGCACTGGAGCTGCTCGGTGTCGGGGCGTCGCTCGCGGCGGAGGTGGCCGCGAACCGCACCTTGCGGGACGCACCCGCGGCGCCGGGGCACCGCGTGTACACGGGCGTGCTCTTCGACGCCCTCGACCACGCCTCGCTCTCCCCCGCCGCCAAGCGGCGGGCCCGCACGGACGTCCTGGTGTTCTCGGCGCTCTTCGGCGCCACCGCCCTCGCGGACCGCATCCCCGCCCACCGCCTGTCGGCCGGGGCGCGGCTGCCGGAGATGCCCGGTCTGGCCGCGTGGTGGCGGCCCCGGCTGACGCCCGCCCTGGACACCCTGGCCGACTGCGCCGGCGGCCCCGTGGTCGACTGCCGCTCGGGGGGCTACGCCGCCCTCTGGAAGGCCCCGGCCGCGCGGACCGTGGGCGTGGACGTGCTGCAGCTGCGCGAGGGTCGGCGCACCGTGGTCTCCCACTTCGCCAAGCACACCCGCGGCCTCGTGGCCCGCGCGCTGCTCGAGGCGGGACCCCGCGCCGCGTCCACGCCGGAGCGCGCGGCGGACGTGGTGGCCGCGGCCGGGGCGGGCGACGGCGGACCGCAGTGGGAGGTGGAGCTCGACGCCCCGACGGACGCGAGGGCCGGCTCCCTGCGCGTGGTGCTGCCCGAGTCCTGACGCCGGCTCAGTCCCCCGTGGCCACGAGCTCCACCTCGAAGCCGTCGGCCGTCTCGAGGTAGGCGGCGTAGTGGTCGGGCCCGCCGGCATGGGGGTGGCGGTCCGCGAACAGGAGACGGAAGCCCCGTTCCCGCGCAGCGGCGGTGAGCTCGTCGACGCGGGCGCGGGAACCGGCCTGGAAGGCGAGGTGGTTCAGCCCCGGGCGGGTGCGCTCGTGCGCCCCGCCGCTCACGTCCGGCCCGGCCTCGAGCACGAGGTAGTGGCCCGCGCCCTGGTAGGTCTGACCCTCGTCCCAGCCGCCGTGCGGGACGTAGCCGAGCTGGGTGAACAGCCAGCCGAGGGTCCGGGTCGCGGCGTCCAGGTCCGCCACCCAGACCTCCACGTGGTGCAGCGAGCCGGTCGGACGCGGTCCCGATTCCGTCGCGGGAGCGGCGTCGGCACGCTCGTCCGCGGCGGCCTCCGGGGCGGCGGCGCGCTCGTCGGCGTCGGCCCGCGGCGCGGCGACCGCGATCTTCGAGGCGCCGGCGTCCCAGGACCCGCCGCGCGCGCCCGCGTCCATGGCCTCGTTCGAGAGCTGGTCGGCGTCCTTGTTCTTGGCCCGCGGGATCCACTCGTACGTCACGCGGCCCGCCGGGGCGATCGCCCGGGCGTCGGCGGCGAGGCGGCGCATGTCCTCGTGCTTGATCTTCCAGCGCCCGGACATCTGCTCGACCACGAGCTTGGAGTCCATGAGCACGTGCACGCGCGCGGTGGGGTCGATCATCGCCGCCATCCGCAGACCGGCCACGAGGCCCGAGTACTCGGCCACGTTGTTGGAGGCCCTGCCGAGCGGCGCCGCGTCCGTCATGAGGACCTCGCCGGTGGCGGGGTCGCGCACGAGCGCGCCGTAGCCGGCCACGCCGGGGTTGCCGCGGGAGCCGCCGTCGGCCTCCACCTGCAGGACTCGTTCCGCCACCACGGCCTCCTCGTCTCACCGGGCGCGCCGGGCGGCGCGCCGACCCTCCACTGTACTGATGGGCGCGTCGGCACGCGCCGGGCAGCGCTGCGCCGCACCCTGCAGAACCCCGCCGACGTCGGCGAGCTCAGCCGCGCACGAGGATCGCGCCCGACTCCGGGCAGCGCGCCACGGCCTCGGGCGGCAGCGCCGTGATCCGGGCGATGTCGGCCGGGGAGAGCTCCATGCCGGTCGCGCTGGAGCAGCGTCCCATGAGGCGCGCGGCCCCGATGCCCCCGTTGGCCTCGCGGGCCTTCTCGTAGAGGGCGAGGAGCGGGGCGGGGAGCAGGCCCGCGAGGGCGGCACGGTGGGCCGTGAGCTCGCGCCCCTCGAGGGTGACCTGCTGGCCCGTGGCGCGCAGGTGGGCCACCCGCTCGCCGACGGCGTGACGCGCCTCCGCCAGGCTCGCCTGCGCCGCGCGGACGGCCTGCTCGGCGGCGTCCGCGGACTGCATCGCCACGAGGGCGGCCTCCTCGTGCTCCGCCAGGAGGGCCTCGAGCGTCTGCTCCTCATGGGCCAGGCCCTCGAGGTCGCGGGAGGAGGTGCCGGATGCGGCGAGCCGCTCCCGGGTGCGGTCACGGCGGGCGCGCGTTGCCGCGGCCTTCTCCGAGGCGGAGGCCGCCTGCCGGTCGGCCTCCTCGGACGCGGCGGTGGCGTCCGCGAGCGCCTCCTCGGCGGCGCGGGCCGCCTCCTGGCGCTCTGCGTGCTCGGCGTCGGTGCGCAGGCGCGCAAGCGCGGTCCTGGCCTGGAGGATCCGGGTGTCCAGGTCCTGCAGCTCCAGGAGCCTTGCCTGGACGGCGGGGGGCGCTGTCAGAGCGGTCACGGTGCGTTCCTCTCGGTGATGACGTAGTCCCACGGGTCGGTCACCCGGGTGGACACGATCGACTCGACGGTGCGGCCCGCCGCGTGCAGGGCCTCCTCGAGGGCGCGGGCGCCCACGGGCAGCCACAGCCACTCGCTCGCCCAGTGGGAGACGTCCACCAGGAACGGGCGGCCGCCCGTGAGACGGGCGGCCTCGCGCGCCTCGGAGGCCGGGTGGTGGCGCAGGTCGGCGGTCACGTACGCGTCTGCCCCGCTCGCGCGCACGGCGTCGAACAGACTGTCCCCCGCACCGCCGCACACCGCCACGGTGCGGACCTCGCCCTCGGCGTCCCCGGCTGCGCGCACCCCGCCGGCGACGCCGGGCAGCACCCGGTGCACACGGCCCGCCAGCTCCGCGAGGCTCACGGGGGCGGGCAGCACGCCGACGCGGCCGATGCCCTCCGCGTCCGTGCCGGCCCCGGACGGCTGGAGCGGCCGCAGGTCCTCAAGGCCGATCGCCTGGGCGAGCACGTCGGAGACTCCGCCCACGGCCGAGTCCGCGTTGGTGTGGGCGGCCACGAGCCCGATGCCGTGCTCGATCAGGGTGTGGAGGAGCTCTCCCTTGTACGCCGCACCATGCCCCGTGGCGGCCACGCTGGTCACCCCGCGCAGCAGGAGGGGGTGGTGCGTGATGACGAGGTCGGCACCGGCCTCCACAGCCTCGTCCACCACCGTGCGCACGGGGTCCACGGCCCACAGGATGCGCCGCACAGGCGCCTCGGGTCGGCCGGCCACCGGCCCCACGGCGTCCCAGGATTCGGCGAGGGAACGGGGCCAGAGCCGCTCGACGTGCTCGAGCACCTCCGCGAGCGTGGGCGCCGCGTCGTCCGCGGCCCGCCGGTCGGGTCCGCGCCGCTCGCCGAAGAGGGGGCTGTGGGAAGCTGTGCGCTGACCGGTCATGGGGTCATGATGGACCACCGCCGCCCCCTCCCGCACTCCCTCCCGCCCGCTCGAGTCGGCGGGCGCGGGAATGAACCCGGAAGCGGGGTTGCTGTCTCCGGACATGACCGCGTTCGAATCGCCCTCGCCCGAGCCCACCGCCGCGCCCGCCGACCCCCGCGAGCTCACGCTGGCCGGAGGGTGCTTCTGGTGCCTCGACGCCGTGTACCGCCGCGTGCGGGGCGTCCTGGAGGTCGAGTCCGGGTACACGGGAGGCCGCGTTCCCGCGCCGGACTACGCGGCCGTGTGCACCGGGACCACCGGCCATGCCGAGGCCGTGCGCGTGCGGTTCGACGCCGCCGTCGTGCCCGCCGAGGTGATCATGGACCTCTTCTTCACGGGCCATGACCCGACCTCGCTGAACCGCCAGGGCCACGACGTCGGCACGCAGTACCGCTCCGCGGTGTTCGCCCGCGACGAGGAGGAGGCCCGCTTCTACGAGCGCGAGGTCGCCCGCGCGCAGGAGAACTACGATCGCCCGATCGTCACCACCGTCGAGCCCGCGGGTCCGTGGTTCCCCGCCGAGGACGTCCACCAGGACTTCTACACCCGTCGCCCCGGCAACGGCTACTGCCAGGTGGTCATCGACCCGAAGCTCGCGCGCGTCCGCCGACGCTACGCCGCGTGGCTCACCGAGGGCTGAGTCCCGCTCCCCCGGCATAGCCTGGTCCCGACCCGTCCCACCCCGTTCCACCCCGTTCCACCCACTCAGGAGGTCCCCCATGGCCCGCATCCTCGACGACATCACCCAGGCGGTCGGCAGCACGCCGCTCGTCCGTCTCAACCGGCTGACGGAGGGCCTGCCCGGCGACGTGGCCGTCAAGGTGGAGTTCTACAACCCGGCCAACTCGGTCAAGGACCGCATCGGCACCGCCATCGTGGACGCCGCCGAGGCGTCCGGCGCGCTGGCGCCCGGGGGGACCATCGTGGAGGGCACCTCCGGCAACACCGGCATCGCCCTGGCCATGGTGGGAGCCGCCCGCGGCTACCGTGTGATCCTCACGATGCCCGAGACGATGTCCACGGAGCGACGCGTGATGCTCAAGGCCTTCGGCGCGGAGATCGTGCTCACCCCCGGCGCCGAGGGGATGCGCGGCGCCCTCGAGCGCGCGCAGGAGATCGTCCGCACCACCCCGAACTCCATCTGGGCCCAGCAGTTCGCCAACGAGGCCAACGTGCAGGCGCACTACACCGGCACCGGCCCGGAGATCTGGGACGCCTCGGAGGGCGCGGTGGACGTGTTCGTCGCCGGCGTGGGCACGGGCGGCACCATCACCGGCGCCGGCCGCTACCTGCGCGAGCAGAAGTCGGACGTGAAGCTCATCGCGGTCGAGCCGGCCGACTCGCCCATCCTCTCCGGCGGCAAGGCCGGCCCCCACAAGATCCAGGGCATCGGCGCCAACTTCGTCCCGGAGATCCTGGACACCGAGCTGTACGACGAGGTGTACGCCGCCTCCTTCGAGGAGTCCCTCGAGGTCGCGCGCGAGCTGGGCCGCAAGGAGGGCATCCTCGGGGGCATCTCCACCGGCGCGATCGTCTCCGCCGCGCTGAAGGAGGCCGCCAAGCCGCAGAGCGAGGGCAAGCTGATCGTCGCGGTCGTGTGCGACTTCGGCGAGCGCTACATCTCCACGCCCCTGTTCGAGGACATCCGCGGCTGACCGCCGCCGCCCTCCTCTGCGCACGCACCCCGCTCCCCCGTCACCGAAAGGGCCTGACCCCTTGGGCTTCATCTCCCGCTTGAAGGAAGACATCGCCACCGTCCGCAGCCACGACCCGGCCGCGCGCGGCGATCTCGAGGTGGCCCTCGTGTACTCGGGGCTGCACGCCGTGTGGTCGCACCGCGTGGCCCACCGGATGTGGCGCCACGACCGCCTCAAGACGCCGGCTCGCGTGCTCTCCCAGGCGACGCGCGCCCTGACGGGGATCGAGATCCACCCGGGTGCGACCATCGGACGACGCTTCTTCGTCGACCACGGCATGGGCGTGGTCATCGGGGAGACCGCCGAGGTGGGCGACGACGTGATGCTCTACCACGGCGTCACCCTCGGCGGCCGCTCGCTCGAGAGGGTGAAGCGCCACCCCACCCTGCGCGACGGCGTGGTGGTCGGCGCGGGGGCGAAGATCCTCGGCCCCGTGGAGATCGGCGAGGGCACCGCGGTGGGCGCGAACGCCGTCGTCGTGAAGGACACCCCGGCGGACGCCATCGCCACGGGCATCCCGGCCACGTACCGGCTGCGCTCGTGCAAGGAGGAGACGGTGCCCCTCGTGGACCCGGCCGAGTTCGTGGAGCCGGCCCTCTACATCTGAGCCCGCTCATGACGGCGCCCTGCACCCCCGGCTCGGGGGTGCAGGGCGCGGCCGATTCCGCGGCGTGACTCGTCAGGCCGTGGGGTCGCCCTCGGCGGGCTGCGGCATGACGACGGGCACGCCGTCGCCGTCCACCTCCGTGCGGTCCCCGGACCACAGGGTGTGGAACGAGCCCTCTCGGTCCGTGCGGCGGTAGGTGTGGGCGCCGAAGAAGTCGCGCTGGCCCTGGATGAGGGCGGCGGGCAGGCGGTCGGCGCGCAGGCCGTCGTAGTACGCGAGGGCGGAGGAGAAGACCGGCACGGGCACGCCGGCGGAGATCGCGGCGCCCACCACGCGGCGCCACGCGGGCAGCGCGTCGGCGATCGCGCGGGTGAACTCGGGGGCGAACAGCAGGTTCAGCGGCTGGCCCTCCGCGCGGGTGCCCGGCTCGGGGTGGCGGTCGGTGTCCCGGCCGCCGAACGCCGTCATGATGACGTCCAGCAGGTCGGCGCGGATGATGCAGCCGTCGCGCCACAGGGAGGCGATGGTGCCGAGGTCCAGCGACCAGCCGTACTCGGCCGCGGCGGCGGAGAGCATGTCCAGGCCCTGCGCGTAGGCCACGAGCTTGGAGGCGAAGAGCGCCTGGCGCACGTCCTCCACGAACTGCTCGCGGTCGGCGTCGGCCACGCCCGCGCCGTCGACGCCCGCCACGAGGGTCTCGCGGGCGATCTCCCGGACCTCTCGCTGCGAGGAGAGCGAGCGGGCGAAGACCGACTCGGCGATCGCCGCGACGGGCGCGCCGACGTCGAGGCCCGAGATGGCGGTCCAGCGGCCGGTGCCCTTCTGGCCGGCCTCGTCCACGATCACATCGATCAGCGGGCGGCCCGTGGCGGCGTCGGTCTGGCGCAGCACCTCGGCCGTGATCTCGATGAGGTAGGAGGACAGCTCGGTGCGGTTCCACGCGTCGAACACGGCGGCCTGCGCGGCGGGCTCGATGCCGGCCACGCGGCGCAGCAGGTCGTGGGCCTCGCCGATGACCTGCATGTCCGCGTACTCGATGCCGTTGTGGACCATCTTCACGTAGTGGCCGGCGCCGTCCGTGCCGACCCAGGCGCAGCAGGGCTCGCCGTCGTACTGGGCGGCGATCCGCTCCAGCATGGGGCCGACCGCGGCGTAGGACTCCTTCGGGCCGCCCGGCATGATGGCAGGCCCGTTCAGCGCGCCCTCCTCGCCGCCGGAGACCCCGACGCCGACGAAGTGCAGCCCCTGCGCGGCGAGCGCGGCCTCACGGCGGCGCGTGTCCTCGTAATGGGAGTTGCCGGCGTCGATGACGATGTCGCCCTCCTCCAGGAGGGGCACGAGCTGGTCGATGACCGCGTCGACGGGGGCGCCGGCCTTGACCATGATCAGCACGCGGCGCGGCACGGCGAGGGAGGCGACGAGCTCTTCGAGCGAGCCCGTGGCCACGAACTCGCCCTCGTGGCCGTGCTCGGCCACGAGCTGGTCCGTCCGGCCGCGGCTGCGGTTGTGGAGGGCCACGGTGTAGCCGTTGCGCGCGAAGTTGCGGGCCAGGTTGGCCCCCATCACCGCGAGCCCGGTGACGCCGATGTCCGCGGTGCCGGCGAGGGCGGTGGTCGTCTGCTCGGTCATGCCTGAGGAGCCTCCTGTGCGGGGGTGGATGCGTGCGGGGGCGGAGTCCCGCCCGCCCCCGCCAGCCTAGCGGCCGAGGGTCAGTCCCCGACGGCGTCGCGGCCGCGGCGGATGATCAGCGGGTCCGGCTCACCCACGACCTCGTGGTCCTTGCCCTCGTACTCGAACTGCGTGAGGAAGTAGCGCATGGCGTTGAGCCGGGCGCGCTTCTTGTCGTTCGAGCGGATGGAGATCCACGGGGCGTGGTCCGTGTCCGTGTGCAGGAACATCGCCTCCTTGGCGTCCGTGTAGGCCTCCCAGCGGTCCAGGGACTCGAGGTCCATGGGCGAGAGCTTCCACTGGCGGACGGGGTCGATCTGCCGGATCGCGAAGCGGGTGCGCTGCTCGGTCTGGGTCACGGAGAACCAGAACTTCGTGAGGTGGATGCCGTCGTCGACCAGCATCTTCTCGAACAGGGGCACCTGGTTCATGAAGCGGCGGTACTGCTCGTCCGTGGAGAAGCCCATGACGCGCTCGACGCCGGCCCGGTTGTACCAGGAGCGGTCGAAGAGCACCATCTCGCCCACCGTGGGGAAGTGCTGGATGTAGCGCTGGAAGTACCACTGGCCCTGCTCGCGGTCCGAGGGCTTGTTGAGCGCGACGACCCGGGCCATGCGGGGGTTGAGGTGCTCCGTGAAGCGCTTGATGGTGCCGCCCTTGCCGGCGGCGTCCCGGCCCTCGAACACGAGGATGTGGCGCTGGCCCGTGTCCTCGGACCAGTACTGCAGCTTCAGCAGCTCGATCTGGAGGCGGTACTTCTCCAGCTCGTACTCCTCGCGGGACATCCGCTCCTCGTACGGGTAGTCCTCCTTCCACGTCTCCACGGCGCGGCCCTGGGGGTCGATCAGGTCCGGGTCGTTGGTGTGACCGTCGGTGACCGTGTAGCCGCCGTCCCGCAGCTTGTCGATGAACTCACGGAGGTTCTCGCGGGGGGCGTCGGGCTGCAGCAGCTCCATGGGCCTTCTCCTTCGGTGGGGTGAGGTCGCGGAGCGGCGGCGCCGCCGCTCCGGGGCTCCGGCGCGGGGTTCGCGCGGACCGTTCTGGCTCCCATTATGGTCCGGGGCCCGGACACGGCCGTGGAGTGGGTCGTCCCGCGAGATGAACAGCCGGTGAACCCTGCCGCTCCGTCGAAGGGCGGCAGCGTCCGGCCCGGGCAGGGTCAGCGCCGGCGCACGGCTCCGACGAGCTCGTCCACGGCCGCCACGGCGGCCCGAGCCGCGTCGACGTCCGCGAACTCGGCCACCGCATCGTCGTAGCGTGCGTGACCGGGGAGCTTGAGGCCGACGCTCGCACCGTCCACGGCGGGGAGGATCCAGAGCCGGGCCCGCGCGTCCACCTCGCGGCCCTGCGCGAGGTCATCCTCCTCGAAGTCCTTCTCATAGCCGGCCCACTCGACGCCGGGCCGGGCGGTGTCGGCGCCGTCGAGCACGTCCGTCCCGCCCATCCGCAGGTAGGTGACCGACTGCAGCAGGGCGTCCACCGTGCGCGCGGCGGCCCGCCCGGCGAGCTCGTCCTGGAAGACGGCCAGGCGGCGCCAGCCGCCGTCGTCGTTGAGGAGCAGGAGCGTCTGCGCGGCCTCCGGTGCGCTCACGATGGCGAGATGGCGCGCGCGGCCCTGGGCGTCGGCGGGCAACTTCCAGAAACCGAGGGGCGTGGCGGACATGGGGCACCTCTTCAGGGGGACGTGCGGGGTGGAGCCTCCCACCCTACGCGGACGACGGCGCCCCGGCGGGCGCCCCGGCGGCCGCCGCCATCGCCTGGCGCATCGTCCGCACCCGCGTGGGCCTGGAGCTCGGGACTGTCCTCCTGGGGCATGGTCCGACCCTCCTGGAGGACGTGGCTCGGACCGAGACCCAGGGCACTTCGCCCCCGCCGTCGCGCTATGATTGCGCTGTGTTCGGCGACGCCGTCGGACGTGCCGATCGACCACCTCGCCCTTGGAGATCCCCCATGCCTCGACTGCACCGCGCCCACGAGACTGCCGACATCGCCGCCGACGCTCGTGCGCCGCGCGGCGTCGACGCCGCCCGCCCCCGAGCGCTGCGGCCCGCCGCCGCGCTGCTCACCGTGGGCCTGCTGCTCACCGGCTGCGCCGGCACGGACGGCGGGCAGACGGAGAACGGGCAGGGAGCCAGCGCCTCCGCCACCCAGGACGGCGGCTCCGGGAAGGGTGACGCCGGCGCAGCTGCCTCCACCCGTGGCCAGGCCAGTGAGGCGCAGGGCCAGGCCGAGGAGTCGGCCTCCGAAGATCCGGCCGACTTCCCGGCGTCCAACACCACCACGCTGACGCACGTGGAGACCATCAAGGACCCCGGCCTGTCGTCGAAGTCGGTGGTCTCCAACCAGCACGGGCTCGTGATCGCCAACAACATGATGTACCGGCACAACGTCATGCTCGTCGACACCCGGAGCCGCGAGGTGGTCCAGACCCTCGAGGACACCGTGGACACGGATGCGATGGGCATCGACGGTCTGTCCGGCGTGGTCAGCGGCTCCCCGGTGGAGGCAGCGTGGACCCAGGACGGCCAGTACGCCTATGTCACCAACTACCAGCTGACCGGCGGGGTGGGCACGGGCACCAAGCCGGATGACAACTGCACCGCCGGCTCGGCGATCGCCCCCTCCCTGGTGTACCGGTACTCGGTGAAGGACAAGAAGTGGGACGCCGCCTACCGGGTGGGCCGGGTGCCCAAGTACGTGGCTCTGTCCCCCGACGATTCCCGCCTGCTGGTCGCCAACTGGTGCGACGCGACCCTGTCCGTCCTCAACACCGGGTCCGGGGAGACCGAGCACACCATCCCCCTGGACACCATGCCTCGCGGCACCGTCGTGCTGCCGGACAACAAGACCGCCTACGTCACCGCGATGTGGGCGGACAAGCTCTTCCGCGTGGACCTGGAGGCCGGCACCGCCGAGGTGGTCCTGCACACCGGCCCCCAGCCGCGCCACCTCACCCTGTCCCCGGACGGGAAGACCCTCTACATGACGGTCGCCGGCGCCGACCAGATCGTGAAGCTGGACGCAGCGACCGGCAAGGTCCTCGCCACGGCGTCGGCCGGGGATGAGCCGCGCTCCATGGACATCTCCGCGGACGGCACGGCGCTGTACGTCGTCAACTACGAGGCCTCCACGGTGACCAAGATCGATGCCGAGACCCTCGAGATCCTCGACACGAAGCCGGCCGGCGAGAACACCGTCGGCGTCACCTACGACGAGCCCACCGGCCAGGTCTGGGTGGCCAACTACGGCGGCACCCTCGACGTCTACGACGACACCGACGGCGTCGGCCCGGGTGCCGGCGGCTCCGCGCAGCCCTCGACCGACACCGCAGGGAACTGACCGCGACCCGGCCGGTCACACCGGAGAGGACCGGCCGGGCAGAGGCCTCCTTCGCCAGGCGACGTCGGCGGCGTCCCGTTCGGCGGGCGTCTCAGAGGGCCAGGTTCACGAGCAGCACGTAGGCCAGCGTCCCCGCCCCGATGGACAGCAGGGTGCGCCGCCCGCCGAGCAGGTGGACGAGCACGGTCACGGCGCTCGCCGCGAGCGCGCAGCGGATGCGCGGCCAGTCGACCGGGTCGCCGGGGGCGAGGGCGGCGGAGTCGAGGATCATCACGACCGCGAGGATCGTCAGGATCCCGGCGGGCATCCACACGGCCAGGCGCGCCACGAGTCCGGACTCGCGAAGCGGGCGCAGCAGGGCGAACGGCAGGGCTCGCAGCAGGAAGGTCACGCCGCCGGACACCAGGGCCGCCGCCACGATGTACCCGGGGTGCACGGCCCCGTCGATCATCGTCCCCCCTCCCCGTCCGCCCTTGTGGGCCCGCCCGGCTCCCCGCCCGCGGCCCGGGGAGCCGAGGCGCCGGGCGCATCGACCGCCGGCAGAGGCAGGGCCACGCCGCTCTCGGCGGCGACGTGCGCCGCCGCCAGCGCCGCCGCGAACCCGAGGAACGAGGCGACCAGCAGCGCGCCCGGCGCGACGACGAGCCCCACCCCGACGGCGGCCGCCGCAGCGAGCACGAGCGGGACGTGGCGGCGGGTGCGGGCGGCGTCGAGGGCGAGGACGATGAACAGCGCGGTGAGCGCGAACTCGAGGCCCTCCACCGGCGCCGGCAGCAGCCCCGCCGCCACGACGCCCACCAGACCGCCGGCCACCCAGTACAGGTGGAGGCTGATCTGGGTGGCGAGCAGGCGCGGGGCCGTCCAGCCGCGGGGATGGGCGGCGGTGATGGCGTAGGCCTCGTCGATGAGCCCGCCCATCGAGTACAGCCGCGCCAACGGGTTCCGCACCACACGCAGCGGGAAGCTGAACGCATAGAACACGTGCCGGAAGTTGAGCAGGAACACGGTCACGGCGATCCCCACCAGGGACGTCCCGGCGACGAGCAGGCTCACCATGAGCAGCTCCACCGAGCCGGCGAACACCACCAGGGACAGCAGCGGGGCCGTCCACCCAGGCAGGCCGGCCTGCACGACGAGCATCCCGAAGGCCACGCCCAGCGGCACCAGTCCCAGCCCCGCCGGCCCGGACAGGCGGATCCCCTCGGCCACCTCGGCGCGGCGGGAAAGCGGAGCGTCCGGCGCGCCGGACGCCGCGCGCGATGACGGTGTGACCTCACTCATGGTCGGCCCAGCGTGCCACAGCCCGTGCGCTCCCTCCGCCGCGACGACGCACGGTGACGAGACGGCGCGGCGCGGGTGATGCCCCGCAGGGCCACCTCCCGAGGAATGCGCGGCGGGGCGGACCACCCGCTACGGTTGCTGATGACACCCGGCCGCCCGCGCAACGCGCCGCCGGACCTCCACCACCGGACGTGCCGCACCACCCTGGACCTCTCGCGAGCCGAACGCCGAGGGGTCCTGTCACGTCCGGAGGCGGCCCACAGACGAGGAGAACCACCGCGTGGAAGCCATCTCAGAACGCCCGCTCACCCGCCGCCGCACGCTACGGGGGCTCGCCGGCGCCGGAGCCGTCGGCGCCCTGGGGCTGACGGGTTGCGCCACCGCGCCGACGACCTCCCCCCAGCAGACTGCCTCGTCGGCCGCGGCGTCGTCCACGTCCCCCGTCGCGGAAACGGGGATCAAGGACCTCGCCGTGGGCGAGGACGCCGTGGTGCGCACCTCCATGACGACCGCCTGGCTCAAGCCCGGCCAGGACCGCGGCTGGACGGACGAGCCCGTCATCAAGGCCGACGCCCGGCCTGACCAGTGGCTCTCCCGCATGGACGTGGCCCAGCAGCGAGGGCTGCTCGGCCGCACCGACACCCAGGCCGCCCTCGGCTCCCGCGTCACCGTCCAAGAGCTCTCCGGGGACTGGGTGAAGGTGAGCTTCCTGGACCAGGCCGCGCCGAACGACGACGGCCATCAGACCAGCTGGGTGCCGCGCGCCCACGTCGTGCGTGATCTCGGCTTCCTCTCCGCCCAGACGGCCGACGGCGCCCAGGTGGTGCGCGTGACCGCCGACAGCACCGGCGTGTTCGACGGCGAGGGCATGGAGCAGACCCTCGTGGTCGTGCCCTTCGGCACCCGCCTGCCGCTGCTGGAGCAGGGCGAGAAGGCCTCGAAGATCCTGCTGCCGAACGAGCGCGAGGGCTGGATCGCCAGCGCAGACGTGGCGGTGGGCGAGCCCGCCCTCGGCACGGTCGAGCAGGTCTTCGAGACCGCGCGTTCCTTCGAGGGGACGCCGTATCTGTGGGGCGGCATCAGCCCGTTCGGCATCGACTGCTCCGGCTTCACCTACACGGTGCTGCGCTCGCACGGCATCCTGCTGCCCCGCGACGCCGGCCCCCAGCTGAACCACTCGGGCCTGCCGAAGGTCTCCGCCGACGACCTCACCCCCGGCGACCTGCTGTTCTACTCACTCGTGCCCGGCGGCGAGAAGATCCGCCACGTCGCCCTGTACCTCGGCAAGGGACACGGCATCCACGCCCCCTTCGTGGGGCGACCGGTCTGCATCGAGACACTGCAGGAGATCAACATCAAGCGCGACTACGCCGGCGCGGTGCGTCCCCGGTACGCCGAGGCCTGACGGCGGGCCCGCGCGGCCGACGACGACGGCCCCGGGACCAGGCGCATGGTCCCGGGGCATCGACACGAGTGGACCCAGAGGGACTCGAACCCCCGACCTGCTCGGTGTAAACGAGCTGCTCTAGCCGACTGAGCTATAGGTCCGCGCTGCGCTCCAGGGTACCGGTGCGGCGCAGGTGCTCCCGCGTCGCCGCCTCGTGCGCGCTCCGCGAGCGCGCCCGGCCCGGCTCGGCGGCCACCCTGGCAACCTCGACGCCGGTCGCGTCCAGCAGCACGGAGACCCGTCGCGCCCGCCCCGTCTCCGGGTCGAACGCATCGCACGCAGCGGCCGCGGCCCCGTGGGGCCAGAAGTCGGAGAGCAGCGTGAGCCGCTCCCCCAGGCCCAGGTCCTCGCGCACGCGGCGCAGCACCGGAGCGGCGTCGCACGCGATCACCCGCACCGCGACGTCCACCGCGGCGAGCTCCTGCGCGAGGTCCGCGAGCCAGGCGAGCTCGCCGGTGCACACCGGGGTGAACGCCCCGGGGAGGAACGCCAGCCAGGTCGCCCGGGGCCGGCCGACTCCGTCGTCCGGATGCGGCACGCCGTCCGGTGTGGCGAGCGGGGGGAACGACCAGGACTGTCCGTGGTCGTCCCGCAGCGCCGGGGCCTCAGCCCCCGCGCTTCTGCGCAGCTCAGCCACCGCGCTTCTGCGCAGCTCAGCCACCGCGCTTCTGCACGAGCCTCTGGGCGGCCCAGTCGGCGCTCACGCCGGAGCCCGTGGTGGGGTGCAGCCCGGCCGTGGAGGCCGCCTCCTGCACGTCCGCCGGCGGCACGTGGCCCGGGCGGCCCGTGCGGGGCGTCATGATCCAGAGGGGGCCGGCGTCGAGGGAGCGCTGGGCGTCCACCAGGGCGTCGGCGAGGTCTGTGACGTCCCCCTCATCCGAGCGCCACCAGAAGAGGACGGCGTCCGCGGGCTCCTGGTCCTCCTCGGTCAGCAGCTCCTCCCCGAGCGCCGCCTCGAGGGCGGCGCGGAAGCCATGGTCGACGTCGTCGTCGAACCCCCACTCCTGCACCAGGTCGCCCGGCGCCAGGCCGAGCTCCTCGAGCCGTGCCTGAGCAGCCGGGGTCTCCTGCGGCCCTGCCTCCATCGTGTGCGGTCCTCCTCCGGGACGGGACATGCGCCCCGTGCGGGGCGCGCGCCGTGCGTGTGCGTGACACGGCCCACCCTACGCCCGTGCGCCCGGGGCCTCCGGGTCCCAGACCACGCGCGCAGCCCACGGACGGCGCTAGGCTGGGCGCGACAGGCGCCCGTCCGCCGGAGCGAGTCCGGGGGCGCGGCGCGGCAGTGCGGGCGTATCCCGCCAGTGCACCAGCACCGACGCGGAGCATCCCTCCGCACGAACACCAGGAGGCACCGTGAGCGCAGCCGAAGAGAGCTCCCAGATCCTGAGCGGTCTGACCAACCAGCTCCCGGACAAGGACCCGCAGGAGACCGCGGAGTGGATCGAGTCCTTCGACGGGCTCGTGGAGGAGCGCGGGACGGAGCGCGCGCAGTACATCATGCGCACCCTCATGCAGCGCGCCGGCGCCCAGTCGGTCGCCCTGCCCCACGTGACCACCACGGACTACGTGAACACCATCCCGGCCGACCAGGAGCCCGAGTACCCGGGCGACGAGGAGCTGGAGCGCCGCTACCGCAACTACCTGCGCTGGAACGCCGCGGCGATCGTGCAGCGCGCGCAGCGCGAGGGCATCGGCGTGGGCGGCCACATCTCCTCCTACGCCGGCCAGGCCACCCTGTACGAGGTGGGCCTGAACCACTTCTTCCGCGGGCAGGACCACCCCGGCGGCGGCGACCACATCTTCTTCCAGGGGCACTCCTCCCCGGGCAACTACGCGCGCGCCTTCCTCGAGGGCCGCCTCACCGAGGAGGACCTGGACGGCTTCCGTCAGGAGAAGTCCAAGGAGGGCCACGCGCTCCCCTCCTACCCGCACCCGCGCATGAAGCCGGACTTCTGGCAGTTCCCGACGGTCTCCATGGGCCTCGGCCCGATGAACGCCATCTTCCAGGCGCAGACCAACCGCTACCTCCACCACCACGGCATCAAGGACACGTCCGAGCAGCACGTGTGGGCGTTCCTCGGCGACGGCGAGATGGACGAGCCGGAGTCGCGCGGCCAGCTGCACATCGCCGCCAACGACAAGCTGGACAACCTCACCTTCGTGGTCAACTGCAACCTTCAGCGCCTCGACGGGCCCGTGCGCGGCAACGGGAAGATCGTCCAGGAGCTGGAGTCCTACTTCCGCGGCGCGGGCTGGAACGTCATCAAGGTCCTCTGGGGCCGCGAGTGGGATCCGCTGCTCGAGGCCGACGACGAGGGCGAGCTCGTGCGCATCATGAACGAGACGCTCGACGGCGACTTCCAGACCTACAAGGCCGAGTCCGGCGCCTTCGTGCGCGAGCACTTCTTCGGCCGCTCCTCCACCACCAAGGAGCTGGTGGCGGACATGAGCGACGACGAGATCTGGGGCCTCAAGCGGGGCGGCCACGACTACAAGAAGGTGTACGCCGCCTACAAGGCCGCGATGGAGCACAAGGGCCAGCCCACCGTCATCCTGGCCCACACCATCAAGGGCTACGGCCTCGGCAAGTCCTTCGAGGGCCGCAACTCCACCCACCAGATGAAGAAGATGACGGCGGACGACATCAAGGTCTTCCGCGACCGTCACCGCATCCCGGTCTCCGACGAGGTCATCGACAAGAACCCGTACGAGATCCCGTACTACAAGCCCGACGCGGACTCCCCGGAGATGAAGTACCTCATGGAGCGCCGCAAGGAGCTCGGAGGGTTCGTCCCCGAGCGCCGCGCGGACTACCACCGCATCCCGCTGCCCCCGGAGTCGGCCTACAAGCAGGCCCGCAAGGGCTCGGGCAAGCAGCAGGCCGCCACCACCATGGCCTTCGTGCGCCTGCTGAAGGACCTGATGCGGGACAAGAACCTGGGCTCGCGCTTCGTGCCGATCATCCCGGACGAGGCCCGCACCTTCGGCATGGACTCGTTCTTCCCGACGGCGAAGATCTACAACCCCAAGGGCCAGAACTACCTGTCCGTGGACCGCGACCTGTTCCTCTCCTACAAGGAGTCGCCGCAGGGCAAGCTCTACCACGTGGGCATCAACGAGGCCGGCGCCACTGCGGCCTTCAACGCCCTCGGCACGGCGTACTCGACGCACGGCGAGCCCATGATCCCGATCTACATCTTCTACTCGATGTTCGGGTTCCAGCGGACGGCGGACAGCATCTGGGCGGCGGCCGACCAGCTCGCTCGCGGCTTCATGATCGGCGCCACCGCGGGTCGCACCACGCTCGCGGGCGAGGGCACCCAGCACATGGACGGCCACTCGCCGGTCCTGGCGGGCACCAACCCGGCCGTGAAGCACTACGACCCGGCGTACTCGTATGAGATCGCGCACATCGTGCGCCAGGGCCTCGAGGACATGTACGGCGACCACGACCGCGGCGACGCGGTGCGCAATGTCATCTACTACCTCACGGTGTACAACGAGCCGATCGTTCACATCGACGAGCCGGAGGACCTGGACGTGGAGGGCCTGCTCAAGGGCATCTACCGCCTCTCCGAGGGCCAGGGCGACGGGCCGAAGGTCCAGCTCCTGGGCTCCGGCGTGGCCCTGCCGTGGGCGGTCGACGCGCAGCGCATCCTCGCCGAGGACTGGGGCGTGAGCGCCGACGTGTGGTCCGTGACCTCGTACAACGAGCTCTACCGCGACGCCGTCGCGGCCGAGAAGGACGCCCTCAAGGACCCCAGCGCCCCGGTGCGGACCCCGTTCGTGACGGAGAAGCTCGCGGGCGCCGAGGGCCCCGTGGTGGCCACCTCGGACTACACCACGTCCTGGGCCAACCAGATCCGGCCGTTCGTGACCCAGCGCTTCAGCGCGCTGGGCGCCGACGAGTTCGGCTTCGCCGACACCCGCTCGGCGGCGCGCCGCTACTTCCACATCGACACGCACTCCATGGTGGTGCGCGCCCTGCAGCTCCTCGAGCAGGAGGGCACGCTCGAGGAGGGCACCGCGGCGAAGGCGCACTCGATGTACCGGCTCAGCGACGTCA
Organism: Micrococcus sp. EYE_212; assembly: GCF_023147585.1. Lineage (GTDB taxonomy): Bacteria > Actinomycetota > Actinomycetes > Actinomycetales > Micrococcaceae > Micrococcus. The sequence goes on from NZ_JAHXOZ010000001.1 coordinate 76,512, forward strand.
ACGCGGGCACCACCGGCAACGCCGGCGGCGACGCCTGACGTCCCCGGCCGGCGCCCGTGCGTCGGCCCGCCCCGACGGCCGGCCGTCCTCCCCACGCGGGGAGGTCGGCCGGCCGTCGTCGTCCCCGCTGTAGGAACCCCACAACCGGTCGCGTCCCGGGCCCCTAGGATGCTGTGCATGCCCGAACCCCGCGCCGCCGCGCCCCGCCCCGTCAGCGCCGAGGGTGTCGACCGGCTGCGCCGCCACCTGGGGGCCCTCAACACCACCGTCCTGCAGCGCCTCGACGCGACCCTGCCCTGGTACCGCGAGCTCACCCCGGACGAGCGCAGCGCGCTCGGACTCGTGGCCCAGCGGGCCCTGCAGGGCCTCGTGGTGTGGTGCGAACGGTTGACGGCCGGCGCGGACACCGTCCTCCAGGACGTCTTCGGGCCCGCCCCCACCGACCTCAGCCGCGCCGTGTCCCTCCAGCGTGCCCTCCAACTCATCCGCACCATGGTGGAGGTCGTCGAGTCCACCGTCCCGGACCTCGTCGCGGAGCGGGACCAGGCCGCGATGCGCGAGCACATCCTGCACTACTCGCGGGAGATCGCCTTCGCCCTCGCGGACGTCTACGCGCGGGCCGCGGAGATGCGCGGGGCCATGGACTCCCGGCTCGAGGCGGTCCTGCTCGACGCCGTGCTGCGCGGCCAGGACCCGGACGAGATCCGCCACCGCGCCACTGCGCTCGGCTGGCACGACGACCACTGCGTGATGGTCATGGCCGGCTCCGCCCCGGGCGAGGACCAGCCCGCCTACGTGCCCGGGCTGCGCCGCGCGGCGGCCCGCCTCGACTGCGACCTCCTGGTGGGCGTGCAGGCCGAGCGTCTCGTCCTCGTCCTCGGCTCGGTCACCGACCCCCGGGCCGCCGCCGAGGCGCTCACCCCGTGGTTCGCCGCCGGACCCGTGATCGCGGGCCCCGTGGTGGACTCGCTCGTGGAGGCGCACGTCTCCGCCCACCACACGCTCGCCGGGCTCGGCGCCGCGGCGGCGCACCCGCGCGCCCCCCGCCCGACGCCGTCCGGAGACCTCCTGCCGGAGCGCGTGCTGATGGGCGACCCCTCCGCTCGCGAGGCGCTCGTGGACGGTGTCTGGGCACCCCTCGCCGACGCCGGCTCCTCGCTCCTCGAAACCGTGGACACCTACCTGGCCCTCGGCCGGTCCCTCGAGGCCACCGCCCGCGAGCTCTACGTGCACGCGAACACCGTCCGCTACCGGCTCCGGCGGGTCAGCGAGCTGACCGGGTGGGACCCGCTCGTGCCGCGCGACGCCTACGTGCTCCAGACCGCGATCGCCGTGTCCCGCCTCGCCGAGGGCCGCCCACTCTTGTAGGAACCCTCCAAACGTCTCCGTGCGGGTTCGTGCCTGCAGCGGGAGGCGGGAGGCGCGCCCGCCTGACACGATGGAGGGCATGCTCGCGATCGTGTGCCCCGGACAGGGCTCCCAGACCCCCGGCTTCCTCGCCCCCTGGCTCGAGATGGACGGGACCCGTGAGCTCCTGGAGGAGCTCTCCGACGCCGCCGGCGTGGACCTGGTCCGCCACGGCACGGTCTCGGACGAGGAGACCATCAAGGACACCGCGGTCGCCCAGCCGCTCATCGTCGCGGCGGGGCTCGTCGCCGGATCCATCCTCGAGGCGGACGCCTCCGACCCCGCCACCACCGTCCTCGCCGGCCACTCCGTCGGCGAGATCACCGCCGCCGGCCTGGCGGGCGTCCTCTCCCCCGCGGAGTCGCTCGCGCTCGTCCGCGTCCGCGCCACGGGCATGGCCGAGGCCGCCGCCGCCACGCCCACCGGCATGGCCGCCGTCGTGGGCGGGGACCAGGAGGAGGTGCTGGCCGCCATCGAGGCCGCCGGCCTCACCCCGGCCAACGTCAATGGCGCCGGCCAGGTGGTGGCGGCGGGCACCCTCGAGGCGCTCGCCGACCTGAGCGCCCCGGCCCGGGCGCGCGTGATCCCCCTGAAGGTGGCCGGCGCGTTCCACACCGAGCACATGTCCCCCGCCGTGGACGCCCTGGCGGCCCACGTGCGCACGCTCTCCCCGGCCGATCCGCGGCTTCCCCTGCTCTCCAACCGGGACGGCGCCGTCGTCGCCTCGGGCGCCGAGGTCCTGGAGCGGATCGTGGACCAGGTGACGCGCCCGGTGCGGTGGGACCGGTGCATGGATGCCCTCGCCGAACGCGGCGTCACCGGTGTCCTCGAGCTCCTGCCCGGCGGTACGCTGACGGGACTGGCCAAGCGCGGCCTGAAGGGCACCGCCACGCTGGCGCTGAAGAGCCCCGAGGACCTGGACGCGGCCCGCGCGTTCCTCGCCGAGCACTCAGCCTGAGCACCGCCGCCCCCCTCCCGCGCAGAGACGAACAGACGCAGAGAAGAGCATCATGACCGTCACCCTGAAGCAGCTGGACCGCCCCGCGGCGAGCCGCATCGTCGCCGTCGGCGCCTGCCGTCCCGCGAACCTCGTGCCGAACGAGGACCTCGTGGGGCCCATCAACTCCTCCGACGAGTGGATCCGGCAGCGCACGGGCATCGTCACGCGCCAGCGCGCGACCGCGGACCAGACCGTGGTCTCGATGTCCGTCGACGCGGCCCGGGAGGCCCTCGCCTCCGCCGGACTGGAGGGCTCGGACCTCGACGCCGTCATCGTCTCCACGGTGACCTTCCCCCACGCCACCCCCTCGGCCGCAGCCCTGGTGGCCCACGAGATCGGCGCGACCCCCGCCCCCGCCTACGACGTCTCCGCCGCGTGCGCGGGCTACTGCTACGGGGTGGCCCAGGCCGACGCGCTGGTGCGGGCCGGCACCGCGAAGCACGTGCTCGTGGTGGGCGTGGAGCGCCTCTCCGACGTCATCGACCCCACGGACCGCTCCATCTCCTTCCTGCTGGGCGACGGCGCGGGCGCGGTGATCGTCTCCGCCTCGGACGAGCCCGGCATCTCCCCCTCGGTGTGGGGCTCGGACGGCGAGCGCTGGGAGACCATCTCCATGACCCGCTCACAGCTGGACGTGCGCGACGCCGTCGAGCACGCCCGCACCACCGGCGACGCCTCCGCGATCACCGGCGCCGAGGAGATGCTCTGGCCGACCCTGCGCCAGGACGGGCCCTCCGTGTTCCGCTGGGCCGTGTGGTCCATGGCGAAGGTGGCCCGCGAGGCGCTGGACCGCGCCGGCGTCGAGCCGGGCGACCTGGCCGCCTTCATCCCGCACCAGGCCAACATGCGCATCATCGACGAGTTCGCCAAGCAACTGGCGCTGCCGGAGTCCGTGGTGGTGGCCCGGGACATCGCCGACGCGGGCAACACCTCCGCCGCCTCCATCCCGCTGGCCATGCACCGCCTGCTCGCCGAGCACCCCGAGCTCTCGGGCGGCCTCGCCCTCCAGATCGGCTTCGGCGCCGGCCTCGTCTACGGAGCCCAGGTGGTGCGCCTCCCCTGAGGCGTGCGCATCTGATTCACTGACCCAGTACACCGAAACACCTACCTGAAGGAGACGCCCCATGGCTTCCAAGGAAGAGATCCTCGCCGGCCTCGCCGAGATCGTGAACGAGGAGACCGGCCTCGACACGGCCGACGTGCAGCCGGAGAAGTCGTTCACCGACGACCTCGACATCGACTCGATCTCCATGATGACCATCGTGGTCAACGCCGAGGACAGGTTCGGGGTGAAGATCCCGGACGAGGAGGTCAAGAACCTCAAGACCGTCCAGGACGCCGTGGACTTCATCGACGGCGCCCAGGCCTGATCCTGGCCCACCCCGTGCGGAGGGCCTCCCGGCTCGCCGTGCCTCGCAGGACCGTGCCGGAGGCGCCTGATCCGGGCGCCTCCGGCCCCCGCTCGCCCGGGGCACCCGCACCCCGGCCCCCGAGAGACGAAGGCAGCAGACCCATGACCCGCACCGCAGTGATCACCGGCCTCGGCGCCACCACCCCCATCGGCGGCGACGTGCCCACGTTCTGGGCCAACGCGCTGAAGGGCGTCTCGGGCGCCGCCACCATGGAGCACGACTGGGTGGAGCAGTACGACCTGCCCGTCACCTTCGCCGCGGAGCTCGCGGTGCCCACCGCCGAGGTGCTCAGCCGGGTCGAGGCCAAGCGCCAGGACCCCGGCACGCAGATGGCCACCGTGGCCGCCCGCGAGGCCTGGAAGGACGCCGGGCTCGAGGGCGCCGAGATCGACCACGACCGCCTGGCCGTCGCCTTCGGCACGGGCATCGGCGGCGTGTGGACCCTCCTCGACGGCTGGGACACCCTGCGCGAGCGCGGGCCGCGCCGTGTGCTGCCCATGACCGTCCCCATGCTCATGCCCAACGGCGCGGCCGGGGCCCTCTCCCTCGAGTTCGGCGCCCGCGCCGGGGCCCGCACCGTGGTCTCCGCCTGCGCCGCGGGCACCGAGGCCCTCGAGACCGCACTGCTGCTCATCCGCTCCGGCCAGGCCGACGTCGTGCTGTGCGGGGCCGCCGAGGCCGCCGTGCACCCGCTGCCGATGGCCGCGTTCGCCGCGATGCAGGCGCTGTCCAAGCGCAACGACGACCCGCAGGCCGCCTCCCGCCCCTACGACGTGGACCGCGACGGCTTCGTCCTCGGCGAGGGTGCCGGCGTCATGGTGGTGGAGTCCGAGGAGCACGCGAAGGCCCGCGGCGCCCGCGTGTACGCCGAGCTGATCGGCGCCGCCGTCTCCTCCGACGCGCATCACATCACCGCCCCGGAGCCCGAGGGCCTCGGCGCCACCCGGGCCCTGCGCTCCGCCCTCCGCGGTGCCGGCGTGGACCCCTCCCAGGTGAGCCACGTGAACGCGCACGCCACCTCGACCCCCAAGGGAGACGCCCCCGAGTACCTCGCGCTGAAGGCAGTCCTCGGAGACCACCTCGACGACGTCCTGGTCTCGGCCACGAAGTCCCAGACCGGCCACCTGCTGGGGGCGTCCGGCGCGATCGAGTCGATCCTCACCGTGCTCGCCGTACACCACGGCACCGCTCCCGTGACCATCAACCTGGAGCACCAGGACCCCGAGATCCCGCTCAACGTCGTGACCGGCGAGCCGGGCCGCCTGCCCGCGGGGGACCGCGTGGCGGTGAACAACTCCTTCGGCTTCGGCGGCCACAACGCCGTGGCCGTGTTCCGCGCGGTCTGACCCGCACGCCCGACGGCGCCCGTCCCCACGAGGGACGGGCGCCGTCGTCGTGAGGGGGTGCGGGCGAGGGGGGGCGGTGTCAGCCCGCGCGGTGCAGCCAGCGCACCGGCGCACCGGCGGCGGCGAGGCGGAAGGGCTCCAGCTCCTCGTCCCAGGCCTCGCCCAGGGCGAGTGAGAGCTCGTGGAACACGACCGTGGGGTCGCCCGCGCCCTGCTCATAGGCGAAGCGGATCCGGTCCTCGGAGACCATGATGTTGCCCGAGACGTCGGTGGCCGCGTGGAAGATGCCCAGGTCCGGGGTGTGGGACCACCGGGACCCGTCCGCGCCGGCGGAGGGCTCCTCGGTGATCTCGAAGCGCAGGTGCGGCCAGCCACGCAGCGCCGAGGCCAGCGACGCTCCGGTGCCCTGCGGGGCCCGCCAGTGCAGCTCCGTGCGGTGCTGCTCGGGCGCGGCCGGCTGCGCCTGCCACTCGACCTCGGTGTGGCCGCCGAGCACGGAGCTCAGGGCCCACTCGACGTGGGGGCACAGCGCGGTGGGTGCGGAGAGGATGTGGACCACGCCGCGGGTGGTGATGGTGTCCATGGGTTCCTCCGGGAGCGATGCGGTGCGTCTTCCCCTACGACCACGCCGCGGACGACGGAACTCCTGTGGCCATTGTGCCGGAGGGCCCGGGGGCGGGCAATGGTCCCGGCTTGAGGGCGTGTCGCGCTCAGGCGCGGGGGTGCGCCTGGCGGTAGCCCTCCCGCAGGCGGTCGATGGACACGTGGGTGTACACCTGCGTGGTCCGCAGGGACGAGTGGCCGAGCAGCTCCTGGACGGTGCGGAGGTCGGCACCGCCGTCGAGCAGGTGGGTGGCGGCGGTGTGGCGCAGGGTGTGCGGGCCGCGGGCCGCCGTGTCGCCGAGCGCCTCGAGCCCGCGGTCGACGACGGCCCGCACCTGCCGCACGCCGAGCCGCCCGCCGCGCGCGCCGAGGAAGAGGGCGGGGCCGGACTCCCCCGTGAGCAGGGCGGGGCGTCCGGCGGAGGACCAGAGGTGGACCGCCCGCGCGGCGGGACCGCCGAACGGGACGGTGCGCTGCCGGTCGCCCTTGCCGGTGAGGGTGGCCACGCGGCGCTCCAGGTCCACGTAGTCCCGGTCGAGGGCCACGACCTCGGCGACGCGGGCTCCCGTCGCGTAGAGGAGCTCGAGCACGGCCGCATCGCGCAGGGCGACAGCGCGGGCGACGGCGTCGTCGCCCTCCTCCGCTTCGGCGACGCGAGCCTCGGCCCAGTCCAGCAGGCGGCGTGTCTGCAGGTCCTGCAGCACGTGCGGCAGGGAGGAGTCCGGCCGGGGAGAGCGCAGGCGCAGCGCCGGATCGTCGTGGCGCAGGCCCTCGCGGCGCAGCCACGCCATGAACGTGCGCACGGCGGCCACGCGGCGGGCCAGCGTCGTGCGGGCCAGGCCGGCGTGGGCCATGGCGGCGAGCCAGCCGCGCAGGTCCTCCACGTCCACCTCCGCGAAGACATCCTGACCGGGGCCCACGTGCGCGGCCAGGTGGCGCAGGTCCGCACGGTAGGCGGACACGGTCCGGGGGCTGCGATTGCGCTCGTGGGTCAGGTGCTCCGCGTACGCCTCAAGCCACGCCGCGTCCCGGGGCGAGGGCGCGGGCACGGCCGCGGACGGCTCGGCCGCCGGGCCTGTGGCGCGAGGACGGGTGCTCATCCCTCCACTGTGCCACCCCCGCCCGGTGCGCGCCGCCAGCGGTCCTCCACGCGCTCGGCCAGCCCGGCCCGCTGCAGGCGGGAGAGGACGGCGAGCACGGTGGGCAGGGCCAGGCCCGCGGTGACGGTGAGGCGGTCCACGGGCACGGCGCTGCGCAGCGGGAGGGCGTCGACGACGAGCAGCTCCTCCACGGTGAGGGCGTCCGTGGGCCGCTCGGCGTGCCGCTGCCGGCGCTCCCCCCTCGTCCCCGGCGCCGACGTGGGCGCCACGGATGGTTCGGGCGCCCGGGACGTGCCCGTGTCCGCGGCCGTCCCGCCAGAGGCGCCCCTCCCAGCGGGCCGGCGTACGCCGTCCAGCAGGGCGAGGGCGTCGTCCTCGTCCATCACGAGCCGCGCCGGGGTCTCCTTCAGCAGGCGATGGCAGCCGGCGGAGCTGGGCGAGGTGACGGGCCCCGGGACGACGCCGAGCTCCCGGCCGAGGCCCATCGCGTGGCCGGCGGTGTTCTGCGCCCCGGAGCGCCAGCGCGCCTCGACCACGAGCACGGCGCCGGAGAGCGCGGCGATCAGCCGGTTGCGCTGGAGGAAGCGGTGGCGCGTCGGACTCGCTCCGGGCGGCATCTCCGAGAGGAGCAGCCCGGCCTCCATGACGTCTCGGAGCAGCTCCTCGTGGCCTGCCGGATAGAAGCGGTCGAGGCCGCCGGCCAGCACGGCCATGGTCGGGGCGGACGCCTCCGCTCCCCCGGCCCCGCCCCGCTCCTGGGCCGCGTCGAGGGCTGCGCGGTGCGCGGCGCCGTCGATCCCGTATGCCCCGCCCGAGACGACGCACAGGCCGGCTCGGACAGCGTGGCCCACGAACTGGCGCGTCACCGCGCGGCCGTACGCGGTGGCCTCGCGGCTGCCCACCACGGCGAGGGTGCGGCCGGCAGCGGGCAGCGCGCCCGTCCCGCGGAACCACAACCCCAGCGGGGCGCTCTCGCCGAGGTCCTCCAGTGCGGCCGGCCAGGCGTCGTCCTCCGGGATGAGCAGGCCGCCGCCCAGACGGTGCAGGGCGACGAGGTCGCGCTCGGGGTCCAGATGGGCGGCGCGGGGCGCCCATCGCTGCAGCCCGGCGGACCACCGGCGCGCCAGGCCGTCCGGCGCGCCGGTGTGCTCCGCCAGGAGGTCCCGCTCGGCGGGGTGCAGCGCCGCGCGGCCGGTGAGGAGCGCGAGGGCCCGCTCGGGGCCGAACGCTGCCACGGCGTGCGCCGGAAGCTCGTCCCCGGGCTCCACGAGCCGGGTGAGCGCGGCGCGGGCCACGCGGGCGCCGTCGGGGCGGGCGGAGGCGGAGGTGGGGGTGGGGTGGGAGGGATTCACGGCTGTTCCTCGTCTCGGCTGCGCAGGTTCAGGGCCACGTCCGTGTCCTCCGGGGCGGGCCGCTCGCGGCCGCGCAGGTCCGCGAGGGTCCACGCGAGGCGAAGCACCCGGGCGTGGCCGCGAGCGCTGAGCTCGCCCCGGTCCACGGCCGCGTCGGCCGGCTCCCGGGCGGCGGCGGGCACCGCGAACGGTCCGTGTCGCAGCACGGGCGCGGGCACGCGGGCGTTGCGGCGCACGTGGGAGGCCACGAGGCCGCGCGCGCCGGCCTCCCTCCAGCGGGCGTCCTGGCGCTCCACGGCGGCGTGCACCCTGGCGGCCACGGTGGCGGAGTCCTCCGCGGCAGGGGCTCCGGTGAGCTGGTGCGCGCTCACGGGGCGGACCGTCACCTGCAGGTCCACGCGGTCCAGCAGCGGACCGGAGAGCCGGTCGGCGTAGCGCCGGCGCTGGAGCACGGAGCACCGGCAGCGGCTGCCGTTGCCGCCGCCGAAGCCGCAGGGGCACGGGTTCGCGGCGAGGACGAGCTGGAAGCGGGCGGGGTAGGCGACCGTGCCGCGGGAGCGGTGGATCACCACCTCCCCCGACTCGAGGGGCTGGCGCAGGGACTCGAGCGTCCGGCGGTCGAACTCGGGGGCCTCGTCGAGGAAGAGCACGCCGCCGTGGGCCAGGGACACGGCGCCGGGCCGGGCCAGCCCGGCGCCGCCTCCCACGAGGGAGGCGGCCGAGGCCGAGTGGTGCGGGGCCTCGAACGGCGGGCGGCGGTCGAGACCGCCCGCGTGGGCGCCGATGGCGCGCAGGGAGCGCAGGGCCGCGGTCTCGAGCGCCGTGCGGTCGTCCATGGGCGGGAGGATGCCGGGCAGCCGCTCGGCGAGCATCGTCTTGCCCGCGCCGGGCGGGCCCATGAGGAGCAGGTGGTGTCCACCCGCGGCGGCCACCTCGAGGGCGAACCGCGCCTCGCCCTGACCGGCCACCTCCGCGAGGTCGGGCGCCGGAGTGCACCCGGGCCCGCGGACCTCCGGGGAGGTGGAGCCCTCCTCTCCGCCGGATCCGGCGCGGCCGGCGCCGAGCACGTGCCCGTCCGGCTCGGGCGGGGCAGTCCCCTCGGGCGAGCCGCCGAAGGCTCGGATCACGTGGTGCAGGTGGGCGTAGCCCCGGACGCGGGCACCGGGGACGAGCTCGGCGTCGGCGACCGCCTCCTGCGCCACCACGATGTCCCGATGGCCGGCGTCCACCGCGGCGAGCACCATGGCCACGGTCTCCGGGGCCCGGTGCAGCGTTCCGTCCAAGCCGAGCTCCGCCAGGAACACGGGCCCGTCCACACCGCGCACCCGCCCGTCCGCGGCGTAGGCGGCGAGCACGATGGCGAGGTCGTGGCACGCGCCGCGCTTCTGCACGCCGGCCGGGAGCAGGTTCACGGTCAGGTGCCGGCGGGTCAGCGGCAGGCCGGCGTTGCGGGCGGCGGAGCGGATGCGGTCACGGCTCTCCTGCAGGGCCTGGTCCGGCAGTCCCAGCAGGGTGAAGCCGGGAAGGGACTGGGCGATGTCGGCCTCCACGTCCACCACGTCGCCGCGCAGCCCGGCCAGGGAGATCGACCGCGTGCGACCGATACGGCTCACGGCCGCACGTCCGTGACGAGGTCGAAGCGGACGCCCCCGGTGCGGGGCACGAGGACGGCGACGGCATCCACGCGCCACGGGGCCGGATGCCGCCCCTCGCTGTGGGTCCGCACCCACTCGGCCATGAGGCGGTGCAGGCGCAGCAGCTTGCGCCGGGTGATGGCCTCGAGGGGATCGCCGAAAGCCAGCCCCGAGCGGGTCTTCACCTCCACGCCCACCCACCAGCCGGCGTGGTGGGCCACGATGTCCAGCTCGCCCGCCTCGCCGCGCCAGTTCCGCTCGGCGATGACATAGCCGCGCTCCGTGAGCCAGCGCGCGGCCGCGTCCTCCCCGAAGCGGCCCAGCGCCGTGTGCGCGCTGCTGCCCCGCCCCTGCGCGCCGCCGCCCGGCGGCGCCGTCTCCCCGGTCCTCGTCATGGTGACCACCTCCGCCACCAGGGTGCGGGAGGCGGAGGGGCCCGTGCCGGGCCGCGGGCTTGCTGTGAGGGAGGGGACGCCTGTGCAGGAGCGGTGGGCCCGCGCCGGGCCCCGCGACTCAGCCCGGCAGCCGGCCGTCCTGCGGGACCTGGAGGTCCGCGGCGGGCAGCTCCTCGATGTTCACGTCCTTGAAGGTGAGCACCCGCACACGCTTGATGAACCGCGCGCTGCGGTACACGTCCCAGACCCAGGCGTCCTCGAGGACCAGCTCGAAGAACACGTCGCCGTCGGCCTGGTGCGGCGTGAGGGTGACGCCGTTGGCGAGGTAGAAGCGGCGCTCCGTCTCCACCACGTAGCGGAAGAGGCCCACGACGTCCCGGTACTCGCGGTAGAGCGTAAGCTCCGCCTCGGCCTCGAAGTCCTCCACATCGTCCGCGCTCATGGCAGGACCTCCTCAATGCTCGGCAGGGCATCCGGGCGGCCGGGCGGGCCGGACGGATGCAGACCCGTCCATCCTGCCTCGCGCCGGGACTCGCGTCGAACGCGGCGAGCCCGGTCGACGCCCGCGGGCTCAGTCGAACAGCGTGGGGGCGGGGTCGCCGTCGGGCAGGCCGAGGTTCCACGAGCGCCGGTGGTGCGTGGTGGCGCCGAGCCGCTGCAGCGCGGCGCGGTGGGCGGCCGCGCCGTAGCCCTTGTTGCCCGACCAGCCGTAGGCGGGGTGCTCGGCGTGGAGCATGATCATGGTGTCGTCGCGGCCGACCTTGGCCGCGATCGAGGCCGCCGCCACGGTGGCGGACTGGTCCTCCGCGCGGACCACCATGCGGGGCACGGGCGGCACCGGGGCGGGTGCGTCGGCGGGGGCACCGCGCGTGAGCCAGTCGTCCCGGCCGTCCAGGATCAGGGCGACCGGCTCGGCGTCGAGCGCGGAGCACAGCCCGGCCCACGCCCGGTGCCCGGCGAGGCTGAGGGCCGCGCTGAGCCCCAGGGCGTCGATCTCGGCGGGGCTCGCCTCGCCGAGGCTCACGCCCGCGGCCCACGCGGTGATCTCGGGGACGAGCGCGCGGCGCCGCCGATCGCTCAGTGCCTTGGAGTCCCGCACCGCGGGGATCGTCCCGGAGGCCGGGGCCCACGCGGCGCACGCCCCGACGACGACGGGCCCGGCCAGCGCGCCCCGGCCCACCTCGTCCATGCCGGCCACGAGCCAGGGGCCTGCGGGGGCGGAGGTGGACCCGTCCCCGGCGACCTCGGCCGCCAGCGCGACCTCGAGGTGCAGCCCGGCGCGCACCGCCGTGCGCGGCGAGCTCCCCGCACGCTGTGCGGCGGGGCTCATGCGTGCCGTCCCGGCTCGGGGACGTCCGCGAACGGCGCCGGGTCCGAGCCCGCCGGGCCGATCCGCTCGAGGGGCCACACGATCGCGACGGCGCGCCCCACGACGTCGTCCGCGGCCACGAACCCTCCGCCCGGGCCGTCCCGGTGGTAGCGCGAGTCGGCAGAGGCCTGCCGGTTGTCCCCGAGCACCCACAGCTGCCCGGCGGGCACGGTGACCTCGAACGGGACCTCGGAGGCCGCCACGCCCGGCGCCAGGTAGGGCTCCTCCACGGGCTCCCCGTTGACGCTGACGTGCTCGTCCCCGGGCTGCCAGGCGACCGTGTCCCCCGGCAGGCCCACCACGCGCTTGGCCACGTGCGACCGGGCGTCCTCAGGGGCGAGCCCCACGAAGCGTGCCGCCTCGCCCAGCGGGTCGCCCGGGCCGGCGGCCGGGGGCAGCCAGCCCTTCGTGTCGCGGAACACGACGACGTCGCCGCGCTCCAGGGGGGACGCGTCAGGCACGCGCAGGTCCACGGCCACGCGGTCCCCCTGCTCGAGCGTGGGCGCCATCGAGCCCGAGGGGATGAAGAACATGCGCAGCACGAACGTCTTGACCAGCAGGAGCGCGCCCAGGGTCAGGAGCACGACGAGGAGCACCCGACGCGCCAGGGGGCCCCACCGCGGGCGCCCGGAGGGGCGGGGCTCGGCGCGATGCGCGCCCGCGCCGGAGGGCACGGCCGGGACGGGCTCGGGCGCGGCCGGATCGGCACGCGGCGGGACGGGCTCACCCATGCGCGGCCTCCCCCGGAGCAGCGGCGCCGTCCACGGGGCCGCGGCGGTCCAGCGGCCACACGACCTCCTCGGCCGTGCCGAGCACCGAGTCGAGGGGGATGAGCCCCCCGCCGGGGGCGCCGAGGAGCGCACGGGAGTCGCGGGAGTCCGCGCGGTTGTCGCCGAGCACGACCATCCGGCCCGCCGGCACCTCGAAGCGCCACGGACGCTCCGAGGCCGGCTCGGCGGCGGTGACGGCACGCCCGAGGTAGGGCTCGTCGAGCGGAGTGCCGTTCACCGTGAGGCGGCCGTCGGCGGCGCAGCACTGCACCGTGTCCCCGGGCAGGCCGGCGACGCGCTTGACGAACACGTCCTCCCTCGCGGCCGTGCCCCACCACTGGGCCACGTCCTCGAGGCCGGCCTCGAGCGAGCCGCGGGAGCGGTACGGCGCCAGGCTGCCGCCGCCGTCGAACACCACCACGTCCCCGCGCTCCAGGCCCGCCCCGCCGGCCGCGGACGCGTCGATCCGCACCCGGTCGCCCGGCAGCAGGGACGGCTCCATCGAGGCGGACGGAATGAGCAGCACGGCACCGGTCACGGCGCGCAGCACGGCGGCCAGCACGACCCCGGCCACCACGGTGAGCGCGACCCAGGGCCACCAGCCGGCCGCCCCGGCGGCGTCCGCGGACCGGGCATCCCGGGCGGCCGGCGCGCCGGATCCGGACGCGCGGGAGCCCCGCGACCGAGACGGGTCACGGGGCTCCGGATGCGACATGGGTGTGCTCAGGCCGCGCGAACGCGGCCGAAGCGGATCACTTGACGTCGGCGCGCTTCTCGCGGATGCGGGCGGCCTTGCCGTGGCGGTCGCGCATGTAGTAGAGCTTCGCGCGGCGCACGTCGCCCTTGGTGACGAGCTCGATCTTGTCGATGACCGGGGAGTGCACCGGGAAGACGCGCTCCACGCCGACGCCGAAGGTCACCTTGCGGACGCGGAAGGTCTCGCGGACGCCGTCGCCCTGGCGGCCCATGACGTAGCCCTGGAAGACCTGCACGCGGGCGGTCTTGCCCTCGATGATGTTGACGTGGACCTTGACGGTGTCGCCGGGGCCGAACTCCGGGATGTCGGTGCGCAGCGTGGACTTGTCGAAGGAATCAAGGATGTGCATGTTCATCTCTCCTGGTGGACGCCACAGGTCATCCACGTGGTACTCGGGTCTGCGGCTGTCCGCCGCGCGTCGCGCGGTCGGGATGCCGGATCCCGTGAGCCTGGTCCGGGCGCGCCTGTTGGGCTCCCGGTGGTCCTGCCGTCGACGTCCGCCCCCTGTGGCAGGTCGGGCGTCCGGTGGACCGACAGTCGATTATGCCACAGCCGGGCTCAGCGCTCGGAACCGTCCGGGCCCGGCGCCGTGAACGCGCCCCACAGGTCCGGGCGGCGGTCCCGCGTCCGCTCCTCCTGCTGGGAGCGGCGCCACGCGGCCACCTTGCCGTGGTCGCCCGAGAGCAGCACGGGGGGCACCTCACGGTCCCGCCACACCGAGGGCTTCGTGTACACGGGATACTCGAGCAGCCCGTCCTCATGGGACTCCTCGACGAGGGACTCCGGGTTGCCCACCACGCCCGGCACGAGCCGCCCGATGGCCTCGATCATGGCCAGCGCGGCCACCTCTCCGCCGTTGAGGACGTAGTCGCCCAGAGAGACCAGGCGGACCTCGAAGCGCTCCTCGGCCCAGCCGAACACCCGCTCGTCGATGCCCTCGTAGCGCCCGCACGCGAAGGACACGTGCTCCCGCCGGGCGAGCTCGCGGGCGGTGGCCTGCGTGAACGGGCGGCCGGACGGGGTGGGGACGACGAGGACGGGCCGCTCCCCCACCGCGGGTGCGGGGCTCGCCGCGGCCACGTGCTCGAGGGCCAGCGCCCACGGCTCGGCCTTCATCACCATGCCGGCACCGCCTCCGTAGGGGGTGTCGTCCACCGTGCGGTGCCGGTCGAACGTGAAGTCGCGCAGGTGGTGGACGTGCACGTCCACGAGGCCCTCGCGGCGCGCCTTCCCCAGGAGGGAGACGTCCAGGACGGCCAGGTACTCGGGGAAGATCGTGACGACGTCGAAGCGCACGGGCGGCTCAGCGCTCCTCGTCCGCGGCGGCCGCGGCATCGTCGCCCAGCGCGAGCTCGAGGAGCCCGGGCGGCGGGGTGAGCGTGAGGGTGCCGGCCTCGAGGTCGACCTCGGGGACGATCTCCTCGACGAAGGGCACGAGCGCCTCGGCGTCCGCGTCGTCAAGGGCCACCTGGAGCAGGTCCTGCGCGTCTCCGGTGATCAGTCCCGTCACCACGCCCACGCGGGCGCCGTCCACGAGCACGGCGAGGTCCACGAGGTCGTCCTCGTACCACTCGTCCGACCGCTCGGCCTCCAGGGGCGCGGCGAAGAGCTGGAGGCCGCGCCACGCCTCGGCCGTGTTCCGGTCCGGGCACTCCTCGAAGGCGACGACGAGGATCTGCTTGTTCCACCGGGCCCTGACCACCGTGAGATGCGCGGGCATGCCGGCGCCGGCGCCGCGCACCTCGAGGACCTCGCCGGGGGCGAAGCGGGCGTCCGGGTCGTCCGTGAAGACCTGGACCGTCACCTCGCCGCGGATGCCGTGGGGCTTGCCGATCCGGGCGACGCGGACCAGGGCGTCCTCGGCGGGCGTGACGGGGGTGGGGCTCATGCGGTGTCCTTCGCGGTGGCGCGGCGTCGGCCGCTCAGCGAGGCAGCTGTGGGCCCACCGGGAGGTGGGCCAGGTAGCTGACGCCGCTGATGTTGTACGGGAACGAGATCCCCATGATTTCACGGATGCCGGTGTGCATGCCCCAGGCGGCCGCGGCGAAGGCCAGGCCGAGCCGTCGGTCCACCAGGCTCAGCGGCGCGCCCAGCTCCACCGCGAGGGAGACGACCGCCGTCAGGGTGAACAGCCGTTCCCGGTGGTACAGCGCCGTGCCCGCAGCGGGCTTCTGCGAGCCGAACAGGTCCTTGCGCAGGCCGTCGATCGCGATCTGCCCGCGCAGGACGTCCCCGGAGGCCCAGCCGAATCCCACCGTGCTGCGCACCTTGGCCACGCCGGAGATGAAGTACACCGCGCTGGTGACCGCGTTGAGCATCACGGGCACCGCGCCGTAGCGGCGCTCGAAGACCGCGGGCGCCAGGCGCCGCCGCATCACGAGGGCGTCCACGCTGAGGGCGTCCGCGCTCGGGCTCGTGCCCAGCACCATCTGGTGGAGCACGAGCATGTTGTCGTTGTGGTAGATCATGCCCCACGAGTTGCGGTAGGTGAGGGTCCACAGCTGCAGGGCCGCGTTGAGCGGCCCGGTGACGCGGTGGGCGACCCCCAGCGTGGCCAGCACGTTGACGGCCTGCGCGGCGTCGTGGATCCGGTCGGCCACCTCCGGGCGCAGCGGACGCCGCAGGACGCGGACCACGCCGACGGGCGCGAAGCGTCGGGGATCCTGGGCGTGCACGCCGCGCAGGAGGGCGCGGCGGCGCGCGTGGTGGCGTGCCGCGAACAGGCCCACGCCGATCCGCAGCACCGCGGGGCGCGCCGGGGTGGCCGCGGGACGCAGCGTGTCCACCGCCCACTGCCGGATCCGCGCGCCGTTCACCGGGCCACCCCGTTCGCGATCTCGTCCGCCGTGCGCTCCTCGCGCACCGCGACGGCGGTCCCGCCCAGCTCACAGCGGGCCAGCACCGTCTCCCGATGCGGGAGGCGGTGCCCGCTGTAGTAGTCGTCGAATCGGAAGCGCGAGCGCACCACCTCCACCCGCTGGACGGCCGCCTCACGGCGGCGCCGCGCTGCCCCCTGACCGCTGCCGCTCGGAAGCCGGTCTCCGAGGGCGGCCCGCTGCTCCGCGAGGGAGTCGGCGTACGTCTGCGCCACCAGCGCCGCGTCGCCGCGCCGGATGGCCCGGGAGACCTGCTTGCGGACCTGGTTCAGCCCGCCGCCGCCGAAGTGGCGCGTGCCCGGGATGACGCGCTCGCCCCCCTCGGTGAGGCCGATCACGTGCGGCACGTAGGTGGAGCGGCCGCGGTGCTCGGAGAACATCGGGTAGGTGGAGAGCGGGAAGGAGTCCAGGCGGAACTTCGGCGCGTCGTTGCCGGAGACCTGCGGCCCCGCGTAGGCGCGCAGGGGCCACAGGAGCACCGCGACGCCGGCCGCCCCCGCCGCGATCCCCCAGGCGTCCCGGGCCGTCGGGGCGGGGGCCGGCTCGCGCACGCGCAGAGGCGGCCGGGCGGCGGGGGCGAAGGGATGCGGTCGGGACACGGGGTGGCTCCTGTCGATGCGGGCGGTGCTGCTCGGTGCGGGCGGGTCGGGGCGGCCGGCCCGCACCTCCAGCGTGGGCGAGCGCGATGAGATCAGGATGAGGCCGGGGCCGGCTCCAGCAGCAGGCGCACGGTCGTGCCCTCCGCCTCCACCTCGTCCCCCCCGAGGATGCGCAGCTCCCCGCCCATGGCGCCCATGAGCCCGAGCGCGACGGCGAGCCCCAGGCCGTTGCCCGGCGCGGGGTCGTTCGAGGCGACCGCGAGGCGCGCCGTCAGGCCGGCGCGCTCCTCCTCGGGCACGCCCCGCCCCCGGTCCGTGACGTCGATCGCCACCCGCTCGCCCTCCTGCGTGGCGAGGGCGTGGACCCGCACGAGGATCGTCCGATCCGTGGGGTGGAGGGAGGAGACGTCGACGCCGCCCGGCCCATCCGCCGGGAAGAGCACTGCGTCGCGGGCGTTGTCGAGGACCTCCTGGAGGACCTGCACCAGGCGTGCCGGCTCGGCCCGTGCGGCCGGCACGGAGGGGTCGGCCTCCACGCGCACCTCGACGCCGCTGCCGTCCTGGTCCGCGCCCTCCCGCCAGCCTCGGGCGGCGACCGCGACGATGTCGGCGGGATCCACGGCCACGGGGTCGACGGCCAGGTCGGCACTGCCGAGGCGCGTGAGCAGAGCGAGGTCGTCGAGCAGCTCCCGGGCCCGTGTGGCCTCGGCCGCCAGCTCGTCCGCCGTCGTCCGCCACTGCGCCGCGGTGCCCCCGGGACTGCGCAGGCCCGCCTCGAGCATCGCGGAGGAGGTCCGCAGTGTCAGGGTGATGTCCTGCGCGAAGGAGCGTTCCCGCGCGAGGGCGCGATCGGCCCGGCGCAGCAGCCGGTTGGCGCCCTTCGCCAGCGCCGCGTACTCGTCCGAGCCCTCCTCCGGGAGGCGGGGCACCCCGCGTCCCCGTGCCGCACGGCGCACCGCCGGGTCACGGTGCTCGGCCACGACGACGTGGCGGACCTGGGACACAGCTTCAACGCGATGCTGGACCGTCTCGAAGACTCCTTCGCGTCCCAGCGGCGCCTCCTCGACGACGTCGGGCACGAGATGCGCACACCGCTCACCATCGTGCAGGGCCACCTCGAGGTCATGGACCCCGTGGACCCCGACGACGTACGGGAGAGCACGCGCCTGACTCTGGACGAGCTCGCGCTCATGGGCCGGCTCGTCGACGACCTGCTCACCCTCGCCAAGGCGGAGCGCCCGGGCTTCCTGCGTCCCGCGCCCACGGACGTGGCCGAGCTGACCGAGGCGGTGCTCGAACGGGCCCGCGCCCTCGGTGACCGGCAGTGGAGCCTGGACGCCGCCGCCCCCGTGAGCGCGCAGGTGGACGGACAGCGTCTGACGCAGGCGTGGCTGCAGCTGGCCGCGAACGCCGTGCGCTACTCGGAGCCAGGGACGCCCGTGGGCATCGGCTCCGCGGTGCGGGCAGGCATGCTGCGGCTGTGGGTGCAGGACGCGGGCGTGGGCGTGCGCCCCGAGGACCGCGACGTGATCTTCGAGCGATTCGGCCGCGGCGCCCACGGCCGGCGGACGGAGGGATCCGGCCTGGGCCTCGCGATCGTCCGCACGATCGTGGAGGGCCACGGCGGCCGGATCACCGTGGACCCCGCGCCCCGCCGGGGGTCCGTCTTCACCATGAGCCTGCCCCTGGAGGGCACGCCCCCGCCGAGACCGGCGGGCGGCATCGACGACCGAGAGGACCGCCCATGATCCCCCTGCTGCTGATCGAGGACGAGGAGCGGATCGCCGGCTTCGTCACCAAGGGCTTCGCCGCGGAGGGGTACGCCGTGACGACGGCGGGCACCGGCGCCGAGGGCATCGCCCTGGCCATGACGGGCGCGTTCGACCTCGTGATCCTCGACCTGGGGCTCCCCGACGTCGACGGCTTCGAGGTCCTGTCCCGGATCCGCGCCCAGGACGGGGAGCTGCCGGTCATCATCCTCACGGCGCGCTCCTCGGCGGAGGACACCGTGGAGGGACTCAGCTCCGGGGCGGACGACTACATGCCCAAGCCCTTCCGGTTCGCCGAGCTCCTCGCCCGCGTGCGCCTGCGCCTGCGTCCCGGCACTCCCGCTCCCGCGCCCGTGGACGCCGTGCTCCGGCACGGCGACCTGGAGCTGGACCCGGCCGCCCACCTGCTCACCCTGAGCGGGGAGCCGGTGAACCTCTCGGCCCGGGAGTTCGCCCTGGCCGAGGAGTTCCTGCGCCATCCGGGCCAGGTGCTCAGCCGGGAGCAGCTCCTCGACGGCGTGTGGGGAGCTGACTTCGAGTCCGGATCGAACGTCGTGGACGTGTACGTGCGGTACCTGCGGACCAAGATCGGGGCGTCCCGGATCCTCACGGTGCGCGGCCTCGGCTACCGCCTCGCCACCGTGCAGGAGTCAGCCGGCTGACACGACGGCCCCGGACGCGACGATCCCCGCAGCTCCTGCACGTCAGGGTCTGCGGGGATCGTGGTGCCGGGTGGACCCGGCGGAGTGGTCAGCGGGCGCGGTCCGTCTCCACGACGTCCACCCGGACCGGGTGTCCGGCCAGGCCATCCAGCACGGTGCGCAGCGCGGTGGCGGTGCGGCCCTGACGGCCGATCACGCGACCGAGGTCCTCCGGGGCCACACGGACCTCCAGCATGTCACCGCGGCGCTGGGCACGCGCGTCCACCCGGACGGCGTCCGGCGTGTCCACGATGCCTCGCACCAGGTGTTCGAGGGCCTCGGTCAGCATGGTCACTCGGACTTCTCGGCGTCCTCGGCCGGGGCCTCGGCCTCCGCGGCAGGAGCCTCGGCCGGGGTCTCAGCCTCGGCCGGGGCCTCCTCCTTCTTGGGCTCCTCGGGGATGATGACCGAGCCCTTGGAGGGGGCCACGAAGGCCTCCTTCTCAGCCTTGGTCCGCAGGGTGCCCTCGGCGCCGGCCTCGCCCTTGAACTTCTGCCAGTCACCGGTGATCTTCAGGAGGGCGGCGACCTGCTCGGTGGGCTGTGCGCCCACGGAGAGCCAGTACTGCGCGCGCTCCGAGTCGACCTCGATGAACGAGGGCTCCTCGGTGGGGTGGTACTTGCCGATCTCCTCGATCGCACGGCCGTCACGGCGGGTGCGGGAGTCGGCGACGACGATGCGATAGTACGGGGCGCGGATCTTGCCGAACCGCTTCAGACGAATCTTGACAGCCACGTGTGTGGTCACTCCTTGGTAGAGATCAGGGGGCCGCGATCGGTTCTCCGCGTGGGGGCAGCGGGGCATGCGACCGGGCTAAACGGAACGGAGCGCGCGGAGGATAGAGGGTCGTCCGGGCTCACGCTCAGTACCGGGCCATTCTGCCAGACTCCCCCGGCTCGCGCACCTCGACGCGCGAGGAAGACGACGACGGCCGCGCCGGGCGCCGTCGTCGTCGACCCGGGGCTCAGCGGTCCTTGAGGTACTTCTCGAAGCCGGCGGGCAGGTTCAGGCTCGACGGGTCGAAGTTCTCGAGGTCCATGCCGCCGGCGCCCTGGCCGAACATGGAGCCCGCGCCGGCCTGCGCGGAACGCGCCTGGCGCTCCTCGAGGGCCTTGCGCTCGGCCGCGGCCTTGGCCGGGTTGCCGGACTTCACCCTGTTCTTGGCGTTCTTGCCCTTGGCCTTCCGAGAGGTGCCGCCGTGGCCCATGCCGGGCATGCCCGGCAGGCCGCCGCCCGAGGCCATCTTCTTCATCATCTTCTGCGCCTCGGCGAAGCGCTCCAGGAGGGCGTTCACCTCGGAGACCTGGGATCCGGAGCCGCGGGCGATGCGCGCGCGGCGCGAGCCGTTGATGATCTTCGGGGCCACGCGCTCGTGCGGGGTCATCGAGTGGATGATCGCCTCCACGCGGCCGATGGAGGACTCGTCGAACTGCTCGAGCTGCTGCCGCATGCCCTGGGCACCCGGCATCATCATGAGCATCTTCTTCAGCGAGCCCATCTTCTTGAGCTGCTGCATCTGCTGCAGGAAGTCGTCGAGGGTGAAGTCCTCCTGGTCCGCGAACTTCTTGGCCATCTTCTCGGCCTCGGCGCGGTCCCAGTTCTGCTCGGCCTGCTCGATGAGCGACATGACGTCGCCCATGTCGAGGATGCGGGAGGCCATGCGGTCCGGGTGGAAGACCTCGAAGTCCTTCAGCCCCTCGCCCGTGGAGGCGAACATGATGGGCTGACCGGTCACCTGGCGGACCGACAGCGCGGCGCCGCCGCGGGCATCGCCGTCGAGCTTGGTGAGGACCACGCCGGTGAAGCCGACGCCCTCGTTGAAGGCCTGTGCGGTGGCCACGGCGTCCTGGCCGATCATCGCGTCGATGACGAAGAGGACCTCGTCCGGCTGCACGGCGGCGCGGATGTCCGCGGCCTGGCGCATGAGCTCGGCGTCCACGCCGAGGCGGCCGGCGGTGTCGATGATGACCACGTCGTGGTACTTGGCGTTGGCCTCGGCCACGCCCTCCCGGGCCACCTGCACGGGGTCGCCCGTGGCGGCCTCGAACTCGGAGGAGACGCCCGGGTGCGGGGCGTACACGGGCACGCCGGCGCGCTGGCCGCCCACCTGGAGCTGCTTCACCGCGTTGGGGCGCTGCAGGTCGCACGCCACGAGGAGCGGGGTGTGGCCCTGGGACTTGAGCAGATGCGCGAGCTTGCCCGCGAGGGTGGTCTTGCCGGCGCCCTGCAGGCCCACGAGCATGATCACGGTGGTGCCGGTCTTGGCGTGCCGGATGCGGCGGGTCTCCCCGCCCAGGATGGTCACGAGCTCCTCGTTGACGATCTTCACGATCTGCTGGCCCGGGTTCAGCGCCTGGGCCACCTCGGAGCCGAGGGCGCGCTCCTTCACCTGGGAGATGAACTGGCGCACCACGGGGACGGCGACGTCGGCGTCCAGGAGGGCGCGCCGGATCTCGCGCGCGGTGGCGTCGATGTCCGCCTCGGTCAGCCGCCCCTTGCCCTTGAGGTTGCGGAACGTGGCGGAGAGGCGGTCGGACAGGGAGGTGAACACGGCGGGTGGGATCCTTCGCAGGCGTCAGGGGTGTCGGCGTCGTGAAGACCGCCGGGCGACGCCGTCATCCGACGACGTCGCCCGGCAAGCCTAGCAACCGTGGCCGCTCAGCCCGCTGACCGCTCCCCGGCGTGGGCGAGCGCGTCGGCCGGGACGGGCACGGCGCCGAAGCCCACGTCGTAGGCGGTCTCGGAGTGCAGCGTGACGTCCACGCCCCGCTCCTCGTCCTCGGCGCTCACGCGCAGGCCGAGGGTGGCCCGCAGCGCGAGGGCGATCACGGCGGTCACGACCGCCGTGAACACCACGGCCACCACGACGGCGACCGCCTGGGTGAGCAGCAGGGACGCGTCACCCCCGTAGAAAAGGCCCGCGGGTCCTTCGGAGGGCAGGGCGAAGAAGCCGATCAGCACGGTGCCGAGGATGCCCGCGGTGAGGTGGACGCCGACCACGTCGAGCGAGTCGTCGAAGCCGAGCCGGTACTTGAGGTTGACGGCGAGCGCGGACGCCGCGCCGGAGACGAGGCCGATCACGATCGCGCCGACGGGGCTCACGTACGCGCAGGCCGGGGTGATGGCCACGAGCCCGGACACGATGCCGGAGGCCGTGCCGATCGAGGTCGGGCGGCCGCGGCGCAGCCACTCGACGACGATCCACCCGAGCATGCCGGCCGAGCCGGCGGCCAGGGTGGTGATCCACACGAGCCCGAGCTGGTGCTCGCCCTGGGCGGCGCCGCCGTTGAAGCCGAACCAGCCGAACCACAGGATTGCGGCGCCCAGCATCACGAAGGGCACGTTGTGCGGGCGGTGCGCCGGGTCCACGCCGAAGCCCTTCCGCTTGCCCATGAACAGCGCCAGCACGAGCGCGGCCACGCCGGCGCTGATGTGCACCACGAGGCCACCGGCGAAGTCGAGGGCCTCCCCGAGGCGAGAGCCGATCGCGCCCTCCTCGGAGAGCAGCCCGCCGCCCCACACCATGTAGGCGAGCGGCGCATAGACGAGGCTGACCCACACGGGCACGAACACGCACCACGTGGCGAAGCGCGCCCGGTCGGCCACGGCGCCGGAGATGAGGGCCACCGCGATGACGGCGAAGGTGGCCGCGTAGGCCGCGGGGATCAGGTTCCCCTCGGCCATCGCATCGCTCAGGCCGAGGTCGGAGAGGGGGTTGCCCACGAGTCCCAGCCAGCCCGGCTCATGGGTCATGCCGTAGCCCCACAGGACCCAGACGACGCCGATGAGCCCCATCGAGACGAAGGACATCATCATCATGTTGAGGGCGGACTTCGCGCGCGTCATGCCGCCGTAGAAGAGCGCCAGACCCGGCGTCATCAAGAGGACGAGGCCCGCGCTCGTGACGGTCCATACCGTTCCGGCATCCAGGGTGGTCGGGTCGTTCATCGCTGCACCTTCCGGTCGGGCCCCCGGACGGCAGTGCGGCGACCGATGCCCGGAGGCGTCGTCGCCCGGCCCTGTCGGGCCGATGCCGTGATCCTAGGCGCAGGGGCGGCGCACTGCCCGACCCTGCCGTTTTGTGACGCCACACACGCCTCTGTGACGCCACGCATGCCCGGCCGAACGGCGACGGGGCCCGGACCGCGCGTGCGGTCCGGGCCCCGTCCTCGGGCGGCGCTGCTCAGTCGGCGAGCAGCGCGTCCACGAAGCCTTCGGCGGTGAAGGGCGCGAGGTCGTCCGCGCCCTCACCCAGGCCGATGAGCTTGACCGGCACGCCGAGCGTGCGCTGGATCGCCACGACGATGCCGCCCTTGGCGGTGCCGTCCAGCTTGGTGAGCACGATGCCGGTGACGTCCACGACCTCGGCGAACACCTTCGCCTGGGTGAGGCCGTTCTGGCCCGTGGTGGCGTCCAGGACGAGGAGGACCTCGTCCACGGCGGCCTGCTTCTCGATGACGCGCTTGATCTTGCCGAGCTCGTCCATGAGGTTGGCCTTGTTCTGCAGGCGGCCCGCGGTGTCCACCAGGACGCAGTCCACCTCCTGCTCGATGCCCGTCTTCACGGCCTCGAAGGCGACGGAGGCGGGGTCCGCGCCCTCGACGTCGGACTTGACGGTCTCCACGCCCACGCGGGCGCCCCACGTGGCGAGCTGCTCGGCGGCGGCGGCGCGGAAGGTGTCGGCCGCGCCGAGCACCACGGTGCGGTCCTCGGCCACGAGCACGCGGGCCAGCTTGCCCACGGTGGTGGTCTTGCCGACACCGTTGACGCCCACGACCATGGTCACGGCCGGGAGGTCGTTCTTGCGGGTGGCGGCGATGCGGCGGTCCAGCGAGGGATCGAGCATGGCCACGAGCTCCTCGCGCAGCAGGCCGCGCAGCTCCTGCGGGTCACGGGTGCCGGCCACGGTCACGCGGGCCTTGAGACGGTCCACGAGCTCCATGGTGGCGTCCGTGCCGAGGTCCGCCATGAGCAGCGTCTCCTCGATCTCGTCCCACACGTCGTCGTCGATGCGGTCCTGGGACAGCAGGGCGAGGAGGGACTTGCCGAAGACGTTGTTGGACTTCAGCAGGCGCGCCCGCAGGCGGGCCAGGCGCGTGCCGGCGGCCTCGGGGCGCTCGAGCTGGCGCGTGGTCTCCGGCTCGACCTCGACCGGCGCGGTCTCAACCGGGGCGGCCTCGACGACCGGAGGCGCGGCGTGCCTCGGGGCCTGGACCCCGGGCTCGGCGAGCTCCGGCTCCGCCACGGGGGCATCGAGCACGGCGGTGGACCCCGAGGCCTGGACTCCCGGCGCGGGGTCGTCCGCATCACGCAGGCCCGGGTAGGCGCCCTTCGGCGGCGCGGGGCGACGATCGAGGAATCCGACGAGGACGGTGCCCACCAGCAGGGCGATCACGACTGAGATGATGAGGGCGATTTCCACGAGGCCAGTCTGTCACAGCGGCGTGGGATGATGACGGGCATGCCGCCCTCCCGTGACCGCCGACCGTCCCGACCACCGCTCCCCCGGGACGTCAAGGTGCTGGTCGCGGCGGCGTTCGTGATCGCCATCGGGTTCGGCATCATCGCCCCGCTCCTGCCGCAGTACGCGAGCTCCTTCAACGCGTCCGCGACGGCCGTGGCCGCCGTCGTCTCCGCGTTCGGGCTGACGCGGCTCCTGTTCGCCCCGCTCTCCGGGCGCCTGACGAACCGCCTCGGCGAGACGCCCGTGTACATGACCGGTGTGCTGATCGTGGCCGCGTCCATGTTCCTCATCGCCTTCGCGCAGACGTTCGAGCAGCTGCTGCTCTTCCGCGCCCTCGGCGGCGTCGGCTCCACGCTGTTCACGGTGTCCGCCATGGCGTTCCTGGCGGCGAAGTCACCGCCGACGATGCGCGGGCGCGTCTCCGGTGCGTACGCCTCCGCCTTCCTGATCGGCAACATCGTGGGGCCGATCGTGGGCTCCGCCCTGGCGGTCTTCGGCTTCCGTGCGCCGTTCCTGATCTACGGCACGTCTCTGGTGATCGCCGCGGGGATGGTGTTCGTCCTGCTGCGGGACACGCGGCGCGCGGACCGCGGCACCGGCGATCCCCGCCCGACGATGCCCCTGAAGGAGGCGTTCGGCCTGCCGTCCTACCGCGCGGCGCTCGCCTCGTTCTTCGCGAACGGCTGGGCCACGTTCGGCGTGCGCAACTCGGTGATGCCGCTGTTCGCCGGCACCGCGTTCGCGGGCACGGCGCTGCTGGGGTGGCCGGTGGACGGGGCCTTCATGGCCGGCCTCGCCCTCTCCGTGTTCGCGCTGGGCAACGTGGTCGCCGTGACCTTCTCCTCTCGACTCTCCGACGTGCACGGCCGCAAGCCGCTGATCCTCACCGGCCTGCTCACCATGGCCGCCACCACCGGCGTGATCGGGTGGATGCAGTCGCCCCTGCTGTTCCTGGTCGCGTGCCTGCTCTCCGGAGCCGGCACCGGCGTGCTCAACGCCCCGCAGCAGGCCGCCATCGCGGACATGGTGGGCCAGGGCCGCAAGGCCGGGCCGGTGATGTCCGCGGCGCAGATGTCCGCGGACCTCGGTGCGATCGCCGGTCCACTGCTGGCCGGCCTCGTGGTGGACCACGCCGGCTACGGCTGGGCGTTCGTGCTCACCGGCGGTGTGATCCTGCTCGGTGCGCTGGCCTGGACCCGCGCCCCCGAGACCAACGTGCCGGTCGCCCCGGGCGGACCGCGCACGGGCTCGCTGCCCACGATCATCCCGCCGGACGTGACTCCGGCGCCGCGCGACCACGTCTGACCGCCCAGACGCCGTCGGCGTCGGGCGGCAGACCGCCGGGGCTCAGGCGCCGTCGAAGGCGGGCAGCCGCTCCCCCACACCCAGCAGCTGCGCGATCCCGGACACCGTCCTCTCGGCCGCGCGGCCGTCGCCGTAGGGATTCACCGCCGTGCTCATGGCGGTGTAGGCCTGGGGGTCCTCGAGGAGGCGGGAGACCTCGGAGACCACGAGCTCCTCGTCCGTGCCGATCAGCCGGACGGTCCCGGCGCTCACGGCCTCGGGGCGTTCGGTGTTCTCCCGCATCACGAGGACGGGCTTGCCCAGCGAGGGCGCCTCCTCCTGCACCCCGCCCGAGTCGGTGAGCACCACGGTGGCCGCCGAGAGCAGGTGGGTGAACTCGCCGTACGCCAGCGGCTCGGTGACGAGCACGTTCTCCAGGCCCTCGAGGTGGGGCAGGATCGCCTCGCGCACCACGGGGTTGCGGTGCGCCGGCAGGACGAACGACACGTCCGGGAAGCGGGCCGCGAGCCGGGCCAGTGCTCGACCGACCCCGCGCATCGCATCACCCTGGTTCTCGCGGCGGTGCGTGGTGACGAGCACGATGCGGCGCCCGGACGACTCGAGGGCGGCGAGGCGCTCGTCCTCGAACGGCACCTGGGCCCGCACGGCCTCCAGGAGGGCGTCGATCACGGTGTTCCCGGTGACGTAGACGTCCTCCTCCGCGACAGCCTCGCGCAGCAGGTTGTCCCGACTGACCGAGGTGGGCGGCAGGTGCAGCGCGGCGATCTGGCTGGTGATCTTCCGGTTCGCCTCCTCCGGGAACGGGGACATGATGTCGAAGCTTCGCAGGCCCGCCTCGGCGTGGACCACGGGGATCTGGCGGTTGAACGCGGCGACGGCGGCCGCCGTCGAGGTGGTGGTGTCCCCCTGCACGAGGACGGCGTCAGGGCCGACCTCCTCCAGCACGGCGTCGAGGCCGGCGAGGGTGCGGGCGAAGACGCCGTTGAGGGTCTGGCGCGGCTGGATGATGTTGAGGTCATGGTCGGGGACGATCCCGAAGAGCTCATTGACCTGGTCCAGCATCTCGCGGTGCTGTCCCGTGACCGTGACGACGCAGTCGAAGCGGTCGTCCGCCTGGAGCGCCTTCACGATGGGCGCCACCTTGATGGCCTCCGGTCGGGTTCCGTAGATGGGCATGACGATGGGCACGGGGGATCCTCTGGTTGCGTGGGAGCGGAGCGCCGCGGCGGGCCGCACAGGCGGCAGCCCACGGGTGGCAAGGGTCCAGAGCTACGAGTCTACTGACGGCTCGCGCCCTGGTCCGCCTTGGTAGGATCCGACGGATGCAGCGGGCCCACGTGGGGCCCTGCCCCGCACTCAGGCAGAGAGGACGCCCCGGCATGGCCGCACCCGGTGGACACCGTGACGGAGGCATCGCCACCGTGAACGTGGACGCGTCCGAACTCCGCAGGGTGGGCGCCCGGCCAGGGCTGGCGCGCTACATCGCCTCGCTGTGGGACTACCGATCCTTCATCCTGTTCGACTCACGGTCCCGCATCGCAGGCGCCGCGTCGGTCAACGCCCTCGGCCGACTGTGGATGGTGCTGAACCCCATCCTCGATGGGGCCGCCTACTTCGTGATCTTCGGCGTCCTCCTGGGGACGGGCCGGAGCATTCCGAACTTCATCGGATACCTGATCATCGGCGTGTTCATGTTCCGGTACACGTCCCAGGCCATCACGGCGGGCTCACGGTCGATCTCCGGCAACCTCTCGATCGTGCGTGCGTTCCAGTTCCCCCGGGCGACATTGACGATCGCGACGAACCTTCGTGAACTTCTCCTGTTCCTGCCGACGCTGATCGTCATGATCGTCCTGATCCTTCTCATCCCACCGGCAGAGGAGATCACGTGGCGGTGGCTCCTGCTCATCCCCCTCCTGGCCCTGCAGACGCTCTTCAACGTGGGCGTCTCGCTCCTGTTCGCGCGAGTCGTCGCCCGCTGGGCGGACTTCGCCAACCTGATCGCCTTCGGCACGCGCATCTGGCTGTACTTCTCGGCGGTCTTCTTCAGCGCCAGCCGGTTCGAGAACGCCCCTCCCCTGGCGGCCGTCATGCACCTGAACCCCATGTTCTGCGTCCTGGACATCGCCCGCGACAGCCTC
This sequence comes from Micrococcus sp. EYE_212, assembly GCF_023147585.1. Lineage (GTDB taxonomy): Bacteria > Actinomycetota > Actinomycetes > Actinomycetales > Micrococcaceae > Micrococcus. Next base: position 104,512 of record NZ_JAHXOZ010000001.1, read on the forward strand.
ATCTACGCCCGGGACGCCGACCCCCTGCGGTGGATCGTCCTGGGCGCCTGGACGGCGGTGGTCCTCCTCGTCGGCCTCGTCGTGTTCTGGAACGCCGAGGAGCAGTACGGAGAGGACCGATGACCGAGACCGCAGAGACCGTCACCCCGTCCGTGGTCGTCGACCAGGCGGGGATGACCTACACCGTGCGCTCCGCCGACGCCGTGCACAGGGAGGCGGGCTTGCTCTCCCGGCTGAAGGGGACGCGCGGCGTCCGCACCAGCAGCGTCGAGGCACTGAAGCCGCTCTCGCTCATCGTGGAGCGCGGTGAGTCCGTGGGTGTGATCGGCACCAACGGCTCCGGCAAGTCGACGCTCATGAAGCTCATCACGGGACAGATGCGCCCCACCACGGGCCGCATCTACGCGACCAGCACCCCCGTGATGCTCGGCGTCAACGCCGCCCTCGTCAGTCAGGTGTCCGGCTCGGACAACATCCTCCTCGGCTGCCTTGCCATGGGGATGAGCCGGGACGAGGCCCGGGAGAAGCGCGCCGCCGTCGTGGAACTGTCAGGACTGGACGAGGCAACGCTGCAGCTGCCGCTCAAGGCCTACTCCTCGGGCATGTCCGCCCGGCTCCAGTTCGCGATCGCGACCTCCGTCGACCCCGACATCCTCGTCATCGACGAGGCGCTCAACACAGGAGACGCGCAGTTCCGGGACCGCACCCGCGTGCGCCTCGACCGCCTCCGGGAGCAGGCCGGCTGCGTGTTCCTGGTGAGCCACTCCCTCGGCACCATCCAGGAGATGTGCACCCGCACCATCTGGATCGAGAAGGGCGTCCTCACCATGGACAGCGAGCCCCGCCTCGTGGCCCGCGCTTACGCCCGCTATGTGAAGACGCTCATGCGCGACCCCGCCGAAGCGCGGAGGATCCTGGACGCCGAACGGGAGATCGTCCGGCAACCGCAGATCACCTGGGTCGGCGGCGAGCCGCCCTCCGGGACGACGGCGGCGTGAGCCGGACCGCGGTGGAGGACGCCGCCGTCCGAGCCCACCGCTGGGCAGACCGGTGGCGGACGCGGGGCGAGGTCCTCGCCCGCCGCACGCTGGACGGGTTGGACGACGCCGGACGGAGGGCGTTGAGTCAGGCCCGCCGTGTCGTGGGCAACGACGTCCCGCGCGTGGCGTGGCGCAACGCCTCCGACCCCCTCGCGGACGCGTCCGCGGAGAGCCTGCAAGACGGTCCGTTCCCGCTGCCCGCTGCACGCTCCCTGGTGCGGGCGCTGACCCCGGCCCGCAAGCCCTCCCTCGACGCCTACGCTCCGCTCGGTCCCCGCGAGCCAGGCGAGGCCGGCCGGCTGCTCGTGCCCGTGGGCCTCGGAGACCCGGGGTCGCCCGACACCGGGGCGGTGCTGGAGCTCCTCCGGACCCGGGCCGCCCTCCTCGGGGCAGCCACCCCCTCCGGCTCCGCCCCGCGCGCAGCCACTCCTCACACGGTGGTGGTGACCGCCCCCGGCCGACGCGGCGACGTCGTACACTCCCTGACCGCCCGGGAGCGTCGGGCGGTCCTCGTCACCGAGGCCGGTCCCGGCGACGCGGGCGATCTTCTTGCCGCGGCCCTCGGGCTCGTGGACGCCGTCCTCGTGCCCGACCCGGCACGAGCGTGCGCCTCTCTGCTGGACGCGGCCGCCGCGCGAGGCCGCGCCCTCGTCGGCCCCGAGCTGGCAGGCTCCACGTGGGAGCCGCTTGTGGATCTCGGACGTGCCGCGCGGTGCGCATGGGCGATGTCCCGGACATCCGAGGGGGCCCGCCCGGGCGCGTGGCGGGTGGAACGCGACGGCGCCCTCGTCTCGCGCGGCGATGCCGCGCCACGCGCCGACGTCGGGCGCGAACCCCGGCGCGTCGTGGTGGCCGGGCACGACCTGAAGTTCGCCGATCCTCTGGTCGACCGCCTCCGCGCGGACGGGCACGAGGTGCGCATCGACCAGTGGACCGGGCACGCACGCCACGACGTCGAGAAGAGCCGGAGTCTCGCCGCGTGGGCCGATGTCGTGCACTGCGAGTGGAGCCTCGGCAACCTGGCGTGGTACTCGCGGCACCTGCCGAAGGGGGTGCGCCTGACCAGCCGCCTCCACCTCCAGGAGGCGGCCACTGACTTCCCCCGCCGCGTCGCCCACGACGCTCTGGACTCCTGGGTGTTCGTCGCGCCGCACGTGCGGTCCCAGGTGCTGAGGGACACGGGCTTCCCAGCTCGGCGCGCGCCCTGGATCCCGAACGCCGTCCGGATCCCGGACGCCGTGGACCCGGCCGCCAGAGCGGCCGAGAACGAGCGGCGCTTCGTCCTCGGGCTCGTGGGCGTGCTGCCACGCCGCAAGGGCCTGCACCGCGCCCTGGACGTGCTCGCCGACCTGCGTGCGGACGACCCCCGCTACCGGCTGCGCGTGCGCGGACACCATCCGCGGGATGTCGCCTGGATGACCGCGCGCGCGGACGAGCACGGCTACTACGATCGCCAGCTGCGCCGCATCGCCGAAGACCCGCGGCTGACGGGCGCGGTGAACTGGGACCCTCACGGACCGGACATGCCTGCGTGGTACGGCTCAGTGGGAGTGGCCCTGTCCACCTCCGACTTCGAGTCGTTCCACTTCACCCTGCCGGACGGCGCGGCGCAGGGGTGCGTGCCACGCTCCCTCGCGTGGGCCGGGGCAGACGCCCTCTACCCGGGCTCGTGGCTGTGCCCCGACGAGGCCTCCCTCTCCGCATCGATCCGCGCGGCGACGGCGACGCCGGAGGCCTGGCGCTCGGCCCGGGAGGACGCCCACGGCTTCGTGGCCTGTGCGTATGCTGAGGAGACCGTCGTCACGGCGCTCACGAGAGAGGTGGTCGGCGGACGGACCACCTGACCTCGGCCCGAGGAGATCATGCCACTCCCCCGCTCCACCTCCGACCGTCTCCGCATGGCCATGCTCGTGGGCAACCACGTGTCCGGAGACTCCAGGGTCGAGAAGTCCGCCGCCTCGGCGGTGCGGGCCGGCTACGAGGTCGTGGTGATCGGCGTCCGCCACCGCACACGCCACGCCCTCGACCGCTACGGCTCGGTGCCGATCCTGCGTGTGCCCGTCCCCTTCCGCCGCCACGCCGCATGGGTGACCCTCCACGCGGGTCCGCACGATGCCACCGACTGGGCCGCGGTCCTCGCGCCGGACGAGGCCACCGCCATGGTCCGCGCCGACGCCCGGCGTGACCCCGGCCTCGCCCAGGCCGCGGCGCGCGGACTCGCCCCCCACGCCCTGCCGGACGGCGTCCGCGGACGCGTCGGCGCGCTCGCACGGCGCGTCGACGCCGACATCCTCGCCCGGGTGACGCCGGACGCGTCCGCGCCCTGGGCGGCGCGGGCGCGCCGCGCGGCGACCACGGCCCGTGCCGGGCTGGCCGGCGGCTGGCGCCACGTCTGGCCCCTGACGTCCGACTACGAGGAGGGCTTCCTCCGGGTCCTGATCGACCTCGAGCCGGACATCATTCATGTGCACGACCGCCATCCCCTCCCGGCAGCGGCGGCCTACTCCCGCCTTCGGGCGGCCCGCGGCCTGCCCCACGCCCCCTGGGTGTACGACGCCCATGAGTGGCTCCCGGGGCAGATGATGCCGGGCCCGGTGGACCAGCGGATCGGCTGGAAGGCGGCGGAGGCCGAGCTGATCCACGCCGCCGATGCCGTGATGACCGTCTCGGACGAGCTTGCCACGCGGATGCAGGCCTACCACCGGCTGCCCAGCCTGCCGGGGACGGTGGTCAACGCGCCGTGGAGCACCCGCGCGCCCATGGATCCCCTGGACCGTCGACCTCTCCGAGAGGAGTGCGGACTTGGCCCCGACGTGCCGTTGCTCGTGTACATGGGGAAGCTCGCCGAAGTGCGCGGCATCCTGACGGCCGTGGATGCGCTGCCGCACCTGCCGGGCGTCCACCTCGCCTTCGTCGGCTCCGCCGATGTCAGCCCGCGGGAGGCGCTGCGCGATCGGGCCGCCGCGCTCGATGTGGCAGGGCGGGTCCATATCGTCGACTACGTCCCGTCGGCGTCCGTCACGTGGTACGTGTCCTCGGCCACGGCCGGACTCAGCCCCCTGCTCCCCACACCCGCCCATGAGAGCGCGGTGGCCACGAAGCTGCGCGAGTACCTGCAGGCCGGTCTGCCGCTCGTGGTCTCCGACCTCCGGGAGCAGGCACGGTTCGTCCGGGAGCAGGGGGTCGGCACCGTGGCGGCGCCTGGCGACGGTCGCGACCTGGCGCGGGCCGTGAAGGAGCTGCTCGCCGACCTCGAGCGCTACCGGGACGTGGTCGCGTCGGCCGAGGTGCAGGACGCCCACCAATGGGAGGGCGCGGAGCGGCAGCTCCACGCGGTCTGGCGATCCCTGCTCCCTGGCTCGGACGAGGCGCTGCCCGTGGAGACGGCCCCAGACCCCGGGGAGCGGGCACCTGAGACCGGCCTGCTCGTGGTCGGCACCGGCCCCACCGCCCTCGCGCTCGCCGACGCATGGCCGGCGGAACGCGGACCGGCACGGCGCCGGGATCCTCAACCGGCCGGTGACGGCCCGGGGCTGGTCGCGGACGGTCCCGCGGCTTCGTGGGAGATGCTCTCCCGCTCAGTCCGGGAGGATCGACGGTACGGCGCCGTCGTCTCCACGGGCGAGGGCCCGCTGTACGGGCGCGCCGGGGGAACCGCGGCGGCGGAGCTGCTCGCGCTGCGGGACCGTGGACACCGTGTCGCTTTCCTCGCCGGGGACCTGGCTCTGCTCGAACCCGACGAGATCGCCACCACCGTGCCCGGCCATCCGTGGATGGAAGTCGTCGGGGATCTGCGCGCCCGGCTGGAGCGCCGGATCCGTCGCGCGGCGAAGCCGTTCGCCGAGGCCGTGGACGCTGGTCTGCCCGTCTTCAGCCACCGCCGCGTGGAGGCCGCCCTCCTCCCGGGGGTCTCGTGGCTCCCAGAGCCCGTCGCCGTCGAGCCCGGCGCCGTTCCTGGGCCGGAGCAGGCCGCGCCCTCGGTGCTCGTCCTGCCGGGCGATCGGACGGCTGCGGAGGCGGCCGCGGTCGCAGAGCTCGTCCGAGTCCTCGAGGAGCGCGGCGTGGCCGTCGAGTCGCCGTCCGCGGCGCGCTACCGGCGCCGGCCGAGCGCGTTCCTGGGCCAGGTGGTCCTCGCACCCCTGCACACGGGCGAGGACGGCGCTCCGGTGGCACGGGCACTGGCCCTTGGGTCGTCGGTGGTCACGGGTCCCGTCCAGGTGCCGGACGGCACCGAGGCACCACCCTGCGAGAAGGCCGACGATGCCACCCTGGTGGGCACGGTGCTGAGGCTCCTCGGGGAAGATGCCTCGGCCCGGGCGCATCGGGCGGAGGCGGGACGCGGATACCACACCCGCGTCCATTCCCCCGCTGCCGTCAGCGAGCGGCTCGAACGGCTGCTTGCGGCGTCATTCGACCGCTGACGGGGTCCACGTCAGCGGACAGACGCGGCCCTCGCCGCGTTCAGCCGGGCCCCCCAGGTCTGGGAGCGCTGCGCCTCGCCTACGCCCGGAGCCCCCAGCTCGGCGAGCCGTTCGAGGCCCGCGCGGATCGCGTCCGCGTCGCGGTCCACGCCGAGGCCCAGCCGGTTCTCCTCGAGGAAGGCGGCGATGGCCATGTCCGCGAAGCAAAGGATGGGGTAGCCGCGCTCGACCAGGCTCATCGTCTTGTACGGGAAGCTGAAGCGCGCGTACTCCCCGCCGAGGAGGACCACACCCACCACGTCCGCCGTCCCGGGGACGTACCACTCGAAGGGCACGGTGGTGACGCGGACCCCGGGCCGGTCCGCCAGCCCGTGGTCCTCGAGGAGAGCGTCGAGGGCGTCCCTCTCACCGGGCCGGACGACGAAGTCCAGTCGGATCGCCTCGTCCAGCCGCGCGGCGGCGTCGAGGTACTGGCCGAGGCCGTAGATCCCGCTCACGCCGCCCGCGTAGAGCAGCGTGAGCCCCTCGTCCCCCGGCGCACGGAGCCCTGGGGGCACGGTGTTCGCCGGCGCCACGGCCGGCGGCAGCGGCACCCAGTCGTGACCGGCGCGACCGTGCCGGGCGAGCAGGGCGTCGAACCCGCGGCCCGACTCGATCGACGGCGCCGCCAGGCGGTCCGCCGCGGCCGCGAGCGTCTCGAGCTCCAGGAGCCCCCGCGCCTGCGTGTCCCGTCGGGCGTCGGCGTCCTCGAGGTAGCCCTCGATGTCGTCCAGCCAGTGGAGGTCGCGCACGAACCACACAGTCTGGCCGCCCGCGCGCGAGAACTCGCGCATGACGTCGGCGAGCTCCTCGGTGACGCGGGGAACGGGGATGGGCGAGGTCGAGTTCTCCCCGTAGAAGAGTCCGAGGGGGCGGCCGGCCGTGATCGCGGCACGCACCGCACGCACCCGTCGGTCGAAGACGCCGGGCACGGAGGACATCCGCACCGCCGCGCCGCCGTCGTCGAGTGCGTCCGCCATGTTCCGCACCCGCTGGGGGCGGGCACCGTCGGTCCGGTCCTCGAGGGGCGACGTGGAGAAGAAGACGTCCAGCGGCCCGGCGTGCCGCAGGGCCTCGAGGTCCTCGAAGTCGCGGTCGACGCGGCCCGCCATGGCCGCGCGGTACGCCGCCAGCAGATCCTCGTGCCGCACCGGGACGCCACGGGTCTCCGACGCACTCTCCTGCGCCTCCGGCGCCTCGAGCATGGCGGACAGCTCCGCGACCAGGCGCAGCCCGCGACCGGATCGCACGCCGCCCCGACTCTCGGCCCACGCGCCCGTGCCGATCGTGTCCTCCACGAGGAGGCGTCCTCGGAATCCCGTGGCGAGCAGCAGGTCACCGACCGCGGCGTGGTCACGCGAGGAGCCGACGAGGACGACGTGGGTCGCGCCGTCGAGGCGGGCCCGCGTCACGGCGTCGAACCCCCGATTCCGCTCCATGTCCCGGCGGCGATAGAGGGCCGACGCCGACAGGGGCCTCAGGCTCGACCCGGGGACCTCGGCGATGGCTGAACCGAGCGCCGCGAGCTGGTTCTCGAGGCGTTCGTCGTCCTTGCGCTCGGGGTGCAGCGCGACGACGTGCGGGGGCACCGGCGCGGACTCGAGCGGGGCGAGCGCCGTGGCCGGCACGGCCGGGATCAGGTGTCGCAGGTGGGCGCTGCGTGAGCCCTTGGACAACGCCTTGTCGAACTCCCACTCGTCCTCGAGGAACAGGCGGTCCACGGCCGTCGTGAGGCGCGCGGTGTCCTCGGCGGCGTGCTTGCGCGCGGCTGAGAAGTCCAGGTCGCCGCGCCACAGCAGCGGGACGAACTCCTCCTCCACGTGGCGGGATGCGAACGCCCCTGCGCCGAGGCCGGACGTCACGACCATGTCGTAGTCGCCCGTCGCGATGATCGCGCGCATGCTGCGCGCGATCTGGGACCCGGACTCGCGGAGCGCCCAGGTTCCCGTCCAGGGGAAGAGCCTCGGGAGGTTCCTGCGGGTCCGCCGGAGCCACGAGTGTGCGGCGACGTCGAGGACGTCGACCTCGTGGCCGGCCGCGGTCGCGTTGAGGACCACCAGCCCTTCGGCGGGTCCGACTCCGGTGCTCAGGATCAGTGCCCTCATGCTCCCGCCTCCCGGGTCTGGTGCTGCGCTCCGGGGCGCAGGCCCATCAGGGTCATCTCCCGTTCCACGGTGTGCTCCGGGGAGGTCTGCGCGCGTACGCGGCGCGCCGCGGCCGCCGACATCCGCAGGAAGAGGTCCGGGTCCTCCATGAGACGGCGCAGACCGGCGGCGAGCCCGTCGACGTCCTCGAAGCCGGCGACCACCGCGCAGGTCTCGTCGACGAACTCGGTGATCGCGCCGGCGTCGTTGGTCACCGGCACGAGGCCGGAGGACATGGCCTCGTCACGGGAGACCCCCTGGGAGTCCGCACGCGAGGGCACGAGGAAGATCCCGTGCTCCCGGTGCAGCACGGCAATCTCCTCCTGGCCTGCGAAGCGGCGCTCCACGACGACGTTCTCGTCGTCCGCGAAGGCCTCCTCGAACAGGCCGAAGTGCTTGCCGTCACCGATGACGCGCACGGAGACCTTCCCCCACAGAGGGGTCTCTCGCAGCCGCTCGAGCGCGCGCACGGCGAGGTCCGGACCATAGTTGAGATTCGCCGCCGAGCGCACCCACAGGACACGGAAGCGCTGCTCGGGGTCCTTCGGGACGTAGCGGTAGAGGTCGGTGTCGATCACGTTGTGCACGATCGCCGATCGCTGGCCCGGGAACACGAGCTCCATGTCCTCCTGCGCGGCGCGGCGCCACCAGCGGGAGACGAACACGAAGCGCTCGGGGCCGTTCGGATGGGCCAGCACCTCGCGCCAGAATCGTTGACGCTCGAGGGTGTCCTGGATGGCGCCGTCGAGCTGCTCCTGGGTGCGGTGGTTCCGCACCGTGCGGATCCAGCGTCGGGACTCGAAGCCGTGCATGAACGCGAAGAAGCGGTGCCCGGCGAGGGCATCCTTGACCGGCTCCCACAGGGCGCGGCCGAGGAAGTGGGCGGCCACGGAGTCATACGGCCGCGTGCGCAGCAGCTCGGCCGCCTCCTCGCCGCGCCCGACGATCACGGGCACGCCGTCGTACTCGTACGCATGCGGCTCGGAGGCCCGGTCGATGACGGCGATGTGGACGCGGACGCCGGCAGACTGGAAGTACTTCACGCGGCGGTGCACGAAGCCGTTGCCGTAGCGGTTCTCCTCCGTGGGATAGACCGCCAGGAGGATGAGGTGGAGCGGCGCGTCCCGATCGGAGCCGTGCCCGGCGAGATCGAGGTACTCGGCGACGCGAGCCGGTGCTGCCGCGCGGTCCTCATCCTCGTACCCGGTCGGCGGCAGCGGCGGAAGCGGTTCGGCGAACAGGCGGCGCTTGAGGACGGCGTTCTCGAGCTGGAGGAACGTGGCCGCCTCCTGCGGCGTGTAGGTGTCGCCGGCGTCCGCGAGGTGAAGGAACCCCCCGTAGCCATGGGACGGGCGGCCACGACGTGCCGCCGCGGCGCCCGGCTGGGCGCGCACCGCACGACGGAGGCGTCGCACCGTCGTCGAGTCCTGGGGAAGCGTCCTGGCCGCGGCCTTGAGTGCGTCCTTGGCAGGAGCGGGCAGGGTGCGGGCCCCGGCGACGCCGAGGCGCAGGGCCCGGCGGGCCTGGGCGCGCCAGGGCGAAGGACTCACAGCTGCACCGTCTCCCCGTGTCCGGCCGACTCCAGCAACGCCTCCGCCACTCGCAGGGTGTCCAGGCCCTCGGCCATGGACACATGGTCCTGCCGGACGCCCACGATCGCGTCGCGGAACGCCTCGTGCTCGGTCTTCAGCGGCTCCGGCTTGGCGATGGCGAGGCGCGTGACGTCGCCCTCGGACACCCCGCGGAACGCAGAGACGGCCTCCCAGCTGGTCGGCACGGAGCCGTTGGCCTGGAACGTGAGGTCCGCGGTGACCGTGTCCGCCACGAAAGCGCCGAGCTCGCCCGTCACGGTGGTCTGACGGACCTTCACCGGGGAGAGCCAGTTGACCACGTGGTTCGTGATCACGCCGGAGGCCAGGCGCCCGGACGCCACCACCATGTCCTCGTGCTCGCGGCCCGAGTTCGCGGCCGTCTCGGCCGCCACCCGCTCGTACGGGCTCTCGGCCAGCCATGAGGTGAGGTCGATGTCGTGCGTGCCGAGGTCCTTCACCACGCCCACGTCGGCGATGCGCGCCGGGAACCCGCCCTGGCGCAGCGTGGAGATCTGCAACACCCGGCCGAGCTCGCCGGCCTGGACACGGCGGCGCAGCTCCTGCAGGGCGGGGTTGAATCGCTCGATGTGGCCGACGGCCCCCACGAGCCCCGCGGACTCGAAGGCCTCGACCAGGCGGGCGCCCGCCTCGGTGCTGTGGGCGATCGGCTTCTCCACCATCACGTGCACGCCGGCGGCGGCCAGGGCGAGGCCGACCTCCTCATGCAGACCGGTGGGCACCGCGCACACGACGGCGTCCACGCCGTGCTCGATCAGGCCCTGGACGGAGTCGTACAGCGGCAGGTCTCCGGCCACGCCGTGCGGATCCCCCATCGCATCCGCCACGGCCACGAGCTGCGTGCCCTCCACGGTGCGCATGACGCGCGCGTGGTGGCGGCCCATCATCCCGAGGCCGATCAGTCCGGTGCGGATGCTCATGCGCCCGCCTCCGCCACCACGGTGTTCACGGCCTCCACGACGCGTGTGACGTCCTCGTCGGTGAGCGAGGGGTGCACGGGGATGGAGAAGACCGTGGCCGCTGCGACCCGGGTGTTCGGCAGGTCCGCCTCGATGCCGAAGGACGGCAGCTCATTGGTGGGCACGGGGTAGTACACGCCGGTGCCGACGCCGAACTCCTCCTTGAGGCGGGCGAGGATGTCCGGGCGCTTCGGGGCGAGGGCCTCGGGCAGGCGCACCGTGTACTGGTGGTACACGTGCTCGGCGCCCTCCAGGACGACGGGTGTGGTCACGCCCGAAAGCTCGGCGTCGAAGCGTGCCGCGATGTCCTGTCGGCGGCGGGTCCACGCGCCGACCTTGGTCAGCTGCACACGACCGATCGCGGCGTGGATGTCCGTCATGCGATTGTTGAAGCCCACGAGCTCATTCTGGTACTGCACCTCCATGCCCTGGTTGCGCAACAGCCGCACCCGGCGCGCCACGTCGGGGTCCGCCACGGAGACCATGCCCCCCTCGCCGGAGGTCATGTTCTTGGTGGGGTACAGGCTGAACATGGCCCAGGCCCCGAAGGTCCCCACGGGACGGTCCTGCCAGCGGGTGCCGTGCGCCTGGGCGGCGTCCTCGAAGACCATCAGGCCGTGCTCGTCCGCAATCTCCTGCAGCTCGGTCATGCGCGCCGGGTGGCCGTACAGGTGCACCGGCATGATCGCCCGGGTGCGCTCGGTGACCTTGGCCCGCACGTCTGCCGGATCGAGGGTGTAGGAGTCCAGCTCGATGTCGGCGAACACCGGCGTGGCCCCCGTGAGCGCCACGGCGTTGCCGGTGGCCGCGAACGTGAACGCGGGCACGATGACCTCGTCGCCCGTTCCGATGCCCGCCGCGAGCAGACCCAGGTGCAGGCCCGAGGTGCCCGAGTTGACGGCCACGCACTCGCGGCCGTCCACCATCACCTGGGCGAACTCGTCCTCGAAGGCCTTGACCTCCGGCCCCTGCGCCACCATGCCGGAGCGCAGGACGCGGTCCACGGCCTCCCGCTCCTCGTCGCCGATGATCGGCTTCGCCGCCGGGATGAACTCAGGCATGGGACTCCTCCTCCTGGCCGGCCGCGCGCAGCGCGCCGTCCTCCTCGATGAACCTCTCCTCGGTGTCCGGGCAGACCCAGACCCCGTCCTGCTGCTCCAGCCGACGGCCGGTGCGGCCGACCCAGCCGAGCTGACGCGCGGGCACGCCGGCCACGAGGGCGAACTCCGGCACGTCCCGGGTCACCACGGACCCGGCGGCCACGAGTGCCCACGCGCCGATGCGCACGGGGGCCACGCACACCGAGCGCGCGCCGATGGCGGCGCCGTCGCCGATGTCCACGCCCACGGCCTCCCAGTCCGCGCCGGACTTCTGGGAGAGGTCCGGGTTCACCGCGCGCGGGTAGGTGTCGTTCGTCAGCACCACCCCGGGGCCGATGAAGACGCCCCGGCCCAGACGGGCGGGCTCGTAGACGAGCGCCAGGTTCTGAACCTTGCAGTCGTCGCCCATCTCCACGCCGGTGCCGATGTAGGCGGCGCGGCCGACGATGCACCGCTCGCCGAGGCGCGCCTGCTCCCGCACCTGCGCGAGGTGCCAGATCTTGGAGCCGGCGCCGATGCGGGCGTCGGCGGACACGTCGGCCCCGGGGGCCGTGAAGAACTCCGCGGTCTCGGTCATCTCCGGGCCCCTCAGGCGTCCGCGGGGACGCCGATGACGCGGCGGGTCACGCCGGCCCAGGCCTCGGGCGAGGTCACGTTGCGGCCGTCCACGAGGGTCCGCACGCCGGGCAGGTCCGCCGGGGTCAGCGCACGGTACTCGGCGTGGTCGGTCTGCAGCACGGCGGCGTCCACCTCGGCGCCCATCGTGTGCGGCTCGAAGCCGAGGCCGCGCAGCTCCTCGTCCGTGTACATCGGATCGTGGACGCTCACCTCGGCGCCGCGGGTGCGCAGGGCGCCGACCGTGGCGAAGACACCCGAGAAGGCGGTCTCCTTCACGCCGCCGCGGTAGGCGGCGCCGAGGACGACGACGCGCTGGCCGGCCAGGTCGCCATGAGCCTCGGCGAGGAGCTGGACGGCGAAGTCCGGCATGCCGGCGTTGACGGCGCGCGCGGTGCGGACGATGTCCGCCGCGGGGTCGTTCCACAGGTACAGGCGGGGGTACACGGGGATGCAGTGGCCGCCCACGGCGATGCCCGGGCGGTGGATGTGGCTGTACGGCTGCGAGTTGGACGCCTCGATCACCTGGTAGATGTCGATCCCGGCTTGCCCGGCGTAGCGGGCGAACTCGTTGGCGAGGCCGATGTTCACGTCCCGGTACGTGGTCTCGGCGAGCTTGGCCATCTCGGAGGCCTCGGCGCTGCCCAGGTCCCACACGCCGTTGGGGCGCTGCAGGTCGGGGCGCTCGTCGAAGTCCAGGACGGCCTCGTAGAACTCGCGGGCCTTCTCCGCACCCGCGGCCGAGAGGCCGCCGATGAGCTTGGGGTAGCGACGCAGGTCCTCGAAGACCCGGCCGGTCAGCACGCGCTCCGGGGAGAACACGAGGTGGAAGTCCTCGCCCTCGGTCAGGCCAGAGCCCTCCTCCAGCATGGGCTTCCAGCGGGAGCGGGTGGTGCCCACCGGCAGGGTGGTCTCATAGGAGACGAGGGTCCCGGCGGTCAGATGCTGGGCGAGCTCGCCGGTGGCGCCGTCCATCCAGCCGAAGTCGGGGCGCGCCTCCTCGTCCACGAACAGCGGCACCACCAGCACGACCGCGTCCGCGCCGGGGATGGCGTCCCCGTAATCGGTGGTGGCGCGCAGGCGGCCGGCCCGCACGGACTCGGAGAGCTTCTCCTGGAGGTGGGCCTCACCGGGGAACGGCTCGGTGCCCGCGTTGACCAGATCCACGACGGCGGCGTTGACGTCCACGCCGACCACCTCGTGGCCCTTGCTCGCGAACTGGACGGCCAGGGGCAGTCCGATCTTCCCCAGGGCGACGACGGCGATCTTCATCCGGATCCAGCTGTTCCTTCCGTGCGCGGCTCCCTGCGCGGTCCGCGGTCCAGGGAGATGTGGCCGGCCCCGACGCGCGACGCGGGTCGGCCACGGGGCACGGGGCCGAGCCTAGCACCGGGCCCTTTCGCGGGCGGCGAGTGACCCGTCTGGCGGCACGGTGCGGCGGCCCTCAGCGGGTCGGATGCACCCCGAGTCCCGCGTACAGCTCGCGGTAGCGCCGGGCGTTGCCGGCCCACGTCCGCGTCTCGAGCGCCCACGCACGGCCCTCGGCGCCCAGGCGGGCGCGCAGCGCCGGATCCTCGCCCAGCAGGTCGAGGGCGTCCGCGAGCGCCGCGTCGTCGCCGGCAGGGAAGAGCAGGCCGGTGTGTCCGTCCTCCACGAGCTCCCGCAGCGCGGGCAGGTCCGAGGCGATGACCGGCCGTGCCGTCGCGGAGGCCTCGACGGTCTTCATGGGGGTGACCGAGCGAGTCACGGGCAGGTCGCGCCGGGGCACCACGAACGCGTCGATGGCGGCGTGGTGCAGGCGCGCGGCCGCACGGGGCACCCGGCCGGGGAAGCGGCACAGGGGGCCGATCCCGAGCTCGGCGGCGAGGCTCTTGAGCCCGGGCAGGGCCACGCCGTCGCCGGCGATCAGCACGCGCAGGTCCGGGCGCCGCGGCGCGAGGAGGGCGGCGGCGCGCAGCAGGGTGTCCAGCCCCTCGTAGTCCACGATGCTCGAGACGGTTCCCACCACGAACGCCCCGGCCCAGTCGTCCCAGCCCAGCTCAGCGCGGGCGGCAGCCGCGTCCGGCGGCTCCGCGAGGAAGGCCTCGCCCACCGCGTTGGGGCACAGCACGACGTCGGAACCGGCCACGCCGCCCGCGACGAGGCGCTCGCGCATCCCCTCGCCGAGGGTCACGACGCCGTCGGCCCGGGCGGCGGCCTCCGCCTCGCGTTCGACGAACCGCCGGTACCGCTCGGACTCGCGCGCCTCCGGCCCGCGCGCGGCCGCCCAGGTGTCCGCGAGCTGGCCGCGCACCTCGTACACCCACGGGATCCCGAACGCGTCCGCCACCGCGCCCACGGCGGCGGCGTTGGCGAAGTGCGTTGTGGTGTGCAGCAGGGCGGGGCGCTCCCTGCGGACGTGGTCGGCGAGCAGCTCGGCGTGCTGCACGAACCGGTCCGCCTGGCCCTGCGCCAGGCGGACCGGGAGCAGCCGGTGGTAGGCGACGCCGTCCACGACGTCGCGCTCGGCGGCCCACGGGACGCCCACCTGCACGGGGTAGCCCGGGCGGGTGACGGCCGAGACGGCGAACCCCTCCTCCCGGAGGGAGCGCAGGATCGAGTGGCTGCGCTGGGCGTAGCCGGACCCGGTGTGGGGCAGCGAGTTGGTGAGGACGTGCAGGACGCGTCCCGGCACCGGGGCGTAGGAGCGCTCCCGGGCGAGCACCGGCGTCGCCCCCCGGAAGGCGTCCCGCTCCCCCGCCATGCGACGGGCGAGGTGACGGTTGCGCGGGTGCACGGCGGCGAGGCGCGCCGCCTCGTCGAGGTCGCCGCGGTGGGCGGCCAGCCGTGCGGCGGCCGCGGTCCATGCCGCGGCGCGCAGCCCCACGGGCACGGAGTCCAGGTGGGCGGCGGCCAGGTCGGGCCGGCCGAGGCCCAGCGCGGCGTCGGCGCGGTGCACACGGGCGGCGGGGCTGACGTCGTCCGCCCGCTCGAGGGACGCGAGCCCGGCCTCGCGCTCGCCGCGCATCTCGTGGCCCACCGCTGCGGCGACGCCGCCGGGGGCCCGGGTGAGGACGGCGGCGGCCCGTTCGGTCACCGCGCGCGGCAGGCGGCGGGAGATCTGCAGAGCGAGGAGGACCGGGTCGTCGGCGAGGTGCTCGCGCACCGTCTGGGCGGTCAGCGCGAGGCTGCGCAGCAGGGGCCGGCGGGCTCGGAGCACGGTCAGCCTCCGGTGCCGGGGCGCCACTGGCCGCGGGTGTCGACCACCCGCTTGCCGCGGGCGGCCTCGCCGAGGCCGGCGAACGCGTGGTGGTCCACGAGGAGGAGCACCACGTCCGCCCGGTCCACGGCCTCCTCGGCGGGGACGAGGCGCACGTTCTCGCGGTCCGCGAGCGCGGCGGGGAGCTCGTCCACGTGGGGCTCGGCGACGAGCACCGTCGATGCGTGGAGCTGCTCGGCCAGGTCGACCGCGATGGTCAGGGCCGGCGACTCGCGGAGGTCGTCGATGTTGGGCTTGAACGCGAGCCCGAGGGCGGCGACCACGGGCGGGCGGCCGGTGTCCTGCAGGACGTCGAACGCGGCGGCCTTCACCTGGTCGATCACCCATCGCGGCTTGGCGTCGTTGATCTCGCGGGCCGCGCGGATGAGCCGGGCGGAGGCGGGTGCCGCGTCGACGATGAACCAGGGGTCCACGGCGATGCAGTGCCCGCCCACCCCCGGCCCGGGCTGGAGGATGTCCACACGAGGGTGGTGGTTGGCCAGCTCGATGAGCTCCCAGACGTCGATCCCGAGTTCGTCGCAGATCACCGAGAGCTCGTTGGCGAAGGCGATGTTGACGTCGCGGTAGGAGTTCTCCACGAGCTTGGCCATCTCCGCCGTGCGCCTGTCCGTCAGCAGGATCTCCCCGCGGCAGAAGGTCTCGTAGAGGCGCTTCGCCCGTTCGGCGGCCTCGGGCGTCGAGCCGCCCACGATCCTGTCGTTCGTCACGAGCTCGACCATCACGCGGCCGGGAAGCACGCGCTCGGGGCAGTGGGCCGTGTCGATCCCCCGCTCGCGCAGGTCGGGTCGCGCCGCGAGGATGACCTCGGCCATGTGCTCGGTGGCGCCGGGGGGCGAGGTGGACTCCAGGATCACGAGCTCGCCCCCACGCAGCCGCGGCGCGAGGGACCGCGCGGCGGCCTCGATGAACCGCAGGTCCGGCGCGTGGCCGTCCGTGAACGGCGTGGGGACGGCGACGATGTAGGCGTCCGCGGCGGGCGTGGTGGTGGAGGCGGTGAGCGTGCCCGCCGCGACCGCGCGGGACACGAACTCGGCGAGGTCCGGCTCCACGAAGGGGACGGTTCCGGCGTTGACCGCGTCCACGGTGCGCTGGCTGACGTCCACGCCGTGGACGCGGACGCCGTGCTCGGCCAGGATGGCAGCCGTGGGCAGGCCGATGTAGCCGAGGCCGACGACGGCGACCGACTGGATCTCTCTCACGCTCAGGTTCCTTGCTCGTTGCGGGGGTGACCGGACCGTCTCCCGTCGCGCGGGCGCCTCAGGAACGGTCGCCCCACCTTATCCTCGGACGGCGCCGCGGTGCGCCGGGAGGTGCAGGGCGTCCCGCCACAGCGCGGCCACGGCGTTCTCGTCGAAGTCGGCGGCACGCTCCCGGGCGGCAGCGGACAGAGCGTCCCACCGGGCGTCGTCGTGGACGGCCTCAAGGATGCGTGCGGCGGCGTCCTCCGTGTCCGCGACCACGAAGCGCTCCCCGAAGACCCCGGCCGCCCCGGGGCGCGCCCACACCACGGGCACGGCCCCGGAGACCATGCCCTCGGCCGGGGCCAGGTGGAAGCTCTCCGCGGTGGACGGGGAGAGCACCCAGCCGATCTTCGTCAGCCAGGATCCCATGTCCGCGCCGAACGGCTCGAACGCCACAGCCTCGCGCAGGCTGGACGCGCCGAGGCGGGCGAGCAGCTCGGCATAGCCCTCGCGCTGCTCCGGCTTCCGCCACTCGTGCGGGTACTCCCACGGCATGCGGCCACGCACGTGGAGGGTGAACCGTTCGTCCTCGACGCGGAGGCGGGCCAGCACGTCCACGGCCCGGTCCAGGCGCTTGCGCAGCGGCACGATCCCCACGAGGCCCAGCCGGTGTCGCCGGCCCGGCAGCCCGGGGCGGTCCAGATCTGCGAGGGACACGGCGTTGGGGATCACGGTCACCCGGTCCTCGGCGAGGCCGAGGTGCCCGCGCACCAGGCCGGCATAGAGGTCGGAGACGGTGACGACGAGGTCCACGGCCGAGGCGTCCAGGTCCGCAAGCCATCCGCCCCGCAGCTCGAACATGTGCAGGCGCACCACGAGGCGCTGGCCCGGCCGCTTGTGCCGCGCGTACCAGACGGCGTTCGGCCCGGCCCACTCGCACACCACGACGTCGGCCCACTCGGCCAGGCGGCGGGAGGCGGCCTCGTCGTGCCGGTGCAGGGCGGGCCAGCGGTCCAGACGCAGCTCGACCGACGGGTCGTCGCGCAGCAGGTCGATGAGCTCGCCGGCGAACTTCAGGTCGTGCCCGGCGACGACGACGCGTGTCCGCCCCGTCCGCGAGGCGTCGCCGCCGGCGTTCCGAGCCCGGGCGGCGTCGACGGCGCCGACCCGCTCGAGGCACGAGAGCAGCTCCCGCGAGCGCGCGCCGACCCGATAGGGCTCCGCGGCGGCGACGACGCGTCGCGAGAGCGCGGGAAGGTCGGCGCGGACCGCCGCGAGCCGCGCTGCGACATCCTCGGCCGTGTCCGTCGCCCCGTCGACGAACAGCGGATAGTCCGCGCCGAGCAGCTCCTCGTGCGCGGTCGTGCGGTTGACGAGCGGGGGCACCCCCACAGCGCAGCTCTCCAGCACCTTCGTCGAGATCTCGAGGGAGAGGTCGAGGTCCGGGTCCCGCCACCCCAGGGACACGTCCGCGCCCGCCGTGAGCGCCGTGGCGTCCGCACGGCTGAGGGCGCCGGTCCAGGTGAAGCCGAGGCGGGGCGTCTCGAGGGAGGCCTGCATGGACTCGGCCCAGTCCGGGTCGTCGGGCTCGCGGTGCACCTTGTCCCCGGCCATGGTCAGGGTGGCGTCCACGCCGCGGGCCTGCAGGGCCGCGAGGACGTCCATCATGAGGTCCGTGCGCCAGCGGCGGGCGAACTTGCCCGTGTAGACGAGCCGCAGGGGCCCGGTGCCGCGGTCCTGAGGGCCCGCCACGGGCGCGAGGGCGTCGGGGACCATCGGCGAGAGGATCGCCGTGCGCCCGGCGGCCGCGGGGACCATGGCCTCGAGCACCGCCCTTGCCGCAGGCGTCTGGGCGAGCATGAGGCGGCTGGCGGCGGCGATCGTCCCCAGGCGCTCGGCCGTCTCCGCAGTGAAGTCCGCCGGCCCGTACCCGTACTCCGTCACGTAGGACCACAGCCGGCCGGGGAAGGCCTGGCGATCGGCGAGGGCCCCGCACACGCGCACACCGCGCACGAGGACGACGTCGTAGGGCGAGGCCTCGTCCCGCTCGCGCAGCACCTCGACGGCGCGGACGGGCGTCATGGCGTGCTGACTGGGCCGCGGCCGGGCGTCGAGCACGCGGACGCCGGGCAGGCGCCGCAGGGGCTCGGAGAGCAGGTCGCGCCGCTCCTCGGCCTTGAGCTGGACGTCCACGTGCGCGCCCGTGCGGGCGAGGGTCTCGGCGATCGAGGGCAGCCACAGGGCCGAGCCGTCGACCACGTTGAGGTCCACGTCCCCGTAGAGCAGGACGCGCACGCCCGCGGCGGGAGCAGGGTCACCGGGCAGGAGGGGCTCGTGGCCGGCGGTCACGAGGCCGCCTCCGGGCAGGCACGGAGGAGGTCGGCGAGGCCGAGCGACGCGTCCCCCGGGTCCTCCGTGAGGTGGGCGGGGGCGCGATCGGCCCCCGCCGTGACGACGACGGCGTCCTCCGCCCGCAGCAGGGCGAGCGCGCCGAGGCGGTGGCGGCCTGGGCCTCGGGAGAGGACCCAGCACGTGGTGCCGCGACCGTGCGCGGCAGCCATCGCGGCACGCAACTCGCGGAACAGGGCGACGCCCGTCGCGTCGAGGGCGCCGTCCCACACGCCCGCGAACCCGTCCAGGTCCACGACGACGGCCTCCACCCGCTCGGCCACGGCGACCGCCGTGCCGGGCACGATCGGCACGACGCGGTGTCCCGCCGAGGCGAGGGCGGCCCGGATGTCGTCGGCCGCGACCACGCCCACGGCCCGCCCGCCCGACGGCGTGCGGGAGACGTCGACAACGCCCAGCGCGGCCTCGAGCCGGGCGGCCGCGCGCGGATCGGCGTCCACCGCGGCGGCGGCCCGGCCGGTCACCGCCGGGACCGCAGGGAGGCGGGCGGGCGCGGCGCCGGCGAGCCGCCGGACCGGCGCCTGCACGAGTGGGGGCAGCTCGCGCAGGGCCCGCCCCCCGGCACGGCGCAGCAGGGCCTGCTGCTCGGACGGGAGGGTGCGCACGGCGCCGCGCGCCGCGGTGCGGGCCGTGCGGACGGCACGGCCCAGGGCGGCGCGCCCAGGGAAGGACGGGGAGGTCATGGGACGAGGTTCTCCTGTCGCATCGGGGTGGGTCGACCGTCGGGCAGGAGCGCGCGCAGCACGCGTTCGTACCGCGCCGCCACCGCGGGCAGGTGGGCGTGCTCGCTCACCCACGCCCGCCCGCCGTCGCCGACGGCCGTCCGGGCGGGGTCCGCGGCGAGCGCGGCCAGGTGCGCCACGAGGTCGTCCACGCCCGGGCCGACGACGTCGGCACCGCCGGCCGCCTCCAGCGTGTGGGCGGCCTCCCCCGTCACCTGGCCGGTGACGTGACGGCCGACCGCGAGGACCTCGTAGGTCTTGGAGGGGACGGTGTGGCGGAAGCTCGGCCAATCGGGGCGCAGGGAGACCACGAGGGTGTCCGCCCACGCGTACTGCTCGCCGACCGCGTCCCCGGACACGGGCTCGAGGAGCTCCGCGGCCCCGCCCAGGCGGGCGTTCAGCTCCTCGAGCGCCGCGCGGCGGACGCCATCCCCCACGAGGCGCACCTGCACGCCGGGATGTGATGCGCGCAGACGGGCCGCGGCCTCCACGAGGCGCTCGAGGCCCTGGCTCTCCCCCATGTTGCCCAGGTAGAGGACACGCAGCTCCCCGGCGGCCCGTTCCCGGGGCGGCACGGTGCGCACGCGGCCGAGATCCACGCCGTTGCCCAGCGTCACCACCGCGCCCATCCCCCGCGCGCGCAGGGTCTCGGCGAAGCCCTCGGTCACCGTCACGACGACGTCCGCGGCCCGCTGCCCGCCCGCCACGACGCGCTCCATGGCCCTGCCCAGCGGGCCCTCGTGCACCCCGGCCTCATGGGCGAGGTCCGGCCACGCGTCGCGCATCTCGAGCACGAGGGGGCGTCGGCGCAGGCGGGACAGGGCCCAGCCGGCCACCACGACGGGAAGGGCGGGGACGGTGGCCACCACGACGTCGGGGCGGGGTGCCAGCAGGCCCCGCGGCACCGCGAGCACGCTGTGCACCACGGCCTCCACGAAGCGTCCGTTGCGGCTCCCGGCCCCGCGTGCCAGCCGCGGCGTGGGGAGGAGGCGCTCGCCGTCGTCGCCGTGGGAGGCGCGCAGTCCGCCGGGGGCGATCACGTCCACGTCCCAGCCGGCCTCGCGCAGCACGCGGACCACGACGGCCCAACGTCGCGCCGGAGGCGTGCGCTCCGGGCGGTAGGAGTGCGTCACGAGCATCAGACGCGGGGGGCGGGCACGGCCCGCGGAGCGGGCGTCAGCCACCGCAGACCTCCTCGGGGACGGCGGGGCTCGGGGCCGGCGGCGCGGACGAGCTCGGGGCGGACGACGCGGACGGGCTCGGCTCCGCGGTGGTCGAGGAGCTGGACGCGCTCTGGGACGCGGACGCCTCCGCGGCCTTCTCGGCCGCGCGGCGGCTGCGCGCGGCCTCCTCCGCCTCGATGTAGCGCTGCACGTCGTCCGCCGCGAGGGCGGAGCGCAGCGAGTCCATCCTGGCCGGGTCCAGCTCCAGGATGGACTGGCCGCCGGGAGAGCGGCCGAACCCGGCGATCGGCACGGAGAACATCTCCACGTCCTCGCGGCCCACCTCGCGCAGCTGCCATGCCAGCGACGCCACGGTGGCGGCGTCCAGGCCGTCGTCCACCGAGAGGTGCCGGGAGAGGACGGAGACGACGTCGGAGGTGCGGCCCGGGTTCGCCAGGATCTCCGGGCTCAGGAAGCGCCCCAGGGCCCCGCCGACGTAGCGCTGCTGGTTCTCCACCCGGGTGATGTCCCCGTCCTCGAACGCGTGGCGCTCCCGCACGTAGCGCAGGGCCGCGGTGTCCTGGAGGAGGATCTCGCCCCGCGGGAAGTAGGAGGGGTTGGTCTGCCCCGAGGAGAAGGCGGTGGGGTTGCAGACCTTCACGCCGCCGAGGGCGTCCGTGACGCCGCGGAAGCCCTGGAAGTCCACCTCCATGAGGTGGTGCACGGGCACGCCCATCAGCTGCTCCACGGTGTCGACGGCCAGCGGGTAGCCGCCCATCGCGAACGCCGCGTTGACCTTGTCCTGGTGGCGACCGGGGATCTCCACCCACGTGTCGCGCAGGATCGACATGATGTAGACGTGCTCCCGGTCCGCTGGGAGGTGCACCAGCATCATCGTGTCGGAGCGCCCGTCGCCGGCGTCCTCGCCCTCCTCCTCGGAGCGGGAGTCGGAGCCGAGCAGCAGGATGTTCATCGGTCCGGAGCCGGCGTCGTCGAGAGCCCCGGTGTCCACGGTGTTCCGCTGCTCGTCGTAGACGCGCCCGAGCGAGACGGCGTACCAGCCCGCGAGCACCACGGCGGCCCCCAGCAGGAGCGCGAGGAGGCCGAGGACCCACGGCCAGCGGCGGCGACGCCGTCGTCGGCCCCGGGCCGGGGACGGCGCGGGCGTGGGCCCCGCCGGCTGCCGGTGCTCCGCGACGGAGTCCTCGGGCGGCGTGCCGTCTGCGGGGTCACGAGGCGTCCACGGCGTCTGCGGGGGCTGGGTCACGTCGGCT
This sequence comes from Micrococcus sp. EYE_212, assembly GCF_023147585.1. Lineage (GTDB taxonomy): Bacteria > Actinomycetota > Actinomycetes > Actinomycetales > Micrococcaceae > Micrococcus. The sequence continues at coordinate 126,448 of NZ_JAHXOZ010000001.1, forward strand.
CCTGTCGGGAATGGCTCCGCACAGTCTAGGGACCGGGGCGCGTGGAGGCCCGCCGAGGTCTCGGCTGGCACCGCGGGCAGCGGTGGGAGGCCCGCCCCATGAACGGCTCGCGCACGATCAGGGAGACGACGCCCTCCGCCGCGCAGCGCCGGCACGGCGAGCCCGTGCGGCCGTACGCCTGCAGGGAGCGGGCATACTCGCCGGAGCGCCCGTCCACGTTCACGTAGAGCGCGTCGAAGCTCGTGCCGCCCTGCTCGAGGGCGCGCCCCATGATCTCCCGCACAGCCTCGAGGACGCCCACGGTCTCGGCGCGGCGCAGGCGGGAGGTGGGACGTTCGGGGTGCAGCCGGGCCGCCCAGAGCGCCTCGTCCGCGTAGATGTTGCCGATCCCGGACACGAGGGACTGGTCCAGGAGCGCGCGCTTCAGGACGCTGCGCCGCCGCGCCAGACGGGCGTGCACGGCCGCGGGGTCGAAGAGCGGGTGGAGGGGGTCCAGGGCGATGTGGGCCGCCGTCGCGGGGATCCGCTCCCCCGTCGCGGCCTCGGTGACGAGCGGGTCCAGCCACCAGCCGCCGAAGAGCCGCTGGTCCACGAACCGCAGCTCGCGCGCCGCGCCGTCTGCCGTGGTGATCGGGAGGCGCAGCCGCAGGTGGCGCGGGTCAGGATCGGCGGGCTCGTCCACGAGCACCTGGCCGCTCATCCCCAGGTGGACGACGACGGCGTCGTCGCCGTCCGCGAGCGGCAGCCACAGGAACTTGCCGCGCCGCGCGGGCTCGGCGAGGACGGCCCCGTCGAGGCGCGCGCGCAGCGCGGCGGGTCCCCCGGGGCTGCGGCGCACCGAGCGGGCGTCGAGCACCTCGAGGGGGCCGGCGGCAGCACCGGCGGCGCTGCGGGCGATGCCCCGGCGCACGACCTCCGCCTCGGGGAGCTCCGGCACGGCGGGCTCAGCGCCCCGCGGCGGGCAGGTCGGCCTCCAGGGCCGGCCAGGACTCGGCCGCGGCCTCGCGCTCGGCCTGCTTCTTCGAGCTGGCGACGGCGGAGCCGTAGTCCTTCCCGCCCACACGCAGGGTGGCGCGGTAGCGCGGGTCGTGCGCGGGGCCCTGCCCCTCGATGACGTACACGACCTCGCCGAGGCGGTGCCGGCTGGCGGCCTCGGCCACCACGGTCTTCCAGTCGGTGCTCTCGCGCATCAGGTCCGGCTCGTCGAGCAGCGGCACGACGTGCCGGTGCACGAGGGCCGCGGCGGCCACCGCCCCGTGGTCCACGTAGGTGGCGCCGATGAGGGCCTCGAGGCTGTCCGCGAGGATCGAGTCCTTGTCCGCGCCGCCCGTGCGGGCCTCGCCCGTGCCGAGCTTGATGAACGGGCCGATGCCGATCCGGCGAGCCACCTTCGCGAGCGCACGCGTCGAGACGACGGCGGCCCGGCGCCGGGCGAGGTCGCCCTCGGGCAGGTCCGGGTACACGGCGAAGATGTGGTCCGTGACCACGTAGCCCAGCACCGAGTCCCCGAGGAACTCGAGGCGCTCGTTGGTGGGCAGGCCGCCGTGCTCGTACGCGTACGAACGGTGCGTCAAAGCACGTTCGAGCGTCTCGGACGTGATGTGCACGCCGAGACGCTCGAACAGTTCAGGTGTCTCCGGCGCGGGGGCGACCCCGCGGCGAGCCGGTGACGACGCCATCTCAGGCGTCAGCGACCTTGCGGCCCTTGTACTCGAAGAACAGCGGGGTGCCGGCGGCGTCGGTCTTCAGCTCGGCCTGGTGGGGCAGGCGGTAGGACACGCGGCCGTTCTCCACGGTCTTGACCAGCGTGGGGGCCTCGGCCTTCCACTGGGAACGACGGGAACGGGTGTTGGAACGGGACATCTTCCGCTTCGGGACTGCCACGGCTATCTCTCTTCTGTCTCGGTGTTGGAGGTCTCTTCGGTGCCCGCGAGGGCGGCGAGCGCCGCCCAGCGCGGATCCACGCGCTCGTGGACGTGCCCCTCGGGCGCGTCCTCGAGGCGGATGCCGCAGTCGGCGCACAGGCCCTCGCAGTCCGGCCGGCACAGCGGCTGGAACGGCAGGGTGATGACCACGGCGTCCCGGAACACGGGTTCCAGGTCCACGGTCTCGTGCACCACGATCGGCTGGTCGCCGGCCTCGTCCCGGGACGCGCCGGTGAGGAACAGCTCCTGCAGGTCCACGGTGATCCCCTCGCGCAGAGGGGTCAGGCAGCGGCCGCACTCGCCCACCAGGTCCGCGTCCGCGGTGCCGGTGACGAGCACGCCCTCGTGGACGGCCTCGAGGCGCAGCTCGACGTCCACGAGGTCCCCCGCGGGGACGCCGAGGACAGGCGTGCTCACCCCCTCGGGGGCGGGCCACTGGGCCGTCACGTGACGCTGGATCCCGGCTCCGCGCAGGAGGTCGCGCACGGAGATGACCCACGGCGACCCCGCGTCGGGGCGTTCGTCGGTGTCCATGATCGCTCCTCTCGGCGGTGGGACGGGCCGCGCCGACTGTCCGGATCGGACCGTTCGACGCGTGCAGGCAGGGTCAGGCCACGATGGACCGACAGCCCATCCTAGCGGCTGCCCCGTTCCACGCCAAAGCGGCGCACGGGCGGCGCGCCTCAGAGTCCGGCGGCGAACCCCTTGAGCCAGGCCCGCAGGTCGTCGCCGAGCTCGGGGTGGTCCACGCCGAGCTCCACCACGGCCTGGAGGTAGCCCAGCTTGTCCCCCGTGTCGTAGCGGCGGCCCTCGAAGACGACGGCGTGCACGCCGTACCCCTCGCCCTCGCCCTCCGCGAGGGTCTGCAGCGCGTCCGTCAGCTGGATCTCGCCGCCGCGGCCCGGAGCGGTCTCCTCGAGCACGTCGAACACCGCCGGGGAGAGCACGTAGCGGCCGATGACCGCGAGACGAGAGGGGGCGTCCTCGCGGGCGGGCTTCTCCACGAGCCCGGTCACGCGCACCACCTCGTCGGTGCCCTCCACGGCCTCGACGGCGGCCACGCCGTACGAGGAGACGGCCTCCTCCGGGACCTCCATGAGCGCGACGACGGAGCCGCCGAGGCGCTCCTGGGCGTCGATCATGCGGACCAGCAGGTCGTCGTCGGCGCCGATCAGGTCGTCGCCCAGGAGCACCGCGAACGGCTGGTCCCCGACGTGGCGGCGCGCACAGCCGACGGCGTGGCCGAGGCCGAGCGCGGCGCCCTGGCGCACGTAGTGGATGTCCCCCACGAGGTCCGACTCGCGGATCAGGTCGATGCGCTTCTGGTCTCCCTTGCGCTCGAGCGTGGCCTCGAGGGCCGGGTGGCGGTCGAAGTGGTCCTCGAGGGCGCGCTTGTTGCGGCCTGTGATCATCAGGACGTCGCACAGCCCCGCGCGGCGGGCCTCCGCCACCACGTACTCGATGGCAGGGCGGTCGACCACCGGCAGCATCTCCTTGGGCATGGCCTTCGTGGCCGGGAGGAAGCGCGTGCCCAGGCCGGCGGCCGGGATGACGGCCTTGCGCGTGCGCGGGCGGGTGGGGGTCTGCTCGGTCATGGACGGGTGCTCCTGGACGGGTCGGGGACGGCGGACGGGGACGGTGCGGCGTTCAGGCGCCGCAGCACGGCGGCGGGGACGAAGTCGCGGACGTCTCCGCCCAGGCCGTGGACCTCCTTGATGAGGGAGGAGGAGAGGTGGGCGAACCGCGGATCGGCCTGCAGGTACACGGTCTCCACGCCCGTGAGGTGGCGGTTCATCGTGGCCATGGGCGCCTCGAAGGCGAGGTCGGCGCCGTCCCGCAGGCCCTTCACGATGGTGTCCGCGCCCACGGAGCGGCAGAACTCGGCGAGCAGGCCGGTCCCCATGGGCCGGGCGCTCACGCCGGACAGGGAGGAGACCGTGGCCTCGACCATCTCGATGCGCTCGTCCACGGTGAACCGGTACGTCTTCTTGGGGTTCACGGAGACGGCCACGATCACCTCGTCGAAGAGGTTGGCGGCCCGCATGATGACCTCGACGTGACCCTTGTGCAGCGGGTCGAAGGATCCGGGGCAGACGGCACGGCGCATGCGCCCAACCTACCCCGGGGGACCGGCGGGGGCGAGGACCGCTCTCCGCCCCCGCCCGCGGGCCGGCCGGCCGGAAAGTACAGTGGCCGCCATGGACACCCCGGCCCCCCGCCCGACTCCCGCCGCCGTCCCCGGACCATGGCGCCGCGCCGCCGAGGCCACCGGGCTGCTGCGCGGGGGCGTCCCCGCGCCCACCGTCTTCGAGACGGTGACGGCCCTCGCGGCCGAGCACGGTGCCGTGAACCTGGGGCAGGGCTTCCCCGACGCCGACGGCCCCGCGGACCTGCTGCGCCTGGCCGCGGACGCCGTCCTCGCGGGCCCGAACCAGTACGCGCCCGGCGGCGGGGACGCGGCGCTGCGCCGCGCCGTCGTCGAGCACCGGCGGGCGCACTGGGGCGTGACGGAGGACCCGGACGCCGAGCTGCTGGTCACCGCCGGGGTGACGGAGGCGATCGCCGCCACCGTGCTGGCCCTCGTCGGCCCCGGCGACGAGGTGGTGACGGTGGAGCCGTTCTACGACTCCCACGCCGCGACCGTCGCCCTGGCCGGCGCCCGCCACGTGACCGTGCCCGTGGAGCCGCCCGCGTTCCTGCCCGACCCGGCCCGGATCGCGGCGGCGCTGACCGACCGCACCCGGCTGCTCATCCTCAACACCCCGCACAATCCGACCGGCGCCGTGTACCCGCGCGCCCTGCTCGAGGAGATCGTGCGGCTGTGCCGGGAGCGCGGCGTGCTGATCCTCTCCGACGAGGTGTACGAGCACCTCGTGTTCGAGGGCGAGCACGTCTCCCTGCGCTCGATCCCCGGGGCCCGGGAGATCGCCCTGACGGCGTCCGGGGCCGGGAAGGCGTTCGCCGTGACCGGGTGGAAGGTGGGCTGGCTGGCCGGGCCCGCCGAGCTCGTGGCCGCCGTGCGCGCCGTGAAGCAGTACCTCACCTTCTCCACGGGCCCGGCCTACCAGGCGGCCATGGCCGCCTACCTGCCGCGGGACGAGGCGCACCTCGTGGGGCAGCGGGAGCGGTACCGCGCCACGCGGGACACCCTCGTGGCAGGGCTGCGCGCCGTGGGCCTGGAGCCCGTGGTGCCGGACGCCGGCTACTTCGTGGTGGTGGACCTGGCCCCCTGGGGCGTGACGGACGCCTCGGCGGCCGTGCGGGACTGGGTGCGCGAGGCCGGCGTCGCGGGCATCCCGGTGAGCGCGCTGTGCCGGCCGACGGACGATCCGGCCGACGCCCACCTCGCCTCCTGGCTGCGGCTGGCGTTCTGCAAGTCCGAGGACGTGGTGGCCGAGGGCATGCGGCGCCTCGCCGAGGCCGCGCCGCGGCTGCGCCGGGGCTGACGCTCCCCTCTCCCGCGCGGCCGCGTGCCGTCGGGCCCCCGCCCGCCGAGCGGGGGCACGGGGCTCAGCGCTCGTCCTGCCACAGGTAGAGGGCGGTCTCGCCGTACGCGCGCACGTCGACCTCCTCGAGCGTGGCCGGGCGCCGCGGGGCCGGGTCGCGCGCGGAGCGCTCCAGCACGAGCAGCCCGCCGGGGCTGAGCCGCGCGGCGGCGGCGGCGAGGACGGCGTGGAACGCCTCCCCCGCCTCGGGATAGGGCGGGTCGGCGAGGATGAGGTCCACGGGCTCGCCCCCGTCCTCGAGGCCCTGCGCCCCGCCGACGGCGAGCACCTGTTCGACGGAGGAGGCGCGCACGCTCACCACTGTCCTCCCGAGGGCCTCGTTGACCATCGCCGCGTTGGCGCGGCACACCTCGGCGGCGCGGCGGTGCCGTTCCACGAGCACGACGCTCGCCGCGCCCCGGCTCGCCGCCTCGCACCCCAGCGAGCCGGAGCCGGCGTAGAGGTCGAGCACGCGGGTGCCGTCCGTCCAGTCCCGCGCGGAGAGCCAGGAGAAGAGGGCCTCCTTGGTGCGGTCCGTCGTGGGGCGGGTGCCCGTGCCGGGCACGGAGCGCAGGGGGCGGCCGGCGGCGGCGCCGGCGATGATGCGGGACACGGGGTCAGCCCTTCTCGAGGTAGTCGGCGGCGGTGAGGTGCTCGCCCTCCCAGCGGGTCACCTCGGCGGCCAGCGCCGGGTGCGCGGAGAGCCCCTCGCCGGCCGCCATGATGCGCGCCACGGCGTCCGCGGCCAGGCCGATGAGCGGGGCGTCCGCGATGACGTCCACGTGGCGCAGCCCGGAGGCCAGGCCGGACTGCTGCGCCCCGAGGACGTCGCCGACGCCGCGGTGGGCCAGGTCCTCCTGCGCGATCCGCAGACCGTCCTGGGTCTGCTCGAGCACCTCGAGGCGGCGCAGGGAGGCGTGCCCGTCCGGCAGGCGCGTGGCCAGGAGGCACACGGACGCGCCGGGGCCGCGGCCCACGCGGCCGCGCAGCTGGTGGAGGGTGGAGAGGCCGAAGTCGTCCGCGTCCAGCACGGCCATGACGGTGGCGTTGGGCACGTCCACGCCCACCTCCACGACGGTGGTGGCCACGAGCACGTCCGTCTCCCCGCGCGCGAACGCCTGCATCGCGGCGTCCTGCTCGGCCTGGTCCATCCGGCCGTGCACCACCCCGATCCGCGCCCCGCCCGGGCGGGCGGCCGCGAGCGCGGGCAGCGCCTCGAGCCGCGGGGCCATCTCCGTCACGTTCGCGTGGCCCGGGTCCGCGTCGTCCGGGTCGATCCGCGGGCACACCACGAAGGCCTGGTGCCCCGCGGCGACGTGCTCCGCGATCAGCTCCCACACGCGCCCGATCACGCGCGGGCCGTGCGCCATCCGCGCGACGTGCGTGGTGACCGGCTGGCGGCCGGAGGGCAGGCCCTCGAGGACGGTGAGGTCGAGGTCGCCGAAGACGGTCATGGCCACCGAGCGCGGGATGGGCGTGGCGGACATGACGAGCAGGTGCGTGCCCGGGTTGGCGCGGCGCAGGGCCTCGCGCTGGTCCACGCCGAAGCGGTGCTGCTCGTCCACCACGGCGAGCGCGAGCTCCGCGAACCCCACCGTGTCCGAGAGCAGGGCGTGCGTCCCGACGGCGATCCCCGCCTCCCCCGAGGCGAGCGCGAGCAGCGCCTCGCGCCGGGCGGCGACCCGCTGGGACCCGGTCACGAGGACGACGCCCGTGTGGGGGCCCTCCCGGCCGTCGTCGAGGCCGAGGGTGCCGACGCCGCCGAGCCCGCGGGCGCCGTCGTCGGCCAGCGGGCCCATGAGGCGCAGCAGGGCGCGGTGGTGCTGGGCGGCGAGGACCTCCGTGGGGGCCACGAGTGCGGCCTGGCCGCCGGCGTCCACCACCTGGAGCATCGCGCGCAGGGCCACGAGGGTCTTGCCCGCGCCCACGTCGCCCTGGAGCAGGCGGCTCATCGGCCTCTCGCGGGCGAGCTCGGCGGAGAGCTCCTCCCCCACGCGCCGCTGGCCCGCGGTCAGCGTGAAGGGCAGGCGCGCGTCGAGGGCCTCCCGCAGCCCGCCGGCGCGGGGCGGGCGCGGGACCGCGGGGACGGCCCGCTCCCGGCTGCGGCGCCACGCCAGCGCGGCCTGCACCACGAGTGCCTCGCGCAGGGCGAGGGCCGTGCGGGCGGGGCCGGTGTCGGCCACGTCGTCCGGCGCGTGGAGGTCCCGGTAGGCCTGGGCGGTGCCGGGCAGGGGTGCGTCCAGGTCGAGGTCGGCGGCGGTCATCGCGCGGATCTCGGGCGTCAGGACCTCCGGGATCCGGTCCAGGTCCACGGTCTCGAGGACCCGTTGGAGCGCCGAGCGGACCGTCCAGCTCGGCAGCTTGCCCGTGGAGCGGTAGATCGGCACGGGGCGCACGTCCACCTCGCCGGGCGCGACGTCGTCGTCCAGGAGCGCGAAGTCCGGGTTGTTGAGCGTGATCCGCCCGCGGTACTCGGTGGTCTTCCCCTGGAACATGGCGGTGACGCCGGGGGCCAGGCGGCGGCGCGCGTCGTGGCCGTTGAAGAAGGCCATGGACAGGCTCGCCCCGGGCACGCCGGCCACGGAGGGGTCCGCCACGGTCACGTCCACGATGAACCCGCCGCGGCTGCGCATCTGGCGGGTGCTCACGGACTCGACGACGGCCACCACGGTGACCTCGGAGTCCCACGGGAGCGCCGCGATCGGCGTCAGCTCCCCGCGCTCGACCCAGCGGCGCGGCGTGTGGTCCAGCAGCTCTCCGACGGTGCGGAGCCCGAGCTCCTTCTCGAGGCGCCCGGGCAGCGTGCCGGAGAGCACCTCGGTGAGGGGCAGGTCCGTGACGGCGACGTCAGCGGCCATGGCGCCCGTCGGCCTCGTGACGGTGCGCGTGGGCCGGCGCGCTCAGGTCTGTGACGGACAGGCCCGCGGGCGCGCCCGCCGCGCGCAGCACGTCCACGGCGTCCTCGGCGCGGGGCACGTGCACGTGGACGCGCCACGGCACCCGCCCCTGCTCGTCCAGCTCCCTGGACACGGGGGCGAGGATCAGCGAGTCCCCCACCGCGTCCAGGCGGCGGCGCAGCTCCGCGGCGTCCAGGGGGGTCAGCGCGAGGGTGCCCATGACCTCGACGCCGGCCGCGTGCCCCGCGGGCGCGGCCACGGCCTCGCGGGACTCGTCCGCGTACCCGTGCAGAGCGGCGGCGAGCTCGGCGTCCACCTCGGTGCCGGTCACGGCCGAGCGCAGGGCCTCGAGCACCCACAGCAGGCCCACGGCGCCGGCGTCCACCACGTGGGCGTCCGCGAGCGTGGGCAGGAGCGCCTCCGTCCCCTCCACCGCTCGCAGGCTGCCCGCCACCATCGCGGTGACGGCGTCCGCCAGCCGGGAGTCCTCCCCGGTGCCCGACGGCGCCTCGGCCGCCGATCGCTCCAGGCTCTCGGCCGCCGCGGTGAGCACGGTGAGGATGGTGCCCTCCTGGGGCTCGGAGAGCGCGGCGCGCGCCGCCTCGTCCGCCGCGCCGAAGGCCGCGGCCAGGTCCGCCACGCGCACCTCCCGGCGGCCGCGCAGCGGCCCGGACGCGCCGGCCAGGGCGACGGCGAGGAGCGTCCCCGAGTTGCCGTGCGCCGCGTCCAGGGCGGCCCGGCCCACCCGCGCCATGACCGCCCCGACGTCAGCGGTCTCCGCCGACTCCGCGGCCGCGCGGGCGGCTCGCAGGGTCGCGAGCATGTTCGACCCCGTGTCAGCGTCCGGCACCGGGAAGACGTTCAGGGCGTTGAGGCGGGGCGCGGCACGGCCGACCAGGTCCTCGGCGAGGACCAGCCAGCGCTCCACGGACGTCGGCCCGCTCGGGGTGCTCACTGCCCGACGACCTCGCCGAGGCCGCCCGTGCGGATGCCCTTGCCGATCGCGCGGATGCCGGCCCAGTCGGGCCACACGACGGACTGGTTGTCCCCCGCCGTGCCGACGCCCAGCGTGGGCACGGTGCTCGTGACGATCGGGGCGTCCCGTGCGTCGCGCAGGGACCACGCGAGGGAGGCGAGGGCGCCCGAGTCCAGGGAGTCGTCCAGGGTCAGGTAGGGGGCGAAGCGCTCCACGGACTGCTGCACGCGGCCCGGGTCCGAGAGGGTGTCCATGGAGAGGAACTCGGCCATGATCGCCTTGACGAGGCGCTGCTGGTTCTCCACGCGGTCGTAGTCGCCGCGCGGCAGGGTGTAGCGCTCACGGGCGTAGACCAGGGCCTTCGCCCCGTCCATCTGCACCGTCCCCGCCGGGAAGTCCACGCCGCCGGTGGAGGTGAACGCGGTGGGGTTCTGCACGGTCACGCCGCCGAGGGCGTCCACGAGGCCCTGGAAGCCGGCCAGGTCCACCGCCACCACATGGTCCACGCGCGCCTGGAACATGTTCTCCACGGTGCTCACGGTCAACGGGATCCCGCCGAGCGAGTAGGCGGCGTTGACCTTGCGGTCGCCCTGGCCGGGGATCGGCACCCAGAGGTCGCGCATGACGGACATGACGTCCACGCGGCTGCGGTCGCCGGGCACGTGGACCCACATCATCGTGTCGGAGCGGCCGGTCTCGCCGCGGCCCTCCGCGCCGGCGTCCTCGCCCACGAGGAGGAAGTCGACGGCGGCGCCGTCCGCCTTCTCGTCCGCGGAGGGGGCCTCGGGGCCCTGGGCGGCGGCCTCGGCCATCGTCGGGTCCACGCCGGGCGGCGGGGCGGTGGGGGTCCACACGCCGGGAGCGGCGTTGCCGGCGGCCGCGCCCTTGCCGTCGTTCCCGCCGCTCCCGTCGCCGTCCGATCCCGCGCCGTCCTTCCCGGGCTCAGCCGGACGCAGCGACTCCGCGGGGAACGCGCCGCCGTCGAAGCGCTGGGTGTCCTCGTCCACCGAGCGGGCCAGACCGGAGAGGTACACGGCGGCGGTGACGCCGAGGGCCAGCAGGGCGGCCAGGAGGACGGCCAGGACGATGAGCAGCACGGGCCGGCGGCGGCGCGGCGCGCGGTGCGGGGTCTCGTCCGGTGCGGAGGCGGGGGCGCTGTTCACGGCGTGTACTCCTGCTGTGCGGGGGCGCCGGACGCGGCGCGCGGGTCGGCGGGTCGATCCCGTCCATGCTAGGCCACCGGGGCGACGCGACAGGGCCCGCCCCCTATCCTGGGAGGATGCCGTCCCGCGTCCCCGCTCCGGTCCGCCTGTCCGCCCTGCTGGCCGCCGTCGCCCTGGCCACCACCGCGTGCTCCGGCCGCACGGCCACCGTGGAGGCCGCCCCCGACGCCGCGGACCCCGCGTGCGCCCCCGCCATGATCGCCATGCCGGACGAGCTGGCCGACCTCCCGTTGCGCCCCACGGACAGCCAGGCCACCGCCGTGTGGGGTGACCCGGCGGCCGTCGTGCTGCGCTGCGGCGTGCCCTCCCCCGGCCCCACCACGGACCCGTGCCTGCGCGTGGACGAGGTCGACTGGGTGGTGCGGGACGAGGACGCGAACTGGCGCCTCACCACGTACGGCCGCACGCCCGCCGTCGAGGTGCTCTTCGCGAAGGACCGGGCGAGCTCGGACTCGGTGATGACCGGCCTGTCCTCCGCCGTGGCCCGCATCCCCGCCGAGCGCGCGTGCGTGAACCTGGAGGACGCGACGCCCGTGGGCTGAGGCCGCCCGCCGCGCGGCGCGGCCCGGCTCAGTGCAGGCCGGTGCCGCGCTCGAGCGCGAGGTCCAGCAGCTCCGAGATGAGCTCGGCGTAGGGCAGGCCCGTGCGCTCCCACATCGCGGGGTACATGCTGATCGGGGTGAAGCCGGGCATCGTGTTGATCTCGTTGACGACCCAGCGCCCGTCCGGGGTGTGGAAGAAGTCGCAGCGGCCCAGGCCGGAGCCGTCCACGGCCTCGAAGGCGGTGACGGCGAGCTCGCGCAGGCGCGCGATCTGCTCCTCGGGCAGCTCGGCCGGGCAGGAGAGCTGCGCGGCCTCGCGGTCCTGGTACTTCGCCTCGAAGTCGTAGAACTGGTGGCCGGCCTCGGAGCCCTTCACCACGATCTCCCCGGGCAGGGAGGCGCGCGGGGCCTCCGTGCCGTGGCCGTCCAGGACGGCGCACTCGATCTCCCGGCCCAGGATGCCGGCCTCCACCACGACCTTGGGGTCGTAGCGGCGCGCCTCCTCGATCGCGGCGCGCAGGTCCTCGCCCTCGGCCACGCGGGTGATGCCGAACGAGGAGCCGCCGCGGGCGGGCTTGACGAAGAGCGGGTGCGCGAGGCGGCCGGCGCGCTCGAGCGCGGCCTCGGGGTCCCGCGCCCACTGGCGGTCCGTGATGGTCTCCCACGGCCCCACCTCGAGGCCGGCGGCCTGGAAGGCCACCTTCATGTAGTGCTTGTCCATGCCGACGGCGGAGGCGAGCACGCCGCAGCCCACGTAGGGCAGGCCCAGGGACTCGAACATGCCCTGCAGCGTCCCGTCCTCGCCGAACGGGCCGTGCAGCAGGGGGAACACCACGTCCACCGGGCCGAGGGAGGCGCCGTCCTCGGCCACGAGCTCGACGGCGCCGTCCGCGCGCGTGCGCACGCTCACCGGGCGCTGCGGCTCGGGGACCTCCGGGAGCTCGCCCGCGTCGAGGCGGAACCCCGCGACGTCCACCTCGCCGTGGGACCACAGGCCAGAGCGCGCGACGCCCACGGGCACCACGTCCCAGCGCGCGGGGTCCGCCGCGTGCAGCACACCGGCGGCGGTGACGCAGCTGATGGGGTGCTCGCTCGAGCGGCCGCCGAACAGCAGGAGCACGCGCGGGCGGCGGCCGGCGGGCCCGCCCGCGGCGGAGGCATCGTGGACGGTGGCGGCCGGGGCGGCCTCGGGGGTGGCGGTCATGCGGTGCGTCCTTCCGACTTCAGGTCCCGGCCGAGCAGGAGGCCGGCCAGGTGGTGCACGTCCACGGAGCCGGCGACGACCCGGTCCATGGCCTCGCTGATGGGCATCTCCACGCCGTGCGCGCGGGCCACGTGGACGATCGCGGACACGGACTTCAGGCCCTCCGCGGTCTGCTTCATGGCGGCCACGGCCTCGTCCACGCCCATGCCGGTGCCGAGCAGACGTCCGGCGCTGCGGTTGCGCGAGAGCGGAGAGGCGCACGTGGCCACGAGGTCGCCCAGGCCCGCGAGTCCGGCGAGGGTGCCGGCGTCGCCGCCCAGGCGCACGGCCAGGCGGGTGGTCTCGGCCAGGCCGCGCGTGATGATCGAGGCCTTCGAGTTGTCCCCCAGGCCCTGGCCGTCGCAGATGCCCACGGCGAGGGCGATCACGTTCTTCACGATCCCGCCGATCTCCACGCCCACGACGTCCGTGTTGGTGTAGGGGCGGAAGGTGCGGCCCGCGGTGAGCGCGGCCACGCGCTCGGCGGTCGCCGCCGACGTCGAGGCGACCACGGTGGCGGTGGGCTCCCCGCGCGCGATCTCGAGGGCCAGGTTGGGCCCGGAGACCACGGCGAAGCGGTCGGCGGCCAGACCCAGGACGTCGGCGCACACCTGGGAGGGGCGCGCATCCGTGCCGCGTTCGAGGCCCTTCACGAGCGAGACGACGACGGCGTCCGGCGCGATCGCGTCCGCCACGGACTCGAGGGTGGCGCGCACGCTCTGTGCGGGCACCGCGACCACCACGACGCCGGCGCCGGAGACGGCCTCGCGGGCGTCGGTGACGGCGCGCACGCACGCGGGCAGCTCGATCCCCGGCAGGTACTCCGGGTTGGCGTGGTCGCGGTTGACGGCCTCGGCCACCTCGGCGCGGCGCGACCAGACCACCACCTCGCGGGCGCGGGCCCCCTCGGGGCTCGTGCTGGTGCCCAGCACGCGGGCGAAGGCGGTGCCCCAGCTGCCGGCGCCCAGCACGGCGACGACGGCGGGGTCTCCGGCGGGGCGCGGGCCCTGTGGACTCGCGTGCGTCACGCTCGAGGCTCCCGGCGTCCGGTCTTCGGGTTCCACCGGCCCTCCGGGGCGGGCTCGCCGCGCAGCTGCGCCACGAGGTCCGTGACGGCGTCCATCATCCGATCGGTGCCGGTGCGCAGGACGGTGGCCGTGAGGGGGACGTCCCGGAGGTCGTCCAGGTCCACGGGCTCGCCCACGACCATGCGCGCGGTCTTGCGCGGGAAGGGCTTCAGGGCGTGGGTCGGGTACGGCAGCAGCTCCTGGATGCCCCACTGGCCCACGGGGACGAGCGGCGCGCCGGTCTGCAGGGCCAGGCGGACGGCGCCGGTGCGGGCCGCCATGGGCCAGCCGTCGGGGTCGTGGGTCACCGTGCCCTCGGGGTACACCACGATCACGCGGCCGGCGGCGAGGGCGGCCCGGGCCGCCTCGAGCGAGCGGCCGCCGTCGCGGGAGCGGTCCACGGGGATCATGCGGGTGGACTGGAGCATCTGCTTCAGTCCCGGGACCTTCCACAGCTCGGCCTTCGCCATGATGGTGGGCAGCAGGCCCTGGTTGTAGACCATGTGGGCCACGGAGAGCGGGTCGATCTCCGAGATGTGGTTCACCGCGAGGATCGCTCCGGTGCGCGGGATCCGGTCCGTGTGCTCCCAGCGCTGGCGCACGAGGGAGCGCATGAGCGGCCGGACGAGCGCGGCCGGGACCACGTAGCCCCGTCGCTCCGCCCGGGCGGGGGCGGCCGACCCAGGGGTCGCGTTCGCGGGGCCCACGGACGTCATCGATCGGTCTCGGCCAGCTCGACGTCGGCGCCGAGCCCCTGGAGCTTGTCCATGAAGTGCTCGTAGCCGCGGTTGATGATCTCCAGGCCCGTGGCGGTGGAGGTGCCCTCGGCCGCGAGCGCGGCGATGAGGTGGGAGAAGCCGCCGCGCAGGTCAGGGATGTCGAAGTCCACGCCGTGCAGGGGCGTGGGGCCGGAGATCACGGCGGAGTGCAGGAAGTTGCGCTGGCCGAAGCGGCACGGCACGGAGCCCAGGCACTCGCGGTGCAGCTGGATGGAGGCGCCCATGCGCACGAGCGCGTCGGTGAAGCCGAAGCGGTTCTCGTACACGGTCTCGTGGACGATCGAGACGCCCGTGGCCTGGGTCAGAGCCACCACGAGCGGCTGCTGCCAGTCGGTCATGAAGCCGGGGTGCACGTCCGTCTCCAGCACGAGCGGGTTGAGGTCGCCGCCGGCGTGCCAGAAGCGGATGCCGTCGTCGGTGACGTCGAACTCGCCGCCGATCTTGCGGTACGTGTTGAGGAACGCCGTGAGGTCGCTCTGCGCGGCGCCGCGCACGAAGATGTCGCCGCGCGTCGCCAGGGCTGCGGAGGCCCACGAGGCGGACTCGTTGCGGTCCGGCAGGGCGACGTGGTTGTACCCGCGCATCTCGGCGACGCCCTCGATGCGGATGGTGCGGTCCGTCTGCACCGTGATGATCGCGCCCATCTTCTGGAGGACGTCGATGAGGTTGTGGATCTCCGGCTCCACCGCGGCGCCCTTGAGCTCGGTGATGCCCTCCGCCTTCACGGCGGTGAGCAGCACCTGCTCCGTCGCGCCCACGGAGGGGTAGGGCAGCTCGAGCTTCGCACCGTGCAGCCCCTTGGGGGCGGAGATGGAGATGCCGCCCGGGCGCTTGTCCACCACCGCACCGAAGTTGCGCAGCACCTCGAGGTGGTAGTCGATCGGGCGGTCGCCGATCTTGCAGCCGCCCAGGTCGGGGATGAAGGCCTCGCCGATCGCGTGCATCAGCGGGCCGCAGAAGAGGATCGGGATGCGCGAGTCGCCCGCGTGGGCGTCGATCTCCGCGGTGAGGGCGGACTTCACGCCGGCCGGATCCATGGTGATGGAGCCCGACTCCTTGTCCCAGTCCACGGTGACGCCGTGGATCTCGAGGAGGGAGCTGACCACGTCCACGTCCTTGATCTCCGGGACGCTGCGCAGCGTGGAGGGCGTGTTGCCCAGCAGAGCGGCCACCATGGCCTTCGGGACGAGGTTCTTGGCGCCGCGCACCGTGACCTCGCCCGTGAGCGGCTTTCCGCCGTGGATCGTCAGCAGCTTCGCCATTCTCGTGTCCTTCCTCAACGTGACGCTCGGGCCACGGTCTCGGCGACGCCCCGGGGGAAGCGGAGGCGTGCGGGTTCGGGCACCGGCCGCGCTGCACGCGCTCGGCCCCGGAATCGCACCCAGCATAGGGGCTGGGGGGGCCGCGGCCGCAACGCCCCGCCGCGCGGCGGACCGCTGGGCGCCTGTGCCGTCGGCCACGCCGACGCCGCACCGGCGCGCGCGTCAGTCGGCGGCGGTGCGCGCGGGCAGGGTGGTGGGCTTCCAGGCGGGGCGGGCCGCCTCGTAGGCGTCGATCGCCTCCCGGTGGCCGAGGGTGGCGCCGATGTCGTCGATCCCCGCGAGCAGACGACGCCGGGCGTCGTCGTCGATCTGGAAGGTGGTGCTGAAGCCGCGGCACTCCACCGTGCGGCGCTCGAGGTCCACGGTCACGGCCGCTCCCGGCTCGTTCTCGAGCTCCTTCCAGATCCGCTCGATGTCCGCCTGCTCCACCTGGGCGGCCACGAGGCCCTGCTTGGCGGAGTTGCCGCGGAAGATGTCCGCGAAGCGCGGGGAGAGCACGGCCTTGAAGCCGTAGTCCTTGAGCGCCCACACGGCGTGCTCACGGGAGGAGCCCGTGCCGAAGTCCGCGCCGGTCACGAGCACCGAGCCGGCGCTGTAGGGCTCCGTGTTGAGGATGAACTCCGGGTCCTGGCGCCAGCCGGCGAACAGGGCGTCCTCGAAGCCCGTGCGCGAGATCCGCTTGAGGTACACGGCGGGGATGATCTGGTCCGTGTCCACGTTGGAGGCGCGCAGCGGGACGCCGATGCCGGTGTGGGTGGTGAACTTCTCCATGGCTCAGGCCTCCTGGACGGTGAGGGCGGGCAGGTCGGACGGGCTCGCGAGGCGCCCGAGGACGGCGGTGGCGGCGGCCACCACGGGCGAGACCAGGTGGGTGCGCCCGCCCTTGCCCTGGCGGCCCTCGAAGTTGCGGTTCGAGGTGGAGGCGCAGCGCTCCCCCGGCGCGAGCTGGTCCGGGTTCATGCCCAAGCACATCGAGCAGCCGGCGAAGCGCCACTCGGCGCCGAAGTCCTGGATCACGCGGTCCAGACCCTCCTCCATGGCCTGCAGGCGCACCCGCGCGGAGCCGGGGACCACCATGACGCGCAGCCCCTCGGGCTTGGTGCGGCCCTTCACGATCTCCGCGAAGGTGCGCAGGTCCTCGATGCGGGAGTTGGTGCACGAGCCCATGAACACCGTGTCCACCGCCACGTCCTTCATGGGGGTGCCGGGAGCGAGGTCCATGTAGCGCAGCGCCTTGCGGGCCGCCTCCTGGGCGGCGGGGTCGGCGAAGTCCTCCGGCGCGGGGACGGCGTCGTTGAGGCTGATCCCCTGGCCGGGGTTGGTGCCCCACGTGACGAACGGCTCGAGCGTGTCCGCGTCCAGGACCACCTCGGCGTCGAACCGTGCGCCCTCGTCCGTGGCCAGCGTGCGCCAGTGCGCGACGGCGGCGTCCCAGTCCTCGCCGACCGGCGCGTGCGGACGCCCCTTCAGGTACTCGAACGTGGTGTCGTCCGGGGCCACCATGCCGGCGCGGGCGCCGGCCTCGATGGACATGTTGCAGATGGTCATGCGGCCCTCCATGGAGAGAGCACGGATGGCCTCGCCGCGGTACTCCAGCACGTAGCCCTGGCCGCCGCCCGTGCCGATCTTCGCGATGACGGCGAGGACGATGTCCTTGGCCGTGACGCCCGGGCGCAGGGTGCCGTCCACCGTGATCGCCATCGTCTTGAAGGGCTTGAGCGGCAGGGTCTGCGTGGCGAGGACGTGCTCCACCTCGGAGGTGCCGATGCCGAACGCGAGGGCGCCGAACGCGCCGTGGGTGGAGGTGTGGGAGTCGCCGCACACCACGGTCAGGCCGGGCTGGCTGAGGCCGAGCTGCGGGCCCACCACGTGCACGATCCCCTGCTCCACGTCCCCGAGGGAGTGGAGGCGGATGCCGAACTCGGCGGCGTTGGAGCGCAGCGTCTCGATCTGGAGGCGGGAGACGGGGTCGGCGATGGGCCGGTCGATCTCGAGGGTGGGGGTGTTGTGGTCCTCGGTCGCGATCGTCAGGTCCGGGCGATGCACGGACCGGCCGGCCAGGCGCAGCCCCTCGAATGCCTGGGGGCTCGTCACCTCGTGCAGCAGGTGGAGGTCGATGTACAGCAGGTCTGGCGCACGGGAGGCCCCCTCGCCCTCGCCGCGGACCACCACGTGCTCGTCCCAGACCTTCTCGGCCAGCGTGCGCGGATGCGTCGTGGGACCCATGGATCGTCCTCCTCGTCGTGCCGCGGTCGCCTCGTCCTCCGCGGGCCCCCGCGGTGCGGCCCGGCGTCGTCGTCCCACTGTGCCGCCCCGCCCCCGGGGATCTCGACCCGCGAACCGCAACGTCTCACATTGCAAGACGCTATGATCGCGACATGACCCTCCCCGACTCTCCTGACCCCCGGGGCAACGACGCCCTGGGACCCGCGCTGCACCGCCACCCGAGCGGCGTGGGCGTGGTGGACAAGTCCGTGGCCATCCTGGACGCGCTCGAGTCCGGCCCGGCCACCCTCGCCCAGCTCGTGGCCGCCACGGGCATCGCCCGTCCCACACTGCACCGCCTCGCGGCGGCGCTCGCTCACCACCGCCTCGTGGGCAAGGACCTGCAGGGCCGCTACGTGCTCGGCTCCCGCCTGGCCGAGCTGGCCTCCGCCGCGGGCGAGGACCGGCTGACCACGGCCTCCGGGCCCGTCCTGCTGTGGCTGCGGGACGCCACGGGCGAGTCCGCGCAGGTGTTCCGCCGCCAGGCCGACTCGCGCGTGTGCGTGGCCTCGGCCGAGCGACCGTGGGGCCTGCGGGACACCATCCCGGTGGGCGCCCGCATGTCCATGAAGGCCGGATCCGCGGCACAGGTGCTGCTCGCCTGGGAGGACCACGAGCGTCTCGTCGAGGGCCTCGCCGGGGCCGTCTTCACTCCCACCGTCCTGGCGGCCGTGCGCCGCCGCGGCTGGGCGCAGTCGCTCGCCGAGCGGGAGCCCGGCGTCGCCTCCGTGTCCGCGCCGGTGCGCGGGCCGAGTGGCCGCGTGATCGCCGCCGTCTCCATCTCCGGCCCCCTCGAGCGCCTCTCCCGGCAGCCGGGGCGCGTGCACGCCGAGGCCGTCGTCGCCGCCGCCACACGCCTCACCGAGCTGATCCGCTCCGGCGAGGCCTGAGTCCGCGCCGCCGCGGCCGGTTCGTCCCGCGACCACCGCGGGAACACCCCGCGTCCGCGCCGCGTTCGGCGCGTGTTCACGCGTCCGGCTTAGCCTTGGGGCGTCCGTCGCCCGCCCGCCCCCCGCCCGCCCCACCCGCAAGGAGTCCGAAGTGACGCAGCCGAGCACCTCCCCCGCGAGCCCCGTCGAGACCGGACGGGAGGACGAGGTCGGCCGGCCGGCGAGCCCGCGTCTGTCCGTGATCGGCACCGGCTATCTCGGCGCCACGCACGCGGCGTGCATGGCCGAGCTCGGCTTCGAGGTCCTGGGCGTGGACGTGGACCCGGCCAAGATCGAGCGGCTGGCCCGCGGCGAGGTGCCGTTCCACGAGCCCGGCCTGCCGGAGCTGCTGCGCACGCACGTGGAGTCCGGCCGCCTGCGGTTCACCACGGACGTCGAGGAGGCCGCGCGCTGGGCGGACGTGCACTTCATCGGCGTCGGCACCCCGCAGCAGGCGGGCTCGTCCGCCGCCGACCTCACCTATGTGGACGCCGCGGTGACCTCGCTCGCCCAGGCGATCGACCGGGACGCCCTGATCGTGGGCAAGTCCACCGTGCCCGTGGGCACCGCGCGGCGCCTGACCGGCCTCGTCGCCGAGGTGCGCGCCGCGGCCGGCCTGCCGGGCGACGTCGAGCTCGCCTGGAACCCCGAGTTCCTGCGCGAGGGCTTCGCCGTGCAGGACACGCTCACCCCGGACCGCCTCGTGATCGGCACCTCCGGTCCGCGCGCCGAGCCGATCCTGCGCCGCGTCTACGCGCGGCAGCTGGCCGCGGAGACACCGTGGGTCTCCACGGACCTGGAGACCGCGGAGCTCGTCAAGGTCGCCGCGAACGCGTTCCTGGCCACGAAGATCTCCTTCATCAACGCGTTCTCCGAGATCACGGAGACCGTGGGCGGGGACATCCGCACGCTTGCGGATGCGATCGGCCACGACGCCCGCATCGGCCGCCGATTCCTGAACGCCGGCGTGGGCTTCGGCGGCGGCTGCCTGCCCAAGGACATCCGCGCGCTGCAGGCCCGCGTCTCCGAGCTCGGCCTGGACCGCACCATGCGCTTCCTCGCCGAGGTGGACGACATCAACCTGCGCCGCCGAGAGCGCGTGGTGGACCTGGCGGTGGAGATGCTCTCCGCGGCCCGCGGCCACGAGGCGGCGGCCGGCCCGTACGGCGGCACGACGACGGGCTCGGGCGAGGAGGTCCTGCACGGCGCCCGGATCGCGGTGCTCGGCGTGACCTTCAAGCCGGACTCCGACGACGTGCGCGACTCCCCCGCACTCGACGTCGCCGCGCGCCTCTACTCGGCCGGCACGGACGTGCGGGTGTACGACCCCGAGGGCAGCGCCAACGCGGCCGCCCGCTTCCCGCGCCTGGACTACGTCGGCTCGCTGGACGAGGCCGTGGAGGGCGCCGAGCTGACGCTCCTGCTGACCGAGTGGCAGGAGTTCCGGGAGATGGACCCGGACGCCGTGGGCGGCAAGGTCGCCGACCGGCTGCTGATCGACGGCCGCAACGTGCTGGACACCGCCGTGTGGGAGGCCGCCGGCTGGGCCGTCACGGGGCTGGGCCACCGGTTCGACCCCGCGTCGGTCACCGCGCGGCGCTGAGGCCGCCGGGCCGGCCCCGGCGCGCGACAGCCCGAGGCGCGTCAGCCGCCGAAGTGGTCCCAGCCTCGCTCGGGCAGGAGCCGATGGCCGGCCGGTGCTTCGGCGCCGGCCGGGAGCATCCGCCCGATCCGGGTGAACCCCGCCGGCAGCGCGGTCTCCGGCCAGGCCAGGCCCACCACCCCGTAGTCCTCGCCGCCGGCGAGAACCAGGGCCTCCGGCGCGACGCCGGCCAGCGCGGCCACGCGCGCCAGCGGACGGGCGACCTCGGCCACCCAGGTGTCGGCCACCCACGGGGTCAGGGTCCGTGCCCGGCCGTCCTCGACCCGACCACCCGAGGCCCCCGTGCCGCAGGCCCGCGCCATGCGGTGCGCGTCCCGGCCGATCCCGTCGGAGACGTCCATGAGCGTGAGCACCCCGGCGGCCAGCGCGGCCGGTCCCGCGGCGAGGGGCGGCCGCGGGCGCAGCTGCCCCTGGACGGCGCGCGCGATCTCGCGGGCGCCCGGCCGCTGCTCCGCGGGCAGGGCGTCCCAGCGGCGCTCGAGCTCGGCCCGCTCGGTCAGCAGGAGGCGCAGCCCGGCGGCAGCCCAGCCCGGTCCGCCGCCGACGAGTCCCCCGAGCACCTGGCAGTGGACCAGGTCCGCGCCCTCGGCGAGCAGGCGGTCCCGGTCCTCCGCGCGCCGCGGTCGGCGCTCCAGCACCCCCGCACCCGGATCCCCGAGCACCGTCACGGCGGCCTGGATCCGCTCCCCCGTGCCGAGGTCGCCGCCCGCGGCGCGGCACCCGCCGGCGCCGAGCCGGGCGATGGCGCCCGCGATCCCCCGCGCGAACCCGCGGACCCACGCGACGTCCGTGCCCTCGGGGAGCGTCAGCGCCGTGACGAGCGCGGAGGAGATCGCCCCCATCGCGTTGATGTCGGAGAGGTTCTGCGCGGCGGCCTTCCAGCCGGCGTCGTAGCCCCGCGTGCGCACCCCGGCAGGCCACATCAGCAGGAAGTCCGTGCCCTCGCCCATGGCGTCCGTGGAGACCACCACGGCGCCGCGCGGGGCGGGGACGACGGCGGCGTCGTCCCCGGGCGGAACGGAGTCGGCCGGCCACAGCGCGGGGGCACTGGCAGGGGCAAGGGCCCCCTGGATGATCTCCAGGAGGCCCTCTTCGGACAGCTCGCCGACCGTGAGGCCGGCACCACCGGGACCCGTCACCGGCGCGCCCGTCCCCGGCCGCGGGCGGACGTGCCCGCCGCCGTCCCGATCGCGGACTGGAAGCGGTGGTAGCGCTCGATCTCGGCGGTCACGGGGTCCACCACGAGGCGGCGGCCCACCGCCGTCGTCGACTCCTCGAGGCGACGGCGGGCGCGGCGGCCGCGCGCCGCCGCGGTCCAGCGCGTGAGCGGGACCGCCAGGAGCGCCAGCAGCAGGCCGAGCGCGAGGCCGCCGACCAGCAGCAGCGTCGGGATCGGGAAGCCCTCCACGCTCGGCGCCGGCGGGAGCGCGAACTGCAGGTACACGGCGAGGGCCAGCAGGCCGAGCCAGCCTGCGCCGACCACCGCGGTCAGCAGCGCGAGCCACTGCAGCACGTTCAGGACGGGCCACCACCAGCTGCCCTGGGCGGCACCCAGGTCGGTGGCGGAGATCGCCTGGTCCACGGCGTCCGGGACGGCGTCGAGCTCTGCGCGGCCGGCACGGCGGATGGACGCGGCCCACGGCTCCGGCGCGCCCGCGGACGCCTCCGTGACCACGGTGCGCACAGCGCCCTCGACGACGGCCCGCTGGGTCCCCGTGCGCGTGGGCAGCGAGGTGCGGTGCACCGCGGGGTCGCGTTCGATCTCGTCCCGGTCGCGGCGGGCGGAGGCCCGCTCGGGCATGAGGTGGAGGCGGCGCAGCGGATCGGCCCGGAAGGAGTGCATCCAGCGCAGCACCGGCCAGCTGGTCTGCTTGGCCGAGCGGAGGCGGTAGGAGCCCTCCACCGCGCGCACCACGGCCGGCACGCCGCCGGCCACCGCGAGGTCCTTGCCGAGGCGGTGCTCGAGCCCGTCCGTGACGCCGGCGGGATCGCCCGTGCCGGAGGCCGCGGAGAGGTCATCGGCCCGGGCGGCCACGTCGGCGCCCAGGCGCTCGACGGCGGCGCCCCGGGCCGCGACGATCGACGCGAGCTGGCGGCCGACCTCATCGAGCCCCTCGCCCGTGCGGGCGGAGACCGGCAGGACGCGCACGTCCGCGAGGCCGTGGCCCGTGAGCATGTGGCGCAGCGAGGCGAGCACGGTGTCCCGGTCCGCCACGGTGAGGCGGTCCACCTGGTTCAGCAGCACGAGCGTGACGGCGGCGTGCGAGCCCATCGTGGCGAGGAAGTCGCGGTGGATCACGGCGTCCGCGTACTTCTCCGGGTCCACGACCCACACGAGCACGTCCACGTGGCCCGCCAGCTTGGACGTGATCTCCCGGTTGTTCAGCTCCACCGAGTCGATGTCCGGCAGGTCGAGCAGGATGAGGCCCGTGGCGTCCGCGCCGTCCTTGTGGCCGATGCCGAGGAACCCGCTCCGGCCGCCGTCGAGCACGGGGGCCTCGTCCAGCAGGTGGCGGCGCGTGACGCCGAGCCAGTCGAGCAGGGCCGCGGCGCCGCCGCCCTCCCCCGTGCCGTCCGCGTCCGGGCCGCCGCCGAGGCCCTGGCCGTGGCGCACGCCCCACACCGCCGCGAGCGGCTCGGACGTGGTCGGGCGGGTGGCGGCCACGCGGGCGAGGTCACGCCCGGTCAGCGCGTTGAACAGGGACGACTTGCCGGAGCCGGTGGCCCCGAAGAAGCCGACCACGGTGTGCTCGGCGGACAGGGAGCGGCGCTCCCCCGCGGCGCGCACGGCGGCCTCGGCGGTGTCCACGGGCCCGTCCGGCAGGCGGTTCCGCCCCAGGTCGGCGGCCTCGCCGAGTGCGCTCAGGCGCTCGTCCAGGGTGGCGACGGCGCGGCTCATCGGGCGTCCTCCTCGGACTCGGCGACGAGGCGGCCCTCGACGACGTCGGCGGGAGGGGTCGTCCGCTCGGCCGGTGCGGCCGCGGTGAGGTCGACGCCGGGAAGGGCGGGCTCATCGCCCTCCTCACCGGGGTGGCCGTCGAGGCCGGCCTCCACGCCGCGACGCAGGGTCGGGACGAGGGCGCGCAGCGCCGCGGTGTCCGAGGGGTCGCGGTCCAGGGCGAGCAGCGGCAGGAAGCGGCCCGCGAGCACCTCCTCGAGCAGCGTCCGCACCCGGACCTCGAGGAGGTCGTTGGCGCGCTTGGCCATGCGGCGCACGGCGTCCTCGCCGAAGATCGACTCGAGCAGCTTCTGGCCCACCACGGCGGCGCCGCCGGCGATCCCGACCTCGATGCCGGCCAGCCCCGCGGTGGAGGCGAACGAGAGGACCATGAGGGACACGGCGGCCGCGTTGACGCCGAAGGCGGCCAGGCGAGCCCTGGTGCGGCGGCCGGCGCCCTCCTCCTCGATGAGCGACAGCACGTCCTGCTGCCACGTGCGGACCACGGCGGCGGCGCGCTCGGACACGTCCGCGGGCAGCGCGCCGAGGTCACGGCCGGCCACGAGGGCACGGCCCGCGGGCTCGGCCGCCCAGCGGCGCTCCACCTGCTCCGCGGCCGTGGCGACGGCCTCCACCATGACGGCGTGCAGCCCGGTCTCGAGCGCCGACTCGACCTCCTCGACCGGGGCCGGGCGGCCGCGCACGAGGGCGGTCACGCGGTCGCGGATGCGGCCGATCGCGCTCTCGACTCCGCGGAAGAACTCGCCGGTGCCCACGAAGTCCTGCCAGCGGGCCAGCACCTCCCCGCGCAGGAGCGTCCCGTCCGAGGTGGCGTGCTGGACGGTCTCCACGGCCTGCTCGGTGGCGTCCGTGACGGAGCGGGCCAGGCCGGCTGCGGCCACCTGTTGGTCCTCCTCGGCGCGGGCGAGGTCCTCCACCCGGTCCGCGAGCTGCGCGAGGACGCCGTCCACGGTGCGGCGGGCCACGGCGGAGCGGGTCTGGGCGTCGTGCGCGAGCTCCTCGAGCCACGCGCGGAGGCTGGCCACATGCTCCTGCGGGAGCAGGCCCGTCTCGTCGAAGCGCGTCTCCGGGATCACGTGGATGCGGGCGTCGGGCAGGCCGTGCTCGGTGAGCATGCGCTGGAGGTCGGGGGTGATGGACTCGGCGTCGCCCTCAGGCACGCGGCCCAGCACGACGGCGACCGTGATGTCGCGGGCGGCCGCCTGGTCGAGGAGCTGCCACGGGACGGCGTCGGCGTAGCGGTGCGCCGTCGTCGTGAAGATCCACAGGTCCGCGGCCTCGAGGAGCTGGCGGGCCAGGGCGCGGTTCTGGTCGGCCACGGAGTCGATGTCCGGGGCGTCCACCAGCGCGATGCCGGCGGGCAGGGAGGGCTCCGCGACGAGCGCGACCGTGTCCATCGCGTTCGAGTCCGGCTCCACGGGGCCGCCGGCCTCCGTGCGGTGCACGGTCACGCGGGCCAGGTCCGGCAGCACGCGGGGGCCGGTGAACCACGCGGCGTCGGCCGGGTTGTGCAGGAGCAGGGGCTGGCGTGTGGTGGGGCGCAGGGCCGAGGAGCGGGAGACCTGGTGCCCCACGAGGGCGTTGACCAGGGTCGACTTGCCCGCGCCGGTCGAGCCGCCGACGACGGCCAGCAGGGGGGCGTCGAGGGAGTCGAGGCGGGGAAGGACGTAGTCGTCGATCTGGTGGAGGGTGCGCTCGCGCTCGGCCCGGTCCGCCTGCGCGGACGGCGTCTCGAAGCCGAGGTCCAGGTCGGCGACGTGGTCGCGGACGCGGCGGACGGCGGTGTCGATGCCCGGCGTGGCGGTGCCCTGCGGCGGAGTGGGGGCGTTCTCGTCAGTGGGATGCACGCGTCCCATTCTCACACGAGGGGCCCGTCCGGGCCCGGAACAGGACGGGTGGGCACTGCCCCGGAGACGGCGCAAGCCCGGTCCAGATGGACC
Organism: Micrococcus sp. EYE_212; assembly: GCF_023147585.1. Classification (GTDB taxonomy): domain Bacteria; phylum Actinomycetota; class Actinomycetes; order Actinomycetales; family Micrococcaceae; genus Micrococcus. Next base: position 151,663 of record NZ_JAHXOZ010000001.1, read on the forward strand.
GGGCTTGCGTCACTCACGTGACCCCAGCGGGATTTGAACCCGCGTTACCGCCGTGAGAGGGCGGCGTACTAGGCCGCTATACGATGGGGCCGAGCTGCCCCCGGCATCGCTGCCGGAAGCGGGTGGAGAGTTCTGTGCGCCTGCCTCACCGAGCAGGTGGACGGCTCGCATGACCGTCCGTGCACCGCGTCCGTGGACGTGATGCGTGCGTGACCCCAGCGGGATTTGAACCCGCGTTACCGCCGTGAGAGGGCGGCGTACTAGGCCGCTATACGATGGGGCCGTGCGCGCCGACTGCTGTCAGCGCTCACTGAGTCGAAGACTCGCTGGGGTACCAGGACTCGAACCTAGAATGACGGTACCAGAAACCGTTGTGTTGCCAATTACACCATACCCCACTGCATGTCAAGCATCGCTTGCCATCAGTGCTATTCACAAGCTGGATGTCCCCGGACCTCCCCGGCAACGAGTAGGAACTCTACCCCATGCCCGGCGCCCACGCAACATCGGCGTCAGAGCCAGGTGAGCAGGCCGCCGATGGCGTCCATCCGCCAGCACTCCCGCTCCGCGTCCCAGCGCGGCGCGACGGGGGCGGCATCGGCCGCCGGGTCCTGATCGGGCTCGGGCGCCGTGGCGTCGCGCGGGACCTCCGCGTCGTCGGGCGCGAGCCAGACGGGGACCAGCCCGGCGCCGCGAGCCCCGGCGACGTCGCTGGACAGGCTGTCCCCCACCATGAGCGTGCGGGCCGGCTCGGTCCCCATCCGCGCGCACCCGGCGAGGAACGGCGCGGGGTCCGGCTTGGGGGCACCGGCCGTGTCCGAGCCGATGAGCACGCGCACCCAGTCCAGGCCGAGCGCGTCCGCCTTGCCCCGCTGGTACTCCTCCACGTTGTTCGTGACGATCCCCACCGCGCGGCCGGACGCGCGCACCGCGGCCAGCACGTCCGCCGTCGCAGGGAAGAGCGCCCAGTGCGCGCGGATCTCGTCCTCGTAGTCCGTGAGCCACAGCGCCTCGAGCGGCTCGGCCGCCTCCGCGGGCGCGCCCAGGCGCTCGAGCGCCGAACGAGCCCGGGCCAGCCGCTGCCCCGCGAAGGTCAGCTCGCCGGCGAGGTAGCGGTCGTAGTGGCCGTCGGCGTCCGTGGCGAACGCCTCGACGGCTGCCGCGAGCACCCCCGGGGCCACGCCGCCCACCCCGGCCCACTGGTGGCGCATGGTGGCGTGGAACGCGGCGTGCTGGGCCGTGCGCAGGTCCAGCAACGTGTCGTCGAGGTCGAAGAGGACCCCGTCCCACGCGGGGGCCGACGGGCCGCCAGCCCCCGAGGCGCGGCTCACGCGTCCGTGGGCAGCGCGGCGTCGAGGCCCTGCTCCGCGGCGAAGCGGTCCAGGCGGGCCAGCGCGGAGTCGCGGCCAAGGATCTCGAGGGACTCGAACAGCGGCGGGGACACCTTGCGGCCGGTCGCGGCCACGCGCACGGGCCCGAAGGCCTGGCGCGGCTTGAGCTCGAGTCGCTCCACGAGGGCCTCGCGCAGCGCGGCCTCGATCCGCTCGGTGGTGAACTCATCCGCCGGCAGGGCTGCCAGCGCCTCGCGGGCCGCGGCGACGGCGGCGCGCAGGTCCGCGGGCATGCCCTTGAGGGCCCCGGCCTCCGTGGCGATGTCCCCGTCCTCCGTGAAGAGGAAGCGCAGCATCTCGACGGCCTCGCCGAGCAGCTGGACGCGCTCCTGCACGAGCGGCGCGGCGGCGGCGAGGATGCGCTGCTCGCGCTCCGTGGGCTGGGCGTCCACGAGGCCGGCGGCGTGCAGGTACGGCACCAGGCGTGCCTGGAAGTCGGCCGGCTCCAGCATGCGCACGTGGGTGCCGTTGATGGCGATCGCCTTCTTCTCGTCGAAGCGGGCGGGGTTGGCCAGGACCTTGTGCACGTCGAAGTTCTCGATGAACTGCTCGGGCGTGAAGATGTCCTCGTCCGCGGAGAGCGACCAGCCCAGCAGGGCCAGGTAGTTCAGCAGGCCCTCCGGGATGAAGCCGTTGTCCCGGTGCAGGAACAGGTTGGACTGAGGGTCGCGCTTGGAGAGCTTCTTGTTGCCCTCGCCCATCACGTACGGCAGGTGGCCGAACACCGGCATGTACTGGGCGACGCCGATCGCGTACAGGGCGCGGTAGAGCGCGATCTGCCGGGGGGTGGAGGAGAGCAGGTCCTCGCCGCGCAGCACGTGGGTGACGCCCATGAGCGCGTCGTCCACCGGGTTCACGAGCGTGTAGAGCGCCGAGCCGTCCGCGCGGACCACCACGAAGTCCGGCACGGAGCCGGCCTTGAAGGTGATCTCCCCGCGCACCAGGTCGGTGAAGGTGATGTCCGTGTCCGGCATGCGCAGGCGCCACACCGGCGTGCGGCCCTCGGTCTCGAAGGCGGCGACCTGGTCCTCGGTCAGGTCGCGGTCGACGCCGTCGTAGCCGAGCTTGGGGTCGCGCCCGGCGGCCCGGTGGCGCGCCTCGATCTCGTCCGGGGTGGAGTAGGAGGGGTAGATGTGGCCGCCGGCCTTGAGCTTCTCGATGACCTCGGCGTAGATCTCACCGCGCTGGGACTGGCGGTAGGGCTCGTGCGGGCCGCCCACCTCGACGCCCTCGTCCCAGTCGATGCCGAGCCAGCGCAGGGCCTCGAGCAGCTGCTGGTAGGACTCCTCGGAGTCGCGCTTCGCGTCCGTGTCCTCGATGCGGAAGACGAGCGTGCCGCCGGTGTGGCGGGCCCAGCCCCAGTTGAAGAGCGCCGTGCGGACCATCCCGACGTGCGGAGTTCCCGTGGGCGAGGGGCAGAAGCGCACGCGCACGGGAGTGTCGGCGTCCACCTGGGGGACGTCGGCGAAGATCGCGGGCGCGTTCTCGGGGGCGGTGGTGTTCTCGGACACGGGGGCGGTGGGCTCAGTCATGATGTCCCGAGTCTACGCGGGGCTCCCCCAGGCTCAGCGGCGGACGGGGGTGGCGAGCACGCCGATGCCCTCCACCTCGGCCTCGACGCGCTGGCCCTCGGCCACCGTGCCGACGCCGGCCGGGGTGCCGGTGAGGATCACGTCGCCCGGCAGGAGGGTGAAGATCTCCGAGGCGGCGGCCACCAGCTCGCGCACGCCGAAGACCATGTCCGTCGTCGTGCCGTCCTGGCGGGTCTCGCCGTCGAGCCGGGAGGTGATCCGCAGGCCGCCGGCGGCCTCCACGTCCAGCTCCGTCTCGATCCACGGGCCGAGCGGGCAGGCGCCGTCGAAGCCCTTGGCGCGGGCCCACTGCAGGTCGGTCCGCTGGGCGTCGCGGGCGGTGAGGTCGTTGCCCACGGTGTACCCGAACACGACGTCGTCCACGCGGTTCAGCGGGACGTCCTTGCAGATGGTGCCGATGACGACGGCGAGCTCGGCCTCGTAGGACACCTCGTCCGACCAGGCGGGCAGGGTGACGGGCTCGTTCGGCCCGACCACCGAGGTGTTGGGCTTGAGGAAGAACTGCGGCGCGGTGGGCACGGCGTTGCCGAGCTCCTTCGCGTGGTCCGCCCAGTTGCGGCCGACGCCCACGACCTTGGAGCGCGGGATGATCGGCGCCACGAGCCGCACGTCCTCCAGCCTGTGGGTGGTGGAGGTGGGGCGGATCCCGTGGAAGAACGGGTCGCCCTGCAGGGCGGTGATGCTCAGCTCGGAGAGGTCGGCGTCCGCCGGGCCCTCCACGATGCCGTAGGTCGGTTCGGCCTGGTCCACGAAACGAGCGATGCGCATGGGGGCCAGCCTAGTGGGCGGGCGCTGCCCCTCAGCAGCAGCGGCTGCCCGGGTTCGCGTCCTGCTTCGCGTACTCGTCGCGCCAGAACTCGCGCTCGGTCATCGGGTCCACGTCCGGGTGGCGCGCCCGGTGGTGGGCCAGGTAGGCGTCGTACTTCCCCTCCCCCGTGAGCTGGCGCAGCCACCAGCGGGCCGAGGCCCACGCGCCGCGCCGGCCGCCGACGCCGGACGCAGCCTCCGCGGGGGAGGCGACGTCCGGCGTCGTGGCGTGCGGACCGGGCACGTCAGTGCCCCCGCACCGGCTGCTTCTCCGCCGGCAGGGCGTCCCACTGACGCTGGATCTCCTTCTCCTCGGCGGTGGCCGCGAGGCCGGCCGGGGCGAAGCGCGTCGAGGGCACGTACGGGTCCTCGTGGTTGGGCGCGTCCACACCGCGCAGCGCGCGCAGGGTGGCGAGCACGGACGTGGTGATCACGATCAGGGCGAGCACCAGGAACACCACCGAGAGCGTGCCCTGGATGGCCGTGTTGCGGACCACCGCGTCCATGGCCTCGGGCGTCTTGGCGGCGCCGAAGCTCGTCTTGCCGGCCGCGATCGCGTCCTGGAACGCACGGTGCTGCGCCCAGTAGCCGACCGCCGGCACCGGCGAGAAGATCTTCTGGAAGCTCGCCACGGTGGTCACCACCGTGATGAACGCGAGCGGCAGGGCCACGATCCACAGGCCCTTCCCGCGGGTGCGGCGCGCCACGATGGTGAGCACGACGGCGAGCGCGATCGCCGCCAGCAGCTGGTTGGCGATGCCGAACAGCGGGAACAGGGTGTTGATGCCGCCGAGCGGGTCGGTGACGCCCATGATCAGGACGGCGCCCCACGCGGCCACCATGATCGCGGTGCACACCCACGCGCCCAGGCGCCAGGACGGATCCCGGAAGCGCGGGACGACGTTGCCCAGCGAGTCCTGGAGCATGAAGCGCGCCACGCGCGTGCCGGCGTCGACGGCGGTGAGGATGAACAGCGCCTCGAACATGATGGCGAAGTGGTACCAGAAGCCCATGAGGGCCTCGCCGCCGACCAGCTGGCCCATGATGAGGGAGAGCCCGACGGCGAGCGTCGGGGCGCCGCCGGTGCGGGAGACCACCGTCTCCTCGCCCACGAGGTTCGCGAGCGTGGTCAGGTGCTCCGGGGTGACGTCCACGCCGGCCAGGCCGAGGGACATGACCCAGGCCGCCGCGGACTCCGGGGTGCCGCCCGTGAGCGCGGCGGGGGCGTTCATGGCGAAGTACACGCCGCGGTCGATGGACACGGCCGCCACGAGCGCCATGATGGCCACGAAGGCCTCCATGAGCATGCCGCCGTAGCCGATGAAGCGGGTCTGACGCTCCTTCTCCACCATCTTCGGCGTGGTGCCGGAGGCGATGAGGGCGTGGAAGCCGGAGAGCGCGCCGCACGCGATGGTCACGAACAGGAACGGGAACAGCGAACCCGGCCAGACGGGGCCGGCGTTGCCCGAGGCGAACTCGGAGAACGCCGGCGCGGTGATGCGCGGCTGGACGATGACGATGGCGACAGCCAGGCCCGCGATGACGCCGATCTTCATGAAGGTGGAGAGGTAGTCGCGCGGGGCGAGCAGCAGCCACACGGGCAGCACGGCGGCGATGAACCCGTAGGCGATGATCGCCCAGGAGATCGTGACGCGGTCCAGGGTGAAGAGGGCCGCGCCCCACTCCGTGCCGGCCACCCAGCCGCCGCCGACGATGGCGGCCATGAGCAGGACGAAGCCGATGACCGAGACCTCGGTGATGCGGCCCGGGCGCAGGTAGCGCAGGTACAGGCCCATGAAGAGGGCGATCGGGATGGTCATGCCGACGGAGAAGACGCCCCACGGGGACTCTCCCAGGGAGTTGACGACGACGAGGGCCAGGATCGCGGTGATGATCACCATGATGAGCAGCGTGGCGATGATGGCAGCGGTGCCGCCGAACCGGCCGAGCTCCTCCCGGGCCATCTGGCCGAGGGAGCGGCCGCCGCGGCGCATGGAGAAGAACAGCACGAGGTAGTCCTGGACCGCGCCGGCGAGGATCACGCCCACGATGATCCAGATGGTGCCCGGCAGATAGCCCATCTGCGCGGCGAGCACCGGGCCGACGAGCGGGCCGGCGCCGGCGATGGCGGCGAAGTGGTGGCCGTAGAGCACGCGGCGGTCGGTGGCCACGTAGTCGCGGCCGTCGGCGCGGTACTCGGCCGGGGTGGCGCGGGTGTCGTCCGGGCGGACGATGAGGCGCTCCACGTACCGCGAGTAGAAGCGGTAGCCGATCAGGAACGTGGCCACGGACGCGAACACGAACCAGATGGCGTTGATGGACTCGCCGCGGTGCAGGGCGAGCATGGTCCAGGCGACGCCGCCGAGCAGGGCGAGCAGGGCCCAGACGGCGATGCTCACGGGGGTCCAGCGGGGGCGGTGCTCCGCCTCGACGGGCGGCAGCTGTGCTTGGCCTTCCTCGGGGTGGGGGGATGTCCCCTCGGCGGGGGCGGGGATGGAGGAGCGGTGCGAGCTCACGGAGACTCCTGATCGCGGGTGACGGATTCGACCCCGGGAGTGTCTCACGTCTCACCGCGGTGCCCGCGCGCCGGTCGCTCGGCGACGGCGGCGCCGGCGGTCGGGCCGCCGTCGGATCTGACGACGTGGACAGGGTCTGCGTCCTGGACGCAGACCCTGTCCATGCATGCAGACCCTGGTTCGGGCCTGCTCAGACCAGGCGGTGCAGCCAGCCGTGGCGGTCCTCGACCGTGCCGGTCTGGATGCCCTCGAGCTCGGCGCGGATCCTGAAGGTGACGCCGGCACCGCCGGCGGACTCGATGACGTCGTCCCCGTCGAGCAGGCGCCCGATGGGCGTGACCACCGCGGCCGTGCCGCACGCGAACACCTCCGTGATCTCCCCGGAGCGCACGCCCTCGGCCCACTCGGCCAGGGTGATGCGGCGCTCCTCCACGGTCAGGCCCATGTCACGACCCAGCTGGAGGATCGAGGAGCGGGTGACGCCCTCGAGGATGCTGCCGCTCAGCGCGGGGGTGACGAGGCGGCCGTCGGAGAACACGAAGAACACGTTCATGCCGCCGAGCTCCTCGATGGCGTCGTCGTTCGCGGAGTCGAGGAAGACCACCTGATCCGCGCCCTTCGACGCGGCCTGCAGCTGCGGGAGGAGGGACGCCGCGTAGTTGCCGCCGGTCTTCGCCGCGCCCATGCCGCCCTTGCCCGCGCGGGCGTACTCGCGGGAGACCCAGATGGTGACGGGCTTGACCTCGCCGCCGAAGTAGTTGCCGGCCGGCGAGGCGATCACCATGTAGCGCACCTCGCGCGCCGGCCGCACGCCGAGGAACGCCTCCGTGGCGATCATGAAGGGGCGCAGGTAGAGGGACTGGCCCTCGCCGTCCGGCACCCACCCCTGGTCCGCCTCCACGATGGCCTTCAGGGAGCCGAGGAAGATCTCCTCGGGCAGCTCGGGGAGGGCCAGGCGCACGGCGGAGCGGTTGAGGCGCGCGGCGTTGGCCTCGGGGCGGAACGTCCACACCGAGCCGTCCCCGTGGCGGTAGGCCTTCAGGCCCTCGAAGATCTCCTGGGCGTAGTGCAGCACGGACGCCGACGGGTCGAGGGAGAGGGGGCCGTAGGGCTCCACGCGGGCGTCGTGCCACGCGCCGCCGTCCTCGCTCCACGTCCAGTCCACGGAGACCATGTGGTCCGTGAAGACCTTGCCGAAGCCGGGGTCCTGCAGGATCTCCACGCGCTCCTCCTCCGAGAGCGGGGAGAGGTGCGGCTGCCGGGTGAACACGGTCTCGGACACGAGGGATCCTCCATCGGGGTGGGGCGGGTGGGCGCGGGTCCATCGTAGACCCGTGGGGGCGGCGGTCTGTGGCGCGCGTCTCAGACGCGGCGGGCGACGTCGGCGCCCACCTCGGCGGTCGAGCCCCGATCGCCGTCCGCGCGGTCCTCGAGGTGCGCCCACACCGCAGTGCGCACGCGTCCCGCCGCGCCGGCCTCCCCGACGTGCTCGAGCAGCAGGGCGGCGGAGAGGATCGCGGCGACCGGGTCCGCGACGCCCTGGCCGGCGATGTCCGGCGCGGAGCCGTGGACCGGCTCGAACATGGACGGTGCCGTGCCCTCCACGTTGATGTTGCCCGAGGCGGCGAGGCCGATCCCGCCCGTGATCGCGGCGGCGAGGTCCGTCAGGATGTCGCCGAAGAGGTTGTCCGTGACGATCACGTCGAAGCGGGAGGGGTCCGTCACCAGGAAGATCGTCGCGGCGTCCACGTGCATGTAGTCCCACGTGACCTCGGGGAAGTCGGCGGCCACCGCCTCCACGGTGCGGCGCCACAGGTGCCCGGCGTGCACCAGCACGTTGTGCTTGTGCACGAGGGTCAGGCGCTTGCGCTCCCCCGCGTCCGCGCGCTCGAAGGCGTCCCGCACCACGCGGCGCACGCCGTGGGCGGTGTTGACGGACACCTCGGTGGCGATCTCGTGCTCGGTGCCCTCGCGGATCACGCCGCCGTTGCCCACGTAGGGGCCCTCGGTGCCCTCGCGGACCACCGTGAAGTCGATGTCCCGGGGCTGCGTCAGCGGGCTCTTCGCACCCGGGTACAGGGTGGCGGGACGCAGGTTCACGCCGTGGTCCAGCGCGAAGCGCAGGCGCAGCAGCATCTGGCGCTCGATCAGCCCGGACGGGACGCGCGTGTCCCCGGGGGCGGCGCCCACTGCGCCGAAGAGGATCGCGTCGTGGCCGCGCAGGGCCTCGAGGGTCTCGTCGGTCAGGGTCTCGCCGGTCGCCAGCCAGTGCTCGGCGCCGAGCGCGTAGTCGGTCAGCCGGGCCTCGGGGCGGCCCTCAGCGGCGAGCGCCGCCTGCAGGACGGCCACGGCCTGCTCCGTCACCTCGGGGCCGATCCCGTCACCGCCGATCACGGCCAGGTCCAGGGCCGTCACGTCGGTGCTGCGCAGGGCGTCGGTGCGGGGCGTCTCGGTCATGCGCTCCAGGCTAGGACCGGGCCCCGCCCGGACCACATTGCGTGACGCGGCGTCTCACCTCGTGGACAGCAGGACGGCGACGGCGGCGCGCCGGCCGCGGGACCGGGGCGCCGCCGTCCGGGGCGGGGTGAGGCGCCGCTCAGCCCTCGGCCGCCTCCTCGTGGCGCGGGAAGACGCCCTCGGGCTTCGGCAGGGGCGTTCCGGGGACGAGGTCGTCGCCGAACGCGGCGAATGAGCGGGCGCCGGTGCCCGAGGCGCCGGTGCGGCCGGCGTCGCCCTCGGCGGCCACGCCGAGCAGGTCCAGCAGGCGCGTGGCCGAGCCGGGCATGACGGGCTGCACGAGCAGCGCGACGCGGCGCACGGCCTGCAGCGTCACGTAGAGCACGGTGCGCATGCGCGGCTCGTCGCTCTTCTTCAGCACCCATGGGGCCTGGTCCGCGAAGTACGCGTTGACCTCGCCGAGCACGCGCCACGTCTCCTCGAGCGCCGCGTGGAAGTCCTGCTCCGCATAGGCGGCGCGCGTCTTCTCCAGGAGCGCGTCCACCTGGGCGAGGATCGCGGTGTCCGCCTCGCTGAGCCCGCCCGGCCGGGGCACGGCGGCGTCGCAGTTCTTGGCCACCATGGAGAGCGAGCGCTGGGCCAGGTTGCCGAGGTTGTTGGCGAGGTCCGCGTTCTTGCGGCCCACCACGGCGTCGTGGCTGTACGAGCCGTCCGCGCCGAAGGGGAACTCGCGCAGCAGGAAGAAGCGCACGGCGTCGAGGCCGTACCGGGCGACCCAGTCGGCGGGCGCCACCACGTTGCCCAGCGACTTGGACATCTTCTCGCCGTTGTTGTTCAGGAACCCGTGGATCATGACGCGCTTCGGCAGCTCGATCCCGGCGGACATGAGGAACGCGGGCCAGAACACGCAGTGGAAGCGGGAGATGTCCTTGCCGATGATGTGCACGTCGGCCGGCCAGTACCGCTCCACCGCGGCCGGGTCCGTCTCCGGCCAGCCGGCGCCCGTGAGGTAGTTCGCGAGCGCGTCCACCCACACGTACATGACGTGGTTCTTCCGGGACTGGGCATCCTCGGCGGACGGGTCGGCCGGTGCGGGCAGCGGGATGCCCCAGTCGAAGGACGTGCGGGAGATCGAGAGATCGGTCAGGCCGCCCTCCACGAACCGGATGACCTCGTTGAACCGGGAGGACGGCGCGGCGAAGCCGGGGTTCTCCCGGTACATCTGCAGGAGCGGCTCCTGGTACGTGGAGAGGCGGAAGAAGTAGGACTCCTCCTCCGTCCACGTCACCTCGGTGCCGGTCTCGGTCGCGCAGCGGGTGCCGTCCTCGCGGACCTCGGTCTCCTCCTCGGTGAAGAAGCGCTCGTCCCGCACGGAGTACCAGCCGGCGTAGCGGTCCAGGTAGATGTCCCCGTTGGCCTCCATGCGGCGCCAGATCTCCTGGGCGGCGGCGTGGTGGTCGGCGTCCGTGGTGCGGATGAACCGGTCGTAGGAGACGTCCAGGACCTCGTCGTCCATGCGCCGGAACGCGCCGGAGTTGCGCGTGGCCAGCTCCAGGGGCGTGACGCCCTCACGCTCGGCGGTCTGCGCCATCTTCTGGCCGTGCTCGTCCGTGCCCGTGAGGAAGCGCACGTCGCGGCCGTCGAGCCGGGCGAAGCGCGCCATCGCGTCGGCGCCCACCATCTCGTAGGCGTGGCCGATGTGGGGCTCGCCGTTCGGGTAGTGGATCGCGGTGGTCAGGTAGTAGGGCACACGCTCGTCAGTCACGGTCAGCGAGTCTACCGGCGGGGCCTCCGGCCGTCCCGCTCCCCTCCACGACGTCGGCGCGCCACCTCGGGGAGGCGACGCGCCGACGTCGGCGGCGGGCCGGTCGACGCCGGCCGCGGGCTCACTCGGAGAGGTCGATCTCCGCGGCCCGCTCGGCGCCGATGGCCTGCGCGAGGGCGCCGACCGTTCCCGCCGCCATGCCGGCGTCGAGGGTCAGGACCGCGAGCGCGGTGCCCTCCGCATCGCGGGACACGTCCATGCCGGCGATGTTCACGCCCTGCTCCCCCAGCGTCTGGCCGAGGATGCCGACGACGCCCGGGCGGTCGGCGTAGCCGAACACGAGCAGGTGCTCGGCGAGGGGCACCTCGATCTCGTGGCCGTCCACGCCCACGAGCTTCTGCACCTGCTTCGGGCCGGTCAGGGTGCCGGTCACGGAGGTCTTCTCGCCCGTGGACGTCACGCCGCTCACGGTGATGGCATTGCGGTAGGACTCCGCCACCGGGGTCGTGGTGAGGCGGCTCTCCACGCCGCGCTGCTCGGCCAGCACGGGGGCGTTCACGTAGGAGACCTGCTCGGAGACCACGTCGGTGAACACGCCCTTGAGGGCGGCGAGGCGGACGGCCTTCACGTCATGCTCGGCGATCTCGCCGGCCACCTCCACGTCCACCGACTCGAGAGAGGCCTCGCCGACGAGCGCGCGGAGCGTGCGGCCGAGCTTCTCGGCCAGGGGCAGGCCGGGTCGCACGTCCTCGTGGATGACGCCGCCGGCCACGTTCACCGCGTCGGGCACGAGCTCGCCGGCCAGGGCGAGGCGCACGGACTTGGCGACGGCGACGCCGGCCTTCTCCTGCGCCTCGGCGGTGGAGGCGCCCAGGTGGGGGGTGACGACGGCGGAGTCGTGCTGGAAGAACGCGAGGTCCGTGGCGGGCTCGGAGCTGAACACGTCGATGCCGGCGCCGGCGATCGCTCCGGAGTCCAGGGCGCGGGCGAGGGCGTCCTCGTCCACGAGGCCGCCGCGGGCCACGTTGATCACGTACGCGGTGTCCTTCATGCGCGCGAACTGCTCGTCCGCGATCATGCCGACCGTCTCCGGCGTCTTGGGCATGTGGATGGTGACGAAGTCGGACTGCTCGAGCAGGGCGTCCAGGTCCACGAGCGTCGCACCGAGCTGCTGGGCCCGGGCCGCGCTGATGTAGGGGTCGTACGCGAGGATCTCCATGCCGAAGGCCTTCATGCGCTCGGCCACGAGCGCGCCGATGCGGCCGAGGCCGATCACGCCGAGCTTCTTCTCGAACAGCTCCACACCCGCGTACTTGGAGCGCTTCCACTCCCCCGCCTTGAGGGCGCGGTTCGCCGGGGCGATGTTGCGCGCCACGGAGAGGATGTGGCCGCACGTCAGCTCGGCGGCCGAGACGATGTTGGAGGTCGGCGCGTTGACCACCATGACGCCCGCCGCGGTGGCGGCGGGGACATCCACGTTGTCCAGGCCGACGCCGGCCCGCGCGATGACCTTCAGGTCCGTGGCCGCGGCGATGGCCTCGGCGTCCATCTGCGTGGCGGAGCGCACGAGGATCGCGTCCACGCCGGGCAGGTCCGCCAGCAGGCGGGCGCGGTCGGCGCCGTCGGTGTGGCGGATCTCGAAGTCGGGGCCGAGGGCCTCGACGGTGGCGGGCGAGAGTTCCTCGGCGATGAGGACGACGGGCTGGGCGGCGCTCACGGGCGGCTCCTTGTTCGGCGGTGGCACGGTGGGGCGACGTGGGCAGATGGTGCGCGGCCCGCGTCGCCGCCTCGAGCCTAGCCGCATGGATCTGTCATGGACCGCAGACGACGGCGGCGCCGAAGGGAGTCCCGTTCGACGCCGCAGGGAGTCCCTTTCGACGCCGCAGGGAGTCCCGTTCGACGCCGCAGGGAGTCCCTTTCGACGCCGCAGGGAGTCCCGTTCGACGCCGCAGGGAGTCCCGTTCGACGCCGCAGGGAGTCCCTTTCGACGCCGCAGCCGAGTGGTCACGACACGCCGTCACGTCCGCGGTGCACGTGGCGTGTCGTGACCACTCGAGGGTCCGGGCCGCGGCTCAGCGGGCCGCGGTGCCCTCGGTGTAGTCGTCGTCGGTGTCCTTGAGCCACGCGAACATCTGGCGCAGCTCACGGCCGGTCTTCTCGATCGGGTGGGCCTCGCCCTTCGCGCGGAGCTCAATGAACTCCGGGGCGCCGGCCTTCTGGTCCTCCATGAAGCGCTTCGCGAAGGCGCCGTCCTGGATGTCGGCCAGCACGGCCTTCATGTTCTCCTTCACGGAGGGGTCGATCACGCGCGGGCCGGAGACGTAGTCGCCGTACTCGGCCGTGTCCGAGACGGACCAGCGCTGCTTGGCGATGCCGCCCTCCACCATGAGGTCCACGATCAGCTTGAGCTCGTGCAGCACCTCGAAGTAGGCGATCTCGGGCTGGTAGCCGGCCTCCACCAGGGTCTCGAAGCCGTACTGCACCAGCTGGGACGCGCCGCCGCACAGCACGGCCTGCTCGCCGAAGAGGTCCGACTCGGTCTCCTCGGTGAAGGTGGTCTCGATGACGCCGGCGCGGGTGCCGCCGATCGCCTTCGCGTAGGACAGCGCCAGCGCGCGGGCCTCGCCGGAGGCGTCCTGCTCGACCGCGATGAGGGCGGGCACGCCGCGGCCGGCCTCGAACTCGCGGCGGACCACGTGGCCCGGGCCCTTGGGGGCCACGAGGGCGACGTCCACGCCCTCGGGTGCCTTGATGTAGCCGTAGCGGACGTTGAAGCCGTGCGCGAAGAACAGGGCGTCGCCGTCCTGGAGGTTCGGAGCGATGTGCTCGGCGTACACGTCGGCCTGCACCTGGTCCGGGGTGAGGATCATGATGAGGTCGGCTTCCGCGGCGGCGGTGGCCACGTCCACGACGCGCAGGCCCTCGGCCTCGGCCTTCGCACGGGACGTCGAGCCCTCGGTGAGGCCGATGCGGACGTCCACGCCCGAGTCGCGCAGGGACAGCGAGTGCGCGTGGCCCTGCGAGCCGTAGCCGATCACGGCCACGGTGCGGCCCTGGATGATCGAGAGGTCGGCGTCGTCGTCGTAGAACTTCGTGGCGGTCATTGCGGTCTCCTAGCGGTGAGGGGGATCAGAGGGTGTGCGGGCTCGGCGGCCGGCTCAGCGGGCCTGGGCCCGGTCGGTCATGGAGCGCGAGCCGCGGGACAGGGCCACGGTGCCGGAGCGGACGAGCTCGCGCACGCCGTACGGCTCCATGAGGTCCAGGAAGGCCTGGAGCTTCTCCCGGGTGCCGGTGGCCTCGAGGGTCAGCGAGTCGGGGGCCACGTCCACCACGTGCGCGCGGAAGAGGTCGGCGGCCTGCACCACCTGGCCGCGGGTGGCGGCGTCGGCGCGGACCTTGACCAGCAGGTGGTCGCGCTGCACCGAGGAGTCGTCGGCCAGCTCCACCACCTTGAGCACGTTGATCAGCTTGTTGAGCTGCTTCGTGACCTGCTCCAGCAGGTGGGCGTCCGCGTCCACCACGACGGTGATCCGGGAGACCCCGGGCACCTCGGTGACGCCCACGGCGAGCGAGTGGATGTTGAAGGCGCGGCGGGCGAACAGGCCGGCCACGCGGGTGAGCGTGCCGGGGACGTCCTCCACGAGCACGGACAGGGTGTGTCGTTCCACGGTCATCGCTCCTCAGTCCTCCTGGTCCCACTCGGGCGTCATCCCTCGGGCCACCTGGATCGCGTCGTTGCTCACGCCCGCGGGGACCATGGGCCACACCATCGCATCGCGGGAGACCACGAAGTCGACGACGACGGGGCGGTCGTCGACCTCCAGGGCCCGGCGGATGGTGTCGTCCAGGTCCTCGGTGCGCTCGCAGCGCAGCCCGACCGCGCCGTAGGCGTCCGCCAGCTTCACGAAGTCGGGCACGCGGGCCGTGCCGTGGCCCGTGTTGAGGTCCGTGTTGGAGTAGCGGCCGTCGTAGAACAGGGTCTGCCACTGGCGCACCATGCCGAGCGAGGAGTTGTTGATCACCGCCACCTTGATGGGGATCCGGTTGATCACGCAGGTGGCGAGCTCCTGGTTGGTCATCTGGAAGCAGCCGTCGCCGTCGATCGCCCAGACCACGCGGTCCGGGTCCCCGACCTTGGCGCCCATCGCGGCGGGCACGGAGAAGCCCATGGTCCCCAGGCCCGCGGAGTTCAGCCACTGCCGGGGGCGCTCGTACTGCACGAACTGACTGGACCACATCTGGTGCTGGCCCACACCGGCCACGTACACGGCCTCGGGGCCGGAGAGCGCGGAGAGCCGCGAGATCACGTGCTGCGGGGCCATGAGCCCGTCCGCCGGATCGGTCCAGCCGAGCGGGTAGGTCTGTCGCAGCCGGTCCAGCACGGCCCACCACGGGGCGAGGTCCGGCAGCGGGGCCTGCTCGGCCGCCGCCCGCAGCGCCGCCGTGAGGTCCGGGATGACCTCCTTGACGGACCCCACGATCGGCACGTCCGCGAGGCGGTTCTTCGAGATCTCGGCGGGGTCCACGTCCACGTGGATCACGCGCGAGCCCGGAGCGAAGGACTCGAGGAGCCCGGTCACGCGGTCGTCGAAGCGGGCGCCGAGGGTGATGAGCAGATCCGCCTGCTGGAGGGCGGCCACCGCCGGCACCGAGCCGTGCATGCCGGGCATGCCGAGGTGCTGGGGGTGGGAGTCCGGGAACACGCCGCGCGCCGTGAGCGTGGTGACCACGGGGGCGCCGGTGGCCTCGGCCAGCTCGCGCAGCTCCGCGGACGCCTCGCCGCGGGCCACGCCGCCGCCCACGTACAGCACGGGGCGCCGGGCCTCGGCGATGAGGCGGACCGCCTCCTTGACCTGGCGGGGATGGCCGCGCAGCACGGGTCGGTAGCCGGGCAGCTCCAGCCGCGGCGGCCAGGAGAACTCGAGCTCGCCCTGTTGGGCGTCCTTCGTGACGTCGATCAGCACGGGGCCCGGACGCCCCGTGGTCGCGATGTGGAAGGCCTCCGCGAGCGCCAGCGGAATGTCCTCCGCGCGGGTGACGAGGCGCGAGTGCTTCGTGATGGGCATCGTGATGCCGACGATGTCCGCCTCCTGGAAGGCGTCCGAGCCGATGGCCGCGGAGGTGACCTGGCCCGTGATGAACACGACGGCCTGGGAGTCCATGTGCGCGTCGGCGATCGCGGTGACGAGGTTGGTGGCCCCCGGCCCCGACGTCGCGATGGCCACGCCGGGACGGCCCGTGGCGAGGTGGTAGCCCTGGGCCGCGTGGCCCGCGCCCTGCTCGTGGCGCACCAGGATGTGGCGGATGACGGAGGAGTCCATCAGCGGGTCGTACGTGGGGAGGATCGCTCCGCCGGGCAGCCCGAAGACGTCCGTGACCCCGAGCTCCTCGAGCGCGCGGATCAGGCCCTCGGACCCCGTCATGCGGGTGGGCTCCACGCGATTCCCCGGGCCGGGGACGCGCGGCGCCGCGGACTCGGGGCGGGGGGTCGGGCTCATCAGTGCACCTCACTGCGCTCATCGCTGCTGGCGTCCGGCATGCGGGGCACGCCGGACGATGGTCCGGGTGATCCGTCGGGGTGGCTGGGGGTGTCCTGCCGTGCCGGGCGGATCGGAGTGCGGTCACGGCCTGAGGTGGGGCCGCCGGCCGCCGGGTCGTTCGTCGGTGGCTCCAGTATGGGGACCCCCGCGTGGCGACCACCACTTGAGACATCCATATCTCGCCATGTGAGACGTGGCCCACGCCGCGGCACCCGCGCGCCCGCGCCCGCGCCCGCGCCCGCCCGCTCCCGCCTCAGGCCTCAGGCCTCAGGCCTCAGGCCTCAGGCCTCAGGCCTCAGGCCTCAGGCCTCAGCCCAGGTACGCACCCTCGGCCGCGGAGTGCACGAGCTTGGCGTACTTGCCCAGCACCCCCGTGGTGAACTTCGGCGGGACGGGCGTCCAGTCCGCCCGGCGCGCCTCCAGCTCGGCCGCGTCCACCAGGATGTCGAGCGTCCGGCCCGCGATGTCCACGCGGATCCGGTCGCCGTCGCGCACCAGGGCGATCGGCCCGCCGTCGGCCGCCTCGGGCGCGATGTGCCCGATGCACAGGCCCGTGGTGCCGCCGGAGAAGCGCCCGTCGGTGAGGAGCAGGACGTCCTTGCCGAGGCCGGCACCCTTGATCGCGCCGGTGATGGCGAGCATCTCCCGCATGCCCGGGCCGCCGCGCGGGCCCTCGTAGCGGATCACGACGACGTCGCCCGCGGCGATGGTGCCGTCCTCGAGGGCGTCCATGGCGGCGCGCTCGCGGTCGAACACGCGGGCGGTGCCCTCGAAGACGTCCGCGTCGAAGCCGGCGGACTTCACGACGGCGCCCTCCGGGGCGAGGCTGCCCCGCAGGACCGCGATGCCGCCGTTGGGGTGCATGGGCTCGTCCATGCGGCGGATGACGGTGCCGTCCACGGGGTCCGGCGCCAGGGCGGCGAGGTTCTCGGCAAGGGTCTTTCCCGTCACCGTGAGCGCATCGCCGTGGAGCAGCCCCTCGTCCAGCAGCGCCTTCATGACCACGGGCACGCCGCCCACGCGGTCCACGTCCGTCATCACGTAGCGGCCGAAGGGCTTGAGGTCGGCGATGTGCGGGACGCGGTCGCCCACGCGGTTGAAGTCGTCCAGGGTGAGGTCCACGCCGGCCTCCCGCGCGATCGCGAGGAGGTGCAGCACCGCGTTTGTGGAGCCGCCGAACGCCATGGTGACGGCGATGGCGTTCTCGAACGCCTCCTTCGTCATGATGTCCCGCGCGGTGATGCCGAGGCGCAGGAGTTGGACGACGGCGGCGCCGGAGCGGCGCGCGAAGTCGTCGCGGCGGCGGTCCGGCGAGGGCGGCGTGGCCGAGCCGGGCAGGGACATGCCGAGCGCCTCGCCGATCGAGGCCATCGTGTTGGCGGTGTACATGCCGCCGCACGCGCCCTCGGTGGGGACGATCGCCTTCTCGATGCGCAGCAGGTCCGCCTCGCTCATGAGGCCGCGGGCGCACGCGCCGACCGCCTCGAACGCGTCGATGATCGTCACCTGCTTCTCGGTGCCGTCGGAGAGGCGCGCGTGGCCGGGCATCGTGGAGCCGGCGTAGACGAACACGCTGGCCAGGTCGAGGCGGGCCGCGGCCATGAGCATGCCGGGCAGGGACTTGTCGCAGCCGGCCAGGAGCACCGAGCCGTCGAGGCGCTCGGCCATCATGACCGTCTCCACTGAGTCGGCGATCACCTCGCGGGAGACGAGGGAGAAGTGCATGCCCTCGTGGCCCATCGAGATGCCGTCCGAGACGGAGACGGTGCCGAACTCGAGCGGATAGCCGCCGTCGGCGTGGACGCCCTCCTTGGCCGCCTGGGCGAGACGGTCCAGGGAGAGGTTGCACGGCGTGATCTCGTTCCAGGAGGACGCGATGCCGATCTGGGGCTTGGCGAAGTCGTCGTCGCCCAGGCCCACGGCGCGGAGCATGCCGCGCGAGGCGGCGCGCTCCATGCCGTCGGTGACGTCGCGCGAGCGCGGCTTCATGTCCGGGGCGGGCGTGGCGGGGGCGGTGCTGACGGGGGCTGCGGAGCCCTGGGCCTCGGTGTTCTCCATGGGCGCAGTCTAGGGACGGCGGGCCCGCCGGCCATGGGACGGGTCACGATGTGACACGACGCGGAGGGGTCCCGCTCGGACGCCTCACGTGGCGCCCTCCTGCCGCGACGCGTAGCGTGGGACACATGGACTCCCCCCGCCTCATGCGCCGCCTCCGCGCCGCATTCGACGCGCGGGTGTTCAACCACGGCGACTACAACCTCGTGTACGGGCAGCCCTCCGGCTCCTCCACGCCCCTCGTGATCGGCTACCGCCACGTGCCTCTCGAGATGGTCCTCTGCCCTGTGGACCCGGCCGCCGAGCCGGTCCTCCGCGCGCCGCAGGAGCCGGACCCCGTGACGGTGGGGCTGCACAACGTGGCGACCGTGGCGGACACGGGTTCCGGCTACCAGGTGGAGACCGTCACCGGCTTTCGCACGTGGTTCGACGTGTCCGAGCACGCGCGGGTCCCTGTGGGGGATCTCACCGAGGACGGTGTCGCGGATCTCGACCAGCGCGCGGACGCCGCGGATTTCCACGGATTCATGACCGCGTTCATGGACGAGCTGGACCGGCTGTACGCCGTCTCGGACCCGGCGGAGGCGGTCATGCCCGACCCAGGCTTGGACGGCACCCCGAAGACCTGGTAGGGTTTCCACTCGTTGCACGGCGCGCCGGTGAGAATCGGAAGGCCGTACGGCGTCTGCACCTCTAGCTCAATTGGTAGAGCATCTGACTCTTAATCAGCAGGTTCCGGGTTCGAGTCCCGGGGGGTGCACCAGAAGGAGAGGGCCCCGTCATCGCCGCCGCGATGACGGGGCCCTCTCGTCTCCGCGGGTCGTCTCCGCGGACCGCTCGCCTCCGCGCGGGCGCCCCGCCTATCGTGGGCGGCATGACCGACGCTACCTCCTCCCGCCTCCAGCCCGGCGACGTCGCCCCGGCGTTCACCCTCCAGGACCAGGACGGGCGCCCCGTCTCCCTGCGCGACAGCGCGGGCAAGAGCACGATCGTCTACTTCTACCCGGCGGCCTCCACGCCCGGGTGCACCACCCAGGCGTGCGACTTCCGCGACAGCCTCGCCTCCCTCGCCGGCGCCGGCCACGTGGTCCTCGGCATCTCCCCCGACCCGATCGGCAAGATCATCCGCTTCGCGCAGAAGGAGCAGCTCACGTTCCCGCTCCTCTCGGACGAGGACCACGCCGTGGCGCAGGCCTACGGCGCGTGGGGGGAGAAGAAGAACTACGGGAAGGTCTACGAGGGCCTGATCCGCTCCACCGTCGTCGTCGGCCCCGACGGCCGGGTCGTCCACGCGCTGTACAACGTGAAGGCCACGGGCCACGTCGAGCGCCTACGGCGCCTCCTGGGCGTCACCGACTGAGGGACCGGCCGGTAGGATCTGAGCTCGCCCCCGAGGAGCGGGGCAGGCGGGCGTGGCGGAATTGGCAGACGCGCTGGATTTAGGTTCCAGTGTCGAAGGACGTGGGGGTTCGAGTCCCCCCGCCCGCACAGCACTGACACGAGGAGACGGACATGGAGCTCAGCCGTCGCGGGTTCATGGGCCTCGGCCTGGCCTCGCTCGGCGTGGGCCTGAGCGGGTGCGGGCGGGAGGCCCCGGCCACGCCTGCCGCGTCCACCCCCACTGTCCCGTCCGCGGCGCCCGCAGCCCCCGCGGTCCCTCGGCCGTTCGTGGTGGGCGCGCCGGGCCGCCCGCTCACGCGTGACCCCGCGGGCGCCTGGGACGCGGAGACCTTCCGCCTCTCCCGCCAGGTGCTCGAGACGCTGCTCGGCGTGGACCCGGACACGGGGGCCCCGACCCCCCAGCTCGTGGAGTCCCACACGGTCTCGGACGACGGCCTCACCCACGAGTTCCGCCTCCTCGACGGCTTGGTCTTCGAGGACGGCGCACCGTGCGACGCCGCCGCCGTGGCCGCCAACGTCACGCGCTGGTCCACGCCGCCGACCCCCGTGGACGGGACCGTCGCGATGCCCTCCCCGTTCGTGTCCGCGTTCGGCGGACACGCGGGGACCGAGGAGACCGCCTTCGTGGGCGTCGAGACGCCCGACGAGCGGACCGTCCGACTGCGCCTGCGCTCCCGCCTCCACCACCTCCCCGCGGCGCTGAGCTCCCCGCCCTTCGCCATCTCCTCCCCCGGCTCATGGGGCCGGACGGTCCGGGTGGGGGACGCCGACGTCGTCACCCCCGCGGGCACCGGGGCCTTCCGCTGGGCCACGGCCGAGGAGGCCGCCGCGCACGCGGCGCGGGAGCCGGCGGCCGCGGACCCCGCCGACGTCACCCTGCTCATGCCCGCCGACCGTCACCGCGGGGACGCGCCCGCCACGGGGCCGGTGGCCGTGCACGCGTGGGGCCGGGCGAGCACCCGCCTGCGGGAGCTGCGCCGGGGCACCGCGGACGTGATCGACGTGGTGGCCCCCAGCCAGCTGCGCCCCCTCGTGGAGGCCGGCACGCAGGTCCTCCCCCGCGATCCCCTGGCCGTGCTCTACCTCGGGATGAACCTGGCCCATCCGCAGCTGCGCTCCCAGCATCTGCGCCAGGCCGTGGCCCACGCGGTGGACCGCGGGCGGCTGGCCTCCAGCGACGTCTTCCTCGAGGGCACCGCCCAGGCCCACGACCTCGTTCCGCCGGCCCTCGGCGTCGGCGACGAGGAGGCGGAGCACCACGACCTCGATCCGGACCGCGCCGAGCGTCTCCGGGAGATGTCCGGGTACGCGGGCGAGCCCCTCGAGTTCCTGTACCCCCTGGCCACGGGGCGCCCCTCCCTGCCCGAGCCCGAGCGCGTCTACGCGATGGTCGCCGCGGACCTGGGCGCGGTGGGGATCACGGTGACCCCCGTGCCGGTCCCGGACGACGAGGACTACCTGAGGGCCGTGGTCTCCCGGCCCACCCGGGCGCTCCACCTCATGGGCCGCGGCGGCGCCTACCGCGACCCCCACGCGTTCCTCGAGCCGATCGCCCGCTCGGGCCGGGCCGAGACCAACTACGACAATCCCCGGGTGGTGCGCGACCTCGCGGCCGCCGCCGCGGAGCCCGACGACGACCGACGCCGCGAGCTGCACCGCGGCGTCGTGCGCGCGATGGCCCTGGACCTGCCCGCCCTGCCGCTCGTCTACCCCATCTCCGCGCTGGCCACGGGGCCCAGGGTGGCCTCGTACCCGACCTCCCCCCAGCTCGACGAGCCCTTCGCGCGCATCGGCGTCACGGACGCCTGACCCCCTCGGCCCACGCACCCGGAGCGGGGGCGTCCGGTAGTAGAGTGGGCCACCGCGGCATCGACCCGCGGCCCCCCGCAGAACCGAGGGACCCGCGGTGCCCCACCACCGTCGATCTGTCCCAGGAGTAGACCGTGTCCACCACCTCTTCCACCACCCACGACGTCGTGCTGATCGGCGGCGGCATCATGTCCGCCACCCTCGGCGTGATGCTCCAGAAGCTCGAGCCCACGTGGTCCATCGCCCTGTACGAGAACCTCGACCAGGCCGGTCTGGAGTCCTCCGACCCGTGGAACAACGCCGGCACGGGCCACGCGGCCCTGTGCGAGCTGAACTACTCCCCGATGGGCAAGGACGGCCGGGTGGACGTCACCAAGGCCCTCGGCATCAACGAGCAGTTCATGCTGACCCGCCAGTTCTGGTCCGCCCTCGTGAAGGACGGCACGCTCAAGGACCCGAAGTCCTTCATCAACCCGCTGCCGCACATGTCCTTCGTGTGGGGCGACGACCACGCCGACTACCTGGGCAAGCGCTACGAGGCCATGTCCGCCGAGCCGCTCTTCGCGCAGATGGAGCACACCGAGGACCCGGCGACGATCGCCGAGTGGGCCCCCCTGCTCATGGAGGGCCGCCCCGCCGGCCCGCGCGTCGCCGCCTCCCGCGTGGCCGGCGGCACCGACGTCGACTTCGGCTCCCTCACCCGCCAGCTCGTGACGAGCATGGCCTCCCACGGCGCCGAGGTGCGCTTCGGCCACAAGGTGACCGGCCTGGAGCGCGGCACCGACGGCCGCTGGGAGGTGGCGGTCAAGAACAAGGCCGCCGGCTCCACCGTCACGGACCGCGCCCGCTTCGTGTTCGTCGGCGCCGGCGGCGGCGCCCTGCACCTGCTGCAGAACTCCGGGATCCCCGAGGCCAAGGGCTTCGGCGGCTTCCCCGTGTCCGGCCAGTTCTTCCGTTGCACCGACGACGCCGTGGTGAACCGCCACATGGCCAAGGTGTACGGCCAGGCCGCGGTGGGCGCCCCGCCCATGTCCGTCCCCCACCTGGACACCCGCTTCGTCAACGGCAAGCGCTCCCTGCTGTTCGGCCCCTACGCCGGCTTCTCCACCAACTTCCTCAAGACCGGCTCCTACCTGGACCTGCCGCTCTCCATCCGCCCGCACAACCTGCCGGTGATGCTCGACGTGGCGAAGGACAACATCCCGCTCACGCAGTACCTCGTCTCCGAGGTGCTGAAGCCGCGCTCCAAGAAGGTGGACACGCTCCAGGAGTTCTACCCGGAGGCCGAGGGCTCCGACTGGGAGCTGATCACCGCCGGCCAGCGCGTGCAGGTGATGAAGAAGAAGGGCCGCTTCGGCGGCGTGCTGCAGTTCGGCACCGAGGTCGTCACCCACGCGGACGGCTCCCTCGGCGGCCTGCTGGGCGCGTCCCCGGGCGCCTCCACCGCCGCCCCCATCATGGTGAAGCTGCTCGAGCGCTGCTTCCCCGCCAAGATGGGCGCATGGGACTCCACCCTCAAGGAGCTCATCCCGTCGCTGGGCCACACCCTCAACGAGGAGCCGGAGCTGCTCCGCGAGGTCACCGAGGCCACCGCGTCCACGCTGCAGCTCGGCTGACCGACCATGGGAGCGCTCGCCCGGTTCTCACTGTCGCAGCGGGCGCTTGTGGCGCTCATCACCGTGTTCGTCGCGGTGTTCGGCGTCATCTCCGCCGGTCAGCTCAAGCGGGAGCTCATCCCGTCCCTCGAGCTGCCCGTCATCTCGGTGTCCACCACCTACCCGGGCGCGAGCCCGGAGGTGGTGGACGCCACGGTGGGCGAGCCCCTCGAGACGGCCCTGCAGGCCGTCGAGGGGCTCGAGTCCTCCCAGTCCACGTCGCGCTCCTCCTTCAACAGCGTGCAGCTTCGCTTCGAGTACGGCACGGATCTCAACCGGGCGCGCTCCCAGGTGGACCGCGTGATCTCCAACCTCGGCGCCCAGCTGCCGGAGGAGACCGAGACCACCTCCTTCGCGGGGTCGGTCTCCGACTTCCCGGTGGTCTTCCTCGCGCTCTCCGGGGACGAGGACCTCAACGAGCTGCGCCGCCGGGCCGAGGACGTGGTGGCGCCCCGCCTGCAGAAGCTCGACGGCGTCCGCGGCGCCCAGGTGATCGGCGGCACCGAGGAGTACGTCTCCGTCGTGCCGGACCAGCAGGCCCTCGCCGCCACCGGGATGACCACCCAGGACATCACCACGGCCCTGGAGGAGAACGCCGGCCTGTTCCCCATCGGCCAGGTCACGCAGGACGAGATCACCTATCCGGTCCAGGCCGGCTCCCCGGTCGAGTCCCTCGAGGAGCTCTCCCAGGTGACCGTCACCCCCGGCTCCGGGTCGGACTCCGGGTCCGCGGGCGAGACCTCCGGCGTCGGGGGCGGCGGACCGCCCGCCCCGGGCACGACGACGCCCGATGAGGCCACCGCCCCCGGGACCGGCGCGGCGCCGGCCGCCCCCGCAGCCTCCTCCGAGGGCACCCCCCGGCCGCTGTCGGAGGTCGCCGAGGTGAGCCTCGCCGCCGAGGACCCCACCTCCGTGGCCCGCACCGACGGCGCGGACACGCTCTCGCTCTCCGTCACGGCGATCCCGGACGCCGACCTCGTGGCCGTCTCCCAGGCGGTGCGCGACACGATGCCGGAGCTCGAGTCCCTCCTGGGCGGCGGATCCCATCTCGCGGTCGTGTTCGACCAGGCGCCGTTCATCCAGCAGTCCATCGACAGCCTTCTCGTGGAGGGCATGCTGGGCCTGGCCTTCGCGGTCCTCGTGATCGCCGTCTTCCTCCTCTCGGCCCGCTCCACGCTCGTCACGGCCGTGTCCATCCCGCTCTCCCTGCTGGCCGCGCTGATCGGCGTGAGCGTGGCCGGCTACTCGCTGAACACCCTCACCCTCGGTGCGCTCACCATCTCGATCGGCCGCGTCGTGGACGACGCGATCGTCGTCGTCGAGAACATCCGGCGGCACCTGAGCCTGGGCGAGGACCGGCGCACCGCCATCCTCGAGGGCACGCGGGAGGTGGCCACCGCGGTCACCGCGTCCACCCTCGTCGCCGTGGCCGTGTTCCTGCCCATCGGGTTCGTGGGCGGCCTGGCCGGCGAGCTGTTCCGCCCCTTCGCGGTCACGACGACGATCGCCCTGCTCGCCTCCCTCCTGGTGGCGCTCACGATCATCCCGGTGCTGTGCTGGTGGTTCCTGCGCGCCCCGCGGCGTGCCGCGGACGCGCCGCGCCAGGCCGCCGACGCCCGTCCGACGGCGCACCGCTCGTGGCTCACGGACGCGTACCGCCCCGCACTGCGCTGGACCCAGCGGCACGCCAAGACCACCCTCGCGGCCGCCGTCGTGCTCCTGGCGGGCACCGCGGCGCTGCTGCCCCTGGTCCCCACCAACCTGCTCGGCGACTCCGGGCAGAACTCCTTCGTGGTCACCGCTCAGCAGAGGCGGGGCACCTCGCTGGAGGCCACCGCTGCGGCGGCCGAGAAGGTCGAGCAGTCCCTGATGGACACCGAGGGCGTGGAGACCGTGCAGTTCACGGCGGGCGGCCAGGGAAGCTTCTTCGGCGCCGGCGGTGCCGCGGACAGCGCCCAGTTCACGGTCGTCACGGACGAGGACGCGGACCAGGAGGCCCTGCAGGACACCGTGCGGCAGGGCCTGGCCGCGCTCGAGGGCGTGGGCGAGGTGTCCCTCTCGAGCCAGCAGGGCCCCGGCGGCTCGCAGGACATCGACGTGTCCGTGCGCGCCTCCTCGCCCGAGGCCCTCGACGAGGCCGCGAACACGGTGGCCGAGCGGCTGCGCGGCGTCGAGGGGGCGCGGGAGGTCAGCACGCCCGCCTCGGACACCCGCCCCACCTTCCAGGTGGACGTGGACACCCAGGCCGCCGCCGAGCGGGGCCTGACCGAGGAGGCCGTCTCGGGCCAGGTGGCCGGTGCGCTGCAGGCCCTGCCGGTGGGCGACGTGCGGTTCGGCTTCCAGGAGTACACGGTGCGGCTGGGCGACCCGGAGCCCGTGGAGACCCTCGACGAGCTGCGCGCCGTCCCGGTGCAGACCCCGCAGGGCCCCGTGCCGCTCGAGGAGCTCGCCGCGGTGTCCCAGCGCGAGGTGCCCGCGAGTGTCACCTCCTCCAACGGCGAGCGCACCGCCGTGGTGAGCGTGAAGCCCGAGGGGCAGGACCTCGGCGCGGTCTCCCGGGGCGTGGGCGAGGCCCTCGACGGCCTCGAGCTGCCCGAGGGGGCCACGGCCACCATCGGCGGAGCGGCCACCCAGCAGGAGCAGACGTTCCGGGACCTGGGGCTCGCGCTCCTGGCCGCGATCGCGGTGGTGTACGTGGTCCTGGTGGCCACGTTCAACTCGCTGCGCCAGCCGCTCGTGCTGCTCGTGTCCATCCCGTTCGCCGCCACGGGCGTCGTCCTGGCGCTGCTGGTCACGGGGACCGCGCTGGGCCTGCCCACCATGATCGGCGTGCTCATGCTCATCGGCATCGTGGTGACCAACGCGATCGTGCTGATCGACCTCATCAACCAGTACCGGCGGGACCACGCCATGCCGCTGGACGAGGCCATCGAGCTCGGCGCGCTCAACCGCGTGCGCCCCGTGGTGATGACGGCGCTGGCCACGGTGCTCGCCATGATGCCCACGGCGCTCGGGATCACCGGCCACGCGGGCTTCATGTCCCAGCCGCTCGCCGTGGCCGTGGTGGGCGGCCTGGTCTCCTCCACGCTGCTCACGCTCGTGCTGGTGCCGGTCCTCTACCGCATGATCGAGTCCCGGGGCGAGCGGCGCCGCGTGGCCGAGCTCGAGGAGCGCCGGGCGGCCGAGGCCGAGGAGCGGGAGCGGATCGACGCCGAGCGCCGTGCGGCGGAGGCAGAACGGGCCGCGGCCGGGCAGCGTGCCGGCCAGGCCGGGGTGCCGGGGGCCGACGGCTCGTCGGCAGTGGGGTCCTCGGCCGGGGCGGGCTCCTCGGCCTCCGGCGGCGGAGGTCGCCGTGGCCTGCCCTCCCGCCTCCGGGCGGGGCTGGCCGGGATGGCCGGACGGCGGCGCCGCCGGGCCTGAGACGCCACCGTGCCCGAGGCGCCGCGCGACGGCGCAGGACGAGGGGTCGACCGCTGCGCGGTCGGCTCCTCGCCCGTCGGGCGGCTCCCTCAGGTCCCTTCGTGGACGGCGAGGCTCGAGCCGCGGCGGTCCTTGCGGACCTCGAGGCGCACGCCGATCTCCTGCTTCATGCGGTCCACGTGGGAGACGAGCCCCACCGTGCGCCCGCCCGAGCGCAGGGAGTCCACGACGTCCAGCACGTCGTCGAGCGTCTCGGAGTCCAGCGAGCCGAAGCCCTCGTCCACGAAGAGCGTGTCCAGCTCGATGCCGCCGGACTCCGCCTGCACCGTGTCCGCGAGGCCCAAGGCCAGGGCCAGCGAGGCCATGAACGTCTCCCCGCCCGAGAGCGTGGAGGGGTGCCGCGTCTCGTCGACGTAGTGGTCACGGACCACGAGCTCCAGGCCCTTGTTGCCGCGGCCGCCCACGGCGTCCGAGTACTCGATGCTGTACCGGGCATCCGTCATGGCCAGCAGGCGCTCGCTCGCCGCCGCGGCGACCTCCTCGAGCCGGCCGGCCAGCACGTAGCTGGTCAGCGGCATCTTGAGGCGGTTCTCCCCGCCCCCGCGCACGAGCGCGAGCAGCTGCGTGACCGTGCGGTGCTCCTCGATGAGCGCCGCGGAGCGGCCCAGCACGTCGGTCAGCGCCGCGGACTGACGGCGCACCGTCGCCACCAGGGTGTCCAGCCTGCCGACGGCGGTGGCCCGCTTCGCGCTGGCCGCCTCGGCGGCGGCGAGGCGTTCGGCCGCGGCGGCGCTCTCCTCCTGGGTCGGGGCGGCGGTGCCGGCCTCGCCGAGGGCACGGCCCTCGGCGACGAGCTCGGTGGTTCCGAGCTCGGCCAGGCGGGCGCCCTCCTCGTCCCACGCGCGCACCCGAGCGGTGAGGGCGCTCGCGTCGTCGTCGTCGAGCCGTGCCTGCGCCGCCGCCTCGGCACCGGTGAAGTCCTCCGCGGCGAGGGCGGCGGCGAGGGCCTCCGCGGTCTCCGCGCGCACGGCGGCGGCACGCGCCTGCGCCTCGGCCGCGTCGGCGAGGGCGCGCAGGGCACGGCGGGCGCCGCCGACCTGGCCGCGGCGGACGTCCAGGTCCTCGGCGTCGGCCTGGGCGGCCTCGACCGCGGCCCGCAGCTCGAGGAGCCGCTCGGCGCGCCGCGCCGTGGCCTCCTCGAGGCGCTCGGCCTCGAGCGCGAGGGCGGCGTCCGCCGACTCCGCCGCGGTCTGCGCCGTCTCGAGCTTCGTCAGGGTCCGGCGGTCCGCGGCCAGGGCCTTGGCGACGGCGGCGAGGTCGGCCTGCTCGGCCTCGGCGGCACCCAGGGCCGCCTCGGCCTCCTCCACGCCGAGCCCGCCGGCGGCGTCCCGGGCCTCTCTCAGGGCGGACTCGGCCCGCTCCCGGGCGGCCTCGGCCTGGGCGGCCGCGGCGCCGGCACGGTCCCGTGCCTTCTCCGCGGCGGCGACGTCGGCCTCGGTCACCGAGGTCGCGGCTGCGGGCGCCGGACGCGGGTGCGCCGGGGACCCGCACACCGCGCAGGGCTCCCCCGCGACGAGCTGCTCCGAGAGCTCGGACGCCGCCTGCTCGTAGCGCGAGCGCAGCAGCCCCACGTGCTTCTCCGCGGCCGCGCGCTCCCGCGCGACGAGCCTCTCGTGATCGACGCGGGCCCTCTCGGCGGCGGCACGACGCTCCTCCGCCAGTCCGGCCGCGGCACACCGCGTGCGGGCCTCCTCCGCCCGGCGGTCGACGGCCGCGCGGGCGCCGAGCCGGGCCCCACCCGACTCGACAGCCTCCCGCGCGGCCGCGATCGCCGTGGCACGCGCCTCTCGCTCGTGAGCCCCCGCCGCACGTTCCCCGTCGATCGCCTCGTGCCGGGCGCCGCCGGCGGCCTGCTCCTCCTCGAGCCTCGCCATCCGGGCGCGGTCCTTCACGGCGGCCTCGACGGCGTCCGCCGCGCGGTCCGCCCGCTGCAGCGCGGTGCGGGCGACCGACACCGTGGCACCGGCGACCTCGTCCTGCTCGCCCTCCCCGGACGCCTCGCCGAGCCACGAGGCGGCCAACGGCTCGGCGGCGACCCCGGCCGCCGCCGTGGCCGCGCGCTCGCCCTCGGCGTGCTCCGCGTGCTCGGCGCGCCGGGCACGCGCGGCCGCGGCGAGCACGCGGCCCGCCCGCTCATGGGCGAGCACCGCGGCACGGGCCTCCCCGGTCTCCCGCGCGGAGGCCTCGTGCACGGAGAGACGGTCCGACCATCCGGCCGCGGCCGCGAGGGAGGCCGCCGTGCGCTCGAGCGCGCGCACGGCGGCGCGGGCGTCCCGCTCCGCCGTGTGGGCCGCGGTGAGTCCGGCTCCGGCCGCCTCCCGCGCGGCATCGGCCCGCCGCACGGCGAGGTCCAGGAGGCCCTCGTCCGTCTCGGGGTGCGGCTCGGGCGCGGGCCAGTCCTCGCCGAGCTCCTCGCGCATCGCGTCGCGCAGCTGGGCGCGCGCGGCGTCGGCGATCGCGGCGTCCGCGGCGACGGCTCCGTCCAGGCGGGAGGCCTCCCCCTTGAGATGCTCCTCGACGCCGTCGAAGCGCTGCGTGCCGAAGAGGCGGCGCAGCAGGGCCCGGCGGTCGTCCGACGTGGCGGTGAGGAACTGCGCGAACTGGCCCTGGGGCAGCAGGACGACCTGCATGAACTGATCGGCGTCCAGGTGCATGACGGAGGCGATCAGCTGGCCCACCTCGTCCGCGCGGGTCAGCGGGGCGCCCCACTGCCCCTCCGCGTGCTCGCGCAGGGACACCGCGGCCTGCGTGGAGGTCAGGCCGTCACCCTTCTTCTTCTTCCGCAGGTGTTTCGGGGAGCGGAGCACCTCGAAGCGGCGGCCCTGCACCGAGAACTCCAGGAGCACCTCGGGCGTCACGGCCCCGGGCTCGCGCAGCGTGGTGACGAGGGACTCGGGCAAGCGGCCGCCCGGCACCGAGCCGTACAGGGCATAGCAGAGCGCGGCGAGGATGGTGGACTTGCCGGCGCCCGTGGGGCCGTCGAGCAGGAAGAGGCCCGCGGCGTTCAGCGCGGCGAAGTCGACGTCCTGGCGGTCCGCATAGGGGCCGAGCCCCTGCAGCCGCATCCGGTGGATCCTCATGCGCGCACCTCCGCGAGTCGCGACGCCTCGAGGGCGTCCTGGAGCAGGGCCGCCTCGGCCGGACTGGCCGCGCGCTCCCGCACGTGGTCCACGAACCCAGTGGTCAGCGCGAGGGCTGAGGGGGCCTGGCGGAGCGCGTCCGCGTAGGTGCGCTCGCGCGTCCTCCTCCCGCCCGCGGGCTCGTGCCGGAACACGAGGACGTGCGGGAAGCGCGTCTTGAGGCGCTCGAGGGCGCGCTCGGGCCGCTCGTCGTCGGTGACGGTCGCCTGCACCCAGCGGTCCTCGGCGTGGGCGAACTCGGCCGAGCCCAGCAGCGCGTCGAGGGGCCCGGCGATGACCGCCAGCCGGCGGCCGGCCTCCCAGTCCACGGCCTCGACGGCGCGCACGGCCCCGCCCTCGACCGTGACCAGCCACGCCCCCTT
This sequence comes from Micrococcus sp. EYE_212, assembly GCF_023147585.1. Classification (GTDB taxonomy): domain Bacteria; phylum Actinomycetota; class Actinomycetes; order Actinomycetales; family Micrococcaceae; genus Micrococcus. The sequence goes on from NZ_JAHXOZ010000001.1 coordinate 181,633, forward strand.
GCGGTGGTTCGCCTCGGAGAAGGAGTAGGGCAGCGGGGAGCCGGAGTAGCGCACGTGATCGGCGAGGCGCTGCCGCCCGTGCAGGTGGCCCAGGGCGACGTAGTCCAGCCCCGCGAACACGGACACCGGCACCTGGCCGAGCGTCCCCACAAGGGCCTCAGGCGTCCCGCCCGGATGCTCGACGTGCTCACCCTCCCCGATGTCCCGCTCGCTCTCCGAGCCGTGCCCGCCCGCGGCGAACAGGTGCGCCATGACGACGCCCGCGACCGGGCTCGCGCTCTCGGCGCGCCTGGCCTCGAGGTCCTCCCGGATGCGACGGACGGCCTCGGTCATGACGGCCGTGTGGTTCGGCTCCACCTCCCACGCCTGGCCCTGATGGCGTGGCTCGAGGAACGGCACCCCATACACGGCCACCGTCTGCCCGGGCTCCCCCTCGCCGCGCGCGCCGTCGTCGTGCCTCTGCCGCAGCAGCACCGGGCGCGCCAGGTCCGCCGCGTCCGCGCGCACGTGGACCCCCGCGGCCTCCATGAGGCCGCCGCCGAAGCCGAGCCGCACCGCGGAGTCGTGGTTGCCGCTGGTCAGGACGACCTCGGCGCCCGCAGCCCGGATCTGCCTCAGCGCGCGATCGAGCAGCCGGACCGCGTCCGCCGGCGGGAGCGCGCGGTCGTAGACGTCCCCGGCCAGCAGGACGGCGTCCACCCGGTGCTCCCGGACGGTGTCCAGCAGGACGTCGAGGACCTGAGCCTGGGCGTCGAGCAGTCCGGTGCCGTGGAAGGAGCGCCCGAGGTGCCAGTCGGACGTGTGGAGGAGCTTCATGCGACCCACTCTAGGAAGACGCCGGACACGGGAGGAGCATCCGGTCCGCCTCGTACGATGAGCGCATGTCCGAGCAGACCTCTGAGCAGGCCCCCACGCCCGCCGCCGCGCCCGCCCTCCCCGCCGACGAGCACGCCCGCCGCGTCCTCGCCCTCCTCGCGGCCGGCGCGGCCGGAGACGCGCTCGGCGGCGTCGTCGAGTTCACGCCCGCGTCCGGCATCACGGCGCAGCTCGGCCCCTCCGGCGTGACGGACGCGGTCACGCTCATGGCGCTGGACGGGGCCCGCTCCCTCCCGATCACGGATGACACCCAGATGACCCTCTACGTGCTCGACGGCCTCCTCGAGTGGATCGAGTGGCAGAACGCCGGCCAGGCCTCGGACGCGGCCGCGTGCGTGTGGCTCGCATGCCTGCGCTGGTACGCCACCCAGCGCGGCTCGCTGCCCGAGGGCGCCCCGCCGGTGCCCGGCCGGTGGATCGACGAGCACGAGGAGCTGCGCGTCCAGCAGGCCCCGGGCAACGCGTGCCTGTCAGGGCTGGCGGATCCCGGCATGGGCCTTCCCGGGGACCCCCACAACCCGGAGTCGAAGGGGTGCGGCACGGTGATGCGCTCGGCCCCGTACGGCATGGTCCCGGGGCTCGAGGACCACCACGTCGCCTCGTTCGCGCGCCAGGGCGCCGTGCTCACGCACGGCCACCCCACCGCGTGGGTCAGCGCCGCGACGCACGCGCTCGTGATCGCCGCCCTGCTGCGCGGCGCGACGCTCCCCGACGCCGTCGCGCACGCCCGCGCCTGGGTGGAGGACGCCGGCGAGGACGGCCTGGAGACCGCCGCCGCGCTCGAGGCCGCGGAGCGCCTCGCGCAGGCGGCCTCCCGCGACGACGGAGACCTGGGCGCGCCCGGTTCGCTGCCGCTCGCGCTCGGCGAGGGCTGGGTCGCCGAGGAGGCGTTGGCCATCGCGGTCTTCGCGGCCCTCGTGGCGGACCGGGTCGCGGACGGTCCGGAGGCGGCGCTCGCGCTCGCGCTGCGGATCGGCGTGAACCACGGCGGCGACTCGGACTCCACCGCCTCCCTCGCCGGCCAGCTGCTCGGGGCGCGCCACGGCCTGGCCGTCCTCGGTGCGGAGGCCGACGTCGACCCGACCTCCGACGCCGCGGCCGCGTGCGTGCCCGCGTGGATCGCCGAGCGCGGCGTGGTGATCGAGGCCGCGCGCCGCTGGAGCGCCGCCACCACCTGAGCGTCCGGCCCTCCCCCACGGTCCGGTGCGCCGAGTCAGCGGGCGGGGCCGTGCCAGTTCTCGTCGAGCATCTGCAGGAACTCCGCCTCCGACACGAGCGCGACAGGCTGGCCCGCCGCACGGCGGCGCAGGGCGTCCTTCGTCTTGCGGTGTGTGAGGGCGGGGGTGGCCGCCGCCGGGGTGCCGCCCACCACGTCGGACGCCTCGAAGCCGTCGCCCACCACGAGCATGGTGGTCTGCGCCGAGACGCGACTGGCGGTCTGCGCGCCGAACGCGGCCGCCCGCTCCTTCGCGGCCTGACGGGACATCCCGATCCCGCCGGTGAACACCACCGTCTGGCCGAACAGCGGGTGGGAGGGGTCCGCGTCCGGGTTCGGCACGGGGTTGGCCCCCTCCTGCGGCCAGCGCATGAAGTCGGGCATCTCCCGTTCGTCCCGCAGGGGCACGAGCGCGTCGAACACGCCCGCCGTCAGGCGCGCCTGACGGGTCGCCCGGGACTCCTCACCGACGCCGTGGGGGCGCCCCTCGAGTCGGCCCACGGCGAGGCCGTGGTCGCGCACGAGCGCGTCGATGCGCCGGACGGACGGGGCCGCCGTCGTGCCCGTCTCCGGTGCCTGCTCCGTGCCCGGCGACCGCCGGGCGACGTCGATGAGGATGGCCGCGCAGGCCTCGGCGTCCGCGAGCGCGTCGTGGTGGCGGCCCGGCGTGAACCCCGCCTCGCGCGCGGCCGAGGGCAGGGCGTAGGAGGGCAGGTCGTAGGCCCTGCGGGCCAGCATCAGGCTGCACGCGTAGTCCAGCGTGGGCACGTCGCGGCCCGAGACCTCGAGGGCGGACTCGATGACGCCGAGGTCGAACCGGGCGTTGTGGGCCACGAGCACGTCGGCGCCGACGAACGCCGCGAGGTCGTCGAAGACCTCCGCGAAGCGCGGGGCGCCGCCCACCTGGTCCGGGGTGATCCCGTGGATCCGCACGTTGCGCGGGTCGAAGCGGTCGAAGCCGGCCGGCGGGCGCACGAGCCACGAGGCCCGCTCCACCATGCGGCCGTCCCGCACGCGGACGAGGCCCACGGCGCACGGCGAGCCCCGGAAGCCGTTGGCCGTCTCGAAGTCGATCGCGGTGAAGTCCAGTCCCGCGTGCCCCGCCACGGGGACCCCCGGGCCGCCGCTCACGAGCGGGCGGCCAGGGCGTCCACCAGGTACGGCAGGAGCGCCCGGAACGCGTGGCCGCGGTGGCTGATCGCGTTCTTCTCGGCGGAGCTGAGCTGGGCCGTGGACTCGTCCCGGCCGGTGGGGCGCAGGATCGGGTCGTAGCCGAACCCGCCCTCCCCGACGGGCGCGCGCAGCACGGTGCCGCGCAGGCGGCCGTGCTCCACGTGGGTGAAGTGGATGCTGTGCACGCCCCGCGCGTCCGGCGTGCTGGGCACCGCGAGCGCCGCGGCGCACACGAACTCGGCGCCGCGGTGCGCATCCGGGACGTCCGCCAGCTGCGCGAGCAGGAGCTCGAGGTTGGCCCGGTCCTCCCCGTGGGCCCCGGACCAGCGGGCGGAGAAGATGCCGGGCGCCCCGCCGAGCACGTCCACGGCGAGACCGGAGTCGTCCGCCACGGCGATCAGGCCGGTGTGGGCCGCCACCGCGCGAGCCTTCTTGAGGGCGTTCTGCTCGAAGGTGACCCCATCCTCCACGACGTCCGGGGCGCCCACGGCGCCCGCGTCCACGACGGCGGCGTCCACGTCCAGGCCCGGCACGGCGCCGGCGAGAAGCTGGCGCAGCTCCCGGACCTTGCCGGCGTTGCGGGTGGCGAGCACCACGCGGGCGCCCTCGGGCACCCGGGTCGTCTCCCCTGCGCTCACGCGTCGGCCCCGGCGGCGTGCGCGGCGAGGGTCTGCGCCTGGATGCGGGCGAGCTCGGTGGTGCCCAGGAGCGCGAGGTCGAGGAGGGCGTCCAGCTCGGCGCGGTCGAAGGGAGCGCCCTCGGCGGTGCCCTGCACCTCGACGAAGGTCCCCGAGCCGGTGACCACCACGTTCATGTCCGTCTCGGCCTTGACGTCCTCCACGTAGGGCAGGTCCAGCATCGGCGTGCCGTCGATGATGCCCACGGACACGGCGGCCACGGAGTCCTTGAGGACCGTGGCGTCCTTGCGCAGGATCCCCTGGCGCTGCGCCCAGCCCACGGCCTCGGCGAGCGCCACGTAGGCGCCGGTGATGGCGGCGGTGCGGGTGCCGCCGTCGGCGTCCAGCACGTCGCAGTCCAGGACGATCGTGTTCTCCCCCAGGGCGTCCAGGTCGATCACGGCGCGCAGCGAGCGGCCGATCAGGCGGGAGATCTCATGGGTGCGCCCGCCGATCTTGCCCTTGATGGACTCGCGCTGGTTGCGCTCGGAGGTGGCGCGCGGGAGCATCGCGTACTCGGCGGTGACCCAGCCGGTGCCCTCGCCCTTGAGCCAGCGCGGCACACCCTCGGTGAAGGAGGCGGTGCAGAGCACGCGCGTGTCCCCGAACTCGATGAGGGCCGAGCCCTCGGCCTGCCGGGACCAGCCCCGCGTGATCGTGATGGGACGCAGCTCGTCGACGGCGCGGCCGTCCTGGCGGGAGTTCGGTGCGGGAACGCTCATGCCCCTCAGTCTAGGCGGGCCCTCAGACGCCGTAGCTCAGCCCGGAGACCGCGACGGCGAGCGGGCCCTCGTACGTTTCGCGTGCCTCGGCGGCGGCCCGCTGGGGGTCGTTCCACACGGGCAGGTGGGTCAGCAGGAGGCGGCGGGCACCCGCCTCGGTCGCCATCCGCCCGGCCCGGCGGCCGGTCAGGTGGACCCCGTCGATCCCGTCGTCTCGGCCCTCGTGGAAGGCCGCCTCGCACAGGAACATGTCCGCGTCCCGCGCGGCCTCCACCAGCCCCTCGCACGTGTCCGTGTCGCCCGAGTACGTGAGCACGCGGGTGACGACGGCGCCGGTGGCGTCCACCTCGTCGGCCTCCACGCGCAGGGCGTAGGCCTCGTCGATGGGGTGGCGTACCGGCACGGGGGTGATGCGGAACGGGCCGAAGGAGACGGTGCTCCCGGCCTGCCACACGCGGAAGTCGAAGTCCTCCCGCATGCCCGGATCCGGGTCCATCCCGTAGGCCTCGGCGAGCCGGTCGGCGGTGGCGGCCGGTCCGTAGACGGGCACGCGGCCCGCGGTCCAGCCCTCCGGGTTCCAGCGGATGGCCACGTGCAGGCCGCACAGGTCCATGCAGTGGTCCGGGTGCAGGTGGGAGAGCATGACCCCGTCGAGGTCCTCGAGGCCGATGTAGCGCTGGAGCACGCCGAGCGAGCCGTTGCCGAGGTCCAGCAGGATCCGCCACGTCCGCGGGGTCACGCCGTCCGCCGCCACGCCCTGGGCGGAGACCAGGTAGCACGAGGCCGGCGAGCCGGGGCCGGGGAAGGAGCCGGAGGCCCCGATGATGGTCAGCTTCACGGCGTGCCCCTTCGTTCGGAGTCCAGACGGGCGATCAGGTCGGGCGTCAGCTGCGCGAGAGCGGCCGTGGGGTAGCGCTCCCGCACCGTGTCCATGCGGGCCACGGACTCCACCTCGGGGCCGAGGAAGCGGCGGGCGAGCGCCTGGAAGTGCCGGGGGTCGCCCGTGGACATGAACCGGTGGGAGGCGGACTGGCCGGAGCCGGCCGCCGAGTGCGGGTGCTCGATGCCGTGGCGCACGAGCGCCCGGTACAGGTCCTTCGCGGTCTCCTCGGCGGAGGAGACGAGGGTGACGTCCTCCCCCATCACGAGGGACAGGGCCCCCGTCAGCAGGGGGTAGTGGGTGCAGCCGAGCACGAGCGTGTCCACCTCCGCCGCCTTGAGCGGGGCGACGTACTCCTCCGCGGTGGCCAGCAGCTCGGGGCCCGTGGTGATCCCGGCCTCCACGAACTCCACGAACCGCGGGCACGCCGCGCTCGTGACGCTCAGGTGCGGCGCCGCGGAGAAGGAGTCCTCGTAGGCGCGGGAGCCCACGGTGGCCTGCGTGCCGATCACGCCGATCCGCCCGTTGCGGGTGGCGGCCACCGCGCGGCGCACGGCCGGCTGGATGACCTCCACCACCGGGATGCCGAGCCGGCCCGTGTAGCGCTCCCGCGCGTCGCGCAGCACCGCGGCCGAGGCGGAGTTGCACGCGATGACGAGGGCCTTCACGCCCGCGTCCACCAGCTCGTCCATGATGCCGAGCGCGAGCGCGCGCACCTGCGCGATGGGCCGGGGGCCGTACGGGGAGTGGGCCGTGTCCCCCACGTAGAGGATGGACTCGTGGGGCAGCTGGTCCATGATCGCGCGCGCCACGGTCAGACCGCCCACGCCGGAGTCGAACACGCCGATCGGGGACGCGGCGTCCGCGTGGGGCCGGCTCATGCGTCCTCCCCGTCCGTGCCCTCGGCGGGCAGCTCGGTCAGCATCTCGTCCATGAGGGTCTCCAGGAGCCACGAGGTGAAGTTGTAGAGCAGCGCCATCGTGGACTCGACGTCCTCGGCGCGGCGCCAGTCGTCCACGGCGTGCACGCGCCGGGCGTCCTCCTCGGTGGCCACGCCCAGGCGCGTGGCGAGCACGAGGCGGACGTCGTTCAGGGCCCGCGCGAACGCGGGCGCGTCGGCGTGGGGCAGGGTGACCTGCGTGGACTGGAGGGCCGCGAGCGCCCGGCGCGCGTCGTCGAGCTTGGCGGCGGTGAGCGCGTCCTCGGTGAGCGCGCGGTGCTCCGCCTGCTCGTCCGGGTCCGCGTCGGCCAGGGCCTCGGGCAGCAGGCGGGCGACGGCGGCGTCGGTCGGCGCGGCGCGGCGCGGCCGCGGGTCGGCGGAGAGGTGGAGCCCCGCGACGAGGTCCCAGAACGCGGTGTCCTCCTCGGAGAGGCCGGCCGCGGGGCCCGCCTCCTTCCCCGTGGAGTCCGCGGCGGCCGCCTGCTCCGCCGCGGGGGCGTCGGAGGCTGCCGCGGCGCCGGCGGCGGGGTGCTCGGCCGAGACGACGTCGGCGTCGTCGTGGGCGCGGACCTCGTCCTGGCGGTTCTCCAGGAGGGTGACGACGTCCTTGACGAGGCCGCGCAGCAGGCGGACCTCCGGCTTCTCCAGCTGCGCGACGTAGCCGCGCCGCGTCCAGCGGAACCTCTGTGCCATGGCCCTCCTCAGTCCTCTGCCTGCTCGAGCGTCGCCCACAGGCCGAACCCGTGCATCGCGTTCACGTGGACCTCCGCGCTCTCCCGCGAGCCGGTGGACACCACGGAGCGCCCGCGCTCGTGGACCTCGAGCATGAGGGCCTCGGCCTTGGCGGCCGAGTAGCCGAAGTGGGAGCGGAACACGTAGGCCACGTAGCTCATCAGGTTCACGGGGTCGTTCCACACCACCGTGTTCCACGGGCGGTCCGCGCCGAGGTCCTCCCGGGGACGCTCGAGCAGGGCCGTGTCCGTGCCGGAGGCGGGGGCATCGGGGGCGGGCATGCCGTCCAGTCTACGGACCCGTGCCCCTGGCGGGGCCGCCCGCCCCGTTCGGTAGGGTGGCCACGTGAGCGAGACCACCGCGAAGAGCCCCCGCCCCGCCGCCTCCGTGGAGGCCTGCGTGGACGACTGGCGCATCCCCACCGCCCTCATGACGGACCAGTACGAGCTGACCATGCTCCAGGCGTCGCTGAAGGCGGGCACCGCGCACCGGCGCAGCCGCTTCGAGCTGTTCACCCGCCGCCTGGGCGACGGCCGCCGCTACGGCGTGGTGGCCGGCACGGGCCGCGCGCTGGAGGGACTGAGCCGCTTCCGCTTCGCCACCGCTGAGCTGGACCACCTCGCGGACAACTCCGTGGTGGACGACGCCACGCTGTCCTGGCTCGCGGACTTCCGCTTCTCCGGGGACATCACGGGCTACGCCGAGGGCGAGGCCTACTTCCCGCACTCCCCGCTGCTGCAGGTGGAGTCCACCTTCGCCGAGGCGTGCATCCTCGAGACCTATCTCCTCTCCATCCTCAACTACGACTCCGCGGTCGCCTCCGCCGCCTCCCGCATGACCGCGGCCGCCGGCGGCCGCCCGTGCATCGAGATGGGCTCGCGGCGCACGCACGAGGAGTCCGCCGTCGCCGCCGCCCGCGCCGCGGTCATCGCCGGCTTCGCGGCCACCTCCAACCTCGAGGCCGGCCGCCGCTACGGGATCCGCACCGTGGGCACGGCGGCGCACTCCTTCACGCTCCTGCACGACTCGGAGCGTGCCGCCTTCGAGGCGCAGGTGGACGCCCTCGGCGCCGCCACCACCCTCCTCGTGGACACCTATGACATCGACGCCGGCGTGCGCACCGCCGTCGAGGTGGCCGGGCCGGACCTGAAGAACGTCCGCCTCGACTCCGGCGACCTCGTGCAGCAGGCCCACCACGTGCGCGAGCTCCTCGACGAGCTGGGCAACACGGAGACCGGGATCCTGGTCACCTCCGACCTGGACGAGTACGCGATCGCGGCGCTGCGCTCCGCGCCCGTGGACTCCTACGGCGTCGGCACGCGGCTGGTCACCGGCTCGGGCGTGCCCACCGCCTCCATGGTCTACAAGCTCGTCTCCCGCCATGACGACGACGGCGCGTGGGTCGACGTCGCGAAGGCCTCCTCGGGCAAGGCGTCCCTGGGCGGCCGCAAGGAGGCCGCCCGCCGCCGCGACGCGCGCGGCCGCGCTGTCGCCGAGCTCGTGGGCGTCAACCGCGGCCCCGACGCGGACGCCGACGACCGTCCGCTCATCCAGGAGTTCGTCCGTGACGGCGAGCTGCTGCCCGGCTGGACCGGCCCCGAGGCCGTGACCCGCGCCGCCGAGCGCCACGCCGCCTCCCTGCGCGAGCTGCCGCCGAACGTCGCTCGGCTGCAGTCCGGCGAGCCCGCGATCCCCACCCTCATCCAGGAGCACTGACATGCCCGACCTCACCCGCGCCCTGATCATCGTCGACGTCCAGAACGACTTCTGCGAGGGCGGATCGCTCGCCGTCACGGGCGGCGCCGCCGTCGCCGCGGCGATCAGCGAGCACCTGGACGAGCACGTGGACCGCTACACCGCCGTCGTCGCCACGCGCGACTGGCACGTGGATCCTGGCACGCACTTCGCGTCCGAGGGCGAGGAGCCCGACTTCCGCGCCACGTGGCCCGTGCACTGCGTGGCCGGCACCCGCGGCGCCGAGCTGCACCCGGACCTGGACGCCGAGTATGTGGAGGCGGAGTTCCTCAAAGGCGCCCGCACCGCCGCGTACTCCGGCTTCGAGGGCTTCCTCGGGGAGCCCGACGCCGTCCGGTCCGGTGACGAGGCCGGCGCCCCGGCCGGCCCCCACGGCGCGACCCAGGGGGCGGCCCGCGCCGTCGCCGAGGGCGCTCCGGGCCTGGACGAGTGGCTGCGCGATCAGGAGGTGGAGGCGCTGACCGTCGTCGGCCTCGCCACCGACCACTGCGTGCGGGCCACCGTCCTGGACGCTGTGGACGCCGGCTACGAGGTGACGGTGCTGACCGACCTGTGCGCGGCCGTGGACGAGGCCGCAGGCCAGGCGGCCCTCCACGAGATGGAGGCCGCCGGGGCCGTGCTGGAGCTCGCCGAGGAGCTCTGAGCCGGATGGCCCGGGACGACGCGCCGGACACGCGCGCCTGGGACCGCCCCGTGCGCCGGGTGACGGAGCACCCGCTCTCCCCCGCCGACCGGACCGTGTGGCCTGCCGACATCCCGGCGGTGCGCCACCTGCTGGACCACGGCCTCGACCTCGGCGACGCCACCGTGATCGTCGGGGCGAACGGGGCGGGGAAGTCCACGGTCGTCGAGGCGATCGCGGAGGCGTTCGGCCTCAACGCGGAGGGCGGCACCCGCCACGTGTTCCACGAGACGCGGCGGACCTCCTCCGACCTCGCCGAGCACCTGCAGCTCGCGCGCGGGGCGGGAGCACCCAGGGGCGGCGTGTTCCTGCGGGCCGAGAACATGTACGGGCTGTTCACGTACCTGGAGTCCACGATTCCGGGATCGACCCTGCACCTGCGCAGCCACGGCGAGGCGTTCCTGCAGTTCTGCGAGGAGCGTGCCGGCGTGCGCGGCCTCTGGATCCTCGACGAGCCCGAGTCCGCGCTGTCCTTCGAGAGCTGCCTCGCGCTCCTGGTCCACCTGCGGATCATGGTCGAGGCGGGATCCCAGGTCGTCCTGTCCACGCACTCCCCCGTGCTCGCGGCGCTGCCAGGAGCCCGGATCCTGCTGCTCGACGAGGACGGCATCACGCCGACGGCCTACGACGACCTCCCGTTCGTCCGGCACCACCGCGCGTTCCTCGCGTCTCCCGAGCGGTACCTGCGCCCCCTGTGCTGACATCCGAGCTGAGCGCCCGCGGTCGAGCCGAGCCGCATCCAGCCGACCGAGACGTCCAGACGGCCCTGGGTGAGGACGGCTCGGTCCGGCGGTCCGCCCTGTCCGGGCCGCCTCCGGCGGCTCACCTCCGCCCGACGAACCACCCGCGGATCGTGGACATCCGCTTCTCCAGCTGGTCCTGGGACGCCTGGGCCACTGCCGGGCCGCCGCTGACCTCGCGGAGCCGGTTGTGGATCACGCCGTGCGGGGTGCCCGAGCGCGCGGACCACGCCGACACCAGCTTGGACAGCTCGGCGCGCAGCTCCTTCATGCGCCGGTGGTCCACCACCTCAGCCGGCTCCTTCGGCTCGGCGGCCTTCGGGCGGCGCTGGACCTGCTCCGCCTGGCGCTGGCGCAGCAGGGCGGAGACCTGGTCGGCGTCGAGCAGGCCGGGGATGCCGAGGAAGTCCTGCTCCTCGGCCGAGCCCACGGCGCCGCCGAGGCCGAACTCGCCGCCGTCGAAGAGCACCTTGTCGAAGCTCGCCCGGGACTCGAGCGCCTCGAACTTGGCGCCCGTCAGGGAGTCCGACCCCTTCTCCTCCCGGTTGGCCTGCGCGATGAGGTCCTCCTCGGGGGCGTCCTCGAGGTCCTCCACCTCGACGGCGCCCTCGCGTCGGTCCAGGGCGTGGTCCCGCTCGAGCTCCATCTCGTTGGCCAGGAGCATCAGCTGCGGCACGGAGGGCAGGAAGACGGATGCGGTCTCCCCACGGCGCCGCGATCGCACGAAGCGGCCCACGGCCTGCGCGAAGAACAGCGGCGTGGACGTGGACGTCGCGTAGACGCCCACGCAGAGTCGGGGCACGTCCACGCCCTCGGACACCATGCGCACGGCCACCATCCAGCGCTCGTCCGAGGCGGCGAACTCGTCGATGCGGTCCGAGGCGCCCTTGTCGTCCGAGAGGATGACGGCCGGCTTCTGGCCGGTCAGCGCCTCGAGCTGGGCGGCGTAGGCGCGGGCGTCCTCGTGGTCCGAGGCGATCACCAGGCCGCCGGCGTCGGGCACGTTGCGCCGCACCTCGGTGAGGCGCTGGTCCGCGGCCTTGAGCACGGAGGGGATCCACTCGCCCTGCGGGTCCAGCGCGGTCCGCCAGGCCGATGCGGTGATGTCCTTCGTGGCCGCCTCGCCGAGCTGGGCCTCCATGACCTCGCCCGTCGAGGTCTTCCACCGCATCTGCCCCGAGTAGGCCATGAAGATGACCGGCCGCACCACGTTGTCCCGCAGCGCGGGCCCGTAGCCGTACGTGTAGTCCGCCTTCGAGCGGGAGAGCCCGTCGGGCCCGTCCACGTACTGCACGAACGGGATGGTGGAGGTGTCCGAGCGGAAGGGGGTGCCGGTCAGCGCGAGGCGGCGCGCGGCCGGCTCGAACGCCTCCCTGATGCCCTCGCCCCAGCTCAGGGCGTCGCCGCCGTGGTGGATCTCGTCGAGGATCACCAGCGTCTTGGCGGCCTCGGTGCGGTTGCGGTGCAGCACCGGCTTGTTGGCCACCTGCGCGTAGGTCAGCGCCACGCCGCGGTACTCCGCGCCGTGCCGTCCGTCCGCGTTCTTGAAGTTCGGGTCGATCGCCAGGCCCACGCGCGCCGCGTTGTCCGCCCACTGCCGCTTGAGGTGGTCCGTGGGCGCGACCACGGTCAGCCGCTGCACCACACCGGCGTCCATGAGGATCTTGGCCACGCGGAGCGCGAAGGTCGTCTTGCCCGCACCGGGGGTGGCGACGGCGAGGAAGTCCTGCGGGGAGGCCGAGAGGTACTTCTCGAGGGCCTCCTGCTGCCACTGGCGCAGCTTGGGGGCGGTGCCCCAGGCTGCACGCTCGGGCAGAGCCGGGGGCAGGTCCTCGCCCACGTGGAAGAGATCGGGCTGGACGCCGGCGGACGGGACGGCGCCGGACGCGTCGGAGCCGGCGGGGTCAGGCCCGCCGAAGAGGGTGCCGCTCATCGACGAGCGGCCTCAGCCACGCCCGCGACCGCCGAAGAACCCGCGCTTGCCGCCGCCCGAGCCGGAGTCGCCGTCGCCGTCCTGGGGATCGCGCAGTCCCTCGTAGATCTCCTTGCACGTGGGGCACACGGGGAACTTCTCCGGGTCGCGGCCCGGCACCCACACCTTGCCGCACAGCGCGATCACGGGCGCGCCGGACAGGGCGGACTCCATGATCCTCTCCTTGCGCACGTAGTGCGCGAATCGCTCGTGGTCGCCCGGCTCGATGTCCTGGAGCTGCTCCTCGCGCTCCAGGACGGAGGTGCCGCCGCCGGCGGGCGCGAAGGGGTCGTTCAGGTCGGGTTCGCCGGTCACACTCATGCGGCCCATCCTAGCCAGTCGGTCAGAACGCCTTCACGGCCTGGAAGGTCTCGGCCTGCGCCCGTTCGTACCAGCGGGCGCCGAGCCGAACGCCCAGCCAGAGCAGCAGCGCGCCCCACGCCAGGCCCACCGCGAGCGCGCCCCAGGACCACACGGGCTCCCGCGTCACGGAGAACACGATCGCGGGGACGAGCATCGGCAGGGCCATGGCCGCCGAGGCCAGGAGCGCGCCGAACTGCACGATCATGGTGCGGACCATCGCGCCCTGCGGCTGCTGGAACGGGCTGTCGCCGGGCTTCGGCACCGGGTAGACCCAGCGCGCGGAGACGAGCGCTGCGAGGCCGCACACGGAGCCGAGGAGGCCGAGGGACAGGCCCAGCACGGCGGGCAGCGCGCCCCAGTCCTCCGCTGCGGCGCACGTGGCCACGGCCACCACGACGACGAGCGGGACGCCCCAGCCGAGCATGCCCATGAGCCGCCCGATCCGGTCGTCGATCCCCTTCACGCCGGCGACGACGTGCAGGTGGAACGCCGTGTGGTCGTAGGCGATGTCCGCCGAGAGGGAGTGGGCCAGCGCCCACGCCGTGATGGGCGCCATGGCCAGGAACACGGCCGGTCCGGCGCCGTCCTCGCCGATGCTGCCCGTGAACCACAGGAGCACGGCCATGAGCGGGATGGTGATGAGGCCAGCCATGTAGCGCGGGTCCGTGAACCAGTAGTGCTGCGCGCGGGCCGCGATCGCGGTGCGGGGGCCCGTGGCGGGGCGGCCGAGCCAGCGCAGCGGACGCGGGTCGGCGGCGGCCGCCTTCGCCTCACGCGCCGGCCCGCCCCCGACGCCCACGGGCCGCACCGTGCGGCGGACGGCCAGGTGCCACAGGGCGAGGGCCAGGGCGCACCAGAGGAGGGCGACGGCGAGCCGCACGGCCGCCAGCCCCCAGCGTCCCTCGGCGGCGGCCCAGGCGGCGGCCGCACCGGCGCCGAACGGCGTCCAGGAGGCGGCCTCGGCCACGGGCGGCGCGCCGGCCATGAGCGTGTCGAAGGACTCGGCGGCCTGGGCGAAGGCGATGCCGCCGAGCATGAGCGGGATCATGAGCAGCACGGAGACCGTCTCGCGCACCCGGCGGCGGCCGGCATAGGCCGAGATCATCCCCGTGACGCCGTAGCCCAGGGAGACGGCGGCGACCGCGCTGATGACGGCCCCGACCAGGCCGAAGGCGAGCGCGGCCGGCTGGTCCCGCCAGGACGCCGCGACGCCCAGGGTGACGATCAGCGTGGCGATCCCGACCGGCGTCGTGAAGGCGCTGAGGAGCAGACCGCGGACGAGCGTGCCGACGGGCACCGGGTAGACGAGGAAGCTGCGGGGGTCCAGAGTGGCGTCCACGCCGGTGACGAGCGGCGGCAGCACGAGCCACAGCAGGACGACCACCGAGGTGGCCAGGACGGTGAGCACCCCGCGGAAGGCGACGTCCTCGCCCGGCAGGGCCACGGTGAGCCCGACGACGAGGAAGACCGCCGCCCCGAGGATGTACAGCGCGCCGATGATGCTCATCACGAGCGTGAACGGGGAGCGGCGCCACTGGTTGACGGTGAGCGCCCAGCGCAGGCGGACAAGGGTGGCGGCCATGCCGTTCACAGCCATGCGAGGCCCTCCCCCGTGTGGCGCCCGCCGACGAGGTCCACGAAGCGCTCCTCGAGGTCGCGCCCGGCGCGGACCTCCTCCACCGTGCCGGTGGCGCGCAGGGTGCCGTCGGCGATGACGGCGACGTGCGTGCACATGCGCTGCACGAGGTCCATCACGTGGCTGGAGACGATCACGGTGCCGCCGCGGCCGACGTAGTCGTTCAGGATGTCGCGGATGTTCGCGGCGGAGACGGGGTCGACGGCCTCGAACGGCTCGTCGAGCACCAGGACGTCCGGGGCGTGGACCATCGCGGCGGCCAGGTTGACCTTCTTGGTCATGCCCGCGGAGTAGTCCACGACGAGCTTACGGCCGGCGTCCTGCAGGTCCATGACGCGCAGCAGGTCGGCGGTGCGCTGGGCCACGGTCTCGGCGTCGAGGCCGTGGAGCAGGCCCGCGTAGGTGACCAGCTGCGCGCCGGTGAGGCGGTCGAACGTGCGGACGCCGTCGGCGAGCACGCCCACGCGGCGCTTGGCCTCGAGGGGCTGCGCCCACACGTCCACGCCGTGGATCCAGGCCTGGCCGTGGTCCGGGCGGAGCAGGCCCGTGGCCATGGACAGCGCCGTGGTCTTGCCCGCACCGTTCGGGCCCACGACGCCGAAGAACGAGCCCGCCGGAACCTCCAGGTCCAGGCCCGCGAGGGCCGTCCTGTCCCCGAATCGCTTGGCCAGCGCCCGGGTGACGAGGGCGAGGTCCGGGTCAGGGCTGTCGTGGGCGCGGCGGAGCGGAGGCTCGGGGGCGGCGATCATGCCGCCGACGCTAACAGCGCGCTGACAGGCTTCGCCTCCGCCCTGGGGATGATCTCGCCGGCCCCTCCTCCCCCACCTGGCGGAGCCGCGGGGCGCTCAGGGCACGCCCGCGGGGCGTCGCCGCGCCGTGACGCTCAGTACAGGGCGGCGGCGAGGCGGCGACGCGAGGCCTGCACGCGCGGGTCGTCCACGCCCACCACGGTGTAGAGGTCGACGAGGTGGGAGCGCACGTCCTCGCGCGCGTCGCCGTGATGGCCGGCGATGAAGCGGACCAGGCGGGCGAACGCGTCCTCGACGTGGCCGCCGAGCACGTCGAGGTCCGCCACCGCGATCTGCGCGGCCGCGTCGTCGGGACGCTCGGCCGCCCCCGCGCGCACCGCGGCGGCGTCCGCGTCCTGCGTGCGCAGGAGCAGCTGGGCGGCGGAGCGGCCCTGCAGGGCGACGGCGTCCGCCGGGTTCTCGGCGAGCGCCCGTTCCCACGCGGCGACGGCGGCGGGCATGTCGTCGGCGGCGAGGGCCTCGTGGGCTGCCCGGTGCAGCGGGGGCACGGGGGGCGCCGCCGGTGCCGGCTCGCCGCCCGCGCCGGGACGCGCGTCCGCGACGGGAGGCACGGTGCCGGACACGCCGTTCTGGCGAGCGACCTCGAGGATCTCGCCCAGGAGCTGGGCGAGGGTCTCCTCCGGCACGGCTTGGTTCACGAGCGGCACGGGCTGGCCGGCCACCACCGCGAGGACGGCCGGGCCCGCGGGCAGGCCGATGGCCTGCAGCAGCCCGGGGTCTGCCACGACGTCCAAGCGCGCCATGACGAGGCGGCCCGCCTGGGCGTCCACGGCGTCGGCGAACTGGGTGTACAGGGCCTCGCTCGTCTGGTCCCCCGGGACGTGGAGGTGCAGGAGGACGGGGACCTGCGCGGAGAGCTGCACGAGCTGCTGGAACATCTGCTGGTCCGCCTGCGGGATCACCCATGAGCCCTCGGGCATCGCGTCCGGGCTCGGTCCCGCCGTGCCGGTGCCCGCGGCGGGCCGGGGCGAGCGCAGAGAGGACAGGTCGACAGCCCCGCGCAGGTGGGACGGGGCGGCGGAGGAGGGCTGGGAGGTCACGGTGCACGGTCCTTTCGAGACGGTCTGGGATCCACGGTAGACGCTCGACCGGCCGGGGCGCCCGCGGCCACCTCCGCCGCGGCCCCTGCCGTACCCTGATCCCGTGCATCATCCCGAGGACCAGGCGCCCCAGGCCGCGCCGGACGCCGCCTTGCCCACCCACGGCGCGTCCACGAGCCCGGCCCGTGCCTCCGCGCACCCGTCCACCCCGGCCGACTCGAGCCCGGTCGGCGCTCCGCCGGAGGGCTCCCCGGTCCGCGGCCGCCTGAGTCTGCGCCCCCTCGCCTGGCGCCGCTCCGGCCCGGCGACCGCGCCCGGCGACGACGCCGCACAGGACGAGCCGGTCCCGGAGCCCACCGAGGCGACCCCCACGGTCTCGTTCCGATCGCCGGTGAGCACCGGTTTCCTGCTCACGACGGGCGTCCTGCTCGCCCTCGCCGTCCTGGGATTCCTGGCCACCAACCAGCAGCTGCTCGTGATGATCATGGCCGCCCTGTTCATCGCCCTCGGCCTGGACCCCATCGTGCGCCGCTTCGAGCGATGGGGAGCCCCCCGCTGGGCCGGAGTCCTCGTGGCCGCCCTGGGCCTCGCCGCCGTCGCGGCCGCCTTCATCTCCCTGCTGATCCCCACCGCGGTGGAGCAGTCCACCCAGCTCGCGGAGGAGATCCCCGCGACGGTGGAGGAGGTGATGCGCTCGGAGTGGTTCCTCGCCCTCGACGCCCAGTTCCACATCCAGGACGCGGTGCGCCAGCACACGGACCAGCTCAACGGCGACGGAGCCTCGGTGGCCGCCCTCTTCGGCGGGATCGTGGGCCTCGGCCAAACCGTGCTGAACTCCCTGTTCGTCACGGTGGTCGTGGTGGTCCTGACCCTGTACTTCCTCTCCTCCCTGCCGCACATCAAGCACTGGGCCTACCGCCTGGCGCCCCGCTCGCGCCGCGCGCGTGTCCGTGAGCTCTCGGAGGAGATCACCTCCTCCGTGGGCCTCTACGTCATGGGCCAGACCCTCGTGGCCGCGCTGAACGCCACGGTCGCCTTCATCGCCATGAGCATCGCCGGCACCCCGTTCGCGGCCCTGCTCGCGTTCTTCGCCGCCATCATGGCGTTCATCCCGCTCGTGGGGGCGATGATCGGCGGGACGGTCATCACCCTCATCTCCCTCCTGGACTCGTGGCAGTCCGCCGCGCTGTTCGCGGCGATCTACGTCGTCTACCTGCAGGTCGAGGCCTACGTCGTCTCCCCCCGCGTCATGTCCCGCGCGGTGGACGTGCCCGCCGCCGTCGCGGTGATCGCCGTGATCGCGGGCGGCACCCTGCTCGGCGTGCTCGGGGCGCTCATGGCCATCCCGACGGCGGCCGCCCTGCTGCTGATCGTCCGCGAGGTGTTCATCCCGCGGCAGGAGACCCGGTGACCGGGACGATCCTCAGCGGCTGGCCCTCGTGCGCCAGCACACGGGGTGCCAGTGGCGCCGGTCCTCTCCGGCGTCCGCGTCTCCCATGATCCAGTCGGAGCGCCACGCCACGAGGTGGGCCTGGCCCTGGCGGATCACGCGTCCGCAGCCGGGGCAGGAGTAGTCCTTCACCGCGCGCCACGCGGGGATCTGGCGCACGTGCCAGCCTCCGTCGCTGCCGCTCTCGTGCGCGTAGCCCGGGTCCAGGCCGAGGCGCTCCTCGAGGGGATCGACCCGGCCTGGACCGGGGCGGGAGCGTCGTGAGGCGTCCCCCGACCCCGACCGCTCGCCCCGGCGCGGAGCGGACGAGCGGCGCGGGCGGTGGGAGCGGGGCATGCGTCCATGCTGGCACAGCGCCGTCCGCCGCGGCGCCGAGGGGCGGGCCCGCCCCTAGACTGGACCGGTGCGCCTCGTCATTGCCCGCTGCTCCGTGACCTACGAGGGCCGCCTCAACGCCCACCTGCCCTCCGCCACCCGCCTCCTCATGGTGAAGGCGGACGGCTCGGTGCTGGTCCACTCCGACGGCGGCTCCTACAAGCCCCTCAACTGGATGAGCCCGCCGGCCACCCTCCATGTCGAGGAGCCGAGCGAGGAGCAGGCGGCCCAGGGCGTCGTCGCCGTGTGGCGCGTCCAGGCGAAGAAGTCGGACGACCGGCTGCTGGTGCTGCTCGAGGAGGTCCTCTCGGACGTCTCCCACGAGCTCGGCGTGGACCCGGGGCTCGTGAAGGACGGCGTGGAGGCGGATCTGCAGCGCCTGCTCGCGGAGCAGATCGAGCTGCTCGGCGACGGGCACACGCTCGTGCGCCGCGAGTACATGACGGCCATCGGCCCCGTGGACATCCTGGCCAAGGGCCCGGACGGCACCGTGGCCGTGGAGCTCAAGCGCCGCGGGGACATCGACGGCGTGGAGCAGCTCACCCGCTACCTCGAGCTGATGAACCGCGACCCCCTCCTCGCGCCCGTGAGCGGCGTGTTCGCAGCGCAGCAGATCAAGCCGCAGGCCCGCACCCTCGCCGAGGACCGCGGCATCCGCTGCGTCACCCTCGACTATGACGCGATGCGCGGCGTGGACGATGCCGAGTCCCGCCTCTTCTGATCCGGCGCCCCCGACGGGCCCGCTGCGCTCCGCCCGCGCGCCGTGGGTGGCCGCGGACCACGGAGCGGACCCGGTGGAATGGCTGGTGACGTGGGCGGAGACTCCGGAGGCCGGACCGGGCGACGACGGCGCGCGCCTCGTGTGGGCCGGCCCCGCCGAGGCGGCGCCGCGCGAGGTGCTGGCCGCCGCGGCGGAGCCGGGCGTGGACCGGGACGCCGTGCGCGTGACCGGACCGCTCCTGGACCATCACGTCCACGGGGGCGCCGGGGTGGACCTGGCGACCTCTCCCGTCGGAGACGTGGCCGCCTGGCTCGAGCGCGGGCGCCGCGCCGGGGTGGGGACCGTGATCGGCTCGCTGCCGGCACTGCCCGCCGCGGATCTGGCCTCCGCCCTCGACCGGCTGCGGCCGCTGTGGGAGGAGGGCTCGCTGGCCGGCGTGCACCTCGAGGGCCCGTTCCTCTCCCCCGCCCGCGCCGGCGCCCACGACCGGGCCGCGCTGTGCACGCCCGCCTCGGCCGCCGGCCACGCGGTCCGTGCGGCGCTGCGCGGCCGGCCGCGCGGCCTCGTGCGCACCATGACGCTGGCCCCGGAGCTCGCCGGGTCGGCCGCGCTGGAGCGGGAGCTGGCTGCGGCCGGGACCGTGCCGTGCCTCGGCCACACCGACGCGGACCTGCTCGCGGCGAGGGCGGCGCTCGACCGGTGGGAGGCGTTGCGCCGGAGGACGGAGCGGTGCGGCGGACGGGCTCCGCGCCCCGTGGTCACCCACCTGTTCAACGCGATGCGCGGCTTCCACCACCGCGAGCCGGGACCGCTGCCGCTGCTCCTGGACGCCGCCCGCCGGGGGCGGCTCCGCCTCGAGCTCATCGCCGACGATGTCCACGTCTCCCACCACCTCGTGGACCTGCTGCTGGGCGATCCGGCCCTGGCCCCGGCCGTGTGCCTCGTCTCCGATGCGGTCGCCGCGACCGGCGCCGCGCCGGGAACGCGGCACCGCCTCGGCCCGCGCACGATCCACGCGGGCCACCACGCGCCCCGGCTGGGGCGCACGCCGGCGTCGACCGGAGCGGAGGGGGCCCCGCTCGCGGGCGGCCGCCGGTCCCTCGCGGACTCCGTCGCGGCGCTGCTGCGCCGCGGTCTCGACCCCGACGCCGTCCTGCGGGCAGCGACCCACGTGCCCCGCGAGAGCCTCGGCGCGGAGGCCTGCGACGGGGACGACCCGGCGCGGGCCGGCGTCGTGGTGTGGGGGCCCGCGGGGACGCGGACCGTGCTCGTGCGGACGCGGACACGGGTCACGCCGGCAGGATGAGGCCCTCTCCGTTCAGCGGGCCGACCGGGGTCAGCGGCGCGTGCGGGGGGTGGACCCGTCGCTGCGCCACCACAGCTGCCCGGCCTGGGACGGCCCGGCCTCGCACCACGCGCGGAGGGCGCCGGCGTCGGCCTCGTCCACCGTCAGGCGGACCGGCTCGCTGCCCCCGTGGACGTCGAGGACCGTCTGACCCTCGGGCGCCGCATCCGGCACCCGGTCCATCTGGAGCGCCCAGCGCTCCCCCCGCCACGCGAGCGGGCCGGCGGGCATGAACCCGTTGAGCACCAGGACGCGCTCGTCGTAGCGGCCGATCACCCGCCGGGGCCGTCCCCGACCGGTGACCGCGATCCCCGGGAACGACCCCGGCGCACGCAGAAGGGCCCGGTGCCGCACCAGTCCGGCGACGGCCAGCAGTCCGAGGACTGCCAGCACGCCGACCAGGACGATGAGCACCGGGCCCCTCATGGTCGTGCCTGGACCGCGCGGCTCAGACGGCTGCGGCGTCGCCCAGGCGGGCGGACGTCGCGGCGATCACCACGCGGTCGTGGTCGACGGAGAAGAACCCGCCGTTGGCCTGCGCGGTCACGGTCCCGCCGTCGGCGGTGCGCACCACGACCTCGCCGTCGCCGAGCACGGCGAGCAGCGGGGTGTGGCCCGGCAGGATGCCGATCTCACCCTGGTAGGTGCGCGCCGAGACGGCCGACGCCGCGCCCTTCCAGATGGACCTCTCCTCGGAGACGATCTCCACCTCGAGCTCAGCCATGACGGATCAGCCCTCGGCCTGGATCTTGGCCCACTCGCGCTCGACGTCGTCCAGGCCGCCCACGTTGTAGAAGGCCTGCTCGGCGACGTGGTCGAGCTCGCCGTCGGCGATCGCCTTGAAGCCCTCGACGGTGTCCTTGACCGGCACGGTCGAGCCCTCGACACCCGTGAACTGCTTGGCGGTGTAGGTGTTCTGTGAGAGGAACTGCTCGATCTTGCGGGCGCGCGCCACGGTGATCTTGTCCTCCTCGCCGAGCTCGTCCACACCGAGGATCGCGATGATGTCCTGCAGCTCCTTGTTCTTCTGGAGGATCTGCTTCACGCGGATGGCGGTGTCGTAGTGGTCCTGGCCCACGTACTGCGGATCCAGCAGGCGCGAGGTCGAGGCCAGCGGGTCCACGGCGGGGTACAGGCCACGGGACGCGAGGTCACGGGTCAGGTTGGTGGTCGCGTCGAGGTGCGCGAACACGTTCGCCGGGGCCGGGTCGGTGTAGTCGTCCGCGGGGACGTACACGGCCTGCATCGAGGTGATGGAGTGGCCGCGCGTCGAGGTGATGCGCTCCTGGAGCACACCCATCTCGTCCGCGAGGTTCGGCTGGTAGCCCACGGCCGAGGGCATGCGGCCCAGCAGCGTGGAGACCTCGGAGCCGGCCTGCGAGAAGCGGAAGATGTTGTCGATGAAGAGCAGCACGTCCTGGTTCTGCACATCGCGGAAGTACTCCGCCATGGTCAGGGCCGAGAGGGCCACGCGCAGGCGCGTGCCCGGCGGCTCGTCCATCTGGCCGAACACCAGGGCGGTGTCCTTGAGCACGTCGGCCTCGTCCATCTCGACCCAGAGGTCGTTGCCCTCGCGGGTGCGCTCGCCGACGCCGGCGAACACGGAGGTGCCGCCGAAGTTGCGGGCCACACGGGTGATCATCTCCTGGATGAGCACGGTCTTGCCCACGCCGGCGCCGCCGAACAGGCCGATCTTGCCGCCCTTGATGTAGGGGGTCAGCAGGTCGATGACCTTGATGCCCGTCTCCATCATCTCGGTGGAGCCCTCGAGGGAGGCGAAGTTCGGGGCCGGCCGGTGGATCGGCCAGCGCTCGACGTCGCCGAGCTCCGAGGTCGGCATGTCCAGGGTCTCGCCGAGCACGTTGAAGATGTGGCCCTTGACCGCATCGCCCACGGGGACGGAGATGGGGGCGCCCGAGTCCAGCACGTCGGCGCCGCGGACGAGGCCGTCGGTGGACTGCAGGGAGACGGCGCGGACCATGTTGTCGCCCAGGTGCTGGGCGACCTCGAAGGTCACGGTGCGCTTCTGGCCGTTGAGCTCGATCTCGGTGGTCAGGGCGTTGTAGATCTCGGGCATGGCGTTGCCGGGGAACTCGGCGTCGATCACGGGGCCGATGACCCGGGCGACGCGCCCGGTGGCGCCACGGGCCGGGGTGCCGGTGCCGTGGTCGGTGATGGTGGCAGTCATCTCTCTCACTTCTATCGTGTGTGGATGGCGGGTCAGTCGAGCCGAGGGAAGGCTCAGGAGTTGTTGAGCGCGTCCGCGCCCGCGATGAGCTCGGTGAGCTCCTGGGTGATCTCGGCCTGTCGGGCGTTGTTCATCAGGAGCGTGTACTCCTTGATGAGGCTCGAGGCGTTGTCGCCCGCCGACTTCATGGCCCGCTGACGGTTGGCGAGCTCAGAGGCCGCCGACTGGAGCATGGCGTTGAAGATGCGCGACTCGATGTACTTCGGCAGCAGGGCGTCGAGGACCTCCTCGGCGTCCGGCTCGAACTCGTAGAGCGGCAGGACCTCCTCCGCGGTCGCGACGTCCTCCTCCACGACCTCGAGCGGCAGGAGCCGCACGACGTGCGGGTTCTGCTTCACGAGGGAGACGAACTCGGTGAAGACCACGTGGATCTCGTCCACGCCGCCCGCCGCGGTGTCCGTGAGGAAGGCCTCGACGAGCGTCTCACCGATCTCGGTGGCGCGCTCGGCGACGGGGGCATCGGTCTGGCCCGTCCACAGGCGCTTGTACCCGCGCCCGCGGAAGTCCATGTACGTCTGCGCCTTGCGGCCGACGACGTAGATGTCGACCTCGCGGCCCTCCCCGTGCAGACGCGTGAGCAGCTGCTCGGCCTTGCGCAGCACGTTCGCGGAGTATGCGCCGGCGAGGCCGCGGTCCGACGAGAGGATCAGCACGGCCGCCCGCGTGGGGTTCGGGGACTCGGTGGTGAGGACGTGGTCGATGTCGTGCTGGCTCGACACGGCCGAGACGGCGCGGGTGATCGCGTTCGCATACGGCAGCGACGCGTTGACGCGCTCACGGGCCTTGGTGATGCGGGACGTGGCGATCAGCTCCATCGCCTTGAAGATCTTCTTCATCGACGAGGTCGATGCGATCTTCTGACGGTAGACCCGGATCTGGGCTCCCATGGTGATCCTTTCCCTGGCGGGAGGGCGGCCCGGCGTCGTCCCCGTGGGGGGCCCGACGCCGGACCGCTGACCTCACCGACCATCGGTCAGCGCTTCTGCTTGGTGATCTGCTCCTGCGCGACCTGGTCCTGGCCGATCGCGGCGTGCTTCTCGTTGTCGGCGACGCCGTGGCCCGAGACCTGGAAGCCCTTCTTGAAGTCCGCGATCTCCGCCTCGAGGGAGGAGAGGGTCGCGTCTTCGAGCTTGCCCGTGGCGGCGATGTCGCCGAGCACGGTGTCGCGGCGGCGCAGGTGATCGAGGAACTCCCGCTCGAAGCGGAGCACGTCCTCCACCGGCACCTCGTCCAGGTGGCCCTTGGAGCCGGCCCAGATGGACACGACCTGCTCCTCGACCGGGTACGGCGAGTACTGGGGCTGCTTCAGGAGCTCCATGAGGCGCTCGCCGCGGGCGAGCTGGCGGCGCGTGGCCGGATCCAGGTCCGAGGCGAACATGGAGAACGCCTGCTGGTCGCGGTACTGCGCCAGGTCCAGCTTCAGCGTGCCGGAGACCTTCTTCATGGCCTTGACCTGCGCGGCGCCGCCGACGCGGGACACCGAGATGCCCACATCCACGGCGGGACGCTGGTTGGCGTTGAAGAGATCCGACTGCAGGAAGATCTGTCCGTCGGTGATGGAGATGACGTTGGTCGGGATGTACGCCGAGACGTCGTTCGCCTTGGTCTCAATGATCGGCAGGCCGGTCATGGAGCCCGCACCCAGCTCGTCCGAGAGCTTGGCGCAGCGCTCGAGTAGGCGGGAGTGGAGGTAGAACACGTCGCCGGGGTAGGCCTCGCGTCCCGGCGGACGACGCAGCAGCAGGGACACGGCGCGGTAGGCCTCGGCCTGCTTGGAGAGGTCGTCGAAGATGATCAGCACGTGCTTGCCGCCGTACATCCAGTGCTGGCCGATGGCCGAGCCGGCGTAGGGGGCGAGGTACTTGAAGCCGGCCGGGTCGGACGCCGGGGAGGCCACGATGGTGGTGTACTCCAGGGCGCCGGCCTCCTCGAGGGTGGCGCGGACGCCGGCGATGGTCGACGCCTTCTGGCCGACGGCCACGTAGACGCAGCGGACCTGCTTCTGAGGATCTCCGGTGGCCCAGTTGGCGCGCTGGTTCAGGATGGCGTCCACGGCGATGGCGGTCTTGCCGGTCTGGCGGTCGCCGATGAGCAGCTGACGCTGGCCGCGGCCGATCGGGATCATGGCGTCGATCGCCTTGATGCCGGTCTGGAGCGGCTCGTGCACCGACTTGCGCTGGGTCACCGTGGGGGCCTGCAGCTCGAGGGCACGGCGGCCCTCGGACTCGATCGGGCCCAGGTCGTCCATGGGCTCGCCCAGCGGATCCACCACGCGACCGAGGAAGGCGTCGCCCACCGGCACGGAGAGGATCTCCCCGGTGCGCTGGACCTCCATGCCCTCGCGGATGTGCTGGAACTCTCCGAGGACGACGACGCCGATCTCGCGGCTGTCCAGATTCTGGGCCAGGCCCAGGATCCCGTTCTCGAAGCGCAGCAGCTCGTTCGCCATGACGGAGGGGAGGCCCTCCACACGCGCGATGCCGTCCGCCGCGGAGATGACGCGGCCGACCTCGGTGCGCTCGGTGCCGGACGGTTCGTAGGATGCCGCGAAATCGTTCAAGGCATTGCGGACGTCGTCGGCATTGATGGTCAATTCGGCCATCTGCAGTCCCTGCTCTCTGTGCTTGGTGATCATCGACGTGACGATGATGCGGTGGTGTGTTCTGCGGTGCGTCCGGGGCCGACCGAGGGGTCAGCCGGCCATCCGGCGCTGGAGGTCGTTGAGACGGCTGGCCACGGAGGCGTCGATCACGTCGTCGCCCACCTGGACCCGGATGCCCCCCACCACGGCGGGGTCGACCGTGACGTCTACGACGAGGTCGCGGCCGAAGGTCCGGCGCAGCCCGTCTGCGAGCCGCTCCTGCTGGACCTGCCCCAGGGGACGGGCGACCGTCACCTCGGCGATCCACTGGCGCTGACGCTCGGCGACGACGTCCGCGTGCGCGCGGACGGCCACGGAGGGCTTGACGCCACGGGGAACCGTGACGGCGCGCTCGACGAGCAGCTGCCCGGCCGGGCTGGCGGTGCTGCCCAGCAGGCGACGGGCCAGCGCGGCCCGCGCCTCGACGGGGGCCTGCCGGTCGGTCAGTGCGCGCTGCACCTCGTGCGACTCCTCGGTGAGGCGGTTGAAGGCCAGCAGCTCGCCCGAGAGGGCGGACAGGCCGTCATGGCCGCCACGCGCGGACTCGGCGGCCGCGGCATGCGCGGCCACCGTCTCCAGCGCATCGCCGAAGTCACGTTCCGCCGACCAGCGGCGGCCGGCCAGGTCCTTGAGGACCTGCAGAGCACCGGGGGTCGCCCGGGTGCCGAACAGGGAGTCCACGAGGCCGTGACGGCGCTCGGTGCTCCAGGCGGGGTCGGTCAGGGCACGCCGCAGCGCCCCCTGCTCGTCCACGACGTCCAGCGCGCTGAACAGCTCGCGTGCCAGGGCGACGCCGCCCTCGTCCAGCACCGGACCGACAGCCTGCAGAGAGGCGGTCAGGGAGTCCCTCGATGCACCCGTCATCATTCGGCCACACCCGCGCTCTGGTGCCGATCGAGATCAGCCAGGAAGCGGTCGACCACGCGCTGTGCGCGCGCATCGTCGTTCAGGGACTCGCCCACGATCTTGCTCGCGAGCGTCGTGGCCAGCGTGCCGACCTCGCCCTTGAGCTGCGTCGCGGCCTGGGCGCGCTCCGCGGCGATGTGGGCCTGGGCCTGCTCGGAGACGCGGTTCGCCTCGGCGACGGCACGCTCGCGGGCCTCGGCCACGATCTGGGTGGCCTCGGTGCGAGCCTCCTCGCGGATGCGGTTCGCCTCGGTGCGGGCGTCCGCCAGCTGGGACTCGTAGTCCGCCATCATCGCGTTCGCCTCAGCCTGGGCCTTCTCGGCCTTGGCGAGACCGCCCTCGATCGCCTCGACGCGGTCCGTGTAGGACTTCTCGAGGGTCGGGACGATGAACTTGATGACGATGAACATGAGCAGGGCGAAGCCCACCGCGACGACGAGGATCTCCCACGGATTGGGGATCAGGGGGTTGGCCCCCTCGGCCGCCGCGAGGATCAGTCCATTGCTGATCATGTTTCAACCATCCTTCGGTCGTGTGTCCTACAGGGCGTGAGGTGCGGACGACGTGGACACGGCGTCCCGCCCCGTGCGGTGCAGGGGATCAGAGGACGAACGCGAAGACCAGGCCCAGGATGGCGAGGGCCTCGGCGAGGGCGAAGCCGAGCAGCGCGATCGGCTGCAGGATGCGCTGGGCCTCGGGCTGACGGGCGACGCCGTTGATGTAGGCGGAGAAGATGAGGCCCACGCCGATGGCGGAGCCGATGGCGGCCAGGCCGTAGCCGATGAGGTTGAGGGAGCCCGAGATTTCCATGGTGTTCCTTTCACGGTGCCGGGGAGCCGGCAGGGTTGTGGAGGTAAGTCCGCCCGGGCGGCGCCCGTGGGGCGCTCCGAGTGGTCGGGTGGCGGCGAACCGCCGGACCGTGGCGACGATCTCGGATGAGGTCGCCGCCCGGCTGGTCAGTGGTCGTTCGCGTCGATCGCGCCCTGCACGTAGATGGCGGTGAGGAGCGTGAACACGAACGCCTGGAGGTACATGATGAGCAGCTCCAGGAAGTAGAGGGCCACGGAGCCGAGGATCACGAGGATGCCGGTCCCCTGCAGCGCGAGGTTGTGAGTCTGCGTGATCAGGAAGGCGGCGCCCGCGCCGGCGAGCATGACGATCATGTGGCCGGCGAGCATCGTGGCCATCAGACGCAGGGAGTGGGTCAGCGGACGCACGAGGAAGTTGGAGATGAACTCGAGCGGCACGAGCAGCGGGAGGATCCAGCCCGGCACGCCGCTGGGGACCACGGCGAGCTTGAGGTAGCGCGGGCCGTGGTGGCGCAGGCCGACGCCGATCCAGATCACATAGACGATGAGCGCGAGGCCGTAGGCGGCGCCGGCGTGGGAGAAGGAGGGCAGCTGCAGCCCCGGGATGGCGCCGAACAGGTTGTTCACCAGCACGAAGAAGAAGAGGGCGAACAGCAGGGGCACCCACTGCTTGAAGTGCTTCTCCCCCAGGATGTCCTTGGCGATGGAGTTGCGCACGAAGGAGTAGCCCGACTCGGCGAGCCACTGGGCCTTGCCCGGCACCAGCTTCGGGCGGCGCATCGCCCACGCGAAGAAGCCCGTGATGAGGACGACGCTCAGGAGGACGAGCAGCATCTGCTTGCCGAAGCCCGTGCCGTAGTGACCCATCCACGGGAAGATCTCCGGGAGGTGGCCGTCACTGATGGACGGGGGCACGAATTCCTTGGTGGCCAGCACGAGGGGTAGCACGCGGTTCCTCTCCGAAGTGATGCGTCGACTGGACGGCGGCATCGCCCCGTGCCGCGCTCGAGACCCGCGTCGATGCGGGGCTGAGAGGCGGTGCCGGAGGCGAGAGGCGGCACGAACATGCCGTCGAAGTGTTCGCTGGCAACGATACCAAACGGCGGCCCTTGTTCCGTACCGCACACGCGGCCCGCTGGCCAGGCGTCATGCACCGACGATCGCGCCCTCCGCGGGGGGCGGACGGCCGGAGGCGCCGCGGCTCAGTCCGCGTAGATGGAGCGGCGCGTGCGGGCGAAGACGAGCACCTCGGCGGCCTGCCACGCCACGATCACCACGAGGGCGGCGACGGCGGCCGGCGTCGCCTCGAGCCACCCCGGCCGCGGCGCCATCCCGACCAGGATGCCGAACACGGCGATCTTCACCACGAACATCCCGATGCTCACCGGGAGCACGGCCTCGCGGGCGTGGTCCCACGCGAGCGCCGTCGTCGCGCCGGTGACCGCGGAGAGCGCCAGCACGATCCCCCCGCCGGTGAGGACAGAGGGCACGCCGCCGGGCCCGGAGAGGGTCAGGAACGCGAGCGCGGTCAGCGCGAGGGCGGCGCCGGCGCCGCCCACGCTCCACCAGAGGATCCCCCACCACCCCGCGCGGTTCTCCCAGCGGCGGCGTGGTCGGGCGGTGCGGGCGGTCATCGGACCTCCTGGTCGGGGCGGGCCGCGGGGCGGGCGTCACGACGACGGCGCGCGAGGGGCCGCAGCGTGAGCCACCCGGCTGCGGCGAGCGCGAGGGCGAGCACGGGGAGGACGATCGCGTCGTCCACGAAGTTGAGGGACACCACGCCCCAGGCCACGAGGAAGGCCCACAGCCACAGCAGCCAGACCGCCTGCGCGTGCGTGTACCCCCCGTCCACCAGCTTGTGGTGCAGGTGGCCGCGGTCCGCGGAGAAGGGGCTCGTGCCGCGGGCCGTGCGGCGCAGCACGGCGAGCACGAGGTCGGCCAGCGGCAGGGCCAGCACGGCGAGCGGCAGGAGGATGGGCATGTAGGCCGGCACGTTGCGGAAGCGGAGCCCGGCCAGGGAGTCGAGGTCCGCGGTCACGGCGACGGCGGCCGAGGCCATGAGCAGGCCGAGCAGCAGCACGCCCACCTCGCCCATGAAGATGCGGGCCGGATGGTGGTTGGACGGCAGGAAGCCGATGCACGTGCCGATCAACAGGGCCATCAGCAGCGTGGCGAGGTTCGAGTAGTCGAACTGGTCGATCGTGCGCGTGAGCAGGTAGGAGTAGACGAAGAACGCCGACCCGCCGATGAGGGCCATCCCGGCGGCCAGCCCGTCCAGCCCGTCCACGAAGTTGATGGCGTTCATGGTGAGCACGATGGCGAACACCGTGAGCCCGACCTGGACCGTCGGACTGCCCACGGGGATCCATCCCACCGGCATGGCCTCGATCCGGATCCCTCCGAACGCCACGGCGAGGGCCGCGGCGCACTGGCCGAGCAGCTTGATCCACCAGCGCAGGTCCCACAGGTCGTCGGCCATGCCCACGAGGATCACGATCCCCACCGCGACGAGCAGTCCGCGCACGGCGGCATCGTCGGTGAAGATGCCGTGGAAGAAGGGGACGGTGCCGGCCGTCGCGAGGCCGATCAGCACCGCGGCCGCCATCGCCACGCCGCCCAGCTTGGGCACGGGGGCACGGTGCATGTCCCGCTGGCGGGCGGGCGTGTACACGTGCGCCGCGGTGCCCACGCGGCGCACGAGCGGCGTCAGTGCTGCGCACGCGACGGCGGTGACCACCACCACGAGGAGGTAGGCGCGCATGGGCGGGGCTCAGGCCTCGCGGGTGTCGGACGCCCCGGGCTCGGCGGCGGTCGGCGCGGGCTCGGCCGATTCGACCTCTGCGGCGGTCGTCGCAGGGCCGTCGGCGCCGCCGGTGCCCTGCGGCGTCAGCATGGCCTCCGGGACGGGCGGCTCCTCGCCCTCCGCCAGCAGGTCCGGCACGATCTCGCGCAGCTCCTCGAGCGGGACGGCGCCCTGCCGGGCCACGCGGAACGGGGTCACGGTGCAGTCCACGATCGTGGACGGCGCCTGCTCGGCGCGGTCCCCCGCGTCCAGGTACAGCGCGACGGACTCCCCGAGCATCTCCTGCGCGGCCACCGCCGTGGTGGCCGCGGGCAGGCCGGTGCGGTTGGCGCTCGAGACCGCCATGGGCCCCACGGCGTAGAGCAGCTCGCGGGTGACGGCGTCGTCCGGCACGCGCAGTGCCACGGTGCCGCGTGTCTCCCCCAGGTCCCACGTCAGGGTGGGCTGGGACTTCAGGATCAGGGTGAGGGCGCCGGGCCAGAAGCGATCGGCGAGCTCCTCGGCCTCCGCGGGGACGTCGTAGGCCAGCCCCGCCATCACCTTGGCGTCCGCGATGAGCACGGGCGGCGGCATGGTGCGCCCCCGGCCCTTGGCGGCGAGCAGCACGGCCACGGCCAGGGGGGAGAAGGCATCCGCGCCGATCCCGTACACGGTGTCCGTGGGCAGGACCACACACGCGCGGTCGGCGAGGACCTCGCGGGCCCGGGCGATGCCCTGTTCCAGCGCGGCGGGGTCGGAGACGTCGAAGAACTCACTCACGGCGCCCATTCTTCCACTACTGTCCCGCGGGACGGGCCCCGGCTCGCCCCGCCCGCCGCGGGACGGTCCGTGCGCACGGCGCCGATCCAGCGGTCGCGGCCGGTCAGGTCCTGGTGGACCCGCACGTCGGAGAACGCCCCGGAGTCGAGGAGGGCCGCCGTCAGCGCGGCCCCCTGGGTCTCGTGGTGCTCCATCGCGAAGACGCCGCCCGGGCGCAGCAGGACGGCCGCGCGTCCGGCGATCCCCAGCGGGAGGCGCAGCCCACGGTCGTCTCCCCCGTACAGCGCGCGGGGCGGGTCCGCCAGCGCCTCGGGCTGCACGGCGAGCTCCGCCTCCGGGACGTAGGGAGGGTTGGACAGGACCACGTCCACGACGCCGGCCAGGTCCTCCCCCGCCAGCAGCGCGTCCTCGTGGCGCAGGTCCACGCCCCACGGCTCGAGGTTGCGCCGCGCCCACGCGTGGGCGGCGTCGTCCAGCTCGACGGCGGTGACCGCCACGTCCCGCCCGTGCGCGCGGGCCCACGCGGCGAGCGCGGCGGCGAGGGCACCCGAGCCCGTGCACAGGTCCACCGCGCGGGCCGGGCGGTCGAGGGCCGTGAGCGCGCGGACGCCCTCGGCGGCGAGGAGCTCCGTCTCCGGCCGGGGCACGAAGACGCCGGGACCCACCGCGAGGTCCACCCCGTGGAAGTGCGCCACGCCGGTGATGTGCTGGAGCGGGTCGCGCCGCACGCGCCGGGCCACGGCGAGCTCGAAGCGCCGGGCCTGGTCCTCGCTCGGGCGCGCGCCGGCGAAGACGCGGGCGAGGGCCACGCCGCGGTCGGCCTCCATCACCGGGGCCAGGAGGGCCTCGGCGTCGGCGCGCGGGGCCTCGACGCCGGCCTCGGCCAGGCGGGCGACGGCGACCCGCAGCAGCTCGGACCACTCGGGGAGCGCCCCCGTGTCGCGCGGCGCGGTGCTCACGCCCCCTCCCCCAGGGCGGCGAGACGGCGCTCCTCGTCGAGGGCGATGCAGGAGGCGACGACGGCCTCGAGCTGGCCGTCGAGGACGGCGTCGAGGTTGTGCGCCTTGTACCCCGTGCGGTGGTCGGCGATCCGGTTCTCCGGGACGTTGTAGGTGCGGATCCGCTCTGAGCGGTCCATCGTGCGCACCTGGGCGGCGCGCGCGGCGGAGTCCTCGGCCTGCTGCTCCGCGCGCTGCCGTTCGAGGAGCCGGGAGCGCAGCACGCGCAGCGCCGCCTCGCGGTTCTGGATCTGCGACTTCTCGTTCTGCATCGAGACGACGATGCCCGTGGGCACGTGGGTGAGCCGGACCGCCGAGTCCGTGGTGTTCACGGACTGACCGCCGGGGCCCGAGGAGCGGAACACGTCCGTCTTGACGTCGTTCGGGTCGATCTGGACCTCATCCGGGGCGTCCACCTCGGGCAGCACGAGGACACCGGCGGCGGAGGTGTGGATGCGCCCCTGCGACTCGGTGACGGGCACGCGCTGGACCCGGTGCACGCCGCCCTCGAACTTCAGCCGGGCGTAGACGCCCTCGGCCGGGTCCGTGGCACTGCCGCGGATCGCCACGTGGACGTCCTTGTAGCCGCCGAGGTCCGAGTGGGTGGCGGAGAGGACCTCGGCCTTCCAGCCGCGGGACTCCGCGTAGCGCAGGTACATGCGCAGCAGGTCGCCGGCGAAGAGGGCTGCCTCCTCGCCGCCCTCGCCGCCCTTGATCTCCAGGATCACGTCGCGGGCGTCGTCCGGGTCGCGCGGGATGAGCAGTCGGCGCAGCCGCTCGGCGGCCTCCGCCTCGGCGGCCTCGAGGCCGGGGAGCTCCTCGGCGAACGCCGCGGCGTCGTCGCCGCCCTCCCCCGCGAGCTCCCGCGCGTCGGCGAGGTCCGCCGCCGCGGCCGTCCACACCTCGTGCGCGGCGGCGACCGCGCCGAGCTCGGCGAAGCGCCGGCCCAGGCGTCGGGCGAGCGCCGCGTCCGCGTGCACGGCGGGATCCGAGAGCCGGCGGGTCAGCTCGCGGTGTTCGTCCAGCAGCGTCTGAACGGAGTCGAACACGTCGGTCAGGCCTCTCGTCGTCGGAAGGATGGGGCGCCGTCGTCCCTCGGGGCCGGCGCGGCGCCCCACCACGACGGCCCCGCCCCGCGCCGGTCAGGTCGCGGGACGGGGCCGAGGCGGTCACGCCGGGATCAGTCGTCGCCCTTGGCGCCGGGCGTGTTCTTGGAGACCATCATGAGGAACTCCGCGTTGGACGCGGTGTCCTTGATCTTGTTGGTCAGCAGCTCGAGGGCCTGCTGCTGCTCGAGGCCCGAGAGCACACGACGCAGCTTCCACATGATCTTGATCTCCTCGGCGGAGAGCAGGGCCTCCTCGCGGCGCGTGCCGGACGCGTTGACGTCCACGGCCGGGAAGATGCGGCGCTCGGCGAGCTGGCGGGACAGGCGCAGCTCCATGTTGCCGGTGCCCTTGAACTCCTCGAAGATCACCTCGTCCATGCGCGAGCCGGTCTCGACGAGCGCGGTGGCCAGGATGGTCAGCGAGCCGCCGTTCTCGATGTTGCGGGCGGCGCCGAAGAACTTCTTCGGCGGGTACAGCGCGGAGGAGTCCACGCCGCCGGAGAGGATGCGGCCCGAGGCCGGTGCCGCCAGGTTGTATGCGCGGCCCAGGCGGGTCATGGAGTCGAGGAGCACGACGACGTCGCGGCCCATCTCCACGAGGCGCTTCGCGCGCTCGATGGCGAGCTCGGCCACGGTGGTGTGGTCGTCGGCCGGGCGGTCGAAGGTGGAGGCGATGACCTCGCCGGCCACCGAGCGCTGCATGTCGGTGACCTCCTCGGGACGCTCGTCGACGAGCACCATCATGAGGTGCACCTCGGGGTTGTTCGTGGTGATCGCGTTGGCGATCGACTGCAGCACCATGGTCTTGCCCGCCTTGGGCGGGGAGACGATGAGGCCGCGCTGGCCCTTGCCGATGGGGCTGACCAGGTCGATCACGCGCGGGCCCACGAGCTTGTGGTCCGTCTCCAGGCGCAGGCGCTCCTGCGGGTAGAGCGGCACGAGCTTGGCGAACTCCACGCGGTCCGGGTTCTCCGTGGCGGGCGCGCCGTTCACCGTGGTGATCTTGGCCAGCGCATGGAACTTCTGGCGGTTGCCGCTCACGCTCTGCGAGGGCTTCTCGCCCTCGCGGGGGGCGCGGATCGCACCGACGACGGCGTCACCCTTGCGCAGGCCGTAGCGCTTGACCATGGCCAGCGAGACGTAGACGTCGTTGTTGCCGGGCAGGTAGCCCGAGGTGCGCACGAACGCGTAGTTGTCCAGCACGTCGAGGATGCCGGCCACGGGCTGCAGGACGTCGTCCTCGGTCAGCTCGACCTCGTCCACCTCGGGGTTGTTGCGGCCCCGGCGGGCACGGCCGCGCTCGTTGCGATTGCGACGATTGCGGCGCCCGCCCTCGTCATTGCGGTCCTCGCGGCGGGAACGGCCGGAGCCGCCCTCGGAGCGGTCGCGGCCGCCGTCGTCGCCACGGTCGTTGCGCTCCCGGTCGTTGCTGCGGTCACGATCGCGGTCCCCGCCACGGTCACGATCGCGGTCGTTGCGCTCGCGGTCCCCGCCGCGGTCACGATCGCGGTCGTTGCGCTCGCGGTCCCCGCCACGATCCCGGCCTCGGCCACGTCCGCGGCCGGAGTCCTCGCGGGTGCCCTCACGCCCGCCGCGGTCGTCCTCGCCGGAGGCCGAGGAGTCCTGCTCGCCGCGCTCGGCGGCGCGGTCCTCGCCGGAGGCGGCGTCGGCGTCCTCGGAGCGGCCGCGGGCGTCCTCGTCCCCGGCGCGACGGCGGCCACGGCCCCGACGCTCCTGGCGGGAGTCATCGCCGCGGGTGTCGTCGGCACGGGTGTCCTCGCCGCGGGAGTCGCCGCCACGGGCGGTCTCCACGGCATCCTGCTCGGCGCGCTCGGCGACGGGGGCCGTCTCGACGGAGCCCGAGGACTCCGCGCGGCGGGAGCGGCGGCGGGCCGGACGCTCGGCGGGGGCCTGCTCGGCGTCGCCGGAGGCGGCGGGAGCGGCGGCCGGCGTGTCAGCGGGCTTCTCGACCGGCTTCTCCGCGCGGGCCGCGGCATCGCGGTCGGCGACGGAGCCGCCGCGCTGATGGTCGGAGATCGCGGTCACGAGGTCCGACTTGCGCATGCGCGAGCCGCCCGTGATCCCGAGCTGCGAGGCCAGGGCCTGCAGCTGCGCGAGCTTCAGCGAGGCAAGGCCTCCGCCGGTGGTCGGCGTGGACTGTTCCGTGGATTCGGTCACGAAGGTTCCTTCTCCCTCGACAGCAGCTTCGGAGGCGCGGTGCGCGGTGAGGCTGCAGTGTGCGTCCGGCCGGGCACGCAGTGGTGCCCTGAGAACCGGGTCTGATGGTCTTCCCTGGGGTGGCCCCTCCCCGGCTCGCGCGCAGTCACTGCGTGGCGGAGCGGAGGAGCCGGAACTCGACCGGGCCGGGAGGCGGGGTGGCGACGCGCTCCGTGGATTCCACGGAAGCGGGGTGCCGCGTCCACTCAGCCGGCGGCGGGCTGGCGCGCGATCCTCACGAGGATCCCGCACCGGCGACGAGGCCGTGGGCCGGCCAGGTCAGCCGCGGTGGAGTGCTTCCACCCTAGCACCCTCGGTGGCCACGCCCGGCACCAGCACGCGCCACGCACGGCCCGTCTCCGCCGTCAGCGCACGGGCCGCGGCGGCCGCCTCCTCCCCGGCGCCAGCGCCGTGGGCGAGGACGAGCACGGTGGGACCGGCCCCCGAGACGACCGCGGCGTGGCCGCGGGCGCGCAGCCCGGCCACGAGGGCCGCGCTGTCCGGCATCGCCGCGGCGCGGGCGTCCTGGTGCAGCCAGTCCCGCGTCGCCGGCAGGATCAGTTCGGGCGCGGCGGCGAGCGCGTGGACGAGCAGCGCCGCACGGCCCGCCTGCGCCGCCGCCACCGCGTGCGGCACGGTCGCGGGGAGCGCGGCGCGCGCGGCGTGCGTGGAGAGCTGCACGTCCGGGATCGCGATGACCGGAGTGAGGTCCGGGTGCAGGGTCAGGGGCGCCGTCTCGAAGCCGTCGCCCTCGTCCCGCGTCCATGAGACGGAGGCGCCGCCCGCGAGGGCGGGCGCCACGTTGTCCGGGTGTCCCTCTCGCCGGGCCGTGGCGTCCAGCAGCGCCGCGGTGGGCAGCCGCTCCTCCTCCGGCAGCAGCGCCTCGGCCGCCGCGCACGCCGCCACCACGGCCGCCGCCGAGGACCCGAGCCCCCGCGCATGCGGGATCCGGTTGACGGCGCTCAGGCGCAGCCCCGGCGCCCGGAAGCCGCGGAGCCCGAGGTGCTCGTGGGCCAGGCGAAGGATCAGGTGGCTCCCGTCGGTCGGGAGCGTGCCCGCCCCCTCCCCCGTCACGGATGCCCGGTCCGGGCCGTCCACGACGCTCAGCCGGACCTCGTCCCTCAGCTCGACGGCCAGGCCCAGGGAGTCGAAGCCGGGGCCGATGTTGGCCGACGTCGCCGGGACCGCGACGACGGACTCGGCGCCGACGGGGAGCTCACGCAGCGCAGCCATGCGCTCAGGCGAGCCCGAGGGCGTCGGCCACGGTCACGACGTCGAACGGCACCGAGCGGGGCGTGATGTCGTCGCCCTCCGCCGTCCTGAGGGCCCACTGCGGGTCCTTCAGGCCGTGGCCCGTCACGGTGATGACCCAGGTCTTGCCCGCGGGGACGTCCCCGGCGGCGTGGTGCTTGAGCAGGCCCGCGACGCCCGCGGCGGAGGCCGGCTCCACGAAGACGCCCTCCTTCGAGGACAGCCAGCGGTGCGCCGCGAGGATCTCCTCGTCCGTGACCGAGTCGATCAGGCCGCCGGAGGCGTCACGCGCCGCCGTGGCCATGTCCCACGAGGCCGGGTTGCCGATGCGGATGGCGGTGGCGATCGTGTCCGGATCGGTGACGGGGTGGCCGAGCACGATCGGGGCCGCGCCGGCGGCCTGGAAGCCCCACATCACCGGGGTCTTCGTGGCCACGGCCGGCAGCTCCTCGTCCGAGGTGCCCGGGTGCGGGTTCACGTAGGGGCGGGCGTACTCCTGGTAGCCCTTCCAGTACGCCGTGATGTTGCCGGCGTTGCCGACGGGCAGCAGATGGTAGTCCGGGGCGTCGCCCAGGAAGTCCACGACCTCGAAGGCGCCGGTCTTCTGGCCCTCGATGCGCGCCGGGTTCACCGAGTTCACGAGGAACACGGGGTAGTTCTCGGACAGTTTGCGGGCCACGTCGAGGCAGTCGTCGAAGTTGCCCTGCACCTGGAGGAGCTCGGCGCCGTGCGCGACGGCCTGGGACATCTTGCCCATCGAGATCCGGCCCTCGGGCACGAGGACCGCGCACGTGATGCCGGCCTGGGCCGCGTAGGCCGCGGCCGAGGCGGAGGTGTTGCCGGTGGACGCGCACACCACCGCCTTCGCACCGTTCTCCACGGCGGCGGTGATGGCCATGGTCATGCCGCGGTCCTTGAACGACCCGGTGGGGTTCATGCCCTCGAACTTGACGTACACCTCGCCCTCCACGAGCGCGGAGAGGTGCGGCGCGCGGATGAGCGGGGTGCCGCCCTCCCCCAGCGTGATGACGCGGGTGTCCTCGGTGACGGGCAGGCGGTCGGCGTACTCGCGGATGACTCCGCGCCACTGGTGGGCCATGGTTCAGTTCCCTTCGGCTTTCAGGACGGAGACGACCTCGTGGACGGCGTCCAGGGCGGCGAGCGCGTCCACCGTGGCGTCGAGGTCGCGCTGGCGCGCTCGGTGGGTGATGAGCCGCAGCGAGGCGCCCGGGGCGGCGGCGCGGTCGGACTGCACCTGGCGCAGGGTCTCGAGGGACACGCCGTGCTCCTCGAACACCGCGGCCACCCGCCGCAGCACGCCGGGCTCGTCTGCCACGTGCAGCACCACCATGCAGGAGGTGCTGGCCTCGGCGGCGTCGAGGGCGGGGAGCTGCGCGACGGGGGTGCGCAGCCGCGCCGGGCCGCCGCGCACGATGCGCTGGGCGATCGAGACGACGTCGCCCATCACGGCGGACGCGGTGGGCGCCCCGCCCGCGCCGGGACCGTAGAACATCAGCTGGCCGGCGTTCTCCGCCTCCACGAACACGGCGTTGTACGCGCCCCGCACGGAGGCGAGCGGGTGCTCGCGGGGAAGGAGCGTGGGATGCACGCGCAGCACGGCGCCGGACGTGCCGTCCTCGGCGGTGGCCCGCTCCGCGATCGCCAGCAGCTTGATGACGTAGCCGGCGTCCGCGGCCGCCGCGTTGTCCTCCGCCGTGATCGCGGTGATGCCCTCCACCGCGACGTCGTCCAGCGTGTAGGGCGCGCCGAAGGACAGCGTGGCCAGGATCGCCGCCTTCGCGGCGGCGTCGAGGCCGCCGACGTCGGCGGTGGGGTCCGCCTCCGCGTAGCCCAGGCGCTGCGCCTCGGCGAGGGCGTCCGCGAAGTCCGCGCCCTCGGTGTCCATGCGGTCCAGGATGAAGTTCGTGGTGCCGTTGGCGATGCCCATCACGCGGGTCACGGTGTCGCCCGAGAGCGAGTCACGCAGGGGGCGGAGGATGGGGATGGCGCCGGCCACGGCGGCCTCGAAGCTCAGCTGCGCGCCGGTCTCGGAGGCCAGGGCGAACAGCTCCTCGCCGTGCTGGGCCAGCAGCGCCTTGTTGCCCGTGATCACGGAGGTGCCGGCGGCCAGGGCGCGGCGGATGAGGGTGCGGGCGGGCTCGGTGCCGCCCATCAGCTCGATCACGATGTCCGCGCCGTCCACGAGCGCCTCGGCGTCCGTGGTGTACAGCGCCGGGTCGGCCCGCCAGTCGCGCTCGGCCCCGAGGGAGCGCACCGCGATGCCGGTGAGCTCGAGCGGGGCGCCCACGCGGTCGCGGAGCGCCTCGGCGTCCTCGGTCAGGATGCGCGCCGCCTGGGAGCCCACGGTGCCGCCGCCCAGCAGGGCGACCTTGAGGGGGGCGGGGCCGGATGCCGCGGGGGCGTCCTGTGCAGGGTTCGTCATGCTCGGGTCTCCTCGTTGTGGGGATCCGCCTCGCGGGCGAAGAGGTCGTCCTCGGTCTCGCGCCGGATGATCACCCGGGCGGCGCCCTCGCGCACGGCGACGACCGCCGGGCGCGGCAGCGCGTTGTAGTTCGAGGACATCACGTGGGTGTAGGCGCCGGTGGCGGGCACGGCGAGCAGGTCTCCGCGGCCCAGGTCGGCCGGCAGGTAGACGTCGCGCACCACGATGTCGCCGGACTCGCAGTGCTTGCCCACCACGCGGGAGAGCACCGGCTCGGCCTCCGAGGTGCGGCGCGCCGAGACCGCGGTGTAGTCGGCGTCGTAGAGCACGGGCCGCGGGTTGTCGGACATGCCGCCGTCGACGGCGACGTACCGGCGCGAGGCCGTCCCGCCGTCGGGGGCGTCCGCGTCCACCGTCTTGGTCACGCCCACGGTGTACAGCGTCAGGCCCGCCGGCCCGGAGATCGCGCGGCCGGGCTCGAGCGAGATGCGCGGGCACGCCAGGCCGAGGCGCTCCACCGCCCTCTGCACGTCCGCCGCGAGGGCGTGCGCGATCTCGGCGGCCGGGCGCGGGGAGTCCACCGCGGTGTAGGCGATGCCGTGGCCGCCGCCGAGGTCCAGCTCGCCCAGCTCCACGCCGTGGCGCTCCTTCACCTCGGCCAGGAACGCGAGCACGCGCTCGGCGGCCAGGCCGAAGCCGTCCGCCTCGAAGATCTGCGAGCCGATGTGGCAGTGCACGCCCAGCAGCTCGACGCCCGGCGCCGCCAGGGCGGTCTCCACGGCGACGGCGGCCGGGGAGCGCCCGGCCGCGTTGCCGTCCGCGTCCTGCACGGACGGGGCGAGCGAGAGGCCGAACTTCTGGTCCTCGTGCGCGGTGGCGATGAAGTCGTGCGTGTGGGCGTGCACGCCCGGCGTCAGGCGCAGCATGACCGGGGCGGTGCGGCCCGCGGCCTCCGCGAGCGCGGCGAGGTGCGTCAGCTCGTCCACCGAGTCCACGATGATCCGGCCCACGCCGACCTCGAGGGCACGGCGCAACTCGGCGTCGGACTTGTTGTTGCCGTGCAGGCCGATGTGCGCGGGGTCGACGCCGGCGCGCAGGGCGATGGCCAGCTCGCCGCCCGAGGCGGTGTCCACGCGCAGCCCCTCCTCGGCGGCCCACCGGGCGGTGGAGACCGTGAGGAAGGACTTGCCGGCGTAGTACACGTCCGCTCCCCCGCAGAGCTCGCGGAACGCGGCGTCGAAGCCGTCGCGGAAGGCGCGGGCGCGAGCACGGAAGTCGTCCTCGTCGATCACGAGCAGCGGGGTGCCGAACTGCTCGGCGAGCGCCGAGGCGGCGATCCCCTGCACCGTCAGCTCGCCGGAGGCGTCGCGGTCCACGCCGGCGGCCCACAGGACGGGCTCGAGGCGGTCCGGATCCCCGGGCGCAGGCAGCCAGGCGGGGGCCAACGGGGAGGCGGCGATGGCGCCGTCGTTCGTCGTCGCCATCCGCGCGCTCACATCGTCTCCGGCGCGGACACGCCGAGCAGGCCGAGGCCGTTGGCCAGCACCGTGGTAGTGGCGTCGTTCAGCCACAGGCGGGTGCGGTTCAGCGTCTCGACGGGACGGGGCGTGCCGTCGTCGGTGGGCAGCGGCACGATCCGGCACGCGGCGTACCACGCGTGGTACGCGCCGGCGATCACCTCGAGGTGCCGGGCCACGCGGTGCGGCTCCCGCAGGCGCGCCGCGGACGCGACGACGGCGGGGAACTCCGCCAGCTGGGCCAGGAGCTCGGACTCGGTCTCGTGGGTGAGCAGGGCGCCGTCGAACTCCGTGCGCTCCACGCCGTGGGCCACGGCCGTGCGCGCCGCGCCGCGGGTGCGGGCGTGGGCGTACTGCACGTAGTACACGGGGTTGTCGTTGGTGTTCGAGCGCAGCTTCTCGGGGTCGATCGTGATGGGCGAGTCGGCCGGGTAGCGCGCCAGGTCGTAGCGCAGCGCGTCCTTGCCGAGCCACTCGACGAGGTCCTTGAGCTCGATGATGTTGCCCGCGCGCTTGGAGAGCTTCGCTCCGTTCACCGAGATGAGCTGGCCGATGAGGATCTCGATGTTCTTCGCGGCGTCGTCGCCGGCGGCGGAGGCGATCGCCTTGAGGCGGTTCACGTAGCCGTGGTGGTCGGCGCCGAGCAGGTAGACCTTCTCCTCGAAGCCGCGGTCCCGCTTGTCCAGGTAGTAGGCGGCGTCGGCGGCGAAGTACGTGGGCTCGCCGTTCGCGCGGATGAGCACGCGGTCCTTGTCGTCGCCGAAGTCGGTGGTCTTCAGCCACACGGCGCCCTCGCGGTCCTCGATGTGCCCCTGCTCGCGCAGACGGGCGACGGCGGACTGGATGGCGCCGGACTCGTGGAGGGTCCGCTCCGAGGTGAAGACGTCGAAGTGCACGCCGAACGCGGTGAGGGTGTCCTTGATGTCCTGCATCTGCAGCCGGTAGGCGGTCTCGCGGACCACGGGGCGAGCAGCCTCGTCCGTCAGCTCGCGCACATCCGGGTGCTCGGCGAGGACGGCGTCGGCGAGGTCCTTGACGTAGCCGCCCGGGTAGCCGCCCTCCGGCACGTCGCGGCCGTGGAGGCGCGCGAGGACCGAGTCGGCGAAGACGTTCATCTGGTTGCCGGCGTCGTTGACGTAGTACTCGGCGGTGACGTCCGCGCCCGAGGCGCGCAGCAGGCGGGCGATCGCGTCGCCGAGCGCGGCCCAGCGGGTGTGGCCGATGTGCAGGGGGCCCGTGGGATTGGCGGAGACGAACTCCATGTTCACCACGTGGCCGGTCAACGCCGTGTTCCGGCCGTAGGACTCGCCGGCCTCGACGATCTGGCGGGCCAGCTCGCCCGCGGCGGCGGCGTCCAGGGTGATGTTCAGGAAGCCCGGGCCGGCGACGTCCACGGAGGCGATGCCCTCGGCGGCGGCGAGGCGCTCGGAGAGCAGGGCGGCGAACTCCCGCGGGGCCATCCCGGCCTTCTTGCCCAGCTGCAGCGCCGCGTTGGTGGCCCAGTCGCCGTGCTCGCGGCTGCGGGGTCGCTCCACCTTCACCCGCTCGGGGGTGATCTCGGCGCGCAGGTCGGACGGCAGATCACCGGCGTCGACGGCGGCGTTGAGGACGGCGGACAGCAGGGCGGAGAGGTCTTCGGGCTTCACCCGGGCAAGTCTAGTTTGGCGGCGGGCGCCGTCCGCGCGGGTGAAGGCGGGAGACCCGCCGGGCCGGCCGGACCCATGGTGTAGTGTTGGGGAGTCCGCCGCGCGATCGACTCAGCCGCGCGTGCGCACCCCCGCCTCCGTAGCTCAGGGGATAGAGCGTCTGCCTCCGGAGCAGAAGGTCGTAGGTTCGAATCCTATCGGGGGCACCAGCCACGGGCGGCCACCACACGGTGGCCGCCCGTCGTCGTCCCCGCCCCGCCGGCATCGTGAGAACCTGGAGCAATGCCCCAGGTCACATCCGCCAGCCCAGTCCCGACCCCGACGTCGGAGCCCGAGTCCGCCCTGCGCCCCACCTCGGCGCTCGGGATCGCCGCCACGTTCATCGGCACCACGATCGGCGCCGGCTACGCCTCCGGCAACGAGATCCTGCAGTACTTCGTGAGCTTCGGGCTCTGGGGCGGCACGGGGGCGCTCATCATCGCGGGCGCCCTCTTCTTCCTGCTCTCGGCCATCGTGCTGCGCCTGGCGCAGACGCTGCGCACCACGGACATCCACCGGCTCGTGAACCCCACGACCTCGCGCATCCCCACGTGGTTCGCGGACCTGTGCATCACCGCGTCCCTGCTCGGCACGCTCGTGATCATGCTGGCCGGTGCCGGCGCGGCGGTGCAGACCTCCTTCGGCCTGCCGCACCTCGTGGGGTCCCTGCTCATGGCGGGCGTCTGCGTCGTCACCGTGCTGGCCGGCATCAGCGGACTCGTGAAGGTCCAGGGGATCGTGGTGCCCCTGATCATCGTCGTCGCCGTCGGCGTCGCGTGGTGGGGGCTCGCGCACCCCGCTCCCCCCGTGGCCGACGTCGCCGCGCTGGTGACCTCGTCCCCGCTGATCAACCAGTGGTGGATCTCCGGCATCCTCTACGTGGCGTTCAACGTCCAGCTCGCCTACGCCGTGCTGGCGCCGATCGGCAAGGAGAGCTCCTCGTCCGGCCGCACCCTCGTCGCCGGTGCCGGGCTCGGGGCGGGCGGACTCGTGGTCATGGCCGGCGCCATCATGGTCGCGATGAGCGCCCACGCGGACCTCATCGGCCGCGCCGAGCTTCCCATGGTGGAGCTCGCCGCCATGATCGGCGGCTGGGCCGCCCTCCTGTACACGGTCATCCTCCTGCTCGCCCAGTTCACGACGGCGGTCTCCTGCCTGTACGGCGGCGTGGAGCGCCTGAAGATGCTCAGCAGCCTCCAGGCCGTGCCGGGCTGGGCGATCGCCGTCGCGACGGCAATCGCGGCCACCCTGCTCTCGAGCGTCGGCTTCTCCCAGCTCGTGGGCACCGTCTACCCCGTGCTCGGCTACGCGGGCATCGTGATCGTGGTGATGCTCGTCATCACCGGGATCATCGAGCGGACGACGGTCCGCCGCCGGGCGGCGCGGGCCGCCCGCACCTGAGCCTCGCCACGGCGTCGACGCTCAGTCCCCCTCCCGCTCCCACGCCGCGTACCCGCCGGACAGGGAGAGCACCCGGCCGGTCAGCTCGGGTCGGGCGGCGAGGATGAGGTCCCGGGCCTTCGCGGAGCGCACCCCGGCGGCGCAGTGCAGCACCCAGCGTGCCGGCTCGCCGTCCCCCGCGCGCGCCAGGCCTGCCGCAGGATCCCGTTCGATCGCCCCGAGCGGCACGTGGACCGAGCCCTCGATGGCGCCGAGCCGGCGCTCCCAGTCCTCGCGCACGTCCACCACCACGACGTCGCCGCCCGGCTCGGCCAGCGCCCGCGCCAGCGCCGCGGCCGAGACCGCCTCCCCCGCCGACGGGGCCGCGCAGCCGACGTCGCCGCGGGCGGCCCGGTGCGCGTCCAGCGAGGTCACGGGCGAGCGGTCCGGATCCGGGGCGAGGGCCAGCGTGGTGAACCGCATGGTCAGCGCGTCGACGGTCAGGAGGCGCCCGAGGAGCGTCTCCCCCACGCCGGCCAGGTGCTTGATCGCCTCCGCCGCCATGAGCGTGCCGATGATCCCCGGCAGGACGCCGAGCACCCCCGCCTGCGCACACGTGGGGACATCGCCGGGCTCCGGCGGCTCGGGGAACAGGTCGCGGTAGACGGGGCCGTGGCCGGCATGGAACACGCTCACCTGCCCGGAGAAGCGCAGGATCGCGCCCCACACCACCGGCACGCCGAGGATCTCGCACGCGTCGGCCACGAGGTAGCGGGTGGCGAAGGTGTCCGTCCCGTCGACGACGAGGTCCACCGCGCCGACCAGCTCCAGCGCGTTCTGCGCCGTGAGGCGCTCGCGGTGCTCCACGACGCGCAGCTCGGGGTGCAGCGCGCGCATGCGGGCGGCGGCCGAGGCGGTCTTCGGCCGCCCGAGGACGTCCTCGCCGTGGATGACCTGGCGGTGCAGGTTCGAGCGCTCGACGACGTCGTCGTCGATCACGTGGACCTCCCCCACCCCGGCCGCGGCCAGGTAGGTGAGCACGGGCGCACCGAGGCCGCCGGCTCCCACCACCAGCACGCGCGAGCGCAGCAGCGCGAGCTGGGCCTCGGGGCCGAAGCCCTCCAGGGCGATCTGCCGAGAGAAGCGCTCGAGCTGCGTGTCGGCGAGCTCGTCGAGGCCCTGCGGGGCGCGGCGCTCGCGGGGGTCCGCGGCGCTCACCTCACCACCACCCCGTCCGGTCGTCGCCCTCGCCCACGGGGGCGATCCGCCCGGCCATCGGCGAGGACGCCGTGGCGAGCGCACGCGGCGGGATGCGCCCGGCGTGGGCGGCCTCCCAGCCGGACTCGACCGCGAGCGCGAGCGCCCGGGCCATGCGCGCCGGATGCGCGGCGCGCGTGATGGCGGACGCGGCCAGGACGGCGTCGCACCCGGCCTCCATCGCGAGGACCGCGTCCGAGGCGGTGCCCACGCCGGCGTCGAGGATGATCGGCACGGACGCGCGCTCGCAGATCAGCTCGAGGGAGTGGCGGTTGAGGATGCCCAGGCCGCTGC
Organism: Micrococcus sp. EYE_212; assembly: GCF_023147585.1. GTDB lineage: Bacteria > Actinomycetota > Actinomycetes > Actinomycetales > Micrococcaceae > Micrococcus. The sequence continues at coordinate 226,053 of NZ_JAHXOZ010000001.1, forward strand.
CGATCGGCGAGCCGAGCGGCATGACGGCGGCCGCGCCCGCCTGCTCGAGGCGCCGCGCGGCCACGGGGTCGTCCGAGGTGTAGGCCAGCACGGTGAAGCCGTCGGCGACGAGCCGCTCGGTGGCCTCGAGGGTCTCGACGACGTCGGGCAGCAAGGTGCGCTCGTCGGCGATCACCTCCACCTTGACCATGTCCGTCTCGAGCGCCTCGCGGGCCAGCTGCGCGGTGAGGACGGCATCGCGCGCCGTGTGGCAGCCCGCCGTGTTGGGGAGCACCGCGATGCCGAGACGGTCCAGCAGCGGGATCACGCCCGAGCCCCCGCCCACGGCGTGGCGGCGCATGGCGACGGTCGTGAGCGTGATGCCCGAGGCGACCAGGGCGGCCTCGAGCGCGGCGAGGTCCGTGATGCCGCCCGTGCCCATGATGAGGCGCGAGCCGATCTCGCGACCGCCGACGGTGAGGGGCGGGACGACGTCCGGTGCTCCCACGCGCTCAGCCACCCTGCACCGCCGTCACGATCTCGAGACGCGCACCGGCCTCGGGCACGGTGGCGTCCCAGCGGGAGCGCGGCACGACGGCCTCGTCCACCGCGACCGCGACGCCGAGCCGTCCGCCGTCGGCGGCCGTGCCGTCGGGGCGGATCTCGCGGCCGGTCAGCTGCGCGACCACCGCGAGGAGGGAGAGCGGCGCGTCGAACGCTCTAACCTCGCCGTTGACCGTCAGGGTGTGCGGGCTCATGCGGGGACCTCCTGCGTGGGGGCGGGGGACGACTCGGTGGACGGCGCCGAGATGGCGAAGCGGTCGGGGCGGACGAGGTCGAGCAGCCCCTCGTCGTCGGCGGTCCAGGCGGGGCCGGCCCCGCCTGGCCTGCCCGGCTCCCCCGCCGCCCGGCGAACCAGCTCCAGCGCGGCGTGCGCCGACCACGCCGCGAGCAGCACCCCGTGCCGGTGGTGGCCGGTGCCGACGATCACGCGGGGCGCATCCGGCAGCGGGCCGAGGAACGGGGCGTCGTCGGGGCTGCCGGGGCGGGCGCGCGTGGTGACCTCCTCGAGCAGGCAGTCCCGGATGGCGGGCAGGATGCGGGCGGCGTCCTCGAGGAGGTCGAGCACGGCGCCGGCGGGGGTGCCGGCCTCGCGGTCCTCGCGGCTCGTCGCGCCGAGCACGAGCCCGCCGCCCGCGCGCGGGACGAGGTACACGGGCCGTCCGCCCACCAGAGCGCGCACGGTCCGGCTGAGCAGGTGCTCCTCTCCCGGGGCCAGCAGGGACGCCGGCACCCGCAGGCGCAGGATGTCCCCGTGCACGGGGCGCAGCGGCAGGGGCAGGGCGGCGGGGTCGCCCCCGAGCGCGGCGTGGCCGAGCCCCGCGGCCAGCACGGCGACGTCGGCGGTGATCGGCTGCGCGGTCCCGGCACACCCGGCGGTGGTCACCTCCACCTCCTCGCCCACCTGGTGCACCGTCACGGCACGGGCGGGGACCAGGTGCACGCCGTCGTCGGCGGCGAGGCGCGTCAGGGCCGCGGCACGGGCCCGGCGGGGGTCGAGCTGATCGTCGTCGGGGGCGTCGAGGGCGCCGGCGAGGGCGGGTGAGAGGGCCGGCTCGGCGCGGCGCAGCGCCGCGACCGTCACCGGGGCGACGGGACGCGGCAGCCGCAGGGCGGTGCCGGGCTCCGCGGCGGGGGCCTGATCCGCGCCCGCGGCGTCGACGGACGAGAGCGTCTCGCGCCAGCGCCGCGCGTCGGCGGGCTCGGCGCCCACGAGCCACGCACCCTCCACGCGGTGGCCCGCGGAGGCGCCACCGGCCTCGATCCGGGCGACGAGGTCGCCGGTGAGCGCCCAGGACCGGGCGAGGAGCGCGCCGAGCCCGGACTGCGAGTACTGGGTCTCCCCGAGCGGGGCGAGCATGCCGGCCGCGGCGTGGGTGGCGGCGTCGCCGACGGCGGGCGCGTCCAGGTCCGGGGCGATCACGGTCACCTCGTGGCCGGCGTCCCGCAGGCGCACGGCCGTCGCGAGGCCGACGATCCCGGCCCCCACCACCACGCAGCGCATGGGCTCCTCCTCACGGCGGCATGATCCGCATCGAGTCTGATGGTCGGCGCGCCCCGCGCGTGCGCGGACTGCGTCCCTCTCAGCCCGCTGTGGCGCGGGCTCCCATGGATGCCGCCCAGCATACGCCCGGTGGGCGGACGTGGCAGGGTGGGCGCATGCCGCACCGCCCCGCCGCCCTCGCCACGCGCTCCGAGCGCGCCCGCCGCCTCGCGGGCGCCCGCCTGTACGTCTGCACGGACCTCTCCCGCCACGTCCGCGACGACGGCGCCCTCGACGCCGGCGCGTTCGCCGCCTTCGCGGCCGCGTGCTTCCGCGGCGGCGTGGACGCCCTGCAGGTGCGGGACAAGCGGGTCGAGGTGGGCGTCGAGCTCGAGGCCCTGGCGATCGTGGTGGAGCTGGCGCGCGAGCACGGGGCGCTGTCCGCCGCGAACGACCGGGCCGATGTCGCACTCCTGGCCGGCGTGGACGTGTTCCACGCGGGCCAGGACGACCTGACGAGCACGCAGGCGAGGCGCGTGCTCGGCCCCGAGGTGCTGCTCGGGCGGTCCTGCCGCACCGAGGAGCAGGTGCGCGGGGCCGCGGCCGATCCGGAGCTGGACTACTTCTGCACCGGGCCGGTGTGGGAGACGCCGACCAAGCCCGGCCGGGCCGCCGTGGGGCTCGCTCTGCCGCGGTTCGCGGCGGAGATCACCGCCCCCGGCGGCGAGGCGGCGGGACGTGTGTTCTTCGCGATCGGCGGGATCGACGAGGACCGTGTGCCCGCGGTGCTGGGCACGGGCGCCGAGCGGATCGTGGTGGTGCGGGCCGTGACCGGCGCCGACGATCCGGAGGCGGCGGCGCGGAGTCTGCGTGCGGCGGTCACGGGCTGACGCTGCCGCGCCCGGGTGGGAGCGGCGCGGCAGCGCCGCGGGGACGACCCCCGCCCTCGCCACGGGGTCATCGACCGTGACCATGACGCGGTCGTGCTCCTGCGTCTCGTCGAGGGGGACCTCCAGGAGCGGCCTCGTCGAACTCCCTGGGTCTGCCCATGGTTCGAGGGCAGCCATTCCAGAACGATCAGTCCCGATCGCCCGCCCCCCGGTCCCGATGGCTGTGGTCGAGCGGGCCGTGCCAGCGGTCGGTGCGCCGGCCGACGTCGAGCCGCTCCCCCGCCGCGATGGCCTCCGCGAGCCACGGCTTGGCCGTGCGCAGGGCGTCCTCCCAGGCCGTCCCGCGCGCGGCGAGCACCGCGAGCGCCGAGGAGAGCGTGCAGCCCGTTCCATGCGTCGACCGGGAGGAGACGCGCGCGCCGCGCACCTCGGTGACCCGGCCTTCGGGGCCGATCACGGCGTCCGGGACCCCTTCCGCGAGGTCCGCGGCATGCCGGAGGTGGCCGCCCTTCAGGACGACCGTCACGCCGTGCTCCGCGGCGAGGCCGCGGGCCAGCTCCAGGGCGTCCGCCCACCGCGCGGGGACGTCCGCGCCGGTCAACGCCGCGAGTTCGGGCAGGTTGGGCGTGACGACGTCCACCGCTGCGAGCAGCGGCGCCCACCCGGCGGGCACGGCGGCGTCGGAGAGCGCGTCCCCCGAGCTCGCCACCATCACGGGATCCAGCACGACGCGCGGGGGCCGGACCCGCTCGAGCCAGTCGCGGACGGCATCCCGGAGCTCGGGCGAGCCGAGCATGCCGATCTTCACGGCGTCGAGCCCGATGTCCGCGGCGACCGAGTCCAGCTGGGCGCGGACGACGTCGACGGGCAGCGGATGCACCGCCTGCACGCCCTGCGTGTTCTGCGCCGTGACGGCCGTGATCGCGGTGAGCCCGTAGCCGCCCCACGCCGCGATGGTCTTGAGGTCGGCCTGGATGCCGGCGCCGCCGCCGGAGTCGGAGCCGGCGATGGACAGGACGCGGGGCACGGACCGGCAGTCGGGGGCGCTCATGCGGCCCAGCGTGCCACGTCCGGCGCCCCCGCCGTGCGGTTCGACACACGCGGCCCGGATGGTCTAGCGTCCGTGGCATCCCCACGGGGGCCCCTGGCATGGGGCTGAGATCGGACTGACGCCGTCCGACCACCGTCTGAACCTGTCCGGGTCATGCCGGCGAAGGAAGAAGGAGACACGGCCATGGCCGTTTCCGAGCGCACCGCTCCGCCCACCACCCCTGCCCCCGCCGAGGCCGCCGCGTCCGAGTCCGCCGAGGCCGGCGCCGCCGTCGTCGCGGAGGAGAACTACCCCACGCACCGCCTGGGCTTCCTCGAGGACCCCGAGCACGGCATCCGCGTGCCGGTGACCCGCGTGCACCAGGACGACTCCCCCGACGGCACCCCGAACGAGCCGCTCACCGTGTACCGCACCATGGGCCCGGGCGCCGACCCCACCCGCGGCCTTCCGCCCCTGCGCGCGGAGTGGATCCGCACGCGCGGCGACGTCGAGGAGTACGCGGGCCGCGAGCGCGACCTGCTCGACGACGGCCGCTCGGCCGTGCGCCGCGGCGCCTCCACCCAGGAGTGGCAGGGAGAGAAGCGCGCACCCCTGCGCTCGGCCGAGGGCCGGCGCGTGACCCAGATGCACTACGCCCGCCGCGGGGAGATCACTCCGGAGATGCGCTTCGTGGCGCTGCGCGAGGGCGTGGACGTCGAGCTGGTCCGCTCCGAGGTGGCCGCCGGGCGCGCCATCATCCCCGCGAACGTGAACCACCCCGAGGCCGAGCCGATGATCATCGGCAGGGCGTTCGCCGTGAAGGTCAACGCGAACATCGGCAACTCGGCGGTCACCAGCTCGATCGCCGAGGAGGTCTCCAAGCTCGAGTGGGCCACCCGCTGGGGCGCGGACACCGTCATGGACCTCTCCACGGGCGACGACATCCACACCACCCGCGAGTGGATCCTGCGCAACTCCCCCGTGCCGATCGGCACCGTGCCGATCTACCAGGCCCTCGAGAAGGTCGGCGGCGACCATCAGGCGCTGACCTGGGACGTCTTCCGGGACACAGTGATCGAGCAGTGCGAGCAGGGCGTGGACTACATGACGATCCACGCGGGCGTGCTGCTGCGCCACGTGCCACTCTCCGCGGACCGCGTCACGGGGATCGTCTCCCGCGGCGGGTCGATCATGGCCGGCTGGTGCCTGGGGCACCACAAGGAGAACTTCCTCTACGAGCACTACGACGAGCTCTGCGAGATCTTCGCGCGCTACGACGTGTCCTTCTCCCTCGGCGACGGCCTGCGCCCCGGCTCCGTGGCGGACGCCAACGACGCCGCCCAGTTCGCCGAGCTGGACACGCTCGCCGAGCTGACGCGGCGCGCCTGGGAGCACGACGTCCAGGTCATGGTGGAGGGCCCCGGGCACATCCCGCTGCACCTCGTACGCGAGAACGTGGAGCGCCAGCAGGAGCTGTGCCAGGGCGCCCCGTTCTACACGCTCGGCCCCCTCGTCACGGACATCGCCCCGGCGTACGACCACATCACCTCGGCCATCGGCGCCACCGAGATCGCCCGCTACGGCACCGCGATGCTCTGCTACGTCACGCCCAAGGAGCACCTGGGCCTGCCGAACCGGGACGACGTGAAGACGGGTGTGATCACCTACAAGATCGCGGCGCACGCCGCCGACGTCGCCAAGGGCCACCCGGGCGCCCGCGACCGCGACGACGCCCTGTCCAAGGCCCGCTTCGAGTTCCGCTGGCGCGATCAGTTCGGCCTGGGCCTGGATCCGCAGCTCGCCGAGGAGTACCACGACGAGACGCTGCCCGCCGAGCCGGCCAAGACCGCGCACTTCTGCTCGATGTGCGGGCCGAAGTTCTGCTCGATGCGCATCAGCCAGGACATCCGCTCCGAGTTCGGCACGGCCTCGGACCAGGCGCGGATCGCGGAGGCGGGCATGGCGGCGAAGTCGCAGGAGTTCCTGTCCCAGGGCGGCTCCGTGTACCTGCCCCAGCCCACGGTGCGCACGGGCGGGGAGCCGGTGCCCGCGGCGGAGTGAGTGCCGGCGCGGGGGCGGCCCGGCCGTCCTGACCGCCCTGGCGGCGTGCGCGAGAGCACCGCCTGGTCCCCGTGCTGCGCCGCCGCTCCTGCACCGGCGCCCGCGCCGGGGAGCGCGTCCACCGGCGGCCTCCCCGGCTGACGACCCGTGCCATCGCTCCCCTAGCCTGGCCGCATGGACACCGACACCACGCACGGGACCCCGACTCCCCCCGGCGCCGAGTCCCCCGCCCTGGTCATCGGCGACGGCGGCCGGGCCCGTCCCGCCTGGGCCGCCGCCGACCCCCTGCTGCGCGCCTACTACGACGAGGAGTGGGGCGTCCCCGTCACGGACGAGGCGGGCGTGTTCGAGCGGCTCGTCCTCGAGGCGTTCCAGGCGGGCCTGAGCTGGCGGACGGTCCTGGCGAAGCGGCCCCGCTTCCGCGAGGCCTTCGTCGGCTTCGACCCGGACGCGGTCGCCGCCTTCCGCGAGGGCGACGTCGCGCGGCTCATGTCGGACGCCGGCATCATCCGCAACCGGGCGAAGATCCTCGCGGCCGTCGCCACGGCGCGGGCCGTCGTGGACATGCGGGAGGACGAGTTCACGCCCCTGCACGCCGCCTCGCCGGGGGCCGGCCCCGGATGGCAGGGCGAGGGCGACCGTCCCGTGCGGGGCGTCGCCGGGCTGGTCTGGTCCCATCAGCCCGCGGAGTCCCCGCGCCCGGAGACGCCGGCGGACATCCCGTCCACCTCGGACGAGTCCCGCGCCCTGGCGAAGGAGCTCAAGCGGCGCGGTGCGCGGTTCGTCGGTCCGACGACGTGCTTCGCCCTGATGGAGGCGGTCGGCGTGGTGGACACCCACCTGCTCGGCTCCTGGCGAAGGGGCGCGTCCGGCGTCTGGGGCTGAGCGGAGGAGAGGAGGCAGGATGGCAGGAGAACCCGACGTCGCGGTGCGGCGCCGGCCTCGATGAAGGAGTCAGCATGACCACGTCCCAGACCGCCTCCACCACGTATCGCACGGTCAACCCGGCCACCGGGGAGCTCGTCCAGGAGTTCGAGCCCGCCACGGACCAGCGGGTCGCCGAGGCCCTCGACGCGAGCCAGGCCGCCTACGAGTCCTGGTCCGCGAAGACCGTGGCCGAGCGCGCGGCCGTGGTGAAGCGCATCGCCGAGCTGCTCGCCGAGCGCGCGAAGGACATCGCGACGCTCATCACCACGGAGATGGGCAAGGCCCTCGGCGGGGCCGTGGGCGAGGTCCGCTACAGCGCCCAGATCTTCGCCTACTACGCGGACGGCGCGGAGGAGATGCTCGCGGACGAGCCCGTCAAGGACTTCTCCGGTCAGGAGGCGTTCATCCAGAAGCTGCCGCTCGGCCCCCTGCTGGGGATCATGCCGTGGAACTTCCCCGTGTACCAGGTGGCCCGCTTCGCCGCACCGAACCTGGTCCTCGGCAACACCATCCTGCTCAAGCACGCCGAGATCAACCCCCAGACCGCTCAGCTCCTCGAGGACCTGTTCCGGGAGGCCGGACTGCCGGAGGGCGTGTACCAGAACCTCTTCGCCACCCACGATCAGGTCTCCACGATCATCGCGGACCCGCGGGTGCAGGGCGTGTCCCTCACCGGCTCGGAGCGCGCCGGCGCGGCGGTGGGCGAACAGGCCGGCCGTCACCTCAAGAAGTGCGTGCTGGAGCTCGGCGGCTCCGATCCGTACATCGTGCTCTCCACGCCGGACGTCCGCGCCGCCGCGCGTGACGCCCTGCGGACCCGCCTGGGCAACTGGGGCCAGGCCTGCAACTCCAACAAGCGCATGATCGTGATGGACGACATCTACGAGGAGTTCGTCGCCGAGCTCGTGGCCGAGGCCCGCAAGCTCGTCCCGGGCGACCCCGCGTCGCGTGACGCAGGCATCTACGGCCCCCTGTCCTCCGAGTCCGCGGCGGACGGCCTCGCGGAGCAGGTCGCGGCGGCCCGCGCGGGCGGTGCCACCGTGCACGTGGGCGGCGAGCGCGTGGCGGGTCCGTCCGGCGGCGGCTTCTACGTCTCCCCGGCCGTCATCACGGATGTGGAGAAGGACAACCGCGTGTTCCGCGAGGAGCTCTTCGGCCCTGCGGCCGTCGTCTACAAGGTGTCCTCCGCCGAGGAGGCGGTCGCCCTGGCCAACGACTCGCAGTACGGCCTGGGCGGCGCCGTGTTCTCCACCGACCTCGAGGAGGCGAAGGGCGTGGCCGATCGCCTCGCCGTGGGCATGGCGAACGTGAACCAGTACGCCCCGGCCGGCCCGAACCTGCCGTTCGGCGGCGTCAAGCGCTCGGGCTTCGGCCGGGAGCTCGGCCCGCACGCCGTGGACGAGTTCGCCAACAAGCGCCTCTACACGGTGCAGGGTCCGCTTCAGGGCTGACCCTCACCGGCCGGGAAGATCCTCATGCCCGCAGGCTCTTGAACGCACCGAGGACGGGCACCGGCCATGCACACGGCATGGTCGGTGCCCCGCCCTCGGCGGAACGGTCAGCGAGAGGTCAGGCGGTCGGCGCGGCGGTGGAGCCGGCCGGGCCGCTGTTCGCCACGGCCGGACCGGAGCCGGTGACCGGCTCGCGGCCCTGCACGATGTCGATCGCGCCGGTGAACTCACGCTCGATGTGCGCCTGGACGTGGCGCGAACGCTGGGTGAACAGCGAGACGAGGACGCCCGCGATCAGCGCGGCGATGAAGCCGGGCAGGAGCTCGTAGAGGCCGAACCAGCTCCACGTGTCCGCGGAGGCCTCGGACCAGGACCACGCCACGGCGGCGCCGACGACCATGGCGGCCATCGCGCCCCACGAGGTGAACTTCTCCCAGTACAGGGCGAGCAGGATCACGGGGCCGAACGCGGCGCCGAAGCCGGCCCACGCGAAGGACACGAGGTCGAGCACGGAGGAGTCCGGGTTCAGCGCGAGCAGGCCGGCGATCAGGGCGATCACGAGCACACCGAGGCGGCCCATCCACAGCAGCGTCTTCGGGGAGGCGGTGCGCCCGCCCACCTTGAACAGGTCCTCCACGAGAGCGGAGGAGCACACCACGAGCTGCGAGGACAGGGTGGACATGACGGCGGCGAGCACGGCCGCCAGCACGAGGCCCGCGATGAACGGGTGGAACATGATGGAGGAGAGCACGAGGAACACGGTCTCCGGGTCGGCGAGCGTGGTGCCCGGGTTGGCCTGGAAGTACGCGATGCCCACGAGCGCGGTGAGGACGGCGCCGAACACGGAGAGCGTCATCCACGTGATGCCCACGCGCCGGGCGACGGTCGCATCCTGGGCGGTGCGCAGCGCCATGAAGCGCACGATGATGTGCGGCTGGCCGAAGTAGCCGAGGCCCCACGCGAGCGAGGAGAGGACGCCGATCAGTGTCGCGTTGGCGAACAGCGAGAAGTGGTCCACGGGGTCACCGGCCCCCGCCGAGGCGGCATCGGCGGCACGCAGGCCGTCCACGACGGCGTCCCAGCCGCCCATGGAGATGATCACGACGATCGGCACGATCACCAGCGCGAGGAACATGAGGATGCCCTGGGCCACGTCGGTCAGGGATGCGCCCAGGAAGCCGCCGAAGAGGGTGTACAGCACGGTGATGCCGGCCACCACGATCATGCCGGTGAGGTAGTTGATGCTGATGCCCTCGGCGTAGAGCGAGTCCGGCCCGAAGGTCGACTCGATGAACTTGCCGCCGGCCACCATGCCGGAGGACACGTAGAACGTGAAGAAGACGAGGATGATGAGGCCGGCCACGATGCGCAGGATGTGCGTGCGGTCCTTGAAGCGGTTCTCCAGGAAGGAGGGGATCGTCACGGAGTTTCCGGAGACCTCGGTGTAGGAGCGCAGGCGCGGGGCCACGATCTTCCAGTTCACCCAGGCGCCGACGACGAGGCCGACGGCCATCCAGCCCTCGACGAGGCCGGCGGCATAGATGGCGCCGGGCAGGCCCATGAGCAGCCAGCCGGACATGTCCGAGGCGCCGGCGGAGAGAGCGGCCACCGAGGGCTTCATGTTTCGCCCGGCCAGGAGGTAATCGTCCAGGTCGGAGTTCTGTTTCGAGGCGTACAGGCCGATCGCCACCATGGCGGCGAAGTACAAGCCGATTGCCAATAACAAATAGATCGTGTTCATGTCCATTATTCCAGAGTTCCACAGATCGTCCCTGAACCCCAGCCGAAAGTCCGTGTGACAGAATGCCCGGCTCACGGCGATGACGAGGCCCACACCCGCCGGGACGGCATCCCTCCGCGGCGAACACCCCGCGCGGCGCCGACCGGCCTCCGTAGACTGGTCCGGCCATGACCGACTCCTCACGCCCCGGGACCCCCGACGCCGCCCCCACCGCGCCCGTCGACGCCCCCGGCAGCACCCCCACCTCCCCCGCCCCGCGCGAGCTCTCCTTCCCCGAGCACCTGCCGGTGGCGGAGCGCCGCGCGGAGATCATGGCGGCCATCCGCGACCACCAGGTGGTGATCGTCGCGGGCGAGACCGGCTCCGGCAAGACGACCCAGCTGCCCAAGATGTGCCTGGCCCTGGGCCTCGGGGACGCCGGGACGATCGGCCACACCCAGCCCCGCCGCCTCGCCGCCCGCTCGGTGGCCGAGCGCATCGCCGAGGAGATCGGCGAGCCGATCGGCCAGACGGTCGGCTACCAGGTGCGCTTCACGGCGCAGACCTCCAAGCAGACCCGGGTCAAGGTCATGACGGACGGCATCCTGCTGGCCGAGATCCCCCACGATCCGCTCCTGAAGCGCTATTCGGTGATCATCATCGACGAGGCGCACGAGCGCAGCCTCAACATCGACTTCCTCCTGGGCTACCTCCGGCAGCTGCTGCCGCAGCGCCCGGACCTGAAGGTGATCATCACCTCGGCCACGATCGACCCCGAGTCGTTCGCGCGCCACTTCGGCCGACCCGCCACGGACGCCGAGCGTGCCGAGCGCGTGGCGGACGGGGTGCCGGAGGAGGAGGCCGCCGTCGTCCCCGCCCCGGTCATCGAGGTCTCGGGCCGCACGTTCCCGGTCGAGATCCGCTACCGGCCGCTCACCGACGAGCCCTCCCCCGACGATCCCGACGACGACGCCGACGACGCCGCGGAGACGCGTGACCCCCTCGACGCGATCGGCGATGCCGTCCTCGAGCTGGCCGCGGAGCCGGCCGGGGACATCCTCGTGTTCCTGCCCGGCGAGCGGGAGATCCGCGACGCCGCGGACCACCTGGCCGGCGTCGTCGCGGGCTCGAAGCGCCTCGCCGGGACAGAGATCCTGCCCCTGTTCGGCCGCCTCTCGATGGCCGAGCAGCACCGCGTGTTCGGCCGCGCGGCGTCCGGGGTGCGCCGGCGGATCGTGCTGGCCACCAACGTCGCGGAGACCTCGCTGACGGTGCCGGGCATCAAGTACGTGATCGACACGGGCACGGCCCGCATCTCCCGCTACTCGAACCGCACGAAGGTGCAGCGTCTGCCGATCGAGCGCGTGTCCCAGGCGAGCGCCAACCAGCGCTCGGGGCGCTCGGGCCGCACGAGCGACGGCATCGCGATCCGCCTGTACTCGCAGGAGGACTTCCTCTCCCGCCCCGAGTTCACCGACCCGGAGATCCTGCGCACCTCGCTGGCCTCCGTCATCCTCCAGATGATGTCCCTCGGCGTCGCGCGGACGCCCGCGGACGTGAAGGACTTCCCCTTCCTCCAGCCCCCGGACGGCCGCCAGGTCACCGACGGCGCCACCGCACTCACCGAACTCGGCGCGCTCGCCGCCAAGGCGGGGACCATCACGCCGATCGGGCGCCGGCTGGCCCGCCTGCCCGTGGACCCGCGCCTGGGCCGCATGATCCTGGAGTCGGGCGAGCGCGGCTGCGTGCGGGAGGTCATGGTGATTGCCGCCGCGCTCACCATCCAGGACCCCCGGGAGCGCCCCACCGAGCAGCGCGAGGCGGCGGACGAGATGCACCGCCGGTTCGCGGACGAGAACTCGGACTTCTCCGCGATCCTCCGTCTGTGGGCCTACCTGCGAGAGCAGCAGACGGAGCTCTCCGGCTCGCAGTTCCGCAAGATGTGCCGCCGCGAGCACCTGAACTGGCTGCGCGTGCACGAGTGGCAGGACCTCGTCCAGCAGCTGCGCCAGATCGCCAAGGACGTGGGCGTCACGGTCCAGGCCGGTCCCGTGGACCCGGTGGGCCAGCACGAGGCCGTGCACAAGTCGCTGCTGACGGGCCTGCTCTCGCAGATCGGCTCCTACGACGAGCGCCGCCGCGAGTACGCGGGCGCGCGCGGCACCCGGTTCGCCGTGTTCCCCGGCTCCGCGCTGTTCAAGAAGCGCCACCCGTTCGTCATGGCGGCCGAGCTCGTGGAGACCTCCCGCCTGTGGGCCCGCTCCGTCGCCCGGATCGAGCCGGAGTGGGCCGAGGAGGTGGCGGGCGACCTGGTGAAGCGCACGTACAACGAGCCGCACTGGTCGCGCCGCGCGGGCTCCGTCGTCGCGCGTGAGAAGGTGACGCTGTTCGGCGTCACCCTCGTGCCGGACCGCTCCGTGCGCTTCGGTCGCATCGACCCGGAGCTCTCCCGCGAGCTGTTCATCCGGCACGCCCTCGTGGAGGGCGACTGGCGCACACGCCACCACTTCTTCGCCCGCAACCGCCGCGCCCTCGAGGAGGTCGAGGCCCTCGAGACGCGCCTGCGCCGCCGCGACCTGCGCGTGGGCGACGAGGACCTCTTCGCCTTCTACGACGCGCGGATCCCGGGAGACGTCGTCTCCGAAAGGCACTTCGACGCATGGTGGAAGAAGGCGCGCCAGGAGCAGCCGGACCTGCTCGACCTCGACGTGGACGCCCTCCTCACGCAGGACGCTGCGGACCTCGACACGGACGCGTTCCCCACGACCTTCCGCTATCCGCTGCCCGGCGGCGACGTGGACCTCGACCTCGAGTACACGTTCGACCCCACGGGCGCCTCCGGCACGGACGGCGTCACGGTGGCCGTTCCGGTCCTCCTCCTGAACCAGGTGGCCCCGAGCCCGTTCGCGTGGCTCGTGCCCGGTCTGCGCGTGGAGCTCGTCACGGCGCTCATCAAGGCCCTCCCCAAGGCCGTGCGCAGGAACCTCGTGCCCGCCCCGGACGTGGCCCGGCAGCTCGTGGCCGACCTCGCAGAGCACGCGGACCCGCTCACGGACGACCTGCCCGCGGCGCTCTCGGCCGCCGTGCGCCGGGTCCGCGGGATCGTGGTGGAGCCGGAGCTCTGGGCGCCCGACGCGGTGCCCCCGCACCTGCGGATGGACTACCGCGTGGTGGACGCCCGCGGCGCCGTCATGGGCGCCGGCCAGGACCTCCCCGCCCTCCAGTCTCGCCTCGCCCAGGCGAACCGCTCGGCCATCGCGGCCCGCCTGGCCGGCACGGACGACCCCGCGAACGCGCGCCCGGGACCCCGCCAGGACGGCCGGGGCTCGGATCGTGGGGGCACCGGCGCTCGCGACGGCGGCCGGGGACGCCGCGGGCCGGGGAAGGACCGTCAGGGTGCCGAGTCCTCCGCCCAGGCGGCGGGTCACGGGGACGGTGGGCCGTCGTCGACCGCGCCCGACGCCGGCCGTGCCGCCCCCGCGTTCGCGGAGCGGCATGGACTGACCACGTGGAGCGTGGGCACCGTGCCCCGCAAGATCACCACGGAGGCGGGCGGCCGCGGCCCCGCGATCACGGGCTACCCCGCACTCGTCCCCGAGACGACGCCGGAGGGCCGCCCCGCGGCGGGGCTCACCGTGGCCCGCTCGGCCGAGGACCAGGCCGCGTGGCACCGCGCCGGCGTGATCCGGCTCCTGCTGGCCGCCCTTCCCAGCCCGCAGCGCTACGTGCTGGACCACCTCGACAACCGGGAGAAGCTCGCGTTCACGCAGAACCCGCACGGCTCGGTGGACTCGCTCGTGGCGGACTGCACGCAGGCCGCTGTGGACCGGCTCGTCGGCCCGGAGCTCCCGTTCGGCGAGGCCGAGTTCCGGGCGCTGTTCGACCGGGTCCGCGCCGACCTCATCGACACCGTGTTCGCGGTCACGAAGCTCGTGGAGCAGGTGCTCTCCCGCGCCGCGGAGGTGCGCCGCCGGCTCAAGGGCTCCGTCTCCCTCGCGACGGCGCCGGCGAAGTCGGACGTCAAGGCCCACCTCGAGCAGCTCGTGTTCCCCGGCTTCGCGGCCACCACGGGGTGGGAGCAGCTGCAGCACCTGCCCCGCTACGTGCAGGGCATGCTGACGCGCCTGGACCGCCTCGACGCCGGCGGGCACCTGCAGCGCGACGGCCAGGCCATGGCGGTGGTCCAGCGCCTCGAGGACGACTTCGACGCCGCCGTGGCCGCGCACCGCGCCCGCTTCGCCGGCACTCCCGTGCCGGCGGAGCTCGAGCGCGTGCGCTGGCTCATCGAGGAGCTGCGCGTCTCCTTCTTCGCCCAGGAGCTGGGCACGGCCGTGTCCGTCTCGGAGAAGCGGGTGCGCCAGGCACTGGCCGCCGCCGCCCGGGCCTGAGGCCGGGGCGGCACCGGCGGCGTCAGTCCTGCGGGACGGCGGCGGTGTGGCCGGCTGAGCGCAGTCCGTCGCGGATGCGCCGCGCGGCCTCCTCGAGGTCCTTCGGCTCGGGCGAGTTGTCCACGCGGGCCATGTCGTAGTCGTCCATGGAGTTGGACGGCCACACGTGCACGTGCAGGTGCGGGATCTCGTAGCCGGCCACCATCAGGCCGGCGCGCTGCGCACCGAACGCATCCACCTGCGCGCGGCCGATCCGCTGTGCGACCTGCATGAGGTGGGCGAGGAGCCCGGGGTCGGCGTCGACCCACTGGTCCACCTCCTCGCGGGGCACCACGAGCGTGTGCCCCTGGGCCAGGGGGCCCGCCGAGAGGAAGGCGACGCACTGCTCGTCCTGCCAGACGAAGCGGGCGGGGAGCTCTCCGGCGATGATGCGGGTGAAGACGCTGGTCATGGGATGTCCTTCCGATCTGCGGGGTGGGCGGGCGCACGGCCCGCCGAGGGTCCGCCCTCAGTGTCCGTCAGGAGAGGCCCCCACGGCCACCGGCCGGGCCGGATCGTGGACCCATGAGGACCAGGAGCCGGGGAAGAGCGCCGCCCCGGGATGGCCCGCCACGGTCATCGCGAGGACCTGATGGGCGGCCGTGACGCCGGATCCGCAGTAGACGGCCACCCGGACGTCGTCCCGCACCCCGGCCGCCGCGAAGCGCGCCGCGAGCTGCTCGGGCGGCAGGAGGCGACCGTCGGGGCGGAGGTTCTGCGCGGTCGGCAGACTGCGGGCGCCGGGGATGTGGCCGGCCACCGGATCGAGGGGCTCGACCTCTCCGCGATACCGTTCGGCCGCGCGGGCGTCGAGGAGCAGGCCGTGCTCGGCGATCTCCTCGGCGCCGGCGGCGTCCACCACGGGCATGCGGCCCCACTGGATGGTCGCCGAGCCCGGCGTGGGGATCACCTCGCCCGACTGCAGCGGCAGTCCGGCCTCTCGCCACGCGTCCAGCCCGCCGTCGAGCAGCAGCACGTCGGGCAGCCCCCCGTGGCGCAGCAGCCACCAGGCGCGCGCGGCGGCGAGGCCGCCGATGTCGTCGTACACGACCACGGTGTCGCCGTCGTCGATCCCCCACATGCGCACCGTCTCCGCGAAGTCCGCCGGATCCGGCAGCGGGTGACGGCCCTCCAGGGTCCCGGGCGGGCCGGCGAGCCGGCTCGGCAGGGCCACGTAGACGGCGCCGGGCAGGTGGCCGTGGAGATAGCCCTCATGGTCGGTCGCACCGCTGCCGAGCTCGTAGCGGATGTCGAGGAGCACGAGGCGCCGCGGTGCGGGGGCGTCGGCCTGCACGTAGGCGGGGACGGCCGGGACGGGCTCCGCCTCCAGCGCGGGGGCCAGTCGGAGCCAGCCGGCCAGCACGTCCACCGTGACGACGGACGCCGCGGAGGCGGGGAGGATCGGGGCCGGGGCGTCGGAGGGAAGGGTGTGCACCCGCACACCATACGTGACGGTCCGTAACGCTCACCGCGAGGCGGACGCCCCGCGACGCGCCCCGTGTGCCCGGGGCACCATGCCGGATCCGGCCCCGCTGATAGCCTGGGACGAGTGCCCAGGAGCCGGTCATCGGCTCCGCGAAGCCCCCCGGGACCGTTCGGATCCGGCCGCGGAAGGAGGACCGTCAGCGTGACCAGCACCGCTCCCGACCCCCGCGCCGGACGCGTGCGCGCCACCCGCCAGAAGGCGGCTGTGGACCGTGCCCTGGACGAGCTCGAGGACTTCGTCAGTGCCCAGGAGCTCCACGCCCACCTCAAGGACGCCGGCGAGCGCGTCT
This sequence comes from Micrococcus sp. EYE_212, assembly GCF_023147585.1. Classification (GTDB taxonomy): domain Bacteria; phylum Actinomycetota; class Actinomycetes; order Actinomycetales; family Micrococcaceae; genus Micrococcus. The sequence continues at coordinate 242,357 of NZ_JAHXOZ010000001.1, forward strand.
CCCTCGCCACCGTGTACCGCACGCTGCAGCAGCAGCTCGAGGACGGCACCGTGGACGTCCTCCGGCGCGAGGACGGCGAGTCCGTGTACCGCCGGTGCGCCGCGCAGGGCCATCACCACCACCTCGTGTGCCGCTCGTGCGGGGCCACCGTGGAGCTCACGGCCCCGCCCGTCGAGCGGTGGGCGGCCGCCGTCGCCGCCGTGCACGGGTTCACGGCCACGGACCACACCGTGGAGATCACCGGCCTCTGCGCCGCGTGCACGGCGGCCGCGGCGAGCTGAGCCCCTGGGCGCCTAGCGGTGCTCGGGCCCCCCGGAGGGGTCGTCCAGATGCCCGAACACGGGCCGGTGGAGCGCGCCGCGCCCGTAGACCCGCTCGAGGTTCTCCTCCGTGAGCACGTGGGCGGGCACGCCCGAGGCGACCACGCGTCCGCCCATGAGGACCACATGGTCCGCCGCGGCCGCCTCGTCGAGGTCGTGGGTCGTGAACACCACGGAGACCCCCTCGTGCGGCTGCTCGTGGATCAGGTCGTCGATCGTGCGGGCCGAGACCAGGTCGAGGCCGGTGACCGGCTCGTCCAGCATGAGCACGTCATGCTCCTGGGCCAGACCCTGTGCGACGTACACGCGCTGCCGCTGGCCGCCGGAGAGCTGGTCGAGGTGCCGCGCCGCCAGGTCCGTGACCCGCATGCGCTCCATCGCCGCGTCCGCCGCGGCCCGGTCGGCGGCCCTCAGGCGTCCGAACCAGCCGAGGGACGGGTACCGGCCCATGGTGACCACGTCCCGCACCGTGAGCGGGACGCCCTGCGGGAACTGGAGGGACTGCATCACGAAGGCGGTGCGGCGGGCCCGCTCGGCGGCGGGCTCGCCGAGCACGTGCACGGTGCCCGCCGCGGGCTCGAGCACTCCCGCGAGCGCCGCCAGGAGGGTGGACTTGCCGGAGCCGTTGGGCCCGATCACGGCCACCACGCACCCGGCGGGAACCGTGAAGGAGGAGGCCTCCACGGCCAGGTGCTCGCCGTGGCGCAGCTCGAGGCCTGCGGCCTCGGCGAGGATCCGGGGGTCGTTCACGAGGTCACGCTCCGGCGGGTCGGGAGGCCGTCACGCGTGCGGCGGGCCGCGGCGCGGAGGCGGCGCCCCCGGGCGGCCTGCACCGCGGCGCGCACGGCCAGGACGAGGAAGAACAGGACGATCGGCACGAGCGCCATGGTGGCGGATCCGGCCGTGCCCCAGTGGAAGCTCAGGATCAGGCCGAGGGTGACGGAGAGGGCGCCGATCAGCATGGAGGCGGCCATCATCCACGGCACGGTGCGCGTGATCAGCGCGGCGGTGGCGGGCGGGCCCACGAGCAGGCCGAACACGAGCACGGTGCCCACGGCCTGGAACGAGCCGATCACGGCGGCCCCGATCATCACGAGCAGGAGCGCGTGCGTGAGCCGGGGGCGCATGCCGAGGGCGCGCGCCTTGGCCTCCGAGAAGCTCAGGGCCAGCAGCGGACGGTACAGCACCAGGCCCAGCACCACGACGGCGGCCGCGATCGCGCCCTGCACCCGCAGCCCCTCCGGCGAGACGCCGAGGGCGTCGCCGAAGAGGATGGCGGTGAGGGAGCCCGTGTAGGAGTCCGAGAGCGAGATGATCACGACGCCGAGGGCCATCATCCCCACGAACAGCAGGCCGATGGCCGTGTCCTCCTTGAGGGTGGTGGCCCGGTGGACGAGCGAGATGCCGGCCATCATGACGGCGGCGGCCACGGCGGCGCCCACGTGCAGGTTCCCGCCCAGCACCACGGCGAGCGCGATGCCCGGCAGGACGCCGTGCACGAACGCGTCCCCGAAGAAGCTCATGCCGCGCAGCACGAGCCAGGTGCCCACCACGGAGCACGTGAGTGCGGCGATGAGCCCGCCGAGCAGGGCGCGCTGCTGGAATCCCAGCAGGAAGGGGTCGGTCAGCCAGTCCACGGGGGTGTCGGTCCTCAGGGTCGGTGTCGGTGGGGCCACGGGCGGTGCCCGCGGCGGGGGACGGGTCAGGCGGCGAGGGCGTCGGCGAGCGTCCGCGCGTTGTGGAGCATGGCGTCGGCATAGTCGGACTCGGCGGAGTCCGCGGGCCCGACGCCGGACTCGTACAGCTCCACGACCGGCAGGTCCCCCGCCTCCCGGGAGACCGCGTCCACGAGGCCCGTGCCCGCTGCCACGGAGGTGAGGATCGCATCCGCGCCGGACTCGCGCACCTGGGAGGCCAGGGCTGCGAGCTCCTGGGAGGAGGGCTCCGCGTCCGTCGATCCGCCCGGGATCACGACGCCGGCCACCTCGAACCCGTACGCCGCTCCGAAGTAGCCGTAGGCGTCGTGGTCGGTGACGAGCGTGCGCCGCTCCGCGGGGACGGCCGCCAGGATCTCGCGCACCTGCCGGTCGGTGTCCTCGAGCTCCCCCTGCACGCGGCGCCCGCACTCGGCGTAGCCGTCGTCGCCGGTGTGCTCGGCCAGGGCGTCGCCCATCACCGACGCGGCCGTGGCCATGCGCGCCACGTCCATCCAGACGTGCGGGTCCTGCGAGCCGTGGGCGTGGCCCTCGTGGGCGTGGGCGGCGTGCTCCTCGGCACTCTCCCCCGCGTGCTCGGCCTCACCGGCGTGCTCGGCCTCACCGGCACCGAAGGGCAGGGGGTCCAGCCGGGGTGCCACCTCCACGACGTCGGCGCCGTCCCGCTTCGCATTCTCGAGCGCGGACCCCATGCCGCCCTCGAGGCCGAGGCCGTTGGAGAACACGAGTCCGGCGCGGACCATCTGGGCCACCTGCTCGGAGGACGGGGACACGTCGTGCGGATCGTCGCCCGGGCCCATGATCGTCCCGGACTCCGCGTCGCGGCACGCCGTGACGTCCGCGAGGACCGATCCGAGCTGGGTGGTGGTGGCCACGGCGACGGGCTTCCCCTCCCCCGGGTCGGCGGCCGGGCGGCCGGCCCCCTCGCCGGCCTCGGAGCCGCACGCGCTCAGCCCGAGGGCGAGCACGAGGAGGGGTGCGGCGAGAGTGCGGGCACGGCGGGGAGCGGTCACGGGCGAGGGGTCCTTCCGGGGGGGGCGGCGGCGCCCGACGGGGCGTCTTGTTGCTAACGATTCTCATGTTAGCAGGTCCCGGCGCCCCGCCGCCCGGGGCCCCGCTCAGGCCAGCCGCATCCGCCGTGGGGTCTGCGTGACGTCGTGGATCTCACCCACGAGCTCCTCGAGGACGTCCTCCAGGAACAGCACGCCCACGGTGGTGCCCTCCGTGGTGATCACGCGCGCCAGGTGGGAGCCGGTGCGCTGCATGAGCGCGAGCGCGTCCTCCACCTCGTCGTCGGCGCGCACGTTGGCCAGGGAGCGGATGCGCGTGAGCGGCACGGGACGCTCGTAGGCGTCGGGGGCCACCATGAGCACGTCCTTGAGGTGCAGGTAGCCGGTGTACCCGCCGTCGGGGTCCTCCACCACGAAGCGGGAGAAGCCCACCCGTCCCACGGCCCACTCGAAGGCCTGCGGGGTGACGTCCTCCGGCACCGTGACCACGCGCTCCAGCGGGACCATGACGTCGCCGGCCGTGTAGGAGGAGAACTCCAGGGCGGAGTGCAGCACGCCGGACTCGTCCTCGAGGGTGCCCGAGCGCGTGGACTCGGCCACGATCGACTGGACCTCCTCGAGCGTGAAGGAGGAGGCCACCTCGTCCTTCGGCTCGATCCCGAACGCCCGCAGCACGAGGTTCGCGGCCCAGTTCAGGGACACGATGATGGGGTGGAGCAGGCGGCTGAGCCACACGAGCGGCTGGGCCAGGAGCATGACGGCGCGATCGGCGAACGACACCGCCGCGTTCTTGGGGATCATCTCGCCGAACGTCACGTGGAGGAACGTGACCACCAGGAGGGCGACGACGAACGCGGCGATGTCCGCGACGCCCGCGGGCACGCCGACGGCCTCCATCGGCACCACGAGCAGGTGGTGCAGGGCCGGCTCCGAGACGTTGAGGATCAGGAGCGAGCACACGGTGATGCCGAGCTGGCACACGGCCAGCATCGCCGAGACGTGCTCCATGGCGTACAGGGCGGTCGTGGCCGGCCGGGAGCCTGCCTCGGCGCGCGGCTCGATCTGGGAGCGGCGAGCGCCCATGACGGCGAACTCGCCCGCCACGAAGAAGGCGTTGGCGACCAGCAGGACCACCAGCCAGAGCAGTCCGATCACGTCCTCGCTCATGCGCGGGCCTCCGTCCTGTCCGCGGGCACCGGGTCGAAGCGCACGCGCTCCACCCGCCGTCCGTCCATGCGCTCCACCGCGAGCGATCCGCCGTCGACGGCCACGACGTCGCCCACCCGGGCGATGCGGCCGAGGCGGGCCATCACGAAGCCGCCGATGGTCTCGTAGGCGCCGTCCTCGGGGACGGACAGCGCGGTGATCTGGGCCTGCGCCTCGTCCGGGCGCAGATCGGCCGGGAAGTACCAGCGTCCGGAGGCGGTCTGCAGGACGCCGGGGGTGATCCGGTCGTGCTCGTCGGCGACCTCGCCCACGATCTCCTCCACCACGTCCTCGAGGGTGACGACGCCGGCGGTGCCGCCGTACTCGTCCACCACCACGGCCATCTGCAGGTTGGCCTCGCGCAGCTCCGTGAGCAGCTGGTCCAGGTGGACGGTCTCGGGGACGCGGATGATGTCCGACATGAGGGAGCCGGCCGTGAGGTCGGCGCGGCGCTCCCGGGGGACGGCCGCGACCCTCTTCACGTGCACGACGCCGCGGATGTCGTCCGAGGACTCGCCGATCACGGGGAAGCGGGAGAAGCCGCTCTGCCGGGCGAGCTCCACGACGTGGGAGAGCCCCTCGTCCTCGCCCACGGTCTCCACGCGGATGCGCGGGGTCATCACGTCGGCCGCCGTGCGGTCCGCGAAGCGCAGGGTGCGGTCCAGGAACGTGGCCGTCTGCTGGTCGAGCGTGCCGAGCTGGGCCGAGCGCCGCACGAGCGAGGAGAGCTCCTCAGGGCTGCGGGCGCCGGAGATCTCCTCCTTCGCCTCGATCCCGAAGCGCCCGAGGACGCGGTTGGAGAAGCCGTTGAGGACCGCGATCGCGGGCCGGAAGACGGCCGTGAACACGAGCATGGGCCGCGCGAGCCGACGCCCGATGGGGAGGGGCTGGGAGATCGCCATGTTCTTGGGCACCAGCTCGCCGATCAGCATGGAGAGCAGCGTGGCCGTCACCATGGCGACGACGAGCGAGACGGTGCCCGCGATCGCCTCGGGCACGCCCGCCCCGATCAGGAGCGGGTCCACGAGGCGCCCGATCGCCGGGTCCATGACGTAGCCCGTCAGGAGCGTGGTGAGCGTGATGCCCAGCTGGCACGCGGAGAGCTGGGTGGACAGGGACTTCAGGCAGCGCAGGAGCGGCTCGGCGCCGCGGTCGCCCTGGTCCACCATCCGCTGCACGGTGGGCACGTCGATCGCGATGAGCGAGAACTCGACGGCCACGAAGAATCCGGTGCCCAGGACGAGCAGGATGCCGGCGATCAGCAGGATCCACTCCACGGGGCCTCACCCCCTCCCCGAGGAGTCGGGGTGGGCGTCGAACGGGCGACGCCGGGACTGGAAGGCTCCGATCCGGCCCCGTCCGCGAGCGCGGACGGGCAGGCTGGCACAGCAGTGTCAGGGTGATCCATAGTGCGACCAGTATAGGGGCGGGGCCGCGGGCGGAGAGACCCCTTCGGGCGTGCCGCGCCGCCTCACCACGAGGCGGCCACGGGCCGGCCCTCGTCGTAGCCGGCGGCGGACTGCAGCCCCAGGACGGCCCGCTCGCGGAACTCCGCCAGGTCCCGCGCACCCGCGTACGTGAGGGCGGAGCGGACGCCGGCGGTGATGGTGTCCAGCAGGTCCTCCACGGAGGGGTGGCGGGGGTCCACGTCCATGCGCGAGGAGGAGATGCCCTCCTCGAACATGCCCTTGCGGGCCTTGGTGAAGGGGTCCTCGTGGCGCGTGCGGTGCTCGACGGCCCGGGCCGAGGCCATGCCGAAGCTCTCCTTGTGGCGGCGGCCGTCGGCGTCGTGCACGAGGTCCCCCGGGGACTCGAGCGTGCCCGCGAACCACGAGCCGATCATCACCGAGCTCGCCCCGGCCGCGAGGGCGAGGGCCACGTCACGCGGGTGCTTCACGCCGCCGTCGGCCCACACGCGGGCACCGGCCTCGCGGGCGGCGGCCGCGCACTCCAGCACGGCGGACAGCTGCGGGCGGCCGACGGCGGTCTGCATGCGCGTGGTGCACATGGCGCCCGGGCCCACCCCCACCTTCACGATGTCGGCGCCGGCGGCCACGAGGTCCTGCACGCCCTCGGCGGTCACCACGTTGCCGGCGACCACCGGCACGCCGGGGTCGAGCGAGCGCACCGCGGCGAGGGCGTCGAGCATCGTCTCCTGGTGGCCGTGCGCGGTGTCCACCACGAGCACGTCCACGCCGGCCTCGAGGAGGGCGGAGGCCTTCTCCCCCACGGCGCCGTTGATGCCGAGGGCCGCGCCCACGCGCAGTCGTCCGCCGGCGTCGCGGCTGGGCATGAAGAGGGAGGAGCGCAGCAGGCCCGCGCGGGTGACCACGCCGCGCAGGCGCGGGGCCCCACCGCCGGTCCCGGACTCGACGACGGGCGCCACGTCGAGGTGGGCGGCGTGCAGGCGCTCGAAGGCCGCGCGCAGCACGTCCGCGCCGGGGTGGGCGCCGGCGTCCCCGCCCAGCTCGTCCGCGGTCAGCGTGAGCGCGGCCGGGTGCATCACGGAGGACGCCGAGGCGAAGCGGTCCACGTCGTCGCAGTCCCGCAGACGGACCAGGCCGAGGAGGCCGCCGTCGGCATCCACCACCGCGACGACGCCGTGGTTGCGTCGGTCCATGAGGTGCAGCAGGTCCAGGACGGTGTCGTGCGGGCGCACCGTCAGCGCGGTGTCCACCACGGGGTGGGCGGACTTCACGCGGGCGACCGTCTCGGCGATCACGTCGGCGGGGACGTCCTGGGGCAGGATCCCGAGGCCGCCGCGGCGGGCCATCGTCTCCACCATGCGCCGGCCGGTGACGGCGGTCATGTTGGCCGAGACGAGCGGGATGGAGCCGCCCGTCGCGTCGTCCGGGGCGATGTCCACGTCCATGCGGCTCGCGACGTCGGAGCGGGAGGGGACGAGGAACACGTCGTTGTAGGTGAGGTCGACGCTCGGCGGGGTGAGGAAGCGCATGTGGCCAGTCTCCCAGACCGGGACGCGGCCCCTGCCGGACGCTCCGCCCTCGCCCTCGACGGTGCCTGAGCACCTATGATGTTCGGAGGCGTCCGCCAGCGGCAGCACGGGCGCACCGCTCGCGACCGGACCGCTCCCCTGGGCGGTCCCCGTCGGACCATCGCATCACAAGGCTCAGGAAGAGGCGTTGCACAGTGCCAGAACTCACGTCTGATCGGCTCGCGCAGGAGTTCCCCGGGAACGAGAAGCTCGTGGCCGAGATCTACCGGAAGTACCGCGCCGACGAGGGCTCCGTGGATCGTCAGTGGGCACAGATCTTCGCTCGCCTCGAGGCGAGCGCCCCGCAGCAGGCGGCCTCCGCCACGCCATCGAAGCCCGCCCCCGCGAAGGCGTCCCCCGCGAAGGCCGCCTCGGCCGAGGGCGTCGGCCCGCAGTCCGCCACCGCGCCGTCGGCGAACGCCACCCCGGTCCGCACCGGCGGGGACACCCGCGCCGCGTCCGCGACCGCGACGGCCGCCCCCGCCACCGCCCAGCCGAAGACCGCGCCCGCCAAGACCGGCGCCAAGAAGGCCGCCGCCCAGGCCGTGCCCTCCGAGCCCGCCAAGGACAAGCCCACCGCGGGCGCCTCCACGAAGGAGGAGAAGGCCACCGTGCTCAAGGGCATGGCCAAGGCCGTGGCCTCCAACATGGACGCCTCCCTCTCCATGCCCACCGCCACCACGGTGCGCGACGTGCCCGCCAAGCTGCTCATGGACAACCGCGCCATGATCAACAGCCACCTGGCCCGCACCCGCGGCGGCAAGGTCTCCTTCACGCACCTCATCGGCTACGCGATCGTGCGCGCGCTGAACGAGATGCCCGCCATGAACGTGCTCTACGAGGAGCGCGACGGCAAGCCCACCATGGTGGAGCCCGCTCACGTGAACTTCGGCCTGGCCATCGACCTGCCCAAGCCGGACGGCACGCGCGCGCTCGTGGTCCCCAACGTGAAGGCCGCCGAGACCCTGGACTTCCGCGGCTTCTGGCAGGCCTACGACGACCTGGTCCAGCGCGCCCGCAAGAACAAGCTGACCATGGACGACTACGTCGGCACCACGGTCTCGCTGACCAACCCCGGCGGCATCGGCACGGTGCACTCCGTGCCCCGCCTCTCCAAGGGCCAGGCCGCCATCATCGGCGTCGGTGCCCTCACCTACCCGGCCGCCTTCCAGGGCGCCGCGGAGAGCACCCTCAACGACCTGGCGATCTCCCGCACCATCACGCTGACCTCCACGTACGACCACCGCGTGATCCAGGGCGCCGGCTCGGGCGAGTTCCTCAAGATCATCCACGGCTACCTGCTCGGCGAGGACGGCTTCTACGACGAGGTCTTCCAGTCCCTGCGGATCCCCTACGAGCCCGTCCGCTGGGCCCAGGACGTCCAGGTCAACCCGGACGAGCAGGTCGGCAAGGTCGCCCGCGTGCAGCAGCTCATCCACGCGTACCGGGACCGCGGCCACCTCCTGGCCAACGTGGACCCGCTCGAGTACACGATGCGCACCCACCCGGACCTGGACGTCCGCGAGCACGGCCTCACCCTGTGGGACCTGGACCGCCCGTGGCCCACGGGCGGCTTCGGAGGGCAGTCCACGCTGCCCCTCCGCGCCATCCTCGGCGTGCTGCGGGACGCGTACTGCCGCACCATCGGCGTCGAGTACATGCACATCCAGAACCCGGCCGAGCGCGCCTGGTTCCAGGACCAGCTCGAGCGCCCGTACAACAAGCCGACCCGCGAGGAGCAGCTGCGCATCCTCGGCCGCCTGAACGCGGCCGAGGCCTTCGAGACGTTCCTGCAGACCAAGTACATCGGCCAGAAGCGCTTCTCCCTCGAGGGCGGCGAGTCCCTCATCCCCCTCCTGGACCACATCCTGGGCGACGCCGCGGACGCGGGCATGGACGAGGTGGCGATCGGCATGGCCCATCGCGGCCGTCTGAACGTGCTCACCAACATCGCCGGCAAGACCTACGGCCAGGTGTTCCGAGAGTTCGAGGGCGCCACGCCGAACGGCGCCTCCGGCTCCGGCGACGTGAAGTACCACATGGGCACGGAGGGCACCTTCGTGTCCGACGCCGGCAACAGCACCCGCGTGTACCTCGCCGCCAACCCCTCGCACCTGGAGGCCGTGGACCCGGTCCTGGAGGGCATCGTCCGCGCGAAGCAGGACCGCCTCGACCTCGGCTCGGAGCACCCGGACTCCTTCAGCGTGCTGCCGATCCTGGTGCACGGCGACGCGGCCTTCGCCGGCCAGGGCGTGGTGACCGAGGTGCTCAACCTCTCCCAGCTGCCCGGCTACCGCACCGGCGGCACCGTGCACGTCATCGTCAACAACCAGGTGGGCTTCACGACGCCGCCCTCCCAGGCCCGCTCCTCCGTGTACGCCACGGACGTGGCCAAGAGCATCCAGGCGCCGATCCTCCACGTGAACGGCGACGAGCCGGAGTCCGTGATGCGCGTGGCCCAGCTGGCGTTCGAGTACCGCCAGCGCTTCAACAAGGACGTCGTCATCGACCTCGTGTGCTACCGCCGCCGCGGCCACAACGAGGGCGACGACCCGTCGATGACGCAGCCGCGCATGTACAACCTGATCGAGCAGAAGCGCTCCACCCGCAAGCTGTACGTCGAGTCCCTCGTGGGCCGCGGCGACATCACGCAGGAGGAGGCGGACACCGCGCTGCGGGACTACCAGCAGCAGCTCGAGCGCGTGTTCGCGGAGACCCACGAGTCCAACGCCGACACCTCGGGCACCGGCGGCATCGAGCCCGCGAGCGACCGCGACCGCGCTCCCCAGGCCCCGGCCAAGACGGCCATCTCCCCGGAGACCCTGCGGGCCATCGGCGAGGCGCACCTGGCGACCCCGGAGGACTTCACCGTCCACCCGAAGCTCTCGACCCTGCTGGAGCGCCGCGCCAAGATGGCCGTGGACGGCGGGATCGACTGGGGCTTCGCGGAGCTCGCGGCGTTCGGCTCCCTCCTGATGGAGGGCGTGCCGGTGCGCCTCGCGGGCCAGGACTCGCAGCGCGGCACCTTCACGCAGCGCCACTCGGTGTTCCACGACCGCGTCACGGACGAGGAGTGGACGCCGCTGAAGAACCTCTCGCCGGACCAGGCGAAGTTCTGGGTCTACAACTCGCTGCTCTCCGAGTACGCCGCCCTCGGCTTCGAGTACGGCTACTCGGTGGAGCGCTCCGACGCCCTGGTGCTGTGGGAGGCGCAGTTCGGCGACTTCCTCAACGGCGCGCAGACCGTGATCGACGAGTTCATCTCCTCGGCCGAGCAGAAGTGGTCGCAGAGCTCCTCCGTGGTGCTCCTGCTCCCCCACGGCTACGAAGGCCAGGGGCCGGACCACTCCTCCGCCCGCATCGAGCGCTTCCTGCAGATGTGCGCCGAGGACAACATGCGCGTGGTGAACCCCTCGAACGGCGCGAGCCACTTCCACCTGCTGCGCGAGCAGGCCTACGCCCGCCCGCGCAAGCCGCTGATCGTGTTCACGCCCAAGCAGCTGCTGCGTCTCAAGGCGGCGGCCAACTCGGTGGAGGACTTCACGCAGGGCCGCTTCCAGCCGGTCATCCCGGACGCCGGGGTGGACGCGAAGAAGGTCACGCGCGTGCTCCTGGTCTCCGGCCGGCTGTACTACGACCTCCTGGCCCGCCGCGAGAAGTCCGGCGACGAGACGACCGCGATCGTCCGCGTGGAGCAGCTCTACCCGCTGCCCCTCGAGGAGATCCGCGAGCAGCTCGCCGCCTACGGCGACGCCGAGGTCATCTGGGTGCAGGACGAGCCGGCCAACCAGGGCCCGTGGCCCTTCATGGCCCTCAACCTGGTGCCTCAGCTGGGCCGCGAGGTGCGCCTCGTCTCCCGCCCGGCCTCCGCCTCCACCTCGGCGGGCACGAAGGGCCGGCACGACACCGAGCTGCAGACCCTCCTGGACACCTCGTTCGGCCGCTGAGCCGGCGCGAAAGGACACACCCGTGCAGTCTCGCCAGATCCGGATCGCCGCCGTCGGCGACCACATCCTCGCCGGCGCGGGGGATGCCCGCGCCATCGGGTGGTGGGGTCGCGTGCTGGCCCGCACGTCCGCCCAGGACGTGACCCTCGAGAACTACGTCCTCGCGGTGCCGCATGAGACCACGGAGCAGCTCAACGAGCGCTGGTGGGGCGAGGCCTCGCGGCGGTTCTCCGCCACCACGGAGAACCGCCTCGTGGTGGCCCTCTCGGACGCCGACCTGGACATCGAGGCCTCGTCCTCGGCCCGTTCGCGCCTCAACCTCGCGAACGTGCTGGACACCGCCTCCCAGCGGGACATCCCCGTGCTCGTGGTCGGCCCCACCCCCTCGCTCGACGAGGAGCGCAACGCGCGGCTCGCCGAGCTGAACGCGGCGTACCTGGACGTGGCCGACCGCCGTCGCCACGTGTACGTGGACGCGTTCACGCCGCTCGTGGGCCACGAGCAGTGGCGCTCGGACCTGGCGTCCGGCCAGGGCCTGCCGGGCCAGGCCGGGCACGGGCTGATCGCGTGGCTCGTGCTGCACCGCGGGTGGTACCAGTGGCTGGGCGTCCCGGAGCCCACCGCCTGACGCGCACCGCTCCCGCGGTGTGACAGAATGGACCACTGACCGAAGCCCGCTTCATCGGAGAGGAGACCCCCATGAGCAAGCGTGGACGCAAGCGTCGCGATCGCAAGAAGGGCGGCGCCAACCACGGCAAGCGCCCCAACGCCTGAGCATCGCTCAGCCGCATCGCACGAGAAGGGCCGACCCCCACGGGGTCGGCCCTTCTCGTGCATCGGGGGCGGGCTGCGCCGTCAGCCCCGGTGGTGCGTGGTGGTCACCTGGGTGATGCGAGTCATGATGGTGGCGCGCAGCTGCGCGGGCGCCTTCTCCTGGCAGGACCGACGCACGGCCGTGCGGATCAGCAGCTCCAGCTCCTGCTGACGGTGGCAGTCGGGGCACTCGTCCACGTGGGCGCGCACCTGCTCGAAGTCCTCCGGCGTCAGGGCGCCGTCGAGGTAGCGGTACAGCTGCTCCATGCGGCGCTCGACCGCCTCGCGGCACTCGCGGCCGCCGTCGTCCTGGGTCATCGCGTGGCCTCCTTCGTGCTCGTCGCCTCGGTGTCCGCCCCGCGGCCCTTGGGACCCATCCCGCGCTCGGCGGCGTAGTCCGTGAGGCGCTCCCGCAGCTGCTTGCGCCCGCGGTGGAGACGGGACATCACCGTGCCGATGGGCACGTCGAGGATCTCGGCGATCTCCTTGTAGGCGAAGCCCTCCACATCGGCGAAGTACACGGCGAGGCGGAACTCCTCGGGGATGGCCTGCAGCGCCGCCTTGACCTCCGAGTCCGGCAGGTGGTCGAGCGCCTCGGTCTCCGCGGAGCGCAGCCCCGTGGAGGTGTGCTCGGCCGCGCGGGCCATCTGCCAGTCCTCCACCGTGTCCGTGTCCGCCTCGAGGGGCTGGCGCTGCCGCTTCCGGTACAGGTTGATGTACGTGTTGGTGAGGATGCGGTAGAGCCAGGCCTTGAGGTTCGTGCCGGGCCGGTACTGGTGGAACGAGGAGTACGCCTTCGTGTAGGCCTCCTGCACCAGGTCCTCGGCGTCCTGCGGATTGCGCGTCATGCGCATCGCGGCCGAGTACAGCTGGTCCACGAACTCGAGGGCGTCTCGCTCGAAGCGGGCGCGGCGCTCGGGGTCGGACTCGGCGGCGACGTCGATGTTCGCGAGGTCGTGCTCCGGGGCGTCGGCGGGCCGGGCGATCTGGCGCGCGCTGTCTTCAGTGCTCATCGCCGCCCAGTCTACGGGGGACGGCCGCGGCGCCGACGGCGTCGGTGTGGCCGAGGCGGGCGCGGCCAGCAGTGCGGTGCTCACGGGTGCGGCCTCCTCCCCGGCTCGGGCGGTGCCGGCGGGGTCTCTCCCGCACCGGCCTCTGCTGCCCGGGTACAGCGCGCCCGAGGCGACGCCTATTCCCCCGCCTCGTTCCCCGCGCGCCTCGGTAGGCTGGGCCGGTGACCGAACCCACGCCGCCCCGCCCCTCCGCGCCGTCGGGCGCGCCCTCCTCCACCCCGTCCGTGCCGGACCCGTGGCCGGCGCCGACCACCGCCGGGCCCGTGGTCGGGACGGTGCGCCTGCCGGGGTCCAAGTCCCTCACGAACCGCCTGCTCGTGCTCGCGGCGATCGCGGACGGGCCCTCGGAGCTGCGCGGCGCGCTGGACTCCCGGGACACCCGCCTCATGCGCGCGGCGCTGACGGCGCTCGGCGCGCGCTTCGAGGACGGCGACGACGGCGTCCTGCTCGTGCACCCCCTGCCCGTGGGCGAGCCCCTCGCGGGCGAGGTGCACGTGGACTGCGGCCTGGCCGGAACGGTCATGCGCTTCCTCCCGGCGGTGGCCGCGCTGCGCCCCGGACGCGTCGTCCTCGACGGGGACCCGGGCGCCCGCGAGCGGCCCATGGGCCCGCTCGTGGACGGCCTGCGCCAGCTCGGCGTGGGCGTGACCGAGGCCGGGGAGCCGGGCCGGCTCCCGCTGGTGCTGGACACGACGGCCGCGGCCGCCGCCCCGGAGGAGGTCGCCGTGGACGCCGCCGGGTCCTCGCAGTTCCTCTCCGGCCTCCTGCTCTCCGCCGTGCGCCGCCCGAGCGGTCTGACCGTCCGGCACACGGGCTCCCGCGTGCCCAGCCCGGAGCACGTCTCCATGACCGTGGCCGTGCTGCGCGAGCGCGGCGTCCGCGTGGACATCCCCGCCGCGGGGGTGTGGCGCGTACACCCCGGTCCGCTGGCGGGCTTCACCGCCGTCGTCGAGCCGGACCTGTCGAACGCGGGCCCGTTCCTGGCCGCCGCCGTCGTGACCGGGGGGACCGTGACGGTGCCCGACTGGCCCACGGGCACCACGCAGCTCGGCGACCGCTGGCGCTGCATCCTCCCCGCGTTCGGGGCCGACGTGGCCTTCGAGGTCGGGAGCGAGGACCGCTCGCAGTGCGCGCTCACGGTCACCGGCGGCGTCGGAGAGGACGGGGCGCCGCGCGTGACCGGGGCCGGCGAGGTCCCGGACACCGCCGAGCTGGCGCCGACGGTCGCGGCGCTGGCGCTGCTGGCGGAGGGCCCGACGCGCCTGACGGGAATCGCCCATCTGCGCGGGCACGAGACGGACCGGCTCGCGGCCCTCGCCGCGGAGGCCGCCCGCTTCGGCGTCGAGGTCGAGGAGGGCGCGGACGAGCTGGGCTTCCCCGGCCTGGACGCGTCGGGGCCCCTGAGGCCTGCGCTCGCCGAGACCTACCACGACCACCGGATGGCGACGTTCGCCGCCGTCATCGGGCTGCGGGTGCCGGGCACGCGCGTGCACGACGTGGCCACCACCGCGAAGACCATGCCGGGCTTCCCCGCCCTGTGGGCGGCGCTCGTGGGCGGGGAGGAGGCCTGATGGGACGGCGGCTGGACCCCACGGCGTGGGACGAGGCGGACATCCGCGAGCGTCCCTCCAAGCGCGGCACTCGACCGCGCACGAAGGAGCGGCCCGCGCACGAGGACGCGCAGACCGGCATGGTGACGACGGTCGACCGCGGCCGGTACACCGTGGTGCTCCCGGACCGCCTCGACGAGCGGATCACCGCGATGCGCGCCCGCGAGCTGCGGCGCACCCCGATCGCCACCGGCGACCGGGTCGCCGTCGTGGGGGACCTCTCCGGCGACGACGGCACGCTGGCCCGCGTGGTGCGCGTGGAGGACCGGGGTACGGTGCTGCGCCGCTCAGCCGACGACTCGGACGAGGTGGAGCGCGTGGTGGTGGCCAACGCCGACACCCTGATGATCATGGTGGCCGCGGCCAATCCGGAGCCGCGCACCGGCTTCATCGACCGCGCCCTCGTGGCCTGCTACGACGCCGGCATCCACCCCGTCCTGCTCATCACCAAGACGGACCTGCGGGACCCGGCCGAGCTCGTGGCGCACTACGAGTCCCTCGACCTCGAGGTCATGACCTCCGGCGCCTCGACCTTCGAGGCGGAGACCGGGGACACCGAGCTGGACGGGAGCCTCGTGGACCGCGTGGCCCAGCGGCTCGAGGGCCACGTCGCCGCGTTCGTGGGCCCGTCCGGCGTGGGCAAGTCCACGCTGCTCAACGCCCTCACCGGCGCCACGCGCGCCACGGGGCACGTCAACGCGGTCACGGGCCGGGGCCGGCACACCTCCTCCTCCGCGCTGGCCCTCCCCCTCACCGACGCCGACGGCGCCCCCCTGCCCGACACGTGGGTGGTGGACACCCCCGGCATCCGCTCGTTCGGCCTCGGCTGGGTGGACCCGGACCGCGTGGTGGAGGCGTTCGGCGACCTCGCCGGCGGCCTCGAGGACTGTTCCCGCGGGTGCACGCACGGCGCGGACTCCCCCGGCTGCGGCCTCGACCCGTGGGTCGCCGCCGGACACGCGGGCGCGGCGGGTCCGGCGCGGCTGGCCTCGCTGCGGCGCCTGCTCGGCAACCGGTCCACGGCCGAGGGCGAGACCTCCGCCTCCTCCGAGGACTGAGGCGGTATAGCGTGGCACCCATGGAGAGCACCGGACAGACGAACGGGCGGGACCTCACGGAGGACCTGCGCCTGGCCCACATGCTGGCCGACAACGTGGACTCGATCACCATGGCCCGCTTCAAGGCCCAGGACCTCCAGGTCAGCACCAAGCCGGACCTCACCCCCGTCTCGGACGCGGACCGCGCCGCCGAGGAGTCCATCCGCGCCACCCTGGCGAAGGCCCGTGCGCGGGACACCGTGCTCGGCGAGGAGTTCGGCGGCCGCTTCAGCCGGGTCGGGCGCCAGTGGGTCGTGGACCCGATCGACGGCACGAAGAACTTCGTGCGCGGCGTGCCCGTGTGGGCCACCCTGATCTCCCTGCTGGTGGACGGCGAGCCGGTGGTCGGCGTCGTGTCCGCCCCCGCGCTGCACCGCCGCTGGTGGGCCGCCTCCGGGCAGGGCGCCTTCACGGGCACCTCGCTCATGCGCTCCGAGCGCATCCACGCCTCCTCCGTGGACCGGCTCTCCGACGCCTCGCTCTCCTTCTCCTCCCTCGAGGGCTGGCGCGAGCGCGGGTCCATCCGCGAGTTCCTCCAGCTGACCTCGGACGTGTGGCGCGTGCGCGGCTTCGGCGACTTCTGGTCCTACATGCTCGTGGCCGAGGGTGCGGTGGACATCGCGGCCGAGCCCGAGCTCGCGCTGCACGACATGGCCGCGCTCGTGCCGATCGTGCGCGAGGCCGGCGGCCGCTTCACCTCCCTCGAGGGCGAGGACGGTCCCTTCGGCGGCAACGCGCTCGTGACCAACGGGCTGCTGCATGACGAGGTCCTGGCGCGGCTGCGCCTGGCCGACGACGACGGCGCCTGATGGCCGCGCGGGGGGAGACGACGGCCGACCGGGGGGGCGGGCGCGGGGCAGATCGCCGGCCCGGCACTGCGGGTGCGGTGGCCCTCGGCGGTGCCGCGGGCGTGCTGTGCGGCGCGGGGGTGATGAACGCGGTGACCGCGCTGGCCGGGGCGCCGAACTTCCGCGGCACGTTCGGTGCCGCGTTCGGGGCGGTCGACGTGCTCGTCCAGGCCCTGCCGCTGTTCGTGGTGAACGTGCTCGGTTCGTTCCTGCTCGGCCTGCTGTGGGCGGCCTCGCGACGCCGCGGGCCGGACTGGCGTCCACGCCTGGTGGCGGGGCTGGGAACCGGCTTCCTCGGTGCGTTCACCACCATCTCCAGCGCCGTCGCCCTGATGCTGTGGCCGGTGCGGCTGGGCGCCGCGGCGTCCGGGGCGGGTGGTGTCCTCGCCGCGGCGACGTCGGTGCTGCTGGTGCTCGCGCTGATGGCTGCACTCTCGACGGCGGCGGCCGTGCTCGGCCTGCGCACCGGGGGCGCCCCGGCGTCGCGCGTGGTCGGGACGGATCGTTCGGAGGAGGACGCATGAGCGGCGCGGGATACGAGGTCTTCCTTCTCTTCCAGGTGGCCCTCCTGGCCTGCCTCGCGGCGGGCGGGGCGCTCGGCGCCCTGGCGCGCCGGCGCCTGACGGACCGGCTCGGCCCCCGGGGTCTGCTCACCGCCAACACGACGGCGGCCCTGCTCCTCGGCGTCACCGTCGGCCTGGCCGTGCCGGAGCTGGTGTACGCGTCCGGGGGCTGGGGCGACGGCCAGGGGTTCATACTCGTCGCGGCGGTGTCCGCCGTGGTGTCCGGGTTCTGCCTCGCCCTGGGGACGTGGTCCACAGTGGCCGCTGAGGCCGCCGACGCCGTGCTCGCCCGTCGATGGGGCGCGGCCGCTCGCCTGTGGGCCGCGCAGCTGGGGCTGGGGCTGGTGGCCGTCGTCGTCGGCTGGGGCGCCGGCCTGGGCCTGCGCGCGGTCCTGGCCGGCTGAGGGGCGGGCGGGCGCGCCCGCTAGGCCCGTCTCGCTCGCCCCGCGAGGGCGTCGTGGAGGAGCATGATGCGGCGCAGTCGCCACCGCTGCAGGCCGGCGACCACGGAGAGGATCAGGGCGCCCGCAGCGAAGGCGAGGAACGTGATCAGGCCGTCGCCCACATCCCCCTGCAGGGCGATGACCCCGCCGATGGCCAGGCCGATGACCACCGAGGTGGGGCCCAGGACTCTGGCGGGCAGGGCCGTCACGGCCGCCCCGCGGAGCTCGGGGGCCGGCAGCGCTGACGTCCCCCTCGCGATCTGGCCCTCACGGCCGCAGGCCCAGGCGAAGTAGCGGCGCCGCAGCGCGTACCGACGCACCGTCTGGGCGGCATCGTGGAGCGCGGCGCACACGAACGGGTAGACGACCACCATCGAAGGCAGCTGCTGGGGAAGCCCCGGGACGGACCTCATCGCCGCGTCCATCAGGTCCGTCCCCGTGATCGCGTCCAGGCCGACGACGACGAGGATCCCGCCCAGGGCACCGAACAGACAGACGTACATCATCACCAGTGCCAGCCGGCCGACCACCTGGGCCGCCCCCGCAACGGTACCCGTGCCGATGCCCGCGGCGCGGGCTTCCTCGAACTCGCGCCGCCGCTGCTCCCGGGACAGGCCGGTGCGCCGCCGCTCGTGCGCCAGTGCCTGGGCGGCCTCGTCGACGTCGCCCGTCCCGAAGGCCCGCTCGCGCTCGCTCCGACGCATCGCGCGCACGATCAGGCGCGCAGACTGCTCCGGCGACGTCTGGTGAGGACCGCCGGACGGGTTCCGAGCGGCCTCGACACCCGTCGTCGCCGCTCATACATCGAGGTGCATCCCCGTCCCCTCTCGTCTGACGGCCATTCTGCGGTCCGGGCACGGGTCGCCGCACACCGGGCGCGGACACGAGGAAGGCCCCGGAATCGTGACGATTCCGGGGCCTTCCCGTGGTGGTGAGTGGAGCCGGCGGGAATTGAACCCGCGTCCGATGTGGTGTTGCCAGGTCTTCTCCGGGCGCAGTCTGCTATGGGTGTTGCTCGGCCCTGTCCGTCCCGCAGACGGGCGGACAACCCGGGCCCAGCCGGATTGATGTCGGCATCACGACCCCCGGCGAGGGTGACGCCCAGTGGCTATCTAGCTGACGCCATGATCCGGGACGACAGCGATCCCGGGATGACGGACTCGGTCACTGATCAGGCAGCGAGAGCGAAGTCAGTGCGCTTAGAAGTGGCACTTATTGGTTTGCAGAGAGCGTTGACGAGATGACTCTGCATCCTCGGCCCGCTTCCCCCGACTCGACACACACCGTCGAAACCGATCGGCCCCTGGGGGCGACTCCTCTATGAGGTTGTCAATCACCACTCGCGCGAACCCGCCTGAACGGGCCTGCGAGATGGACAACGTACCACGGGCGGGGATCATTCCCGCAAGGGGGCCCCGCGCGCGCCCGAGTGCCGGCCGTCCGGGTGCCGGCCGCCTCCGCTCAGGCCGCGCGGCGGTTGCGGGCCCGCATGGCGCGCTGCGCCTCGCGGGCGTCCTGCTTCTCGCGCAGCACGTGGCGCTTGTCGTACTCCCGGTTGCCGCGCGCGATCCCGATCTCCACCTTGACCCGGCCGTCCAGGAAGTACAGCTGCAGCGGCACGATGGTCAGGCCCGACTCCTGGATCTCACGGCTGATCTTGATCAGCTCCGCACGGTGCAGGAGGAGCTTGCGGCGCCGGCGGGCGGCGTGGTTGGTCCACGAGCCGTTGAGGTACTCGGGGATGTACACCTGCTCCAGGAACAGCTCGTCCCGGTAGAACACGGCGAACCCGTCCACCAGGGACGCCTTGCCCTCGCGCAGCGACTTCACCTCTGTGCCGGTCAGGACCAAGCCGGCCTCGTAGGTGTCGAGGATGGTGTAGTCGTGCCGGGCCTTGCGGTTGGAGGCGATCACCATGCGCTCGCCGGGCGCCGGCTGCTTGGCGGCCTTGCCCTTCGCGTTCTTTCCCATGGCCGGGCTCCTTCCGCTTGCGATGCGCGCGTGACACAGGGTCACCCAGTCTACGGGACGGCCCGCCCGCGGCGGCGGGCGGGCCGGTTGCTCCGCTGGGGGCGTAGCAGCCCTGCGTCAGGACAGCGGCGCCCCCGTGAGGGCGCGCACCTGCTCCTCGGTCACGCCGGGAGCGGTCTCCACGAGCGTGAGCTCGGGCTGCTCCGGGGTGCCGACGACGTCGATCACCGCGAGGTCGGTGATGATGCGGTCCACGACCGCCCGGCCGGTCAGCGGCAGCGAGCACTGCGCGACGATCTTGGGCGTGCCGTCCTTGGCGACGTGGTCCATCATGACGATCACGCGGCCGGCGCCGTGGACGAGGTCCATCGCGCCGCCCATGCCCTTGACCATCTTGCCGGGCACCATCCAGTTGGCCAGGTCGCCGGCCGCGGAGACCTCCATGCCGCCCAGCACGGCGACGTCGATCTTGCCGCCGCGGATCATGCCGAAGCTCATCGCGGAGTCGAAGAAGGACGCGCCCGGGCTCACCGTGACGGTCTCCTTGCCGGCGTTGATGAGGTCCGGGTCCACGTGGGCCTCGTCCGGGTACGGGCCGACGCCGAGGATCCCGTTCTCCGACTGCAGCACCACGGTGCGACCCTCGGGGAGGTGGTTCGGGATGAGCGTGGGCATGCCGATGCCGAGGTTCACGTAGGCGCCGTCCGGGAGCTCCTGGGCGGCGCGGGCGGCCATCTGGTCCCGGGTGAGGCCCTGGGGGGCGGGCTGCTGGGCCGGGGCGGTCTGCTCGGTCATCGGGTCTCCTCCTGGGCCTCGCCCGGGGCCTGACGCACGGTGCGCTTCTCGATCGGCTTCTCGATGTCCGTGCCGACCTCCACGATCCGGTGCACGAACACTCCCGGCAGGTGGACCTCGTCCGGGTCGATCTCCCCGGGCTCGACGAGCTCCTCCACCTGTGCGATGCACACGCGCCCGGCCATCGCGGCGGGCACGGAGAACTGGCGGGCGGCCTTGTTGAAGACGAGGTTGCCGTGCCGGTCCCCCTTCTTCGCGTGCACGAGCGCGATGTCCGTGACGATGGACTCCTCGAGCACGTAGACCTGGCGCTCGGCCGGGTCGACGCTGACGTACTGCTCCCCCAGCACGAACGTGCCCGTCGGCTTGGCCTCCGAGGCCTTCACCACGTTCCCCTCGGCGTCGTAGCGCATGGGCAGGCCGCCCTCGGCGACCTGCGTGCCCACGCCCGAGCGGGTGTAGAACGCCGGGATGCCGGAGCCGCCGGCGCGCAGCTTCTCCGCGAGGGTGCCCTGCGGCACGAGCTCCACCTCAAGCTCGCCCTCGAGGTACTGGCGGGCGAACTCCTTGTTCTCCCCCACGTACGAGCTGGTCATCTTGCGGATGCGCTGCGCCGAGAGCAGGACCCCCAGCCCCCAGCCGTCGACGCCGCAGTTGTTCGAGACGACGGAGAGGTCGTCGGCGCCCTGCTCGAGCAGGGCCTCGACGAGCTGGATGGGGTTGCCGGAGAGGCCGAACCCGCCGACGGCGAGCGAGGCGCCGGACGGGATGTCCGCCACCGCCTCGGCCGGGGTGGCGACGGTCTTGTCGAGGGCCATGGGACTCCTTCGTGGGCGGGACGGGTCGTGGCGGTGCCGCGTCAGCGGAACAGGATGAGGGCCTCGCCCTGACCGCCGCCGCCGCACAGGGCCACGGCGGTGCGGCCGGAGCCGCGGCGGTCCAGCTCGAGGGCGGCGTGCAGGGCCAGGCGGGCGCCGGAGGCGCCGATGGGGTGACCCAGGGCGATCGCGCCGCCGTGGATGTTGCACTGCTCGGCGGAGTAGTCCAGGTCCTTGAGCGACTGCAGGGACACCGCGGCGAACGCCTCGTTGATCTCGATGAAGTCGAGGTCGGAGGCCTCCCAGCCCTGCTTGGCCAGGGCCGCGGAGATCGCGTCCGAGGGCTGGGAGTGCAGCTGGGAGTCCTTCGGGCCCGCGGTCTGGCCGGGGGCCCCGATGGTGGCGAGGATCGTCAGGCCGTGCTCCTCGGCGTAGGCGCGGGAGGTCACGACGACGGCGGCGGCGCCGTCCGAGAGCGGCGACGCGTTGCCGGCGGTGATGGTGCCCTCCTTCGCGAAGGCGGGGCGGAGCTTCGCCAGAGTCTCGGCGGTGGTGTCGGCGCGGACGCCCTCGTCCGCGGAGACCACCACCGGCTCGCCCTTGCGCTGCGGGATCTCGATCGGGGCGATCTCGCCCTCGAAGACGCCGTCGGCCTGCGCGGCGGCGGCACGCTGGTGGGACCCGGCCGCGATCTCGTCCTGGGCCGCCCGGTCGAGGCCTCGCTCGCCGTTGCCGGACTCGGTCAGCTCGCCCATGGCCTCCTTGGTCAGGGCGTCCGTGAGGCCGTCGTAGGCCACGGAGTCGAGCACGGTGACCTCGCCGTACTTGTAGCCGGCGCGCGCCTTGGGCAGCAGGTGCGGGGCGTTGGTCATGGACTCCTGGCCGCCGGCCACCACGACGTCGGCGTCGCCGAGGCGGATGAGGCGTGCGGCGTCGATGATCGCGGTGAGGCCGGAGAGGCAGACCTTGTTGACGGTCATGGCGGGGACCGTCCACGGCAGGCCCGCGGCGAGCGAGGACTGGCGCGCGGGGTTCTGCCCCTGCCCCGCCTGGACGACCTGGCCCATGATGACGGTGTCCACCTCGTCCGCGCCGACGCCGGCCCGCTCGAGCGCGTGCCTGATCGCGTGGGCGCCGAGGTCCATGGCGGTCAAGGAGGCCTGGCCGCCGAGCAGGCGGGTGAACGGGGTGCGGGCGCCGCCCACGATCACGGCGTCGGCGGGCTGCGGGGCGGGGTGCTCGGTGGTCATCAGGATCCTCCAGCGGGGGCGGGCCCGGCGTCGCGGGCTCAGTGAATGGCAATGAACTGAGATCACCGCCAGTGTATGGCGCAGGTCACGTTCGGGCCAGCCGCGTCCGGCATCGGCTCCCCCACGACGACGCCGGCCCGCACCTTCGCTGCGGAAGGTGCGGGCCGGCGTCGGGACCCGGGGGCGGGGCGCCCCGGGAGGGATCAGGCCTGCTCGGCCTCGTCGCGGGCGATCTGGGCCTGCTCGGCGCGCCAGCGGATGCCGGCGTCGATGAAGTCGGTGATCTGACCGTCGAACACGGAGGCGGGGTTGCCCTCCTCGTGGCCCGTGCGCAGATCCTTGACCATCTGGTACGGGTTCAGCACGTAGGAGCGCATCTGGTCGCCCCAGGACGCCTTCACGTCGCCGGCCATCTCCTTCTTCTTCGCGTTCTCCTCGGCCTTGCGCTGCAGGAGCAGGCGGGACTGGAGGACGCGCAGGGCGGCGGCGCGGTTCTGGATCTGCGACTTCTCGTTCTGCATGGAGACGACGATGCCCGTGGGGATGTGCGTCATGCGCACAGCGGAGTCCGTGGTGTTCACGGACTGGCCACCGGGGCCCGAGGAGCGGAACACGTCCACCTTGATCTCGGACTCGGGGATCTCGATGGAGTCGTCCGACTCGATGAGCGGCACGACCTCGACGGCGGCGAAGGAGGTCTGGCGGCGGCCCTGGTTGTCGAAGGGGCTGATGCGCACCAGGCGGTGCGTGCCGGCCTCCACGGAGAGGGTGCCGAACGCGAAGGGCGCGTTGACCTCGAAGGTCACGGACTTCAGGCCCGCCTCCTCCGCATAAGCGGTGTCCATGACCTTGGTGGACCAGCCCTTCTGCTCGGCCCAGCGCAGGTACATGCGCATGAGGGTCTCGGCGAAGTCGGCGGCGTCCACGCCGCCGGCGCCGGCGCGGATGGTGATCACGGCGTCGCGCTGGTCGTACTCGCCGCTGAGCAACGTGACGACCTCGAGCTCATCGAGGGTCTTGCGGATGCCGACGAGCTCCTCGTCCGCCTCCACCAGCAGGTCCGGCTCGCCCTCCTCGGTGGCCAGCTCCACGAGGCTCTCCAGGTCCCCGATGCGGTCCGCGAGCGAGGTGATGCGCTTCAGATCCGCCTGCCGGTGGGAGAGCTTCGAGGTGACCTTCTGGGCCGCCTCGGGGTCGTCCCAGAGGTCGGGCGCGGAGGCCTGCGCCTCGAGGGTATCGATGTCCGCCTTGATGCGCTCGACATCCGAGACCTGCTCGATGGAGGCGAGGGTGTGGCGCAGAGCGTCGATCTCTGCGGAGAAGTCAGTGTCAGCCATGGTGGGGCGAGTCTACCGCGCGGGGTGGGGCGGGGGTGGGGCGACGTCGGCGGCCCGGTCACGGACGATCCCGCCCAGGTCAGCGGGCATAGACTCACAGGGCAGTCACCGAACCGCCGGGAGTCGCCATGGCACAGTCCACCGTCCGCCGTCCCGCCGCTGCGCCGAAGGGCCCCGGGGTCCGCGCGACCCCGGTCCGCCACGGCCCCTCGAACGCCCTGCTGAAGGTGGTCATGGCCCTCACGGGTGCCGTCTTCACCGCGTTCGTGTTCGTGCACATGATCGGCAACCTGAAGGTCTACCAGGGCGCCGAGCACTTCAACGCCTACGCCCATTGGCTGCGCGCCGCGTTCGAGCCCGTCCTCCCCCACGAGGGCCTGCTCTGGATCCTGCGGGCGTTCCTCCTCCTGTGCCTCATCGGCCACGTGTGGGCCGCCGCGCTGATCGTGATCCGGGCCCGGCGCGCTCGGGGCCCGCACCCGCGGCGAAGGATCCGGCCCGGCTCGTGGCTGACGCGCGCGATGCCCACCACGGGCGTCGTGCTGCTCCTCTTCCTGGTCTTCCACGTGCTCGACCTGACGCTGGGGGCCCGGCCCGCGGCGCCCGACGCGTTCCAGGCCGCGACGCCCGAAGCGAGCAGCGCCTATGCCAACGTGATCGCCAGCTTCAGCCGCTGGCCCGCCTCGCTCGTCTACATCCTGGCCATGCTGGCCCTCGCGGCGCACCTCATCCATGGGATCGTGGCCATGGTGGCGGACCTCGGCATCGCCGGCGGCCCCCGCTTCTGGGGCGTCCTGAAGCTGATCGCCCTGGTGCTCGGCCTCGTGATCGCGATCGGCAACATCACCATCCCCCTCGCCGTCCTGACGGGAGCCCTCGCATGAGCAGCCGCGCCGCCGACCACACCGTCGACCTCTCCTCGCGGGAGGCCACCCGACCCGAGGCCCCGCCCACCGTTGCCCCCGCCGCCCCCCTCGTCCTCGACGGCCGCGCCCCCG
The DNA here is from genome assembly GCF_023147585.1 of Micrococcus sp. EYE_212. Taxonomy (GTDB): domain Bacteria; phylum Actinomycetota; class Actinomycetes; order Actinomycetales; family Micrococcaceae; genus Micrococcus. The sequence continues at coordinate 267,166 of NZ_JAHXOZ010000001.1, forward strand.
AGGGCGACCCGGCCACCGCCTGGACCCGGCGCAAGCTCGAGTACAAGCTGGTCAGCCCGCTGAACCGCCGCAGGTTCACCGTGGTCGTGGTGGGCACCGGCCTGGCCGGGGCCGGCTGCGCCGCGGCGCTCGGCGAGCTGGGCTACCACGTGGTGAACTACACGATCCACGACTCCCCGCGTCGAGCCCACTCCGTGGCCGCACAGGGCGGCATCAACGCCGCGCGCGGCCGCAAGGTGGACAACGACTCGCTCGGGCGCTTCGTGAAGGACACCGTCAAGGGCGGTGACTTCCGCGCCCGCGAGGCCGACTGCTTCCGCCTGGCCGAGGAGTCCGTCCGGGTGATCGACCATGCCGACGCCCTCGGTGCGCCCTTCGCCCGCGAGTACGGCGGTCAGCTGCGCACGCGCTCCTTCGGCGGCGTGCAGGTCTCCCGCACGTACTACACCCGTGGGCAGACCGGCCAGCAGATGGAGGTCTCCGCCACCAAGGCCCTCCTGCGCCAGGTGGCCGCCGGGACGGTGGAGCTGCGCACGCGCCGCGAGATGCTCGACCTGATCGTGGAGGACGGCCGGGCGCGGGGCGTCGTCGTCCGCAACCTGCTCACGGGCGAGGTCGAGGCGCAGACCGCCCACGCCGTGGTGCTGGCCACGGGCGGCTACGGGAGCGTGTTCCGCCAGTCCACGCTCGCCAAGAACTCGAACGTGACGGCCGCCTGGCGCGCACACCGGCGCGGAGCACTGTTCGCCTCGCCGTCCTTCATCCAGTTCCACCCCACCGCGCTGCCGGTGAGCTCGCGCTGGCAGTCCAAGACCACGCTCATGAGCGAGTCCCTGCGCAACGACGGCCGCATCTGGGTGCCCGCCCGCGCCGGGGACGACCGCCCGGCGAACGAGATCCCCGAGGGCGAGCGCGACTACTACCTCGAGCGCAAGTACCCGGCCTACGGCAACCTCGCCCCGCGCGACATCTCCTCCCGCGCCGCGCGCGAGCAGATCATCGCCGGCCACGGCGTGGGCCCCCTGAGGAACAGCGTGTACCTCGACTTCCGGGATGCGCTCGAGCGTCTGGGCGTGGAGACCATCCAGGAGCGCTACGGCAACCTGTTCGAGATGTACCGCGACGCCACCGGCGAGGACCCGTACACCGTGCCCATGCGCATCGCTCCCGGCGCCCACTTCGCGATGGGCGGGCTCTGGAGCGACTACGACCTGATGACGTCCGTCCCCGGCCTGTTCGTGGGCGGCGAGGCCGGCTGGGCCTATCACGGGGCCAACCGCCTCGGCGCGAACTCCCTGCTCTCGGCGTGCGTGGACGGCTGGTTCACCCTCCCCTACGCCGTGCCGAACTTCCTCGCGGACCACCTCCACGAGCCGCTCCTGGACGCGGACGCGCCCGCGGTGCGCGACGCCGTCGCGGGGGTGCAGGACCGGACCCGGCGCCTGCTGGAGATCCGCGGCACGCACTCCGCGGACCACTTCCACGCCGAGCTCGGCGAGATCCTCTACGAAGGCTGCGGCGTGAGCCGCACGGCTGCGGGCCTGGCCGAGGCACTGCGGCGGATCCGCGCGCTGCGCGAGCAGTTCTGGACCGACCTGCGCGTGCCCGGCACGGGCGAGCAGCTCAACCAGGAGCTCGAGCGCGCCGGGCGCGTGGCCGACTTCCTGGACATGGGCGAGCTCATGTGCCGGGACGCCCTGGACCGCGAGGAGTCCTGCGGCGCCCACTTCCGCGAGGAGCACCAGACCCCCGAGGGCGAGGCACTGCGCGACGACGACGCCTGGCGCTTCGTCTCCGCCTGGGAGCACGTGCCCGGCGACGACGACGTGCACCCCGGCGAGCCGGTGCGTCACATCGAACCCCTCGACTTCACCACGGTGAAGCTGCAGACCCGCGACTACCGGTGAGGACGGACGCACCATGAGACTGACCCTGGAGATCTGGCGGCAGGACTCCCCCGCCGCCGAGGGACGCTTCGAGACGTACGTGGTGGAGGACGCCACCGAGGAGATGTCCCTGCTCGAACTGCTGGACCGCCTCAACGAGCAGCTCGTGGAGGAGGGCCTCGAACCGGTGGCGTTCGACTCGGACTGCCGCGAGGGCATCTGCGGCGCGTGCGGCATCACCGTGGACGAGCGCCCGCACGGGCCCGTGGCCAACACGCCGTCCTGCCGCCAGCACCTGCGCTCCTACCGGGACGGCGACCGCATCCGCCTCGAGCCGTTCCGGTCCGACGCCTTCCCGGTGCAGCGCGACCTGGTGGTGGACCGCGGGGCCCTGGACCGCGTGGTGGCCTCGGGCGGCTTCGTGGGAGTCGACGTCGGCACCGCGCCGGACGCGGACGCGCGCCAGATCCCCTTCCGCACCGCCGAGAAGGCGCTCGACTTCGCGGCGTGCATCCAGTGCGGCGCGTGCGTGGCGGCCTGTCCCAACGGGTCCTCGCACCTCTTCACCGGATCGCTGCTGGAGCACCTCGCCACGCTCCCCCAGGGCCAGCCGGAGCGCGGCCGCCGCGCGCTGAGCATCACCGCGACGGCGGACGCCGAGTTCGGCCCCTGCTCCGTGTACGGCGAGTGCGCCCAGGTGTGCCCGGCCGGCATCCCGCTCTCCGCCATCAGCGCGGTGAACCGGGAGGCCGTGCGCGCGCGGCTGCGCGGCGGCCGCGACGACTGACCGGCCGAGCGCCCGCACCCGGCACCCGGCACCCGGTGAGCCTGGTCTCACCGGGTGCCGGGAGCGCCTCGGAGATCCCCGCCGAGAGTAGATTCGTCCGTGTCAGAACCCGCACATCCGCGTCAACTCCGTGAGGGGATGAGCCGCATGGCTTCTTCCGTTTCCCCGTCCGCCGCCGCCCCGAACGGCTCTGTCACCGAGAAGGGCGCGAGCGCCGGAACAGCGCCTCCCGCGGCGGCGCCGCCGTCGTCCACGGGGATGATCCTGAAGGTCCTGGCGATCCTGCTGGTGACCGTGGCCGTGTGGCTGATTCCGCCGCCCGAGGGCGTGGACCCGCGCGGCATGCACATGGCCGGCATCTTCCTCGGCACCATCCTGGCGCTCATCCTCCAGCCGCTCCCGACGGCGTCCGTCGCCCTGGTGGGGCTGGCGGCGGCCATGATCACGGGCACCATGGACTCCGGCAAGGAGGCGCTCACGGGCTTCGGCAACAGCGCCGTGTGGCTGATCGTGGCGGCGTTCTTCATCGCCGACGGCTTCCTGCTCACGGGCCTGGGCCGGCGCATCGCGCTGTGGTTCGTCACCAAGCTGGGCAAGTCCAGCCTGGGCCTGAGCTACGGCATGGCCGTCACGGACCTGATCCTCGCCCCGGCGACGCCGTCCAACACGGCGCGCGCTGGCGGCGTCGTCTTCCCGATCATCTCCTCCCTGGCCCGCGTGCAGGGCTCCACCCCGGACACGCCGGAGTCCCGGCGCCGGCTCGGCGCCTACCTCTCGATGACCGCGGTGCAGGTGAACACGATCACCTCGGCCATGTTCCTCACCGCCATGGCCGGCAACCCGCTGGCCGCCAAGTTCGCGGCGGACAACGGCGTACAGATCACGTGGGGCTCGTGGGCGCTGGCCGCGAGCGTGCCGGGCCTCGTGGCGCTCGCCGTGATGCCGTGGGCGATGACCAAGATCTACCCGCCGGAGCTGACGAAGACCCCGGATGCCCCTGGACGCGCCCGCGAGCAGCTGCACCAGGCCGGCCCCATGAGCCGCGGCGAAGTGATCATGGCGGGCACGTTCGTCGCGCTGCTGCTGATGTGGGTCCTCGGCTCTCTGCTGGACCTCAACGCCACCGCAGTGGCGTTCGTGGGCGTCGCCGCCCTGCTCGTCACCAAGGTGCTCACCTGGAAGGACATGGCCGCCAACGGCGGCGCGTGGTCCACGCTCGTCTTTTTCGGCGTGCTCGTGGGCATGGCGACACACCTGAACGAGCTGGGCGTGATCGACTGGATCGGCCGCTCCGTCTCCGGCGCGGTCGGCGGCCTGCCGTGGTACGTGGCCTTCGCGTTGCTGGCCCTCGTGTACTTCTACGTGCACTACCTGTTCGCGTCCAACACGGCGCAGATCGTGGCGATGTACGCCGTGTTCCTGACCGCCGCGGTGGCCGCCGGCACCCCGCCGGTCTTCGCTGCCCTCGCCTTCGGCTTCATCGGCAACCTCTTCGGCGGCCTGGCCCACTACTCCTCCGGCCCCGCGGGCGTGGTGTACGGCTCCGGCTACGTGCCCACCAACGAGTGGTTCCGAGTGGGCTTCCTGGCGAGCCTCGTGAACATCGTCATCTGGACCGTGGTGGGCGGCGCCTGGATGAAGGTCCTCGGCATGTGGTGAGGTCCGCTCGGGAATGAGCAGCGCGCCCCCGCCTCGGGAGTCCTCCTCGACGCGGGGGCGTTGCCGTGTCCGGTTCCTCCCGCACCGTGTCCGGTTCCTCCCGCGGCGTACGATTCCTCCCGCGCCCACCAGCGAAGCATCATGACCGCGCCGATGATGCGCCCGATCTCAGCGCCACCGCTCGAGGGCCTGGGCGATCTCCGCGAACGCCCGCTGCCCGGCCGCCACGCCGACCACGAGGTCGTCGGCGCCGTCGTCCGGTGCCTCGATCCATGCGCCGTCGAGGTCGAGGAAGACCACCGTGGCACCACCGTGGTACCCCTCGGAAGGACCCGGCCGGAATCACCGGGTGAGGGCCGTCCGGGAGCTGCCCTCCGCCTGCACGGGGACCGTTGCGGGGACGACCCCGGTGAACCACCCTCCAGCGGGCAGCAGGCTCACCTGCGCCTCGAGGCGGACGATCACGGTCGCGCCGTCCCCGGCCACCCCGGCCTCCATGCCTGCGAGGCCGGGCACGCTCTCCTGCCCGCCCACGGCCGAGAGGTATGCGCCGGCGGACGCGGCGACGTCGTCGTCGGACAGGACCACCGTGGGGTTCTCGTCCAGGCGGAAGCCCAGCTCCTCGGCACCGGCGAGCGCGGCCCCGTCCGCGAGGGACTGCAGCCGCCTCGCCTGGATGGCCACCGTGGTGACGGCCAGCATGACGAGCATGAGGGCGATCAGCACGGCGCACAGTCCGACGGTGAGGACGGTGGTCTGGCCGCGGTCGTCAACGAGTCGAGTCCGGGCACGCATCAGAACCTCGGCACCATCTGCCGAGCCTCGGAGCCGACGCTCACGGGGCTGAGCGAAGCGGACCAGGACGCCGGTGCGAACGGCACGGGGACCTCGACGGCCACGCTGACCTCGACCACCTCGGCGGGCTCACGGGTTCCGCAGCCGCCGACGCTGCACCGCACGGACACGTCGGCGAGGTCGGAGGAGACGCCGTAGTCGGCGAGGGTGAGCTGGATGGTGGAGGCGGCCTGCCCGACGGAGACCTCCTCCGCGCTGGCGACGAGGACCCTCGCGGCCTGGTCCGCCGCGGCGACCGACGCGAAGGCGGCGGCCTGGATCTGGGACACGTAGATCATCAGATACACCACGGGGATGAGCAGGACCACGGAGAGCATGAGGAATTCGACCGTCGCAGAACCGCGCTCCCCGACGTCGTTCTGCGTCTCAGTGCCGGTACGCATGGCCGCTCACCGTGAGTGGAACGGGTCCCGGGAGGAATCCGACTCCGGGCAGCGAGCTCGAGACGGTGACGCGGACGATGGGAACGCCTCCCTGGCTCGTCGTCTCCGCCGTGATGGCCGCACCCGACTGACCGGGAGCACTCGCCGCCAGGACTTCCCGCGCCCGTTCCACACCGTCCCCGGGGTGGCGGTCCGCGAGCGCCCCATAGCGGGCCCCCGCCGACGCGGCGTCGATCATCACGTTCCGGGTGTGGATGACGATGCCGGCCTGCAGGAGTGCGGCGAAGAGCAGGACGACCAACGCCAACACCATCGACGACTCAGCGACGGCGGCACCCGTCTCGTCCTGCCGGCGGCTCCCCGGCCGGAGCCCGGGAGCCGCCACAGGGGGCATCCAGTGGGACTGCGACATGGGTCAGGCGCCCGTGGACACCTTGTCGATGGCCTGGTTGAACAGGTCCTGCAGAGCAGGGCCGGCGATCAGCAGGAGGCCCGCCACCAGGACGGCGGACATCAGGGTGATCATGACCCAGCCCGGCACGTCGCCGCGGTCGTCACGGACGTCGGTGGGGATGAAGCTCTGCAGTGCGGTGACCAGGGCGGCGAAGGCGTGGTGGTGGTTCATGGTTCCCTCCTCGGGATGGCGGGCATGGCCCGGTGCGGTGCGATGGGGTCGTCTGGGCGGATGGCTGGCGGGTGGGGGCTATTCAGTTGTGGGTCTTCAGAAGCCCAGACGCATCAGCGAGATGCCCGGGAAGACGGCGAAGATGACGGTGAGCGGCAGGATGCCGAAGACGAGCGGCACCATCATCTGGATCTCTTTGCGGCCTGCGGCCTCCATGAGCTCACGGCGGCCCATCTCGCGGACGTCCTGGGCCTGGGCACGCAGGACGTCGGCCAGCGGAGTGCCGCGGTCGAGGGCGATGAGGACACCCCCGATGAAGCGCTCGATGGGCGGCAGCTGGACTCGGCGAGCGGTGGCCTTCAGGGCCGCGGCGAGGGAGGCGCCCGCACGCATGTCCGCGAGCGCCCGTTCGAACTCGCCGGCCAACTCGCCTCGTGCACTGGTCGCGATCCGCTCCAGAGCCCCCGCCGCGCTCTCTCCCGCACCGACGGAGAGTGCGAACAGCTCCGCCACGGAGGGGAACTCCGTGAGGATGGCGGTGCGGCGACGGGTGATCTGCACGGAGAGGAGTTGGTCCCGCAGCAGGTGACCAGCCAGCGCACCCACGACCACGAAGGCGAGCCCCGAGAGCGCCGGAATCCGGCCGGACGCCGCCAGCAGGACGGCGACGACGGTCGCCAGGGCCGCGCCTGCGCAGGTGCACAGGACCTGCTGCGCCCGGTAGTCGGCCGGTGTCAGCTCGGATCCTGCCGCCTCGAGCTTGTGGGCAAGCGCTTCCCCCGCCGGAATGAAGCGCTGCAGCCGGCCCATCACCGTACCCATGACGGGATCGAGGATCCGACCCCAGGCACCCCACGGCGAGGTGGCCGCACCCTCCTCCTGCAGCAGGCGCGAGGCAGGGGTGTGGTGGCGCAGCTGCGGGGCCACGCGCTCCACCAGACTCGGACGCCACCCCAGCGGCTGGGTGGCGACGATGAGCCAGAGCCCGGTCCCGAGTGTCAGCCCCAGGACGCCGCCCCAGACGAGAAGAACGCTCACGCCAGCACCCTTCTCTCACGTGGCAGCGCCCCGATGCGCAGCATGACCTGGTAGCAGACCACGGAGACGACGAGGCCGATGAGGAGCACGACTCCGCCGGTCACCGACTGGTAGGCGGCAACGGCCATGGGCTGGGTCCCGAGCAGGACGAGCACGATCCACGGCGCGCAGACGGCCAGGCGGGCCGCGTTCACCGTCCAGGACTGCCGTGCCTCCAGCTCAGCCCGGATACGTGCGTCCTGCCGCAGGAACTCGGAGAGGGTCTGCAACAGCACGCCGATGTCTGCGCCACCGACCTCCCGGGTCAGGCGCAGCGAGACGACGAGCCGGTCTGCCACGGGGTCCGCCATGCGCACCTTCAGCCTCTCGAGGGCGTCGAGGAACCGAGCACCCGAACGGTAGTCCCGGGCGAACGCCAAGAAGGGTTCGCGCAGCCCCTCGGGGCCGGAGTCACCCAGCTGGATGAGGGCTTCCGGGAGGGTCAGGCCGGCCCGGATGGCGGACCGGGCATGGTCGATCGCGTCCGGCCAGAGCTCCCGCAGGGCGATGCTCCTGCGCCGGGCCTGCCAGGTCAGGAGGAGCCAGGGCACGGCGCCGCCGAACAGGCCGAAGCACGCCGCGATGGTCCATGCCCGGGTCACGGCGAAGACGAGCAGGGCGGCGATCAGCGCTCCCGCCGTCATCGCGGACACCACGCCGGCCGGGGACAGCCCGGAGACACCGGACTGGGCGATCAGCACGCGCAGCCGCGAATCGGAGCTCACGCGAGGCGTGCCGGAGGCGGGCTCCGCCCACACCGACCACCACACGAGGAAGAGGCCCACACCCAGTGCCAGACCGCACACCACGGCCATCAGCGCAGCTCCAGGAGCTCGTGCACGTCGACCCCGTGCCGGTCTAACGCCTCGAACTCGAGACTGGCCGCCGGATTCACCTCGAGGTCGCCCTCGCGGTCCCGGCGGAACAGGATCGACGTCTCGATGACCCCTTCCTCCACGCGGGACCCGACGCTGAGGATCTCCCGGACCCGCCGGCGGCCCTCGCGATCCCGCTCGCAGTGGACCACCAGGTCGATGCAGGTGGCCACGGTCGGGACCACGAAGCTGCGGGAGATGTTCTCCCCGGCGAGCAGGGGCAGGGTGCACAGCTTGGTGAGGGCGTCGGAGGCCGAGTTGGCATGGATCGTGCACATGCCCGCCAGACCCGAGTTCAAGGCGACGAGCATGTCGAGCGCCTCAGCCTCGCGGACCTCGCCCACGATCAGGCGGTCCGGCCGCATGCGCAGGGCCTCCTTCACAAGGCGACGAAGCGGGATCTCGCCATGGCCCTCCAGGTTGGGCTGGCGGCACTGCAGCCCCACGACGTCGCGCACCGGGATCTGCAGCTCGAAGATCTCCTCCACGGTGATGACGCGCTCCCTCGGCCCGATGGAGGCCGCCAGGCAGTTCAGCAGCGTCGTCTTGCCCGCCTGGGTGGCCCCCGAGACGAGGACGTTCATGCCCGCGTCCACGGCGGCGTCGAGGAAGCGCGCCGCGGAGGCAGAGAGCGAGCCGGAGCGAACGAGGTCGTCCAGACGTCTCGTTCGGCTGATGAACTTGCGGATGTTGACGGCCCAGTGCCGCCGAGTGATGTCCGGGATGGCCACATGCAGGCGCGAGCCGTCGGGCAACGAGGCGTCCACGAACGGCATCGAGAGGTCCAGTCGCCTCCCGGTCGTCTTCAGCATCACCTCGACGAGATCCCGGACCTCTTCCTCGGTGAGGACGAGGCCGGTCAGCTCCGAGCGTCCGGCGCGGGCGCAGTAGACCTGGTCGGGGGCGTTCAGCCAGATCTCCTCCACTCCGGGGTCGTCCATCAGCCGCTGGAGGGGTCCGAGACCGGCGATGCAGTCATAGAGGTCCTGTCTCGCCTGGCCGGCATCGTCCAGCGGCGGCAGGGAGCTCACCAGCGAGCGGGACTCGTAGTCCGAGACCGCCTCGTGGATCAGCAGCCGGACGCGTTCGCCCTCCCGTTGCGGATCGACACCCTGACGACGGACGACTTCTCTGACCTCGTCCTCGAGTATGCGCACGGCATCCATGCATCCTCCTGTGCCCGTTTGAAGCGCCATCCCCCGGCGCCGCACCGCATGTCGTGATCGAACCTATCTCCCCGACTCGGATGGGTTCCATGGGGTTCCCCAAGCTGTGGACAACTGTTCATCGGACGTCTTCCCGGGGCAGGTTCTCCACAGTGAGGGACACCCCGTCGCGTCCGCATCGCCTCAGCTGTCATCCTGGCCGCGGCGTCAGCCCGGCGCCCCTGGACACCGGCCCCGAGAGGATCCGTCATGACCTGGACCGTGCGCCTCCTGGGCGAGTCCGGGGACGACGACGTCTGGGTCGTCTCCGACCTTCCCGCCGACCCCGCACGGCAGGACGACGAGGTCCGCCGCCGCTTCCCCGCAGGCTCGCTCCGCCGCGGCCGTTCCGCATCCGGCGCCCTCACCTACGTCGTCCGTCCGGCCGGCGCGGGCCCGGCCCGACGCGCCCCCGGGCCTGAACTGAGCATCCTGTCGGAGGACGGACCGGACGCGGGGCGGATCGCTCCCGTCTCGCCGGCCGGAGTCTCGGCGGGGCGCGGCACGGGCGACCTCCTCCTGGACGACCCGACCGCGCCCGCCCGCCCCACTCGGTTCGCCCTCGCGGCCGCCGGGCTCACGGTGCGACGGCCTGGCCGCTCGACGCCTGAGCAGTGGAACGGGCTGGAGCCCCTGCTCGTGGGCCGATGCTCCCTCGGAACGATGCGCGGGCCACAGCGTCCCCTGGACCCGCCCCGCGAGGTGGCGGCGGCCGTCGTCGACCTCGGCAGTCCCCCGGGCGAGCAGGCGATGCTGCTGCCGCTCCTCATGGCTGCCGGGCCGATCGTCATCGGCCTCGTGCTCGCCCTGACCAGCGGAAGCGGGCTCTTCCTGCTGTTCGGCCTGATGTCGGTCCTGACGGTCGGGACCATGATCGGCCTGCAACGACGTGCCCGGCGCGAGCACGCCCGTGCCCTGCGCGGCCGAGCCTCGGAGCTGGCCGCCCGTCGCTCGGGCCAGGTGCCGTGCCCGGGGCAGGTCACCCGTGCCGCGCGGTCGCGCTCCGCGGATCGCTTCGGGGTCTCAGGGCAGGGGCAGGACGCAGCCTGCGTCCTCCGCTGGGGGACGGGCATGGGGCCGTTTCCGCTGTCCCGGCCGGAGGCCGCGCGGCAATGGCAGGAGGCCGTCGTCGTGTCACAGCCCGCCCTCTCGACCCTGGCCGACGAGGGGAGCATCACGGTGACCGGTGCACGGCGTCCCCTCGACGCCGCGGCCCGGTGGGCGCTCTTCCAGCTCCTGCGCCACGCCGTGGCCGCTGGACTGACGCTCACGGTCACCACGCCCCACGGCAGGGAGTGCTGGTGGCGGGGCGGGGCGGCCGCACGCGAGCTGCACCTCGGTCTGCCGGCTTCGGACTGGGTCGCGCCGACGCGGGCACGATGGCTTGAGGCGCTGGGCCGGGCCGACGTCGCTCCGCCACCCTCCGCGGATCCGCAGCGCCCGGTGGCCGAGGTGCGGTTCAGCGCTGAGGCCGAGGATCCGTCCGTCCCCTCCGTGCCTGGGGATCGTCTCGACCTCACTGCCCGTTCCCTCCACCACGCCGGGGACGGGACCACGCTGGCCGACGTCGAGATGACGGGCATCTCCCCCGCGACCCTCACGTGGTGGCTCCTGGAGCTGGCCGACGACGTCGTCGGCCTCGGACTCCTCTCGGGGACGACGGCGGCACCGCCGTTGCGCCCGCCGCCGCAGGTGGGGACGCTCTCGGCGGTCGACGGGGTCCGCGCGCCCGTGACGACGGGCGATCCCGCGCGTCCGGCCGCGGGAGGGCCGTCGGCCACGGGCGGGCTGTGGCTGGATCTCGCGGCCGACGGGCCCCACATCCTGGTCGCCGGGACGACGGGCTCGGGGAAGTCCGACCTGTTGCTGTCCCTGCTCGTGGGTCTGAGCGCGCACCACCCTCCGGCCGAGCTCGCCTTCATCCTGCTGGACTTCAAGGGCGGGGCATCCTTCGGGCATCTGGCCGCCCTTCCGCACACCATGAGCGTGGAGACGAACCACGTGGGCGCCGCCTCGCTGCGCGCCCTCTCGGCGATCAGCGCTGAGCTGAGGCGACGCGAGGCGCTCTTCGCGGGGCTCGGGGTGAGCGACTACCCCGCCTTCCGCCGTCGCCGTCCGGACGTGGCGCTGCCTCGCCTGGTGGTGGCGGTCGACGAGCTGCAGGTCCTCATGGACGACCACCCCGACGCCGGTGCGGTGCTCCAGCGCCTCGCCGCGACCGGGCGGTCCCTCGGATTCCACCTGCTGCTCGCGACGCAGCGGGCGACGGGTGCAGTCAGCGGGGACATCCGCTCCAACCTGGGCGCCACGATCGCCCTGCGCACGGCCACGGAGCAGGAGTCCTGGGACCTCGTCGGCTCGCGGGACGCCTTCCGCCTGGACGCCTCCCGCCCCGGATCGGCCATCCTCGCCCGGGCGGGCCGCGCGCCCGTCGCGTTCCGTGCCTCGCAGTGGGCGGTGGCTGCCGCCGAACCCGTGTGGCGGCGGGCGGGCGAGGAGGCCGTGCCGGCCGCCACCGCCGCTTCGTGGGAGGCCGTCGTGGAGCACGTGAGGGACGCGTACGCGCAGGGATGCTGGCCGACACCGGCGCCGGTGGTCTCTCCCGCCCTCCCGGGAGTGTGGGCCCCCGACCGCTCGAGCAGGCGGGGCCGCGACGCTCTCGCCCTCATCGACGACGCGTCCCGCGCACGGCACGTGGCGTGGCGCTGGCCGCACGGCTCCGCGGGGAACACGGCATGGATCGCGGAGGCGGCCGGCGGCCGCGAGCTGATCCTGGAGTCCGTCCTCGACGTGGCCGCGCGTGGGCCGGGCGGCGTGCTCGTGCTCGACGGCTCCGGAGAGACGGGTCACCCGGGCCTGCCCCATGGCCACACCGTCCTCACCCCCGACGGGGGCGACGAGGCCGCCCAGGCTGCCGTCACGGCGCTCGACGCGCTCGCCGATCACGGCGGCACCGCGGTGGTCACCGGGTGGGCCGGCTGGGCAGGTCTCCGGGTGGGCGAGACGTACCGGTCCTTCGATGAGGAGCTGCACCACTGGCTGGGCACCCAGCGGGGGAGACGGGTGCGGTTCGCGGCCCTGGGCGGCCGCGACCTCGCGACCTCACGCCTCCTGCTGCACCTCCCCCACCGGTTCTACGTGCCGGCGGGCACGAGCGGGGAGCACCGGCTCGTGTGGCCGAAGGTCATCGCGGTGGAGCCGCTTCCCGGCCGGGCCGTCTTCGTCTCCCCCGATCACCCGGAGCCCGGCATCCCCGCTCAGCTGTCCTTCCCCAGCAGAGAGCCCGCCCGCGGACCCGCTGCGGTGTCCGGCCCCGCGTCTACGCTGTGACCCATGGCTCAGATCATCCTCTTCCACCACGCCCTCGGCCTCACGGACGGTGTCCGCGACCTCGCCGAGAAGATCGCCTCCGGCGGCCACCAGGTGCACACCCCGGACCTCTTCGACGGCGCCGTGTTCGGCACCCCGCAGGAGGGCATCGCGCACGTGGAGAGGCTCGGCGGCTTCGACCGGATCGCGCTCGAGGGCATGCGCGTGGCCGCGGAGTTCCCGTCCGCGTCCGTCGTCGCCGGTGTCTCGATGGGCGTGGTCCCCGCCCACAAGGCGGCTCAGACCGTGCCCGCCTTCCGCGCGTGCATCGACATCTCCGGGTTCGTCCCGCTCACCGCGTTCGCCCCTCTGTGGCAGCCCCACACGGCCCTGCAGGTGCACCTCGCCTCCGAGGACGCCTGGGTCAGGGACGAGGACCTGCCGCTGGCCCGCTCGATCGCCGCGACGGATGAGAATCCGGACGCCCCCGCGGTGCTCTTCGAGTACGAGAGCGCGGAGCACCTCTTCATGGACTCCTCCACCTCCGGCTACGACGCCGACCTCACGGACGTGGTGGTCCGCCGCATCCACGAGCTGTTGGCGTGAACCTCTCCGCGCGCTCCGGAGCCCGGGCCCGCACGGGCGCCGGACGGACGGCGCTCGCCGCCCTGCTGCTGGCCGTGCCCGCCGCGGTGGGCTGGCTGTGGCTCGCCGTGCCGATCGACGGTGTCCTCCGGGTCTTCCTCCCCGTCCTCGGCTCGCTGGCCTCCCTCGCCGGGGCTGGGCTGCTGCTCACGGACGCACGGCGCCGAACGTGGGCCGCTGCCGTGCGCGTGGCGGACCTCGTCCTCGGCGGGCTCGGCGTGATCCTCACCCTCGCGTTCGGCGGGTCCTCCCTGTCCATGATCTCCACCCTCAGCGACGAAGGGTGGGACGCCGTCGGCTACGCCGCGGCCGCGTTCTCCGCCGCCGCCGCTCTCGTCGCGCTCGCCGCGGTCACGCTGCTGTTCACCATCGTGCGGCGCTGGTGGCCGGGCGACCTCACCCGCTGACCGCCGCCACCGCCGTGGTCAGCGCGCGGCACCCCGCCGTCGTCGGGTCAGCGTGGCCAGCGCGGCCACCGCCACGAGCACGAAGCCCACGAGGGCGGCGAACACGTAGCCGGCCGCCGGCGAGATCGCGTCGATGAAGACGCCCGCCACCGGCGCGCCGAGAGCGGCGCCCGCAGTCATGGCCGAGCCGTAGAAGCCCATCGCCTCGCCGCGGCGCTCCTCCACCACCAGGTTCGAGAGCCGCGAGGACGCAGCGGCCAGCGTGGGCGCCGTGAGCAGGCCCGAGGGGATCGAGGCGAGCGCCAGCGGCCACAGACCGTCCACGACCGCCATGGGCAGCGTGAACAGGGCGAACAGGGCCATGAGCAGGTACGGGTGGACCTGGCGCCCCCAAGCCCCGTAGAACAGGCCGCCGATCGCCGAGGCACCGCACCACAGCGCATACACCACGCCCACCGCGGCCGCCTGGCCGGCGCGCTCCAGCTCGGCCACCATGGACACCTCGGTGCCCACCATCACGATGCCCGCCGCCATGGACACCACGAGCACGCCCAGGGCCTCCGGGGTGACCCACGCGAAGTTCTTCTCCCGCCACAGCGCGAGCCGCTCCCGCCGCGTCAGGCCCGGGCGGGCCAGGGGCACCGGCTCGGAGCCGTCCTCCGCGATGCGGGGCATGGCGCCCGTGATGATCGGGATCGCTCCGGTCACCAGCGGCACGGTGCCCGTGGCGAGGTCCGGGGCGGTCATCTCCACGTGCATCGGCGCGCCGTGCACGGACTGGGCGACAGCCTGATCACGGTCCTCGGCCTCCGTGTACGGGTCGCCCGTGGCCGGCCCGACGACGGCCAGCTGGCTCGAGCGCGTCGGCGGGTTGAACCACATCAGCAGCAGGCCGCCAAGGGCGCTGGAGAGGCCCACGATGGTCAGCCCGAGCGCGCTGGACCACGTGGCGGCCACCACGGCGCCGAGGGCCGGGCCCATCATGAAGATGGTCTCAGTCACGATCGAGTCGAGGGCGAACGCCGTCTGGCGATCCTTGCCGTGGGTGAGCACGCCGAGGCCCTGGCGCACCACGGAGAAGATGGGCAGCGCGAACACGCCGCCGAGGAACACGGCCAGCAGCATCCAGGGGAAGGGCAGCCACGGCACGATCGGCCAGATGAGGGCCTCCGCCACCACGGACGGCAGCAGCGCCCGGCGCAGACCCTTGGCGTCGACCACGCGGCCGCGCCACGGAGCGCCGACGGCGATGCCCAGCGTCATGGCCGCCGCCGCGAGGCCGGCCTGGCCGTAGCCGAGGCCGAGCGTCAGCGCCACGTGCAGCGTGAGGATCACGCCGGCCGCCGTGTGGGGGAAGCGGGCGATGAAGCCCACCATCAGCAGATGGCGGATCCGAGGGTCCTGCAGCAACCGTCCGTACGCTCCGAAGTCCACCCCAGAAGCTTAGGGCTTCCGGTGTGTGGTGCAGTCCGGCTCACACCGGGCCTGCCGAGACCGCGCCCGCTCAGTTCTTCCGCTGGTCCTTCGCGCGCAGCAGGTCCAGGGCGATCGCCGTGCCCAGCACCGCGCAGCGCACCACGGGCGGCATCGCGGGGTCCACGGTGAGCTGGTACCGCGAGCGCCCCGCGAGAGCGTTCAGGAAGCCGGCGAACTCCGCCGTCACGCGGGCGATCTGCCGCTCCCCGGCCGCGAACGTGTAGTCGTAGTCGAACAGGTCGCCCGTCACGGAGAACCGCGTCCCGTCGACCACCTCCACGCTCACGGCGGTGCGGAAGAACGCGAACTCCCGGGCCACGTTGGCCAGCGGATACCCCTGCGCGTCGAACACCTGGAAGCGGTCCCGCCCGAAGGTCGCCGGGTCCTGCAGGTGGAAGAGGACGCGGCCGTCCTCCCCGTCCACCACGTCGAACTCGCGCGAGCCCATCAGCATGCGGCTCAAGCCCCCGCCTCGGGTCACCACCGTCGCCACGGTCTCCCCGTCGGGGCCGAGGATCGCCATGTCGTTGGAGTTCCACGTGGTCATCTGCTGCACCGTCACGGCGTTCACGTGCGCGAGGCGGCCTACGTCGAAGGTCCCGGTCATGCGACCAGTGTCCCGCCGTCGTCGTCCTCCCGGAATACCCCCGGCTCGGCACGCGTTGACGGATATGGTTCAGTTTTGAAAGACGACGAGGGGCCCGCCCCCTCGCCCGTCCGGCCCCGCCCCCTCGCCCGTCCGGCCCCGCCCCGCCCCGAAGGAGCAGCCCATGCAGTTCGGCGTCTTCACGATCGGTGACATCACCACCGATCCGACCACCGGCACCACCCCCACCGAGCACCAGCGCATCAAGGACACCGTGCGTATCGCGCGGCACGCCGAGCAGGCGGGCTTCGACGTGTTCGCCACGGGCCAGCACCACAACCCGCCGTTCGTGGCCCCGGGCAACCCGCCCACGCTGCTCGCGTACCTGGCGGCCGTGACGGAGAAGATCCAGCTCTCCACGGCGACCACGCTCATCACCACGATGGACCCGGTGCGCCTGGCCGAGGACTACGCGTACCTGCAGCACCTCGCCGACGGCCGCGTGGACCTCACCCTGGGCCGCGGCAACACCGGACCCGTGTACCCGTGGTTCGGCAAGGACATCCGCCAGGGCATCCAGCTCGCCGTAGAGAACTACCACCTCCTCTACCGCCTATGGCACGAGGAGACCGTTGACTGGAGCGGCAAGCACCGCACCCCGCTGCAGGACTTCACCCTCACGCCCCAGCCGCTCGACGGCGTGGCGCCCTTCGTGTGGCACGGCTCCATCCGCTCGCCCGAGATCGCCGAGCAGGCCGCCTACTACGGCGACGGCTTCTTCCACAACAACATCTTCTGGAACAAGGAGCACGTCATCCAGATGGTGCGCCTGTACCGCCAGCGCTTCGAGCACTACGGCCACGGCAAGGCACACCAGGCCTACGTGGGCCTCGGCGGCCAGGTCTACATGGCCAAGAACTCGCAGGACGCCGTCAAGGAGTTCCGCCCGTACTTCGACAACGCGCCGGTGTACGGCCACGGCCCCTCCCTCGAGGACTTCACCCGCCAGACCCCGCTGACCGTGGGCTCCCCGCAGGAGGTCATCGAGCGGACCCTCGGCTTCCGCGACTGGGTGGGCGACTATCAGCGTCAGATGTTCCTGATCGACCATGCGGGCCTGCCCACGGACACCGTCCTGAAGCAGATCGACATCCTGGGCGACGAGGTGCTCCCCGTGCTCCGCAGGGAGTTCGACGCCCTCACGCCGGCCGACGTGCCCGAGGCGCCCACCCACGCGTTCCTCGTCGAGCGCGCCCGTCGCGGCGAGGCGCCCGTCCCCGGCGGCGCCGAGGGCTCGGCCGCCCACGCGGAGCGGGAGTCCGGCCGATGAGCGCCGTCACCGGCCCGTTCACGCCCGAGACGCGGCACATCGCCGTCGTCTCCGGCGGCCTCGGGGAGTCGTCCCAGACCCGCATGCTCGCCGAGCGCCTCGCCGAGGCGGCCTCGAGCGCCCTCGCGGGCCGGGGCTCGGCCCCCGAGATCCACCTCATCACCCTGCGGGAGCTGGCGGTCGACGTCGCCCAGGCGCAGGTGACCGCCACCACCTCCCCGGCACTGCGCGCCGCGCTCGACGAGGTCGAGCAGGCCGACGCCGTCATCGCCGTCTCCCCCACCTTCAAGGCGTCCTATGCGGGCCTTTTCAAGGCCTTCTGGGACCTCGTGGACGACGACGCCGTGCGCGGCACCGCCGTGCTGCTCGGCGCGACCGGTGGCACCGCGCGGCACTCGCTCATGATCGACACCGCGATGCGGCCGCTCTTCTCCTACCTGCGCACGCGCATCATCCCCACGGCGGTGTTCGCCGCCTCGGACGACTGGGGCGAGGTGACCGGGGCCGCGGCGTCCATGCGGGACCACCCGCTGAGCGCGCGCATCGCGGCCGCAGGGAGGGACCTCGCCGAGGTCATGCTCCTGCGCCCCGCGCGGCCGCGCCGCGCGAAGGGCGAGGCAGAGCTGGAGGTGACTCCGTTTGACCAGCTCCTCAACCCCGGCGCCTGAGCCGGTTCCCGGCTCCGCCGACGCCACGACGTGGTACGGCTCCGCCCCCGAGGACCGCAGGCCTGAGGGTGCGGCCCAGCAGGCGTGGCGCGCGTACTTCGAGTCCACCCAGATGCTCTCCGAGCTGCTCGAGCGCGGACTGAAGCGGGACGCCGGGCTCTCGCTGGCCGACTACAACCTGCTGCTGCTCCTCTACGAGTCCCCCGATGGCCGCCTGCGCCTCGGAGAGCTCGCCGGGCGCATGGTCTTCTCCCCCTCGCGCATGACGTACCAGGTCAAGAGCCTCGTGGCCCGCGGCCTGATCGAGCGCCACCCCGCGGAACGGGACCGGCGCGGATTCGAGGCTGTGATCACGGACGAGGGCCGCCGCGCCTTCCGCCGCGCAGCCGTCCATCACGCGCGCGAGATCGACGACCTCTTCCTCAGCGCCCTGGAGCCCGGGGAGGCGGAGACCCTCGGCCGGGTGTTCTCCCGGCTCGGCCACCGCCTCGAGGGGCGGTGCTGACGCACCAGGCCCGGTGATCCTCGCGGAATCACCGGGCCCGGTGTGCTGCTGTGGCCGTGAAGCCGGACGGATCAGCCGATGCGCTGGCCGCCCAGGGTCACCACCGTGTCCGCGGGGGCGTCGGCGGAGCTGACCGCGATCACCTTCACGGAGCCGCCGGCGGGGACGTCCGCGGGGACGTTGATCCAGGCCATCGGCTGCACGGTGTGCAGCTGCATCTCGCCCAGCACGGCGCCGTCCGCGTCCAGGGCGTAGACCTTCATGTACTCGAAACGGCCCTCGTCCGTGGTGATCTGGGTGCGGGTGCCGCGGGCCACGCCCTCGGCGGCGGTGTAGGTCACCTCGGTGGTGAGGTGCGGGGCCGGCGTGGCCTTGGCGGGAGCGGAGGCCTTGGCCTTGGCCTTGGCCTTGGCGGGAGCGGAGGCCTTGGCCGGAGCCTCAGCCTTGGCCGCGGCGGGAGCCTTGGCGGCCTTCTTCTCCGCCGCAGCCTTCTTCTCGGCGACGGCCTTCTTCTCCGCGGCCGCCTTCGCCTCCTGCTTCGCGATCAGCTCGTCGGCGATCTCCTTCTGCTCCTCCGCCGGGATCGTCGTGACCTCGGACTCGGCCACAGGGGCCGCTCCGGCAGTGGGCATGTCGGCGGCGTGCTTCGGGGCGGGGCGCGCGGCGTGCTTGGGGGCGGGGCGGGGGGTCTTGCCGGACGTCGCCGAGGAGGCCTTGGCGGCGTCGAGGGCACGGGTCGACTCGATCGGGACCATGATCGAGGACATGGCCTTCGCGTCGCAGCTGACCGCCTCGCCGTCCTCGTCGAAGGTCACCGGCGCGACGCCCGAGATGACGCCCACCACGCGCTGCTGCGCGTCGTAGACCGCTCCGCCCGAGTCGCCGGGGTGGGTGGTGGCGGCGTCGAGGGCGACCTGGTCGGCATAGCCGTCGGCGCACACGGCGTCGCTGTCGAACGCGTGGGCATGGCTCAGGGAGTTGGGGTGGCCCATCGGGACGGAGGAGCCGTGCGTGTACACGGTCTCGCCCGCCTCCACGGAGGCGGCGGGCCGGGTGGCCCAGTCGCCGACCACGCGGACGTCCTCGGCCAGGCCGATGCGCACCAGGTCCACGCCGGACTCGCCGGGCAGGGCGGTGACGGTGCCGATGCGCGCGCCCTCGGCGGAGCGCACCGGGGAGCCGACCTCCCACACGGCCCCGCCGCAGTGGGCCGCGGTGTAGGCGGTGGACTCGTCCACGATGGTCAGGCTGCACGCCCCGGCCGGCGCCGAGAGCGCCGATCCCTGGGTGAGCGGGGTGGACGCGAGGGCGGGGCCGGCGGCGGCCACCGCCACGGCGCCCAGCGCGGCGGTGGCCGCGCCGGTCAGGGTTCTGCTTCTCATGACATCTCCTCCAGATGGATGCCTAGGACCGGCCGGAAGTGCACGGTCGTCCAGGGCGGGGCGGCCGAAACGGCGGCGCCCCTCCCCCACCACGGTAGCCGATGGGGGTCGGCACGCCCATGGGAGCGCGGGGCTCAGGGCCGGCGGACGGTGATCTCCACGGAGTCGGCCCGCTCAGCCAGCAGGAGCAGGTCCGACAGCACCATGCGCAGCGTGGCCGACATGAGCCGCACGTCGGCGTCGTCCACGCCGCGGGTCGGCATGGCCACGACCTTGAGCTCCGGGCCCGAGCCGCCGCCGTTCATCACCGCGCCGGACGCCGTGCGCGTCGCGACGCCGGATCCCGGCGCGAGGCCGAGGTTCAGCAGGTGCGGCACGAGGTCCGCGACCTCCGCGATCTCATCGGCCACCTCCTGGTCCACGTACGACGGCGTCCACTCCTCCTGCTGTGCGAGCGCCCACACGGCGGGGCGGCGCACCACGTAGGTGTGCTCGGCGCCGGCGTCGACCACCACGAGCTCACATCCCTCGTCCACCGCCGAGAGGCACGCCCGCGGCATCCACACGGCCACCGGCCGCGCCTCGGGGTTCCACGCCGTGAGGGCGGGCACGTTCGTGAACACGGGCAGGGCGGCGCGGCCGTCGGCGGCGCGCAGGGTCACCAGGGCGACGTCGGCCGCCTTGTCCCCGTGCGCGCCGACCTCGTGCCCGTGGCCGGCGTGGTCCGCGTGGTCGTGCACGTCCGCCTCGTCGACCGCGAGCGTCGGGACCACGGCGGCGAAGACCCGGATGTGCCCGAGCACCGCGGAGACGTCCTGCTCGGTGGCCTCCGAGCGGGCGAGCCGCTCCATGACGTCGGTCCACCGGGCGTCGGCGGTGCCGTCGTCGGCGTCGAACGCGTGCAGCGGATTGGCGGAGCCGTCCACGCCGCCGCCGGCGAGGTCGCGGCCCTCCCACGGGACGCCGGCCGTGTCCGCGACGTTCTCCCCGGCCGTCTTCTCCCGCATCCGGTCCAGCGCGGCGCGGATGTGCCCCGGCAGCTCCCGCGATGCCGGCCGCTCGAGCGCGACGGTCTCCTCGTGCGCGGAGTCCGCGCTCATTCGGCCACCGCGAAGGGGTGCGCGGCCCGCGCCTCGTCCACCGTGGAGCCGCCGGCCACCGCGAGCGCCTGCTCGAGGCTGAACCGGCCCGCGTAGAGGGCCTTGCCCATGATGGCTCCCTCGACGCCGTCCCCCACCATCCCCGCGAGCGCGGCGACGTCCTCGAGCGAGGAGATGCCGCCGGAGGCGACCACGGGCTTGGCCGTCTTCGCGCACAGCTGCGCGAGGAGCTCGGTGTTCGGCCCCTTCAGGGTGCCGTCCTTCGTGACGTCGGTGACCACGTAGCGGGCGCAGCCGGCGTCCTCGAGGCGGGCCAGGACCTCCCAGAGGTCGCCGCCCTCCTTCGTCCAGCCGCGGGCCGCGAGGGTGGTGCCGCGCACGTCCAGGCCCACGGCCACCTGCTCGCCGTGGCGCTCGATCACGCGCGCCGTCCACGCCGGGTCCTCCAGGGCCGCGGTGCCGAGGTTCACTCGGGTCGCGCCCATCTCGAGGGCCCCCTCGAGGGACGCGTCGTCGCGGATGCCGCCGGAGAGCTCGATCTTCACGCCGAGCTCCTCCACCACGCGGCGCATGACGTCGCGGTTGTCCCCGCGGCCGAACGCGGCGTCGAGGTCCACGAGGTGGATCCACTCGGCGCCGGCGCGCTGCCAGTCGAGGGCCGCGGTGAGCGGGTCGCCGTAGGAGGTGGCGGAGCCGGCCTCCCCCTGGACGAGACGGACGGCGCGGCCGTCCTGCACGTCCACGGCGGGCAGCAGCTCGAGGGCGGGGGTGTTCGGGGTCATGGGGTACCTCTCAGCGGGAGACGGTCAGGAAGGCGGCGGCGATCGCCATGGCGGCGAGCACGAGGGCGATGACGACGGCCCACCCGGGGGCCTTCTGCGTGCGCATCGACCAGGCGGCACCGAGCAGGATGCCGCCGAGGGCGAGGTAGAGGACGGACCAGTAGGGCATCAGAGGGTCTCCAGCCAGTTGCGGAGCAGCGCCTGCCCGGCCTCGCCGGACTTCTCGGGGTGGAACTGCGTGGCGGACAGCGGCCCGTTCTCCACGGCGGCGACGAAGTCCGCGCCGTGGTGCGCCCACGTCACCTGCGGGGGGCGCATGGTGGGGATGGTCTGCTCGAACTCCCAGCGCAGCACGCCGTAGGAGTGGACGAAGTAGAACCGCTCGTCCTCGATCCCCCGGAACAGCGCGGAGTCCTCCGGCGGGCGGACGGTGTTCCAGCCCATGTGGGGCAGGACCTCGGCCGGGAGCTCCTCGACCACGCCGGGCCACTCCCCCATGCCCTGGGTCCGCTCGCCGTGCTCCACCCCGGCGTCGAAGAGGACCTGATGGCCCACGCAGATGCCCAGCACGGGGCGACCACCGGCCACGCGGCGGCCGATCCAGCGGGTGCCGCCGACCTCGGTGAGGGCGCGCATCACCGAGGCGTAGGCGCCCACGCCGGGCACGAGCAGCCCGTCCGCGTCCAGCACGGCGTCCGGATCCCGGGTGAGCTCGACGACGGCCCCGGCGCGCTCGAGGGCGCGCACAGCCGAGTGCACGTTGCCGGAGCCGTAGTCCAGGACGGCGACGCGCGGGCGCACCCCGGGCACGGACGTGGGCGCCGCCATCAGAGCGCGCCCTTCGTGGAGGGCACGTCGTCCACTCGCGGATCGTCCTCGACGGCCGCGCGCAGGGCGCGGGCGAACGCCTTGAACTGGGCCTCCACGATGTGGTGGGGGTCGCGGCCGCGGACGACGTCCATGTGCAGGCAGATGGCCGCGTGCTGCGTGATCGACTCGAAGACGTGCCGGGTCAGGGAGCCGGTGAAGTGGCCTCCGATGAGGTGGTACTGCTGCCCGTCCGGCTCGCCCTCGTGCACCAGGTACGGACGCCCGGAGACGTCCACGACGGCGCGCGCGAGCGCCTCGTCCAACGGCACGGAGGCCTCGCCGAAGCGGCGGATGCCCCGCTTGTCCCCGAGGGCGACGCGGAGCACCTCGCCGAGCGTGATCGCGACGTCCTCCACCGTGTGGTGCACGTCGATGTGGGTGTCCCCCGTGGCGCGGACCCTGAGGTCGATCCGCGAATGGCGCGAGAGCGCCGTGAGCATGTGGTCGTAGAACGGGACACCCGTGGAGATGTCCGCGGCGCCGGAGCCGTCCAGGTCCATCTCCACGTGCACGTCCGACTCGCTCGTGGTGCGCTCCATGCGCGCCCGGCGTCCGGAGATCAGCTCGGCTTCCACGGGTCCTCCTGGGGATACGGGGTGACGGTCGCATCCATCCTAGGTTCGGCGGCGCATGCCCGGCCGCGCGCGTCGTTGCGTCTCGCGCGGCGGCCGGCGCGGGGTCACCGTGCACCCGCGGCGAGGGCCTCCTCAAGGGCGGTGAGGAACGCGGTGGTCTCCTCCTCCGTGCCCGCGGTGACGCGCAGGTGGTGCGGGATGCCGACGTCGCGCACCAGCACCCCCCGCTCGAGGAGCGCCTCCCACACGGCGTGCGCGTCCTCCAGGTGGCCGAAGAAGACGAAGTTCGAGTCCGAGACGGCCGGGTCCAGGCCCAGCTCGCGCAGCCGGGCCACGATCCGGTCGCGCTGGGCCTTGATGTCCGCCACGGTCTCCAGGAGCGTCTCCACGTGCTCGAGGGCGGCGATCGCGGTGGCCTGCGTGACCGAGGAGAGGTGATAGGGCAGGCGCACGAGGCGCAGGGCATCCGCCACGGCCGGGTCCGCGGCGAGGTAGCCGAGGCGGGCGCCGGCCAGGGCGAACGCCTTGGACATGGTGCGGGTGACGATGAGCCGCTCGCGCCCCTCCAGGAGGGTGAGGGCCGAGGGCGTGCCGTCGAGCGCGAACTCGGCGTAGGCCTCGTCCACGACCACCATGGCGCCCGGGCCGCCCTCGGCCTCGTTCCGGGCCTGGGCGGTGTAGACGGCCTCGATCACGTCCAGCCCGAGGGCGGTGCCCGTGGGGTTGTTGGGCGAGGCGAGGAAGACGAGGTTCGGACGGTGCTCGCGCACCATGGCCGCGGCATGCTCGGCCGAGAGGGTGTGGTCCGCGGCGCGCCCGCCGTCGACGAATGCCGTGTCCGTGCCCGCGGCCAGCAGCGGATACATGGAGTAGGAGGGGAGGAAGCTGAGGACGCTGCGGCGCGGCCCGCCGAAGGCCTGGAGGATCTGCTGGAGCACCTCGTTGGAGCCGTTGGCCGCCCACACGTGTGCCGCGGTCAGCCCGTGGCCGAGGTACCCGGCCAGGCTCTCCCGCAGCCGGGTGAACTCGCGGTCCGGGTAGCGGTTCAGCCCCCCGGCGACCTGCGCCACCCGTGCCACGACGGCCTCCGCGACCTCCGGGGGGACGGGGTGCGTGTTCTCGTTCGTGTTGAGCATGAACGGCACGTCCAGCTGGGGGGCGCCGTAGGGGCTCTGCCCGCGCAGGCCCTCGCGCAGCGGGAGGGAGCTCAGATCGGTCATACGGGCCATTCTAGGAACGGGAGCACGCCGAGCGCGCCGTGAGTCGCCGGCCAGCCCTCAGTCCCCCGCGGGCACGAACAGGGACTCGCCCAGCTCGAGCTCCCGGCCCTCCAGGCTGTTCAGCTCGGCGATCCGCGTCATGGTGGTGAAGGGGTCCTCCTCCGGCGCAGCCTCGGCGGCGATGGACCACAGGCTGTCCCCCGGCATGACCGTGACGGTCTCCAGGCGCGCGCCCGGACCCTCGGAGGAGACCGCCGCAGGGGAGGTGAGGACGCCCGCGAGGAACGCCGCGACGACGGTGAGCACGGCCGCCGCCAGCATGAGCGGAAGCCCGCGGAGCACGAGACGGCCGCGCCTGTTGAGGCGGAACCCGCTCGGAGCGGGGCGAGCGGGGACGGGACGGGAGAGAGCTGCGGTCAGGGTGGTCATGGTGATGGTCGCCTTCCTCCCGCTGCGGGCGGGAATTCGAACGTGTGCTCGAACATGTTCGAATCCATGTCTAGCACACACCTTCGAGACACGCCCAGCGTGGATCGAACATATCTTTGGATCCGGTGACGGACTCCACTAGGGTCGAGGGCACCGGACGTGCTCCGACCCGCGGTGGATCGCCTTCAGGGCAAGACCATCAGCTGGGGTGGACACGCTAAGCGACCTCGGGAGAACGGACCGCCGCATGGCCACCCCTGACCACCAGACCCCAGCCGGGTCCGCCCCCTCGCTCACGTCCCGCCAGCGGCGGATCGTGGAGACCATCCGCCACGCGATCGCGGAGTGCGGCTACCCCCCCTCCATGCGGGAGATCGGGGACGCGGCGGGCCTCGCCTCGCTCTCCTCCGTCACGCATCAGCTCGGCCAGCTCGAGCGCTTCGGCTACATCCGCCGCGATCCGGGCCGCCCCCGCGCGCTCGAGGTGCTGCTGGCCGAGGACGGGACGACGCTGACTGCCGAGACGGCCTCCCCCGTCGCCCCGGTCTCCGAGCTCCCCCAGATCCCCTCGTGGCACACGGACGCCGCCGAGGGCGACGCCGTCTCCATCCCGTGGGTGGGTCGGATCGCGGCCGGCGGCCCCATCCTCGCCGAGCAGCAGGTGGAGGAGGTCATGACGATCCCGCGCCGCCTCACGGGTGAGGGCGAGCTGTTCATGCTCCGCGTCTCCGGCGACTCGATGGTGGACGCCGCCATCTGCGACGGCGACTGGGTGGTGGTGCGCCGGCAGGAGACCGCGGACAACGGGGACATCGTGGCCGCGCTGCTCGACGACGAGTCCACCGTGAAGACCTTCCGCCAGCGCGACGGCCACACGTGGCTGCTCCCCCAGAACACCGCCTACGAGCCCATCATGGGTGACCACGCGACCATCATGGGCCGCGTGGTCACCGTGCTGCGGGCGCTCTGAACGGCGCCCGCGGCGCAGACGGTCAGACCAGGCCGAGCCACCGCCAGTACGTCGCGGAGAAGAGCAGGACCATGAGGTAGCCGATCCCCGTGATGGGCAGTCCCGCCTTGAGGAACTGCATCGGGGTGAACGCGCCCGTGCCGTACGCGAGCATGTTCTGCGGCGCGGAGACCGGCAGCAGGAAGCCGAAGCAGATCAGGAACTGCATGATCACGACGAACCCGAGGCCGCCCTCCGCAGCGTTCGGGATGGACGCGGCGAAGGCGATGAACACCGGGATCAGGGCGCTCGAGAGCGCGGTGGCCGAGGCGAAGCCCAGGTGGATGAGGATCGTGAAGGCGCCCATGACGGCGATCAGCGCGACGATCGGCAGCTCGGCGAGGCCGAGCGCGGTGAAGGTGCGCTCGGAGAGCCACGCCGCGGCGCCCGTCTTGAGCAGCAGCGAGCCGAGCGAGATGCCCACGGCGAACACCACGAGCGTGCCCCAGTTGACGAGCTTCTCCACGGTCTTCCACGAGAACACGCCGACGCGCGGGAGCAGGAGGAAGGCGACGGCGGCCAGGGTCACGGTGGTCGCATCGACGGGATGCAGGACGCCCTGGGTGGCCCACGCGGTCACCAGGAGGACGGCCACCACCGTCAGGCGCATCTCCTTGCCCGTCATCGGGCCGAGGGCGGCGAGGTCGCGCTGGACGACCTCGCGACCGCCGACCATGCGGTCCGTCTCCGGCTTGATGGCCCAGCGCATCACGAAGTAGAGCACCACGGACATGACGGCGGCCCACGGCGCGCCCCACACGAACCACTCGAGCCACGTGATCTGGCGGCCCATCTGGTCCTGGATGAAGCCGACAGCGACGAGGTTCTGGGCCGCGGAGGTCATGATGCCGATGTTCCAGATGGAGATGGCCTGCGCGGCGGTGATGACGAGCAGGGCGCTGAGCTTCGAGTCGGTCGGCATGCCGAAGGCCGCTACGAGGCCCATGAGGATCGGCACCACCGCGCCGGCGCGTGCCGTGGCCGACGGGACGAAGAAGGACAGGATGATCGTGATGACGATCGTGCCGATGAGGATGTTGCTCGTCTTCTCGCCGGCGAACTTCAGCACGAGCAGCGCCACGCGCTTGTGCAGCCCCGTGGCCTGCATGGCGGCGGCGAGCACGAGGGCGCCGGCCACGAGGGCCACCGCGGAGTTGGAGAAGCCGCCCAGCGCGAGCCCTAGGGCGCCTGACGTGCCGAGGGCGGTCTCCGGGTCCGCCATGTCCGGGGCGAATCCGACGAGGAACGCGATCAGCCCGATGATGAGCACGGCGCTGACCGGGTAGGTGACGGCCTCGCTCACCCACACGATGACGGCGAACGCGAGGACCGCGAGCGCCCGCTGTCCCGCGACGGAGAGTCCGAGGTCCTGCACGCCGGGCATGAGGGCCACCGCGGCCATCGCGAGGACGGCCAGGGCCAGCCACACCGGCTTGAGGTTCAGGTGCGCCAGGAAGGAGTCGTGGTGGCGATTCGCCGCGCGCTCGTGCGCCCGAACCACCTCCCGCTCCTCGCGGGCCTGGCCGCCCAGGGAGGCGCGGCGTTCGGCCGTCCTCCGCAGTCGATGGGATCCTGAGGTCCTGCCGGTGGCCATGGCCGCCCGCCTTCCCGCCGCGCGCGGCGGCGTGCTCGCTCCGGAGGGCCGCGGGGCCGGGGCCCTCACCACGATTCTAGGCCTGACGTGGGCTCCTGACGGCCGCTGGTCGGGTGTCCTCGGACGCCCTCAGTCCTCCTCGGCGAGGCGCGCCAGCACGCCCCGCACCACCTGCCGGTCCGTGGTCCGCCAGAAGTCCGGCAGAGCGCTCGTGATGTAGCCGCCGTAGCGCTCGGTGGCCAGACGTGAGTCCAGCACGGCGACGACGCCGCGGTCCCCGACGGCGCGCACGAGGCGGCCGGCGCCCTGGGCCATGCGGACGGCGGCGTGCGTGGCCGACACCTTCATGAACCCGTTGCCGCCGTGCCGGGCGATGTCCCGCGTGCGCGCCTGGGAGAGCGGGTCGTCCGGGCGCGGGAACGGGATCCGGTCGATCACCACGAGGCGCAGCGAGGAGCCCGGCACGTCCACGCCCTGCCACAGGCTCATGGTCCCGAAGAGGGAGGCGTCCCGCTCCTCGGCGAACTGCCGGACGAGTGCGGAGAGGGTGGCATCGCCCTGGCACAGGATCGTCTGCGTCGGGCCCAGGCGGCGGCGCATCTCCGCCGCGGCGTCCTCGGCGGCCCGCCGGGAGGAGAACAGGCCGAGCGTGCCGCCGTTCGAGGCCTTCATGAGCTCCCCGAGCTCGTCGAGGGACTCGGGGGAGGCCGTCCTCCCGGGACGCGGCAGGTGCCGGGCCACGTACAGCACGCCCTGGCGGGGATAGTCGAAGGGGCTGCCGACGTCGAGGGCGGTGTACGCGGGGGCGTCAGGCCCGGCGAGGCCGACGTCACCGGCCACCGAGTCGAACCGCCGCTCCCCCGTGCCCACGGTCAGCGTGGCGGAGGTGAGCACCGTGGTGGCCTTGCCGAAGAGCCCCTCACGCAGCTTGCCTGCCACCGAGATGGGGGCCACGTAGAGCTGCGGCGGGTCCTCCTCGTTGCCGGGCTGCCAGCCGACGCCGGGCTCGAAGTGCCCGGGCCGCGTGGCCCACAGGACCTCCGGGAAGTCGGCCTCGGGGCGCGCGGCGAGCATGCGCTCGGTGACCTCGAGGACCTCGACGAGGCGGGAGCGGGCCATCTGGTGGCCGCCGTCGCCGTCGGCCTCCTTGTCCTTGCTCTGGCCGAGGTCTGAGAAGCACTGCCGGGCGGCAGCGAGGACGGCGGTCAGCGCCTGCTCCTGCACCTCGTCCGGGCCGGTGGCGAGCAGCCCCGAGGGGGTGCCCGCGAAGGCGCGGTCCAGGGCGGCGCCGGCCTGCACGAGGTCCTCGACCGCCACCGAGGTGTGGCGCCGGACCGAGGTGGCGGCACCGTGCACGATCGAGCCGGAGAGCTGGCCCGTCACCGCGCCGGTGACGCGGTCCTGCAGCTCGTGCGCCTCGTCCACCACCACGGCGGAGTAGGCGGGGAGCACGGCGAGTCCCTCGAACGCGCTGATCGCGAGCATCGCGTGGTTGGTGACCACCACGTCGGCGTCCGCAGCGTCCGCGCGGGCGTGCTCCGAGAAGCACTCGTCCGCCATGGGGCAGCGGGACGCGCCGAGGCAGTCGACGGCCGAGACCGAGACCTGCCGCCAGGCGCGGTCCGTCACGGGGACCTCGAGGTCGTCGCGGTCGCCCGTCTCCGTCTCGTCCGCCCACGCACGCAGGTACATGACCTCCTTGCCCAGCAGCGACGACGGCCCTGAGGCCCCGTCCGAGGCGGAGCCGATCATGCCGCCGTCGTCGGCCACCGTGAAGAGGGCCTCCTCGCCCTCGTCCCCGGGATACCCGCCGTCCACCTTGTGCCGGCACAGGTAGTTGGAGCGCCCCTTGACGAGCGCGACGACGGGCTCGCGCGGCAGCTCCCCCTTCAGCGCCTCCACGAGGCGCGGGGCGTCCCGCTTCATGATCTGCGCCTGGAGGGCCAGGGTGGCCGTCGCGATCACGACGGGGTCCTCCTGGTCCATGGCGTGCTGCAGCGCCGGGATCAGGTAGGCCAGCGACTTGCCGGTGCCGGTCCCGGCCTGGACCAGCAGGTGCCGCCGCGACTCGAGGGCGCGCGCGACCTGCAGGACCATCTCCTTCTGGCCCGCGCGCTCCTGGCCGCCCGTGGCCTCGACCACGGCGTCCAGGAGCCGCAGCGCCTCCCTCTCCCGATCCGTGCGGGGGGCCGAGACGGCCCCCTCCGCGGCGTCCGCCCCGCTCATGAGGCGTCGGAGTCCACGCGGTGCTCCGCGAGCTCGGCGGCGATGTCCTCGCGCACGAGGACGGTCAGGCGGGTGCCGCCCTCCTCATAGGCCTCGGCGAGGATCTCCGCGTCCGCGGAGTGCAGGCGCGAGACCACGTCGCCCCGCGTGAACGGGACGAGCAGCTCGAGGCGCACGCTGGGCCGTGGGATCGTGGCCGCGATGGCCTTCTCCAGCTCGTCGATGCCGGCGCCGGTGCGGGCCGAGACCACGACGGTGTGCGGCTCCTTCGAGCGGATGCGGGCGATGACCACGGGATCCGCCGCGTCCGCCTTGTTCAGCACGATGATCTCCGGGATGCGCTGCGCGTCCACCTCGGCCAGCACGCCGCGCACGGCGGCGATCTGCCCCTCGGGGTCCGGGTGCGCGCCGTCCACGACG
This sequence comes from Micrococcus sp. EYE_212, assembly GCF_023147585.1. GTDB lineage: Bacteria > Actinomycetota > Actinomycetes > Actinomycetales > Micrococcaceae > Micrococcus. Next base: position 297,051 of record NZ_JAHXOZ010000001.1, read on the forward strand.
TGGAGGATGACGTCCGCGTCCGCGACCTCCTCCAGGGTGGAGCGGAAGGCCTCCACGAGCTGCGTGGGAAGGTTGCGCACGAAGCCCACGGTGTCCGAGAGCGTGTAGCCGATGCCGTCCGGGGTCACGGCCTTGCGGACCGTGGGGTCCAGGGTGGCGAACAGCGCGTTCTCCACGAGCACCCCCGCGTGGGTGAGGCGGTTGAGCAGTGAGGACTTGCCCGCGTTGGTGTAGCCGGCGATGGCCACGGACGGCACCCGATTGCGCCGGCGGTTGGCCCGCTTGGCCTCGCGCGCCGGCTTCATGGCGGAGATGTCCCGGCGCAGCTTGGCCATGCGCGTGCGGATGCGACGGCGGTCCAGCTCGATCTTCGTCTCGCCAGGGCCGCGGGAGCCGATGCCCTCGCCGCCGGCCGCACGGCCGCCGGCCTGGCGCGACATGGACTCGCCCCAGCCGCGCAGGCGAGGCAGGAGGTACTCGAGCTGGGCCAGCTCGACCTGCGCGCGGCCCTCGCGGGACTTCGCGTGCTGCGCGAAGATGTCCAGGATCAGCGCGGTGCGGTCGATGACCTTGACCCGCACCACGTCCTCGAGCGCGCGGCGCTGGGACGGGGCGAGCTCGGAGTCCACCACCACGGTGTCCGCGCCGGAGAGGGCCACGATCTCCGCGAGCTCACGGGCCTTGCCCTTGCCGAGGAACGTGGCCGGGTCCGGGGTGGCGCGGCGCTGGATGACACCGTCCAGCACCTCCGAGCCCGCGGTCTCCGCGAGCGCGGCGAGCTCCTGGAGGGAGTTCTCGGCGTCCTCCGCGGTGCCCTCGGTCCACACGCCCGCCAGGACCACCCGCTCGAGGCGCAGCTGGCGGTACTCGACCTCGGACATGTCCTCGAGCTCCGTGGAGAGCCCGGCCACGCGGCGCAGGGAATGGCGCGCGGCCAGTTCGTCCTGGTCGCCGTCGAACTCGGTGTGCTCGTCCCCGCCCTCGGCGAGCGCGAGCGCGCGGCCCCCGACGACGGACGCCCGATCGCGCGTCTCGGAGGCCTGCTCGGACGCGTCGTCCCCGCCGGACGCGCGGCGGGCGTCGTCGGCGGCGAGGATGCGGTCGATCACGGCCTGGATCTCGTCCTCGGATCCTGCCGCGGCGGCTCCCGGCCCGTTCTGGCCGGCGGTGTTCTGGTGCTCGTCAGTCATGGTCTCCTCTGGGCGCCCGTCGGTGGGGCCCGGTTCGAATCAGCGTAGTGGGTGGGGCGGACGCGCTAGCGGCCCTGTGGAGCTCGGGCGACGTCCTCGCGGGTCCATGCGTCCAGCCGGCCGGTTCCCTCAGGCAGCCGCGCGATCAGCGCCTCCAACGGTGCGGTGGCGATCCCCCTGCCCTCGTGGTCGGGGTGGACGTCGAGGATCCCGAGGACCTCACCGCCCGAGCCGACGGCGACCCACCGGGTCGAGGGGAAGGACAGGGCGCGGCAGTGCAGCCAGCTCGGCGTGTCCGGCGGGCGCGCAGAGCGCAGCGTGATGCTCATGGGGATGTCCTGTTCGCGTCAGCGGGGCCCGGGCGCGCGGAAGCGACGCCTCAGGGGCGGGATGCGGGGTGTGACGGCGGCCGGAGCGGGGCTCCACGGCGGGCGTCAGGCGAACAGCAGGAACATGAATGACACCCTACCCGGCCCCCACCGCCGCGGGAAGCCTCTCCCCCGTGGGCGAACACCCTCTCCGACATGGCGCCGCAGGCCGCCCCGGCGCCGCCGACCACGCCACGGTTCCCGTGAGCGGCGCCGGCCAGGCGAGACGGTCTGCGGCCCACCGCCTGACTACGATGGTCCGCGTGAGTCAGCCAGCCCACTACTTCTCCCCCGACCCCGGGACGCCCGAGCGACGCCGGCGGATCGAGGTCGAGCTCGCGGGCCGGACCGTGGCCGTGCAGACGGCCAACGGGATCTTCTCGCCCGACGGGATCGACAAGGGCACCGCCGCCCTGCTCTCCGCGGTCCCCGTGCCGCCGTCGCACGGCGCCTTCCTCGACGTCGGCGCGGGCTGGGGACCGCTCGCCCTCACGCTCGCACTGCGCTCGCCCGAGGCCCATGTGACCGGCGTCGAGGTGAACGAGCGGTCGATCGGTCTGGCCCGGGACAACGCGGCCGCCGTGGGCGCCGAGAACGCGGTGTTCCTGCGGCCCGAGGACGTGCCGGCGGACGCGGGCTTCGACCTCATCTGGTCCAACCCGCCCATCCGCGTGGGCAAGGAGGTGCTCCACGAGCTGCTGGAGCGCTGGCTGCCCGCGCTGAACCCGGGCGGCGAGGCGTGGCTCGTGGTGCAGAAGAACCTCGGGGCCGACTCGCTGCAGCCCTGGATCGCCGGGATGCTCGAGGACCGCACCCCGGGGGCGTTCACCGTGCGTCGCGCGGCCACCGTCAAGGGGTTCCGCATCCTGACGGTGACCCGGCAGGCCTGACCCGCGGCCGGAGCGTCGGCCGGCGACCGGGTCTCAGCCGCGCAGCTCGCCGTCGAACACGAGCTCGGCGGCCCCCGCGAGGACGACGTGCTCCTCGCCGTCGGAGGCCAGGACGAAGTCCACCGCGAGCACGCCGCCCGGGACCTCCACGAGCCACGAGTCCGCGCCCTCGGGCCCGGCCCACACGCGCATGGCCGCCGCGGCCGCGCACGCGCCCGTGCCGCACGACTGGGTCTCCCCCACGCCGCGCTCGTGCACGCGCATCCGCACCCGGCCCACGCCCCCCTTGACGAGCGGCTCGTGGGCGGCCACGAACTCCACGTTGGTGCCGTGCGGCGGCTCGGGGTCCACCTCGGGAGCCGTGTGCAGCTCCAGCGCCTCGAGCTCCGCGAACGCCCCGAGCGGGACCACCGTGTGGGGGTTGCCCATCGAGATGCTCAGGCCGGGACGGGCGTCCGTCAGCCCGGTGGCGCGCACCATCGAGTCGGCGGCCGCGTCCTCCGCGAGCTCCGGGTCGATCAGGCTCCAGGGGCCCATGTCGATCGCGTAGCCGTGCTCCATGCGGGTGACGGACTTCGCGCCCGCGCGGGTTCCGATGGTCAGCGCCGAGCCGACGGGCAGGTCCACGAGCTCCTTCTCCACGAGGAAGTGGACGAAGACGCGCACGCCGTTGCCGCACATCTCGGCGACCGAGCCGTCCCCGTTGCGGTAGTCCATGAACCACTCGGCCTCGGGAGCCGCGGCCAGCACCTCGCGGCCCTCGGGGAGGTGCGCCGAACGCACGGCGCGGATGACGCCGTCGGCGCCGATCCCCTGGTGGCGGTCCGCGAGCATCGCGACGCGGGAGGGCTCGAGGTGCGCGTTGCCGTCCGGGTCGGCGATCAGCACGAAGTCGTTGCCCGTGCCGTGGCCCTTCGTGAAGGGCAGCGTGGGCGTGGTGTCGACGACGGCGGAGGCGCCGGGCAGGAGGCTCATGCGGGCCAGTCTAGGAGGCGGGCTCGGCGGCGAGCACCGCGAGGGAGCGCTCGAGGACGCCGGGGGCGAGGGCGTCGACCCAGCGCACGCGGGGATCGGCGCGGAACCACGTCTCCTGGCGGCGGGCGAAGCGCCGGGTGGCCACCACGGTGCGCTCGACGGCGTCGCCCAGGCTCGCGGTGCCGTCGAGGACCTCGAGCACGGGCGCGTACCCGATGGCCTGGGAGGCGGTGCGCCCCTCCCGCAGGCCGGCGGCGTCGAGGCGCCGCACCTCCTCGACGAGCCCGGCGTCCACCATGGCCGCGACGCGCGCGGCGATGCGCGCGTGGAGCACGGCGCGGTCGATCCGCAGCCCGAGCTGCACGGCCGGCGCCACGGAGTCCGCGTAGCGCCGCCGCGGCATGAACGCCGAGAACGGCCGGCCCGTGATCCGGTGCACCTCGAGGGCGCGCACCAGGCGCCGCTCGTCCGCGACCTTCTCCGCGGAGACCGGGTCGACGGCGGCGAGCTCGGCCCGCAGCGCGGCCTCCCCGCGTGCGGCCAGCTGGGCCTCGACCTCCCCGCGGACCGTCGGATCGGTGGGAGGGAACTCCAGCTCGTCGAGGGCCGCACGGACGTACAGGCCCGACCCGCCGACGAGGATCGGGGTGCGACCCCGCGCCCGGATCTGCGCGAACAGCTCGCGGGCGCGCCGCTGGAAGTCCGCGACGGAGGCCTCCTCGCGCACGTCCAGGACGTCGAGGAGATGGTGCGGGACGCCCTCGCGCTCGGCCTCCGTGACCTTCGCGGTGCCCACGTCCATGCCACGGTAGAGCTGCAGCGCGTCACCGTTGACGATCTCCCCGTCCAGCCGGTGCGCGAGGGCGACGGCGAGAGCGGACTTGCCGGTCGCCGTCGCCCCCACCACGGCGACGACGGGCGGGCGCGCGGCCGGCACGCTCACCCGCGCGGGCGGATCGTCGGCATGCCGAGGCGCGTCGCCCCGGAGGCGGAGGGGGCCGTCCCGTCCGGCGCGCCCGGGCCGGGGACGCCGCAGGACTCGGCCTGGGCCCGGTCCCACGCGTCGCCGGCGCGCGAGCGGCGCAGGGCGTAGTCCTCGGGGCCCGGATCCGCGATCGCGAAGAACGGGCGCGCCTCGGTGACGGTCACGGTGACGAAGTCGCCCGGGCGGGGCGTCTCGGCGCCCTCGGGCACGGAGAAGTGCACGAGCCGATTGTCCTTCGCGCGTCCGGCGAGGCGGCCGCGCTCGGCCGCCTTCGAGCCGGAGTCGGCGGTGACGAGCAGCTCCTGCCGCGTGCCCGCGAGGGTGGCCATCTCCTCCGCGGAGATGCGGTCCTGCAGCGCGACGAGCCGCTCGAAGCGCTCCTGCACGACGGCCTTGGGCACCTGGTCCTCCATCTCGCCCGCCGGCGTCCCGGGGCGGATGGAGTACTGGAAGGTGAACGCCGAGGCGAAGCGGGAGGCCTCGACCACGCGCATCGTCTCCGCGAAGTCCTCCTCGGTCTCCCCCGGGAAGCCCACGATGATGTCGGTGGTGATGGCCGCGTGCGGGATGCGCTCGCGGACCCGCTCGAGGATGCCGAGGAACCGGGTGGAGCGGCACGAGCGGCGCATGGCCTTGAGGATCCGGTCCGAGCCGGACTGCAGGGGCATGTGCAGCTGGGGCATGACGTTCGGGGTCTCGGCCATCGCGTCGATGACGTCGTCGGTGAAGGCGGCCGGGTGGGGGCTCGTGAAGCGCACGCGCTCGAGGCCCTCGATCTGACCGCACGCGCGCAGCAGCTTCGCGAAGGCGCCGCGGTCGCCGAACTCGACGCCGTAGGAGTTCACGTTCTGGCCGAGGAGGGTGACCTCCACGGCGCCGGCGTCCACGAGCGCCTGCACCTCGGCGAGGATCTCCCCCGGGCGGCGGTCCTTCTCCTTGCCGCGCAGGCTGGGGACGATGCAGAACGTGCACGTGTTGTTGCAGCCCACGGAGATCGAGACCCAGCCGGAGTGCGTGGAGTCGCGCTTGGTGGGCAGCGTGGAGGGGAACACCTCGAGGGACTCGAGGATCTCCATCTCGGCCTCGGCGTTGTGGCGGGAGCGCTCGAGCAGCACGGGCAGGGAGCCGATGTTGTGGGTGCCGAAGACGACGTCCACCCAGGGCGCCTTCGCTTGGATGGTCGCCTGGTCCTTCTGGGCGAGACAGCCGCCGACGGCGATCTGCAGGCCCGGGTGCGCGGCCTTCACGGAGCGGAGGTTGCCGAGGTTGCCGTAGAGGCGGTTGTCCGCGTTCTCGCGGACGGCGCACGTGTTGAACACGACGAGGTCCGGCTGGTGGCCCTCTCCCGCGGGGGCGTAGCCGGTCGACTCCAGGAGGCCGGAGATGCGCTCGGAGTCGTGCACGTTCATCTGGCACCCGAAGGTGCGGACCTCGTAGGTGAGGCCGTCGTGCGGGAGGGCGGGGGCGGGGTCCGTCAGAGTCACCGGACCATTCTAGGAGGCGTCCGCCTCGTGCTCCCCGAGGACCTCCGTGACCACCCCGAACGCGAGTCCGGGGGCGTAGCCCTTCCGACCGAGCATCCCGACGAGGCGGCGCACCGCCTTGTCCCGCTCGGCGCGGTTCTCCGGGGAGTCGGCCGGCGGCACCGTCTTCCCGTGCATCCGGCGGCGGGCGAGCTCGAGGGCGGCGGCGCGCTCGTCCTCCGGCTCGATGGCCTCGAGGGCCTCCTCGGCGACGTCCCGGTCCACGCCCTTCTCGTGCAGCTCCCGGCCGATGGCCCGGCGGGACAGGCCCCGGCCGCGGTGACGACTGCGCACCCACACCTCGGCGAAGGCGGCGTCGTCCACGAGCCGCACCTCCTCGAAGCGGTCGAGCACCTGCTCGATCAGCTCCGGCTCGGCCTCGCGCTCCGCGAGCTTGCGCTCGAGCTGGCCGCGCGAGCGCGGGCCCATCGCGAGCTGCCGCAGCACGACCTCGCGCGCGGCCTCCGCGCGCTCCCGGGGGTCCTCGGGCAGGGGCGCGGGCCCCGGCCGACGACGTCGGCGAGGACGCGCGGCCTCGTCCGACGCCTCGGCGCTGCGGCCCACGACGGACGGCTCAGGCTCCGGAGCGGGCGGGGACGAGGGCGCGGCGGCCTTCGGCGCGCGACGCTTCGTCGTGTCCGGCGCCGTCGTCGGGCCCGGAACCGTCCTCGCGCCGCTGGTCCACGGCAGCGGCATGACCCCGCCCGTGGTCGGCGCGGGGCTGGGCAGGTCGCTCGCCCGCGTGAGGAGCGCGCTCAGGTCCGCCGGCTCCGGAGGCGCCGGTTCCGCCGGCGAGGCCGCGGTAGGATCCAGCCCGGCCAGGTCGAGCCAGAGCCGGGCCACCTCGGAGTCCCGGGAGTCGTCGAACCCGGCGCCGTGCCCCGACATCAGGCCTTGGTGTCACCCGCCACGGCCGCGAGGACCGGCGCCCCGTCCTCCTCGGCGGCCTCCGGGTCCACGCCGATGCCGAGCTTCGTGAGGATGCGCTGCTCGATCTCGAGGGCCAGGTCCGGGTTGTCCTTGAGGAACCGGCGGGCGTTCTCCTTGCCCTGGCCCAGCTGGTCCCCGTCGTACGTGAACCAGGCGCCGGACTTCTTGACGATGCCCTCCTCGACGCCCATGTCGATCAGCCCACCCTCACGGGAGATGCCCACCCCGTAGAGGATGTCGAACTCGGCCTGCTTGAAGGGCGGGGCCATCTTGTTCTTCACGATCTTGACGCGCGTGCGGTTGCCGACGGGGTTGCCGCCCTCCTTCAGCGTCTCGATGCGGCGCACGTCGATGCGCACGGAGGCGTAGAACTTGAGGGCCTTGCCGCCGGTGGTGGTCTCCGGGGAGCCGAAGAACACGCCGATCTTCTCGCGCAGCTGGTTGATGAAGATGGCGGTGGTCTTGGTCTGGTGCAGGCGGCCGGTGATCTTGCGCAGCGCCTGGGACATCAGGCGGGCCTGGAGACCCACGTGGGAGTCGCCCATCTCGCCCTCGATCTCCGCGCGCGGCGTCAGGGCCGCCACGGAGTCGATGACGACGATGTCCAGGGTGCCGGAGGAGACCAGCATGTCCATGATCTCAAGGGCCTGCTCGCCCGTGTCCGGCTGGCTGACCAGCAGCGCGTCCGTGTCCACGCCGAGCTTGCGGGCGTAGGCCGGGTCCAGCGCGTGCTCCGCGTCGATGAACGCCGCGATGCCGCCGTTGCGCTGGGCGTTGGCCACCGCGTGCAGGGCGAGCGTGGTCTTGCCCGAGGACTCCGGGCCATAGATCTCCACGACGCGCCCCCGCGGGAGGCCGCCGATGCCCAGGGCCACGTCCATGGCCACCGAGCCGGTCGGGATGACCTCCACCGGCGCCTGGGTCTGATCGCCCAGGCGCATGACGGAGCCCTTGCCGAACTGCTTGTCGATCTGGGCCAGTGCCGCCTCGAGGGCCTTCTCACGATCCGTCACGTTGCTCATCCTTCACCCCTTGATGTGGTCTGTGCTCGTGCGGGACTCTGCGACGCCCGCCTCGGCCATGTCAGTGACACTACGAGGTGGGGCGGACACGTTAGGCGCGCACCCGGTCTGCTGTGCACGGGCCGGCGGCCCCTGCGGCTGTGCAGGACTCTACCCCATGGATTCGAACACGTGTTCGAAGCGGCGCCCCGACCCGCCGCAGGGTCAGCGTGTCGGTGGCACGTCCCGCCCGAGACGCCGTTCGGCGGGGATGTCGTTCAGCTCGCAGACGGCCCGCCACACGGCACGCGGATCCACGCCCGCGGACAGCGCCTCCCGCGCCGTGGCGTCCAGTCCCGGCAGGTGCAGGCTGTCCGCCTCGACCGCGGCGCGCGCGGCACCGAACTCGTCGTCCATCAGTCTCCAGAACTCGCTCACCCGCACGGTGGCCCTCCTCTGCTCGTCACGGACTCCTCCTCGCGGGGCGCGGCCCCTCGCCCGGGGCCGGCCTCCCCCCGCATGCACACGGGCGCCCCGCCGTGACGGCAGGGCGCCCAGAGGCGGAGCGGTGGGGATCAGCGGCCGGCCAGGGAGCCCAGCTCCGCGGCGCCGGCCTCGCCCATGCCCTCGGGCACGGTGTCCGGGATGACCACGCCCTCCTGCTCGGCAAGGCGGTCCGAGACCTCGCGGAGCATGAAGGACAGGGGGACGTCGAGCGCCCCGCAGATGGAGGCCAGCAGCTCGGAGGAGGCCTCCTTCTGGCCGCGCTCCACCTCGGAGAGGTAGCCGAGGGAGACGCGGGCGTCGTGGGACACCTCGCGGAGCGTGCGGCCCTGCCGCTGGCGCACGTCACGCAGGACGTCGCCGATCTCGTGCCGGAGGACGGGCATGGTGCGCTCCTTGATGTCGGGGGTCTCCGCGCGGGGGCGAGGCTGCTCGCCGACCCAGCGGGTGATGCCGTTGGCATGGACGGGGTGTCGCATCATGTCTATCGCGTGCTCCTGGACTTTCGCTGAGGACGCCGGACGGGAGCCTGATCCCCCACGGCCGTCTTCTTGACTCGTTCCATTCAACCGGCTGGAGGCCGGGTTCATTCCCGCTCGGCCGCACCGCGCTCAGGAACCCCCGCGACGCTCCCCTGCGGTGGCGAGCCGCTCGAGGCACGCGACCACGGTCCGCCGGCGGATCGCGGCCCGGTCGCCCGGCAGGCGCAGCCCCCACGCCTCGGCCTGCTCCACGCCCGCCTCGTCCGTCCACGCCAGCGCGATGAACACGGTCCCCACCGGCTTGCCCTGATGGGGCTCCGGCCCGGCCACGCCGGTGGTCGCCACGCCGACGTCGGCGCCCAGCACCCGGCGCGCACCGCGCGCCATGGCCTCGGCCACCCCGGGATCCACGGCCCCGCGCTCGGCCAGCAGCGCCGCCTCGACGCCGAGCACCTCCGCCTTCACGCGGTTCTGGTACGCCACCACACCGCCCTGCAGGACGGCAGAGGCGCCCGGCACGTCCGCGAGGGTGGCGGCCACGAGGCCCGCGGTGAGCGACTCGGCGGTCGCGAGCGTCAGCTCGTCCCGGGCGAAGCGGGCGACCACCTGCGCGGCCGTGCTCATGCGGCGGTCCGGCCCGCGAGCGCGTCCCGGCGGAGCGCGGCGGCGTCGCGGACGTACTCCACGCCGGTGACCACCGTCAGCGCGGTGGCCACGCCGATCACGGTCCAGCCCAGCCACGGCCACCAGCCGCCCACCAGGGCGCCCAGCGGCATGAGCAGCAGGCCGATGCCCGCCGCCTGCAGCACGGTCTTCAGCTTGCCGCCGCGGCCGGCCGGCATGACGCCGTACCGGATCACCACGAAGCGCATGAGGGTGATGCCCCATTCACGCACGAGGATCACGATCGTCACCCACCACCACAGCTCGCCCAGGAGGGAGAAGACCACGAGCGCGGCCCCCGTGAGCAGCTTGTCCGCGATCGGGTCCGCGATCTTCCCGAAGTCCGTGATCAGCCCGCGCGCGCGGGCGATGTCGCCGTCGAGCTTGTCCGTGTACATGGCCGCCGCGAACAGCCCGAAGGCCACCCAGCGCGCCGTGAGCGAGTCCTGGCCCCACGGCCCGCCCGCCCACAGCGCCCACACGAAGAAGGGGACCATCAGGATCCGCACGCTCGTGAGGATGTTCGGCAGGTTCCAGGCCGACGGCCGCTCCCCCGCTCGGCCCTCGGCCGTCCGCTCCGTGCTCATCTGCCCGTCAGCTCCCATGCGTCCTCGGATTCCCCCTCGTCCTCCCCATCGTCCCAGGCCTGGGCCTGCGGACGGGAGTCGAGGTCCTCGGCCACCAGGTCACGCGGTGCCGCGGACGACGACGGCGCAGGCGCCGGAGCAGCCGCCGCCGGAGCGGTGTCCCCCGAGATCGCGGCGAGCACCTCGGCCACCTCGTCGGGCTTGACCAGCACGTCGCGCGCCTTCGACCCCTCGGAGGGGCCGACGACGCCGCGGGACTCCATGAGGTCCATGAGGCGGCCGGCCTTCGCGAAGCCCACGCGGAGCTTGCGCTGCAGCATGGAGGTCGAGCCGAACTGGGTGGTCACCACGAGCTCGACCGCCTGCAGGAGCAGGTCCAGATCGTCGCCGATGTCCTCGTCGATGACCTTCTCGGTCTTCTCCGGCACCACGTCGTCCCGGTACTGCACCTGCATCTGGGCCTTCACGTGCTCCACGACCGCGTGGATCTCGGACTCGTTCACCCACGCGCCCTGCACGCGCATGGGCTTCGACTTGCCCATGGGCAGGAAGAGCGCGTCGCCCTGGCCCAGGAGCTTCTCGGCGCCGGGCTGGTCGAGCACCACGCGGGAGTCCGTGACGGAGGACGTCGCGAACGCCATGCGGGAGGGCACGTTGGCCTTGATCAGGCCGGTGACGACGTCCACGGAGGGGCGCTGGGTGGCGAGCACCAGGTGGATGCCGGCGGCGCGCGCGAGCTGGGTGATGCGCACGATCGAGTCCTCGACGTCCCGCGGGGCGACCATCATGAGGTCCGCGAGCTCGTCCACGATCACCAGCAGGTACGGGTACGGCCGGAGGACGCGCTTGGAGTCCGGCGGCAGCTTCACCTGCCCCGCGCGCACCGCCTTGTTGAAGTCGTCCACGTGCTTGAAGCCGAACGCCGCGAGGTCGTCGTAGCGGGTGTCCATCTCCTTCACCACCCACTGGAGGGCCTCGGCGGCCTTCTTGGGGTTCGTGATGATGGGCGTCACGAGGTGCGGGACGCCCTCGTAGGCCGTGAGCTCCACGCGCTTGGGGTCGACCATGACCATGCGGACCTCGTCCGGGGTGGCCCGCATGAGGATCGAGGTGATCATCGAGTTCACGAACGAGGACTTGCCCGCGCCGGTGGCGCCGGCGACGAGCATGTGCGGCATCTTCGCGAGGTTGGCCACCACGTAGCCGCCCTCCACGTCCTTGCCGACGCCCATGACCATCGGGTGGTCGGTGCGGTGCGCGGCCTGCGAGCGCAGGACGTCGCCGAGCACCACCACCTCCTTGTCCGGGTTGGGGATCTCGATGCCGATGGCGCGCTTGCCGGGGATGGGGCTGAGGATGCGCACGTCGGAGGAGGCCACCGCGTAGGCGATGTTCTTCTCGAGCGCCGTGACCTTCTCCACCTTGGTGCCGGGGGCGACCTCGACCTCGTAGCGCGTGACGGTGGGGCCGCGGGAGAAGCCGGTGACCTGCGCGTCCACCTTGAACTCGGTGAACGTGGTGGTCAGCGCGGCGACGACGCGGTCGTTGGCCTCGGAGCGCTCCTTCGGCTGCGGGCCAGCGGGCAGCAGGTCCGACTGGGGCAGCGTGTACGCGGCGTCCCCGCCGAGCTCGGCCTGCCGGCCCCGGGCCGGAGCGGCGGTCATGGGCGGCACGGGGGCCGGCGTGCTCACCGCCGGCACCGGGGCAGGCACGGCCGACGCCGACTCCTCCTCGGGCTCGGCCGCCCCTTCCACAGGCTGCGTCGGCTCCTCCGCCTCGTCGTCCGGCGTGGCGGCGTGACGGGCGCGGGCGTGCTCGCGGACCCGCTCGAGGGCCCGGTCGGCGGCGGTGGGGCGCTTGACCCCCGGGGGAAGCACCGGGGCCGCGTCCTCGTCCACCCAGGGGTCGAACGACTCGGCGGTGGAGTCGCCGCGGGCCGCGGGAGCGGCCAGGTGCTCCTCCGCGTCGAACACGCCCTGCTGGCCCCGCGCGGGACGGCGGGGGGCGGGCGCGGCGGCGCGCGGCTCGAGCACGAGCGTGGCGTCCTCCTCCGTGGCCTCCGCGGCCTCCGCGGTCCCGGCGGCGTGGGAGCCGGCCCCGGCCGCGGAGTCCAGGATCACGGGAGAGTCGTAGGCGGCGCTCTCGTGGCTGCGTTCGGATGCGGCGTCCCGGCCGCGGTCACGCCGCCCGAAGAGGCGGGCGAACAGGCCCGGGCGGGGACGCGCGGAGTCCTCCGCGGCGTGGCTGCCCACGGCGTCGAGGTAGGACTGGTCGTGGTCGGGGTGGGTGCGCGCGGGCTCCGCGGACTCCTCCCCGGCGGCGCGCCGCTCGCGGCGTGCGTCCCGGCGCTCGGCGCGGCGGGCCGAGGCGCCCTCGGGGTCCTGGCCGGTGAGCCAGTCGTACGCGCCCGTGATCCGTTGCGGGATCGAGCCCAGCGGGGTGGCGGTGAGGACGAGCAGGGAGAAGAAGGCGAGGGCGGCCATGAGCACCCACACGGGGACGGCCGTCAGGAGCGAGGCGAGCGGGACGGTCGCGAGGTAGCCGACCATGCCGCCGGCGTGCAGCACGTCCTCGAAGGACTCTGCGGCCGAGGGCAGCCCGCCGGCCAGGTGGGCGAGGCCGCTGCCCGCCACCGTGGCCATGAGCAGGCCGATGATGATGCGGCCGTTGGCGCGCAGCTCCTGGGGCGTGCGGAAGCACCGCACCGCCACCACGAGCAGGGCGAGCGGCAGCAGGAAGGCGAACCATCCCACGGTGCCGCCCACCACGCGGTGGACCACCTCGCCGAAGCCCGGCGTCTCCCGCAGGCCCCACCACTCCACCGAGGCGATGACCGCGGCGACGATCAGCAGGAGCAGGCCCGTGCCGTCCCGGCGTTCGTCGCGCGGGATGCGCACGTCACGGCCGAGCTTGCGGAAGAGCGCGCCCACGGGGGCCGCCACTCCCATCCACGCCGCGCGCAGGGCGCGGACAGGGGCGGGGGGCTGATCGGGGGCAGCGGCGGTCGCGCCCTTCCCGGCGGAGGCCCGGGCGGCGGCGGAGCCGGCGCGGGTCTTCGACGAGGAGGACGACGACCGCGGGGGGGAAGTGCGGGTCGCCATGCCCTCCACGGTACCGCCCGGGGCGGACGCGACAGCGCCCGCAGGCGTGTCAGGCCTCGAGGATCACCGGCACGATCATGGGGCGGCGGCGCAGGCGGCGGTTGACCCACGTGCCCATGGTGCGGCGCACGACCTGCTGCAGCTGCTGCGTGGTGTGCTCCTTCTGGCCCTGCACGGCCTCCTCGATGGCGCGGGCGATCTTCGGCTTGATCTCCTCGAAGACCTTCTCGTCCTCGGCCACGCCGCGGGCGTGCACGTCCGGGCCGGACACGATCGCGCCGCTCTGGCGGTTGACGACGGTGACGATGGAGATGAAGCCCTCCTCGCCCAGCACACGGCGGTCCTTGAGGTCGAGGTCGGAGATCTCGCCCACGGAGGATCCGTCCACGTAGACGTAGCCGCAGTCGACCTCGCCGACGATCTGCACGCGGCCGTCGCTCATGTCCACCACGGTGCCGTTGGCGGCCAGGATGACGTTCTCCTTCGGCACGCCCGTCTTCTCGGCGATGCGGCCGTTGGCGATGAGGTGGCGCGTCTCGCCGTGCACGGGCATGACGTACTCGGGCTCCACGATGTTGTAGCAGTAGAGCAGCTCGCCCTCGGAGGCGTGGCCGGAGACGTGGACCTTGGCCATGCCCTTGTGGACCACCTGCGCGCCGAGCTTCATGAGCCCGTTGATCACGCGGAACACGGAGTTCTCGTTGCCCGGGATGAGCGAGGAGGCGAGGACCACGAGGTCCCCCTCCTGCAGCTGCACCTGGTGGTCGCCGTTGGCCATGCGGGACAGGGCGGCCATGGGCTCGCCCTGGGAGCCGGTGACCATGAGGACGACCTCGTCGTCCCGGTACTTGTCGATCTTGCGGATGTCCACGAGGATCCCGTTGGGCACGTTGAGGTAGCCCAGCTTCTGCGCGATCGTCATGTTCCGGATCATCGAGCGACCGCCGAAGGCGACCTTGCGCTTGTGCTTCGCGGCGGCGTCGAGCACCTGCTGGACGCGGTGTACGTGCGAGGAGAACGAGGCGACGACGATGCGGCGCTCGGCCGTGGCGAAGTAGCGCTCCAGCGTGGGGCCGATCTCCTTCTCCGTGGTGGTGAACCCGGGGACCTCGGCGTTCGTGGAGTCGGTCATGAACAGATCCACGCCCTCCTCGCCGAGACGGGCGAAGGAGCGCAGGTCCGTGATGCGGCCGTCGAGCGGCAGCTGGTCCATCTTGAAGTCGCCGGTGTGCAGGATGCTGCCTGCGTCCGTGTGGATGGCGACGGCGAGGGCGTCCGGGATGGAGTGGTTCACGGCCACGAACTCGCACTCGAAGGGGCCGTACTCCTCGATGTCCCCCTCCGTCACCGGGACGAGGACCGGCTTGATGCGGTGCTCCTCGAGCTTGGCCTCGATGAGGGCCAGCGTCAGCCTGGAGCCGATCAGCGGGATGTCCTTGCGCAGGCGCAGGAGGTAGGGCACGGCGCCGATGTGGTCCTCATGACCGTGGGTCAGCACGATGCCGACGACGTCGTCGAGGCGGTTCCGGATGTAGTCGAAGTCGGGGAGGATCAGGTCCACGCCCGGCTGGGTCTCCTCGGGGAAGAGCACGCCGCAGTCGACGATCAGGATCTTGCCGTCGATCTCGAAGGTGACCATGTTGCGGCCGACCTCCTCGAGGCCGCCGAGCTGCACGATGCGGCAGGTGTCACGGGCGAGCTTGGGCGGGGTGGACAGGCGGTTGCCTGGAGTCATGTGAGGGAGTCCTTGTCAGAAGGTGATGCCGGCCTCGGCGAGGTCGGCGCGGATGAGGGAGAGCTCGTCGGCGGTCGCCGGGACGAGGGGCAGCCGCACGGCTGCGGAGGGAATGTGGCCCTGGGCGGCGAGCACGGCCTTCGCGGCCACGGCCCCCTGGACGTGAGTCATGATGCCGCGCTGGACGGGGTCCAGGGCGAAGTGGTGCTCGCGGGCGGCGGTCAGGTCTCCGGCCGCCACCGCGTCCACGAGGGCGCGGTACAGGGCGGGGGCCACGTGCGCGGCCACGGAGACGACGCCGACGGCGCCGAGCGCCATGAGCGGCAGGGTCGCGCCGTCGTCGCCGGAGTAGAGGTCCAGGTCCGAGTGCGCGAGGACCGTGGTGGTGGACTGCAGGTCGCCCTTGGCGTCCTTGAGCGCCCGGATGTTCGGGTGCGCCGCGAGCGCGATGAGCGTCTCGGGCTGGATCGGCATCACGGAGCGGCCCGGGATGTCGTAGAGCATGATCGGCAGGTCGACGCCGTCCGCGATGGTCTCGAAGTGTGCGCGGATGCCCGCCTGGTTGGGCTTGTTGTAGTACGGGGTGACCAGCAGCAGGCCGTCCACGCCGGTCTTCGCGGCGAGGCGGGACAGGTGCAGGCTGTGCGCGGTGTCGTTGGTGCCGGTGCCGGCGATGACCGCGGCGCGGTCCCCCACGGCCTCGACCACGGCCCGGAACATGTCCAGGTTCTCCGCGTCGGTGAGCGTGGAGGTCTCCCCCGTCGTGCCGGTGACCACGAGGCCGTCGGCGCCCTGGTCGACGAGGTGGGCGGCGAGCGACTGCGCGGCCGCGAGGTCCACGGCACCGTCCTTGGTCATGGGCGTCACCATGGCCGGGACCACCGTGCCGAAGAGCTTCTCGGTGGGGGCGGTGGTGTGACGGGCGGCGTTCATGCTCTCCAGCCTACCTGCGAGAATGCCTGCGTCCGGGACCCGGGCGCCCACCCCGCCCTCCGAGGAGCCTTGATGACGCACCCCGCCCCGCCCGCACGGCTGGCCGGAGTGGACGCCGCCCGTGGCGTCGCCCTGCTGGGGATGGTCGCCGTGCACGTCACCGCCCCCCTCGACGCCGACGGGGAGCCGAGCCTGGCCCACCTCCTCTTCGGGGGGCTGGCCTCGGTCCTCTTCGTCACACTCGCCGGGGTGGGCCTCGCCCTCATGACGGGCGGGGCGGCCGGAGCGGACCCGGCCCGTCTGCCCCTGCTGCGCCGCAGGATCGCCCGCCGCGCCGGCCTGCTCTTCGCGCTCGGGCTGGCGTGCGCGTGGCTGGGGACGCCCGTGGCCGTGATCCTGTGCCACGACGGACTCCTCTTCCTCCTCGCCCTGCCGTTCCTGGGGCTGCGGGCCCGCGCGCTCGCACTGCCGGCGGGGGTCGGGCTGCTCGGCGGCCCCGTGCTGGTCTTCGCGCTCAGCGCGGCGGGGCAGGCCCTGCTGGGGCACGAGGAGTTCCTCATGGACGCCCGCCTGTGGGTCACCCCCGCCCCGGAGCATCTCCTCACCCCGGGGCTGCTGCTCACCGACCTGCTGCTGACCGGCTACTACCCCGTCCTCTCGTGGATCGGCTTCCTGCTGCTCGGCCTGTGGCTGGGGCGCCTGGAGCTGGAGCGTCCGCGCGTGGCCGCGGCCCTGCTCGCCGGTGGCGCCGTGGCCGGGGCGGCCGCGAGCGCGGCCGGTTCGTGGCAGCACCACGACCCCGCACAGCTCCAGCGGATCGCCGCCGGCACGGGCGTGTCCCTCGCCGAGCTGCCGACGGCCCTGGCCACGGGGGACCACCGCCTCGCATGGCTCGTGCCCGATCCGCTGTGGCTCGCGGTGGTGGCCCCGCACGCGGGATCCGTGCTCGAGGCGGTGCGCGCGGCGGGCTGGGCGGCGGCGGTCCTGGGGCTGTGCCTGCTGGCCGCGCGGGCGAGCGGCCTCCGCCCCGCGCTCGCCCCGCTCGCCGGGGCCGGGCGGGTGACGCTCAGCCTCTACGTGGGGCACCTCGTGCTCATCGCCGCGCTGGGCACGGCGGGGCTGCCGTCCGAGGGCGGGGCCGTCGTCGCCGCGTTCTGGGCCCTGTGCCTGGGCGCGGGCTTCGCGGCGCTGCGCACGGGTCGGCGGGGCCCGCTCGAGGCGGGCGTCGCGGAGCTCTCCCGCGCGGGCGAGTGAGGCCCGCGGCGGCGGGGGCTCAGCCCTCGGCGTGCAGGCGGACGGCGTCGCGCGCCGCGGCACGGGCCCGGCGGCGGTCCCCCGCGGCGTCGTAGGCGAGGGACAGCCGGTAGCGGGCACGCCAGTCCCGCGGCGCAGCCTCGACCTCGGCCCGGCAGGTCTCGAACTGGGCGTCGGCCGCGGCGCGGTCGATCCGGCCTCCGGGCGAGCGCGGCAGGTCGTCGGCGGGCAGCTCGCCGTCGGCCGCCAGGATGCCGGCGAGCCGCTCCGTCTGGAGACCGAAGCGCAGCTCGCGTGCCAGCAGGAGCAGGCCCAGGACGACCACGACGATCACGGCGACGCCGATGGCCTTCGCCACGAACTGGGGCGCAGACATGAAGGCGACGGCGAAGTACACCGCGATCGCGGAGAAGAAGAGCAGGAGCGCGCTCGTGAAGCCCACCCACACCTTGGACGCGAGGGTCGAGCGGGTGGTCTCAGCCAAGGTCGAGGTATCCGTCCAGTCCGTAGGTGAGACCGGGGCGGGAGGCCACGGTCCGGAGGCCCAGCACGACGCCCGGCATGTAGGCGCCGCGGTCGAAGGCATCGTGGCGCACCACGAGCTGCTCCCCCGGCCCGCCCAGGAGGACCTCCTGATGGGCCTCGAGGCCGCGCAGGCGCACGGCGTGCACGTGCACCCCGTTCACGACGGCGCCCCGTGCTCCGTCGGGGTCACGCTCCGTCGCGTCGGGTGAGGGGCCGACGCCCGCCGCGGCCCGTGCGTCGCCGATCAGCTCGGCGGTGCGCACCGCCGTGCCGGAGGGGGCGTCCAGCTTGGCGGGGTGGTGCAGCTCGATGAGCTCGACCGACTCGAACCACCGCGCCGCCTTGGCGGCGAACGCGGAGGCGAGCACCGACCCCACGGAGAAGTTGGGGGCGATCAGCACGCCGACCCCGGGGTGCTCGGCCAGCCGGGCCTCGAGAGCCACGCGGCGCTCGGGGCCCCACCCCGAGGTCCCGACGACGGCGTGGAGCCCGTTCTCCACCGCGAAGGCGACGTTGTCCGGCGAGGCGTCCGGGACGGTGAGGTCCAGGACGTGGGTGGCGCCGGCGTCGACGACGGCCGTCAGCGGGTCCCGCGAGCCGAGCTCGGCGGCGAGCTCGAGGCCCTCGGCGGCACGGACGGCCTCAACGGCCCGGCGGCCCATCTTGCCGTTCGCGCCCAGGACGGCGACGCGCGGGGCGGCCTCGGGGGCAGCGTGAGGGGTGTCAGTCATGGGATCCAGCCTAGTGGTCTCGCCTCAGGCGGGAGCGACGACGACGCGTCCCCGCTCCCCCGCCGCCAGACGCGCGGCGACGGCGCGGACCTGGCCGACGTCGACGGCGCGCACTCGCTCGAGCGAGGCGGCGAGGTCGACGAACTCGCCCGTGACCAGCTCGGCGCGGCCGAGGCGCGACATGCGGGCGCCGGTGGACTCCATGCCCAGCACGGTGCCGCCGCAGAGCTGACCGTGGGCGCGGTCGAGCTCCTCGGCCGTGATGTCCTCGGAGGCCATGCGGTCGAGCTCGGCCTCCATGAGGGCGGAGACCTCGTCCACCCGGTCCGGCTGGCAGCCCGCATAGAGGCCGTAGTAGCCGGCGTCGGAGTAGCCCGCCGAGAAGGAGTACGTGGAGTAGGCGAGGCCGCGCCGCTCACGGATCTCCTGGAACAGCCGCGAGGACATGCCGCCGCCGAGCACGGACTGCATGACTCCGAGGGCGAAGCGGTCCGGGTCCGTGGTGGAGAGGGAGCGGCCGCCGACGATCACATTGGCCTGCTCCACGGCCTTCTCCACGGTGTGCGTGCCGGTCAGCACGCGGGAGGCCGCGGCGCCCGCGGTGTCGACGCCGCGCCGCGGCGCCGGGGACGCACCCGGAGCCAGGTCCCAGCCGGAGCGGCGCAGGGCGTCGAGGACGAGGCCGCAGACGACGTCGTGGTCCAGGTGGCCCGCGGCGGTGACCACCAGCTCGTCCGGCCGGTACCAGTGCCGGTAGTGGGCGAGGACACGCTCGCGGCTGACGGCGAGGATGGTCTCCGGGGTGCCGCCGATGGGGCGGCCGAGCGGATGCCCGTCCAGCATGACCTCGGCGAGCTTCTCGTGGGCGACGTCGACGGGGTCGTCGGCGTCCATCGCGAGCTCCTCCAGGATGACGCCGCGCTCGGTCTCGAGCTCGTCCGGGTCGAGGACGGACGAGGTGAGCATGTCCGTGAGGACCTCGACGGCCATGGGGAGGTCCTCGTCGAGCACGCGCGCGTGGTAGACCGTCGACTCCTTCGCGGTGCCCGCGTTGGACTCGCCGCCCACGCGGTCGAAGGCCGCGGCGATGTCCATCGCCGAACGGGTGGCGGTGCCCTTGAAGAGCAGGTGCTCCAGGAAGTGGGTGGAGCCGTAGCCGTCGGTGGACTCGTCCCGCGAGCCGACCGCGACCCAGTAGCCGATGGTGACGGAGCGCTGGTCCGGCATGGACTCGGTGAGGACGCGCACGCCGCCGGGGAGGACGGACCGCCGGACGACGGACCCGTTGCCCTCGTCCGCGAGGACGCCGTTAAAGTCCAGGGGGATCTCACGCTGAATGCTCATGCTGGCCATTCTGTCCGATCGGCGGGGGCGGGGCGTCGCAGAACGGGGTGCGGCACCGGTCGTCGCGCAGGGTGACCCTGCGTCGCAGCACGGGAGGGAAGATCCGGGCCCGCGACTCCATGGCGAGCAGCTGACCGGACTCCGGTGCCGTGGAGAGGCGGCGCAGAAGGAGACAAGCGTCCTCCGACGTCGCGCCGTCCTCCCCCGCCCCGCGCGAGGCGAGGCGAGGCGAGGCCGAGCATAGCCCGGGCGACGCCGCCCGGGACGGGGCCGTGACCGGGGAGCCACGCCGGGTCACCGGCACCGGCACTGGCACTGGCACCGCAGGCGTGGCCGAGGAGCGACCGGTGGAGTGCGCGTGGGGATGGTCGCCCGTGCCCACGATGGTGGCCGCGTCCCGGGTGAGGCCGGCGAACGCCGCGACGGCCTGCTCGAGGGGCAGCAGCGCACTCAGGTGGGCCATGCCCGCGCCCGCGGCAGCCGGCGCCGGGCGCACGCTCACCCGCCGCTGCGCAGGGGACCGCTCCCGACGCTCCACCGCGCCGGCCTGATCCAGCCGCAGTGCGTGAGCACGGGCCTCGCCTCCGAGGCGACGGATCCCCGTCTCACCGAGCCTGTCCGCCATGAGCTCGTCCACCCGGCGGCGCTGCGCCGGCTCGAGCCAGATGCTCTCCCGCGCCTTGACCGTCGCGTGCTCCTCCGAGATCAGGCCGCGGGTGAGGGCCGTCAGCGTGTGCGGCATCTCGTGGACGAGAGCACGGTCCATGCCCACGTGCCGACCGCCGCGGTGGGGAGACTCCCGCCGGGCGAGCGCGACCTCCGAGCCCAGCCCACGGCAGCGGTCCCGCCGGGCGATGCCCCGCTCCCCCTCGGCTGCGGAGCGCAGCGAGTGGAGACGGGCCGTTTGCGTCGCCTGGGCAGCGGAGGCGGAGGCCTTGAGCTCCTCGAGCGCGCGAACGGCCTCGAGGCAGGCGGACTCGTCCTCAGGAAGGTCGGCGGCGGCCAGCTCCCGGACGACGTCGACGACGTGGTTGGCGCCCAGGGGCCGGCGGCCCAGATCCGCTGTGCGAGTGAGGCCCGGGGAGGATGGCCGATCCGGGCACAGCGGCTGATCCAGATGAGGGACGCGCGCCGGATCTTCACAGGGCTCGCCCAGGGCGGGGGCCTCCGCCCCGCTCCGCGCCCGCGCCCCGCGCGTCACCGTCCGCTCATCCATGACCCCCACGCCACGAAGGGTCCCGGACGGGTTGAGCGAGCCGCCCAGAATTGTGGAGGAGCGGTCGGGACGGTGCCCGCCCCCCTGCGCATGCCGCCTCACGCGGCCTAGTCTGACGTCATGAGCGCGTCCGTCCCCTCCCGATCGAGCCGGTCCAGCCGCTCCCCCGGCCCCGCCCGCACCGTGCTGCTCGTCGCGGTCGGCGCCCTGCTGATCTACGTCACGCAGGCCCTGGTGCCCACTCTCCTCGACGGCAGCGGGTTCACCTGGAGCGCTCTCCTCCCCGGCCTGGATCCGATCGTGGTGCTCGGTCCGCTCGCATGGGCGGCCGTCACGGGGCTCCTGCTCCTCACGTGCCGCACCGGCCCGGCCCGGCTCGTCCTCGGCGGCCTCGCGGCCTATGTCGCGGGATTCGCCGCCGGCGCGATGATCCTCGACTCCGGGACGCACGCCGGAGGCTGGGACCTCGGGTGGGAGATCGTGTTCTTCGTGATGATGAGGCTGGGCGCATGGGTGCCCGCGCTGCTGGTCAGCATCGCCGTCGCGGCATTGTCCCGGCGCTGACCCGGCCCTGCCCCGGCCTTGCCCCCCCGTACGACGACGACGCCGCACCCTCCAGCGGAGGGCGCGGCGTCGTCGTGCGTCAGGCGGAGGCGATGGGCCTCAGCCCCGGATCACCGGGATCAGGCCTCGGTCTGCGAGGACTCGATGGCGTCCTCGGTCTCCGAGTCCGCGGCGTCGTCGGCCACGACCGGGGAGAGAGAGAGCTTGCCGCGGTCGTCGATCTTGGTGATCTCGACCTGGACCTTCTGGCCCACGCCGAGGACGTCCTCGACGTCGTCCACGCGGTTGCCGCCGTTCATCTTCCGGAGCTCGGAGATGTGCAGCAGGCCGTCCTTGCCCGGGGTGAGCGAGACGAAGGCGCCGAAGGTGGTCAACTTCACCACGGTGCCGAGGTAGCGCTCGCCGATCTCGGGGACCTGCGGGTTGGCGATCGCGTTCACGGCCGAGCGGGCGGCCTCGGCCGAGGGGCCGTCGGTCGCGCCGATGAGCACGGTGCCGTCGTCCTCGATCGAGATGTCCGCGCCCGTGTCGTCCTGGATCTGGTTGATCATGGCGCCCTTGGGGCCGATGACCGCACCGATCTTGTCCACGGGGATCTTCACGGCGATGATGCGCGGCGCGGTGGGCGCCAGCTCGTCCGGGGTGTCGATCGCCGCGTTGAGCACGGAGAGGATGTGCAGACGGGCCTCGCGGGCCTGGGTCAGCGCGGCGGCCAGCACGGAGGCCGGGATGCCGTCGAGCTTGGTGTCCAGCTGGATCGCGGTGACGAACTCCGAGGTGCCTGCCACCTTGAAGTCCATGTCGCCGAACGCGTCCTCGGCGCCCAGGATGTCGGTCAGGGCCGCGTACTGGGTCTGGCCGTTCACCTCGGCGGAGACCAGGCCCATCGCGATGCCGGCCACGGGAGCGCGCAGCGGCACGCCCGCGTTCAGCAGGGACAGGGTGGAGGCGCACACGGAGCCCATCGACGTGGAGCCGTTGGAGCCGAGGGCCTCGGAGACCTGGCGGATCGCGTAGGGGAACTCCTCGCGCTCCGGCAGCACCGGCACGAGCGCACGCTCGGCGAGCGCGCCGTGGCCGATCTCGCGGCGCTTGGGCGAGCCCACGCGGCCGGTCTCGCCGGTGGAGTACGGCGGGAAGTTGTAGTGGTGCATGTAGCGCTTGGACGTCTCCGGCGCCAGCGAGTCGATCTGCTGCTCCATCTTGAGCATGTTGAGCGTGGTGACGCCCATGATCTGGGTCTCGCCGCGCTCGAAGATCGCGGAGCCGTGCACGCGGGGCAGGACCTCGACCTCGGCGGTGAGCTTGCGGATGTCCGTGAGGCCGCGGCCGTCGATGCGGACCTGCTCCTTGAGGATGCGCTGGCGCACGACCTGCTTGGTCACGGAGCCGTAGGCCTTGGCGATCTCGCCGCGGCGGTCGGCGAACTTCTCGCCCTCGCCGGCCAGCTTCTCGATGACCTCGCGCTGGTAGTCGTCCGAGGCGGACTCGCGCTCCTGCTTGTCCCCGATCGAGAAGATCTCGGTGAGGCGCTTCGAGGCGAGCTTCTCGACGGCGGCGTACGCGTCGTCCTCGTAGTCCTTGAAGACCGGCACCTCGACGGGCGCCTTGCCGGCGCGGGCGGCCAGGTCGGCCTGGGCCTCGCACAGCGCGCGGATGAACGGCTTGGCGGCCTCGAGGCCCTCGGCCACGACCTCCTCGGTGGGCGCGGAGGCGCCGGAATCCTTGATGAGGGTCCAGGAGTCGGGGGTGGCCTCGGCCTCGACCATCATGATCGCGACGTCGTCGCCCGAGACGCGGCCGGCGACGGCCATGTTGAACACGGCGTCCTTGAGCTGCGAGTGCTTCGGGAAGGCGACCCACTGGCGCTTGCCGGAGCCGTCGTCCATCAGCGCGACGCGGACGCCGCCGATGGGGCCGGAGAACGGCAGGCCGGAGAGCTGCGTGGACAGCGAGGCGGCGTTGATGGCCACCGTGTCGTAGATCTCGTCGGGCGCGATGGAGGTAACGGTCACGACGACCTGCACCTCGTTGCGGATGCCCTTGACGAACGCGGGGCGCAGCGGGCGGTCGATCAGGCGGCAGGTGAGGATGGCGTCCGTGGACGGACGGCCCTCGCGGCGGAAGAACGAGCCGGGGATGCGGCCGGCGGCGTACATGCGCTCCTCGACGTCCACCGTGAGGGGGAAGAAGTCGAAGCCCTCGCGCGGGGACTTGCCCACCGTGGTGGCGGACAGCATCGACGTCTCCTCGTCGATGTACACCATCGCGGCGCCGGCGGCCTGCTGGGCGAGGCGGCCGGTCTCGAACCGGACGGTGCGGGTGCCATAGGCACCGTTGTCGATGGCGGCTTCGGCGAACGTGATCTCAGGACCTTCCATGGGGTCCCTCCTTTCAGGACGACGAGCCCGCGTCGGTGCCATCGTCCTGGTCTTCGATCGAGGCCCTCGGCCTGCCCGCTGCGAGGCGGGCGTCCGGGAGCCACTGTCGAGGACCGCGAAGGATGGGTGCGGGTCCGTCTGGGTGGTTCTCTTGCTGGTGCGGACCGCCCGGTTGGCGGCGCACGGTTCCTACACTAAGGGCGGCACCGGTGTCCGCGGGAGGTCCCACGGGCCGATGCCGCCCTCAGCGGCGGGTCACTTGCGGAGGCCGAGGCGCTCGATCAGTGCGCGGTAGCGCTCGATGTCGACCTTCTGCAGGTAGCCGAGCATGCGACGACGGCGGCCCACGAGGCCCATGAGGCCACGGCGGGTGTGGTGGTCGTGCTTGTGCTCCTTGAGGTGCTCGGTCAGGTCCTTGATGCGGCGCGAGAGCACCGCGATCTGGACCTCCGGGGAGCCGGTGTCGCCCTCGTGAGTGGCGTACTCCTTGATGATCTGCTGCTTGACAGCGGGATCCAGGGCCATGTCAGGCCTCCTTCTCTTCGGTACCGCGAACGGGGAGCCGCGCGAGCCCGAGGGCACGGCGCGGGGCCTCTCCACCGCGGACTGCAGGGAGGCCGATGGTCGAGTCTACCGCAGGATCATCCCGACGGCGGAGGCGCCCGACGGCGCGCCGCCCCTACGGTGGTGCCGTGACCTCCGCTCCCCCGCCGCTCGGCCCGCTCGGCCCTCCCCTCCGCCCGCTCGACCTGCCCCTCATCGGCCACGAGTACCCCCAGCTGCTGCGGACCCCGCGCAGCCGGTGGTGGCAGCCGCTGCTCTCGCTGCTCCTCGTGCTCGGATCGCTGCTGGCCCTGATCGCGGCGCTGCTGCCGGCCATGTCGGCCGCGATCCTCTCCGAGGTCGGATGGGACGCGCTCCTCTCCTCCGACCCGGAGGACGTCGCCGCGGTGGAGGAGGCCGCCTTCTCGAACTCCGCGCCGCTGACGCTCCTGAACAACCTGCCGCTCATCGCGCTGATCGGCGTCGCCCTGCTCGCCGTGGCCGTCTGCCACCCCGTGGCCGCCCGGTTCGTCCACTCGGTCGAGGGCCGCGTGCGCTGGCACTGGCTGCTGCGCGCG
Organism: Micrococcus sp. EYE_212; assembly: GCF_023147585.1. Taxonomy (GTDB): domain Bacteria; phylum Actinomycetota; class Actinomycetes; order Actinomycetales; family Micrococcaceae; genus Micrococcus. The sequence continues at coordinate 322,054 of NZ_JAHXOZ010000001.1, forward strand.
CACCTCGTGCTGCTGCCGCTCTTCCTCGTCTACGTGCTCGGCACCTGGGCCCTCGACGGCACCCCCACCGCCCCGCGCTCCGCGGACTGGGCCTGGCTCCTGGCCATGACGTTCGTGCTGACCCCCCTCCAGGCCGCCGGCGAGGAATACCTGTTCCGCGGCTGGCTGCTCCTGGCCATCGGCTCGTGGTTCCGCCGCCCCGTGCCGGCCGTGGTGCTCACCGCGCTCGTCTCGGCCGGGACGTTCGCCCTGGCCCACGGCTCCCTCGACCCGTGGATCCTGCTGGACCTGGCCGTGTTCGCGGTCGCCGCGGTGGTCCTGACCTGGCGCACGGGCGGGCTCGAGGCGGCCGTGGCCCTGCACGTGGTGAACAACGTCGTCATCCTCGCCGCCGGCACCCTCGCGGGGACCGTGGACGAGAGCTACGTGGACGCGGAGGCCACGGGCTCACCCCTGGCGACCCTGGTGTCCGTCGTCGTGATCTCGCTCGCGACCGCCCTGCTGCTGTGGCAGGCGAAGCGGGCGGGCGTCGCCCGCGCCGTGCCGGTCAGCGTCGGCGCGCGCCCCTGATCAGCGGCGCCGAGGGGCCGTGGCCCGCCACGCCACCGTGACGTAGGGCAGCGCGATCACGGCGGCCGGCGCGTGGCCGAGGTGCTCGAGGAGGTACCAGTCCAGGTTCGCCGCCATCCTGGCCCGGGTGGCCTCGGAGGCGCGCAGCCAGGACGCACGCGATGCCATGAGCCCGTGCAGCTGCGGCACGGGCTGCTCCACGGTCCACGTCCACCGCGCGTGCTCCTCCGCTCCGAACGGGGCCGCGAACCGGCGCTGCTCCGGCTTGGCGGCGTGGACGTCGCCGGCGCGCATGATCCGGGTGAGCCGGTGCACCCACGGCACGGAGGTGTCCAGCTGGTTCCACACCGCCGCGAGCCGCCCGCCCGGGCGCAGCACCCGCGCGGCCTCGGCGCTCGCAACGGGCACGTCCGTCCAGTGCCATGCCTGGGCCGCCACCACGACGTCGGCGCTCGCCTCCGGCAGGCCGGTCGCCTCGGCCGTGCCGGGCAGGGCGCGGACGCGGTCGGGCAGGGCGGGGTCGAGTGCGGCGACGTCGCGCTCGAGCACGGCCCGCATGGCCTCCGACGGCTCCGTGGCCACGACGCCGCGGACCCGTGAGGTCGGTCGCGCCGCCAGCTGCCGCGTGAACAGGCCCGTTCCGGCGCCGAGCTCCACGACGTCGAGACCGCGCCCCGCGGCGCTCGGCTCCGACGCGGCCGGATCCGTGAGCACCCAGTCCACGCACGCCTCCGGATAGGAGGGCCGGACGGCGTCGTAGTGCTCCCCCGCCGCCGCTCCGCCGAGGCCGAAGGGGTTGGGTGCGTCCGTGCGCGGCCGCGCGGGGCGGCCGGGCAGGCTCGGGACGGGCCGGCCGGGCAGGCTCGGATCGGGCTGCTCGGGGACGCTCACGGCGGCGTTCAGGACGGGCGCGGCGCCGCGCCGAGGATGGCGCGCGCCCGGTCGACGTCGTCGCGCATCTGGGCAACAAGCTTCTCGACGCCCTCGTAGGCGACCATGCCGCGCAGCCGCTCGACGAACTCGACGTCGACGTGCTGACCGTAGAGGTCGAAGTCCTCGACGCGCTCCTCGGGGCGGTCGATCACGTGGGCCTCGACCACGCGCGAGACGCCCTCGAAGGTGGGGTTGGAGCCGATCGAGATCGCGGCGGGGTGGGCCGCGCCGTCGGCGTCGTGCAGCCAGCCCGCGTACACGCCGTCGGCCGGGACCATGCCGGCCACGTCCGCCGCGAGGTTGGCCGTGGGGAAGCCGAGCTCGCGGCCGCGGGCGAAGCCGTGGACGACCTCGCCGGCGAGCACGTGGTTCCGGCCCAGCACGGCGGCCGCCTGGGCGACGTCGCCCGCGGCGAGGGCCTCGCGGATCCACGTGGAGGAGCAGCGGCGCTCGGGCGTCGCGCCCTCGAGGGCCGGGAACTCGTCCACCGCCTCCACCTCGAAGCCGTGCCGCTCCCCCAGGGCCACCATCGCGGTGAAGTCGCCGGCGTTGTCCTGGCCGAAGCGCACGTCGTGGCCCACGACGACGGCGCACGCGCGGAGCCCGTCCACGAACATGCCCCGCACGAACTCCTCGGGGCCCTGCCGGGCGAACTCGAGGCTGTAGCGCTGCAGCAGGACGGCATCGATCCCGGCCTCCTCGAGGAGGAGCAGCCGCTGCTCGGTGCTCACGATGTCCTCGTGCGGGACCTCGGGGCGGTGCACGGCGCGCGGGTGCGGCGTGAAGGTCACGGCCACGGCGAGGGCGTCCTGCTCGCGGGCCAGCTCGACGACGCGGCGCAGCACCTGCCGGTGGCCGCGGTGCACGCCGTCGAAGTTGCCGAGCGTGACCACGGTCCGCCGCAGGTCCGCGGGGACCTCCGCGAGGCTCTTCCAGATCAGCATTCAGCGCACCCCGGCCCCGTCGGCGCGGGAGGGCCGGTGCGCGAGCAGCCAGGCCAGGCCCACGATCGGCAGCACGAGCGGGACGTAGCCGTAGCCCGCGCCGAAGCGCGACCACACGGTCTCGTCCGCGAACAGCTGGGGGTCCAGGAGGGTCAGCAGACCCACCCCCACGACGCCCACGAGCTCCACGCCCACGGCCGCCACCGCGACGCGCCACGCCCGCGCACCCGTGCGGGCGAGCGAGAGGGTGGCCACGATGTACACGAGGGCCGCGAACGCCGAGAGCAGGTACGCCAGCGGCGCCACGCTGAACTGGGTCAGCAGCTGGAAGAGGCTGCGCGCGAAGGCCGAGAGCGCGAACACGGCGTAGACCATCACGATGATCCGGCCGAACCCCTGGTTGCGGGGGGCGCGGGTGCTGCGGGCGGGCGTCGTCTCCATGGGTCCTCTCACCACTGTCCGAACCAGATGACTTGCATGCGGTGCAGCATGACCACGATGGTCGGCCCGACGACGGCCAGCACGAGGTTGGACCAGCGCGTCTTGTCCGAGGCCGCCCAGCCCACCGCGACCACCGGCACGATGAGCGCCGTGAGCACGTAGCCCCAGAACTCCCAGCCGGGCCCGTTCAGCGGCTGCCCGCCGAGCTGGCGGAACGCCGCGGCCCCCGCGTACACGAGCAGGAAGAGCTCGACCGCGGCCACGGAGAGGATCGAGGAGTCGGCGGGGTGGCGTCGCACGGCCGTCATCACCACGCAGGTCAGGAAGGACAGGACGCCGATCACGGTGCCCGCCCAGAACCATCCGTCGAGGATCACGCGTCGCCCCCCGCCGGTTCGAAGACCAGGTGGGGCCGGGCCACGTCACGGCCCGCGCGGCGGCCGTCCTGCAGAAGCGCGACGACGGCGCCGCCGGGGGCCCGTCCGGCCACGAGGGCGGCCTCGCCGCCGGAGGAGGGCGGAGTCGGCGCGCCGGGCGTGCCGGAGAGCTCGCCCGAGGGGTCGATCGCCCGCCCGAAGGAGAGCTCCCGCGCCTCGTGCTCCGTGAGCTCGCGCACCGGGAAGAGGACGGCGGCGGCCGCGGAGAGCTCCGTCATGGAGAACCGCTCGGCGAGCTGGTCGAGGGTCACGGCGTCGGCCACGTGGAACGGGCCCACGTGCGTGCGGCGCAGCGCCGTGAGGTGGCCGCCCGTGTCGAGGGCCTCCCCCAGGTCGCGCGCCAACGCGCGGATGTAGGTGCCCGAGGAGCAGCGCACGGTGACGTCCAGGTCCACGAGCCGGCCGCCGTCGAGCCGGCGTTGGTCCGTGACCTCGAAGGAGTGCACGGTGACCTCGCGGGAGGCCAGCTCCACGTCCTCGCCCGCGCGCACGCGGTCGTAGGAGCGCTTCCCGGCCACCTTGATCGCCGAGACCGACGACGGGACCTGCTGGATGCGGCCCGTGAGGGCGGCGACGTGCTCCGCCACGCGGTCGGGGGTGACGGCGTTCGCCAGGCGGGTGGCCACGACCTCGCCCTCGGCGTCGTCCGTGACGGTCGACTGCCCGAGGCGGATGGTCGCCGTGTACGTCTTGTCCGTGCCCGTGATGGCGGTGAGCAGCCGGGTGGCCTTGTTCAGGCCCACCACCAGCAGGCCCGTCGCCATGGGGTCGAGCGTGCCGGCGTGGCCCACCTTGCGGGTGCCGGCGAGCCGACGGACCCGCCCGACGACGTCGTGCGAGGTCCAGCCCTGCGGCTTGTCCACGAGGACGACCCCCGACGCCGCCGTTCCCGGGGCGTCGGGGGTCTGTCCCGCAGGGGTGTGTCCTGCGGCGGTGCGCGCGTTCACGTCGGCGTCGCCTCAGGCCCGCTGCTCGTCGTCGTCGGCGTCGTCCTCGGCGGTGCGGTACGGGTCCGCGTCGCCGGCGTACTGCGCGCCCTCGCGGGCCTTCGCCAGCTCGGCGTCCCGCTCCTTGGCGGCGCGGAGGACGTCCTCCAGGTGCGCGGCCGCCTCCGGGACGGTGTCCGCGACGAACTCGAGCGTCGGCACCAGGCGGATGGTGAGGCCACGTCCCACCTCGCGGCGCAGCACGCCGCGGTTCTCCTGGATGGCCGCGTGGGCGGCGTCGACGGCCGCGTCGTCGCCGAGCACGGTGTAGTAGACGGTGGCGTGCTGGAGGTCGTTGGTCACGCGAACCTCCGTCACGGTGACGGGCTCGACGCGGTCGTCCTTCACGGCGCGGCGCAGCGCCTCCGCCACGAGGACCTTGATGCGCTGGGCCAGTCGGCCAGCACGGGCCGGATCGGCCATGGCTGCACTTCCTTCCGGGTCAGCCGGCCGCGGTCGCGGCCGGCACGGTGGGGCGCCGGGGTCCCTCACGGGCCCCGACGCCCCCTCGATCACGCGCGGGGCTTCTCCTGCATCTCGAAGGTCTCGATCACGTCGTCCTCCTTGATGTCGTTGAAGCTGCCCAGGCCGATGCCGCACTCGTAGCCCTCGCGGACCTCGGTGGCGTCGTCCTTGAAGCGGCGCAGCGACTCGATCTTGAGGTTGTCCGCCACCACCATGCCGTCGCGCACGAGGCGCGCCGAGGCGTTGCGGCGGATGAGGCCCGAGCGCACGAGCGTGCCCGCGATGCTGCCCCACTTGGAGGAGCGGAAGACCTCGCGCACCTCGGCGGTGCCGAGCTGCACCTCCTCGTACTCCGGCTTGAGCATGCCCTTGAGGGCGTTCTCGATGTCGTCGATCGCGTCGTAGATGACGGAGTAGAACCGCATGTCCACGCCCTCGCGGTCGGCCAGGTCGGCCACCCGCTCGGCAGGACGGACGTTGAAGCCGATGATGATGGCGTTGTCCACCGTCGCCAGGTTCACGTCGTTCTGCGTGATCGCGCCCACGCCGCGGTGGATGACGCGCAGCTGCACGTCGTCGCCCACCTCGACCTTGAGGAGCGAGTCCTCGAGCGCCTCCACCGGACCGGCGGCGTCGCCCTTGATGATGAGGTTGAGGGTGTCGATCTTGCCCTCGGCCACGGCCTGGTCGAAGTCCTCGAGCGTGATGCGCTTGCGGCGCTTGGCCAGCTGGGCGTTGCGCTCGGCGGCCTCGCGCTTCTCCGCGATCTGACGAGCGGTGCGCTCGTCCTCGGTGACCAGGAAGGTGTCGCCGGCACGGGGCACGGACGACAGGCCCAGGACCTGGACCGGACGCGACGGGGTCGCCTCCGAGACGGTGTCGCCGTTCTCGTCGAACATCGCGCGGACGCGGCCGTGGGCGGAGCCCACCACCACGGTGTCGCCGACCCGCAGCGTGCCGGTCTGCACCAGCACGGTGACGACGGCGCCGCGGCCCCTGTCGAGGTTCGCCTCGATGGCCACGCCGCGCGCGTCCTTGGTGGGATTCGCCGTGAGCTCGAGGGCGGCGTCCGCGGTGAGCAGGACCGCCTCGAGCAGCTTGTCGATGTTCTCGTTGTTGCGCGCGGAGACGTCGACGAACATGGTGTCGCCGCCGTACTCCTCGGGCACCAGGCCGTACTCGGTGAGCTGGCCGCGGATCTTCTCCGGCGACGCGCCCTCCTTGTCGATCTTGTTGACCGCGACCACGATCGGCACGTCGGCCGCCTGGGCGTGGTTGAGCGCCTCGACGGTCTGCGGCATGACGCCGTCGTCGGCGGCGACTACGAGCACGGCGATGTCGGTGACCTTCGCACCGCGGGCACGCATGGCCGTGAAGGCCTCGTGACCGGGGGTGTCGATGAAGGTCAGGCGTCGCTCCTCGCCCTCGTGCTCCACCGGCACCTGGTACGCGCCGATGTGCTGGGTGATGCCGCCGGCCTCGCCCTCGGTGACGTTCGCCGAGCGGATCGAGTCCAGGAGGCGGGTCTTGCCGTGGTCCACGTGGCCCATGACGGTGACGACCGCGGGGCGGGGCGCCAGGTCGGCGTCGTCCTCGTTGGCCTCCTCGGCGTCGAGGTCGATGTCGAACGCCTCGAGCAGCTCCTTGTCCTCGTCCTCCGGGGAGACGATGTGGACGCGGTAGCCCAGCTCCTCGCCGAGCAGCTGGAAGGTCTCCTCGTCCAGGGACTGGTTGGCCGAGGCCATCTCGCCCAGGGTGAAGAGCACCTTCACGAGGTCCGCGGTGTCCGCGCGGATCTTGTCGGCGAAGTCCGCGAGCGAGGCGCCGCGGCGCAGGCGCAGGATCGTGGTGCCGTCGCCCTTGGGGACCTTGACGCCGCCGATCTCGCGGGTGTGCTGCTGTTCGAACTCCTGACGCTTCGCGCGCTTGGACTTGCGCCCCTTGCGCGCTCCGCCGCCGCGGCCGAACGCACCCTGAGCGTTGCCACGGCCGCCGCGGCCGCCGGGACCACCCGGACGGGCCGGACCGCCGCCGGGCGCGCCCGCGCCCGGACGGCCACGGCCGCCGCCGCGGCCCGGAGCGGGCGCAGGGGTGATCTGCTTGGGCATCATGCCCGGGTTCGGACGGGCGCCGCCCGCACCGGGGCGAGGGCCCGCGGCGCCGGCCGCGGGACGCGGACCGCCGGGACGGGGACCGGCCGCGCCCGCCGCCGGACGGGGGCCGCCCGGACGCGGCGCGCGGTCCTCACGGCCGGCGCGCATGCCCTGCGAGGGCGCGAACGGGTTGTTGCCCGGGCGCGGCGCACCGCCGCGCGCACCGGCACCGCCGGGACGGGCGCCCGGACGCGGGGCGCCGCCGCCGGGGGCGGCCTTCGAGGTGAACGGGTTGTTGCCGGGGCGCGGGGCGCCCGGCTTGGCACCGCCCGGCTTGGGAGCGGCCGCGCCCGGGGTGGGCGTCGAGGCCGCCGACGTCGGCGCGGAGGGCGTCGACGCGGCGGGGGCCTGCGGCGTGCCCTGTCGGGACTCCTGCGGGGCGGCCGGAGCCGGCGTCGGAGCCTGCTCGGGCGTCGGCGCGGGAGCCTGCGTCGGGGCGGGAGCCGGGGTCTCGGCGCGGGCGGGCGCCTGCGGCGCGGCGGCCGGCGTCGGCTCGGGCGCCGCCGGCGCAGCGGGGGCGGCGGCCTGACCCGGCTTGGGAGCCGCAGACCCGGGCTTGGGTGCGGCCGAGCCCGGCTTCGGGCCGCGCGGCGACGGGGTGGGCGCGCCCTGGGCGGACGTGCTCGGGGCACCCGCCGCGGGGGCGGAAGGGGCGGCGGCCTTCGCGGCGCCCGTGCCGCCGGCCTTGCCGGCGCCGGGGTAGGCGCCGCGCAGCTTCTTGACCACCGGGGGCTCGATGGTGGAGGAGGCGGAGCTGACGAACTCGCCGAGATCCTTGAGGGTGCTCAAGGCCTCCTTGGAGGTGATGCCGAGCTCTTTGGCGAGCTCATGGACGCGGACCTTTGCCACGGTTCTCCTGTTCTGGCCTCACGGGCCTTCAGGGGAGCCGGGGGGCTTCCGATTCAGCGCGGCGCGAGACCGTTGACGTTTGTCCAGGCCGCACGGGACACCTCGAGGGTGCGCGCGCCGCGGCCTGCCTGATAGCAGGGGGTGAAGTTCATCGTTGGGCACTCATGCTTCAGTGCTCATCGGGTACGCATCAGATCTCTGACCCGCCTTCATCTGTCGTGTCTGCAGCCGGTGCGGCGTTCCGCGTCCGCGCGGCGCTCGGGGATCCCTCGCCGGGACCGCCCGCCTCGCGTGTGAGCCCGTCGGCGTCCACGGCGGCCCTGAAGGCCCGGTGGAACGCCCGACGGCGCACGGCGAGGAGGAGGCAGTCCGGCCCGGGGTGCACCCAGGCACCGCGTCCGGGACGTCGACGACTCCGGTCCCAGACGACGGTGGGGGGTTCCGTCGCGGGGTCCAGTGCCACGCGCACCAGCTCTTCCTGGTCCGCCCTCGCCCGGCATCCGATGCAGGTCCGCACGACCGTCTGGGACGTCATGCGGTCTCCTCACACGGTGTCGGAACGAGAATGGACCTCATCCATCCTAGCGCGTCCCGGCCGGGATCTCCTCCCGGGCCCGGGCATCAGTGCCCGGGCGCCTGCGCCGCGGCGCCGTCGCCGACGATGTCGATGCGCCAGCCGGTGAGCTTCGCGGCGAGGCGGGCGTTCTGGCCCTCCTTGCCGATCGCGAGGGAGAGCTGGTGCTGCGGCACCACCACGCGCGCGGAGTGCTGGTCGGCGTCCACGATCTCCACGGAGACCGTCTGGGCCGGGGAGAGGGCGTGGGCGATCATCGCGGCCGGGTCGTCCGAGTGCTCCACGATGTCGATCTTCTCGTCGCCGAGCTCGGTCATGACGGCGCGCACGCGCGAGCCCATCTCCCCGATCGCGGCGCCCTTGGCGTTGATGCCCGCCCGGGTGGCCTTGACCGCCATCTTGGTGCGGTGGCCGGCCTCGCGGGCCAGGGCCGTGATCTCCACCGAGCCGTCGGCGATCTCGGGGACCTCGAGCTCGAAGAGGCGCCGCACGAGGTTCGGGTGCGAGCGGGAGACGGTCACGGACGGGCCCTTGCTGCCGCGGTTCGCGGAGACCACGTAGGTGCGCAGGCGGCGGCCATGGGGGTACTGCTCCCCCGGCACCTGCTCGGGCGGCGGGAGCACGGCCTCGAGGGTGCCCAAGTTCACCTGGATCATCTGGCGGTTGTTGCCCTGCTGGACGACGCCGGAGACGAGCTCTCCCTCCTTCTCCTTGAACTCGCCCAGCACCTTGTCGTCGTCCGCCTCGCGCAGGCGCTGCAGGATGACCTGGCGTGCGGTGGACGCCGCGACCCGGCCGAAGCCGTTGGGGGTGTCGTCGAACTCGCCGACGGCCGCGCCCTCCTCGTCCAGCTCCGTGGCCCAGATGGTCACGTGGCCGCTCGTGCGGTCCAGCTCCGCGCGGGCGCGCTTCAGGGCGCCCGGGGTCCGCTGGTACGCCATGAGCAGGGCCTGCTCGATGGTGGGGACGAGCCGGTCCAGCGGGATGTCCCGCTCGGCCACCAGCATGCGCAGCGCGCTCATGTCGATATCCACTTATGCCTCCGTGTGCTCTGCCGTGTGCTCGGCCCGGTCCGGGGACTCACCGGGCTCGCGGGCGGTGCCCCACTCTACCTGCACCACGGCCGGCCCCAGTCGCTCCATCCCCACCCGCTCGGCCGGCAGCTCCTTGGCGGGCATGCCCTTCTTGGCGCCGGGGCGGACCACGACGAGCTCGACGTCGTGCTCCCCGACGTCTGTGAGGCGCGCGGTGACCGGCTCGGCCCCGTCCACGGACACGCTCACGAGGCGGCCCACGTTGCGCTCGAAGTGGCGCGGCTGCGTGAGCGGGCGATCGACGCCGGCCGTGGTGACCTCGAGCATGTACTCGCCGGCGCCCACGCCCGGGACCTCGTCCCCGGCGGCGTCCAGCGCGGCGGAGACGCGGGCGCTCAGGGCGGCCACCTCGTCCAGGCTCAGGCCCTCGGGTCCGGCGGCGCGGTCCAGGACGACCTCCACGGTCGGGGTGGCGGCGGCGCCGGCCACGCGCACCTCCTCCACCACGACGCCGGCGTCGGCCACGGCGTCCTCGACCATCGCCGTCAGCGCAGCGCTCTCGGGACGGTCGGTGGTCTCCTGCGGGTCCATGCGGGGCTCCTGAGGGGTCGGGGGCGGGCAGGGCCAGCGTACCGCCGCGGCCGGCGCCTCACCCCACGAGCGGGGCCAGGGTGTCCACGCCCACCTTCACGATCAGCGCGGAGACGACCGCGAGGAAGACCACCCGGATGAACCCGGTCCCCCGCGCGATCGCCATGCGCGCGCCCACGTAGCCGCCCGCGAGGTTGGCCGCGCCGAGGAGGAGGCCCAGGCCGAGCACCGCGTGGCCCGCGGGCAGGAAGAACGCCAGGGCGCCGAGGTTGGTGGCCAGGTTGACCACCTTGGCCTGGGCCGAGGCCTGCAGGAAGTCGTGTCCGAGCAGCGCCACCAGTCCCAGGATGAGGAAGGTCCCCGTGCCGGGCCCGATCATCCCGTCGTAGAAGCCGACCGCCCCGCCGAGGGCCAGGGCCCGCGTCAGGTGGGCGGCCCCCGTGTGCTTGAGGGCGGCGACCCGGCCCAGCTGCGGTCGGGTCGCGGTGACGATCCACACCGTCACGAGCGCCGCGAGGATCACGGGCCGGATCACCCCCGTGGGGAGCAGCGTGGCCACGACCGCCCCGCCGAGGGAGGTCGCGAAGGCCAGCGCGGCCATGGGCAGCGCCGTGCGCAGGTCCGAGCCGAGCCGGCGCCGGTAGGTGATCGCCGACGTCGCGGTGCCGAACACGGAGCCCAGCTTGTTGGTGGCCAGGGCCTGCACGGGCGTGAGCCCCGGCACCAGCAGCATGACGGGCAGCTGCAGCAGCCCGCCCCCGCCGACGACGGCGTCCACCCAGCCGGCGGCGAAGCCCGCGGCCAGGAGCAGCACCACCAGGCCCGTCGTCAGCTCGACGGCGCCGAACATCTCAGCGCCCGTGACGCACCTCGGCCACGACCTCGGCGACCGCGTCGGCCACCGGCACGGTGCGGGCCTCCCCCGTGGCACGGTCCTTGAGCTCGAGCTCGCCGTCGGCCAGGCCGCGGCCGATCACGACGGCGGTCGGCACGCCGATCAGCTCGGCGTCCTTGAACTTCACGCCGGGGCTCACCTTGGCGCGGTCGTCCACGATCACGGTGAGACCGTGGGCCTCGAGGCCCTCGGCCAGGTCCAGGGCGGCGGCGACGCCGTCCTCCCCCTTGGTCGCCACGACCACGTGCACGTCGGCCGGGGCGACCGCGCGCGGCCACGCGAGGCCCTTGTCGTCGCGGTAGCGCTCGGCGATCGCGGCGACGGCGCGGGTCACGCCGATGCCGTAGGAGCCCATGGTCACCACGACCTGCTTGCCGTTGACGTCGAGGACCTTCAGGTCGAGGGCCTCGGCGTACTTGCGACCCAGCTGGAAGATGTGCCCCATCTCCATGCCGCGGCGGGAGTGGAGCGGGCCGGAGCCGTCCGGGGCGGCGTCGCCCTCGCGCACGACGGTGGCCTCGAGGACCGCGTCCCATCGGAAGTCGCGGCCGGCGACGACGCCGAAGGCGTGGCGCTGGTCCGCGTTGGCACCGGTCACCCAGGCGGTCCCGGGGGCGACGCGCGGGTCCACGAACAGGGGCAGGCCGGACACCGAGCCCTCGGCGCCGAGCACGGGGGTGCCCTCGATCTCGCCGGCCCCGGCCGGGCCGATGTAGCCCTTGACGAGGGCGGGGTGGCGCTTGAGGTCCTCGGCCGTGGCGGCCTCGACCGTGGGCTCCCCGACGACCCCGAGGGCCGGGCCGACGGACGCCTCGAGCCGCTTGACGTCGACCTCTCGGTCGCCGGGGACGGCGACGACGAACTGGCGGCGCTCGCCGCCGTCGACGACGGCGGTGAGCACGACGCATTTGAGGGTGTCCGCGGCCTCCCACGGGCGGTCGGCCCGCGGGGCCAGGTCGTTGGCGACGTCCACGAGCGCCGCGATGGTCGTGGAGTCCGGGGTCTCCTTGACCTCGGCCGCCGGCAGCGCGGCCATCGCGGCCTCGTCGAGGGGCTCGGGGGCCACGGTGGTGACGGCCTCGACGTTGGCGCGGTAGCCGCCGTCGGACTCCACGAAGGTGTCCTCGCCGACCTCGGTGGGGTGCAGGAACTCCTCGGAGCGGGAGCCGCCCATGGCGCCGGAGGTGGCCTTCACCGGCACGACCTCGAGGCCGAGCCGCTCGAAGATGCGCAGGTACGCGGCGCGGTGGGCCTCGTAGGCGTCGTCGAGGCCGGCGTCGTCCACCGTGAAGGAGTAGGAGTCCTTCATGACGAACTCGCGGCCGCGCAGCAGGCCGGCGCGCGGGCGGGCCTCGTCCCGGTACTTCGTCTGGATCTGGTACAGGTACGCCGGCAGGTCCTTGTAGGACGAGTAGAGGTCCTTGACGAGGAGGGTGAACATCTCCTCGTGCGTGGGGGCCAGCAGGTAGTCGGCACCCTTGCGGTCCTGGAGGCGGAACAGGCCGTCCCCGTACTCCTCCCACCGGCCGGAGGCCTCGTAGGGCTCGCGCGGCAGCAGCGCGGGGAAGTGCACCTCCTGGGCGCCGATGGCGTCCATCTCCTCGCGCACGACCGCCTCCACGCGGCGCAGCACGCGCAGGCCCAGGGGCAGCCACGTGTAGATGCCGGGGGCGGCGCGGCGGATCATTCCGGCCCGCACGAGCAGCTGGTGGCTCGCCACCTCGGCGTCGGCCGGGGCATCGCGCAGGGTCCGCAGGAACAGGGTGGACATGCGCAGAGGCATGGGAGGACTCCTTCAGGGGCAGCGCGCGAGCACGGGTCGGTGGACGCCGGCCGGTCCGTCGGGGGCGTCGTCGACGTCGATCCTAGCGGCCGGCCCGCCCATGTCCGTCTGCGTCCTCGGTGCCCGGGCACAGGAGGTCCGCGGCCGAGGGATCCGCGGCCGACCCGGCGGTGCACCCCAGGGGCGGATCGGACGCGGAACCAGACCCGCGCACCCCCGTCAGTAGAGCACCGTGGCGAACGTGCCCACGCGCTCGAACCCGACGCGCGCGTACGTGCGCAGCGCGGCGGTGTTGTACGCGTTCACGTAGAGGCTGACCACGGGCGCGTGACGCCGTGCCAGCCCCACGACGGCGGCCATCGCCCCGGCCGCGAGCCCGCGCCCGCGGTGCTCCGGGTGCATCCAGACCCCCTGGATCTGGGCGCACCGGGAGGAGAGCACGCCCACGTCCGCCTTGAAGCGCAGCGGGGGGCGGGCGCCGGCGCCCGGCGTCGGGGCGTCCGGTGCCGGGACGCCCGGCGTCGGGGCGTCTCCGGGGACGATGAACACGCGGCCGGACGCGATGAGCCCCCGCACGCGCTCGCGGTACTGCTGCGCGCCGCCGAGGAACGGGGAGAAGCCGAGCTCCTCCTCGAACATGGCCGCGCTGGCCGGCAGCACCCGGTCATAGTCCCGCGGCCCTGCCGGGACCACGCCCGGGAGCGGCGCGACGGCGGGCCGCTCCCCCGCCACGAGGAGGGGCTGCTCCTCGCGCACGGAGCGCGGCCGGTGGCCGGCGGTCCGCAGGGCGCGGCCGATCGTCAGCACCGCGGCGGCCGGGCCGTACACGGATCCGAGGCGGCGCCGCAGGGCGACGACGGCCGCGGCGAGGGCCGCCGCGTCGTCGTCGGTCGCCGTCGACTCGGCGCGGCCGGGCGGCACCACCGGCACCACGTTCGAGCCGACCCACGCGGCGGCGCGCAGCGCGCCGGCGGGGGCTGCGGCGTCGGGGTCCTCGGGGACGCCCAGGAAGAGGGTGCCGCCCGCTCCCCCGCGCGGGCCCGCCCGGCGACCGGCCTCGAGCAGGGACTCGACGAAGACGTTCGCCACTGGGTCGCGGCGCGCGAGGGCCGCGAGTGCGGGGGTGTCGGCGTCGGTCAGGAGGCGGACCCGCCCCTGCGAGGCCTGGCGGACGGCGGCGTCAGTGGACGGAGACCACGGGGGCACCGGCGGCAGCCTGGTCACCGGAGCCCTCCTCGTGGCCCATCTCCGCGGCGATCCGGCGGGCCTCCTCGATGAGGGTGTCCACGATCTGGTCCTCGGGCACGGTCCGGATGACCTCGCCCTTGACGAAGATCTGGCCCTTGCCGTTGCCCGAGGCCACGCCGAGGTCGGCCTCCCGGGCCTCGCCCGGGCCGTTGACGACGCAGCCCATGACGGCGACGCGCAGCGGGACGGTGACGTCCTTGAGGCCTTCGGTGACCTCCTCGGCGAGCGTGTACACGTCCACCTGGGCGCGGCCGCACGAGGGGCAGGAGACGATCTCGAGCCTGCGCTCGCGGAGGTTGAGCGACTGCAGGATCTGCAGGCCGACCTTGATCTCCTCGACGGGCGGGGCGGAGAGGGACACGCGGATGGTGTCGCCGATGCCCTTGCCCAGCAGGTAGCCGAACGCGGTGGCCGACTTGATGGTGCCCTGGAAGGCGGGGCCGGCCTCGGTCACGCCGAGGTGCAGGGGCCAGTCGCCCTCCTCCGCGAGGAGCTCGTACGCGCGGGCCATGATCACCGGGTCGTTGTGCTTCACGGAGATCTTGAAGTCCTTGAATCCGTGCTCCTCGAAGAGGGACGCCTCCCACACGGCGGACTCCACGAGGGCCTCCGGCGTGGCCTTGCCGTGCTTCTGGATCAGGCGGGGGTCGAGGGAGCCGGCGTTGACGCCGATGCGCAGGGAGGTGCCGTGCTCGGCGGCCGCTTGGGCGATCTCCTTGACCTGGTCGTCGAACTTGCGGATGTTGCCCGGGTTCACGCGCACGGCGCCGCAGCCGGCCTCGATCGCGGCGAACACGTACTTCGGCTGGAAGTGGATGTCCGCGATCACGGGGATCGTGGACTGCCGCGCGATGACCTTCAGCGCGTCCGCGTCCTTGTCCGTGGGGCAGGCCACGCGCACGATGTCGCAGCCGGCAGCGGTGAGCTCCGCGATCTGCTGCAGGGTGGCGCCGATGTCGTGGGTCTTGGTGGTGGTCATGGACTGCACCGAGACCTGGTGCTTCGAGCCCACCCCCACGGAGCCCACCCGGATCTGCCGGGTCGGCCGGCGCGGGGCCAGCACGGGCGGCGGGGCGGACGGCATTCCAAGGCTGACGGGCACGGCAGCGCTCCTCACGGTTCTCGGGTCGGCGGCGAGAGGCCGTCGCTTCATCCGTCCCATCCTAGGCCCCGGTGCACGGCGGCACCGGGGCCCGGCGGGGGCGGTGAGGACGGCCGGGGATCACTGGAAGGAGACGAGCCAGGGCTTGGGGTCGTTGGCCATGGTCTGCTCCGGGGTCATCATCGGCTTGTCCTCGTCGTAGAAGTTCTTCCAGGCCATGCGGATATGGTCCGGGAGGTTCTTGCGGAGGATGCTGTACGTCTCCTTCTTGAGCTGGTGGGTGCCGTGCCCGTCCGCGTGGAGCAGGAAGGCCAGGCCCTCGCGGGCCACGATCTCCGACCGCTGCTCGATCATGGCCGAGCGGAACTGGTGCAGGACGAAGAGCTTCTCGGGGAGCCCCTCGGAGGCCACGAGGTCCGAGAGCCACGCGCTGGTCTCGTTGATCTCGGCGGCCGTCACCTGGCCGATGTCCCGCATGTGCTTCTGTCCCGGACGCAGCCGCCACTCCGGGTCCAGGGCGAGGCCGACGTGGGGCCGCTTGAGCAGGCCCTCGATGCGCTTCGCCTGGGTGGGGAAGTCCTCGAAGCCGGTCTGCAGGTCCAGGATGACGTGGATGCCGGCCTCGCCGGCGCCGTCCACCCACTCCTCGAGGCGGTCGCGCTTGACGGGCCGGGAGTACGCGCCGTCGGGGCCCGCGTCCGCCGAGGCCACCGTGGCGATCATCTCGAACGCCGGCTGGATCGGCTCCTCCGAGAACGGCTCGTAGGTCTTCGCGAGCGCCCGCACGCGCTCGATGGACGCGGGGAGGTCCTGCTCGCCCAGGACGCCGAGGGCACCGGTGCCGGGAGTGCCGTACAGGGCGACGAACCGGCGGGCCGGGAAGATCTCCCGGCCGCCGCCGGGCAGCTCGCCGGACGGGGTGGGCGTGGCCGAGGACGAGTCCGCGGCGGACTCCGAGGCCGAGGCCGAGGTCGAGGCGGGGGGCGCCGACGAGCTGGCCGCCTCCTGGGAGGCGGGTGCCGAGCACCCGGCCAGGCCCGCGGCGAGGGAGCCGAGACCGAGGAGGGTGGCGCGGCGCGTCAGGGCGCTCGGAAACGGGGAGGCGTCACGAGAGGCATTCACAGCAACGATCCTAGGGGACGCCCTCCGGGCGGGCCGGGCGGGCCGGGCGGCGCCGCGGCTTCGTGCCCGGACTGTGACCTTCCGGGCCGTCCGCCCGTCAGAAGAGCCGCACGGGCTCCACGAGGTCCGCCACGATCAGCAGCAGGCCCATGGCCAGCATGGCCCCGGCCACCACGTACGTCAGGGGCATCAGCGCGGCGAGGTCGAACGGCCCGGGGTCCGGTCGCCCCCGCAGGCGGGCCCCGCCGCGGCGCAGCGCCTCGTAGAGCGCGCCCGCCACGTGCCCGCCGTCCAGCGGCAGCAGGGGGATCAGGTTGAACACCAGCAGGGCGACGTTCACCCCCGCCACGAGCGAGAGCACCATCGCGGCCTTGTCCCCGAACGAGACCTCGTCCAGCGCCGCCGCCTCCCCCGCGATCCGCCCGACCCCGACGACGGACATGGGGCCGTTCGGATCGCGCTCGGCCGGGGTGAGCACCGCGACGGCGGTGTCCCACAGCCGCTGGGGCAGCACGAGGACCACGTCCGCGACGCCGCGGATCTGCGTGCCCACCAGGCCCACCGCGTCCAGCGGCGTCCCCGTCACGGTCTCGGTCTGCGCCCCCATGCCGATGAAGCCCACCTGCTGGGTGCGGGCGGTGCCGTCCGGGGCGCGCTCCGGCTGCCCGACGGCGTCCGTCACCGGCCGCTCCGTCAGCCGCGGGGTGATCGTGGACTCGATGCGCCGCCCGTCCCGCTCCCACGCGATCGCGGTGGGCCGGCCGGCGCGCTCGCGGATGGCAGCGGCGAACGCGTCCCAGTCCTCGACGGGGACGCCGTCGAAGGCGACGACGGTGTCTCCGGGAAGCATGCCTGCCTCGTGGGCCGGCGCCACGGGGTCACCGGGCTGGCACTCCTCGGTCTCGCCCGCGGCGGCGCGCGCCTGCTGCTCCTGCGCGGGGACGACGCAGCGGAAGACCTCCGCCGCCGTCGTGCTGGGCTGCGCGGTGCCCACCGTGGTGACGAGCAGGGCGGTCAGGGCGAGCGCGATCAGCAGGTTCATGGCCGGGCCGCCGAGCATGATGACGATCCGCTTCCAGACCGGCAGCGAGATGAAGGTGCGTCCCTCGTCCCCGGGCCGCAGCTCCTCGGCGGCCTGGGCCCGTGCGTCGTCGGCCAGGCGCCCGAACTGGCGGAAGAGCCCCGTGGAGGACGCGCGGGGCGCCTGCCCCGCGCGCGGCGGTGGGAGCATGCCCACCATGGAGACGTAGCCGCCGAGCGGGAGCGCCTTGATCCCGTACTCGGTCTCCCCGCGCCGCCACGAGGCGACCGTGGGGCCGAAGCCGATCATGTAGCGCGTCACGCGGACGCCGAAGACCTTGGCGGGCACGAGGTGGCCCACTTCGTGCAGCGCGATCGAGAGGGCCAGGCCCAGGGCGACGGCGAGGACGCCGAGCACGAACCAGGCGGCGCTCATGCCCGCGCCCACCGGCCCCGGGCCGCGGCGCGGGCCCAGCCCTCGACGGCCAGGACGGCGTCGACGCTGAGGTCTCCCGGCGCGTGGCCGTGGCCGGCGGCGTCGAGGACGCGCTCGGGGGCGTAGTCGCCGAGGACGGCGCGGACCGTCTCCAGGATGCCGTCGAAGGAGAGGCACCCCTCATGGAAGGCGTCGACAGCCTCCTCGTTGGCGGCGTTGAACACGGCCATGTGCGTCGGCGAGGCGGCCGCGGCCTCCTTCGCGAGGCGCACCGCGGGGAACACCTCCTCGTCGAGGGGCTCGAAGGTCCAGGTCGCGGCGCGGGTCCAGTCGCATCCGCCCACGGCGCCGGGCACGCGGCGCGGCCAGCCGAGGCCGAGGGCGATCGGCAGGCGCATGTCCGGCGGGGAGGCCTGGGCGAGGGTGGAGCCGTCCGTGAACTCCACCATGGAGTGCACGACGGACTGCGGGTGGACCACGACGTCGATGCGGTCCAGGGCGACGTCGAAGAGCAGGTGCGCCTCGATCACCTCGAGGGCCTTGTTCACGAGCGAGGCGGAGTTGGTGGTGACCACGCGGCCCATGTCCCACGTGGGGTGGGCGAGGGCCTGCGCGGGCGTGACCGCGCGCAGCTGCTCCCGGGTGCAGCCCCGGAACGGACCGCCCGAGGCGGTCAGGACCAGGCGGGCGACCTCGTCCGCCGTGCCGCCGCGGAGCGCCTGGGCCAGCGCGGAGTGCTCGGAGTCCACGGGGACGAGCTGGCCGGGCGCCGCGGCGGCCCTGACGAGCGCGCCCCCCACGATGAGCGACTCCTTGTTCGCCAGGGCGAGGCGGTGGCCCGCCTCGAGGGCCGCGAGCGTGGGGCGCAGGCCGATCGAGCCGGTGATGCCGTTGAGCACGGTGTCCGCGCCGGTCCAGGCCGCGATGCGGGTGGCCGCCTCGGGGCCCGTGAAGAGCTCGGCGGCGGGAGCCGGGCGGCCGAGGCGTGCGGCGGCCGCCGCGATCGCCGCGCGCAGCTCCTCCGCGCCCGCCGTGGCGGAGCCCACCGCCTCGACGCCGTGGCGGACGGCCTGCTCGGCCAGGAGGGCGGTGTTGGAGCCGCCCGCCAGCGCGACGGCCCGGAACCGCTCGGGGTCCTGCTCGATGACGTCCAGGCCCTGGGTCCCGATCGAGCCGGTCGAGCCGAGGAGGGCGACGCGGCGGGGGGCGCCGTCGCCTCCGCCGGAGGGGTCGTCGGCGCGGACGCCGGGGGCCGGGAGGGTGTAGTCGGCGAGGGATCCGTGGGTCACCGGGCCATCATGCCAGCGGCGGCTGGGAGGAGGGCGGGACGGTGGAGTGCCGGGATGCCGGGGACGACGACGGCGGGACCGCACCCGTGAGGGTGCAGCCCCGCCGTCGTCAGGGGTGGGCGGATGCCCGCGGCGTCAGTGGCTCACGGCCTTCTCGGCGCCGATGCCGGTGAGGGAGCGGACCTCCATCTCGGCCTGCTTGCCCGGGTCCTCGGCGCGCGAGGACGTCACGGAGCCGAGCCAGCCGAGGAAGAAGGCCAGCGGGATCGAGACGACGCCCGGGTTCTTCAGCGGGAAGAGCACGAAGTCCGCGCTCGGGATCATGGCGGCCGGGTTGCCGGACATGACCGGGGAGAACACGATCAGGACGATCGCGGAGAGCAGGCCGCCGTACATGGACCAGAGGGCGCCGCGCGTGGTGAAGCCCTTCCAGAACAGGGAGTACAGGATGGTCGGGAGGTTCGCCGAGGCGGCCACGGCGAAGGCGAGCGCCACGAGGAACGCGACGTTCTGGCCCTGGGCGCCGATGCCGCCGAGGATGGCGAGGATGCCGATGACCACCACGGTGATCTTGCCGATGCGCACCTCATCCTCCGAGGACAGGGGCTTCTTCGCGATCACGGGGCCCCACACGTCGTGCGTGAAGGACGCCGCCGCCGTGAGGGCGAGGCCGGCGACGACCGCGAGGATCGTCGCGAAGGCGACCGCCGAGATCAGCCCGAGCAGGATCGACCCGCCGAGCTCGAACGCCAGCAGCGGGGCCGCCGAGTTCACGCCGCCGGGAGCGGCGAGGATGCGCTCGGGGCCGATCAGTGCGCCGGCGCCGTAGCCCAGCACCAGGGTGAAGAGGTAGAAGGCGCCGATGAGCACGATCGCCCACACCACCGACTTGCGGGCCTCCTTGGCCGTGGGCACGGTGTAGAAGCGCATCAGGACGTGCGGCAGGCCGGCGGTGCCGAGGACGAGCGCGAGGCCCAGGGAGACGAAGTCCAGGCGCGTGGTGAAGTCCTTGCCGTACTGCAGGCCCGGCTCGAGGATGGCCTCACCCTTGGGGTTGAGCTCGACGGCCCGGCCGAGCATCGCGTTGAAGTCGAAGCCGAAGAGGGCGAGCGCCCACACGGTCATGACGCCCGCGCCGAGGATGAGCAGGATCGCCTTGATGATCTGGACGTAGGTGGTGCCCTTCATGCCGCCGATGAGGACATAGGCGATCATGAGCACGCCCACGATCACGATCACGAGCGCCTGGCCGCCCCTGTCCGTGATGTTGAGCAGCAGGGCGACGAGGCCGCCCGCGCCGGCCATCTGGGCCAGGAGGTAGAAGAGGCAGACGGCCATGGTGCCGAAGGCGGCGGCGATGCGCACCGGCTTCTGGCGCAGGCGGAACGAGAGCACGTCGGCCATCGTGAACTTGCCTGTGTTGCGCAGCAGCTCCGCCACGAGGAGCAGGGCGACGAGCCACGCCACGAGGAAGCCGATCGAGTACAGGAAGCCGTCATAGCCGTAGAGGGCGATCGCGCCGACGATGCCGAGGAACGAGGCCGCCGAGAGATAGTCGCCCGCGATGGCGGTGCCGTTCTGGGTGCCGGAGAAGCCTCGGCCTCCCGCGTAGAAGTCCGCCGAGGAGCCCGAGGTCTTGGAGGCCCGGATCACGACGACGAGGGTGACGACGACGAACGCCGCGAAGATGCCGATGTTGACCATCGGGTTGCCGACGGCCTCCGCGGCCAGGAGGGGGGCGTGGGTGCTCATCGGATCTCCTCCGTGGGGTCGGCCGCGTGGGAGCCCGCCTCGCGCTCGAGGCGCTCGCGCAGCGCCGTGGAGCGCGGGTCGAGGGTGCGGTTGGCGAAGCGGACGTACGCCGCCGTGATGGCGAACGTGGTGACGAACTGCAGCAGGCCGAGGACCAGGCCCAGCGTGATGTTGTCGTGGAGGCGGATGGCCATGACCTGCGGGAAGAACGCCCCCAGGATGACGAACAGCAGGTACCAGACGAAGAACGCGACCGTCATGGGGAACGCGAACGAGCGGTACGTGCGGCGCAGCTCCGTGAACTCCTCGGACTGCTGGGCCGCGCGGAACTGCTCGGGGGTCGGCGCCGGTGGCGCGACGGAGTGGGGTGACATGGGTGCTCCCTCAGGGGGCGGGCGTCCGGCCGCGGAGCGGGCGGAGCGGTGTGTGATGGCGCTCACATCCTCTCCCGCGAATGCTCCGCGCGTCAACCACTTTGTATACATACGCCAGTGCGTGACCGATTGTGACGACGGCCCCTGCCAGTCCCCCGGTGATAGCGTTGCCGAAAGACTGCGGACGGCCGCCGCCGCCCGCCCGCTCACCCGAGAGGTCCACCGCCGTGCCCCTTCGTGACGTCCGCCCCGAGGACCTGGACGAGTTCTTCGTGCACCAGCAGGACGAGGACGCGAACCAGATGTCCGGAATCGCCCCCCGCAGCCCTGCCGACCGCGGGGTCTTCGACCATCACTGGGGCACCCTGCTGCGCGACCCCCGCGTCCAGGTGCACACCATCGAGCACGAGGGCCGCGCCGTGGGCGCGCTGATCTGCTCCGAGCAGGACGACGCCGCCGAGCTCTCCTTCTGGACGGCGCAGGAGTTCTGGGGCCTCGGGCTGACCACCTCGGCCGTGGACGAGTTCCTGCGCGGGTACGCGCACCGCCCCGTGCGGG
The DNA here is from genome assembly GCF_023147585.1 of Micrococcus sp. EYE_212. Classification (GTDB taxonomy): domain Bacteria; phylum Actinomycetota; class Actinomycetes; order Actinomycetales; family Micrococcaceae; genus Micrococcus. The sequence continues at coordinate 343,610 of NZ_JAHXOZ010000001.1, forward strand.
CCCACGTGGCCGAGGACAACGCGGGCACCGTCAGGGTCCTCTCCCGCCGGGGGTTCGAGGTGGTGGGCGAGGAGAAGGTCTTCTCCAATGCCCGCGCCGCCGTCATCACCGAGCTCGTCATGGAGCTCGGCGCGGACTGAGGCCGACTGGAACGCGACGGCGCCGCGGAATGCCTCCCGCGGCGCCCTTCCTGTATACAGCCGTTCAGTCCCCCGCCGGCACCCGCCCGAGGGTCAGCCGGGCCTGGGCGAGCACCACCTCGTCCACCATGGTGCCGTCCAGCTCGAAGGCGCCGTGCGCCCCCTCGGCCGCCGCGAGCACGCGTCGGGCCCGGGCCACCGCCTCCTCGCTCGGGGCGTAGGCCTCACGCACCACGGGGGCCTGCGCCGGGTGGAGGCACACGGTGGCCGCGCACCCGAGCGCGACGGCGTCCTCGGCCTCCGCGGCGAGGCCCGCGTGATCGTGCAGGTCGAGGAACACCGCGTCCCACGCCGCCGTGCCGTGGGCGGCGGCGGCGAGCAGCACGGTCGCTCGTGCGTGCCGGACGACGGGGCGGTAGGCGCCGTCGGCCGTGCGCGAGGACGTGCCGCCCATGGACGCCACGAGGTCCTCCGCGCCCCACATCAGCGCACCCACGTGGGGGTGCGCCGCGAGGGCGGGCGCGGCGAGGATGCCCGCCGCGGTCTCGCACAGGGCCACGACGCGCACGTCCTCCCCCAGCGCCGCCACGAGGCCGTCCACCTGCGCGGCGGACTCCGCCTTGGCGAGCATGAGCGTGCGCCACCCGGTCTCCGCGAGCATCGCCAGGTCCGCGGCGTGGTCCGGCGTGCCCGCCGGGTTCACGCGCACGACGACGCGGTCCGCGGCGAGCGGTCCGCCGTCCGTGCCGCCCGTGGCCCGGCCTTCCCAGGCAGCTCGCACGGCGTCGCGGGCGGCCGGGCGGGAGGCCGGCGTGACGGCGTCCTCGAGGTCGAGGATCACCGCGTCGGCGCGGTCGAGGGCCTTGGCGAAGCGCTCGGGGCGGTCCGCCGGCGTGAACATCACGGCCGGGCCGAGGGCCAGGGGCCCGGCCGCCGTGGGGGCGCTCATGCCCGGGTCTCCATGGAGCCCTGCTTCGCCTTCGCCTCGGCGTGGGCCGACGCCGTCCACATGAGGCAGGTGCGCTGGGCCCGCACGACGACGTCGCCGTGCTGGTTCTCCCCCGTCATCTGGAAGGCGACGATGCGCTGGCCCGGTCGCGAGGAGGACTCCCGGACCGCGGTGACCTCCGAGCGCCCGTAGAGGGTGTCCCCGTGGAACACGGGGTGCGGGAAGGCGATCTCCCCCAGCCCGAGCTGCGCCACGAGCGTGCCCTGCGTCGTCTGCCCGACGGCGAGGCCCACAAGCGTGGACAGCGTGAGCATGGAGTTCACGAGCGGCTTCCCGAAGGGCTGCGCGGCCGCGTATGCGTGGTCCAGGTGCAGCGCCTGCGGGTTCATCGTCAGCGTGGTGAAGAGGACGTTGTCCGCCTCCGTGAGCGTGCGGCCGGGCCGGTGCAGGTACACCTGGCCCACCGCGAGCTCGTCCGCGTAGCGCCCGCGCTGCTCGATGACCTCGGGCCCTGTGTTCTCCGCGCCCGGCTCGGGGGTCTCCGCCACCGTCACAGCCCCAGGTCGCGCGCGATCAGCATGAGCTGCACCTCGGTGGTGCCCTCGCCGACCTCGAGGATCTTGGAGTCGCGGTAGTGGCGGGCAACAAGGGTCTCGTTCATGAAGCCGTAGCCGCCGAACACCTGGGTGGCGTCGCGGGCGTTGTCCATGGCCGCCTCGCCGGCGATCATCTTCGCCATGGCGGCCTCGGTCTTGAACGGCTTGCCGGCCAGCATCTTCTGCGCCGCCTCGTAGTAGGCCAGGCGCGCGGCGTGGGCGCGGGCCTGCATGCGGGCGATCTTGAAGGAGACGGCCTGGAACGTGCCGATCCTCTGGCCGAACGAGGTGCGCTGCTTCGCGTAGGCGACCGACTCGTCGACGCAGCTCTGGGCCACACCCGTGGCGAGCGCGGCGATGGCGATGCGGCCCTCGTCGAGGATCTCGAGGAAGTTCGCGAAGCCGCGGCCGCGGGTGCCGAGCAGGTTCTCCTCGGGGACGCGCACGTCGGTGAAGTGCAGGGCGTGGGTGTCGGAGGAGTTCCAGCCGACCTTGTCGTACGGCTTGGCCACGGTGAAGCCCTCGGTGCCGGCGGGCACGAGGATCGTGGAGATCTCCTTCGCGGGGCGGCCGTCGGGGCCGGTCTTGCCCTCCACCGTGCCGGTCACCGCGGTGACGGTGACGAGGCTCGTGATGTCCGTGCCGGAGTTGGTGATGAACTCCTTGGCGCCGTTGATGCGCCACATGCCGTCCTCGAGCACCGCGGTGGTCTGGGTGCCGCCGGCGTCGGAGCCGGCGCCGGGCTCGGTGAGGCCGAAGCCGGCCAGGTTCTCGCCCGCCACGAGGCTGGGCAGCCAGCGCTCCTTCTGCTCCTGGGTGCCGAACTTCAGCAGCGGCATCGCGCCGAGGGAGACGCCCGCCTCGAGGGTGATGGCCACCGACTGGTTGACGCGGCCGAGCTGCTCGAGCGCAAGGGCGAGGGCGAAGTAGTCGCCGCCCATGCCGCCGAACTCCTCGGGGAAGGGCAGGCCGAACAGGCCCATCTCGCCCATCTGCTTCACGATCTCGTACGGGAACTCGTGCCGGGCGTCGAGCTCGGCGGAGACGGGGGCCACGACCTCGTCCGCGAACTCGCGGACGGTGTCGGAGAGGACCTGGTAGTCCTCCTCGAGGGCGGGCAGGGTGCGGTGCTTGGTGCTCATGCGGACTCTCCAGAGGTGGTGGGCACATCGGCGGTGCCGGGGGTGTGAGGGGTGACGGTGGCGACCAGCCCGCGCGCGGGCACGGACTCGCCGGGACGGACGTGGACGGTGACGACGCCGGCGACGCCCGCGGTGACGGGGTGCTCCATCTTCATGGCCTCGAGGACGGCCAGCTCGGCGCCGGCCTCGACGTGCTCGCCGGTGGACACGGACACCGCGACGACGGTGCCCGGCATGGGAGCCCAGGCCTCCGGGGAGCCGGCGCCGGCGGGGGCACGACGCGCGGCGGCCGCGGCGCGCGACGCCGCCACGCGCTCGGCGCGGCCCAGCCGCTCGATTCGCCAGGTGTGCCCGCCGGAGTGGACCCACGCGGCGTCCGGGTCCGCGGGGTGGCGCAGCGATCGACCGCCCGCGTCCCCGGGCTCCGCCCCGTCCTGCGCGGACGGCCCGTCCTCCGGGGCCACCGACCCGGGCCCGCGCCACAGCACGGAGAGGTCCTCCCAGCGCAGGGGCAGCGCGGGGGCGGGGGCGCCCGCGGCGCGCCAGGCGTCCTGGCGGTGCCAGGCGCCGGCCGGCTGCACCCGCAGACCGGACGCGGCCAGGGTCGCCTCGTCGATCCCCTGGACCGTGAGCGCGGAGGTGAGGGCCTCCGGGGCGAAGGCGGCGCCGGCCGCGTCCCAGACCGCCGCGCGGGGGGCGGGGGCCTCCCATGCCGGTGCCTCGTCGATCAGGGAGGTCCTCAGGCGGCCGGCCCGGACGTCGTCGCGCGCCACGAGGTCCCGCAGCCACGCCAGGTTGCTCGTGACCCCGAACAGCACCGACTCCGCGAGCGCCGCCTCGAGGCGGTCCAGTGCCTGGGGGCGGTCCACGCCGGAGGCGATCACCTTGACGACCATGGGGTCGTAGTGACCGGTGACCTCGGGCTGGTCCGGGCCCTCGGACCGGCCGGGGGCGTCGTCCTCGGAGTCCGGCGGGAAGAGCAGGGTGTCCACGCGGACCCCCTCCCCCCGCGGCGGCTCCCACAGCAGCACGGGCCCGGCGGCGGGGAGGAACCCGTGCGCGGGGTCCTCGGCGTAGACGCGGGCCTCGGCGGCCGCCCCCTCCAGGGTGACGTCCTCTTGGCCGAAGCCCAGGTCCTGTCCGGCGGCGATCCACAGCTGCAGCTCCACGAAGTCCACGCGCTCGCCGCGCACCCGCACGACCTCCTCGGACACGGGGTGCTCCACCTGCAGACGGGTGTTCATCTCCATGAAGAAGAACTCGTCCGGGTCCTCGTCCGAGACGAGGAACTCCACGGTGCCGGCCCCCACGTAGCCCACGGACTCCGCGGCGTCCACGGCGGCCCTGCCGAGACGGGCGCGCAGCTCGGCGCCGTGCGCCAGGCCGGTGAGCAGGGGCGCGGGCGCCTCCTCGATCACCTTCTGGTGGCGGCGCTGCAGGGAGCACTCCCGCTCCCCCAGGTGCACGGTGCGCCCGTGGGTGTCCGCGAAGACCTGCACCTCGATGTGCCGCGGGGCGGTGATGAGCCGCTCGAGCAGGAGGGTGTCGTTCCCGAACGCGGAGCGCGCGGTGCGGCGTGCGGAGGCCAGCGCGGCCGGCAGCTCGTCCGCGGTGTGCACGGCCACCATCCCCTTGCCGCCGCCGCCCGCGGAGGGCTTGATCAGCAGCGGGAAGCCGACGCGCTGCGCCTCGGCCAGGATCTGATCGTCGGTGAGCGTGGGGTCGGCGATGCCCGGCACCACCGGCACGTCCCGCGCCGAGACGGTCTCCTTGGCGCGGATCTTGTCCGCCATCGCGTCCAGCGACGCCACGGGCGGGCCCACGAAGACGACGCCGGCCGCCTCGAGCGCCCGGGCGAAGTCCGCGTTCTCGGAGAGGAACCCGTAGCCGGGGTGCACGGCCTGCGCCCCGGTTCGGACGGCGGCCGCCACCACCGCGTCCACGTCCAGGTAGGACTCGCGGGCGGGGGCCGGGCCGAGGCGGACGGCGAGGTCCGCCTCGCGCACGTGGCGGGCGCCGGCGTCGACGTCGGAGAACACCGCCACGGAGCGGATGCCGAGGCGGCGCAGGGTGCGGATCACGCGCACGGCGATCTCGCCGCGGTTGGCCACGAGGACGGTGTCGAAGAGGGCGGGGCCCTCGGCGGGGGTCTGGGTCATGGTCAGGCTCACATCCGGAAGAGGCCGAAGCGGGCGTCCGGCAGGGGGGCACGGGAGATGACGTCGAGGGCCATGGCGAGCACGCGGCGGGTCTGGCCGGGGGTGATGATGCCGTCGTCCCACAGGCGGGCCGTGGAGTAGAGGGGGCTGCCCTGCTCGTCGTACTGCTGCCGCACGGGGGCCTGGAAGGCCTCGACCTCCTCGGCGGTCATCGGCTCCTCCCCCTTCGCGGCGCGCTGGTCCTGCTTGACCTGGGTCAGCACGGCGGAGGCCTGCGGCCCGCCCATCACGGAGATGCGGGCGTTGGGCCACATCCAGAGGAACCGCGGGGAGTAGGCGCGGCCGCACATCGCGTAGTTGCCGGCGCCGAACGAGCCGCCGATCACCACGGTCAGCTTGGGCACGCGACACGTGGCGACGGCGGTGACCATCTTCGCGCCGTCGCGGGCGATGCCGCCAGCCTCCGCGTCCCGGCCCACCATGAAGCCGGAGATGTTCTGGAGGAACAGCAGCGGGATGCCGCGCTGGTCGCACAGCTCGATGAAGTGCGCGCCCTTGCGGGCCGAGTCGCCGAAGAGGATGCCGTTGTTGGCCAGGATGCCCACGGGGTGGCCGTCGATGCGGGCGAAGGCGGTGACGAGCGTGGTGCCGTGGAGCGGCTTGAACTCGTGCACCGAGTCGGCGTCCACGAGGCGGTCGATCACCTCGTGCACGTCGTACGGGGCGTTGACGTCCACCGGCACCACGGAGGTCAGCTCCCCCGGGTCCTTCGCGGGCTCGAGGGAGGGGTGCACCTCCCACGCGGGGCGGGCCGGCGCGGGCAGGGTGGCCACGATGTCCCGCAGCAGCTGCAGGGCGTGGACGTCGTCGTCGGCCAGGTGGTCCGCCACGCCCGAGCGCTCGGCGTGCAGGCGCCCGCCGCCGAGGTCCTCGGGGGTGACGTCCTCGCCGATCGCGGCCTTCACGAGGGGCGGGCCTCCGAGGAAGATGGTGCCCTGCTCGCGGACGATCACGGTCTCGTCGCACATGGCGGGCACGTACGCGCCGCCCGCGGTGGAGGAGCCGCACACGGCCGCGAGCTGCGGGATCCGGCGCGAGGAGAGCAGTGCCTGGTTGCGGAAGATCCGGCCGAAGTGCTCCCGGTCCGGGAACACCTCGTCCTGCTTCGGCAGGAACGCGCCGCCCGAGTCCACGAGGTAGAGGCAGGGCAGGTGGTTCTCGAGGGCGATCTCCTGGGCACGCAGGTGCTTCTTCACGGTCAGCGGGTAGTAGGTGCCGCCCTTCACGGTGGCGTCGTTGCCCACCACCATCACGGCGCGGCCGTGGACCAGGCCGATGCCCGCCACGACGCCGGCGGCGGCCGGGCTGTCCTCGCCGTACACGCCGTGCGCGGCGAGCGCGGCGATCTCGAGGAACGGCGAGCCCTCGTCGAGGAGCGCGTCGATGCGGTCCCGCACCAGGAGCTTGCCGCGGCCGGTGTGCCGCGCGCGGGCGGACTCGGAGCCGCCGAGCGCGGTGCGGGCGACGAGCTCGGCGAGCTCCGCCTCGAGGCGGGCATGGCCGGCGGCGTGGCGCTCGGCGGCGCTGGCGGGCGCGGCGGATGCCTCCGCGGTGGGACCGGCGGTCATGAGACCCCTTCCAGTGAATGATCACTAACTGAACCTGTCCCCAGTGTAGTGATCAGGATCACGGGCGCAAACGCCGTCACGGCCCCGTCGGACCCGCCCTAGAGTGGCAGGCATGCCCTCCGCAGCACCCTCCGCCGCACCCTCCGCCGAGACCCCGGGCGCGGCCCCGCCCCGCGCCGACGCACCCGCCCCCACGGCCCGTCTGGCCGCGAAGGCTCGGCGCCGGGCGGACCTGTTGGCCGCGGCCGCCCGACTGTTCGCGGCGAGCGGGTTCGACGCGGTGCGCCTCGAGGACATCGGCGCGGCATGCGGGATCAGCGGGCCCGCCGTCTACCGGCACTTCGCGAACAAGGCGGCCGTGCTTCGGGAGATCCTGGAGACGGCCAGCCGCGACCTCCTGGCGGGCGCGCTCGCCACGGAGGGCACGCAGGCCCCGGGCGAGCCCGTGCTGCGCGCGCTCATCGCCTTCCACGCCGACTTCGCCCTGGAGAACCGGGACGTGATCCGCGTGCAGGACCGGGACCTTCGGGCGCTGCCCGCCGCCGAGCGCGCCGAGGTCACGGCCACGCAGCGCGCCTACATCGACGTGTGGGCGCGGCAGCTCACCGCGCTGCACCCCGACGACGACGCCGCCGCGGCGGTCTTCCGGGCCCAGGCGGTCCTGGGGCTGCTCAACTCGACGCCGCGCTCCGTGCGCCGCACGCCCGCGGACCGGGCCGCGCGTCGGGCGACCCTGATCGCGATGGCGTGGGCCGCCGCCGCGGCCCACGCCTGAGCGTCAGACCATCGCCAGGGTCATCCCGGGCCGGCGCAGCATCGCACCGACGTCGGCGAGGAAGCGCGAGCCCTGCTCGCCGTCCACGAGGCGGTGGTCGAAGGAGAGCGAGAGCGTGACGACGTCGCGCAGCGCGATCTCCCCGCGGTGCTCCCACGGCATGCGGCGCACGGCGCCGAGGCACAGGATCGCCGCCTCCCCCGGGTTGATGATGGGGGTGCCGGTGTCCACGCCGAACACGCCGACGTTGGTGATGGTGAACGTGCCGCCCGTCAGCTCGGCCGGACCCAGCGCGCCCTCGCGCGCCGTCGACGTCAGCCCGGCGATCGCCTGGCCCAGGGCCCTGAGGTCCATGGCCTGGGCGTCCTTGACGTTGGGCACCATGAGCCCGCGGGGCGTCGCGGCGGCGAAGCCGAGGTTCACGGCGTTCTGCTGCACGATCACGCCGCGCGCCTCGTCCCAGCGCGCGTTGACGTCCGGGGTGCGCTCCATGGCCAGCAGGCAGGCCCGGGCGGTGAGCGTCATGGGGGTGAGCTTGACGTCGCGGAACGCGCGGTCGGCCTTGAGCTCGGCCAGCAGCTCGAGGGTCTCGGTCACGTCCACCTGGAGGAACTCGGTGACGTGCGGCGCGGTGAACGCCGACTGCACCATGGCCGCCGCGGTCGCCTTGCGCACGCCCTTGACGGGGACGTCCACCTCGCGGGGACGCCCGCCCAGGGTGCGCACGGAGCCGGTCGCACCGCCAGCGGACGACGCGGCCGCGGGCTCTGCGGCCGCGGGCTGGGCGGCCCGCAGGAACGCCTCGACGTCCTCGCGGGTGATCACCCCGCCGGCCCCCGAGCCGGTCAGGGACGTCAGGTCGACCCCGCTGCGCTTGGCGAACAGGCGCACCGGCGGGGTGCACCGGGGGCGCTCCCCCGTGCCGCGCTCGACGGCCGGGGCGATGGGCTCCGTGTCCGCGGCGAGCGCCGGCGCCTCGCCCGGGGCGTCGGGGGCCTCCTCGGGGCCGGCGACGGGGGCCGACTCGACCGCGGTGGACGGGCCCGCGCCGCGGCGGGCGCGCCGACCCGGCTTGCCGGCGTCGGGCGCGGCGCCGTAGCCCACGAGCGTGGGCACCCGGCCGCCGTCGCCGTCGGAGCCTGCGGGATCGTCCCCGGCGCCCTCCACCGTGAAGGTGACGAGCGGGGCGCCCACCTCGACGGTGGCGCCCTCCTCGGCGTGCAGCTGGGCCACGACGCCGGCGAAGGGGCTCGAGACCTCGACGACGGCCTTGGCCGTCTCGACCTCGGCGAGGGTCTGGTTGACGGTGACCGCGTCGCCGACGGCGACGCGCCACATGGCGATGTCGGACTCGGTCAGGCCCTCGCCCAGGTCGGGCAGGCGGAACGTCTTCTGGCTCATCGGGTCTCCTCCCCGTCGGCGCCGGCGGCGTGCGCGGCGAGGAACTGCTCTGCGGTCTGCGGGGCGGCGAACGCGTCCACGGAGTCCAGCGAGTTGGGCCGGCCCATCGCGCGGTCCACGCCGTCGAGGATGCGGTCGAGGTCCGGCAGGTGCAGGTGCTCGAGCTTGGCCGGCGGGTAGGGGACGTCCATGCCGGTGACGCGCACCGGCGGAGCCTCGAGCCAGTGGAACGCGCGCTCGGCCACGGTGGCCACGAGCTCCGCGCCCAGGCCGCCCGTGCGGGAGGCCTCGTGGGCCACCACGAGCCGGCCGGTGCGGCGCACCGAGGACTCCACCAGGCCCGTGTCGATCGGCGAGAGGCTGCGCAGGTCCACGACCTCCACGTCCACGCCCTCCTCGGCGGCCACCTCGGCGGCCTGCAGGGCCGTCTTCACGAGCGGTCCGTACGAGACGAGCGTGACGTCGGAGCCGGGGCGCAGGATGCGCGCGGGGCTCAGCGGCGGGACGGCGGCGTCCACGTCCACCTCACCCTTGTCGTGGTAGCGGCGCTTGGGCTCGAGGTAGATGACCGGGTCGTCCGAGGCGATGGCGCCGCGGATCATGTCGTAGCCGTCCTGCGGAGAGGACGGGGAGACCACGCGCAGGCCCGCGGTGTGCAGGAAGTACGCCTCGGGCGACTCGGAGTGGTGCTCGGGCGAGCCGATGCCGCCGCCGAAGGGGATGCGGACGGTCACCGGCATGGGCACGGCGCCCCGGGTACGGGCCCGCAGCTTGGCCAGGTTCGCCACGATCTGGTCGAAGGCCGGGTACACGAAGCCGTCGAACTGGATCTCGACGACGGGCCGGTAGCCGCGCATCGCCAGGCCCACGGCCGTGCCGACGATCCCGGACTCGGCGAGCGGGGTGTCCAGCACGCGGTCCCTGCCGAACTCCTCCTGGAGCCCGTCCGTGATCCGGAAGACACCGCCGAGCGCGCCGATGTCCTCGCCCATGAGCAGGACCTTGGGGTCCTCCGCCAGGGCCCGGTGGAGGCCGCGGTTGATCGCGCGGCCGAACGTCATGCGCTCGCTCATGCGCCTGCCTCCTCGTCGTCGAACTGGGCCAGGAACAGCCCGTGGTCCCGGTGCTGGCGCTCCAGCTCCTGGTGCGGCTCCGCGTACACCTCCGAGAACATCGTGTCCGGCCCGTCCTCCACGAGGCCCTCGAGCGCGCGGCGGACCTCCGCGGCCAGCTCGTCGGCGGCCGCCTGGGCCTCGGCGCGGATCGCGTCCACGTCCTCGCCGAGCGAGGCCAGGTGCGCCTCGACACGCGCCAGGGGGTCGCGGGCGCGCCAGGCCTCGAGCACCTCGGGGTCCTGGTAGCGCGTGGGGTCGTCCGCGGTGGTGTGCGGGCCCATGCGGTAGGTGACCGCCTCGATGAAGGTGGGGCCGCCGCCCTCGGCCGCGCGGGCCACAGCCTGGCGCGTGGCCGCCAGCACCGCGAGGACGTCGTTGCCGTCCACGCGCAGGGCGGGGATGCCGAAGCCCCACGGGCGGTCCGCGATGTTCCGGCGGGCCTGCAGCCCCACGGGCTCGGAGATGGCCCAGTGGTTGTTCTGGCAGAAGAACACGACGGGCGACTGGTAGGTCGCGCTGAAGACCATGGCCTCGTTCACGTCGCCCTGGCTCGTGGCGCCGTCGCCGAAGTAGACGATCGTGGCGGCGTCGGCCTGGTCGCGCTGGACGCCCATCGCGTAGCCGACGGCGTGCAGCGCCTGGGCGCCGATGATGATCTGCTGGGTGGCCACGCCGGTGGTCTTGGGATCCCAGCCGGAGAACGTGGATCCCCGCCACACGCGCAGCAGGTCCAGGGCGGGGACGCCGCGCAGCAGGGCCACGCCGTTCTCGCGATACGAGGGGAAGACGAAGTCGTCCGCGCGCAGGGCGGCGGCCGAGCCCACCTGGGACGCCTCCTGGCCCAGCAGCGGGGGCCACAGGGCGAGTTCACCCTGGCGCTGCAGGTGGGTGGCCTCCGTGTCCAGCCGGCGCACGACGGTCATGCTGCGGAAGAGGTCCGCGAGGACGGCGGCGTCCACGTCCTCCAGCCACGGATCGAGCTCCGGCGAGGGGACGCGGCTCCCCTCGGCGTCGAGCACCTGCAGCGTCGCGCCCGCGGACGCGTGCCCGTCCTCGAGGGGGGTGTGGCCGGCGGCGGGATCGGGGGAGCCGTGCTCCACGGGGGTGGGGTGCACCAGGGTCATGAACTCAGCCTTCCATACGTCGCCCCAGGTGAGGGGCGAGGGTGGAGGCGTCCTGCGCGGCGGGGGTGGGCGGCGTCAGGGCGCGTCTGAAATGTGATTGTAGTCACATGGTGGACGCGATTTGCAATCGGCGCCCGGGACCGCCCCGCGCCGGGCGAGGCGGTCCTGGACGCCGGGCGGGTCAGCCGCGGCGCAGCAGCACGTCGACGGCGGCGTCCAGGTAGGCGTCCACCTGCGCCTCGTCGTAGCCGTCGCGGCCCTCGGCCTCGGCGAAGGACGACCGGCGGACGTCGTCGGCGGTCAGCGGACGGTCCGCGGCGTCGCCGCGCTCAGCGGTGACGCGATCCGTGCTCCCGAGGGTCGCGCGGAGTCGGTCGAGGAGGGCGTCGACGTCGTCGACGGCGTAGGCGGGGGCGTCCTCGCGGGTGGGGCGGCGGAAGCGCTCGGCGGGTGCGCGGTCCGCGCGGTCCAGGAGCTCGCGGGTGTTCTCCTCGAGCGCGGCGTCCCACTCGCCGTCGCCGTGCTCGCGCACGACGGCGTCCCGCTCAGCGGCGGTGAGGGCCTCCTCGAGGCGGTCCAGGGCGTCGTCCACCTCGTCGGTGGCGTAGCCGCCGTCCACGGTGGCGAAGCGAGCCTGGCGCACCTGCTCGGGGGTGAGCTCGCCGCGTCCCTCGGCGGCCTCGCGGGCGCGCTCCATGAACGCGTCCACGTGGGTGGGCTCGTAGCCGATCTCGTCCGACTCGACGGTCTCGAAGACGTGGTCGGCGGAGGGAACGGCGTCCTTCGGGGGGCGGGGGGTCATGGCGTCTCCTGCGGGGTGGGTCGGAGCCCCGCGGTGCGGGGCGGCGGGGGAAGGGGATCAGGTGAACGGCAGCGCCATGACCGTGTAGGCCACGGGCGCCGCGAAGACCAGGGAGTCAAGTCGGTCCATGATCCCGCCGTGGCCCGGGAGCATCGAGGACATGTCCTTGATGCCGAGCTCGCGCTTGACCATGGACTCGGAGAAGTCGCCGCACGTGGCGGCCGCCACGGTGAGCACGCCCAGCAGCGCGCCCACCCACCAGGGCTGGCCCACCAGCAGCGGCACCGCCACGACGCCCACCAGCACGGAGCCGGCCAGGGAGCCGCCGAGGCCCTCCCACGACTTCTTGGGGCTGATGCGCGGGGCGATGGGCGTGCGGCCGAAGCGGTAGCCCACGGCGTAGCCGAACGTGTCGTTGGACACCACCATGAGGAGCAGGCACAGCACCATCATGCGCCCGTGCGGCTGGGCGAACAGCGCCACGCCGAAGGAGAGCAGGAAGGGGGCCCACAGCACCACGAACACGCCGGCGAGGATGAACTGCCCCGTGGGTCGACGCCGCGTGGCCGCCGTCCAGAGGCACACGGCCAGGAGTGAGGCGAGCAGCGCCAGGAACAGGGCGGGGACGCCGCCCCACCACGTGGCCAGCGGCAGGGCCGCCGCGGCGATCCACAGCGGCGGGCGTGGGACGTCCATCCCGATCCCCCGCACGGCGGCCGCCACCTCGGAGACCCCGCCCAGCAGCAGCGCCACGAGGAGCGTCACCAGCACCCACGGCAGCCACACGAGGCCCACCAGGGCGACGCCCAACAGGCCGACCCCCACGACGACGGCGGACTTGAGGTCGCGGCCGCCGCGCGGGGGCGCGGGGATGGGGGCGGGTGTCATCGAGGCGGGACGCCGGAGCGCGAGGATCAGACCTCGAGCAGCTCCGCTTCCTTCTTCTTCGACATCTCGTCCACGAGGTCGACGTGCTTCTTGGTCAGCGCGTCCAGGTCCTTCTCGCCGCGCGTGCCCTCGTCCTCGCCGATCTCGCCGTCCTTGACCGCCTTGTCCATGGCCTCCTTGGCCTTGCGGCGGGCGTTGCGGATGGAGACCTTGTGCTCCTCCGCCTTCGACTTCACGAGCTTCACGTACTCCTTGCGGCGCTCCTCGGTCAGCTCCGGCATGACCACGCGGATGACCTTGCCGTCGTTGGACGGGTTGGCGCCGATCTCCGACTCGGACAGCGCCTTCTCGATGTTGCGCAGGGCGCTGGTGTCGAAGGGCGTGATGAGCAGCGTGCGGGCGTCCGTGGTGGTGAAGGACGCGAGCTGCTGCAGCGGGGTGTAGGAGCCGTAGTAGTCCACCATCACCTTGGAGTACAGCCCGGGGTTGGCGCGGCCGGTGCGCACGGCGGCGAAGTCCTCGCGCGTGGCCTCGATGGTGCGGTCCATCTGCTCTTGCGCGGACTGCAGGGTCTCCTGGATCACGGTCTCTCCTCGGTGGTGCGGTTCGGGTCTGGTGCCATCCTACGCGGCGGGGCTCACGGGGTGACGGTGGTGCCGATCGGCTCGCCGAGCAGCGCGCGGGTCACGTTGCCCGGGCCCTCCATGCCGAACACGCGCATGCTCAGGTCGTTGTCCTTGCACATGGTCATGGCGGTCAGGTCCATCACGCGGATGTTGTTCAGCAGCGCCTCGTCGTACGTCAGGTGCTCCAGGCGCCGGGCCGTGGGGTCCTTCTTGGGGTCCGCGGTGTACACGCCGTCCACGCCGGACTTGGCCATCAGCACCTCGTCCGCGCCCACCTCGAGCGCCCGCTGTGCGGCCACGGTGTCGGTGGAGAAGTAGGGCAGGCCGGTGCCGGCGCCGAAGATCACGACGCGGCCCTTCTGCATGTGGCGGATGGCGCGCAGCGGGATGTAGGACTCGGCCACCTGCTCCATGTGGATGGCGGACTGCACGCGCGTGGACACGCCGGCCTGGAGGAGGAAGTCCTGCAGGGCCAGGCAGTTCATCACGGTGCCGAGCATGCCCATGTAGTCGGCACGCCGGCGGTCCATGCCGCTCTCGGAGAGCTCGGCGCCGCGGAAGAAGTTGCCGCCGCCGACGACGATGGCGATCTCCACCCGGTCGGCCGCGGCGGCGATCTGCTCGGCGATCCCGCTGACGGTCACGGGGTCCACGCCGACGCTCCCGCCGCCGAACACCTCGCCCGAGAGCTTGAGCAGGACGCGGCGCCGGCCCGTCTCGTCGGCGTTCTGCTGCGCGGTCTCGGCCGTGCGGGGGGCTGCGGGGGCGCGGTTGGACTCCATGGGGATCTCCTGGCGTGACTGGGGGACGAGGGGCCGCCGGCCGCGCGGAGGCGCGGGGCGGGCATCGTGCGCGAGTCTACCGGCCGGCGTCGTGGGCCCCACCCCCGGACCGGCACCCGGAGACGGCGTCGGACATGGGACGAGCCGCGCCCCCACCGTTGAGGTGGGGACGCGGCTCGTCTTGAGTGCTCCGCCCGGCCCGGGCGGCGCGGATCAGGCGCCGACGCGGAAGCGGGCGAAGCCGGTGACGGCGGTGCCGGCCTCGGAGGCCACCTTGCCGACGGTGGTCTTCGGGTCCTTCGCGAAGGGCTGGTCCACGAGCACGATCTCCTTGAAGAAGCCGGTCAGGCGGCCCTCCACGATCTTCGGGAGAGCCTGCTCCGGCTTGCCCTCGGCGCGCGCGGACTCGTCGGCGATGCGACGCTCGTTCTCCACGGTCTCGGCCGGGACGTCCTCGCGGGAGAGGTACGTGGGCGAGTAGGCGGCGGTGTGCACGGCGATGTCGTGCGCGGCCGTCTTGGCCTCCGCGGAGTCGGCGTCGACGGCGAGCAGCACGCCCACCTGCGCCGGCAGGTCCTTGGAGGTCTTGTGGAGGTAGGCGTCCACGAAGGAGCCCTCGACGCGGGCCAGACGGCGCACGACGACCTTCTCGCCCAGCAGGGCGCCCTCCTCGATGACGTAGTCGCCCAGGGTGCGGCCCTCGTGGTCGGAGGCCAGCAGGCCCTCGACGTCGGTGGCGCCGGAAGCGACGGCGGCGCGCAGCACCACGTCGCCCAGGGTGATGAACTTCTCGGCCTTGGCCACGAAGTCGGTCTCGCAGTTGAGCTCGATCATGACGCCCACGCCGTTCTCGACGGCGGCGGCCACGAGGCCCTCGGCCGCGGAGCGGCCCTCGCGCTTGGTGGCGCCCTTGAGGCCCTTCACGCGGATGATCTCGGTGGCCTTCTCAGCGTCGCCGTTGGCCTCGTCGAGGGCCTTCTTGACGTCCATCATGCCGGCGCCGGTGCGCTCGCGCAGGGCCTTGATGTCAGCAGCGGTGTAGTTCGCCATGCTCGTTCGGTCCTTCCCGTGGTGGGGTGGTGCGGGATGTGCTGGGGATGGGATCCGGGGTGGGCGGCCCGGTGCCGATGAGCACCGGGCCGCCCCTCACCCGGACGGGGTCACTCGGCCTGGGCCGAGGCCTCGGTCTCGGCCACGGTCTCCTCGGCCTGGGGCACCTCGAGGGCCGGCGCCTCGGTGGCGCCCGGCGCCACGGCCTCGCCGGCGGCCGGAGCGGCGGCCGCGGGGGCCTGCTCCTGGGCCTGCGGGGCGGCCTGCTCGGCGGCGGGAGCCGCGGTCTTCACGGCCTGCTCGGCGTTGTGCTGCTCGAGCAGCTCGCGCTCCCACTCGGCCATCGGCTCAGCGGCGGACTGACCGGACTTGCCGCCGCCCTGGCGGGCCATCAGGCCCTCGGCCACGGCGTCGGCCACCACGCGGGTGAGCAGGTTGACGGAGCGGATCGCGTCGTCGTTGCCCGGGATCGGGTAGGTGACCTCGTCCGGATCGCAGTTGGTGTCGAGGATCGCCACCACGGGGATGTTGAGCTTCTGGGCCTCGTCGACCGCGAGGTGCTCCTTCTTGGTGTCCACGATCCACACGGCGGAGGGGGTCTTCGCCATGTTGCGGATGCCGCCGAGGTTGGCCTGCAGCTTCTGCAGCTCGCGGTTCAGGAGCAGGAGCTCCTTCTTGGTGTGGCCGGAGCCGGCGACGTCCTCGAAGTCGATCTCCTCGAGCTCCTTCATGCGCTGCACGCGCTTGGAGACCGTGGAGTAGTTGGTGAGCATGCCGCCCAGCCAGCGGTGGTTCACGTAGGGCATGCCCACGCGGCCGGCCTGGTCGGCGATGGCTTCCTGGGCCTGCTTCTTGGTGCCGACGAAGAGGATGGTGCCGCCGTGGGCCACCGTCTCCTTGACGAACTCGTAGGCGCGATCGATGTAGGACAGCGACTGCTGCAGGTCGATCACGTAGATGCCGTTGCGCTCGGTGAGGATGAAGCGCTTCATCTTGGGGTTCCAGCGGCGGGTCTGGTGGCCGAAATGGACACCGGAGTCGAGGAGCTGGCGCATGGTCACGACGGGCATGACGTTTCCCTTCTGTGGCAGCCGTGGCACCCCGCGCTTCGCGCGCGGGCGGTCTGCCGGTCGGTTCTTGACGGTTGTCGGCCGCACGGCACGTGCGACCCCTGGCATCAGGACGGCGGCTGCCGGGCCCCGCGTGCACCCCCGACGACGCCGTGGCGGCGGAGGCGGGGGACCGAACGTGGGGGCTGGGCTCGCCGGAGCGGGCCCACCCTGATGCGCGTAGTCGGTGCCCGAGCGCACGGCGAGACGCCGGCGCAGGACACCGCTGGGGCCAAGACTACCGCACCCGGGGTCGGCCGGACGCGGCCGGCCCGCTCCTGCACAGCGCGCGGAGAGCCCCGCTCCGTCCCCCATCCCGGGCCCGATCGGACCGGGCGGGGCGCGCCCCGGGCAGGCTGTCCGCATGGCCGGATCATCCCCTCCGCTCCCCCGCCCCCTCCGCGGCCCGCGGGCCCTCGCGGTGCTCGCCACCCTCCTGGCCACCCTGCTCGTCACGTCCGTCGCCGTGCCCCTCACGGGCGATCCCTCCGCGGATCCCGCCGCCGCGCCGCACGGGCTGCTCGCCGCGGGCGAGGCGCGGCCCGGGTGGCGCCCGCCCGTGGCCGGGGCGGGACCGCAGGACGTCCGCCGGGCCTTCGCCGCGCCCCTTCAGCCGTGGGGGCGCGGGCACCGCGGCGTGGACCTGGCGACGGGCTCAGGGGCCGTCCGCTCCCCCGCGGACGGAACGGTGCGGTTCGCCGGCGGCGTGGTGGACCGTCCCGTGCTCACGATCGCCCACGACGACGGTCTCGTGAGCTCGTTCGAGCCTGTCACCGCCCTGGTCCCGGTGGGCGCGCGCGTCTCCGCGGGAGAGGTGGTGGGGACAGCCGACCCGCTGGGCGCGCACTGCCTCGTGCCGTGCGTCCACTGGGGCGTGCGCCGCGAGGACGGGTGGCGCGTGGGAGGGGCCCTCTTCGACCGCTACGTGGATCCGCTCTGGCTCATCGGCTGGAGCGGTCCCTCCGTCCTGTGGCCGCAGCACGGTCCTCGGCCACCCGGCGTGCCAGCCGCAGCAGGGCCCGCGCCGAGCGGTCCCAGCTGAACCGGGCCGCCTGGGCGGCGCTCGCGCGGGAGGCCCGCGCGAACTCCGCCGGGTCTTCGAGCTCGCGCACCCGCGCCACGAGGGCGGCGGGGCGGTCGCCGTCCAGCGGCACGCCGCGGTACGCCGGCGTGCCGGCCCCCGCGACCTCCTGGAAGATCGGCAGGTCCGAGCAGATCACGGGGGTGCCGTGGGCCATGGCCTCGGCGACGGGCAGGCCGAACCCCTCGGCCCGGGAGAGCGTGACGAGGGCCGTGGCCCGCCGCAGCAGGTCCGCGTACTCCGCCTCGGAGGCACCGCCGTGGAAGAGGACCCGGGCGCCGGACTCCCCGACGGCGGCGCGCCGTCCGGCCAGCCGGGCCTCCAGCTCGGCCCGTCGCTGCGGCGGGATCGGGGACAGCAGGTGCAGCTCGTAGCCCGGCAGCGCGGGGGCGGCGTCCAGCAGGGACTCCACGTCCTTGTAGTCCATGAAGGAGCCCATGTAGACCAAGAGCCGCTCCGGGGCGGCGTCCGGGTCCCGCGGCGTCGCGACGTCCGGCGGCGCGTTGCCGATCACGTGCACGGGCCGGCGGGTGAGGCGGTGGCGGGCGATCAGCTCCGCGGTGGTCTGCGAGACCGTTGCCACGGCGTCGCCCCGGTCCAGCAGGAGCCGCTGCGGCGCGTAGCTGAGGTGGTAGGCCCGCCAGAGCCAGCGGATCGGCTCGGGGAGGCGCCCCGGCGGGGTGGGGTGCTCGTAGTAGATGAGGTCGTGCAGCGTGAGGATCAGGCCGTAGTCCCGCCCCCACGAGCCCATCGTCTGCATCGGCGAGAACACCACGTCCGGCTCGAGCGCCCGGACCTGCCGGGCCACGAACGGCTCCCGGACGGAGACGGGGCCGGAGACCCGGTGCCACGGGACGCCCGCGGGGAGCAGGGCCAGCTGGCGCTCGTCGGCGATGAGCATGGCCGTCCGGACGCCTTCGCCGTCGGCGTCCCCCGACGTCGTGATCCGGTGGACGGCCTCGATGAGGCTCGCCCCGTAGCGGGAGATGCCGTCGTGGAAGTCGGTGCGCGTGTAGCGCGCGTCCAGGAGGAGGCGCAGGGGGCGAGGGGCGGTCACCGCTCCACGCTAGCGCGCCCGGCCCACCGGAGGCCGAGACCCCCGTGAGGGTGAGGCCGGCCACGAGCGCGTAGACGTCGGCCCTCGGCACCGTGCGCCGCGCCCGCGAGAGGGCTGCCGCGCCCCCGGCGGTGGACGGGCGAGACGAGCCCGGAGCGACGACGTGGAGAACGTGTCCTGCGGCACACTCGCGAGGCGCGCAAGGCCTCGTCAGCGCAGGATTTCGTGGATTGCCCCTGGATGTTCCCCGGCGTTCATATTGCGTTTCGATAACGATCTGGTATCTTTGATCACGGATCGGTTGCGATCCACTCCGGGCTTCCCCTCGCACCCTGCGTCCCGGTCTCTCCATCACTGTTCATCACTCGCACCAGCGGTCCGGCTACACCCGGGCACCACGTGGCGCCCTGCCCGAAGGACGCTGGTCACGAATGGGAAGTAGCGCCATGACTGAGATCACCCCCGCCATCCGCCGTCATCACCGCGTCGCCGCGGCCTCCTTCGCCCTCGCCCTGAGCGCCGGCACCCTCGCCGGCGTGGGCACCGTCGCCGCGGCGCCCTCCGCGCAGGCCGCCGAGTCCACCTACACCGTGCGCTCCGGCGACACCCTGTGGCGCATCGCCGCCGCCAACGGCGTGGCCCTCTCGGAGCTGATGAGCCTCAACGGCCTCTCCGGGTCCTCGATCATCTACCCGGGCGACGTGCTGCGCCTCACCGGCACCACCACCGCGGCCCCGGCCCCGGCCCCGGCCCCGACCTCGGGCGGCACCTACACCGTGCGCGCCGGCGACGGCTGGTGGGTCATCTCCCAGCGCGTCGGCATGAGCATGTCCGCACTGACCTCCCTGAACGGCATGACGACCTCGACCATGCTGCACCCGGGCATGGTCCTGAAGACCTCCACCGCCGTCGAGCGCACCTCCACCACCGCTCCGGCCCCCGCCCCGGCCCCGGAGCCCGTGCGCCAGTCCTCCTCCAAGCGGGCCGCGATCGACTTCATGGTCGCCAAGGTCCGCAGCTCCTCCACCTACTACGCCTGGGGCGGCAACGGCCCCTACGGCTACGACTGCTCGGGCCTCGTGAAGCAGGCCATGGCCCAGTCCGGCATCACCGCGGCCCGCACCAGCCACGACCAGTACGTGAACGCCCCCACCAAGGTCTCGCGTGCCAACGCCCAGCCCGGCGACCTCGTGTTCTGGGCCAACCAGTCCACCGGCCGCATCTACCACGTGGCCATGTACATCGGCGACGGCAAGATCGCCCACGCGCTGAACCCCACCGCCGACCTCGTCATCACGGACATGAACATCATGTCCTCGAACATGCTCTCCGTGGTGGGCCGCTACTGAGCCTGACCCCCGCGGCCTGAACGGCGGCACGGGAAGCCCGACGCCGGCCCCCGCCCCACGCGACCGAACGGTCCGGGGCGGGGACCGGCGTCGTCTGCGGTCAGGACGGCGCCAGGACTAGGCTGGCGGCCATGACCACCCTTCTCTGGGGCGCGGTGGCCGCGTCGTCGCTGCTGCTGGGCGCCGTGCTCGCCACCCTGCGTGACTGGCACCGGGGCACGATCGGCCTGATCCTCGCGTTCGGCGCGGGAGCCCTCATCGCCTCCGTGTCCTTCGAGCTCGCCGAGTCCGGAGTCGAGGCGGCCGGCCCGCTGCCGGTGGGCGTGGGCCTCGTGGTCGGGGCGCTGGCCTACTTCCTCGGCAACGGCTACGTGGAGCGGCGGGCGAAGCACTCCGGGGGCGGCGCGTCCTCGGGCGCGTCCCTCACCGTGGGCGCGCTGCTGGACGGCATCCCCGAGCAGGTGGTGCTCGGCATCGGCCTGGCCATGGGCGAGGGGGTCTCGATGGCCCTGCTCGTCGCGGTCTTCATGTCCAACCTGCCCGAGTCCATCGCCGCCTCGGCGGACTCGCTGAAGGCCGGCAAGTCCAAACGCTCCGTGCTGCTGCAGTGGACCGTCGTGTTCCTGGTGTGCACCCTCGCGACCGGCGCGGGCGGCCTCCTCGCGGATGTCGCCCCCGCCTCCTTCACGGGGGGCGTGCAGGGCTTCGCCGCCGGCGCCCTGCTCGTGATGCTCATCGACACGATGGTGCCCGAGGCCCGCGAGGAGGGCGGTGAGACCGCCGGCCTGGTCACCGTGGTGGGCTTCGCGATCGGCGCGTTCCTCTCCCTCACCGGGTGAGGGTCCTGTAGGGCGTGCGGGACTTGAACCCGCGACCGAAGGATTATGAGTCCTCTGCTCTGACCGACTGAGCTAACGCCCCTGGCCCGCGCACCGGCGCGGGACCCGCCCATCCTAGCTGTAAGAGGTCATGACGTTGTTGACTCGCGCCGGGGACAGCGAGGCCGGCGGGGCGTCCCCGCAGGAGGTATGAGGCCGATGGTAGTTGTAGTGGTTCACCCACACCGCCAGGGCCTCACGCCGAGCCGTCTCTGAGGAGTACGGGCGGGCGTAGAGGACCTCGTCCACCATCAGCCGGTTGTAGCGTTCGACCTTCCCGTTGTGACGCGGGGTGTAGGGGCGGATCCGGTGGTGCCGGCTCCCGAGCGAGACCACCTTCCGGGTGAAGTCCGCGGCCCGGTAGTTGTTCCCGTTGTCCGTGACCACCCGGTCCACGGTGATGCCGTGGGCGGCGAAGAACGCCCTCGCCCGGCAGAAGAACCCGATCGTGGTCACCGCCTTCTCGTCCTCCAACGCCTCGGTGTACGCCAGCCGGGTGAACCCGTCGATCGCCGAGTGAGGGTAGGTGTAGCCGACCCGGCGGCCAGGCCCGCGTTCGGCCGCTCGCGCGTTCTCGGAGTCCCGGCCGTGAGCACGCCAGCCTCCCCCCCGGGGATGCGCCCGATCTTCTTCACGTCCATGTGCACCATGTGCCCCGGGGTGCAGGCGATGATCCGCTGCGGCTTCTGTCGCAGGTCTTCCCCGGCCGAGGTGAGATCACGCAGCCGGGAGAGCCCGGCCCGGTGCAGCCACCGGCCCACGGTGCGAAGACACACAGTGTGGCCTTCAGTGCGCAGGTGGTGATGGATCCGGCGGGCGGACCATTTGCGCTCCCGCCGCAGGGAGTGGATCTGGGCCACCAGGACCGGATCGAGCTGGGCAGGTGAACGGTGCGGCCGGCTGGGCAGGTCCTGAAGGCCGGCTTCTCCCTGGGCGCGGTAGCGGGCGACCCACGTGGCGACCGTGGGCCGGCTCACACGGAACTCGGCGGCCACATGGGCTTGCGGGATGCCCTCGTTCAGGTGGCGTTGGACCATCCTGAGACGGCCGGTGGGAGTCAGGGGTGCATTAGCGTGAGTCATGAGTGGGTCTCTTTGCGCGGATGGGTGGTGTAGGAACTTCCATCCTGCGGGAGAGGCCCGCTCGTCTCATCTCAGCCCGGCCCTCGTGCCAAGAACCTCATGACCCACAACACCTAGCGAGGACGGGGCCGGCGTCGCCTCAGAGGGCCGCGCGGACCTCCGCCACCGTGGCACCGCGGTAGAGCCGCTCGAAGAGGTCCACGCTCTTCTCGGCGGAGTGCCGCACCGCCTTGGCGTGGGAGGCCTCCCCCATCGTCGCGCGCTCGGCGGCCGGGAGCTCCAGCACGCGGGCGATCCGCTCCGCGAGCGCGACGTGGTCGCCGGGCGGGAAGAGCCAGCCGTTGACGCCGTCGTCCACGAGGTGGGGCAGGGCCAGCGCGTCGGCGAGCACCACCGGGGTGGAGGCGCTCATGGCCTCGAGGGAGACCAGGGACTGCAGCTCCGCGGTGCCGGGCTGGCAGAAGACGTCCGCGCGCAGGTAGGCCCGGTGCAGCTCCTCCTCGGACACGTGCCCGCGCAGGTGCACGCGCTCCTCCACCCCCTCGGCGGCGATGACCTCGCGGAGACGGTCGCGCTGCTCGCCGTCGCCCACGATCTCCGCGTGTGCGTCGAGCTCGGGGCGGGTGCGCGCCAGGTGCGCGACGGCCCGGATGAGCACCTCCACGTTCTTCTCCACGGCCAGGCGGCCCACGAAGAGGATGACGGGGTGGTCCGGCTTCTCCACGACCTCGCCGGGGGCGAGCTCATAGGCCGCGGCGTCGATGCCGTTGGAGATCGGCAGGACCCGCTGGAGGCCGGCGTTCTCCGCCATGGCCTTCGCGGCGAGCTCGGTGGGGGTGGTGACCGCGGCACCCTTGCCCATGAGCCGGCCCATGTCCCTCCACGAGTTCCGGGAGACGATGTCCCGGAACCACTGGGGGAAGGGCAGGAAGGGGTCGAGGTTCTCCGGGATGAAGTGGTTGGTGGAGACGGTGCGGATGCGGCGCCGCTCGGCCTCGATGATCGCGGCCTCGCCGATGAAGTAGTGGCACTGCGCGTGGACCACGTCCGGCTGGACCTCGCGGAGGACGCGGCGCATCCCCGACTTCGCGTGCCACGGCATCACGAAGCGGTAGTACTCGTGCGTGAACGCCTTCACGGAGGAGAGCCGGTGCACGGTGGCCTCAGGGCGGTGCTCGACGGCGTCCGGGCCGGACTCGTTGCGCGCCGCGATCACGTGCACGTCATGGCCGCGGGCGTGCAGCGCACGGGCGAGGCGGAAGCAGAACACGGCGGCCCCGTTGACGTCCGGGGGGTAGGTGTCCGCGGCGATCAGCACCGTCAGCGGACGGTCCTCGGACTTCCGGGGGGCGCGGTCGGTCACGGGTGACCCTCTCTGGACTCAGGTGGTGCCGGGGATCGGCGTCGGCTCAGCGTGCCTCGCGGCGGGCCACCACGTCCGGATGGCTGCGGGAGAGCTGGATGATGCCCACGGTAGCAACAACGGCGGCGGCCATCAGGGCAGAGGCCACCCACAGGGGCAGGTGGGGGCGCAGTTCGTCCAGCACGGTGACGCCCACGAGCACGCCCACCATGGGGTCGACCACGGTCAGCCCCGCCACCACGAGGTCCGGGGGGCCGTAGCGGTAGGCGGTCTGCACGAAGTACACGCCCAGCAGGGCCGCGGCGGCGAGCACGGCCACTGTGCTCCAGGACGGGAGCCTCCCCTCGAGGATCCGCACCGCGGTGAGGCGCACGCACACGGCCACGAAGCCGTAGAGCACACCCGCCGCCACGATCGGGACGATCGCGCTCGCCCGCCGGCTCAGCCACGCGGCGGCGAGGGCTCCCGCGGCCACCACGACCCACGCGATCAGCACCGTCTCGCGCTCCTGGGCGTCCGTGGGCACGGCGGTCGGCTTGGTGGCCTGCATGGTCACGAGCACGAAGCCCACGGAGCCCGCCATGCACGCCCCGACGGCGGCCCACGTGCGCGGACCGATCCGCAGGCGCTCCGTGCGCGCGTGCAGCACTGTGGTGATGGCCACCGCGATCGCGCCGATCGGCTGCACGACGCTCAGCGGGGCGTTGGCCAGGGCGATCACGTTGAGGGCGATGCCGGCCAGCATGAGCACGCCGCCGAGCAGCCAGACCGGGGAGCGCAGCATGGCCAGGGCCCCGTGCAGGGCGCCGCGGGCGCGCGCGGCGGTGGGCGTCGTCGTCGCCGGGGCGGGCGGGGCGGCCACCGTGCCGCCCGAGGGGATGGCCGCGGCGGGCGGCTGCGTGCCGCGCACGCCGGCGGCCTGGCGCTCGCTGCCGAGCGCGAGGAAGAGGGCGCCCACCAGCGCGCACAGGACCGGGATCAGGTACACGGGGTGCTCACCCGGCCCACGCCGCGCGGTCGCGGGGATCGACGCCGGCGGCCCGCAGGGCGGCGGCCTTCGCCACGGCACGACGCAGGTAGTCGAGCGTGGCCGCCACGTGGAGGATGCTCCCGGCCGCCACGAGCACGAGCGACACGGCGGTCCAGACCGCCGTGTCGGCCTCCGGGACGCGGGAGAGCAGCAGCGCGGGGGCGCCGGCGAGCAGGATCGCCGTGCGGACCTTGCCCAAGACGGTGACGGTGAGCTCCGGGCTGCCGCGGAACAGCCACGCGGAGACGGCCGCGAGCACCAGGTCCGGGACGATCACGGCGAGCGCGAACCACAGCGGGGCGATCCCGGTGCCGACGAGCGTGACCGCGACGACCATGAGGGAGAGCCGGTCCGCCGCCGGGTCGAGCCAGGCGCCGACGGTGGACATCATGTCGAACCGCCGGGCCACGTAGCCGTCCACCCAGTCGGTGCAGGAGAGGACGGCCAGGACGATGAAGGCCGTCAGGTACTCCCCCGACGTCGTGAGCCACACGAACACGGGCACGAGCCCGAAGCGGGCGAGCGTGATGAGGTTCGGCAGCGTCAACCAGTCCTCGCGCACGGTGTACGCATGCCCTTCCCGCAGGCCGGCATCGATCAGGCGCATCGCTCACTCCAGGGACGTCGGGCGGGTTCGGGACCACCCTACCGACGACGACGCCCCGATCCGCGCGGATCGGGGCGTCGACGTCGTGGGGCCGCGGCCCCGGAGGATCAGTCGCGCTTCCTGTCCTTCGTACCGAGGCGGGTGGCCAGGACGGCGAACGCGGTGGAGGAGGCGCCCAGGAGGGCCAGCGGCTGCCAGCGGTCCTTCACGTAGTCCTCGGCGGCGGCGGCCTGCTCGCCGGCGCGCGCGGCACCGGTGTACGGGGCGGTCTGGTCCAGGGCGTGCGCGGTGTCCGGGGTGGCGCCACGGCCCTTGCGCTGCGCGGTGAACGCGGCGATCTGGCCCTTCACGGAGGCGCGCTCGTCCAGGCCGGAGCGGATGTCGCCCAGGTGACGGCGGCGCAGGTCGGCGCGACGGCGGACCTCGTCCTCGGAGGCGGAGCCCTGCTCGGGATGCGGGGCGGCCTCGCCGCGCTTCTCCGCCTTCTTGTTCTCCTCCTGCTCGATCTTCTTCCGCTCGGCCTCGCGCTGCTTCTCGATGCGCTTGGCCTCGGCACGCTCCGCCTTGAGGCGGTCGTACTCGGCGGGGTCGAAGTCGTTGCCCTCCTTGAGGTAGCCGAGGTCGTACTCGAGGTTGCGGATGGTCTCGGCGGGCACGAGGGGCATGGCGCCCTTGACCTGCATGGCACCGATGCCGGCGAAGAGGAGGCCGAGCACCAGGAACGCGAGCGCCACCATGAGGGCGGGGAACCAGAACTGCGGGTCGGCGAATGCGCCGATGAGCGCCACCACGAGGGCGACGAGCACGAGGGCGAGGAAGAAGAGGCCGACGAGGGCCAGGGCGGCGCCGATGCCGGCCTTCTTGCCGGTGCCCTTGAGCTGACCCTTGGCGAGCGCGAGCTCGTCCTTGAGCTGCAGGGGCAGGAGGCGCACGACGGCGGCCAGGAGGTCAGAGAGGGAGCTGGCGCGCGTCTGGGCGGTGACCGGCGTGGTGGGGCGCGGGGCGCCGGCGGTGCGGGCCGTGCTCCCGGGGTCGGTGGTGGCGGCCGAGGTGGCCGGGCGCGGCGCGTCGACCCTCAGCGAGTCGGCGGCAGGGGCCTGATGGGACATGGGGTCATGCCTTCCGTGTGGTGCGGCGGAGGAGCGGCCGAAGCCAGGCGGCGGCCTCGTGAGGTGTTCGGATCAAAGTTATCACCGCCCGCCTCCGCGAGAGCGGGGGCGGGCGGCGGGCGGCGGGCGCAGGCGACGACGGGGGCCGCGACCGGCTGAGTCGACGGGTCAGAAGTCGATGTCCGCCGGGTCCGGGCCGATGCGGCCGTCGGCGCGGTCGAGGCCGTCGATGCGGGCGATCTCGTCCTCGCTCAGCCGCACGTCCGCGGCGGCGAGGTTGGAGGCGATGCGCTCGGGCGTGACCGACTTGGGGATCACCACGTTGCCGATCGCGAGGTGCCATGCGAGGACCACCTGGGCCGGCGTCGCGCCGTGGGCCTCCGCGATCTCGGTGATCACCGGGTCCTCCAGGACGTCCCCGCCCTGGCCCAGCGGGGACCACGCCTCGGTGAGCATGCCGCTGCGCTCGCCGAATGCGCGCAGGTCCCGCTGCTGCCAGTAGGGGTGCAGCTCGATCTGGTGGATCACCGGGGTCACGCCCGTGGCCTCGATGATCTCCTCGAGCTGGGCCTGCGGGAAGTTGGAGACGCCGATCGAGCGGACCCTGCCCTGGCGCTGCGCCTCGATGAGGGCCTTCCAGGTCTCCACGTACTTCCCCTGGGACGGCTTGGCCCAGTGGATCAGCCAGAGGTCCACGTAGTCCGTGCCGAGCTTCTCCAGGGACACGTCGAGCGCGGCGAGCGCCTCCTCGTACCCCTGGTCCGAGTTCCACACCTTCGTGGTGACGAACAGCTCCTCGCGCGGGACGCCGGCGGCCGCGATCGCGCGGCCCACGCCCTCCTCGTTGCCGTAGATCGCGGCGGTGTCGATGTGGCGGTAGCCGGCCTGGACGGCCTGCTTCACGACCTCGGCGGCCACCTCGTCCTCGACGCGCCACACGCCGTAGCCGAGCTGGGGGATGGACTGGCCGTCGTGGAAGGGGACGGCGGGGACGGCGGTCGTCATGGTGCTCTCCTCTGGTTCGTGATGCTGGTCTCGGTGGCTGACTCTACGACCCGCGCGTCCGTGGCGCTGACGACGTCGCGCGGAGGCCGCTCACGGCGGGGAACGTCACGGGGTGGGGGTGCCGCCGTTCGCGTTCAGCGTGTCCCCCGTGACGTAGCTGGACTCGCCCGAGGCGAGGAACACGTAGGCGGGGGCCATCTCCACCGGCTGGCCGGCGCGGCCGGTCGGGGTGTCCTGGCCGAACTCCACGAGCTTGTCCATCGGCTGGCCGTAGGAGACCTGGAGGACGGTCCAGATCGGGCCCGGGGCCACCGCGTTCACGCGGATGCCCTTCTCCGCGACCTGCTGGGCGAGGCCCTTGGTGAAGTTGTTGATCGCGGCCTTCGTGGCGGCGTAGTCCAGGATCATCGGGTTCGGGTTGTAAGCCTGCACCGAGGTGGTGTTCACGATCGCGCTGCCCGGGCCCATGTGCTTCAGCGCCGCACGCGAGAGGGTGAACATCGAGAGGATGTTGATCTGGAACGTCTCGAGCACCTGCTGGTCGGTGAGCGTCTCCAGGCTGTCGGAGATCAGCTGCTGGCCGGCGTTGTTGACCAGGATGTCCAGACCCCCGAGGCCCTGCACGGCCTCGTCCACGAGCCCGTTGCGGTAGTCCTCGTCCAGCAGGCTGCCGGGCAGGGCGACGGCGGTCCGGCCCGCCTCCTCGATCGCCTTCAGGACGCGGTCCGCGTCGGGCTGCTCCTCGGGCAGATAGGCGATGGCGACGTCGGCGCCCTCGCGGGCGAACGCGACGGCGACGGCGGCGCCGATGCCCGAATCGCCGCCCGTGATGAGGGCCCGGCGTCCCTCGAGGCGGCCCTTGCCCACGTAGGACTCCAGGCCGATGTCCGGCACCGGATCCGTCATGATGTCCAGGCCGGGCGCGTCCTGACGCTGCTCCGGCGGGGAGACCTTCGGATGGCGGGTGCTCGGATCGTCGTGGGCGAGCTGCGAGCCCTGCACGGGGCTGTCCTTCTGGTTCGTCTCGGTCATGGCCTCGACGCTACGCCGCGGATGCGGGGTGGTGGCAAGGGTGGGCGGGCCACCGGATCGAGGGGCCGGCGCAGGTCAGTCCGCACCGCGCAGCCCCGCCAGGGCGCCCCGGTGGCGCAGCACGTGCAGGTCCCACCGCTCGCTGAGGCGTTCGAAGATCCCGATGCCGCGCATCGAGT
This sequence comes from Micrococcus sp. EYE_212, assembly GCF_023147585.1. GTDB lineage: Bacteria > Actinomycetota > Actinomycetes > Actinomycetales > Micrococcaceae > Micrococcus. The sequence continues at coordinate 371,668 of NZ_JAHXOZ010000001.1, forward strand.
TGCCGCGCTCGTCGAGGCGGGGGGACCACGTGGCGATCCCGACGGCGCCGGGCACCGCGCCCAGCAGGGCCCCCGAGACGCCGCTCTTGGCCGGCACGCCGACCTCGGCCACCCACTGGCCGGTGGCGTCGTACATGCCGCACGTGAGCATGACGGAGAGGGACTGCTCGGCCACCCACTCCTGCAGCACGCGCTCCCCCGTGAGCGGGTTGACCCCACCGGCGGCGAGCGTGGCGCCCATGACCGCCAGCTGCGGCGCGGTGACGAGGATCGAGCACTGCGTGAGGTAGCCGTCCACGGCCTCTCGGGCCTCGATGGGCAGCACGCCCGGGTCGGCCAGCAGGTGGGCGAGGCCCAGGTTCCGGTCGGCCCGCGCGCTCTCCGCCGCGCGGACGCCCTCGGACACCTCGAGGCGGGCCCCGGCCATCGCGCTGTAGCGGTCCAGGAGCAGCCCCGCACGCGTCTGGGCGTCCTTCCCGGGGACGAGGGCGTGGGCCATGATCGCGCCCGCGTTGATGAGGGGGTTGTACGGGCGGCCGTCGTCGTGGAGGGAGAGGTGGTTGAACGCCTCCCCCGAGGGCTCGACGCCGACGTGCTCGAGCACCGCGTCCAGGCCGACCTCCTCGAGGACCACCGCGTAGGTGAGGGCCTTGGAGACCGACTGCAGGGCGAACGCGTGCTCGGCCTCCCCCGCCGAGGCCTGGTGCCCGTCCACCGTGCAGACGGCGGCGGCCAGGCCGTCCCGCTGCTGGCCGGCGACGTCGTCCAGGTAGTCGGACGTCTCCCCCGAGCGGTCCGGCTCGACCTCCTCGAGCGCGGCGGTGAGAGCGGCGTCGAGACGGTCGGTGTCCATGCCGGGCAGCCTAGTGGACGGGCCCTCGGTGGCTAGGGTGGGGGCATCCGTCCGCCCGTCGAGAGGCAGTCCCGTGTCCCGCGCCGACGTCACGACCATCCCTCCCGAGAGGTCCCGGCGGGTGCTGGCGGCCGAGGCGCTGGCCGCGCGGTGGGACCGGCCGATGGGCATGCTGGGCGTGCTCTTCCTGTTCGTGGTGCTGGGCCAGCTGCTCGTCACGGAGCCGCGCTGGGCTGCGGTGCTCACCTGGCTGGGCTGGGCGTTCTGGGCGGTGTTCCTCGGCGAGTTCCTGCTGCACGCCTACATCGCCCGGTTCAGCACGGAGTTCTGGAAGCGGAACTGGTGGCAGGTCGTGTTCATGCTGGTCCCGTTCCTGCGGTTCTTCCGGGCGCTGCAGGCGCTGCGGCTGGTCCGGCTCGCCCGGCTCTCACGGGTGGCGCGCGTCGGCGGCATCCTCTCGGCCGGCATCCGCGGCTCCCGTTCCGCCGGGCGCCTGCTCTCCAGTCGCCTGGCGTGGCTGGCGGCGGTGACCGCCGTCGTGATCCTGGCCGCGAGCCAGCTGCTCTACGCCCTCGAGGCCGTGGAGGACTACACCGACGCGCTGTACCAGACGGCCATGGCCACCATCACGGGCTCGGGCATCTCGGCGGACCACCCGGGGGCACGCGTGCTATCGGTGGCGCTCGCCGTCTACTCCGTGGCGGTGTTCGCCACCCTGGCCGGCTCCCTGGGCGCGTACTTCCTGCGGGGCGACGAGGCGAAGGAGCACGAGCGCGCCCGGCAGGACGAGGGGCTCGCCGCGGAGACCGCGGCCCGGCGGGCGGCCCGCGGACCAGGTCGACGGCGTCACCGTGCGGGCCGGACCTCGTCCTCCACGACCCACTTGTGGTTCTTCATGGTCATCCCGTCGGCCGTGGTGACGTCCACCATGGAGACCGTCTCCTCCGAGATCCCGGAGATCGTGGCCCCCGCACCCTTCATCCCGGTCATGTGGTCGGCGGCCATGACGGCGGTGTCGCCGACGTGGAGGTCGTCGTCGTGGACGCCCTCCAGCTCCTCCTGCACGACCCACTTGTGGGCCGTGACCTTCTCGCCGCCGTCCGTGGGGGTGTAGTCGACCTGGTAGGCGGTGGTGTCGAACGCGCCGGTGACGGTGGCCTCGGCGCCCTTCATGCCGGGCATGTGGTCGGCGGTCAGCGTGACCTCGGTGCCCACGGGGTAGGCCGGGTCGTCGGCCTCCTCGATGCCGGCCGGCGCGGGGCCGCCGTCCATCGCGTGCTCCATCGAGTGGCCTGCGTGGCTGGAGGCGGCGGCCGATCCGCTCGCGTCCTTGGAGCGCATGTCGTCCATGCGGCTGGCGGCGGCTGACGACGCGTCCGAGGCGGCGGATCCCACGGCTGGGCCCGCGGAGGAGGCCAGGGAGCTCGCAGCCGCCCCGATCGAGGGGGCGGCCGAACCCACCGCGTCACCCGCCGAGGAGGCGGCGTCCGTCACCTTCTCCTGGTCCTCGGCGGAACAGCCGGCGAGGGCGAGGGCACCCGCGAGGAGGGCGGCGGTCAGGGCGGGGCGGGTATGCGTGGAGCGCATGCGTGGATCTCCTCCGTGCTCGTGCCGGTTGCGCGGCGCACCGGGTGTGCAGGCCACTCCAGGTCGGCGGTCCGCGGGACTGCCAGGTCTCCGGCGAGCGGCGCGGACACCGTCATCGCGGAACTCCTGGGGGCACGGGGCGGGCATGGTGCACATCCCTCCCTGCGGTGTGCCGAACACCACGGGTGATCGGTCCCCTCTGCGTGCACCAGTCCCCGCCTCCGGCCGGCATGTCCGAGGTCCCGTCGCTCTCCGACGCCCAGCGAGTGCTGACCACTCCGATGCTCCCATCCCGGGCCGGCCCGTGGGGCACCTCCTTATCGGAGACGGGCCCCATGGTCAGGCGATCCTCGACCGCGCGGGCATGCTGCTGAAGGCCGGGTGGCACGCCAGTGCCATGGCGCAGCGGGGCCGATTCCGTCGCGATGGCTCCGGACGTATTCGTCCGAGCACATCGCGATCCCTCGCCCCTGCCTGATCCGGTGGGAGCGCCGCTCCACGGCATTGCTCCCCCGGTAGCGCAGGCGTTGGTCCTCGCCGACGTCGATCGGCCGCCCGAGGCAACCGCAGCGGTACGCGATCTGATCGGCCCTCGCGGGGATCGAGCGCCATTTCCCGAACCTCTCGGGCAGGTCCCGCCACGGAGCCCCGGCACGGAGCCTTCACGTCCCGGAACGCTGTGGCTCCACGCCCTCGTCGGGCGGATGCGGGCCGGCAAGGTGGTCGAGGCAGGCGCTCAGAGGCCCTTGCCGGAGGGGGAGACCAGGATCTTCACCGCCGTCTCGTTGTGGTGGATGAGGGTGTCGAAGCCCTTCTCGACGATGTCGTCGAGCGCGATCTTGCCCGTGATGAACGGCTTCAGGTCCAGGTCCCCGTCCTCGAGCATCTTCACGGTGTCCGCGTGGTCATGGGCGTAGGCGATCGTGCCGCGCAGGTCGATCTCCTTCATGACGAGCTTGTGCAGGGCGACCTTGGGCTCGTGGCCCCAGATGGACTCGTTCACGATCACACCGGCCGGGCGGACCGCGTCCAGCAGCATGTCCAGGACCGCATCCACCGAGGTGCACTCGAACCCGACATCGGCACCGCGGCCGTCCGTCAGCTCCTTGAGCTTGGCCGGCACGTCGACCTCACGCGGATCGAACGCGTCGTCGGCCACGCCCGCGTCGAGGACCTTCTGGCGGCGCAGCTCGGAGAGCTCGGAGACGTACACTCTCAGGCCCTTGCCCTTGAGCACCGCCGCGGTGAGGGCGCCGATGGGGCCGGCGCCGCCGATGATCGCGGTGCCGGAGGTCGGCGACCCGGCGCGGACCCAGGCGTGGTGGGCCACGGAGAGCGGCTCGATGAGGGCCGCCTCGTCCAGTGACACGGAGTCCGCCACCGGGTGGACCCAGTGCCGGTCGACGGCGATCTTCTCGGCCAGCCCGCCACCCTCGCCGCCGAGGCCGATGAAGTTCATGTCCGGGGCCAGGTTGTAGTGCTCGTCGTCCCGATGCTCGGGGCGGATGATGTAGGGCTCGACAACGACCGACTGCCCCACCTCGAGGTCCGTGACGCCCTCGCCGAGCGCGGCGACGGTGCCCGACATCTCGTGCCCGAGGGTCACAGGGGCGGAATCGCCGGAGATCGGGTGGGGGTGCCCGTGCGGCGGGATGAAGATGGGGCCCTCGAGGTACTCGTGCAGGTCCGTTCCGCAGATGCCGCACCAGGCAACGTCGATCAGCACCTGGCCGGGGCCGGCCGTGGGCGTGTCGATCTCCTCGATGCGGATGTCCTTCTCGCCGTGCCAGCGGGCTGCGCGCATGGTCATGATGACTCCTCCTGCTGTGTGTGGATGGTCCATCGAGGACACCTACGGGTCCTCTTGCACCTCAAGACACTCCCACCGTTCCACACGCGTCCCCTGAATCCGAGGTCTCGTGGTCGCCGGCGTCATGAACGGGGTGAGGGCGGGTCAGCCCCTGTCGGGTCCGCCGTGAATCCAGTCTGACGTGATGCTCTCGCGGGAGCCGAGGGCATGTAGAAGGGATATACCCCTCTAGCCACCCCGAGGTGCCTTGCCCGTCCCTCCTCACCCCTACCCGTACCAGGTGGCCTCGGGGTACTTCTCCAGCAGCCAGACGGGTGAATCGCCCCGGGTCTGGTGGAGGCTCTGATCCAACGGAGGGATGCAGAGCATGCCCGCACCACGGAAGTACCCCGACGAGCTCCGCGGACGCGCCACGCGGATGACCCTGGAAGCCCGTCAAGACCCCGCGACGAGGTCTGGAGCGTTCCGCCGAGTCGGTGAACAGCTCGGGATCAATCCCGAGACGCTGCGCAACTGGGTGCGCCAAGCCGAGATCGACCGCGGCCACCGTCCCGGAATCACGACCAGCGAAGCCGCTCGGGTGGCCGAGCTGGAGAAGGAGAACCGTGAGCTGCGGCGGGCGAACGCGATCCTGCGGTCGGCGTCGGCGTTCTTCGCGGCGGATGCTCGAGACGCCCACAGCGCTGATCGTGGACTACATCGACGAGCACAAGCACGACATCGGTGTCGAGCCGATCTGCGCCACGCTGTCCGCAGCGGGCACGCAGATCGCACCGAGCACGTACTTCGCCGCCAAGACGCGCCCGCCCTCGGCACGCAGCCTCTCGGACGCGAGGCTGCTTGTTCAGATCCGGCGGGTGCACGAGGCCAACGACGGGGTCTACGGGGCCCGAAAGGTCCACGCGCAACTGCGTCGGGAGGGCCTGCAGGTGGCCCGGTGCACGGTCGCGCGGCTCATGCGGGCCGCAGGCCTGCGCGGGATCAGCCGCGCGAAGGGTCCGCGCACGACAGTGCCGGGCCGGGGACCGGATTCTCGCGAGGATCTGGTGCAGCGCGATTTCACCGCAGCTGCCCCGAATCAGCTGTGGGTCGTAAGACATCACCTACTGCCGCACCTTCACGGGATGGGTGTACGCCGCGTTCATCATCGACGTGTTCTCCCGCCGGGTGCTGGGGTGGCAGCTGTCGACGTCGCTGCGCACGGACCTGGCCCTGGACGCGTTGGAGATGGCGTTCTGGACGCGTCAGCGTGCAGGCCAAGACGTGGCCGGGCTACGGCATCACAGCGATAAAGGAGTCCAGGGTGGATTCAATTGGTCGTCGCAACACCCCCGGAGTCACTGGATGAAGCGCCCTGGGTTTCGTTCCGAGGTCAGGACGCAACGGGCGCTGAATCCTGATCGTGAGTGTAGGCGGCCTCGACCTCTGCGGGAGTGCGGTAGCCGAGGGTCTCGTGGAGGCGGGCGGTGTTCCACCAGTGCACCCACCCCATGGTGGCCAGTTCGACCGCCTCGACGGACTCCCAGATCCGCTTGGAGTGGATGAGCTCGGCCTTGTAGAGCCCGTTCACGGTCTCGGCCAGGGCGTTGTCGTAGGAGTCGCCCACGGTGCCTACCGAAGCCGTCACCCCGGCGGTGATGAGCGCGTCCGAGTACGCCAAGCTGACGTACTGGGTGGATTCAACTGGTGGATGCAACACCTCAGGTCGAGGAGGGTGTTGATGGGACGACCAGCTGGATGGCTGAAGGAACTCACGGGCCGGTCGGCGATGATCTCGCCAGGCGCCCCGAAGACGCGCCGCAGCACCGAACGCAGGTTCTGGAAAGAGATAGCGACGGGAAGCTCCTCGGAGGACGCAGCCGGGAAGGTGGGCGTGTCTGCAGCCGTCGGGGCACGTTGGTTCCGACAAGGTGGCGGCATGAGGACGATCGAACTCACCGAGCCTGGCGGACGTTATCTATCGTTTCCTGAGCGGGAGGAGATCGCTGTCCTGCACGCTCAGCAGGTGGGCGTGCGCGAGATCGCGCGCAGGATCAACCGCGACCCGGCCACGATCTCGCGCGAGCTGCGTCGAAACGCCGCTACCCGCGGCGGGAAGCTGGAGTACCGGGCCTCGGTCGCGCAGTGGAAGGCGGAGCTGATGGCGCGGAGGCCGAAGACCGCGAAGCTGGTCGCGAACCCGAAACTACGGAACTACGTCCAGGACCGGCTCAGCGGCGATGTGTGCTATCCAGATGGGTCGATCGTGGCTGGGCCGGACGTACCGGCGTGGAAGGGCAGGTCGAAGCCACGCCGGGCCGACCGGCGGTGGGTCACGGCGTGGAGTCCGGAGCAGATCTCACACCGGCTTGAGATCGACTACCCCGAGGATGAGTCCATGCGTATCAGTCACGAGGCGATCTACCAGTCCCTGTTCATCGAGGGCCGGGGCGCGCTCAAGCGAGAACTGGTCGCCTGCCTGCGCACCGGCCGATCTCTGCGGGTGCCCCGAGCCCGGTCGAAGAACAAGCCTCAAGGGCACGTGACCGAGGATGTGGTCCTCAGTGAACGCCCCGCCGAAGCCGCCGACCGCGCCGTGCCAGGACACTGGGAAGGTGACCTGATCATCGGCACGAACCGGTCCGCGATCGGTACCGTCATTGAGCGCAAGAGCCGAGCCACGTTGCTGGTGCACCTGCCTCGGCTGGACGGCTACGGGCAGACACCGCGGGTCAAGAACGGTCCCGCCCTGGCCGGCTACGGCGCTGTGGCGATGAACGCTGCTTTGACTGCCTCGATGACGACCCTGCCGCAGCAGTTGCGCAAGACGCTGACCTGGGACCGCGGCAAGGAGCTGTCTGGGCATGCGCAGTTCACTGTGGAGACGGGCACGAAGGTGTTCTTCGCCGATCCCCACTCGCCTTGGCAGAGGCCCACGAACGAGAACACGAACGGGCTGCTACGTCAGTACTTCCCGAAGGGTACCGATCTCTCACGCTGGACTGCGCAGGACCTCGAAGCGGTCGCGCTGGCAGTCAACAATCGTCCCCGGAAGGTCCTCGACTGGAAGTCTCCAGCTGAGGTGTTCACCGAGCAGCTACAGTCACTCGAGCAAGAGGGTGTTGCATCCACCGATTGAATCCACCCTGGCTGCCGCGATCCGAGTGGTGCACCAGGCCCTGGCGGCCACGGCTGGCGCCAGTGCTCAGCAGCGCGCGCTCCAAGGCCAGCAGCGGCAGCCCCGCGGTATGAAGGCTGCCCGAGACCGCCCATCCCACGATCCGCCGGGAGTACACGTCGGTGATGAAAGCGACGTAGCAGAACCCCGAGATCGTGCGCACGTAGGTGATGTCTGCGACCCAGAGCTGGTGCGGGCCTTCCGCGGTGAAGCGGCGCTCGACCAGATCTGGGCGGGCATCCGGCTCGCCTGTCGGCCTCGTGGTGATCGGCTTACGTCCGCGCCGCACCCCTTCCACGCCGGCGAGCTTCATCAGTCGGGCGACCTGGTCCCGGCCGATCTCCCACCCGGCGCGGGCCATCGCGTGGTGCATCTTTCGGACGCCGTAGACGCTGTAGTTCTCCGCGTGGATCCGGCGGAGTTCCTCCACGAGGATCTCGTCCCGCAGCGTTCTCGAAGACCTGGGTCGTGTCTTCGCGGCGCGGTAGCCGCGGGAGGTGATGAACCCACATTCCGTCGCACGAAGGGTGCGGCAGATGGCCTCGACCCCGAACTGATCGCGGTGTTCGTCGATGAACGCGATCATCTCGTCGTGGGGCGGTCGAGCTCCGCTGCGAAAAAAGCTGAGGCTTTGCGCAGGATCTCGTTCGCGCGGCGCAGCTCGAGGTTCTCCCGGCGCAGCTTCTTGATCTCCTCGGCTTCAGCGGTGCTGAGCCCTGGGGCTTCGCCGTGATCGACGCGATCTTGCTTCCACCAGTTCCGCAGGGTGTGTGGGGAGATCCCGCCGAGGGCTTCGCCAACGGCGGTGCAGGCGACCCAGGCGGAGCACTGCTCGGCGCGGACGCGTTCTTCGATGAGCTTCAGGGCACGGGCCTTGAACTCGGGGGTGTACTTCTGGGGCATGATCCGATCCTCCTTGAGGAAGTAGGTCGGAACGAAACCCAGGGCGCTTCAACGCGCTTCGCGGAGGGCTCCCCCGGTCCTCAAAATTAGGTCTCCCAAAAGACCAAGGCCCAGGTAGAGCACCATCACGGAAATGCGTTCCGTCTGCTCCATCTGCTCTCCGGCGATCTTTGTCTGCACCTGGAGAAGGTCGTTGGTGTACCAGCCGTTCAGCACAGCCTGCTGGGGGGCGCCCTGCGGACTGTCCTTCTGCAGGGTGTACTGCGCTGCCGCCATGTCCACATCCTTGGACCAGTCCCCCGACTCCCCGTCCGGCATAGTCAGGAAGGAGGTGATGAAGAAGCCCAGGAGCATGAGCGAGGCCCAGACGAGGCGCACCAAGTTCAAACTGAATACTCGTCTCTTCCCGGTCCCGCCCCTGGGGGCTGCGACAGGCGGAGTCGGAACGACTGACGGCTCGGGGTGACTCATTAACATCTTCCAATCGAAGAGGGGCGTGGCAACTTAGCCACCCAGGGAATCCTAAGGCCGTATAGAGGGGCCGTCGAGCAGCTACCGCGAAACCGCTTCTAGGTGTTGTGGGTCATGAGGTTCTTGGCACGAGGGCCGGGCTGAGATGAGACGAGTGGGCCTCTCCCGCAGGATGGAAGTTCCTACACCACCCATCCGCGCAAAGAGACCCACTCATGACTCACGCTAATGCACCCCTGACTCCCACCGGCCGTCTCAGGATGGTCCAACGCCACCTGAACGACGGCATCCCCCAAGCGCACGTGGCCGCCGAGTTCCGCGTCAGCCGCCCCACGGTGGCCACCTGGGTAGCCCGCTACCGCGCCGAGGGCGAGGCAGGACTGCAGGACCGCTCCTGCCGGCCACGACGCTCTCCCGCCCAGCTCGACCCAGCCCTGGTCACCCAGATCCTCTGAAGCGCCCTGGGTTTGTTGGAGACTCCTGACCTTGGAAACGAGGATGGAGTTATGCCGAAAGAGCAGACAGCGGGGAAGTCGACGACGCGTCGGTATTCGCCGGAGGAGAAGGCCGCGGCGGTCCGGATGGTGCGGACGCTGCGTGCCGAGCTGGGGACCGAGCATGGGACTGTGCAGCGGGTCGCGACGCAGCTCGGATACGGGGT
>NZ_JAHXOZ010000010.1 GCF_023147585.1 Micrococcus sp. EYE_212
TGTTAAAACAATTGGCATCAACAAACTTGGCACACTATTGAGTTCTCAAACAACAGGCGCTTCCAGACTCACCATCCCGCCTCGCGGAACGTTTCGCTCTGGAGCAACTTCTCCATCTTAGACCATCCGATCAGACCCTGTCAACCCCGTTTCCGAAGTCTTCAGCAGCTGTTCACGTGATCCGGTTTCGCAACCTTACCACACGATCAGTTCCTGTCAACTCCGTCATCCGACGTCGTCACCCAGTGAAAATCCATGCAGAAGGCTACGAAAGCTTACCACACGATCACCAGCAGTCAAACCAGATCATCTCTTCAGGAATACCAGCATCCCCTCACAGGAACACTGCACACTGTGTGAGCACATCCGCCCTGGACCTGCCATTCTCGGCAAGAATCCGCGGATTCCATGTTCTTCACCCGGCCGTCCGATTCCTCGAACCGCGCCTCAGCACGAGATGGAACTCTACACACACCACGACCCCCACGCGAAATCGGGGTGCGATCGGCATGCGAGAGGCCCCGTCTTCCGCAGGATCCTGCGGAGGACGGGGCCTCGGGTCTCTGCCGGCGGGACGCTTGCGGCAGAGGCAGCGGCTGTGACGCCGCCCTCACTCACCGCGCGGTCAGATCCGCGCCGGCCATGTTCTTCTTGCCCCGTCGCACCAGGAGGTAGCGACCCGCGAGGGCGTCGGCCGCGCCGAACCTCTGCTCCGCGTCCGTCATCCGCACGTTGTTCACGGACGCGCCGCCCTCCTTGATGGTGCGCCGTGCCTCGGACGTCGAGGAGGCGAGGCCGGTGGAGACGAGCAGCTCGACCGCCGTCGCCGTGCCGGCCTCGCCCTGCCACTGCGCGGGATCCGCCTGGGGCAGCTCGGAGAGGACCGCGGCCAGCGTCTCCCCGTCCACGGTGGAGAGGTCCCCTCCCCCGAACACGGCCGCGGACGCGTCGATGACCTTCTGGGTCGCGTCCTCCCCGTGGGCCAGGGCGGTGACCTCCCACGCGAGCCGCTTCTGCGCCTCCCGGCGGAACGGCTCCTCGGACACCTTCCGCTCGTACTCCTCGATCTCGGCACGGGTGAGGAAGGTGAACACCTTCAGCCGGGAGACCACGTCGGCGTCTGCGGTGTTGAGCCAGAACTGATAGAACGCGTAGGGCGAGCACATCTCCGGGTTCAGCCACACGGCGTTCCCCTCGGACTTGCCGAACTTCGTGCCGTCCGCGTTCGTGATCAGCGGAGTGCCGAGGGCGTGCACGTGCGCACCCTCCACCTTGCGGATCAGCTCCGTGCCCGAGGTGAGGTTGCCCCACTGGTCCGAGCCTCCCGACTGCAGGCGCACCCCGTGGCGGCGGTACAGCTCGAGGAAGTCGTTGCCCTGGAGCACCTGGTAGGAGAACTCGGTGTAGGAGATCCCCTCCTCCGAGTGGAGGCGCTTGGCCACGATCTCCTTCTTGACCATGGTGCCCACGCGGAAGTTCTTGCCCACCTCGCGCAGGAAGTCGAGCGCGCTCAGCTGGGAGGTCCACTCGAGGTTGTTGACCATCGTGGCGGCGTTGTCCTCCTCGAAGGACAGGTAGGGCTCGATCTGCGCCCGCAGCGAGTCCACCCACGCGGCCACGGTCTCGCGCGTGTTCAGCACGCGCTCGGAGGTCTGCCGGGGATCGCCGATGAGGCCGGTGGCACCGCCGACCAGGGCGACGGGGCGGTGGCCGGCCAGCTGCAGGCGGCGCATGAGCAGCAGCTGGACCAGGTGGCCCAGGTGCAGGGACGCCGCCGTGGGGTCGAACCCGCAGTAGTACGAGATCGGCTCCCCGGCCAGCGCCTCCTCGAGGGCGGCCTCGTCTGTGGAGACGTGGACGAGCCCGCGCCAGCGCAGCTCCTGCCACACGTTCTCGAAGGAGGGATCGTTGGCCTGCTCCCGCAGGCGCTGGGCACGGTTCACGGTCGATTCAGCCACGCCGCCACCCTACCGACGTCCCACTCCCCCGCGGCGGCGACGCGCCGCCGTCGTGGGGGACCACGCCGACGCCGGCCTCAGCGGGGCACGGCGCTGAGGCCGGCGGGCAGCCGCGCCTCCTCCGCCGTGGAGACGATCGTCAGGGCCTGCGTGCACCGCGTCATGGCCACGTAGAGGTCGCCGACGACGCCGTGCGCGTCCTCCACGATCCGCTCGGGGGCCGCGAGGACCACGGTGTCGAACTCCAGTCCCTTGGTCTCGCGGGGGCTCACCACGACGACCTCCACCCCGGGCAGCGGCGCCCGGTCCACGCGCGCCGTTCCCCAGCGCTCCCGCAGGGCGGCCACCTGGGCGGGCACCTCGGCCTCGGGCACGATCACCGCGGTGAGTGCATCCGGGACCAGGTCGCGCTGGCGGGCGACGGCGTCGCCGACCAGCCCGGTGAGCGTGCCGCCCGGCTCCGCGACGAGCTCGGGGGCGTGGTCGCCCTCGCGCACCGCCTCGGGCTGCGAGACGGCGAGACCGGCCGCCTGTGCCACCTGCGCCGCCCAGCGCATCACCCGGGCCGGCGAGCGGTAGTTCACCGTCAGCTCCTCCAGCCGCCAGCGGTCCCCGAAGAACGGCGTGAGCGCCGCGTCCCACGAGCCGGCCGCGTCGAGCCGCGAGGACTGCGCGATGTCCCCCACCACCGTGAAGGACTTCATGGGGCAGCGGCGCGCGAGCAGCCGCCACTGCATCGGGGAGAGCTCCTGTGCCTCGTCCACCACCACGTGGCCGTACGTCCACGAGCGGTCGTGGGCGGCCTGGTCGGCCGTCGTCCTGCGGACGCCGCCGGGCTCGTTGGCCGCGGCGAGCTGCTCGGCGTCCACCACGCCGTCGATCCCCATGTCCTCGAGGCTCTGGTGCATGTTCTCCAGCGAGGCGCGCGCGTTGTCCACGTTGCGGCGGTGCTGCGCCTCGGACTCCCGGCCGGTCGGCGGGGCCTCCACGGCGCCGAGCAGCTCCGCGGCCTCGTCCAGGAGCGGCACGTCCGCCTCGGTCCACGGGGAGCCGGCGGGCCGCAGCAGCGCGGCGACGTCCTCGTCGGAGAGCCACGGGGCAGCCGCGCGCAGCAGGGGCTCGCGGGAGAGGAGGTCCCCGATGAGCCACTCCGGCGTCATCGGCATCCAGCACAGGTTGAGCGCCACCCGCACGTCGCGGGCGGTGCGCACGTCCTCCAGGAGGAGGTCCCGCTGCACGGGGGCGCCGGAGGATTTCTCCAGCTTCTTGCGCAGCTTCTCCGCGAGGTCCTTCACGAGGATCTTCACGAAGGTCGCGCGCGCCTCGTTGTGCGGCTTGCCCGTGGCACGGGCGCGTTCGCGAGCGCGCCGCACCATGGCCGGCTTGAGCTTGACCACCGTGCCGTCGATGTTCAGCCGGCGGGGCTCCACGAGGAGGCGCTGGCGCTGCGCGACGGCGTTCGCCACCACCTCTGCCATCTCGAGGCGGCCCTTCACCGCCGCGGCGGCCGCCCGCGGCTCCGGTCCGGCCTGGAACCCCGGCATGAGCGTGCCGAGCGAGGCCATCACGACGCCCGTCTCGCCGAGCGAGGGCAGCACCCGCTCGATGTACCGCATGAAGGCGGTCGAGGGACCCACCACGAGCACGCCGGAGCGGGCCAGCCGGTCGCGGTGCGTGTACAGAAGGTACGCGGCGCGGTGGAGGGCGACGGCGGTCTTGCCCGTGCCCGGCCCGCCCTGGACGACCAGCGCGCCCGAGACACCGGCGCGGATGATCTCGTCCTGCTCCGCCTGGATCGTGGCGACGATGTCCCCCATGCGGCCCGTGCGGCGCGCCGTGACGGCGGCCAGCAGGGCGCCCTGGGAGTCCGGGCTGATGTGGTCGTCGTCCGCGAGCAGGCCCGGGTCCAGGATCTCGTCGTCCAGGTCCCGCACCTCGCGGCCGCGCAGCATGAGGTGACGCCGGCGGCGCACGTGCTGGCGACGGGCCGCCGTCGCCTGGTAGAAGGCACCGGCCTCGGCGGCGCGCCAGTCCACGAGGAGCCGCTCCTGCTGGGGGTCGGTGAGGCCGATGCGCCCGATGTAGCGCTGCTCCGACACGCCGTCCTCGTCCGGGTCCAGGTCGAGGCGGCCGAACACGAGCCGCTCATCGACGGCGTAGAGCTGGGCGAGGCGGTCCTCGTAGAGCGTGGCGAAGGCGTCCCGCTCGGAGTGGTTCTGGAGCGATCCCTCGAGCCCGGTGCGGCGCACGCGGGCGAGCTGCTCCTCCTTCTCGACGCGCAGGGCGTCCAGCCGGGCGTAGCGCTCGGCCACCCGCCCCTGTTCGAGTTCGAGCTCCGTCTGGCGGGCGGACACGACGTCGGTCATCGCGGTGGTCCTTCACAGGGGCGGTCGGGGGTGGGCGGGCTCGGCGCGCCGCGCACCCGGTGGAAAAGTGACCACCCATGCTACAGCGACACAGATGAACGACAGATGGCCGCGCGGTGGACCTCCCCGCACGGCCATCCCCGTCCCATCCGGGCCTCGGCGCCCCCGCGAGGGCACCGGCGCGCCTCACCGCGCGTCGACCACCGAGCCCCGGCTGGCCGCGAACGCCCGGAGGGGCTCCAGGGCTGCGGCCAACGCCTCGATCTGCGCGGCGACGGCCGAGGGGGCCGTGCCGCCCTGCCCGCTGCGCGAGGCCAGGGAGCCCTCGGTGCTGAGCACCTCGCGCACCGCCGGCGTCAGGTGCGGGGAGATCCGCGCGTACTCCTCGTCGGGGAGGTCCCACAGCTCGACGCCGCGGGCCTCGGCCGCCTGGACGGCCTCCCCCGAGAGCTCGTGCGCCTCGCGGAAGGGCACGCCCTGACGGACGAGCCACTCGGCGACGTCCGTGGCGAGCGCGAAGCCCTGGGGGGCCAGCTCCGCCATCCGCTCGGTGCGGAAGGTCAGCGTCGCGATCATCCCGGAGACCGCGGGGAGCAGCAGCTCGAGGGTGTCCGCGGCGTCGAACACGGGCTCCTTGTCCTCCTGGAGGTCCCGGTTGTAGGCCAGGGGCATCGCCTTGAGCGTGGCCAGCAGGCCCGTGAGGTCGCCGATCAGACGTCCGGACTTGCCGCGCGCCAGCTCCGCCACGTCCGGATTCTTCTTCTGCGGCATGATCGAGGACCCCGTGGAGAAGGAGTCGTGCAGGGCCACGAACCCGGCCTCCTTCGTGGCCCAGAAGATGACCTCCTCGGAGATGCGCGAGAGGTCCACGCCGATCATGGCCGCCACCCAGGCGAACTCGGCGTAGACGTCGCGGGAGGCCGTGCCGTCGATGGAGTTCCACACGGCCGAGTCGAAGCCGAGCTCCGCGGCCACCGCGTTCGGGTCCAGGCCGAGGGAGGATCCGGCCAGGGCCCCCGAGCCGTACGGAGAGACCGCGGCGCGGGCGTCCCAGTCCGCGAGGCGCTGCAGGTCCCGGGCGAAGGCCCACGCGTGGGCCAGCAGGTGGTGGGACAGCAGCACCGGCTGGGCGTGCTGGAGGTGGGTGCGCCCCGGCATGGGCGCGTAGGGGTGGGCCTCGGCCTGGGCCAGGAGGGCGTCGATCGTGTCGAGGACCCCCCGCGCCACGATCCGGGCGTGGTCCCGGAGGAACATGCGCCCGAGCGTGGCCACCTGGTCGTTGCGCGAGCGGCCCGCGCGCAGGCGCCCGCCCAGCTCCGGCCCGGCGCGCTCGATGAGACCGCGTTCGAGGGAGCCGTGCACGTCCTCGTCCGAGGCCGAGGGCGCGTACGCGCCCGAGCGCACGTCCTCCTCCAGGCGGTCCAGTGCCGCGAGCATGTCCCCCAGCTGATCCGCCGTGAGCAGGCCGGCCGCGTGGAGGACGCGGGCGTGGGCCCGCGAGCCCGCGATGTCGTAGGGCGCGAGCCGCCAGTCGAAGTGCGTGGACTTGCTGAGCGCGGCGAGGGCCTCCGAGGGTCCCCCGGCGAAGCGGCCGCCCCACAGGGCGCCCTCATTCGTGCCGTGCCGCGGCGTGGACTGCTCCGTCACGTGTCTCCCCTCGCGATCAGTCGTTGCTCAGGCGGGCGACGTCGGCGAGGTCGGCGGTGCCGGCCAGGCGCTGCTCGCGCTCGGACGCGGTCTTGGCCGAGAGCCCGAAGATGTCGATGAAGCCGCGGGCCGAGGACTGGTCGAACGCGTCGCCCTCGTCGTAGGTGGCGAGGTTGAAGTCGTAGAGGCCCGTCTCGGAGCGGCGGCCCTGCACCGTGGCGCGGCCGCCGTGGAGCTCGAGGCGGATCTCGCCGTTCACGTGCTCCTGAGTCGCGTCGATGAAGGTGTCGAGGTTGCGCTTCAGGGGGGAGAACCACTGGCCGTCGTAGACCAGCTCGGTCCAGCGCTGCTCCGCCTGGCGCTTGAAGCGGGCCTGCTCGCGCTCGAGGGTGACGTGCTCGAGCTCGCGGTGGGCGGCGATCAGCGCCATCGCGCCCGGGGCCTCGTAGATCTCGCGGGACTTGATGCCCACGAGGCGGTCCTCCACGATGTCGATCCGGCCCACGCCCTGGGCGCCGGCGCGGCGATTGAGCTCCTCGACGATCTGCAGCGGCGAGAGCGCGCGGCCGTCGAGGGCGGTGGGGACGCCCTTCTCGAACGCGATCGTGACCACGTCCGGCGCCGGCGGGAAGGCGGGGTCGTCGGTGTAGTCGTAGACGTCCTTCGTGGGCCCGTTCCAGATGTCCTCGAGGAAGCCGGTCTCGACCGCGCGGCCCCAGACGTTCTGGTCGATCGAGAAGGGGTTCTTCTTCGTGGTGGCGATCGGCAGCCCGTTGCGCTCCGCGTAGTCGATCGCCTTGTCGCGGGTAAGCGCGAGGTCGCGCACGGGGGCGATGCACTTCAGGTCCGGGCCGAGGGTCTGGATGGACACCTCGAAGCGCACCTGGTCGTTGCCCTTGCCCGTGCAGCCGTGGGCCACGGTCGAGGCGCCGAACTGGCGGGCAGCCGCCACGAGGTGGCGGGAGATCACGGGGCGCGAGATCGCGGACACCAGCGGGTACGCGTCCATGTACAGGGCGTTCGCCTTCAAGGTGGGCATGCAGTACTGCTCCGCGAACTCGTCGCGCGCGTCCGCGACGTAGGCCTCCACCGCGCCGCAGTCGAGGGCGCGCTGGCGGATGGTCTCGAGGGACTCGCCGCCCTGGCCCACGTCCACGGCGACGGCGACGACCTCGGCACCCGTGGCCTCCGCGATCCAGCCGATGGCCACGGAGGTGTCCAGGCCTCCTGAGTAGGCAAGGATGATGCGTTCCTTCACGATGAACTCCTCTGTCTCCTGTGTGCTGCGTCCGGGGCGGGCGCGCGGGCCCGGTCGGCCCCGCACTGCTGATCGATCGTACCCAGTCTTTGCATAAATATTCAATGCGTCGCATACGGAACCCCCGCGGCGCAGGGATGACGTCTGCCACACATCGAGCGCGTCCGGACCCCTCGATGCACGGGGGGACATCCCCCGGGGGCACGCCCCCTCCACCGTTGTCCACACCCCTGGATGGACGGATCGCGCGGCAACGAGCCGCTTCATGCCGGATCGTCCAACCGGGATGGGCGATACGGAGCGGATCGTCCTCGCATACAGCCCTTCGGTCCCTCCCGGCCGCCGCCACGGGTGCCCGATTTGACGGGCCGCCCCCGAAGGGCGTTGACTCGGTCGTAGCCGATTCGTGATCTCACCGTTATCTGCCTGAGCGGATGACGCGATGATCTCGTGATCGAAACGCTTCGTCGGTCGCCCGCTGTGGGGTCGTCCCGAGCCGACGGAGTCTTTGACCCGACCAAGGAGTAGACGACCCCGGTGCGCCCCGGCCCGCCGAACAGCGAGGACTCGACACATGGACATCATGACTCTCTTCGCTTCTTCCGCCACCCGCTCCCGCCGTGCGACCGCGACCGTCGTCGCCGGCATGACCCTGGCCGGTGCTGCCGCTGTCGGCGGCGCCGTTCCCGCCCAGGCCGCCTCGGTGGCCACCTGGGACCGCCTGGCCCAGTGCGAGTCCGGCGGCGACTGGTCCATCAACACCGGCAACGGCTTCTACGGTGGCATCCAGTTCACCTACTCCTCCTGGCGCATGGTCGGTGGCTCGGGCTACCCGCACCAGGCCTCGAAGGCCGAGCAGATCAAGCGCGGCGAGATGCTCCTCGACATGCAGGGCTGGCGCGCCTGGCCCGCCTGCTCCAAGAAGCTGGGCCTGACCGCCTCCGATGCCGCGGGCACCCCGTCCGTTGCCGTCGAGCGCACCGCCACCGTGCAGCGTCAGGATGCCGCTGCCGCCGAGCGTGCCGCTGCTGAGCGCGCCGCCGCCGAGCGTGCCGCCGCCGAGCGTGCCGAGGCCCAGCGTGCCGCAGCCGCCGAGCGCGCCGAGGCCCAGCGTGCCGCAGCCGCCGAGCGCGCCGAGGCCCAGCGTGCCGCAGCCGCCGAGCGCGCCGAGGCCAAGCGTGCCGCTGCTGAGCGCGCCGAGGCCAAGAAGGCCGCTGCGGAGCGCGCCGAGGCCAAGCAGGCCACTGCTGAGCGCGCCGAGGCCAAGCAGGCCACTGCTGAGCGCGCCGAGGCCAAGCAGGCCGCTGCCGCGAAGTCCGCTCCGGTGAAGGCTGCGGCTCCCGCAGCCAAGGCCGCCCCCGCCGCCAAGGCTGCGAAGGCCGCTCCCGCCGTCAAGGCCGAGCAGACCGTCGTGGTCGCCAAGGGCGACACCCTGAACAAGCTGGCCGCCGAGCACGGTGTCGACGGTGGCTGGAAGGCCATCTACGAGGCCAACAAGGACCTCATCGAGGATCCGAACCTCATCTTCATCGGCCAGGAGTTCGTCCTCCCCCAGGCCTGATGAGCCTCGCGTGACCATCAGCGTCACGCACCACGAGAAGGCCCCCGCCGTCCGGTGGGGGCCTTCTTGCGTGTCCGGAGCGGTGGCGCCCACGCCGGCGGCCGGCAGGTGGACGCCCCGGGACGCCGGTCCCGGTCAGCCGGCGAGGCCCAGCAGCCGGGAGGCCACGACGGGTGCGTTCTCCGAGCAGGCCGTGATCAGCAGGATGGTGTCGTCGCCGGCGATCGTGCCGAGCACGTGCTCCACCCGGGCGTGGTCGATCACGCTGGCCAGGAACTGGGCGGCCCCCGGCGGGGTGCGCAGCACGACCAGGTTCTCGCTCGGCTCGGCGGAGATCAGCAGCTCGCGGGCCATGCTCGCCAGGCGGCCCTGCTGGGACTCCGAGCTGCGCGGCGGGACCGCGGACTCCTCGCCCTCGGCCGGCACCGCGTAGACCATCCCCGCGGCGCCGCGCACCCGGACGGCGCCCAGGTCCACGAGGTCGCGGGAGAGGGTGCCCTGGGTGACGGAGAGGCCGCGATCCCCCAGGGCAGCGGAGAGCTCGGCCTGCGAACGGACCTCGCGCGTGGCCAGCAGCTCGCGGATCGCGGCCTGCCGGGCGGTCTTGGTGGTCGGCACGGCCATCAGCGCGCCCCCTCCGCCGTCGCGCGCGGATCCTCCGCCAGCCCGGAGCGGTACAGGAGCCAGGCCATGAGGGCCTTCTGCGCGTGCAGGCGGTTCTCCGCCTCGTCGAAGACCACCGAGGCCGGGCCGTCAATGACGTCGGCGCTCACCTCGTAGCCGCGGTAGGCCGGCAGGCAGTGCAGGAAGATCGCGTCCTCGGCGGCCCGGGCCATCGCGGCCCCGTCCACCTGGTAGGCGCGGAAGAGGGTGTGCCGATCCTCCTTCTCGTCCTCCTGGCCCATGGAGATCCAGGTGTCCGTCACGACCACGTCGGCGCCGTCCAGGGCCTCGCCCGGATCCGAGGTGATGAGCACCGAGCCGCCGGTCTCGAGGGCACGCTCCCGAGCGGCCGCCACGACGTCGTCGGCGGGGAGGAAGCCGGCGGGGCCGGCGATCCGCACGTGCATGCCCGCCGTGACGCCGGCCAGGAGGTAGGAGTTGGCCATGTTGTTGGCCGCGTCCCCCAGGTACGCCAGGGTCAGGCCCGCGGTGCGGCCCTTGTGCTCCCGCACCGTGAGGAGGTCGGCGAGCAGCTGGCACGGGTGGTAGTCGTCGGAGAGCGCGTTGACCACGGGGACCCGGGAGTGGGCGGCCATCTCCTCGAGACCGGCCTGCGCGAACGTGCGCCACACGATGATCCCGACCATGCGCTCCAGGACCCGGGCCGTGTCCGCGACGGACTCCTTGTGGCCCAGCTGCGACTCCCCCGGGTTGACGATCAGCGGGCTGCCGCCGAGCTCCGCGATCCCGGCGGAGAAGGACACGCGGGTGCGCGTGGAGGTCTTGTCGAAGAAGACCACGCCGGTGCGGGGACCCGCCAGCGGGCGGTGCAGGAAGCGGTCCTCCTTCATCTCCAGGGCCAGGTCGAGGACCTCGGCCTGCTCCGCGGGGCTCAGGTCCGTGTCCACCAGGAAGTGGCGGGTCGGGGGGTGGGGGGCGGTGCTCATGGGGTCTCCTCCCGGAGGGGTGGGGCGGACGGGTGGGGCGGGCGGGCCCGCCAGGTCGGTGGCGCGAGGTCGCTCAGGCGGCGGCCACGAGGGCCGGCAGCGAGTCCGTGAAGCGGTCGAGGTCGGCCCGCCCGATGGTCAGGGGCGGGGCCAGGCGCAGGGTGGCGGGACCGGTGGCGTTGAGGATCCATCCGGCGTCGAGGCCGGCCCGCACGACGCCGGGGGCGAGCCCGCCCTCCGGGTCCGCGCCCGCCCTCTCGGCGAGGTCCACGCCGATCCACAGGCCGTAGGCGCGCACGGCGCTCACCTCCGGCAGCGCCGACAGGCGGGCGGCCAGGCGCACGCCCTCCGCGCGGACACGCTCCAGCAGCCCCTCGGCGCGGATCGTCTCGACGACGGCCAGGCCGGCCGCCGTTGCGAGTGGATTGCCGCCGAATGTGGTGCCGTGCTGGCCCGCGGTGAGCAGGCCGGAGGCGTGCTCGCCCACGCACACGAGCGCGCCGATCGGCACGCCGCCGCCCAGGCCCTTCGCAAGGGTGAACGCGTCCGGGAGGACGGGCACGTCCGAGCCGGTGACCTCCGGGCTCTGGAAGCCGAACCACGCCCCGGTGCGGCCCATGCCGGACTGCACCTCGTCGAGGATCATGAGGGCGCCGGCCTCACGGGTGGCCTCGCGCACCCCGGACAGGTAGCCGGCGGGCCAGCCGTGCACGCCTGCCTCGCCCTGCACGGGCTCCAGCAGCACGGCCGCCACGGTGGCCCCGTCCGCGTCCGGGGCGAGCGCGGCGCGCAGCGCGGGAAGATCCCCGCCCGGGACGTGCTCGACGCCGCCGGGCAGCGGCTCGAAGGGGGCGCGGTAGGCCTGCTTGTGGGTGAGGGCGAGGGCGCCCATGGTGCGGCCGTGGAAGGCCCGCTCGAGGGCGATCACCCGGGTGCGCCGCCCCGAGGGGTCCTCGCCGCCGTGGCGGCGGGCCAGCTTGAAGGCGGCCTCGTTGGCCTCGGTGCCGGAGTTGGCGAAGAAGACGGTGGAGCCCTCGGGTGCGCCGGCCGCCGCGAGCAGCTCCTCCGCGAGCCGGACCTGCGGCTCCGAGGTGAAGAGGTTGGAGACGTGCCCGAGCGTGCCGACCTGCTCGGTCACCGCGCGCACGATCGCCGGGTGGGCATGGCCGAGCGAGTTCACGGCGATCCCGGCCAGCAGGTCCGTGTACTCCTTCCCGTCCGCGTCCCACACGCGGCTGCCCTCCCCGCGCACCAGGACGCGCGAGGGGGGCCCGAACACGCCGGTCAGGGAGGCGCCGTAGCGCTGGAGCAGCTGGGACTGGGTGGTGCTCATGCGTCCTCCTGGCCCGGGGCCGGTGCGTCGTCGTCGGGGACCACCTGGGTGCCCACGCCCGCCGACGTGAACACCTCCAGCAGCATGGAGTGGGGCCGGCGGCCGTCCACCACGTGGGCGCGCTGCACGCCAGCCTCCACGGCGTCCAGGCACGCGGCCATCTTCGGGATCATGCCCGAGGCCAGGGAGGGCAGCAGTGCGCGCAGCTGGCCGGCGGTGAGGGAGCTGATGAGGGATCCGCGGTCGGGCCAGTCCGCATAGAGTCCCTCGACGTCCGTGAGGAGGACGAGCTTCGTGGCCCCCAGGGCGGCCGCGAGCGCGGCGGCGGCCGTGTCGGCGTTGACGTTGAGCACGTGGCCGGTGGGGTCGCCGTCCGGCCCGATCTCGGGGGCGACGGAGGAGACGACGGGGATGCGCCCGGCGTCGATCACGTCCCGGATGGCGGCGGGGTTCACCCCCGTCACCTCGCCCACCAGCCCGAGGTCCACCTCGACGCCGTCCACGACGGCCCCGGTCCGGCGGGCGCGGAACAGGCCGGCGTCCTCCCCCGAGGACCCCACCGCGTACGGCCCGTGCGAGTTGATCAGTCCCACGAGCTCGCGGCCGACCTGGCCGGTGAGGACCATGCGCACCACCTCCATGGCCTCCGGCGTGGTGACGCGCAGTCCGCCCCGGAACTCGGAGGAGATCCCGAGGCGGTCGAGCATCGCGTTGATCTGCGGACCGCCTCCGTGCACCACCACGGGGTGCACGCCCACGTGGTGCAGGAACACCACGTCCTCGGCGAACGCCGCCCGCAGCTCCTCCGAGACCATGGCGTTGCCGCCGGACTTGATGACCATGGTGGTGCCGGCGAAGCGGCGGATCCACGGGAGCGCCTCCACGAGGACCTCGGCCTTCGAGGCGGCCCGCTCGAGGCGGTCCGCCGTGGAGAGCACGGGCGGGGCGGCGGTGGGGTTCTCGCTCATGTCGGGTCTCCTCACGTGGAGTAGGCGGAGTTCTCGTGCACGTAGTCGTGGGTGAGGTCATTGGTCCACACGATGGCCTCCGCGGAGCCGGCGTGCAGGTCGATCTCCACGCGCACCTCCCGGGCGCCCAGGTCCACGAGGGAACGGTCCTCCCCCACGCCGGAGGCGCGGCACACCTGCACGCCGTTGAAGGAGACGTCCAGGGCGTCCGCGTCGAAGGGCGCGAGGGCCTCCGGCACGGTGCCGACGGCCGAGATGACGCGTCCCCAGTTCGGGTCCTGGCCGAACACGGCGGCCTTGAAGAGGTTGGACCGGGAGACCGCGCGGGCCACCGCCTCGGCGGCCGCCTCGGTGCTCGCTCCCACCACGCGGATCGCGATCTCGTGCGACGCGCCCTCGGCGTCGCCGATGAGCTGGCGGGCGAGGTCCGCGCACACCCCGCGCAGCAGCTCGGTGAACTCGCCCGGATCCGGCGCGGCGCCCGAGGCGCCGGAGGACAGCAGCACCACGGTGTCGTTCGTGGACATGCAGCCGTCGGAGTCGGCGCGGTCGAACGTGGTGCGCACGGCCTCCCGCAGCGCGGCGTCGAGCACGGCGGAGGGCAGCAGCGCATCCGTGGTGATGACGCACAGCATGGTCGCCAGTCCGGGCGCGAGCATGCCGGCGCCCTTGGCCATGCCGCCGATGACGTAGCCCTCGCCCGTCGCCAGCGCCTGCTTGGGCACGGTGTCCGTCGTCATGATCGCGACGGCGGCGTCCCCGCCGCCGTCGGCGGAGAGCGTGCCCGCCGCCGCAGAGACGCCCTCGAGCAGGAGCGGCATCGCGAGGCGCTCGCCGATCAGACCCGTGGAGCAGACCACGACGTCGGCGGGGTCCACGGACAGGGCCGCTGCCGTGTGCTCCACCGTGCGCCGGGCGTCCTCGAGGCCGGCCGCGCCCGTGGCCGCGTTCGCCCCGCCCGAGTTGAGCACGACGGCGGCGGCGCGCCCGTCCGCGAGCGCCGCGCGGGAGAGGCGCACGGGGGCGGCCGCCACGCGGTTCGTCGTGAACACGCCGGCGGCGGCGTGCTGCGGCCCGTCGTTCACGACGACGGCGACGTCCGGCCTCCCCGACGGCTTGAGCCCGGCCGTGACGCCGGACGCGCGGAACCCCTGTGCTGCGGTGACGCTCACGGCGCGACCCCCTGGTGCTCGAGCCCGGTCTGCTCCGGCAGTCCCAGGGCGATGTTCATGGACTGCACGGCGCCGCCGGCCGTGCCCTTGGTGAGGTTGTCGAGGGCGGCGGTGACGATCACGCGCCCGGCGCGCCCGTCCACGGCCAGCTGCAGCTGCACGTGGTTGGAGCCCAGCACGGCCTTGGTGGCCGGCCACTGCCCCTGGGGAAGCACGTGGACGAAGCGCTCGCCCGCGTAGGCGGCCTCCCACGCCGCGCGCACCGCGTCCGGCGCGACCCCGGGGCGCAGGCGCGCGGTCGCCGTCGCGAGGATGCCGCGGGGCATGGGGGCGAGGGTCGGCGTGAAGCTGATCTGCACGCGCTCCCCGGCCGCCTGGGACAGGCCCTGCTCGATCTCGGGGGTGTGCCGGTGCCCGCCGCCCACGCCGTAGGGGCTCATGCCTCCCATGACCTCGGAGCCGAGCAGGTGGGGCTTGGCGGCCTTGCCCGCGCCCGAGGTGCCGGACGCCGCCACGATCACGACGTCGGAGGTCTCGAGCAGGCCCGCCGCGAACCCGGGGGCCAGGGCCAGGATCGACGTCGTGGGGTAGCACCCGGGGACGGCGATGCGGCGGGCGCCGGTCAGCCTCTCGCGCTGGCCCGGCAGCTCGGGCAGGCCGTAGGGCCACGTGCCCGCGTGCTCAGATCCGTAGAAGGCCGCCCAGTCCTCGGCGGACTCGAGGCGGTGGTCCGCGCCGGCGTCGATGACGAGCGTGTCCGGGGAGCGCTCCGCGATCTGCGCGGCGAGCGCGCCCGAGGCGCCGTGGGGCAGGGCGAGGAGGACGACGTCGTGCCCGGCGAGTACGTCCGCGGTGGTCTCCTGCAGCATGCGGTCCGCGAGGGTGTGCAGATGCGGCTGGAGGGCGCCGAGGCGCTCCCCCGCGTTCGAGTGCGCCGTGATGGCGCCGATGCTGACCTCGGGGTGGGCCGCGAGCAGGCGCAGGGCCTCTCCCCCGGCATAGCCGCTGGCGCCGGAGACGGCGACGGTGTGAGTCATGGGCCCACCCTACCTGGTGTATGCGAGATACGGAATATGTATGCGATCGTACAGTGGACGGCATGAGCCTCGAGCACGCCTCCCCCGCCCACCCCTCCACCCACCACGCCGTCGTCGTCGCCTCCGCGGGCGGACCCGAGGCACTGGCGTGGACCGAGGTCCCCGTGCCGACGCCGGCCGCCGGGCAGGTCCTCGTGCGCACGGCGGCGGCGGGCCTGAACTTCATCGAGACGTACCAGCGCTCCGGCGTGTACGCCGTGGACGTCCCCTTCACCCCCGGCACCGAGGGTGCGGGCGAGGTCGTGGCCGTGGGCGACGGCGTCGACGGCTCCCTCGTGGGGCGCCGCGTGGCGACGGCCGCCGGGCACGCCACGTACGCCGAGCACTTCACAGCCCCCGCCGACCAGCTCCTCGACGTGCCGGACGCCATGGACCTGGCCGACGTGGCGGCCCTGCCCCTGCAGGGCATGACGGCGCACTACCTGTGCCGCTCGACGTTCGAGGTGTCCGAGGGGCAGACGGTGGCGCTCACCGCCGGCGCGGGCGGCGTGGGCCTGCTCCTGACCCAGCTGGCGTCGGCCCGCGGGGCGCGCGTGATCGCCGCCGCCTCCACCGAGGAGAAGCGCGAGCTCTCGCGGGCCGCCGGGGCACACGCCGCCGTCGGCTATGCGGAGCTGAGGGACGCGGTCCTCGAGGCCACCGGCGGAGAGGGGGCGCACGTCGTCTACGACGGCGTCGGCCGGGACACCTTCGAGGCCTCGCTGACGATGCTGCGCGTGCGCGGCCTGCTGGTGCTCTTCGGGGGCGCCTCCGGCCAGGTCCCCCCGTTCGACCTGCAGCGCCTGAACTCCGGCGGCTCGCTCTACGTGACCCGGCCGTCCCTGGCGGCCTACACACGCACCGCCGAGGAGACCCGGCAGCGCGGCGCAGAGCTCTTCTCCGCGTGGACTCAGGGCTCCCTCGACGTGCGGATCGGCGCCCGCATCCCGCTCTCCGACGCCGGACGCGCGCACCAGCTGCTCGAGTCCCGCGCGACGACCGGCAAGGTGCTCCTGACGCTGCCGTGACCCCGCCGTGACGGTGTCACGACGTCCTCGCGGGGCGGCGCGGAAGAGCCTCCGCCGCCGCCCGGGGAGGGAGGACACCGCGCACGAGTCGTCAGGTTAACAACAGGTGAACTACACTGGGCTGGTTCGGCGGCCCGTCGTGAATCTCCCGACGCCGCGCCGCCCACCCATCGACTGACCCTTCATCGGAGGTCCCATGACCGAGCCGACCGCCCGCGTCCACCCGCCCCAGCTCCCCGGATCCGACCGCACCCCGCCCCCACGGACCCTCCTCGACCTCTTCGAGGCCACGGTGCGTGAGCATCCCGACTCCCCCGCCCTCGACGACGGCCGCGAGCAGCTGACCTACGCAGAGCTGCACGAGCGCGTGCTGGAGTCCTCCCGCTTCCTCGCGGAGCGCGGCGTGCGGCCCGGGGACCGGATCGGCGTGCGGATCGCGTCCGGCACCGTCGGCCTCTACGTCTCCATCCTCGCCGTGCTGGCCGCCGGCGCCGCCTATGTCCCCGTGGACGCGGACGACCCGGAGGAGCGCGCCCGCCTCGTGTTCGGCGAGGCCCGCGTGGCCGGGATCCTCACGGACGAGCGCGTGCTGAGCGCCTCCCGCGAGCCCGCCGCCGACGTCGGGACGGGCGAGCCCGTGCGCCCGGGCCTGGGCGACGACGCGTGGATCATCTTCACCTCCGGCTCCACGGGCACCCCGAAGGGCGTGGCCGTCTCGCACCGCTCCGCCGCCGCGTTCGTGGACGCTGAGGCGCGGATCTTCCTCCACCAGGACCCGCTCGGCCCCGGCGACCGCGTGCTGGCGGGGCTCTCCGTGGCCTTCGACGCCTCCTGCGAGGAGATGTGGCTGGCCTGGCGCCACGGCGCATGCCTCGTGCCGGCCCCCCGCGCCCTCGTGCGCTCGGGCATGGACCTCGGCCCGTGGCTGGCCGAGCGCCGGATCACCGCCGTCTCCACGGTGCCCACCCTCGCCGCGATGTGGCCGACCGAGGCCATGGACAACGTGCGTCTGCTCATCTTCGGCGGCGAGGCCTGCCCGCCGGAGCTCGCCGCGCGCCTGGCGGTGGAGGGCCGCGAGGTGTGGAACACCTACGGCCCCACCGAGGCGACCGTGGTGGCCAGCGCTGCCCCGCTCACGGGTGAGGGGCCCGTGCGCATCGGCCTGCCGCTGGACGGCTGGGACCTCGCCGTCGTCGATCCCGCCACGGGGGTCCCCGTGGCCGCGGGCGAGACGGGCGAGCTGATCATCGGCGGCGTGGGGCTGGCCCGCTACCTGGATCCCGCGAAGGACGCCGAGAAGTACGCTCCCCTGCCCTCGCTGGGCTGGGAGCGCGCCTACCGCTCGGGCGACCTCGTGGTCTTCGACCCCGCGGGCCTGCTGTTCGTGGGCCGCGCCGACGACCAGGTGAAGCTCGGCGGCCGTCGCATCGAGCTCGGCGAGGTCGACGCCGCCCTCCAGGCACTGCCCGGGGTGCACGGCGGCGCGGCCGCGGTGCGCTCCACCCCCGCCGGGCACCAGATCCTGGTGGGCTACCTCAAGCCCGGCGGTCCGCTCGAGGACTTCGACCTCGCGGACGCCCGCGAGCGCCTCACCGAGGAGCTGCCGGCCGCCCTCGTCCCGCGCCTCGCCCTCGTGGAGTCCCTGCCCACCAAGACCTCCGGCAAGGTGGACCGCCACGCCCTGCCCTGGCCCCTGCCGGGCGCCGAGGCCGCGGACGAGGACGCCCCCGAGATCGACGAGTCCACCCCAGCGGGCTGGGTCCTGCGGCAGTGGGCGGACATCCTCGGCCAGGCCCCCGCCGGGCCGAAGACCGACTTCTTCGCCGCCGGCGGCGGCTCCCTCGCCGCGGCGCAGCTCGTGGCACGACTGCGCCAGCGCCACCCCGCGGTCACGGTGCAGGACGTGTACCGCCACTCCAAGGCCGGCGCGCTCGTCGCCGCCGTCGTGGGTGAGGAGGGCGACGCCCCGGGCATCGAGGTGCACGACCGCCACGTGGCCCGCACCCGGCACCGCACGCAGTGGGCGCAGACCCTCGTGGGCCTGCCCGTGTTCGTGCTGCCCGCGCTCCGCCTGGGCGTGTGGACGGGCCTCGTGCTCAACGTCCTCGCCCTGACCGGCCTGGCCCCCGGGCTGCCGACCGTGTCGTGGTGGGTGCTCGGCGTGGCGGCCCTGCTCGTCGTCACCGCGCCGGGTCGCATGCTCATCGCCGGCCTCGCGGCGCGGCTGCTGCTGCGCGGCGTGGAGCCCGGCTCCTATCCGCGCGGCGGCCGCGTCCACCTGCGCCTGTGGCTGGCCCAGCACGTCACGGACCTCGTGGACCCGTACTCGCTCGCCGGCGCCGCGTGGGTCCCGGCCTACGCCCGCCTGCTCGGCGCGAAGATCGGCCCGGACGTGGACCTGCACTCGGTGCCCCCCGTGACCGGCCTGCTCGAGATCGGCGAGGGCGCGTCCATCGAGCCGGAGGTCGACCTCTCGGGCTACTGGGTGGACGGCGACGTCGTCCGGATCGGCCGGATGCACGTGGGCGCCGGCGCCGTGGTCGGCGCCCGCACGACGCTGATGCCGGGGGCCCGCGTGGGCGCCGGCGCGCACGTGGAGGCCGGCTCGACCGTGGCCGGCCGCCTGCGCGGCGGCCAGCGCCACGCCGGATCGCCCGCCGCCAAGGTGGGCAAGGTCAAGGCGGACGGGCCCAACGTGGCGCCGCCCCGGGCCACGGGCTGGCGCATCGCCTCCACCGTGGGCTCCACCGTGCTGGCCCTGCTGCCGCTCGTGGCGGCCGCCGCCGCGCTCGCCGTGGGCGCGTGGTCCCTGGCGTGGTGGCCGGAGTCAGCCGCCGCGGCCACCCCGCTGGCCGCCGTCGGGCAGACCGCCCTGCGCCTGCTGGCCGCCTCGCCGCTCATGGCGGCGGTGTGGTTCGGCACGCAGATGCTGCTGGTCCTGATGACCGTGCGCGTGCTCTCCGTGGGCATCACGGAGGGCCACCACCCCGTCCGCTCGCGGGTGGGCTGGCAGATCTGGGCCACCGAGCGTGTCCTCGACGCCGCGCGAGACCAGCTCTTCCCCCTCTACGCCTCGCGCTTCACGCCCGTGTGGCTGCGCTGGCTCGGCGCGGAGATCGGCCGCGACGTGGAGGCCTCCACCGTGGTCCTGCTGCCGAAGTTCACCCGCGTGGGCGACGGCGCGTTCCTCGCCGACGACACCATGGTCTCCTCCTACACCCTGCAGGGCGGATGGATGCACGTGGGCCCGGCGAAGGTGGGCAAGCGCTCCTTCGTGGGCAACTCTGGCATGGTCCCGGGCGGGCGCACCCTGCGCCGGGACTCCCTCGTGGCCGTGCTCTCCACGACGCCGGCCAAGACGAAGGCCGGCTCCTCCTGGATGGGCTCTCCACCCGTGCGCCTGCGCCGCACCGAGGTCGCTGCGGACGCGGCCCTGACCTACGACCCGCCGGCCCGGCTCAAGGCCGCGCGCACCGCGTGGGAGCTGCTGCGCGCCATCCCCGTGTGGCTCCACGTCGCCCTCACCATCGCCGTCGGTGCGGCACTCGCCGCGCTGGCCGCCGTCGGGGGCTGGCTCCTGGCCGCCGTGCTGGGCGGGGTCGTGCTGCTGGCCGCGGGCGCGGTGGCGGCCGGCATCACCGTGCTGGCGAAGAAGCTGTTCGTGGGGCGCATCCGCACCTCGGAGCACCCGCTGTGGTCCTCGTTCATCTGGCGCAACGAAGTGGCCGACACGTTCACCGAGTTCCTCGCCGCCCCGTGGTTCGCCCGTGCCGCCGCCGGCACCCCCGCACTCGTGTGGTTCCTGCGGGCGATGGGCGCGCGGATCGGGCACGGCGCGTGGGTCGAGTCCTACTGGCTGCCCGAGGCCGACCTCGTCACCCTCGGCGACGGGGCCACCGTGAACCGCGGATGCGTGGTGCAGACGCACCTCTTCCACGACCGCGTCATGGCCCTCGACGAGGTCACCCTGGGCGACGGCGCCACGCTGGGCCCCAACTCCGTGGTCCTGCCCGCGGCGCGCCTGGGCGCGGGCACCACCGTCGGCGCCGGCTCGCTCGTCATGCGCGGCGAGGACCTGCCCGCCGGCACCTGGTGGCTCGGCAACCCCGTCGCGCCGTGGCGCATGCCGGACGGACCGGTCGCCCTCGTCGAGCACGGAAGCACCGCCGCCCCCGCCACCACCGCAGAGGAATCATGAGCACGGACCCCTACATCCCCGGAGTCGGCACGGACGTGGCGACCATCGAGCACATCGACCTGACGCTCGACGTCCGGCTGGCCGCCAACCGCGTGGCCGGCGTGGCCGTGCTGCGCGTGCGGCTGCGGCGCCAGACCTCGAGCGTCGAGCTGGACCTGCACCGCCTCGCGGCGCAGTCCGTGACCGGAACGGTGGACGGGCGCACGCTGAAGGTCCGGCACTCCCAGCCGCGCCGCACGCCGCACCGCCTCGTGGTGCAGCTGGGCGAGAGCCTCCCCGAGGGCGCCCTCGTGGAGCTGACGGTGACGTACGCGGGCACCCCCGCGCCGCGCCGCAGCCCGTGGGGCACCATCGGCTGGGAGGAGCTCACCGACGGCGTCCTGGTGGCCGGGCAGCCGCACGGCGCGTCCACGTGGCTGCCGTGCATCGACTCCCCCGCGGTCCGCTCGACGGCACAGATCACCCTGACCTGCGACGCCGGCTACCTCCCCGTGGCCAACGGGACCGGCCGGCCCGTGCGCACCCGCGGCTCCCGCGTGACGTGGCAGTGGCGCATGGACCGGCCCGTTCCCGCGTACCTGCTCACCGTGCAGATCGGGCGGTACCGCCGCGTGGACGCACCGACGGCCGAGGGCGTCCCGCCACTGCGCCTCGTGGTCTCGACGCGGACCGAGCAGCGGGCCCGCGCCGCGCTGGCGCCCCAGGCGCGGATGATGTCCGCGTTCGTGGACGCCTACGGCGCCTACCCGTTCGAGGAGTACACCGCCGTCGTGGCGGACGAGGTCCTCGAGATCCCGCTCGAGGCGGCCGGCATGTCCCTGTTCGGCACCAACCACCTGGACGGCTCGTGGGAGTCGGAGCGGCTGATCGCCCACGAGATGTCCCACCAGTGGTTCGGCAACGCCGTGACGCTGGGCCGCTGGTCGGACCTGTGGCTGCACGAGGGCTTCGCGTGCTACTCGGAGTGGCTGTGGGCCGAGGCGTCGGGCCGTTCCAGCATCGCCTCGATGGCCCGCCGCGCGTGGCACCGGCTGCGCGAGGAGCCGGAGGACCTCGTGCTCGTGGACCCCGGGCCGCGGGACATGTTCGACGACCGCGTGTACAAGCGCGGCGCCCTCACCGTGTTCGCGCTGCGCGAGCTCCTCGGCCCGCGCGCCTTCCGCGACATGGTCCGGGCCTGGGTGGCGCAGCACCGCTTCGGCACGGTGGACACCGCCGCGCTGCGCGACCACGTCCACGCGTGGGCCGAGGCGGAGCGCGTGGAGGGATCGGACGTCGACGCGCTGTTCGAGGCGTGGACCGCGAGGGCGCCGCTGCCGGCGTTCCCGGACTGACGCCGGCGGCGGTTGCGCCCGCGCGCGGTCATCGTCCGCGTCGCACCCGGAAGGCCAGCGCCCCGACGGCGCCGGGGACGACCGTGTCGTCGAGGTCGACCACGCGCATGCCCGCGGGAGGCCGCAGGGCGGGGACGTCGGTCGGATCACCGGTGAAGCCCGTCCCGGCGGCCTTCACGACAGCCTCCTTGCGGGTCCACAGCACCGCGCGGGCGGCCGGGCGGGCGACCTCGTCGTGATCCGCGAGCCAGCCGCGCTCCCGAGGCGAGAAGGCGACGTCCCCGAGCGCGGCGTCCGTCGTGAAGGCCGGCGCGTCCCCCCGCTCCAGGTCCAGCCCGAGGCCGGCCCCCCGCCCCGCCCCGGCCCACCACGCGCCGAGCCGGACGCGCATGCCCGGCGCCCCGGGCACCGCCACGTGCGTGAACGAGACGAGCGCGCAGCGGCCGGTCGGCAGACCCGTGAGGGAGGGCGCCCCGTGGTCCGTCCCCCCGCAGGCCGGGCACGCGTGCCCCAGCCCCAGCGGGCCCACCGGCTCCCCCCACACGTCGGCGAGCGCCGACGCGATCTCCTCCAGGAGGGCGGCGGAGGCGGCGACGGCCGCCCCCGCGGGTGCGGAGACGGCCGTCGTCAGACCCCAGCGGCCCGGAAGGCCACCCGGGGCGGGAGCGTGGCGCGCGCCCACGGGAGGACCGTTCAGCGCTGCACCGCGCCGTGGCGCCGGGCCGCGAGCTCGGTGGCCGCGGCGCGGGCCTCGGAGGCCTCGTCCGCGGTGAGCGTGCGGTCCGGGGCCCGGAAGCGCAGGGAGAACGCCAGCGACTTCGTGCCCTCGGGCACCCCCGGCCCCTCGTACACGTCGAACAGCGCGACGTCCTCGAGCAGCTCGCCCGCCCCCTCGGCGAGGGTCGCGCGCACGTCCCCGGCCACCACGGCGGCGTCGACGACGAGGGCGACGTCCTGCGTGCTGAGCGGGTACGTGGAGATGGCCTCGGCGACGACGGCCTCGGGCGCCGCCGCGGACAGCGCGTCCAGGTCCAGCTCCCACGCGCTCAGGCGCGCGGGCAGGTCCTCCGCCTCGAGCCACTGGGGGTGGAGCTCGCCGGCCACGCCGACGACGGCCTCGCCGTCCGCGACGGCCACGACGAGCTCGGCGGCGCGCCCGGGGTGGAATGCGTGGTGCGCGCCCTGCCGGACCGTGAGCTCGACCCCGAGCAGGTCCGCGACGTCCAGCGCGGCGGACACGGCGTCCTGCCAGTCCACGGCGCGCCCGGCGGCGCCGGGGCCCACGGGGGCCTCGTGCCCGACGAGGACACCGCCCACGTGCCACGGCTGCGCGGGCACGCCGGAGGTCAGTCCCTCGAGCACCGCGGCGGAGGGGTGCACGCCGCGCGGCGGCACCTCGGGCGAGCCGAGCGCGCCCGAGGGCAGGAACACGCGGCCCACCTCGGCCAGCGCGAGGTCACGGAAGCCGCGGCCCAGGTTGCGGCGCGCGGTCTCCACGAGGCCCGGCAGCAGCGAGGTGCGCAGGAACCGGAACTGGGAGGAGATCGGGTTGGCGAGCGAGACCGTCTCGAGCGCGTCGGCGGCCGCATCCGTCGCGGCGCCGAACCGGCGGTTCTGCTCCTCGGAGACGAACGGGTACGTCAGGACCTCGGTGTGCCCGCCGGCCGCGAGCGCGGCGGCGACGCGGCGGCGCTGGGCCTGGGCGCGCGTGAAGCCGCGGCCCGGGGGCGCGACCGGGACCACGGAGGGGATCTGGTCGTAGCCGCGCAGGCGCGCGACCTCCTCGACCAGGTCCTCGGGGATCTGCAGGTCCGTGCGCCAGGACGGAGCGGTGACGCGCAGCAGCGGCGCACCGCCGTCGCCGGTCTCGCCGACCTCCACCTCGGCGCCGAGGGAGCGCAGGGTCTCCACGACCTCGTCCGCGGTGTACTCCACGCCCACGCGGGCAGTCGGGTAGTCCGCCGCCATCTCGACGACGGCGGGGGCCGGGCGCTCGCCGACGTCCGTGACGCCCTCGGCGGCCACGCCGCCGGCCAGCTCGACGAGCAGCTGCACGGCGCGCTCGGCGGCCTCGTCCGCGACCTCCCAGTCCACGCCGCGCTCGTTGCGCTTCGAGGCCTCGGAGGGCAGGCGGTGGCGGCGGCGGGTGCGGGCGATGGAGACCGGATCGAAGTTGGCCGACTCGATCACGACGGCCGTGGTGGCGTCCGAGACCTCGGTGCGCTCCCCGCCCATGACGCCTGCCAGGCCCACGGCGCCGGCCTCGTCCGCGATGACCAGGTCCTCGGCGTCGAGGGTGCGCTCCTTGCCGTCGAGCGTGGTGAGGGTCTCCCCCGGGGCCGCCCGGCGCACGGTGATGCCGCCCTGGAGCTTGTCCGCGTCGTAGAAGTGCAGCGGCTGGCCCAGCTCCCACATGACGTAGTTGGAGATGTCCACCGGCAGGGAGATGGAGCGGATCCCGGCCAGGCGCAGCCGTGAGGCCAGCCACGGCGGCGTCGGACGGGAGGCGTCCACGCCGGTCACGGTGCGGGCCACGAAGCGCGTGCAGCCCGGGTTCCCGTAGATGGGCGCGTCGTCGTCGAGCGTGACGGGCACGCCGGCGTCGTCGGCCGCGGGCGGGGTGACGGCCTCCGCCGGGTCCGTGAACGGCCTGCCCGTGGCGTGCGCGTACTCGCGGGCCACACCGCGCATCGAGAACACGTAGCCACGGTCCGGCGTCACGTTGATCTCGGCGGCCTCGTCCCGCAGGTCCAGGACGTCGCGCACGTCGGCGCCGAGCTCCGGGTCCAGGCCGAGGGTGGAGAGCACCAGGATGCCCTCGTGGTCCTCGCCCAGGCCGAGCTCGCGGACGGAGGCCATCATGCCGGCCGAGACGTGGCCGTAGGTCTGGCGGGGGCTGATGCGGAAGTCGCCGGGCAGGACGGCGCCGGGCAGGCACACGGCCACCTTGTCCCCGACCTCGAAGTTCTGCGCGCCGCACACGATGCCCTGCACGCCGGAGGGGTCGACGCCCTCGCCCGTGAGGGTCTGCTCGGCGCCGTCGGGCACCACGCGGACGGAGCACCAGTTGATGATCTTGCCGTTCTTCTGGGGCTCGGGCTCCTTGGTGAGCACCTGGCCCACCACGATGGGGCCCTCGAGCTCGGCGGCGGGACGGTGGACGTCCTCCTCCTCGAGGCCGACGCGGACGAGGTCCGCCATGACGTCCTCCGCGCGGTGGTCGGCGGGGACGGGGACGAACTCCCGGAGCCAGTTCAGGGGGATGCGCATTGGATCAGACCTCCATGCCGAAGTGCTGGGAGAAGCGGACGTCGCCCTCGATCATGTCCCGCATGTCCGGGACCTCGTTGCGGAACATGAGCGTGCGCTCCACGCCCATGCCGAACGCGAAGCCGGAGAACTCGTCCGGGTCCAGGCCGGCGGCGCGCAGCACGTTCGGGTGGACCATGCCGCAGCCGCCCCACTCGATCCAGCGGGGGCCGCCCTTGGCGCCGGGATGCCAGATGTCCAGCTCGGCGGAGGGCTCGGTGAAGGGGAAGAAGTTGGGACGCAGGCGGATGGCCGCCTCCGCGCCGAACATCTGCCTCGCGAAGTACTCGAGCGTGCCGCGCAGGTGGGCCATGGTGAGGCCGCGGTCCACGGCCAGGCCCTCGAACTGGTGGAACACCGGGGTGTGGGTGGCGTCCAGCTCATCCGTGCGGAACGTGCGGCCCGGGCAGAGCACGTAGGTGGGCGCGCCGCGCTCCAGGAGGGAGCGCATCTGCACGGGGGAGGTGTGGGTGCGCAGGAGCAGATGGGCCTCGGCGGGCTCCACGAAGAAGGTGTCCTGCATCTCGCGCGCCGGGTGGTCCGGGGCGAAGTTGAGCGCGTCGAAGTTGAACCACTCGGACTCCAGCTCGGGGCCCTCCGCGATCTCCCAGCCCATGCCGACGAAGATCTCGGAGACCCGGTCCATGGTCAGGGACAGCGGATGGCGGGCGCCCGGGCGGCGGCGCCGGACGGCGGCCGTCACGTCCACGGTCTCCTCGCGCAGGATCCGCTCGGCGTGCTCGGCCTCCAGCACCGCGGTGCGGGCCGCAAGCGCCTTGTTCATGCGGCCGCGCGCGGCGCCCATGACCTTGCCGGCCTCGGCCTTGCGCTCCTTGGGCAGGGCACCGATCCCCTTGTTGGCCAGGGTGAGCGGGGCGCGGTCGCCGGTGTGGGCCAGGCGGGCGGCCTTGAGCTCGTCCAGGTCGTCCGCGGACTCGAAGGCGGCGAGGGCGGCCTGCACGGCCGCGTCCACCGCCTCGGCGTCCACGGGGGAGATCTCCGGAGCGGGCGCGGCGGACTCCGCGCCGGGCTCGGTGCTGGGTGTCATGGGGGCAACGACCTTCGCGTGCTGGCTGATGGGGGCGGGCCCAGTCTAGTGTCCGGGTGGGGACGGACACCTCTACGCTGAGCGGCATGACCGACGCCCCCGTCCCGCCGTCCGTGCCCGTCCGCGGGGTCGCCGTGGACGGGCAGACCCGGTGCGCCCACTACGCGAGCCCCCGCGACGTCGTCGCGATGCGCTTCGCGTGCTGCGACGCCTACTGGCCCTGCCACCGGTGCCACGCCGAGCTCGCCGGCCACCCGGCCGTCCCCGTGCCGGCCACGGACTTCGCCCGGCCGCACGTCCTGTGCGGAGTGTGCCGCGCCGAGCTGAGCGTCCACGCGTATCGCGCGGCCATGGCCGCCTCCCCGGACGGCGACGGCGGCACCTCCCCCGCCTCGCCGGCGTGCCCCTCGTGCGGGGCGGGCTTCAACCCCGGCTGCTCGGCCCACGCGCACCTGTACTTCGCGGTGCCGGAGCCCGGCCGGGCCGCGGCCGAGGGGTCCGACCGATGAGGGCCGCCCGGGCCCGCGGCCTGTGGAACCTCGTGAACCTGTCCACGCCCCTGGGACTCGTGGGCGCCGTCGTCGCGCGCTGCGAGCTGCGGCCGGGCCCCCTGGGCCTCATCGAGGCGCGCGGGTGGACGGCCCCCTTCCCGGGTGGGGCCGCGTTCACGGTGGGCGACGTGGTGTTCACCCGGCCCGGCCTGCGGATGACGCCGGAGCTGTGGCGGCACGAGGGCGCCCACGCGGCGCAGTACGCGGCGTGCCTCGGGCTGCCGTTCCTGCCGGCCTACGCGCTCGCGGCGGCATGGTCCTCCTGGCGCACGGGCGACCCGGCCTCCCGCAACGCGTTCGAGCGCGGCGCCGGGCTGGTGCGCGGCGGCTACGTGGAGCGGCCCGTGATCCGCACGCTCACGCTCCGGCCGCTCCGGCGACGCGGCTGAGCGGCGGCCGGGTCAGGCGGATCGGGGCCGGGCGGAACGGTGCGCGGGCGCGGGCGCGGGCGGAGCGTCCCTCAGTGCAGGGTGCCGCCGGGGACGGTCAGGTCCGCGCCGCCGTCGAGCGCGGCCAACGCGGTCTCCGCCACGGCGCGTGCGAGGTCGGCGGCCGGCAGTCCGGGCGCGTCCGCCGTCGGCCGGTGCTCGAGGTCCCACGGCACGTGCACGAACCCGGCGGCGCGCGCCGTCACCGGAGCGTCGAGCAGCGCGTACATGACGTGGTTGCACACGAAGGCGCCCGCCGAGAGCGAGGGCTCTGCGGGCACGCCGGCCGCGCGGATGCGGGCGACGGCGCGCTTGACGGGCAGCGTGGCGAAGTGCGCGGCCGGGCCGCCGAGCCGCACGGGCCGGTCCACCGGCTGGTCCCCCGCGTTGTCCGGAATGCGGGCGTCCTGCAGGTTCACGGCCACGCGCTCCACGCGCACGGACCCGGTGCCGCCCGCCAACCCGACGGCGACCACGGCCTCCGGGTGCATCTCCCCCAGTGCGGCGGCCAGCGCGGGCCCGGCCGCGGCGAACACGCACGGCAGCTCGACGGCATGCGCGCTCACCCCCTGCGCCGAAAGGAGGCCGACGGCGGCGCGCGCGGCGGCGATCGAGGGGTTGTGGGCGTCCCCGCCGAAGGGCTCGAAGCCCGTGAGGAGGACGCGGACGGGGGTGGCGTGGACGGTCATGCGCCCAGGGTAGGCGCGAAGAGGAATCGAACATGCTTGCGATGTCATTCGAACATGTGTTCTACTGAGGTCATGCGATGGGAAGCGCAGACCCTGCGGTCCGAGGGCGGATCCGAGCAGGCGGAGGACGGCACACCGGCCGGAGCCCCCGCTCTGCTCCCGCTCTCGGACCTGCAGCGGAGCATCACCACGCCCGAGTTTGCAGGCATCACGTTCCACGAGGTCCTGGCCAAGAGCGTGCTGAACTCCGTCCCGGAGTCCTCGGCGATGCCGTTCCGCTGGACCGTGAACCCGTACCGCGGCTGCACCCACGCGTGCCGGTACTGCTACGCCCGCAGCACGCACTCGTTCCTGAACCTGGACGCCGGGGCGGACTTCGACCGGCAGATCGTCGTGAAGGTGAACGCCCCCGAGGTGCTGCGCCGGGAGCTCGCGCGGCCCACGTGGGGCCGCCAGAGCGTGGCGCTGGGCACCAACACGGACCCCTACCAGCGCGCCGAGGGCCGGTACCGGCTCATGCCCGGGATCATCGCCGCCCTCGCGGACTCGGGCACCCCGTTCTCCGTGCTCACCAAGGGCACCCTGCTCGCTCGAGACGTCCCGCTGCTGCGTGCCGCCTCCCGGTCCGTGCCCGTGCAGGTCTCCCTCTCCCTGGCGGTCCTGGACCCGGCCGTGGCGGCGGCGGTGGAGCCGGGGACGCCGTCCCCGGCCGCGCGGCTGCGCCTCATCGAGCAGCTCGCCTCCGCCGGGGCCGAGGTCACCGTCATGGCCATGCCCCTGCTGCCGTGGCTGACGGACTCGGAGGGGCAGATCGACGCGCTCATGCGGGCGGTCGCCGGAGCTGGCGCCGCCCACGCGCTGGCCGGCGCCCTCCACCTGCGTCCCGGCGCCCGGGAGTGGTACCTCGCGTGGATCGAGCGGGACCATCCCCATCTGCTGGAGGGGTACCGCCAGATGTACGCCCGGTCCTCGTATGCCCCGGCCGCCTACCGCCGCACGCTCGCGCGGTCCGCGGCCGAGGCCGCCCGGCGGCACGGGCTCGGCCGCCACGGCGCGCACGGCGTGCGGCGCGACGACGGCCCGCGCCCGGACGGCTCCCCCGCTCCCGCGCCGCGGCGGACGGGGCGTCCCGGGCCGACGGCGGGTCGCTCGGACCTCGCGGAGGCGCAGCCCGCGCTCTTCTGAGCGCGGCGGCCGCCGCGGTCAGGCGAAGGCGTCCTCCAGCTGCGCCAGCACGGCGTCCACGATCGGCCGGTCGGCGGGGATCCACGGGTGGGCGTGGAGGTCCTCGGCGGTCAGGGGCGTCCACGCGAGCCGGTCATGGTCCTGCAGGGCCGCCGGTTCGGCCGATCCCTCCTCGAGGACGCCGTAGAAGACGCGCATCCGGGCGCCGTCGGCCAGCTTCCATCCGATCGTCTCCGGGGCCGCCACCTCCGCGCCCAGCCGCACGCGCGCGCCGAGCTCCTCCCGGACCTCGCGCAGCAGCGCCTCGCGGTCCGACTCCCCCGGCTCGACCTTGCCGCCCGGGAACTCCCACAGCCCGGCCAGGGACGCGGGGGCGCTGCGGCGGGCCGCCAGGAGGACGCGCGGGGCCGCGGCGTCGTCGAGGAGGGCGACACCCACCACCGTCCGCCTCGGCGGCGGGGGCGGCACGGGGGGCGTGGCGTGCGATGTGTCGGAGGTCATGTGGCCACCCTAGCCAGCGGCGGCGACCCGCCCGGTGCACTCCGTAGGCTTGAGCGGTGCTGACCCCCTCTCCCGACTCCCCCACCCCCTCCGGGCCCGACGCCCTGGTGCGGCGCCGCCCCGCCCGCCTGCTCCCCGCGATCCTGGCGCTCGCCCTCGGCAGCTTCGCGATCGGCACCACCGAGTTCGCGATGATGGGGCTCCTGCCGCAGGCGGTCGACGACCTCGGCGTGGGATTGGAGACCGGCGGCGTGCTCATCTCCATGTACGCCCTCGGCGTGGTCGTGGGCGCCCCCGTCCTGGCCGCCGCGTGCGCGCGCATGGACCGCCGGCTCACGAGCATGCTGCTCATGGCCCTCTTCGCGATCGGCCACGCGGCCTCCCTGCTGGCCCCGGACATCACCACCATGATGCTCGCGCGCTTCGTCTCGGGCCTGCCCCATGGTGCGTTCTTCTCCGCCGCCGCCCTCGCGGCCGCGGACCTCGCCGGCCCCGCCCGGCGCGGCCAGGCGATCGCGTGGGTCATGGCGGGGCTCTCGGTGGCCAACGTGATCGGGGTGCCCCTGGCCACGGCCGTGGGCCAGGCGTCCGGCTGGCGCTGGATGTTCGTGATCGTGGCGATCTGCGCCGTCGGCTGCATCGCGGCGACCGCGTTCCTCGTGCCTCCGGTGCCCGCCCCGCCGGGCTCGTCCGTGGCGAACGAGGTCCGTGGCCTGGCCTCCCCGCGGCTGTGGGCGACCGTCGCCGTCGGGGTGATCGGGTTCGCGGGGATGTTCGCCCTCTACACCTACATCACGCCGCTCCTGACCCGGGTTGCGGGGCTGGATCCGCGGTGGGTCCCCGCCGTCCTGGCGCTCTACGGCGTGGGCATGGTGGTCGGGACGCTCGTGGGCGGCGCCCTCACCGACCGCGACCCCGTGCTGACCCTGCGCGTGAGCTTCGCGGCGAGCGGGGTGGCGCTGCTCGGTGTCGGCCTCACCGCCTCGTGGCTGCCCGTCATGATCGTGTTCCTCTTCCTGGTGGCGGTGACCGGCTCCGGCATCGCCCCGGCCCTCCAGGTGCTGCTGGTGGACTCCGCGCCGTCCGCCCCGCAGCTGGCCGGGTCCCTCAATCACTCCGCGCTGAACATGGCCAACGCGATGGGCGCCTGGGTGGGGGCGACGGCGATCGGCGCGGGGGCATCCCTGCAGGTCCCGCCCACGATCGGCGCGGGGATCGCGGCGCTCGGACTGGCGCTTTCCCTGATTCTGGTGAGCCGCAGACGGATTTCCGCGTCGGGAAAATGAGAGTCGGGTCACCGCATTGATCTGTTGTCAGCGGGTGACGTACCCCCATAGGGGTTGATACAGTCGCAGGTGTAACGGCGTCACACAAGTGCACGTCCCACCATCGAAAGGTCTTCATCATGGGCTTCATTGCTTGGATTATCCTCGGCCTCATCGCCGGCGCCATCGCCCGCATGATCCTCCCCGGCTCGCAGGGGTCGGGCTGGATCGGCGCGCTCATCACCGGCGTGCTCGGCGCCATGCTGGGCGGCTGGATCGCCTCTGCGCTCTTCCACGTCAACGTGAACGAGAAGTTCTTCGACCTCGGCACCTGGTTCTGGGCCATCCTCGGCGGCGTCATCGTGGCCGCCATCTGGCAGGCCGTTTCCCGCCGCATGGGCCGCGGCACCCGCGTCTGATCCTCGCGATCTGACACGCACCGCCTGAAAGGGGTGGGAGACCGGACACCCGGTCTCCCACCCCTTTCGCATGCCCGCATCGCGGGCCTCCCGCGTCCGCCGGGTCCCGGGGTCAGGCCCGGTCGGCCCGGGCGTCTCCGTCGCGCGGAGCCGCCATCGCGGAGGCGTAGAGGCACACCGTGGCGGCCGTGCCCACGTTCAGGGACTCGGCCGCCCCGTACAGCGGCACCGCCACGCGACGGTCGGCCCGGGACATCTCCTCGTCGTCCAGGCCCTGGGCCTCGTTGCCGAACAGCCACGCCGTGGGCCCGCCCGTGATGTCACGGGGCAGCGTGTCCAGGCGGTCCGGCGCATAGCCGTCGGCCGCCCACACCTGCAGGCCCGCGGCCCGCGCCCGCTCCGCCGCCTCTCCCACCGGAACGCCGACCGCCAACGGCACGTGGAAGAGCGATCCCGCGGTGGACCGCACCACCTTCGGGTTGAAGGGGTCCACGGAGCCCGGGGTGAGGACCACGGCGTCCGCGCCCGCGGCGTCCGCGGCCCGCAGGACGGTCCCCGCGTTGCCGGGGTCCTGCACCCGGCAGAGCACCGCGGCCAGGCGGGCGCCCTCCAGCACGGCCGACGCCGAGCGCTCCTCGGGGATCCGGGCCACCGCCACGATCCCCTGTGCCGTCACCGCATCCGCCATCGCGCCGAGCACCTCGGCCGTGGCCGTGCGCACGGGCACGTCGGTCAGGCGCCCCACCAGTGCGGCAAGGTCCGGGTCACGCTCGGCGAGCCCCTCCCCCACGAACACCTGCACCAGGACGTGGCCGGCGGGCCACTGCTCGACGGGCGCCGGCCCCTCGCCCAGGTGCGCGCGCAGGGCTTCGCGGCACCCCTGGGGGCCCTCCACGAGGAACGTGCCCGTGCGGCGTCGGGCGGAACGGGTGGCCAGTGCGGCCACGGCACGGACGCGGTCCGCCCGAGGATTGGCGAGCAGGGCGGCGTCCGGGGTCATGCGGGGGCTCCTTCGGGGTGGGGCAGGGGCGGGGACGCCGATGGGGGCGGGCCGGAATCGGCCCGCCCCCATCGGCGTGGTGCTCACGTTCGCGCGCGAACCGCGCGACGCGCGCTCCGTGTCGGCTCAGCGGCCGGCGGCCGGGGCGTTCACGTCCGCGGGCAGCGCGGCGCGCGCGGTCTTCACCAGCGCGGTGAAGGTGGCGGCGTCCGAGACGGCGATCTCGGCCAGCATGCGGCGGTCGACCTCGACGCCGGCCAACTTCAGGCCCTGCATGA
The DNA here is from genome assembly GCF_023147585.1 of Micrococcus sp. EYE_212. Taxonomy (GTDB): domain Bacteria; phylum Actinomycetota; class Actinomycetes; order Actinomycetales; family Micrococcaceae; genus Micrococcus. The sequence continues at coordinate 32,183 of NZ_JAHXOZ010000010.1, forward strand.
AGCGGTTGTAGGTCATGCCGTTGGCGCGGGCGGCCGCGTTGATGCGGGTGATCCACAGGCGACGGAAGTCGCCCTTGCGCTTGTGACGGTGCTGGTAGTTGTAGGTGAACGAGTGGAGCAGCTGCTCCTTCGCCTTGCGGTACAGGCGAGACCGCTGACCGCGGTAGCCGGACGCGCGGTCCAGCATGGTCCGACGCTTCTTGTGGGCGTTCACTGCCCGCTTCACACGTGCCACGTGCGACTCCTATCTGTGATGCCCCGCCGGTGCGTCCGAGAGCACGTCGGCGGGAGGGTGCCCGGCACAGGGCCGGACGGGGGTGATCAGATGCCGAGCATCCGCTTGATGGTCTTGATGCTGCCCTTGGAGACGACCTTGTCGCCGGCGAGGCGGCGGGTCAGGCGCGAGGACTTGTGCTCCAGGTAGTGGCGGCGGTTGGCCTGCTGGCGCATGATCTTGCCGGAGCCGGTCACGCGGAAGCGCTTCTTGGCACCGCTGTGGGTCTTCATCTTCGGCATGGCTGCCGTTCTCCTTCGTTCTTCAGCTGCCGGACACGGGTGGTGCGGCAGTGCTGTGCTCACCCATCCCGTGCGGGATGGGCTGGACTGGGACGGCCCGAGGGCCGACGTCGACGCTCAGGCCCCCTTGGCGCCCGGCTTCGGCGCACCGCCACGCGGGACGCCGGGCTTGGGCGGGGTGGGCATCGGCCGACCGGCGCCCGGCTTGGGGGCACCGGGCTTCGGGGCCGCGACGGGCTTGGGGGCGGCGGCGGGCTTCGGCGCCGACGCCGGCTGGGTGACCGGTGCCGGGGCGCTCGGCTGGGCCGCGGGGCGCGGAGCGGACTCCGACGTCGGCGCGGCGCCGCGGCGCGGCTCGGCCGAGCGGGGCGCGGACTGCGGACGCGGAGCCGCCTGCGGGCGGGCGGGCCGCTCCTGGGCCGCCGGGCGCGCCTGCGGCGCGGGGGCCTTCACGGACTCGGAGGGCGCCTGCGACGCCGGGGCCTCGGGGGCCTCCACCGCAGGAGCCGACGGGGTGGTGCGCGGCTCGGCCGCGAGACGGCGCAGCTCCTCCGGGAACGCGTCGCCCACCGAGTTCGAGACGGGCGCGGCGTTCTCCTTGGCCTTCTTCTCCGCGGCGGCACGCGCCTCACGGGCGGCCTGGTCACGGCGCGAGCCGCCGTCGGCACGCTCGCGATGACCCTCGCCGGAGTCCTTGCGCTGCTCGGCGCGGGCCTCCGCCTTGGTCTTGTGCGGGCCGATGACCATGACCATGTTGCGACCGTCCTGGCGCGGCTGCGACTCGACGCTGCCCAGGTCCGCAACGTCCTCCGCGAACTTGTGCAGGAGCTTGATGCCGAGCTCCGGGCGCTGCTGCTCGCGGCCGCGGAACTGGATGATGGCCTTCACCTTGTCACCCTGGCCCAGGAACTTCTTGGCGTGGCCGGTCTTCGTCTCGTAGTCGTGCGTGTCGATCTTCAGGCGGAAGCGGACCTCCTTGAGGACCGTGTTCACCTGGTTCTTGCGCGATTCACGGGCCTTCACGGCGGCCTCGTACTTGTACTTGCCGAAGTCCATCAGCTTGCACACCGGAGGCTTGGCCGTGGGGGCCACCTCCACGAGGTCGAGGTCGGCCTCGGCCGCGAGCCGCAGTGCGTCCTCGATGCGGACGATGCCGGCCTGCTCGCCGTTCGGGCCGACGAGGCGGACTTCCGGAACGCGAATACGCTCGTTGATGCGGGGATCGCTGATGGCGCTACTCCTGTGTTGAGACGACGGGGTGGACTCCGCGCGGCGCGACAGGACGGGCCTCTGAAACGAGAGAAGGCCTCCCCTGCGGTGACGCAGACGGAGGCCTCGACGCGATCCCGACGGACGGGACCCTCGACAACGGGACGCGACGGGCGTGATGCACCCGGCGGACCGATCGGTGACCCGGCAACTCGGCCCGGTGGTGCCGGACATGCTGCTGACGCGGGTGGGAGGAGGCCTCCACTTGTCCTCCCGGGGCTGACGCCGCGGCGCCGGGCCCGTGGGCCAGACTGCTGCGTGCACAGACCGGGAGTGGTCTGTGGGAAGCTTACCACCATGACCGATGAACGTCACCCCCAGGCCCCGCAGGACGCCGGCGCGCCGGCCGAGATCCGCGACATCCACGAGGTCCCCGCCGTGGAGGTCATCACCACCACGGCCGTGCACCTCATGACCGCCGCCGCCGTGAAGGTGGGACTCGCCGACAGCCCGGACGCGCGAGAGCTCATCGACCTCGACGAGGCCCGCAAGCTCATCACGGCCCTCGCCGGCCTCGTGGTGTCCGCCGCCCCCGAGATCGGCAGTCAGCACGCCGGCCCGCTCCGCGACGGCCTGCGCTCCCTGCAGCTCGCCTTCCGCGAGGCCTCCCCCTTCCCGGACGCGCCGGGCAAGGGCCCGGGCGAGAAGCTCACCGGCCCGGTCAACTGACCGCGCCCGCCACAGACGGGCCGCCGCCTCCCTCGGAGGCGGCGGCCCGTCGTCGTCCCGGAGCCCGGGTCCGTGCCGGCTGACGCGTCAGCGGCGGTCCGCGCCGGCGGGCGTCCCATCGGAGGCGGGTGAGAGGTGCCGGGTGACCGGACCCGTGAACAACGCGATGAGGGCGACGCCGGAGAGCACCAGCAGCCCCGCCCCCAGCGGTGCGGCGCCCATGCTGATGAGCCACCACGAGAGCAGCACGGCGAACAGCTGCACCGCGGTGGTGGCGCCCCGACTCCAGGCACGCCCGCGCACCATGGCCACGGCGGCGGCGCCGACCCACACCCCGAGCAGCAGGTAGAGCACCGCGAGGAACACCTGGGCTCCGGACGGCAGGACGCCGCCGCCCACGTGGGCCAGGGCGTCCACGGCGAGCCACAGCAGGGCGATCGACTGGGCGGCGAGCACGCCCGCCACCAGCAGGACGGCCGCGGGCGGGCGGCGACGGGACGGGGCCATGGCGGACTCCCCTTCGGGTGGTCGAGACGACGATGGGCGGTCGGCAGCGGTGCGCGCGGCCGGCTCCACGCTACGCGCTCCCGGCCGCGGATGCCGGTCGCCGAGGTGACGAACGACTCACCCTCGCGGCCTGTGATCGTTGTCATTCACCTCTTGTTCACACTGGGGCCCCGTGCGAGGATTGTTCCCAATGCAATCGACGGGGGCCGAATCGCCAAGACTCGGTCCCCGTTCTGATGACCGGGTCGTGCACGCCCCGGGGCCCGGCCCAGAGTCCGTGGAGCCCCGAGCGCCCACTCCAGGCCGCGGCCACGACTCCCCGGGGACCCACGACGGACCCGGGACACTAGACAGAAAGCGAGCATCCCCATGGATTGGCGCAGCAAGGCCGCGTGTCTCGACAAGGACCCGGAGCTCTTCTTCCCGGTGGGCAACACCGGCCCGGCCCTCCTCCAGATCGAGGAGGCCAAGGCCGTGTGCCGCACGTGCGACGTGATCGACACGTGCCTCAAGTGGGCCATGGAGTCCGGCCAGGACTCCGGCGTCTGGGGCGGCATGAGCGAGGACGAGCGCCGGGCCATGAAGCGCCGGGCCGCCCGCGCGCGCCGCGCGTCCTGACCCGCCGACGCGGCGTCAGGACGCTGGCACCCGCACGCTGACGCGCGTGCCGCCGTCGGGGCGCCGCTCCCAGCGGATGGCGCCCTGCAGGTCCCCCTCCACCAGCGTCTGCACGATCCGCAGCCCGAGCCCCGACGACGTCGGCGCCGGCTGGAAGTCGCCCGCGTCCCCCTCGAGGGGAGCCCCTGTTCCGCCGTCCTCCACCGTGACCACCAGGACACGGCCCGAGGGCGTGTCCTCCTGACGCGCGCGCAGCGCGACGTGCCCCCCGCCCGGCCCGGTCCCATGCTCCACCGCGTTCGTGGCCAGCTCGTTGAGCACGAGGGCCAGCGGCGTGGCCACGTGCGTCGGGAGCTCGCCGAACTCCCCCGTCACCTCCGTGGCGAGCGGCCGGCCGTCGCCCGCCACCTCCACCGCGAGCCGGAACTGCCGCTGCAGGAGGCCGTCCACGGGGATGTGGCCGTCGATCTCCTCGCTGAGCGTCTGATGCACGAGCGCGATGGTGTCCACGCGCTGCATCGCCTGACGCAGTGCACGCCCGGCCTCAGTGGAGTCCATCCGCCTGGCCTGGATCCGCAGCAGCGAGCCCACGGTCTGCAGGTTGTTCTTCACGCGGTGGTGGATCTCGCGGATCGTGGCGTCCTTGCTCACGAGACGCTGCTCCTGACGGCGGAGCTCAGTGACGTCGCGGAGCATGAGGAGCGCGCCCGTCCAGCCGTCACCGCCACGCAGGGGGACACTGCGCACCGTCAGGGTGGCGCCGCCGGCCTGCACCTCGGTGCGCCCGGCCCGCCGGCCGCCGAGGATGGACCACGCGCCCTCCTCCACGGGACGCCGAGCCGCGGCGGTGCTCAGCAGGATGTCCGTGAGCGCACGCCCGAGCAGCGGTGCGGTCACGCCGAGGCGTCGCAGGGCCGAGACCGCGTTCGGGCTCGTGAAGCGCGCCCGCGAGTCCGCGCCCAGCACCACGAGCCCGTCGCCGACGCGCGGGGTTCCCCCGATCCAGAAGGCCGGCGGATCCTCCGGGTCGGGCCAGCGGCCATGCTGCATCATGTCGAGCAGCTGGTCCGCGGCAGCGCCGTAGTTCTCCTCGATCGCCGAGCGGGCGGGCCGGCTGTTCGGGTCCGCGTGGGCGCTGACCACGCCGATCACCCGCCCCTCGCGGACCACGGGCCACAGCCGCACCTGGAGGGTGCCGCCAGGAGCGACCACGGGCTCCACGCCCTCGCCCGGGGCGTCGGCCCGCCACACCCGGTCCACGAGGGCACGCAGGTCGGCGCGGACCCGAGAGCCGACGATGTCGCGCTGGAACAGCGTGGGGGCCGTGAAGGGACGCACCTGGGCCACGGCCACGTAGCCGCCGGCCGGCTCGGTGTGCGGCACGGGGTACCAGAGGACGAGGTCGGCGAGGCCGAGGTCGGCGACGAGCTGCCAGTCCCCCACGAGCATCTGCAGCCAGGAGCGCTCCTGCTCCCCCAGGTCGGGGTGCGAGTTCAGGGGGTCCGACGCGAGAGTGCTGACCATGGGACCAGCCTACGGCCGCTCCCCCGCCGCCCTGCGGCAGCGTCGTCCTCCGTGCCCGACCGCGTCGCCCGCCGCCGACGGCGCCCGTCCCCCGGCGGCACGGCCCCCTCCCTGCGCGCGAGGGACGCGACGGCCCGGCGCAGGGGGCTGGACGGGGCCGCCTCGGCGAGCACCTGCCCGCCCAGCAGTGCACGGTCCGCGGCGCCCGGGTCCCACGGAAGGAACGCGGCCACGGGCACGGGAGGTCCGTAGCGCGCCCAGACCGAGCTCACCTGGGCCCGCGGCGACACCCCGGATGCCCCGGCCCGCGTGCGGTTCACCACCACGCCGATGCCCTCGGCGGTCACCGTGCGGCCGAGCGCCTCGACCCCTCGGATGAGGCGCGGGAGGCCCACGGCGTCCGCCGTCCCCACCGCCAGCACCCGGTCTGCGGCGCCGAGCGCGGCGAGCGTGGCGGCGTTGCGCTGTGGGGCGGGGACGTCGAAGGAGAGCTCCTCGTCCTCCTCGAGGCTGAAGCCCACGTCCACGACCACGCGGTCCCAGTGCTCGCGTGCCGCGGCCAGGATGCGCTCGACGGCCGAGCCCCGCACCTCCGGCCAGCGGTCCGGCCGGGACAGGCCCGTGAGCACGTCCATCTCCGCGCCGGCCACACGGACGCGCACGGCGGCCTCCACGAGGTCGGCGGCCGTGATGCGCTCACGGTCCGCCCGTCGTGCTGCCCGGGACACGCCCGCCGTCTCGTCGGCCAGGCCCAGATGTGCGCCGACGGCCGGTCCGTAGGTGTCCAGGTCCACCAGGAGGGTGGCCAGCCCCGTGAGCGCCAGCTCGGCCGCCACGTTCACCGCGACGGTGGTGCGGCCCGGGGCGCCCGTGGGCCCCCAGACCACGACGACCCGACTCGGCCCCCGTCCCGAGGCACCGTCGCCCGGGCCGCCGTCGTCCGTCGCCGCCTTCGGCGCATCGTCCCCCACGTCCTCGGTCAGCACCGTGGGGGCCGCACCGCCGTCCGTCGTGGCGGCACCCTCGCCGATATCCGGCGCGGGGCCGCCCCACACCTCGGAGAACGCGGAGTCCGGCACGGGCTGCCCTGCGAGATCCCAGCGCGCCGTGGGATCGACGCCCACCGGGAGGGATCCGGTGTCGACCTCCACGGTGCCGGGGACGGCGTCCACGGAGTCCACGGAGTCCACAAGGGCCTCCACTCCATCCGGCTCCTCCTCGGCCAGGCCGGCCGTGGGCTGCACCCCCAGTGCGGCGGCGCGCGCCGCGTCCTGGATCGCGCGGGCCAGCTCGAGGGGCGCGGCGTCGGCGCGCAGGCACGGCACGCCGAGCCCGCGGAGGCGGACCCGCTCGGAGCGGATGTCACTCAGGGCCACGATGCCCACGGGCCGCGGGGCCGCCTCGAGCTCGTCCAGGAACGCGCGGGTCAGCTCGTCCGATCCACCGGCCACCAGCACGGCGTCCACCATGCCGGAGCGTGCGGCCGCGATCAGCTCGGCGAGGTCGGCGGCGCGACGCAGGACCGTGACCTCCCTCTGACTGCGTTCGAGGACCCCGATGAGGTCCGTGCCGGGCGCCACGGTGACGGCCAGGGAGATCCGCACGGTCAGGCCGCCCCGAGGGCAGGGACCACCGTGATGCGGGCGTCCGTGACCTTCGCGTCAAGCAGGCGAGGCAGCACGTCCTCGTCCACCATGAGCTGCACGCGTGCGGCGGGTCCTCCCCCCAGGGCGCCCTGGTCCTCGGCGAGCTCGATGATCTCGATCCCCTCCGCGAGCCGCTGCGGGTCCGCGTGACCGCGGCCGCCCTCCACCGGCGCGGCGACCCACACGTCCACCCGGTCACCGACCCCGACGCCGTCCGGCAGCGGCTCGTCGAGCTCCACCCCGACGGGCCGGCGACGCTGGGGGTCGACCTCTCCGAGCAGGCGCAGCGGCACCAGCTCGCCCGCCCGCACGGTCCCCGACGCCACGCGGCCCGCGGGCGGCGGCCCGTCCGCGCGCAGGTAGAGGTGCCCGGCGTCGCCGAGGTTGGCCTCCGCGGGCGCGAACTGCTCCGCCTCGACGGGGGCTCCGGGGACGATGTCCCGCGTGGCCGCCCAGTACGAGTGGGTGCGCTGGGAGGCGGAGACCAGGGCGACGACCCCCGCGACCGAGGCGAGCACCAGCACGAGCCCGACGATCAGACGCGGATCCCGCCACCGCGGACGACGCAGTCGCGTGCCCTCGGCCGGCGCGTTGACGTGCATGGACACGGTGGGTCCCCCTTCAGGACGGGCCCGGCGAGGGGCCGCGCGGGCCTGAGCACCCCGTCGGTGCCTCCCCCGCCCCGCGCTGGCACCAGGGTATCCACCGACGGCGCGGGATCCCATGCCTGGCGCCTGGGTGTGGAAAAGTGTCCGGAACCGTCCCGGTCACGATTCAATGGGGGACGACGACGCGGTCGCGACCCCGACCGCGTCCGCCCGCCTCGGAGCTCCGGGGCGACGACCCGTGGAGGAGCATCGTGCAGCGCTTTCTGACCCTGACGGACGTGGCCGAGGTCCTCAACGTCTCGGCCGGGCAGGCTCGCGCGCTCGTGCGCAGCGGAGAGCTCCAGGCCATCCAGGTCGGAGGCCGCGGCCAGTGGCGGATCGAGCAGTCCTGGCTGGACGAGTTCATCCAGCGCCAGATGGAGCGCACGCAGGCCCGCGTGCGGGAGTGGGCGGAGTCCGGGACGGACATGGACGCGGACGTGCGCTGAGCCGGCCCGTCGGTCCCGTCCTCACTCCAGCCCCTCCGCGCCCCGCACGAGCCCGACCGCGGAGAACGGCACCACGAGCACGCCCCGCACCGCTCCGCGGCGGCGCGCCTCGTCGCGGGCGTGGCGGGCGATGTCCAAGTGGTCCGCGCCGACCCGGTCCACCGTCCCCTCCACGATCACATCGCCCCGCAGGCCGACCACCGTGACGGCGGCACGCGAACGCGCCACGCCGCGCAGCACCGCCGCCAGCCCGATCTCGCCGGCCACGCCGGCAGGCTCGGGGACCGCGGCGCCCAGCGACCCCTCGACGGCCGCCACCGCGGCCGTCCGCACGACGGCGGAGCCGCCTCCGGTCAGGTCGACGCCGAACCACGTCCGCCCCACGGTCCGCACCCGGACGTGGAGGGCCTGTCCCCCCACGAGGTGCACGCGGAGGTCCGCGCCGCGGGCGCCGCGGAGCCGGTCCGCCAGCGTGATCCCGGCCCACTCCGCGCGCGTGAGCTCGGCGGCCTCGGCCACCGTGCCCTGCCACCCGAGGTCTGCCCAGCGCGCCTCGATGTCCTCGAACAGTCCGTCCCACCGCATGCCGCCAGCCTAGGGGTGCGGCAGCGGCGGGATGAGGTGCGCCGTCCGTCCGACGTCGCCACGTCACCGAATGACAGCAAACGACATCAAAGGACACCATTGACAATCGAACGGGACCAGGCTTGACTGTGGATCGTCAAGCGACACCGGCCACGGGGCCGGCACCGCACCAGGCCTGGAGGGGACCATGCCGCACATCCTTGACCATCACGCCGCCCACACAGCGGGGTCCGCGACGCGCACCGACGTGGCGGGGACCGTCCTGCTGACCCTCTCGGGGCCCGTCCTGCTCCTCTCGGCCGCCACGTTGACGGCGGCCGCTCCGCGCGGCCCCGGCCCTCAGCTGACGCACGCCCTCGGCCTCGCGGCCGGGGGCGCCGGTGCCCTCCTCCTCCTGTGGTGGTGTCTCGGCGCGCTCGGCGTCGCCCTCATGGCGTTCGGTGAGCACGCGGGCCACCGCGGGCTCACCCGGATCGGCTCCCGCATGGCCCCCGCCGTGATGCGGCGGGCGGCCTGCGCCGTCCTGGGGCTCCACCTCATCGGTGCCCCCGCCGCCTGGGCCGCACCCGCGCCGGCCCCCGCCACGGCGGCGGCGCTCGCCGATGCGTCGTGGACAGCCGCACCGAGCCCCACACCTCGAATCGGCACGGTCCCCGGACCGCTGCCCGACGCTGGCTGGATGCCGCGCTCCCCCACCCCTGCCCCGCCCGGCTCCGCGGACCGGCCGACGCAGGATCGGCCCACGATGACCGTGCGGTCCGGGGACTGCCTGTGGGACATCGCCGAGGAGGAGCTCGGCCCGGACGCGACGCTGCGCGAGGTCGACCTGCGCTGGCGCGAGTGGTACCGGGCCAATCGGGCGGTCATCGGCGAGGACCCCCACCTGATCCTGCCGGGCACCGTGCTGGTGGCCCCGGTCTTCTCCCCCCATGTCCCCGAGGCCGGCGGAGCCCGCAGATGACACGCGCGGTCCACTCCGACCCCGGCACCCGCCTCGACCATTCCGCCCGCCGTCCCCCTGCCCTCAGCCTCCCGGAGGATCCCATGACCGCTCTCGCCGCCGCCCACCCGCCCGTCGCCATGTCCCGCCCGTCGTCCGCACCACCCGTCCGAGGGCAGGGCCGCCCTGGCCAGGAGAGCCTGCTGCACGGCCCCGCCCGCCGGCCCTCCGCACTGCCTGGCACGGAGGAGCTGGTGCGGCGGGCCGCCGCGGAGCAGGGACGTGAGGAGCTGCGTCGCGCCAGGTCGCTCGTCGCAGTCGTCGCCGTCGCGTGCGTCGAGGTGGAGGCGGGTCGGCGTCCGCTGCGCGACCTCGCCGGCTGGCTCTCCCCGGAGGTCTACGACAAGGTCGCACGGCGGCTGGAGCTGCTCGCCTCGTCTCCGGCGACGCGCGGCACCGGCACGCCGCCGCCCCGACCGGTGGGCGCACGGGTGTGCGAGGTCGCCCCCGGCCGGATCGAGGCCAGCGCCACGGTGTTCACCGACGGGCGCGCCCGGGCCTTCGCCCTTCGTCTCGAGCGCCGTCTCAGCCGGTGGAAGGTGACCACGGTCGAGATGGGCTGACGCCGGCCCGCCCCGTCAGTCGCGGCGTTGGCGTCGCTGGGCGGCGCGGCGGGACCGGCGGTTCGTGCCGGCCTCCACAGTGGCCCCGGACTCCGTGGTCACCTGGGTGGCCGTGGCCGTGCCGTCCTCCGAGGGACCGCTCAGGCGCAGCTGCGCGGGCTGCCGCGGGGCGTCCACGCCCTCCACGCTGATCTGCGGCGTCATGGTGGCCGCGCGGGCGTCCTTGATCCCCGGCAGGCTCGTCGGGGCCGGGGCGGCGGAGATCTGCGCCTGGAAGAGGGTGCGGACGGACTCCTCGCGGATCGCGGCGAGCATCGCCTGGAACAGGGTGTAGCCCTCGCGCTGGTACTCCACCAGCGGCTCTCGCTGGGCCATCGCGCGCAGGCCGATGCCCTCCTTGAGGTAGTCCATCTCGTAGAGGTGCTCCTGCCACTTGCGCCCGATCACGGAGAGCACGACGCGCCGCTCGGCCTCGCGCAGCGCCTCGGAGCCCACCTGCGCCTCGCGATCCTCGTAGGCCAGCAGGGCGTCGGAGACCAGCTCGCGGCGCAGGGTCGTGGCCTTGAGGCGGCCCCGTCCGCCGGTCTCGGCGAGCACGTCCTCCTGGCTGATGCCCACCGGGTAGAGCTGGGCGAGGTCCGCCCACAGGGCGTCCAGGTCCCACTCCGTGGGGTGGCCGTGCTGGGTGGCGGCGTCCACGATGCCGCCGACGGCGTCCTCCACGAACTGGCGCACCCGCGCCGCGAGGTCCTCGCCCTCGAGGATGGAGCGGCGGTCCGCGTAGATGGCCTCACGCTGGCGGTTCATCACGTCGTCGTACTTGAGGACGTTCTTGCGCTGCTCCGCGTTGCGGCCCTCCACCTGGGTCTGCGCGTTCTGGATGGCCGCGGAGACCATCTTGAACTCGAGGGCCATGTCGTCCGGGATGGAGGAGCTGTTCATGATCCGCTGCGCCGCGCCCGGGTTGAAGTTGCGCATCAGCTCGTCCGTCAGGGACAGGTAGAAGCGGGACTCGCCCGGGTCGCCCTGACGGCCGGAGCGGCCGCGCAGCTGGTTGTCGATGCGGCGGGAGTCGTGGCGCTCGGTGCCGAGCACGTAGAGGCCCCCGGCCTCGATCACGGCGTCGTGGTCCTCCCGGACGGCCGCCGTCGCCTCCTCGAGCACGGCGGGCCAGCGGGCCTCGTACTCCTCCGGATGCTCGGTGGCGTCGAGGCCGAGCTCCTGCATGCGGGCCACGGCCGCGAACTCGGCGTTGCCGCCGAGCATGATGTCGGTGCCGCGGCCGGCCATGTTGGTGGCCACGGTGACCGCGCCCGGGCGGCCGGCCTGCGCGACGATCGCGGCCTCGCGCGCGTGGTTCTTCGCGTTGAGCACCTCATGGCGGATGCCCTCCTTGGCCAGGAGCGTGGAGAGGTACTCGGACTTCTCCACGGACGTGGTGCCCACGAGCACGGGCTGCCGGGCGGCGTGGCGGTCGACGATGTCCTTGACGACGGCGTCGAACTTGACCTTCTCGTTCTTGTACACGAGATCGTTGCGGTCAACGCGCTGCTTCGGCCTGTTCGGGGGGATCACCACGACGCCCAGGCCGTAGGTGGACGTGAACTCGGCGGCCTCGGTCTCCGCGGTGCCGGTCATGCCGGAGAGCTTGTCGTAGCCGCGGAAGTAGTTCTGCAGCGTCACGGTGGCCAGCGTCTGGTTCTCGGGCTTGACCTCCACGCCCTCCTTGGCCTCGATCGCCTGGTGGACGCCCTCGTTGTAGCGTCGGCCCGCGAGCACGCGGCCGGTGTGCTCGTCCACGATCTGGACCTCGCCGTCCAGCACCACGTAGTCCTTGTCCCGCTTGAACAGCTCCTTGGCCTTCACGGCGTTGTTCAGGAACTGGATGAGGGTGGTGTTCTGGGACTCGTAGAGGTTCGCGATGCCGAGGTGGTCTTCCACGGCCTCGATGCCCGGCTCGAGGATGCCCACCGTCTTCTTCTTGTGGTCCACCTCGTAGTGGGTGCCCTCCTCGAGGCGCCGCACCACGCGGGCGAACTCCGCGTACCACCGGTTGGCCTCGCCCTGGGCGGGCCCGGAGATGATCAGCGGCGTGCGGGCCTCGTCGATGAGGATCGAGTCCACCTCGTCCACGATCGCGTAGTGGTGGCCGCGCTGGACCAGCTCGTCGAGGGACCAGGCCATGTTGTCCCGCAGGTAGTCGAACCCGAACTCGTTGTTCGTGCCGTACGTGATGTCTGCGTTGTACTGCGCGCGGCGCGTGGCCGGGTCCTGGCCGGAGAGGATCACGCCGGTCTCCATGCCGAGGAAGCGGAACACGCGGCCCATGAGGTCCGCCTGGTAGGACGCCAGGAAGTCGTTCACGGTGATGACGTGGACGCCCTTGCCGGTCAGGGCGTTCAGGAAGGCCGGCGCGGTGGCCACGAGGGTCTTGCCCTCGCCGGTCTTCATCTCCGCGATGTTGCCACGGTGCAGGGCGACGCCGCCGAGGAGCTGCACGTCGTAGTGCCGCTGGCCGAGGGTGCGTCCCGAGGCCTCCCGGACGGCGGCGAACGCCTCCGGCAGCAGCAGGTCCAGGGACTCGCCGTCCGCGTGCCGGGCCTTGAGCGCGTCCGTCTCGGCGCGGAGCTCGGCATCGCTGAGCGCTCGGAAGTCCTCCTCGAGCAGGTTCACGGCGTCCACCGTCCCCCTCATGCGCGAGAGCACACGGTTGTCGGAGATCTTCAGGACGCGGTCGATGATCGAAGGCACTGGTTCCTCTGCTCCCTAGCGGTGTGGCCGAGCACGCGGGGAGCGCCCCCTCGGCCGGCCGATGCGCGGTCTTCTGCGACAGTCTACGGTCCGAGCCCGGACGCGCCGCGGCGCCCGCTCGGTGGCGCGAGTGCCGCGGCGCACGGGGCAGTCCGCGGAGCACCCCGGCGACGACGTGCCTGCCGCCGGGGTGCCCGTGCTCAGTCGGCGGAGGCCTGGTACTCCCGCTCCTGGACCCTCTGGCCGGCCACGTGGTCGGCCGGCAGGGACTCGTCGAGGCGGATGACGCCGTAGCTCCACCCGCGGCGGCGGTAGACCACGGAGGGGACGCCGGTCTCCGCGTTCTGGAAGAGGTAGAAGTCGTGGCCCACCAGCTCCATGGCGTCCACCGCCTCGTCCACGCCCATCGGGGTGGCGGGGAACGCCTTCTCGCGGATCCGCACGGGCGTGCCGGGCTGGGGCTCGCCGTCGTCGGCGGCGTCCGCGCCGGCGGCCGGAAGGTCCGCTCCGGTCGCGGGCAGCGGCGGGACGAAGGCCACCTCCCCGGCACCGCGGGAGGACGCCGCGCCGCGGCCCGTCCGGCGGTCCTTGCGACGGTCGCGCAGGCGGCGCAGGCGCTCGGCGAGTCGCCCGCAGGCCAGGTCAAAGGCGGCCAGCTTGTCGTCCGCCGAGGACTCGGCCCGGATCACGTCCCGCGGCCCGCGCACGGTGAGCTCCACGGTCACGGACTCCTCGGAGTGTCGGTGGTGCGAGGACTTGGTGACCTTCACCTCGAGCTGGGTGGCGTCGCCGGCCAGCGGCTCCAGCCGTGCCGCTCGCTCCGCCACATGCTCGCGGAACCCGTCCGTGAGCTTGAGGTCGTGGGCGATGTAGCTGACATCCATGGTCATGGCGTCCTCCTGGTCCGACGGTCACAGACGCCCCGCCGCGCAGAAGGGGTGGACGACCTCTCGGACCGCCTCCCGACCCTGCAGGTCGGCGACCGGTCAGAGGGGAGACCTCCTTCCAGCCGCCGGCGGGACGGGAACCGGGGAACCGGTTCCTTGCCCGCCACCCTACGCCGCGGGGCTCCCGCATTCCAGTGGATTCGTGACGCGCCTCACGGTCCAGGTCTCGTCGTGGTCTCCCGCCGCCCCGGCTCCACCCCGGCCACCACCACCGCTCCCACGGGCCGGGCGCCGGCCTCCCACGCGGCCGCGGCGAGCGCCCTGAGGGTGGCTCCGGTGGTGACCACGTCGTCCACCAGGAGCACCGGCGTCCCCGCGGGCACGCGACCGGGCATCGGCCGCCAGCGGCGGGAACGGCGGCGGCGCTGCGTGGCGCCGGATCCCGCATGCTGCGGCGCACCGCCCGCCCAGCTCGGCAGGGCCGTGAGCGCGCCCCGGGGCGCCATCACGAGGTCGGAGCGCACCCACTCCGGCGGGAGACCACGGGCGAGCTCCGCCACCGGGTCGTAGCCGCGCCGGCGGAATCCGGCCGCGCTGCCCGGCACGGGGAGGAGGAGGGCGGCAGCGGCGTCCGGCACGCCGGGGTCGCACCGCAGGGCCGCCGCGGCCAGGGCGAGGGCCTCCCCCAGCGGCGCACGCAGGTGCAGGGCGTGGTGGTCCTTGAAGGCCAGGAGCGCGGTGGACAACGGCGGCTCGTACACCCCGGCGGCCATCACGGGCAGGGGTGCGCCGCCGGGGCCGAGCGGGAGCGCCAGCGCCCCCTCCTCCACGCGCCGCGGCCGTGCGAGCGCCGCCTCCAGGTCACGGCGGCACACCGGGCACAGCCGGGTGGCCGGCTCCCCGCACACGACGCACTCCGCGGGCAGGACCAGGTCCACCAGCCCCTCGACGATCGCGCCGACTCCTCCGGCACCGCCCCCGTGCCGGCTCTCACTCCCCCGCATGGGACCAGGCAAGCACCGCCGTGGACGGCCCGCCCCCGCGCGTGCCCCCGCTGGGGACGAGGGCGCCCCCGGTGACTCCTGTGCAGGGGCCTCGCGGCTCAGCCGGGGAAGGCCAGATCGCGCACGGGCCGGCTGAGCTCCTGTGCCCGCCACGAGGACCCGACCAGCATGAACACGGTGTCCTGCGTCTCGGCGTACAGTGTGCCGCGGTCCCCGGCCGAGACGCCGGTGAGCCCGGAGAGCGGGTTGAGCTGACGCGTCGTGCCGTCGAGGTCGATGATCTCCGGGGTCACCCGGTCGTCCTCGTCCCTGGCTGTCGCGCTGGCGATCAGGCTGGTGTCCCCCACCCACTCCACCAGGTCCGGATCCTCCTGGCTCGGCAGCAGCAGCGGCTCGGTCAGGGAGGCGGGCACGCCGTCGGAGCCTCGCACGACGCCGGCCACCCGCACGGTGCGCCGCTCGCCGTCGTCCACCACGAGCGCGGCCCGGGCGCCGCCGCGGGAGATCCGCAGGGCGACGATGCGCTCGCCGTCCTCCAGCCACGGGGCGGTGACCACGCGCCCGGAGCCGTCTCCTCCTGGCTCGAGGGGGCTCGCCTGGATCCGCGCGGACCCGCCGGCGTCGACCGTCCAGGCCCAGCCGAGCGCGTCGATGCTCGGCGGGGTCAGGCCGGTGCCCCTCACGGCCTGCTCCAGCCTGCCCTCCGCGGTGGCGAGGTAGAGGGAGGTCCGGTCCTGAGTGAGGAACGCGAACCGGGTGCGGTCACGGCTCATCGCGGGGACCGCGGGGTGCAGGTCGGCGACGTTCGGGACCCCGCCCACGGGCGTCACGCTCAGACCCTGGAAGAACGCGAGTCCGCCGGTGGAGGGGGCGACGCCCACCTGCACCGACTCGGCGGGCGGGTCGACCTGGACCGGGACGGGGGTGGCGTCGCCGCCGCTCGAGGCCAGGGGGGCGCCCTCCACCGAGACCTCCACCCGGTTCACGGAGGCCAGGCCCGTGAGCGTGAGCCGCAGCTGCTCCTCCATGCGGTAGCGCGCCTCCGCGTCCGCGCCCTCGACGGCGGCGTCCACGAGGTCCACGCGGGCCACGCCGGCTTCGTCCACGGGGACCGCGGGGTGGGTCAGGTCGGTCCCGGAGCGCACGGGGAACGCGGACACCGTGGCCCCCGTGAGGTAGGGCGCGGGGCCGTGGAGCAGCGCGCGCGTCGCGGCCGTCACCGTGGTCCCGCGATTGACGAACCACCGCACGTCCGCGACGGCGTAGGTCATGGTCTGGTCGAAGAACACCAGGTCGTGCGGAGCGTAGACCTGGGTGAACTGGGAGAGGGAGAGCAGTGTGCCGTCGTCGACCGCCGAGATCCGCGGGCCCTGCTCGGTCTCGTCGAGGGTGATCTCCCAGGCGCGTGTGCTGCCGGGCGGGGCCATGGTGCGCAGCCCGTACTCGTCCACCTCGGAGTCCACCTCCACCTGGATCTGGTAGGAGTCCTCGGCCACCCGCGTGATGGTGGGCTGCGCCGAGTAGACGACCGTGCGCTGGGCCGGGTTCCACTGCCGCGTGGCGGGACCGGTGAGGTGCTCGCGGGCGATCTCGTAGTCGTCCTGCGGGCTCGTGCCCGCCAGGATGAACCCGCGGATCACCTCCTCGGCGTCCGCCCCGTCGGCGGGGCCGGGCGGACGGAACTGCGGGGTGTCGGCGGAGGCACGGTTGTCCGCGAGGGGCTCTCCGGTGCGCACCGGGGAGGACTGGGGGATCTGCGTGCAGCCCGCCAGCACCAGGCAGGCCGCGAGGGTCGCGGACAGGGCGGCCGTGTGTCGCCCGCGGGAGGTGGGCGGGCGGAGCGGGGCTCGGCGGCGCGGCTCGGCTCGATGTGGATCGCTCACGATTCCTCCTCGGACAGGGGCGGGGCGGGGATCGGGTGGGATCCGGCCCCCGAGGGGTCGCCCCCCGGACTCCGGCCGTCCGCGGCCGCCGCGGCGATCACGGCGTTCCAGCGCGTCTCGGGCAGCGGGCGGTCCAGGTCGTCGGCGCGCCGCCGGCCGGACTCGGAGTACTGGGGCGGGGTGCTCATCGCGGCGCGCACGAGCGGCTCGGGCGCCTCCATCCCGGCCGGGGTGGCGGACCGCCGGCGGGGCAGGGAGAGCATGAAGCATGATCCCACGCCCAGCTCGCCCCACGCCTCGAGGCGGCCGCCGTGCAGCCGGGTGTCCTCCGTCGCGATGGAGAGGCCCAGACCGGAGCCGCCCGTCGTGCGCTTGCGCGACGGGTCGGCCCGCCAGAAGCGGTCGAACACGCGCTGGACCTGCTCGGGGCTCATCCCGACGCCGTGGTCCACGACCGCCACCGTGACCACTTTGACGTCGGCGCCCACCACGACGTCGACGGGCGCGCCGTCCGCGTGCTCGATCGCGTTGTTGACGAGGTTGCGCAGGATCCGCTCGATGCGTCGAGGGTCCACCTGGGCCTCGAAGGTCTGCCCCTCCGCCCGGCCGAGCGGCACGAGGTAGACGGGCACCTCCGCCTGCTCGGCGAGGGGCTGGGCGGTGAGCACCACGTCACGCGCCAGCTCCAGCAGATCGGTGCGCTCGAGCGCGAGCGAGGCCGCGCCGGCGTCGAAGCGGGTGATCTCCAGCAGGTCCGCGAGCATGGCCTGGAAGCGGTCCACCTGGTGGTGCAGCAGCTCGGTGGAGCGTCGGTTCACGGGGTCGAAGTCCTCGCGGGAGCCGTAGAGCACGTCGGCGGCCATCCGCACCGTGGTGAGCGGGGTGCGCAGCTCGTGGGAGACGTCGGAGACGAACCGCTGCTGCGTCTGGGAGAGCTGGGCCAGCTGGGTGATCTGATCCTGGATGCTGTCCGCCATCCGGTTGAACGAGGTCCCCAGACGCGCCAGCTCGTCCTCGCCGCGCACGGGCATCCGCACGGCCAGGTTCCCGCCGGAGATCGCCTCGGCGGCGCTGGCGGCCTCCTGGACCGGGCGAACGAGACGGCCCGCCGCCCACGTGGACAGCACCACGTTGAGGACGATGAAGCCCGCGCCGAACACGAGCAGGACCCGCAGCACGGAGTCGAGGGACTCCTGGACGTCGGAGAGGTCGTAGACGAGGTACAGCGCGTAGCCGGCCCCCGGGGGCAGCACCACCTGGGTGCCGAAGGCGAGCGCGGGCCGCGGGACGCCGGCGGCGTCGGGCAGGGAGATGCTCGCGTCGTACACCCCGGGGCCCTGGGCCACGGCCCGTTGCAGGTCCTCCGGGATCACGGACGGATCGAACTGCGCGGAGGAGATGGTGCCGACATAGGCGGACTCGGACTCGGGCAGCGGCGTCAGGTGGAAGCGACGGCGGATCGTGGTGCCGGTGTCCCCCTCGAGCGCACGCAGCGTCTGGCTCACGAGCGCGTCCGTGCTCTGGTCGTCCGAGGCGGTGGAGCCCGCGAAGGTCTCGTGCACCCGGCTCAGACCGCGCCGGGCCTCGGCCTCCACCTGCTGGTACCGGGACTGGAAGAGGGCCTGGGTGATCTGCTGCGTGAGGAGCCCGGAGAGGGCCAGGCCGGCCACGAGTGTCAGCAGGGCGGCGAGCACAGCGCTGCGCAGCCGGAGGGACTGGGCCCAGCGGTGGCGCAGTGCCGTCCACGCGCGCGTCAGGACTGGCCCGCCTTGTACCCCACGCCGCGGACGGTCAGCACCACGGACGGGTTCTCGGGGTCACGCTCCACCTTCGAGCGCAGGCGCTGGACGTGGACGTTGACGAGGCGGGTGTCCGCCTGATGACGGTAGCCCCAGACCTCCTCGAGCAGCATCTCGCGCGTGAAGGCCTGACGCGGCTTGCGGGCCAGCGCCACGAGGAGGTCGAACTCAAGGGGCGTGAGCGAGAGGGCGGTGCCGCCGCGGGTGACCTGGTGGCCGGCCACGTCGATCTCCACGTCCCCGATGCGCAGCAGCTCCGCGGGGCGGGTCTCGCCCTCGCGCAGGCGCGCGCGCACCCGGGCCACGAGCTCGGCCGGCTTGAAGGGCTTGGGCACGTAGTCGTCCGCGCCGGACTCCAGCCCGCGGACCACGTCCGCGGTGTCGGACTTGGCCGTGAGCATCACGATCGGCACGTCCGACTCGGCGCGGATCAGCTTGCAGACCTCGATCCCGTCGATGCCGGGCAGCATGAGGTCCAGCAGCACGAGGTCCGGGCGCTCGGCGCGGAACGTCGGCAGAGCGGACGTGCCGTCGGCGGCGAACGCGGGCTCGAAGCCGTCGTTGGTCAGGACGATGCCGATCATCTCCGCGAGCGCCTCGTCGTCGTCCACCACCAGGATCTTGGCCCTGCTCATCGTTCCTCCTCGTCCGCTTCACGTCCGGGCGTCCCCGACACTTCGGATCGTAGCGCCCCGGGCGGACGCCGGGCGCCCTCGGCCGTCACCGCCGCCCGGAACGTCACCGATTCGTGACGACGGCCGACCCCGGTGGGAACCCTGCGCCGCCCGCGGACATGATGGGGCATGGACACCTCCTCGACTCCGCCGCTGACGGACCTCGGCGACGACGCCCTCTGGGCCCGCGTGCGGGGCGACGACGCCGGCGCCTTCGCCGCCGTCTTCGATCGCCATCAGGCGCGAGTGCACCGTCACGCCCGGCGCTGGACGGTCACGCCGCACGACGCCGACGACCTCGTGGCCGCAGTGGTCCTGGAGGCATGGCGCCGCCGGGAGGACGTGAGCGTCGTGGACGGATCCGTCCTCCCCTGGCTCCTCGCCGCCGCCAACAACGTCCAGCGCAATCGTGCCCGCTCCGCCGTGCGCGGCAGCCGTGCCATGGAGCGGCTGCGCCGCCGCAGCGCGATGTCGGCCCCCGACCACGCGGACGACGTCGCCGAGCTCGTCGACGCCGAGCGGCGCGCCGACACCGTCCGGCGGGCGTTCGCGCGGCTCGACCCGATCGCCCAGGACGTCCTGACCCTCTGCGTGCTGGAGGACCACCCGATGGCCGCTGCGGCCGAGGTGCTCGGCTGTCCCGTCGGCACCGTGAAGTCACGGCTGAACCGGGCCCGGCGCAGCCTGCGCCGGGCCCTCGAGGACACCGCACCGGACGCCCCCGTCACCGCCCTCCCCTCGGTGCCGGCCGCCGGCCCCGTCCCTGCCCGCCATTCCGACACGCCTCGCATCGTCACCCGCCCCGCGTCGCCCACCCTCACCGAGAGGACCGCCTCATGTCCGTGAGCACCCGTCACCAGCCCCCTGCCGACGCGCTCGGCCCCGCCCTCGACTCCGCACTGCTCGGCCGCGCAGACCGCTCCCCCTCCCCCGATCGGGTCGCGGCGCTGCGGGATCGCATCCTGGAGGACGCCTCGTCGGAGGCGGTCCTCCCGGCCTCGGAGACCGACTCCTCGCGCCGTCCCCGCGCTCAGCGGTGGCTCGCCGCGGCCGCCGTCGGCGCCGTCGTCGTCACGGGCCTCGGCGTGGTGCCGGGTGACGTCGCGGAGGCGGAGGCGAGCCAGGTCCTCGCCGACACGGCCGCGACGCCGTCGACGTGCCCGATCCGACGCTCGCGGCGGACGGCAGCGTGCTCTCCCAGGAGCCCTCGACCTCCTACCGGGCGGACGCGATGGGGCCGGGCAGCCTGCCGCAGAGGCTCGAGGTCGACAGTCTCGAGGAGGTGCCCCGGGATCCCGACCAGCTGATCCGGTTCTTCCGGGACCGGTATCACGGCGGCTCCGCCTCGAGGGACGAGAACCTGTTCGTGCAGCTGACCGACACGCTGCGCGAGCCCGGCCTCCCCGCCGACCTGCGTCGAGGCCTCGTCGCGGCCCTGGCCCAGGCACCCGGGGTCCGGGTGGAGGAGGCGGTCACGCTGTCCGATGGGCGCACGGGCGTCGGCGTGAGCCGCGCCGAAGTCCTGCGGATGGGCGCCGTCGAGCAGATGGTGCTGGACCCGACCACGGGGCAGGTGATCGGCGAGCGCGATCTCGTCGGATTCGGCGTCGGGGAGTTCGGGACGACGGAGGTCGTCTCGGAGTCGACCACCCGGCTCTCGATCGTCGACGAGGCCCCGAGGGCCCAGGTGCACATCGACGACCACAGGGGACCGAACGGGGAGGACATCACCCACCTCCCCTGAACCCCGGGACACCCGTCGTCTCAGCCGAGGAGCTCGCCGACCCGCGCGTCGAGCTCCTCGGCGTCGGTGCGCAGCCGGCGCAGCACGGCTGCGTCGTGCCGCCCGCCGACCGTCAGCGTCACGCGGCGCAGCAGGGCGGGGTCCATGCCCATCCGGTCCCACGTCCGGACGATCGTCGCGGGCCGCTCGGCGGTGCGCAGGGTGACGCGGCGGCCGGCGTCGGCCCAGCCCGCGACGACGCCCCACTCCTCAGGCGTGGCGCCCGGCCCCTCGAGCGCGCCCACGGGGAGCACGAGGGACACCGGCTGCCGCGTCGTCCCCGACTCCGACGGGGGCGGCGCGTCCGGGAGCGCCTCGGCCGCGAGCGCAGCCAGCGCGGCGTGGTCCGGCGCGCCGTCCTCGGACCCCACGCCCGCCCGGCCCGGAGCGAGCCACGCATCCTCGATCCCCCCGCGCGCCATGAGCCCGGTGAGCAGCTCGCGCCACACGTGCCGCGCCTCGTCTCGGGGCATCGAGCGCACGGTGCGGTATCCGCTCGCGGTGGGCAGGGCTCCGGCGAGCACCGCGGCGGCCCACGGCTCGTCCAGCACGACGCCGAGGCGGCGCGCCCCGGTGGTCTCCCGCAGGCGCCCGAGCGCCTCGATGAGCCCTTCCCGGTAGGACTCGGCGACGTCGCGGCGTGCACCGGCGTCGATGAGCACGCGTTCACCGCCGGGCAGCCACAGCGCCCCGAGCAGACTCAGCGGCCCGCGCACGCGCACCGCGAGGCGCTCGGTGGAGACCCCCTCGGCGCCGGCCGTGTCTGCCCAGCGGTGGGCGTCCTCGCGCCAGAAGGACACCGCCCGCCGCCGGTCCATGCCGGAGCCGACGACACCGGGCGGGCTCACCCGCCAGCCGTGGGGCTGCAGGTCCACGGGGAGCTCGTGCAGGAGGGCGGCCGAGCGTCCCACGTCGTCCGCGCCGGGGCCGCGGTCCGGCAGCTCGGGGAGCACGGGCCAGTGCTGGCCCTCGAGCTCCCCGTGGGTCGCGCGGTGGGCCTCCGCGGCATCGGACCCGGACCACGGGGACCCGCCGAGGGCGCGCACCGACGTCGCCGACGGTGGCTCAGTGGCGACCGGCTCAGGCACGGGCCCCTCCGTCAGCATCACGGGCGGCGTCCTGCCGGACCACGGGGACCGTTCCGGTGCGGGGGCCGACGTCCTCGCCCGCCGCGATGGCGCGGTGGTGGCGGATGACCTCGGCGATGACGAAGTTCAGGAACTTCTGGGCGAACGCGGGCTCGAGCTCGGCGTCGTGGGCGAGGCGCTGGAGGCGCTCGATCTGCGCGGCCTCTCGTCCCGGATCCGAGGGAGGGAGGTCGTGCTCGGCCTTCAGCCGGCCGACGCGCTGCGTGAACTTGAAGCGCTCGGCGAGGAGGTAGACGAGCGAGGCGTCGATGTTGTCGATGCTTCCGCGGATCGCGAAGAGCTCGTCGAGGACGGCCGGGTCGGTGGACGCGTCGAGGGAGCTGGCATGCGGGTCGTAGTCGGCGCTCATGACGGGAAGACTACGCACCCGCGGGAGCGGCGAGGCGGGCGTTGCGCGCGGCGTCGATGGTGGCCTGGCCGAGCACGCGCGTGCCCCGGTAGAGCACGGCGGACTGTCCGGGGGCGACCCCGCGCAGTGCCGCGGCGGGCTCGATCTCCCAACGGGGGGCGCCGTCGTCGCCGGCGGCCT
Source organism: Micrococcus sp. EYE_212 (assembly GCF_023147585.1). Classification (GTDB taxonomy): domain Bacteria; phylum Actinomycetota; class Actinomycetes; order Actinomycetales; family Micrococcaceae; genus Micrococcus. Next base: position 54,634 of record NZ_JAHXOZ010000010.1, read on the forward strand.
GGCGGGCGCGGGCCGGGACGATCTCGCCGTGGGCGCGGAACTGCAGCTCGCAGTCGAACCAGTGCCCGGCGGCGGCCTCCGGCAGCGGCGACCCCGCCCACGTCGGGCGGATGCCGGTGATGCGGTCCACGTCCAGCAGGTCGCGGCCGCCGACCACCACCGTGTTGTCCTTCGGGCGCACCTCCAGGACGAAGCGGGGCCGGCCGTCGGCGGCCGGGCGGCCGATGGCCAGCCCCTTGCGCTGGCCCACGGTGTAGGCCTGGGCGCCGGCGTGGGTGCCGAGGCGCTCGCCGTCGGGGCCGACGATGGGGCCGGGCTCGAGCTCGATGCGCTCGGCGAGCCAGCCGCGCGTGTCCCCGTCAGGGATGAAGCAGATGTCGTGGGAGTCCGGCTTCTGGGCGACCGTGAGGCCGCGCTCGGCCGCCTCGGCGCGCACGAGCGCCTTGGACGGGGTGTCCGCCAGCGGGAAGAGGCAGTGGGCCACCTGGTCCGCGGTCAGCACGCCGAGGACATACGACTGGTCCTTCGCGTCGTCGGCGGCGCGGTGGAGCTCGAGCGCCCCGTCCGCGCCGGGGCGCACGGCGGCGTAGTGGCCCGTGCAGACGGCGTCGAAGCCGAGCTCGAGGGCACGCTCGAGCAGGGCCGCGAACTTGATCTTCTCGTTGCAGCGCAGGCACGGGTTGGGCGTGCGGCCCGCGGCGTACTCGGCCACGAAGTCGTCCACCACGTCCTCCTGGAACCGCTCGGAGAAGTCCCACGTGTAGAAGGGGATGCCGAGCCGCTCGCACGCACGCCACGCGTCCTGCGCGTCCTCGATGGTGCAGCAGCCCCGCGAGCCGGTCCGCAGCAGGCCCGGCATGCGAGACAGCGCCAGGTGCACCCCGACGACGTCGTGACCGGCGTCCACCGCCCGCGCGGCGGCCACGGCCGAGTCCACTCCCCCGGACATGGCGGCGAGGACCTTCATGGGGATGCCTTTCGACGGGGAGCAGGGCTGGACAGTCTACCGAGCCGGCCCCAAGACCGTGCATGGTCGCCGCCGCCCGATGGGTCCTCCTGCCGCGAAGGCGCGGGGGGGGATCAGGAGCGCAGCCGCCAGCACCGCAGAGAGGCCCAACCCCCACCAGAAGAGCGTCCCGGCCGCTCGGTGACGACAGGCACGCCTCTGCACTCGACGCCGTCCCCGTCGGCATGTCCCCTCCATCTGCCGCGCGCTCACGCGACCCCAGGGCAGACGATCACCTCAGCGCCCCCAGGACGAGGGGCTTCATCGACTGCTCACCGTCCGGAAGGACGCAGCCGCCCCAGCGCCCCCACGAGCGCCGCCACGTCCTCCGCCGTGCTCGTGTGCCCCAGCGTGAACCGCTGCGTCGCCCGCGCATCCGCCTCGGTCCGCCCCGGCAGCGCGAGCACCACGTGGGACGGCTCGGCGACGCCGGCCGTGCACGCCGAGCCGGAGGACGTGTCCAGCCCGGCCATGTCGAAGCCGAACAGCAGCGCATCCGCGCTCTTCCCCGGCACGGTGACATGCACGTTCCCCGGCAGCCGCCGTGTCCCGGCGGGCAGCCGCTCCCCCGTGGCCGGGTCCACATCGCGCGGCCCGGTGAGCGTCACGCCCCCCACCGCGTCGACGGCGGCGATCACCTCGTCCCGCAGCGCACCGAGGCGCTCGGCCTCGCCCGACTGCTCGGCCACCGCCTCCTCGACGGCGGCCGCCAGCGCCGCCGCCAGCGCCGCCGACACCGTCCCGGAGCGCAGGCGCCGTTCCTGCCCTCCGCCGTGCGCCACCGGCTCGAGCGACACGTCCCGCCGCACGAGCAGCGCCCCCACGCCGACGGGCGCGCCGAGCTTGTGCCCCGACAGGGCGAGCGTCGCCGGCCCGGACCCTGCGAAGTCCACGGGCACCGCGCCCACGGCCTGCACCGCGTCGGTGTGCATAGGCACCCCGTGCTGCGCCGCGATCCGTGCCGCCTCCGCCACGGGCTGCACCGTGCCGATCTCGTTGTTCGCCCACATCAGCGTCGCCAGTGCCGTGCGGTGCGGCGCCTCCGCGAGGGCCGCCGCCCACGCGCCGAGGTCGACGGCGCCGTCGTCGTCCACCGGGACGAGCACCGACTCGGCGCCCTCATGGGCCACGAGCCAGTCGACCGTGTCCAGGACGGCGTGGTGCTCGATCCCGGTGTGCACGATCCGCGTGCGGCCCCGGTCCGCCGCGCGGCGCGCGCGGAAGAGCCCCTGGACGGCGAGGTTGTCCGCCTCCGTGCCCCCGGAGGTCAGCACCACCTCGGACGGGTGCGCCCCGACGGCGGCCGCGATGCGCTCGCGGGACTCCTCGAGCCCCAGCTTGGCGCGGCGGCCCGTGGCGTGCAGCGAGGCGGGGTTGCCCACCTCCCCGGCCGCGCCGGCGAACGCCGCGAGCGCCGCGGGCCGCGCCGGGGTCGTCGCGGCGTGGTCCAGGTAGACGCGTCGGGGCGTGGTCACGGGGCGGGTCTCGGGCACGGGGCGAGTCTACGGAGCGCGGGCACGGACGCCGCCGCCGCCCCTCAGCGCAGCGCCGCGAAGGCCTCCACGGCGCGCGTGGGGCCGGCCACGAGCAGCGTGTCCTCGGGCACGAGCACGTGATGGCCGGGCGGGTACGCCCATCCGTCGCCGCTGCGCAGGGCGACGACGCGCACCCCGGTCTCCCCCGCCAACCCGGCCGAGCGCAGGTCCTGCCCGAGGTGGCGCTGAGGCGCGGACGTGCGCACGATCGCGAAGCCGGGCTCGACCTCCACGAAGTCGTCGAGGGCGTTGAGCACGAGGTGGGCCACGCGGCGGCCCATGTCCCGCTCGGGGTGGACCACGTGGGCCACGCCCAGCTGCTGGAGGATCGCGCCGTGCCGGGGGTCGTTGGCCTTGGCCCACAGATGCGTGACGCCGAAGCGCAGCATCAGCGAGGTCGTCAGCACGGACCCCGCGAGGTCTCCGCCGATCGCCACCACCACGTGGTCGGCCTCGTGCACGGACAGCTCGCGCATGGCCTCCTCGTCTGCGGTGTCGGCGCGCACCACGTAGGTGAGCCGGCCATGGAGGGACTGGACGACGGCCGGGTCGTGGTCGACGCCCAGCACGTCACGGCCGGAGGCCATGAGCTCGAGGGCGACGGAGGCACCGAAGCGGCCGAGGCCGAGCACCACCACGGTGGAGCCCAGGGCGCCGGTGGACGGCTTGGCCGAGAACAGGGAGCGGAGCGGATCAGCCAATCAGGGGCCTCTCTTTCGGGAGTTCGTAGTGGCGCGTGCGGGTCTTGAGGGCCAGGGCGCCGGCCACGGTGGCCGGGCCGATGCGCCCCACGAACATGAGCACCATGAGCACCAGCTGCGCCAGCGGCGGAAGCTGGGCGGTGATGCCGGTGGACAGCCCCACGGTGGCGAACGCGGAGACGCATTCGAAGAGCACTTGGTCGGTGGTGAAGGACGTCATGCCCATGAGCAGCACCGTCCCCGTGATCACCGCGGCGGCCGAGAGCATGATGACCGTGATCGCCTCGCGATGCGTCGAGCGGGACAGGCGGCGGCCCATCACGTTCACGGCCGCGTCGCCGCGCAGCTCGGTGACGACGACGGCGCCCAGCACCACGGCCGTCGTGATCTTCACGCCGCTCGCCGTGCCGGCCGGGCCGGCGCCGATGAACATCAGCAGGTCCGTGGCCATGAGGGTGACGGGGTGCATCTGCCCGTAGTCGAGGGAGTTGAAGCCGGCGGTGCGGGTGGTGACCGACTGGAAGAACGCGGCGAGGACGCGGGAGGCCGGGTCCAGGGCACCCAGCGTGCGCGGGTTGTTCCACTCCATCACGAGGTACATCGCGGTGCCCGCGGCCAGCAGCGCCACGGTGCCGACCACCACGATGCGCGCCGTGAGCGGCCAGCGGCTTGGCCTGCGGAAGTGCCGGACGAACGTGACGTACACGGGCAGGCCCAGGCCGCCGGCGATGATCGCGGCGGCGATCGGCAGGCACACGAACGGATCGGCCACGAAGTCCATGAGGTTCGCCGAGTGCAGGGCGAAGCCGGCGTTGTTGAACGCGGAGACGGCGTGGAAGAGCCCGTGCCACGCCGCGGTGGGCAGCGGCAGGCCGTGGCCGAGCCAGAACCGCAGGGTCAGGCACGCCGCCACGCTCAGCTCCACCGCCGCGGAGACCGTCACGAGAAGGCGCAGCACGCCGGGCAGGTCCCCGATCCCGGAGGTGCGCGAGGAGGCGGCCGCGTCCAGCCGCTGGGTCAGCCCGAGGCGACGCATCACCAGCAGGCCCATCAGGGAGGCGAACGTCATCACGCCGAGGCCTCCGAGCTTGATCAGGCATAGGATGACGACCTGGCCGAACCCCGTCCAGAACGTCTCGGTGTCCACCACGCCGAGGCCCGTCACCGTGGTGGCGCTCGTGGCGGTGAAGGCCGCCTCGAGGAGCGTGGGCGCGCGGCCGGCATAGGACGCGGGCAGCCGCAGGGCGGCGGTGCCGAGCGCGATCACGACGAGGAAGGACAGGACGACCGCCTGCACGGGACGCAGCCGCGGACGGCCGGGCATGCGTGGCGCTGAGGGCATGGGCACGAGCCGGGAGTCTACACCCGCGTGGGGCGCCACGCGGAGCACTCCCGCGATTCCCGGCGCGAGGCGTGCGACACAATGGTGCGATGGCGCACGACGACGGGGACCACCGCACCGCGTATGAGGTCCTGGGCGTGCCCCGGGCCGCCACGGAGGAGGCGGTCCGCCGCGCCTACCGCCGCGCGGCCCGGCAGACCCATCCCGACGTCGGCGGGGACCCCGCGGCCTTCCGCGCGCTCACGAGGGCATGGGAGACCCTGGGGGACCCCGAGGCCCGCCGGCGGTATGACCTGTCCCTCCCGACGGACCCCGCGCGGGGCGCCGCCGGGCCGGGGGCGGGAGCACCGTCCGCGCGCGCGGCCGAACGGCCCGGCGCGACGCCCGTCCGCTACGACCCGCCGCCGGGCGAGGCGTCCGCGGACCTGGCCGTGCTGGACCTGGCCCGATCGAGCCAGCGCGTGCACGGCGCGCCCCGGCCCCGGGGCCTCCTGCCGGACGAGCACCGCGTGCTGCGTCAGGCCCGGACCCTGGACCTGCTGATGCGCCACGTCCTCGACGCGCTGCCGGCCGCGCGCATCCTGACGGGCCTGCGCCTGGCCGGCCGCTGGGGCCGGCCCCTGGACGTGGACCACGCGGTGCTCTGCGGGCACCGCCTGGCGCTGATCGGATCGGTCCAGGTGCCGGACGGCGTCTACACGTGGGACGGCACGGACCTGCGGGCCGGGACCCGCCCCGTCGCGCCGCCGCTGCTGGGGCCGGCCATGATGGCGTGGCAGCACGCCCTGCCGCACGTCACCGTGGGCGGCTTCGTGCTCGTCATGACGGACCGGGACGCCATGCACACGCCCGTGATCCGGCACGCCCGCGGCGCGGACGACCCCGCCGCGCAGGAGGACCTCCTCACCGAGCCGCCGGCCGCGGGCAAGACGTTCCTGCGGGACCTGCTGCTCTTCCTCGGCTCGGGCGAGCACCGCGACCTCGTGGACCGCCGGGTCCTCGGCGCGCTCGTCGCCCGGCTGCACTGACCGGGCCCGGCACTACCATGGGCGGGTGCCCGATCTCCCCGCGTCCGCGCCCCTCAACCCCCATGCCGCAGCGGAGCGGGGCCCCGCCCCCGGCACGCCCGGGTTCCGGATCCTCCTGCACTCCCCGGAGATCCCCGGCAACACGGGCAACGCGATCCGGCTCGCCGCCATCACGGGTGCGGAGCTCCACCTCGTGGAGCCGCTCGGCTTCGGCTTCGAGGACGCCCACCTGCGCAGGGCGGGCCTGGACTACCACGACCTCGCCGTCGTGACCGTGCACCCGGACCTCGAGGCGGCGTTCGCCGCGCTGGGCCCCGCGCGGGTCTTCGCGTTCACGGCCCGGGGCGGCGTGCGCCACGACGAGGTGGCCTACGAGGCGGGGGACGTGCTGATGTTCGGGCGCGAGTCCACCGGACTCGACGCGGAGGTGCTGGCCCACCCGCGCGTCACCGCCACGGTCCGCCTGCCGATGCAGCCGTCCCGGCGCTCCCTGAACCTGGCCAACGCCGTCTCGGTCGCCGTGTTCGAGGCGTGGCGGCAGCACGGCTTCGCGGGCTCCGCGGCCCCGGACGGCGATTCCCTACACTGAGGTCACCATGGACACGACTGACGCGCACGAGACCCCCGCCCCCGCGCTCGAGGAGCAGGGCGGGCGCTCGCCCTCCGACCCGCTCACGGTGGACGCCCTGCTGCGTCAGAGCGCCCGGGGGGACCGCGCGTCCTTCTCCGCGTTCTACGACGCGACCGTGCCGTGGGTGCACGGGATGGCGGCGGCCATGTTCCGCTCCCCGCGGGACGCGGCCGAGGCGACGCTGCAGACCTACCTCGCCGCGTGGGAGGCGGCCCCCGAGGCCGAGCTGGACCTGAGCGAGAAGGACGACGCCGCCCACCGCGAGCGCCTCGTGTTCGCGTGGCTGGAGGTGCTGGCCCACCGTGTGATGACCGGACTGCTGCGCGAGGAGGCGGAGCCCGGTCGGGGCCGCCTCCCCGACGGCGCCGGGCCGGCCGCCTCCGACCGGCACGCACCTCCGGAGGACCTCAGCGGGCGGGTCGATCCCGCCGCCTTCGAGGCCGTCCGCGGTGCGTGGCTCGGCGGCCTGACCGACGCCCAGCTCGCCGAGCGACTGGGCCTTCCGCGCGACACGGCCCGCACCCTGGTGCGCACCGGCGTCCGCCAGCTCACAGCCGCGCACCGCACGCTGACCCGCGGACTCGACCAGCCCGCCGACGCGGACGCGGCCCGCACGACCGACGTCCCCCTCGGCGCCACCACCGCCGAGGACCTCCAAGCCGGCCGCGGCGCCCAACTGGCGGACCTGGCCGCCCTCCATGCCCTGAGCCCCGAGGACCACGCCGCGGCCGTCGACGCCGTGCGCCGCCGCGGCGGCGGTGACCTGGCGGTGTGGCGATCACGCGTGGACGGCGCCCGCCGCGCCGTGACATGGGCCTTCCGCGGCGTCGTGGCGGAGCCGCCCTCGGCCCTGCTGGACGACCTGCTCCACCGCCTGCCCGCTCCGGCCGCGGAGGACGCGGCCGGCAGACCCGTCCGTCCGCCCCGGGACCGGCGGCGACCGCTGAAGATCGCGCTGCTGGCCCTCCTGACGCTGCTCGTGGTGGCCGCGGGCGCGTGGGTGGCCTGGGACCAGTTCTCCCGTCCCGGGATCGTGCACCGTGTGGAGTCGGCCCAGGACCTCTACACCACGTCCACGTATCCGGGGCGCCAGGGCGGGACGCTCCAGGCGTTCCTCTCCACGGATCAGAACAGCGGGTTCGTCACCGTCAACGGCATGCCCCGGCTTCCCGAGGGCAGGGCCTACCAGGTGTGGCTCTACCCGAAGGACGGCTCGGCCCCCTCCTCGCTCGGGCAGTACGGCTCCGGCGACTTCGGGGACCCGCTGGCGTTCCGCGGTCTGGACCGGTTCGCCGCGCTCTCCCTCACCGAGGAGGCGGACGACTCTCCCGCCGTCCCCACCTCGAAGCCCCTCGTCAGCATCAGCCTGGACCCCGGCTCGCACACCGGGCCCCAGTACGGCGGACGCCCCTCCGGCCACGGCTGAGACGCACCGACCCGCATCGATCGCGGCCCCCGCTCCTCTCGGGCGGGGGCCGCGGCCGTCAGAAGCCGGCGATCGTGCCGGGGCCGTTGACGGTGACGAGGTGGAAGGCCTCGGCCGAGCCCGCGGGGCCGGCCGGGCCCGCGGCGGCACGGTGGTTCTCCGCCAGCATCCCCCGCACGTGCCGGCGCATCCCCTCCAGGTCCGGGTGCTGGGAGAGGTGCGCGTCGAGGGCGCGCAGCTTCACGTCCTCCAGCCCCGTGACGTCCACGGCGAGGTTCCTCCGCTCGGCGGGCGCCGTGTAGAGCATCAGGTGGCGGATGCGGAACGCCTCGAGGCCGGCCTCGGCCAGCTCCGGGTAGGCGTACGGGTTCTCCACCGCGGGGTACGCCGCGCGGACCACCGCCTCCCCGCACGCGAGATGGTCGGGATGGGCGGCCTGCATGCGCTCCCAGTCCCGCTCGGGGTGCGGGGAGAGGACGACGTCGGGGCGCACCTCGCGCATGAGGCGCACGAGCGCCCTGCGGACCCGGTGGTCCGGCTCGAGGTGGCCGTCCCGCTCCCCCAGGAACCGCACGTCCTCCACGCCGATCGCGGCGGCGGCCGCGCGCTGCTCGGCATGCCGGCGGGCCGTCATGGCCTCGGGCCCCGCGGAGTCGAAGCCGCCGGCGTCGCCGTCGGTCACCACGCACAGGACCACGCGCAGCCCGGCCGCGCAGAAGCCCGCCAGGGTCGCCGCGGCGCCGAAGTCGAGGTCGTCCGGGTGGGCGCCCACGGCGAGGACGGTGCGCCAGCCGCGCTGCCGGGCGAGCGCCGCGGGGGTGACCAGGGCGGTCGCGGCCGCGTTCGTCGCGGGCGTCACGCGGCGCCCCCGTCCGCGAAGGTGACGTCCGCGGTCCTCTCCTCGCCGCCACGGCGGTAGTGCACGGTGGCGGTGTCGCCCACGCGCTGCTCACGGACCACGGCGGTGAGGGACTGCGCGTCGGAGACGGCGCGCTCCCCCACGGCGGTGATGACGTCGCCGGACTCCAGCCCCGCCTTCGCGGCCGCGGAGTCGGCGACGACGTCGCGCACCCGCGCGCCGGCGCTGAACACGGCCGCCGAGTCCTCCGATCCGCCCTTGGCCTGCGCGGGCTCGGGGGTGACGCTCACGCCGAGCATGCCGTGGGTGGCCTCGCCGTCCTCGATCAGGTCCTGCGCGATCCGGTGCGCGTAGTCCACCGGGATGGCGAAGCCCACGCCGATGTTGCCGGCCTCCCCGGAGCCACCGGCGCCGCCCGCGGAGGCGATCGCCACGTTCACCCCCACGAGGCGGCCCTGGCCGTCCACGAGGGCGCCGCCGGAGTTGCCCGGGTTGATGGCCGCGTCGGTCTGCACCACGTTGATGTACACCTCGCCGTTCTGGGCCTGCTGCGCGGAGTTCGGCAGCTCGAACTGGAAGCGCTCCGAGCCGGGTGCGCCGGCGGCGGCGTCCTGCTTCGGGGCCTCCGAGGAGGCGACCGCGATCGTGCGGTCCAGCGTGGAGATGATGCCGTCCGTCACCGTGTTCGGCAGGCCCAGGGGCGCGCCGATCGCGATCGCGTCGTCGCCCACCTTCAGGTCCTTCGAGGAGCCGAGCTCGATGGGGGTGAGCCCCTCGGCGTCGATCTTCAGCACCGCGAGGTCGGAGAGCGGGTCCGTCCCCACCACCGTGGCGGCGTACACCGTGCCGTCCGAGGTGCGGACCGTGAGGGACGGGTCGGCCGCCTGCCCGCCCAGGGTCACCACGTGGGTGTTGGTCAGGATGTGGCCCTCGGCGTCGAGGATCGAGCCGGAGCCGGACCCGGAGCCCTGGGGCGAGGTCGCGGAGATCGTCACGACGGAGGGCAGCGCCTTCCCGGCGGCCTGCCCCACCGCGGTGGCCCCCGTGGGCGGGACGGAGTCGACGGGCGTCGCGCCGGCCTGGGCCTGCTCTCCCTGCCCCGCACCGCCCTGGCCCTCCTGGGCGGTGCCGGCGACGGCGGCCGGGGCGTCGTCCGCGAGGCGGCTCACGCCGGCGCCCACGCCGCCGCCCACGAGCCCGGCGGCCAGCACGGCCGCGGCGAACGCACCCATGCCCACGCGGCGCGCCGGACGCACGGCCGCCGCGCCGGAGCGCGTGCCGGCTTCAGGCTCATGATGGGGGGTGGCGCCCTGGTGGAGGGTCGCGTCCTGGAGGGGGGCGGTCTGCGGCCCCCGCGTGGTCTCGTCCACGGCGTCCTGCCTCTGCTGCTCGTTGCCTGGAGGCCCGGTGCGGGCCACGCTCTGCGAGCGGACCCGGGCCCTCCGCGCGTCGGTCCTGCCCCGGCGGCGCCCCCATCGTTCCCCCTCCGCCTGGACGTGTCCTGGACGTCCCCTCCACATGCGGGACGAAGCAGGGCGGGGCGGACGGGACCCCTGGTTCCCCCGCCGGGCGGCCCCTACACTCGAGCGCAGGTTCCCCCGGGCGCCGCCCTCCTGGCGGCGTCCGCTCCGCACGCCCACCGAAGGAGCGCCTGCATGGCCATCCCCGCCCCCACCACGCACGTCGGCCGGCTCAGCCGCGCCGTGACCGCGGGAGGCGTGGGCCTCGGCCTCGCCGCGCTGGCGGCCCCCGCCGCCCACGCCGTGGTGGCCGTGCCGCCGGGCGTGCAGGTGGTGGACGAGGCGGGCGTCCTCTCCTCCTCCGAGGAGCAGCGCCTCACGCAGGACATCCAGCAGATGCGCCGCGAGACCGGTCAGAACCTCTACGTGGTGTACGTGGACCAGTTCGGCGCCGGGGGCTCCCAGGGAGTGGTGGAGGACGTCAATGCGTCCCGCCCCCTGGGCTCGAATGACCAGGTGCTGGCGATCGCGGTGGAGGAGGGCCTCTACGGCTTCGACGCCGGCAGCGCCCTCAACCGGATGCAGGGGGACATCACCTCGGCGTACATCGGTCCCGCCCTGCCGACGTCGGACCCGGCCGACTGGCTCGCCCCGGCCGAGGCCGCGATCGCGGGCGTGGACGACGCCGCCGACGGCGCGCTCGACGGCCGGGGGGCCAGCGGCGCGCAGCTCGATCCGGGCGGCCCGCTCCCCGCGGGCGCCGGGGCCGGCGGCGCCGCCCGGCAGGACTCCGGGCAGCAGGACGCCGCCCCCTCCGACGGCGCGGGCGGCCCGCTGACCGGCCTGCTCGGCGCCGGCGCGGTGGCCGCCGCGGTGGCCGGCGGCGTCGCGGTGGCCCGGGGCCGCAAGCGCAAGGACGGGGGCGAGGCCCGCGGCCGCGAGGTCGCGGCCGGTCCCGCTGCCCCGCGCGACCCCCTGGACGCGCTCCCGGTGGAGGAGCTGCGCACGAAGGCCGGCTCCAAGCTGGTGGCCGCGGACGACGCGATCCGCTCCTCCGAGCAGGAGCTCGGGTTCGCGATGGCCTCCTACGGGGAGAAGTCCGTGGGGACGTTCCGCGAGGACCTGGACAAGGCGAAGGAGCACATGCGCGCCTCCTTCCAGCTCCAGCACCAGCTCGACGACGAGATCCCGGACACCGAGGCCGACCAGCGCTCGTGGCTCAAGGAGATCATCGCGCGCTGCGACGAGGTCGGCGCGGCGCTGGCCGCCCACGAGAAGGAGTTCAACTCCCTGCGGGACCTCGAGAACCGCGTGCCCGAGGCGCTCGAGGGCATCGCCGCCAAGGTCCCGGCGGCCGAGGAGCGCGTCCGGCGGGCGGAGTCCGCGCTCGTCGCCCTGCACGGCTCATACGCCGAGTCCGCCCTCGCCGAGGTCAAGGACAACGCCGCCCAGGCACGCCAGCGCATCGAGTTCGTCCGCACCGCGGAGGCGAAGGCGAAGGAGGCCTGGAACTCCGGGGATCGCTCCACCGCCGCCCTGGCCGTGCGCGCCGCAGAGGAGTCCCTCGCCCAGGTGGACACGCTCACCGCGGCCGTCGACGGTGCGGACCAGTCCCTGCGGACGATGCTGCAGAACGTGCACACCGGCATCGCCCAGTCCGAACAGGACGTGGCCGAGGCCGAGGCCGTGGTCCGCTCCGGCGCCCATTCCGACCTCGCCGGTCCCGTGGCCGGCATGAAGCAGACCCTCACCACGGTCCGCTCCTCCCTCGCCTCCGGACGACCTGACCCGCTGGACCTCCTGCGCCGTCTCGAGGCCGCGCACCGACAGCTCGACGTGCCGCTCTCCAGCGTGCGCGACGGCCGCGAGCAGGCCCGCCAGGCCGCGCAGATGCTCCAGGCGGCGATCGTCCAGGCCCAGGCGCAGATCGACGGGACGGCCTCCTTCATCGGCGCTCGCCGCGGCGCCGTGGGATCCGAGGCGCGCACCCGGCTCGCGGAGGCGGACCGCGCCCTCCAGACCGCCATGCAGCTGGGCGGCTCCGACCCCGTGACGGCCCTGCAGCACGCGCAGCGCGCCTCCCAGCTGGCCGACCGCGCGAGCGAGCTCGCGCAGGAGGACGTGAGCGGCTTCGGCTACGGCGGCGGCATGGGCACCATGGGCTACGGCCCCGGCATGGGCTACCAGCGCAGCGGCGTCGGCGGCGGCTTCGCGGGCGGACTCGGCGGCGCGCTGCTCGGCGGCATCCTCATGAACTCGATGCTCGGCGGCGGCCACCACGACTCGTGGGGCGGCGGCGGCTTCGGCGGATTCGACGGCGGCGGGCTCGGCGGCGGCGACTTCGGCGGCTTCGGCGACATCAGCGGCGGAGGCTTCTGATCGCCCACGACTCCGGCGTCGACGCGCCGGCCCCGGCCCGGTCCTGACCGGCACGGGACCCGTCCGCCCTCGGGCCGGCCGGGACGCACGAACCACCGCGGGCCGCCGGCCCGCGGGAAGTGGAACACCGACGAAAGGCAGACATCATGGTCAAGCAGTCCATCCTCGGTCGCATCAGCACCCTGGCCAAGGCCAACATCAACGCCATGCTCGACAAGGCGGAGGATCCCCAGAAGATGCTGGACCAGATGGTCCGGGACTACACGAACAACATCGCGGAGGCCGAGGCCGCCGTCGCCCAGACCATCGGCAACCTGCGCATGATCGAGGACGACTACCGCGAGGACCAGGACGCGTCCCGCAGCTGGGGCCAGAAGGCCCTCGCCGCCTCGCAGAAGGCCGACGACTTCCGCAGCAGCGGCGACACCGCCTCCGCGGACAAGTTCGACAACCTCGCCAAGGTCGCCATCGAGCGCCAGATGGACGCCGAGCGCCAGATGAAGTCGGCCGAGCCGACCATCACCTCCCAGCGCGACATCGTGGAGCGGCTCAAGACCGGCCTCGACCAGATGAAGGTCAAGCGCCAGCAGCTGGTCTCCAAGCGGGACGAGCTCACGGCCCGCGCGAAGTCCGCCCACGCCCAGTCCGCCGTGGCCGACGCCGTGAAGTCCATCGACCTGCTGGACCCCACCTCCGAGGTCAACCGCTTCGAGGAGAAGGTCCGCCGTGAGGAGGCCCGCGTGCGCGGCCAGCAGGAGCTCGCCTCCTCCTCCCTGGACGCCCAGTTCGAGTCCCTCGAGGACCTCGGCGAGCAGACCGAGGTCGAGGCGCGCCTCGCTGCCCTCAAGGCCGGCCAGTCGCCCGCCCAGATCGAGTCCTCCGCCGCCGAGGGCCAGAACCTCCAGCTGGACTACGCCGAGGACGAGACGGCCACCCAGGCCCGGGCCTGATCGCCTGCGGGACGACGCCGGCCGCGCCGCGGCCGCGTCCGCCCCTCGACGACGGCGACGTCGAGCACCCCTCCCGGGTGCCCGGCGTCGCCGTTTTCGCGTCTGCGGGGGCGGATTGCTAGGGTCCCCCAGTCCCCCGCATCCCTCGGGGGATCCTCGTTCCTCCCTCGCACCCGACAGGGGTACCTCCACATGCAAGACCAGTTCACGGCGTGGTCCGTCCTGGTGGACGGGGGGCTGATCGGCGCGCTGCTCGCCGTCGGCACGCTCGGCCGCGCCCTCATCAAGCCCCTCCAGACCCTGATGATCCCCGCCTCGGTGATCGCCGGCATCCTGGGGCTGGCCCTGGGCCCGAACGGCGCCGGATGGCTGCCCTTCAGCTCGCAGCTGGGCACCTACGGGTCGATCCTCATCGTCATCGTCTTCGTCTGCATCGCGCTGACGGACGACTTCGACGTGCGCAAGATCGGCCGTCCCGTGGGTTCGTTCGCGGCCTACGGCGTGCTGATCTACGCGTCCCAGGTGGCCCTCGGCGCGCTCGTGGCGCTCGTGGTGCTCAAGCCGCTGTTCGGCACCCCGGACTCCTTCGCCGCCCTGCTGTTCGCCGGCTGGGCCGGCGGCTTCGGCTCAGCCGCGGCCGTGGGCCAGGCATACGCCGCGAACGGGGACGCGACCGTGACGTCCCTGGCGTACACCTCCGCCACCGTCGGCATGATCGTGGGCGTGGTGGGCGGCATCATCCAGGCCAAGATCGGCGCCAAGCGCGGGCACGCCCAGGAGTTCGCCGGCCTGACGTCCATCCCGGACGAGCTGCGCACCGGCGTGCTCAGCCAGGTGGAGGAGCGCCCCGTGATCGGCCGCCACACCTTCTCCGCCGCCTCCGTGGAGTCCCTCGCATTCCAGGTCGGCATCGTCGCCATGATCGCCGCCGCCGCCCACGGCGTCGTCACGTGGATCACCGCCGTGTGGCCGCAGGTCGTGGGCGAGGGCGGGCCCCAGCTGATCATCCCGGCGTTCGCGATCGCGTTCATCATGGGCCTGGTCGCGCGCGTGCTGTTCCAGGCCACGCGGACCGCGCAGTTCCTGGACTCCGCCTCGCTCAACTCGGTCTCGGGCACCGCCACGGACATCCTCATCGTGTGCGGCATCGCCTCGATCGCCCCCACCGTGGTGGTCGAGTACTGGCAGCCCCTGCTCGTGCTCTTCGTCGTGGGCCTGGCCCTCGCGCTGGCGCTCGGCACCTTCGTGGCCCCGCGCGTCATGACCGACTCGTGGTTCGAGAAGCAGCTGTTCACGTGGGGCTGGGCCACCGGCGCGGTCGCCACCGGCGTGGCCATGCTGCGCATCGTGGACCCCAAGCTGAAGTCCGGGACCATGGAGCAGTTCGGCGTGGCCTACATTCCCGTGGTGCCCGTCGAGATCGCCGCCGTCTCCTTCGTGCCGCTGCTGCTGATCGCGGGCCTGGCCTGGTCGGTGGTGGGCATCTGGGGCGCGATCGCCGTCGCCGCGATCCTCGTCTCCATCTGGCTGCGGCGCACGGATCCGGCGCGCCGGGCGGCCGTGAAGGCCTGAGCGTCCCGCACTCCGACGGCGGCGTCGAGCGGTCCCCCACCACGAGCGGTGGAGGTCCGCCGGACGCCGCCGTCGTCTCAGCCGGGGTCCTCCTGGACACGCACGAAGGCCCCCAGCAGATACTGGGGGCCTTCTCTCGTTGCGGGGGCAGGATTTGAACCTGCGACCTCCGGGTTATGAGCCCGGCGAGCTACCGAACTGCTCCACCCCGCGGCGACTCGTATGACTATACACACCCGGAGCAGTGCGTTCAAATCGAGGACAGCCGCCCGTCACCTGACGGCCACGCCCCCGCCATCCGAGACGGCGGGGGCGTGGTCGGATCAGCCCGCGGGCTGGGGCTCGGGGGCCTCCTCCGCCCCGTCCGCGGGCGGGGTCCCGCGCAGGGCGTCGTCGGCCGCCGTCGCCCGCTTCAACGCCTCGTCGAGGCGCTTCTGCTGCTCGCCGTAGGCGGCCCAGTCGCCCGCCGCCATGGCCTCCTGGCCGCGCGCGATGGCGTCCTGCGCCTCCGCGAGCGCGGCGCTCAGCTCCTGGTCCGCGGACGTCGGCTCCCCGGGCTCACCCTGGCCGGGCTCGCCCTCGCCGTCGCCCTGGTTCTCCTCCGGGGTCACGGCCCCGGAGTCGCCGCCGAAGACCTGGTCCAGGGCCTCCTGGAGGGTGTCGGCGAAGCCCACCCTGTCCCCGAAGGAGACCAGCACCTTGCGCAGGGTGGGGTAGGACGTGGCGCCCGAGGAGCGCACATACACGGGCTGCACGTAGAGGATGCCGCCCGCCACCGGGAGCGTGATCATGTTGCCGTTGAGCACCTCGGAGGCGCCCTGGCGCAGCAGGTTCAGCTCCTGGGAGACGCCGGCGTTGGAGTCGAAGTTGGCCTGCGCCTGGCCCGGCCCGGGGACCGTGGTCTGGCGCGGCAGCTCCAGCAGACGGAGCGTGCCGTAGCCCTCGGCCCGCTCACCGTCCCTGCCCGTGCCGGCGTCGCCGCTGGCCGAGAGGAACCCGTAGAGGACGTTGCGCTGCTGCGAGCCCTCGGTGATCTGCGGGATGTAGGTGGTGGTCAGCGAGTACGCGGGCTCGTCCTGGCCGGGCACCTGCAGGGTCATGTAGTACGGGGGCTGCTTGACGTTCGGGTCGTCCTGCGTGGGGTCGGCGGGCACGGACCAGGCGTCGTTGTTCTCGTAGAAGTCGTCCGCGTCGGTCACGTGGTAGCGGCCCAGCAGCTCGCGCTGCACCTTGAACATGTCCTCCGGGTAGCGCACGTGGTCCAGGAGGGCGGCGCTCATCTCCGAGTAGGGCTTGAGCGAGGACGGGTACACGCCCTGCCACGCCTTCAGCAGCGGGTCCTCCTCGTCCCAGGCGTAGAGCTCCACGGAGCCGTCGTAGGCGTCCACGGTGGCCTTCACGGAGTTGCGGATGTAGTTCACCTGGCCGGTCAGCAGCGCCCGCTGGTCGCGGTTCAGCGCGTCCTGTGTGGCGTCGCCGAGGCGCTGCGACGTGGAGTAGGGGAACTGGTCGGACGTCGTGTAGGCGTCCACGATCCACTTCACGCGCCCGTTCACGATCGCCGGGTAGGCGTTGGTGTCCACCGTCAGGTACGGGGCCACCTTGCGGACCCGCTCCTCCGGATGGCGGTCGTAGAGGATCTGCGAGGCGCTGTTCACATCCGAGGAGAGCAGGAGCTCGGGCGAGCCGAACTTCACGGCGTAGGCGAGCTTGTTGAAGAGCCCGCCCACGGCCGGGCCGCCGTCGCCGGCGAAGGTGTAGGCCGTGTCCTCCCCGGAGTCCGCCGTCTGGGGGCGGTCGCGCTCGACGGCGGGGGCACCCTCCGGCGCGCCCACCACGGAGTACTCGGGCGAGTTGAGCCCGAAGTAGATGCGCGGCTCGTACTGGGAGTCGTCGGTGAGCGGGCCCCGCGAGGGGATCTCGGAGAGCAGGAACGAGGGACGGCCGCCGGCCGCCACCTCGGAGGCGTCAGCCATGACCATGCCGTAGCCGTGCGTGTAGATGGCATGGCGGTTCACCCAGGACTGGGAGTCCTCCACGTTCACGTCGCGCGCGGCGAGGATGGTGTCCCGGGACTCGCCGTCCACCTCGTAGCGGTCCACGTGCAGCGTGCCGGGGAACGAGTAGTAGGGGCGGAACTGCTGGAGCTGCCCGAAGGTCTGCGAGATGAGGTTCGGGTCCATGAGGCGCACGTTGGCCGTGTTGGCCTCCTCGCCGGCGAGGGCTCCCTCCTGCGCCTCGACGCTGCCCTCGTAGGTGGTCACCTGCACGTCGTCGAGGCCGTAGGCCTCACGGGTCATCCGGATGTTGCGATCGATGTACTCGGCCTCGAGCGTGCGCTCGGAGGGCTGCACCTGATACTGCTGCACCAGGTACGGGTAGGCCGTGCCCACCACGAGGGCGGTGATGACCAGCACGGCGGTGCCCACCAGCGGCAGGCGCCACTGTCCGGAGAACACGGTCCACACGAACAGCGCGGCCACGATCAGGGCGGTGACCGCGAGGATCGCGGAGGTGGGGATCACGGCGTTGACGTCCGTGTACATGGCGCCCGCCCACGAGCCGGTCTGCGACTGCGTGGTGCGGTACCGGTTGAGCCAGAACGTGACGGCCTGGAGGAGCAGGAACAGCGCCAGCGTCACGGCGATGTGGACCCGCGCGGAGGGCGTGACGGACAGTCCCCCGGAGTCCTCCACCCGCACGGAGCCGTACAGGTAGTGGATGATCAGGCCGGCGATCCCCGCCACGAGCACCACGGAGACGAGGTACCCGACCACGAGGGTGAGGAACGGGAGCGTGGCCAGGAAGAACATGAGGTCCAGGCCGAACTCGGGGTCCGTCTGGCCGTAGGGCACCTGGTGGAGGAACAGCTGGACGGTCGTCCAGCCGTTCATGGCCGCCGAGCCCGCGAAGAGGCCCAGGATGACCGGCACCGCGAGGAACACGAGGCGGCGCATGGGCTCGAGCTGGCGCTGGGCCTGGCTGAGCGAGTCACGCGCGTCGGCGGGGGCGTCCTGCCGGCGGTGGCGCCACGCGAGCCGCATCGCCAGCCACACGGCGGAGCCCATCAGGAGCGCGCCGATCAGGAACAGGGCCGCCTTGGTGAGGACCTCGGTCCAGAAGACGTCCTCGTAGCCCACCTGGGAGAACCAGAGCACGTCCGTGTACACGTTGGTGAACAGCACGAACAGGCCCACCAGGATCGCCACGGAGACGATCGTGAGCACGAGCGCACTGGGGCGGCCGGGGGTCGCCGGCCGGGGCCGGCCGGCCGCCGAGCTGCCGTTGCCGTCGCCGGGCCCGCTGGGACCGCCGCTGCCGGGGCTCGCGGGCCCGCCGTCGCCCGGGCCCATGGGGGCGCCGCCGAAGGGGCCGAAGCCGCCGAAGGGGCCGGAGCCCCCCGCGCCGGCGGATCCGCCGCCGTCACGGGGCGGGCCGCCGAAGGGCCCGCCGCTTCCCTGTCCGAAGCTCACTGTCTCTCCTCTCCCCGCCGGGGGCGGGGTCTGCGGTCGGCGCCGTGCCGGGCGGCACGGGCGTCTGGGGTCCGGGGTCGTCCGCCGCGGCCACGGAGGGGACGCGCGGGATGTCGAAGGGCGGGGGGATCACCCACAGGTGGGCACCCCGTCGAGGGTCTCGCCGCGGCCCACGGCCTCGACCACGCCACGTGCGGTCGTGAGGGTGTCCACGGCGTAGACGGCGATGCCCTCGGGCACTCGGCCGTCGAGGTCCGCGCAGTTGGCGGCCGGGGCCAGGAACACGGCCGCTCCGGCGTCGGCGGCGCCGCGCACCTTCTGGGCGATGCCGCCGATGGGACCGACCTGGCCTTCCTCGGTGATGGTGCCGGTGCCCGCGATGTGCGCGCCGCCCGTCATCGCGCCGGGCGTGAGGCGCTCCAGGACGGCGAGGGCGAACATGGTGCCCGCGGAGGGACCGCCGATGTCCTCGAGGCTGATCTCCACGTCCACCGGGAAGTCGTACACGGTCTCGAGGAACACGCCGATCTGCCACGCCTGGCCCGCGCCCTCCGGCGCGGCGCGCACGGGGACCTCCACGTCCGTCTCGACGCCGTCCCGGAGCACACGCAGGGCGACCGGCCCGGGGCCGGCGGCGTCGACCGCCGAGCGCAGGGCGACGACGTCGTCCACGGGCGTCCCGCCCGCCGCGAGCACCTCGTCGCCGGCACGCAGCACGTCGCGGGCCGGGCTGTCCGGGGCGAACTCCCGCACGGCGAGCCCGCGGCCGTAGTCGCGGCCGAGCTCGTGCAGGGCGGCCGCCGTCGCCAGGTCCTGGGAGGCGGTCATGGCCCACGCGTTGGACTCGCTCACCTGGTCCGCGGACACGCCCGTGGGGTAGACCAGCTCGCGCGGCGTGGTGTCGCGTCCCGGGTCCACGAGCGCGCCCGCGAGCTCGAGGACGGAGGTGGAGCCCGTCGGCGGGCCGGAGACCATCACGGTGGTCATGTCCAGGGCGCCCTCCCCCGGGTCCACCCGGGAGGCGCCGTCGACGGTGAGGACGGGGTGGCCGTCGGCCTCCCCCAGCACGTCGATGGCCGGGCCGGGCCCCTCCAGCAGGTACGGCGCGGGCAGCGCCAGGGCGGTGGCCGCCGAGGCCGCGGCGATCCATCCGGAGACCGACGGGCGCGCGGCGACGCGGCGGCTCCTTGCGCGGGGCACTGCGGGCACGCGACACCGACTTTCCTGCCGTGGTCCTGGATCAGGGGCCGTCGCCGCAGGCGCGGACGCGCTGGCGGGGGGACGGTCGCACCAGTCTACGGGGCCGCCGCGGCCGGGGCCGGGCCGGAGCGCCGTCGTGCGCCCTGCGCGAACCGCGGCGCCGCGCCGTCCATCCGTGGGCCTGGCGCGAGGCCCGCGGATACGCTGTTCGGCATGACTGACCACCCGCAGACCCCCGGATCCGACGACGGCCGCGACCCCCTGGAGGACATGCTCCGGCAGATGTTCGGCGGGCAGGCCCCGGACGTCGAGGAGATCCGCCGCGCCATGCAGGGCATGGGCGGGACGGGCGGCATGCCCTTCGACCCCTCCCGGCTGGACCCCGCCATGATGCAGCAGGCCATGGCGCAGTTCCAGGCCATGATGAACCCGGGCGCGGGCTCCGAGGGCCCGGTCAACTGGACCCTGGCCAGGCAGGCCGCGCGCCAGGCGGTCGCCGGCGAGGACCCCGCCGTGGGCTCCTTCGCCCGCCGCGAGGTGGACGAGGCCCTGCGCCTGGCCGAGCTCTGGCTGGACGGCGTGACGGACACGGAGTCCACGGGGCAGATGGGGGCCGCGTGGTCCCGCGCCGAGTGGGTCGAGGCCACCATGGAGAACTGGCAGCGGATGACCGGCCCCGTGGCCGTCTCGCTCGCGAACGCGATGTCCGCCGCCATCGAGCAGCAGCTGCCCGGCCAGCTGCCCGAGGGCATGGACCCCTCAATGCTGGGCGGCCTGCAGCCCATGCTCAAGAACATGGGCGGCACCATGTTCGGCCTCCAGCTCGGCGGCGCCGTGGGCGCGCTCGGCAAGGACGTGCTCTCGGGAACGGACATCGGCCTGCCGATCGCCGGCCACCGCCTGGCCCTGATCCCCGTGAACATCGAGGAGTTCGGCGACGGGCTCAGCGTCCCGGACGACCAGGTGCGCCTGTACCTCGCGCTGCGCGAGGTGGCCCGCATGCGCCTCTTCCTGCACTCCCCGTGGCTCGAGCGGGACCTGTTCGCCGCGATCGAGCAGTACGCGGCCGGCATCCGCCTGGACGTGAGCGGGATCGAGCGGGCCGCGGAGTCCGTCGACCCCATGGACCCGGAGTCCATGCAGGCCGTGTTCGACGGCGCCTCGTTCATCGCAGAGCCGGATGCCACCCAGCGCGCCGCCCTCGAGCAGCTCGAGCTGCTCATCGCCCTCGTGGAGGGCTGGGTCGACGTCGTCGTCGCCGAGGCGGCCACGCCGCTGGAGTCCGCGAGCGCGCTGCGCGAGACCATGAACCGTCGGCGCGCCTCCGGGGGACCCGCCGAGCAGGCGTTCGCCGCCCTCGTGGGCCTCGAGCTGCGCCCGCGCCGCCTGCGCGAGGCGGCCGCGTTCTGGGAGCACGTCACGGCCGAGCAGGGCAAGGAGTACCGCGAGGCGATCTGGCGCCATCCCGAGCGCCAGCCCACGGGCGAGGACCTCGACGACCCCACGGGCTACGCGCAGCGCCGCACGGCCGCGGACGCCTCCACGGACGCCCTCGACGACGAGCTGCAGCGGCTACTCGACGGCGGCTTCGGCGAGGCCCCCAAGGAGGGCTGAGCCCCGCGCCTGCCTCAGCCCCCCTCGACGTCGTCGCCCCAGCCCGGGGCGGCGACGTCGTCGTCTGCGGAAGCGGGCCCGGCGGCGAGGCCGCGACCCTGCGCGTAGGTGACGCCGGCGAGGAACGCCATGGCCTCGGCGTAGCGGGGGTGGCGGGCGACGAGCCTCTGGAAGCGGGGCCCGTGGCCGGACTCGAGCAGGTGGGCCACCTCGTGCACCAGCACGGCCTCCACCACCCAGTCGGGCATGCCGCGCAGCTGCGCCGAGAGCCGGATGGTGCGCCGAGCCGGGGTGCACGATCCCCAGCGGTGCCGCTGCCGCGTGGACCACGTGACGCTCACCGGATCCGCCTCGCCCCCGTAGTGATCGGCCGAGACGCGGCGCGCCCAGGCCAGCAGGGCGGCGTCGCCCGGGGCGGAGGCCCCGGGGTCGGGCGTGGCGGGCGAGGACGCCCCGGGCGTGGACGTGCGGGGACGGCTCGGATCAGGCCCGGCGCCTCCGTCGGTCGGCGGCGTGGGACCCGCGGGCGCCGGGGCCGCGCCCGCGCGCTCGACCATGCGGGAGATCCATTCCCGCTCCTCGGCGCGGGAGAGCCGGGCGGGGACGGAGACCTGCAGGCGGCCTTCGCGCCACACGGCGGACACGGTGCGCGTGCGCGCGGTGGAGCGCACGAGCCGCACCGGCGTGCCCTCCCAGTCCAGGTCGACGGTCTCGCGGACCGGGCGGGAGGCGGGGCGACGCGGCGGCATCACTCCATTGTGCGCGACGGCTCCGCGGATCCCTGTGGATGAGGCCCCCGCGGCGCCTCCCTCGTGACACCGTGGGGCCACGTCGAGCGATCGGAGACCTCCATGCCCCGCCCCCTCCCGCTTCCCGACGGCGAAGGCCGTCCCACCTCCTCCGCTCCTCCCCACGGCCCGCCCGTGGACTTCCCCGACGGCGTCCACGTCACGGGGCTCGGCCGCACCGGGCTGGCGATCGCCCTGCTCCTGGCCAGCCGGGGCATGGGCCCGCTCGCCCTGTGGGATCCCACGCCCGTGGGGGCGTCGGACCTCGGCACGGGCTACCGGCCGGCGGACCTCGGCCGGCCCCGTGCCGTCGCGGCCGAGCGGCGGATCCGCGAACTCCACCCGCGCGAGCGGGTGTTCGCCCACCATGGGCCGGAGGCCGTGTTCATGGGGACGGCCACCGTCTCGGTGACGCGCGGACGGATCGACGAATCGCTCGTGGCGCGGGCGCTGGCCGCCGAGCACCCGCTCCTGCCGGTGGTCGTGGACGAGGAGTCGGCCGTCGGGCCCTGGACGATCGCCGGATCCCCCGGGTGCGCCCTGTGCGAGCACGTCCGCCGCCCGGCGGAGGAGGCCGCCACCGGCCGCAGCCGCGACGCGGCGTGGGAGGACGGGCCGGGCGAGGAGGATCCGGAGAGTGTGCTCGGGGCACTGCGCACCGCCGTCCTCGTCCACGACCTGCTGGTCGCGGGCTCCTCCTCCCCCGCATGGCAGGGCGTCGTGCGCAGCTGGGCCTATGCGCTGGACGAGACCACCGAGGGCGTCCGCCCGCGGCACGGGTGCCCGTGCGACCCGGACGGGATGGCGGCGGACCTGGCCGCGCTCACCCGGGAGCTGAGCGAGGAGCTGCACCAGGAGTTCGGGGTGCTGCCCGGCTTCGGCGGGCCGCCGGACCTCGGGGAGCCTTCGTCGGGGGCCTGACCCGGGCGCGTGATCCGACCCCCCGGCATCTCAGGCGGGCATGGTGCCTCAGGCGGACCTGGTGACTCAGGCGGGCGCGGTGCCGTGGAGCAGCTCGAGCACGTCCGGGCCGTAGCGGTCCAGCTTGGCCTTGCCCACGCCCGGGACCTTGATGAGGTCGAGGGGGGTGGCCGGCATGGCCTCCGCGATCGCCACGAGGGTCGCGTCCGTGAACACCACGAACGCGGGCACCTTCCCCGCGCGGGCGGTGCTGGCGCGCCAGTCCCGCAGGGTGTCGAGAACGGCCTCGTCGTACGTGGCCGGGCAGTCCAGGCAGCGGCCGACCTTGCGCTCGGCGCCCGTCTCGAGGGCCTTGCCGCACGTGCGGCACGTGGCCACGGTGGCGCCGCGCCGCCGACCGCGGGGTGCGCCTGCCCCGGACGCGGCGGCGGGGGCGTGCTCGCGGGTGCCGCCGAGGGTCGGGTCGATATCCCGCAGGAAGCGGGAGGCCCGCCGCGAGGCGCGCCCGCCGGTGCCGCGGGAGAGCGTCCACGTCAGCGACAGATGCTGGCGGGCGCGCGTGATGCCCACGTAGAGCAGGCGGCGCTCCTCGTCGATCTCGGCGGGCGTGTCCGCGAAGGAGATGGGCATGAGCCCCTCGGACAGCCCCACCAGGAAGACCGCGTCCCACTCGAGGCCCTTGGCCGAGTGCAGGGAGGCGAGCGTGACGCCCTGCACCGTGGGGGCGTGCTGGTGCTGGGCGCGCTCGTCGAGCTCGGCCACCAGCTCGGTGAGCGTGAACTCGGCCCCGCGGGCGGCGGCCAGCTGGTCGGCGAGGTTCACGAGGGCGTGCAGCGACTCCCAGCGCTCGCGCGCCGCGCCCGTGGCGGCGGGCGGCTCGGCCGAGTACCCGAGGGAGGCCAGGACGTCCCGTGCACGGGCGGTCACCTCCTCCCCCGTGAGACCCGGGTCGGCGCGTGCCGCGGCGCGCAGCTGCAGGATGCCGTCGCGCACCTCGCGGCGGGAGAAGAAGCGCTCGCCGCCCCGCAGCTGGTAGCCCAGTCCCGCCGCGGACAGAGCGGTCTCGAACGCCTCCGACTGGCCGTTCGTGCGGAAGAGGACCGCGATCTCGGCGGGCGGAGTGCCCCCGTCCACGAGCTCGCGGATCCGCTGGGCCACCCAGCCCGCCTCGGCCTCGTCGTCCGTGCACTCGGCGAAGACGACGTCGGGCCCCGCGGGGCGCTGCGAGGTGAGCTGGAGCGGCTCGGGCCAGTGCGGGAGCCGGCGGTCGCGCTGCCCCTCCGCCGTGCGCGCCGCGAGGAGCCGGTTGGCGGCCTCCACGATCTGGGGGCTCGAGCGGTAGTCGCGCACGAGCTTGACGACGGTGGCCTCCTGGTGGCGCTCGCGGAAGCCTGTGAGGAAGCGGGAGGTCGCGCCCGTGAACGAGTAGATCGTCTGGGAGGAGTCACCCACCACGCACAGGTCCGCGCGGTCCCCGAGCCAGAGGTCCAGGAGGCGGTGCTGCAGCGGGGAGACGTCCTGGTACTCGTCCACCACGAAGACGCGGTACTGGTCCCGGATCGTGGCCGCGATGCGCGGCTCCGTGGAGAGGATGCCCACGAGGATGAGCAGCACGTCCTCGAAGTCGATCATGTTGCGGGCGGTCTTGGCCTCCTCGTACCCCATGTAGAGGCGTGCCACGGTGGTGGCGGTCCAGCCCGAGGGCATCTCCCGCTCCTTGGCCGCCTCGGCGTATCCCTCGGGAGCGTGGAGGGAGACCTTGGCCCACTCGATCTCGCCGGCGAGGTCGCGCAGCCCGGCGCGGTCCACGCTCATGCGCATGCCCTGGGCCACCTGGGTGAGCAGGCGCACCTTGTTCTCCACGAGCGTGGGCATCGGACCGCCGACGGCCTGCGGCCAGAAGTACTGCAGCTGGCGCAGCGCGGCGGAGTGGAACGTGCGGGCCTGGACGCCGTCCACGCCGAGGTCGCGCAGGCGCGTGCGCATCTCCGCGGCCGCGCGCGCAGTGAACGTCAGCGCGAGGGTGCGGTGGGGGTCGAACACCCCGGAGGCGACGCCGTAGGCGATGCGGTGGGTGATGGCGCGGGTCTTGCCCGTGCCGGCGCCGGCCAGGATGCACACGGGGCCCCGGAGGGCGGTGGCGGCCTGCCGCTGCTCGGTGTCGAGCCCGCGGAGGATCTCATCGGGAGTGCTCATGCGGGACGAGTCCTCCTCGGTGTCCAGGGTCTGCGCGTCCGGCGACGTCCCACCGTACCAACCCGCGGACGCCGGTGCGCCCCACCGCGCTCGGGCGTGGGCGCGCATAGGGTGGACCCCGTGCACCGTCAGTCCCTCCACCTCGCAGCCCTGGCCGCCGCGGCCGTCCCCGGCCTGACCCCGGTCTCGGTGGTCGCCAGCCCGGACGACCCCGCGGACTTCTCCGCCGCCGTCGTCGTGGACGCCCAGCGCCAGTGGTGGCGCGTGCGCTCCCCGCGCACCCCGGAGGCGGGGATCCGCCTGGAGACCGAGCTGCAGGTGCTCGCCGCGCTCACCCCGCGCGTGCGCGCGGCCCTGCCCTTCCGCACGCCCTCCGTGGCCGGCGCGGTGCGCTTGGGTGGCCTGCGCACCTTCGTGTACCAGGACATGCCGGGCCGTCCCCTCCCCCTCGAGGACCTCGTCGCGCTCGGCGAGCCCGCGGTGCAGGACGTCGGCCGCGTCATCGCGGCCGTGCACACCCTGCCCTCCTCCGTGGTGGACCTCGCGGACCTGCCGGTCTACACGGCGGAGGAGGTGCGCAACCGCCGGCTGCATGAGCTGGACCAGGCCGCCACCACGGGTCGCATCCCCCCGGTGCTGCTGCGTCGCTGGGAGGAGGCCATGGAGGAGGAGGCCCTGTGGTCGTTCTCCCCGGTGCCGGTGCACGGAGACCTGCACGAGGACAACCTGCTCGTGGAGCGCGGCCGGGTGGTCGGGGTGACCGGCTGGACCGACCTGCACGTGGGCGATCCCGCCGTGGACCTCGCGTGGTTGGCCGCCGCCGAGGACCCCGACTTCGCCGAGCGCGTGCTGGACGCCTACCGCGGGCGGCGCGCCGACGCCGGAGCCGGTGACGACGGGGACGAGCACCTGATGCGCCGCGCCTCCCTTCTCGCGGAGTTCGCGCTGGCCCAGTGGCTGGTGCGTGGCGTGGACCGCCACGACGCGGACATGATCGCCGAGGCGGAGGACATGCTGGCCGAGCTGGCCGACGCCGTCCGGGGCCGCACGCACGGGAGCGCACCGGAGCACGCCGACGGCGAGGCGGCCGACGGCGAGCCGGCGGGCGACGCGGTGGATGACGACGACGAGGACGCCGACGGTGACGACGCGGGCCGCGAGCGCAAGCCGGACGAGGCCGACGACCAGACCGCCGCCCTCACCGTGGTGCCGGCTCCGGGCCGGGAGTCGGACCGGGCCGCCGCCCGGGGTGCTCGCCGGGCGCAGAGCCCCGGCGACGGGATCACGGGCGGTTCAGCGCCTCGGTGACGATGCGCTCGAGCTCATCCTCCCCCGGCAGGTGGGCGAGCGAGCGCTCGACGCCGTGCGCGACGTAGACGAAGCTCGCCCTGATGTTCTCGAGCGGGATCCCGTGCAGGCGTGACCACGCGAGCCGGTAGACCGCCAGCTGCAGGCCCTTGACCTCGAGGTCGCGGTCCGACGGCACCGCGCCCGTCTTCCAGTCCACCAGCTCCCACTCGGCCTCGGGATCGAGGGGCATCCCCTCGCGGGCTCCCGAGCAGTAGATGGCGTCCACGCGCCCGCGCAGGGTGATCCCGGCGACCGTGGTCTCCACCGCCGCCTCCACGAACGCGGGGGTCCGGTCCGCCCAGCGCGAGGACCGGAACCACTCCTGCATCGGGGCGAGGTCCAGGGCGTCGTCCACCCACTGGTCGGCGGCGTCCGAGGGGTCCTCGATGTCCAGCATGCCCGTCGCGCCGAACCGGTCCTCGAGCCAGGCGTGGAACGCCGTGCCGCGGCGCGCCGCGTGGGCGGGCGGACGCGGCATGGGCCGGCGCAGCTGCTCGGCCACCGCCTGCGGGTCCGCCGCCAGCTCACCGAAGAGCGAGACGGAGACGTGGCTCGGCAGCGCCACCTGGCCCCCGGTCCCGGCGATGTCCCGGCGCCGCAGCAGCACCCAGGCGAGCTCCCGGGCGATCTCCGGGTCCGCCTCGAGGTCCTCGGGGGCCGCGCCTCGGACGCGCGCGGCCGCGGACTCGACCGCGGCGCGCCGCGGCCGGGAGCGGGACGGGAGCTTCTCCCAGCGGTCCTCGTCCTCGGGGTCCTCCGGGTCAGCGACGGCGACCTCCGGCCCCGTCAGCGGGTCGAACGGCCACCAGGCGGCGAGCAGGCGGCCGGCCACGGGGTTCTCCTCCGTCAGCTCGGAGGGGTCCGGCTCGTGGCCGATCTCGATCCCGGGGAACGAGCCGGCGAGCGCGGCGACCTCCTCAAGGAACTCGGACGGCGCCGCGGGGTTCTTGTTCGTCCCCTTCCAGCGGGTGGTGCTCAGCCACAGCCGGCTCC
Source organism: Micrococcus sp. EYE_212 (assembly GCF_023147585.1). Lineage (GTDB taxonomy): Bacteria > Actinomycetota > Actinomycetes > Actinomycetales > Micrococcaceae > Micrococcus. The sequence goes on from NZ_JAHXOZ010000010.1 coordinate 82,058, forward strand.
GCGCGCGGGTGAACGCGACATACGCGAGCCGCCGCTCCTCCCGCCTCCCGTGGGCGTCCACGGCGATCTGGTAGGGCTCGGGCAGCCCCTCGGCATCCTTGGACGTGTAGGTCCTGCCGGCCGACTGCGCCCAGTCGCGCATGTTCTCAGCCCATCCGGCGTCCCACTGCGGCAGTGAGGCCGCGTCACCGCGCAGGGCCCACGGCAGCGCGCCGTTCGCGGGCGCGGTCCAGCGGTCGGACCGAGCCGAGGGGAACGAGCCCTCCATGAGCCCCGGCACCGCGACGACGTCCCACTCCAGTCCCTTGGACGCGTGGGTCGTGAGCACCTGGACCACCCCGGGGGCGGGCTCCCCGGCCTCGATGCCGAGGCCCTTCTCGTGCTCCTCCACCGACGCCGTCCAGGCGAGGAACGCGGAGAGGCCCGCCGCCGCCGTCGTGCCGGCGGCGAAGCCGCGCGCCGCGTCCTGGAACGCGTTGAGGTGGCGGCGGGCGGAGGCCCCGGACGCGTCGGGGCGCAGGGCCACCTCCACGTCCAGGCCGATCTCCCGCTCGACCTCGGCGATGAGCTCGGCGGGCTCCGCGTCCGCACGAGCGGAGAGGCGCCGCAGGAGGCGGTTGGCCTCGCGCAGGCGGCGCAGGCCCTCGTCCGAGAAGCCGCGCCCGCGGGAGCCGGTCCAGTCGAAGCCCTCCCGCGGCAGCGAGTCGAGGGCCTCCAGCAGGGCGGGGGCGTCGGTGTCCTCCTCGGGGCTCACGTCCGCGGCCTCGACGTCCGCCGCCCCCTCGGCTCCGGCGGCCCGCAGGCGGGAGACGAAGCGGGCGCGTTCGTGGAGCACCTCGAGGTCCGCGGGGCCGATGCGCCACCGGGGGCCGGTGAGCATGCGGACCACGTGGTCGTTGCGGGAGGGGTCGGCGAGGACGTGGAGGACGGCGAGCACCTCGGAGACCTCGGGAAGGGAGAGCAGTCCCGAGAGGCCGAGGACCTCGTAGGGCAGGCCCGCCTCGTCGAGGGCCGCGAGCACCGGGACGAACTGCGCGCGCGTGCGGCACAGGACCGCCCGCGTGAGGCGGGTCCGGCCGTCGGGCGCGACGTCCGGCAGCGCCGCCAGCCGCTCCGCGAGCGCCCTCGCCTCCTCGTCCTGGGTGACGTGCCGGTCGATGCGCACCTCCCCCTCGCCCGCTCCGGGGCGGGGGCGGAGGGGTCGCAGCTCGATGGGCGAGCCTGCCCCCGCCTCCGCGTGGACGACGAGCGGAGCCGCCACTGTGTTGGCCGCCTCCAGCACCGCCTCGTCGTTGCGCCACGCGACGGTCAGGTGGGAGACGTCCGCGTTGACACGCCGAGTCCCGCCGTCGGGGAGCGCCTGGACCCGCGGGAAGGTGCCCGGGAAGGCGAAGAGCTGGCCGGCGGAGGCGCCGCGGAAGCCGTAGATGGACTGGTGGGGGTCGCCGACGGCCGTGACGCAGTGCCCGAGCCCGGGCGCATCCGCCTCGGGGCCGGTGGGGCCGAAGAGCCCGGCGAAGATCTGCATCTGGGCGTGTGAGGTGTCCTGGAACTCGTCCAGCAGGACGACGGGGAAGCGACCGCGCTCCTGCTCCCCCGCACAGGGCACCTCCCGGGCGATCCGCGCGGCGTGGCGCAGCAGGTCGCCGAAGTCCATCGCGTCGCGCTCCTGCTTGGCCTCGTCGTAGCGGGCCACGAGGTCGGCCATGAGGGCCCGGTCCTCGAACGCCCCGATCAGCTCGAGGATCACGCCGGAGGGCTCCTTCATGCGGGCCGGGAGCGGAAGCCCCCGGCCCTGGGCGACGAGCGCCTCCAGGTGCGCACGGACGTCCTCGGGGGCCACGAGGTGCTCCGCCATGTCCCCCGCGAGGCGCAGCGCCTGGGAGATCAGCGTGGAGGGCCGGACGCCGAGGCGGTCCGCCACGATCGGATGGGACTCCACGACGCCGGCCATGATCCGGTGCGCGTCGGCCTCGCCGAGCAGCACGGCCTCGGGCTCCACGCCGATGCGCAGCCCGTGGTCGCGCACGAGCGCGCCCGCGTAGGAGTGGTACGTGGACACGGCGGCGCGGCCGAGGTCCTCCGGCTCGCCGTCGAACCCGGGGATCACGAGCCCGGAGCGCAGCAGGGCGTCCACCTTGTCGTTGATGCGGTGGGCCAGCTCGCCGGCGGCCTTGCGCGTGAACGTGACGCCGAGGATCTGGTCGGGCCGCGCGTGGCCGTTGGCCACGAGCCAGACCACGCGGTCGGACATCGTGGCGGTCTTGCCGGAGCCGGCGCCGGCCATGACGAGCCGGGGCGTGAGCGGAGCGGTGATGACCTCGGCCTGCTCGTCCGTGGGCGGATGCACCTTCAGGCGGGCGGCGATGTCCTCCGGCGCGTGGACCGCGGCGGGGACGTCCATGTTCAGCGGTTCCATTCGGTGACCTGCCTTCCTTCGGCGCAGAGGGGACAGACGGACGGCAGGGCGCAGCCGGCGGACCCGTCGTGGAGGGCGAGGAAGCGGGGCCCGACGGTCCGGCGGGCGGCCGTGAAGACCTGGTCGAGGGCCCAGCGGTCCTCGTCGGTCAGCGCGGCCTGGTCCTGCACCTTCGTCTTCTGGGTGCCCGCGCCGAGCTGGACGAGCGCGGCCCCGGCCGGGGCGGACGGCTCCGCCAGCTGCGCGAGGGCGGCCCGCAGCGCCGGGTCGGCCTCCGGGTCATCCCGCAGCACCGCCACCCCGTGCGCGCGCAGGGCGACCTGGTAGGCGGCGAGCTGCGGCTGGCGGGGCAGCTCGGCCGCCGACGGCGCGCGGCGGCCCGTCTTGAGGTCGACGATGTACGGGCGTCCGGCCGCGTCCACCTCGAGCCGGTCGATGACGCCGTTGATCAGCACTGTCAGTCCCGCCCACGTGAGTTCGGCCCGCATGGGCACCTCCTGGGCCAGGGCGCGCCGCCCCGCGGCCCGCACGACGGAGAGGTAGCCGAGGTAGGCCTTCGCCAGCTCGCGGGCCCGGGCGTGCTCGAGCTCGCTGACCCACCCCCCGGGCAGGCCCAGCTCCGGCAGGCGACGCTCGAGCTCGGCGCGCACGGCCTCGGGCGGGCCGTCCGGGTGGTGCTCGGCCACGGAGTGGACGAGGGTGCCCACGGACTGCGCCAGCGTCGCTCCAGCCTGGGACCCCACGTGGTAGAGCAGCCAGTTGAGGGGATTGGTCAGAGCAGTCTCCACGCGGGACGGCGAGAGGCGGACCGGGTGGTGGGCCACGTCCGTGAGGGCCTCCTCTGTGGACAGCGGCGCGAGGCCCCACCAGTGCGCGGGGTCTGCGGTCTCCACGCCGTCCGCGGCCAGCCGGGCGAGGGCCGCGGCGGCCGCCGCCGGATCCACGGCCCCGGCGCCTTCCTCCCCCTGCTCGAGGGCGCGGCGGAGCCGCGCGACGAGCGCGCCGGCCGTCAGCGGCGGCGCCACCTCCGTGAGGGGGCGGACGCCGCTCTCATCGTCGCCGGGTTCCGCGGGGGCCAGGAGGTCGAGGAAGTCGGAGGGCATCTCGTCCTCGTTCCGCACGGCGGTGGCGAGGACGCGGCGGCGCGCCCGGGAGACCGCCGCCGCCAGCATGCGCAGCTCGTCCTGCCGCGTCTCCTGCAACCGGGTGCGGTGGTCCGTCGGCCACGCGGAGGGGTCGGGCGCGAGCAGCAGGTCCGCGAGGTCCGTGGCGCCGAGCAGCTGGCCGCGCAGCCGCGTGTTGGGCCAGACGCCGTCCTGCAGGCCCACGACGATCACGGTGTCCCAGTCGCGACCGGCGGCGACGGCGGAGGCAGGGGTCAGCACGTGGACGGCGTCCCCGGTCTCCGCGCGGCGCGCGAGGGTGTCCATCGGCAGGTCCTGGGACTCCATGTACCCGCGGAAGTCCTCGGGCGAGGATCCGGGGAACTGGTCCACGAAGCGCTCCGCCACCTGGAACAGCGCCACGACGGCGTCCAGGTCTGCGTCCGCCCGCCGCGCGTCCCGGCGGGTGTCCGCCCCGTCCACCCGCCCGAGGGCGATCGAGCGCCAGCGGTCGGCCCGGCCGGAGGCCGACCACAGGGCCCAGAGCACGGTCTCGGCCGTCGCCCCGGGAGCGGCGGCCGCCTCGAGGCCGGCGCGGAACATCCACGCCACGCGCCGCAGGGCACGATGCCGCCCGGCCTCCTCTCCCGCGAGCGCCGGATCCGCGAGGGCGGCCACGAGCAGCTCGTCCGACGAGCGCCGCCCGCCGCGCGCCCGCTCAGCCCGCAGCAGGTCCTGGCGCAGCCGCCGCACGTGCAGCGCCGTGGCCGCTCCGTAGCGCCCGGTCAGCAGGCCGACGAGCTCCTCAGGGTCCAGCACGGAGACGACGTCGGTCTGGGGGTCCCCCGCCAGGGTGGCGCAGGCGCCCAGGAGGGTCAGCAGCGGGGCCACCGCCGGCTCCTCCTTGAGCACGGTGCCCGACGCGTCGCGGGTGACCGGCACGCCCTCCGCCTCGAGATGCCGGGCGAGCGCCGCGACGCGGGAGCCGGAGCGGGCCACCACGAGGAGCCGGTCCAGCGGCACGGACTCCTCGTGATGCACCCGCAGGACCCGCTCGAGGACGAACTGGTCCTCGTCCGCCCGCGAGCGCACGACGTGGCCGCGCACCTCGCCGCCCTCCTGTGCCGGCAGCGCCGTGCGCCGGGCCCGCTCGACCGGCTCGTGCCGCTGCCGGACCCGCCGGGCCACCCGCAGGTATCCCTCGAGCACGCCGGCCGCCATGCGGTGCCCCTGGGCCAGGACGACGGTCCGCTCCCCCGGCGTCGGCGACGCCGGGGCGCCCGGCACGGGAGCCGGGTCCAGGGCGGTGGGGTACTCGCGGACGAGGTCCGGGCGGGCGCCGCGGAATCCCTCGACCGTGGTGTCGGGGGTCGCCGTGAGGAGGACATCCCTGCCGACGCCGAGGACGCGGAGGAGATCGTGCACGGCGGGGGTGGCCTCCTGGAGGTCGTCCACCACGAGGGCGCTCAGCCGGGCGCGTTCCGCCCGGGCGAACTCGACGCCGGCACGGTCCCGCTCCGGGTCCTCCGGGAACCGCTCCGTCAGGACGAGCACGGCGGCGCGGATGAGGCCGGCGGGGTCGAAGGCCTCCGCCATGCCCAGGTCCAGGCGGTCCCGGTAGTCCTGGACGAGGACGGCCGCCGCCTCCCACGCCGGCCGCCGGTGCACCTCGCCCAGCTCCTGCAGGCGGCCGGGCTCCACCCCGAACTCGCTCATGCGGTCCACCAGCTCGCGCACCTCACGGCGGAACCCCCGCGTGCCCACAGCGGGGACGACGTCGGCCGGCCACTCCGGACCTGCCGCGTGGCCCTGGGCATAGCCCTCCAGGAGCTCGGCGATCACCGTGTCCTGCTCGGCGCCGGACAGCAGCCGCGGGGCGTTCGCCAGGTGCCGGAGGGGGCCCGTGACGCGGGCGCGGCGGAGCAGGTCGAACGCGTAGGACGCCCACGTGCGCACCGGCGTGACGGCGCGCGTGCCGTGCCCCGTGGCCTCGAGGCGCTCGGTCAGGGCGTCGCGCAGACGGGCCGCGGCGTCCCGGCTCGGCGCGAGGACCAGGAGGGACTCGGCATCCGTCCCCGCCTCGAGCCGCCGCGCGGCGTACTCCACGGCCGCGGTGCTTCGCCCCGTGCCGGGCGCACCGAGCACGAGGACGGCCCCGTGCCCGGGGGCGAGGCCCGCCACGGCCTCCTGCGCGGGGGTGAGCTCGACCGTCTCCGCCCGCTGCCGCCCTTCGCGGACGAGGAGGGCGTGCACGGGCGGCGCAACGGGCTCCTCGGCCTCGTCCGCCGCGAGGATCGCGGCCTCCTCGAGCGCCCCGTCCGGGGCGGCTGCGGCGTGCTCGTGTGCGCTCATGGGGTCATCCTCCCATCGGCGCGGGACAGGTTAAGGGGTGCGCCCGCTTGCCGGGCTGATGCTCCCGCGGCCGTGGTCCACGCGCGCCGCGAGGTCGGCGATCGCCGCGAGCGCGGGGCCGTCGCCGTCGTCGTGGGGATCCCAGGCGGCACGGGCCAGGTCCACACGCGGCAGCCCGCCGGCGGCCGGGCGCAGCGGCGTGCCCTCGCGATCGCGCTCGGGCGCGGCGCGGGCGGCGAGGTCCCCGGGCAGGGACCCGTCGGCCCGCACGACGCGCCACCACGGGGTACCCGGATCCGCCTCGGCCATCGCGCGTCCGGCCAGTCGCGCGCCGCCGCGGCCCAGGATCCGCGCGAGCGCCCCATAGGACACGGCACGCCCCGGGGGCACGAGGCACGCGACGGCGGCGAGCGCCTCCGCCACCGTCAGCGGACCCTCGGGTGGCGCGGCAGGGAGGGGAGGAGCGCGGCGCGGCGGAGCGGGGCGCGGGACGGCGGCGGAGGACACGAGCCCATCCTGCCCGCCCGCCTGAGGGTGCTTCGCGCGTCCGGCTCCGGCGGTAGCGTGGCGGACGTGAATTGGCATGAGCAGATCCGAGCCGGGTTCGACCTCGAGACCACGGGCAGAGACCCCCAGCAGGCGTTGATCGTGACGGCCACCATCGTGATGGTGGACGCCTCGGGCGCGGCCGTGTCCGCCGCCGAGTGGCTCCTGGACCCGGGCGTCCCGATCCCGGACGAGGCGGCGCAGGTGCACGGTGTCACCACGGAGCGGGCCCGCGCCGAGGGCATGCCCGCGGCGCAGGGGGTCATCGAGATCACGGAGACGCTGCGGGACCTCTTCGCTGCCGGCATCCCGGTGATCGCGTTCAACGGGGTGTACGACTTCACGGTCATGGACCGTGAGGCGCGGCGGCACGGCCTGACCCCGCTCGACGCCGCACCCGTGATCGACCCCTACGTGCTGGACAAGCAGCTGGACCGCTACCGCAAGGGCAAGCGCACTCTCACCGCCGTCTCGGAGCACTACGGCGTGCAGCTGGAGGACGCGCACACCTCGGCCGCGGACGCGCTCGCCGCCGTCCAGGTCGCGGACCACCTGGCCCGCAAGTACCCCGCAGTCCAGATCGAGCTGTCGGAGCTGCACGCGAGGCAGGCCCAGTGGAAGGCCGAGCAGGCCGCCAGCTTCGAGGAGTACCTGCGCCGGAAGGATCCGGCGGCCACGGTCTCGCGGGAGTGGCCGGTCGAGCCCGGCGCCTGACCCTCGGAGCTCGGACCGCTTTCAGCCCTGCGGCGTCGCGGCCGCGGCCGCCCTCACCGCGCCGGGAAGGGCCTCGAGGACCATGCCGATCGCGGCGTCGTCGTGCGCCGCCGAGACGAACCAGGCCTCGAAGACCGACGGCGGCAGGTACACGCCCGACTCCAGCATCGACTGGAAGAACGGGGCGTAGCGGAACACCTCCTGGCCCTGCGCGTCGGCGTAGTCATTCACGCCGCCTTTCGACGTCCCGAACGCCACGGAGAAGAGCGTCCCGGCGCGCTGGATCGAGTGGTCCACGCCCTCCGCGTCGAGCGCCGCCACGAGGCCCTCGCGGACCGCGTCGGAGGCGCGCTGCACGGCGGCGTACACGGCGTCGTCGGCGCTGCTCAGCGTCGCGTACCCGGCGGCCATCGCCACCGGGTTCCCGGAGAGCGTGCCCGCCTGGTACACCGGGCCGAGCGGGGCCAGGTGGTCCATGATCGCGGCCGAGCCGGCGAGCGCGGCGACGGGCATGCCGCCGCCGATCACCTTGCCGAAGCACCAGATGTCCGGGGTCCAGCCCTCGGGCTCCCCGCTGAGGCCCCACGCGCCGCGGCTCGTGGCGCGGAAGCCGGTGAGGACCTCGTCCCAGATCAGCAGCGCACCGTGACGCTGCGTGATCTCCCGCAGGAACGCGTTGAAGCCGTCCTGCGGCTCCACCACGCCCATGTTGCACGGCACGGCCTCGGTGATCACGGCGGCGATCTCGGACCCGCGCTCGGCGAACGCCTTCTCCAGGTCCTCGCGGGAGTTGTAGGTGACCACGAGCGTCTCGGAGGCCGCGGCCTCGGTGACGCCCGCGGACCCGGGCAGGGCCGCCGTCGCGACGCCGGAGCCGGCGGCGGCCAGCAGGCCGTCGGAGTGGCCGTGATAGCAGCCGGCGAACTTCACGATGAGGTTGCGGCCGGTCACGCCCCGCGCCAGGCGCAGGGCGGTCATGGTGGCCTCCGTGCCGGTGGACACGAAGCGCACGCGCTCCACGGGGACCTTCGAGGCGATCAGCTCGGCGAGCGCGGTCTCCGACTCGGTGGAGGTGCCGAAGCTGAGGCCGCGGTCCACGGCGGCGTGCACGGCCTCCAGCACGGCCGGGTGGCCGTGGCCGAGCAGCATGGGACCCCACGAGCAGACGAGGTCCACGTACTCGCGGCCCTCGACGTCGTAGAGGTACGGCCCCTGCGCGCGCTCCATGAAGCGGGGCGTGCCGCCGACGGAGCCGAACGCGCGCACCGGCGAGTCGACGCCGCCGGGGATGACGGTCTGGGCCGCGGCGAACGCGGCGGCGTTGGTGGTGCGGGGGGTGCGGGTGCTCACAGGGAGCCCTCCTTCATCCAGCGGCCGAGCTCGGCCGCCCAGTAGGTCAGCACGGTGTCGGCGCCGGCGCGCCGGATGGAGAGCACGGACTCGGTGATCGCGGCGCGGCGGTCGATCCAGCCGTTCGCGGCGGCGGCCTCGATCATCGCGTACTCGCCGGAGATCTGGTACGCGGAGACCGGCACGTCGGCCATCTCGGCGACATCGCGCACGATGTCCAGGTAGCTCATGGCGGGCTTCACCATGACCATGTCCGCGCCCTCCTCGAGGTCGAGCGCCACCTCCAGCATGGCCTCGGTGCGGTTCGCGGCGTCCATCTGGTACGTCTTGCGGTCGCCCTGCAGGGCGGAGTCGACGGCGTCGCGGAACGGGCCGTAGAACGCGGAGGAGTACTTCGCGGCGTAGGCGAGGATCGCGGTGTCGGTGCGGCCGGCGTCGTCGAGGGCCTCGCGGATCACGCGGACCTGGCCGTCCATCATGCCGGAGGGGCCGAGCACGTCCGCGCCGGCCTCGGCCTGGGCCACGCCCATCTGCGCGTAGATCTCCAGGGTGGCGTCGTTGTCCACGGCGCCGTCCTCGCGGAGCACGCCGCAGTGGCCGTGGTCGGTGAACTCGTCCAGGCACAGGTCGGACATCACGACGAGCGCGTCGCCCACCTCCGCCTTGACGTCCCGGATGGCCTTGTTCAGCACGCCCTCGGGGTCGAGGGAGGCGGTGCCGCACGTGTCGCGCGTGGCCGGGACGCCGAACAGCATGATGCCGCCCAGGCCCAGCTCGGCGGCCTCGGCCGCGGCCGCCTTGAGCGAGTCGGTGGTGTGCTGCACCACGCCCGGCATGGACGCGATGGGCTGCGGCTCGGCCACGCCCTCCTTGATGAAGGCCGGCAGGATCAGCTCGGCCGGGTGGAGGCGGGTTTCGGCGACCAGGCGGCGCATGGCGGCGGACTGGCGCAGACGGCGGGGGCGCTGGTGGGGGAATGACATGGCCTCGAGTCTAGGCCGTGGGCCCGACGCGGCACGGGTGCGCGGTCCCCCTCAGGACGCCGCCCGGGCCGCCGACGGCGAGGGCGCGCGTTACCGGCGGGGCAGGGCCGCCAGCGCGTCGCGCAGCGCGGCCGCGCGGGTGGTCGTGTCGATCACGGTCCGGGGACCGTCGCGGTCGACGTCCCACGCCACCCAGCCGTCCGCCTGGACGTCATCCCAGGTCGGGACCCGGTGTCCGGGGATGTCGGCCGCGCGCGTCTCGACCCGGCGGCGATGCTCCCGTTCGTCAGGCAGGACCGTCTCCAGGACCACCAGCCGCGCGCCCGCCCGCGGCGCGGTCCCCGCCCAGCCGGCCCGGGAGGCGGGGACGGGATGGACGGCGTCGACGACGACGTCGTGGCCCAGCAGCAGGTTGGAGACCGCGAGCTCGTGCACGACGGCGTAGCCCGCAGCGCCCACGTGGTCCTGGACCCGCCCCAGTGCGGTCTCGACGGCGTCCACCCGCAGACAGCAGGCGCCCGTCGCCCGCGCGAGCGCCTGGGCCAGCGTGGTCTTGCCCGTCCCGGCGCGTCCGGCGAGCACGCACAGCCAGGGCCGGTCGCCTCCCTCGATCACCGTTGCCATGGGGCCCATGGTGCCGGTGACGACGCCGGCGCGCCCGCCGACCCGCCGGGGCGGTGTTGACATCCGCACGCCGACCCGATCCCGTGGGGCCCATGACTCCCCCGATCCACCTGCGCCCCCTCCGCCCGGACGACGCCGACGAGATGGTCGTCGTCCTCTCGGATCCGGCCCTGTACACGTTCACGGGCGGCGAGCCTCCCGCCCGGGAGGGCCTCTCCCGCCAGTACGCCGTCCATGCCCGCGGCCACTCCGACGACCGCAGCGAGACGTGGCTCAACCACCTGGTGGTACTCGACGACACCGGGGAAGCCGTCGGCTACGTGCAGGCCACCGTGCCCGTCTCGGGCGGGCCCGCCGAGATCGCGTGGGTGATCGGCGTCCCCTGGCAGGGCCGGGGCCATGCGACCGCCGCGGCGCGCCTGCTGCTCGACGAGCTCGCCCGGCGCGGGGTCCCCGAGGTCGTGGCCGACATCCACCCCGACCACGCTGCCTCGGCCGCCGTGGCACGGCGGCTCGGCCTGCGCCCCACCGGACACCTCGTCGACGGCGAGCAGCGCTGGGAGGGACCCGTCGCCGTCGCGGACGGGGCCGCCCCGGCCATGAGGAGAGGAACCCCGTGCCCACCGACCTGCTAACCCTCCACCTGTCGCCGGCGCGGCCTGGCGAGCACGTGCCCGGCGGCCTCGAGCTGCGAGGCCTGGAGGTCGAAACGGCTGACGAGCTGGCCCGGTGCTACTTCGCCAGCTACCCACCGGGCGTCGCCGCCTCCGACCTGGCCGAGGCGCGCGAGGAGATGGACGCGACCTTACGCGGCGACTACGGGGAGCTGCGCGCCGACGCGAGCGCCTCAGCGTGGGTGGAGGGCCGCCGGGCCGGGGCGGTCATGGTCGTCACGCACTCGATCTGGGACGCGGACCTCGCGGGGCCGTTCATCATCGACCTCTTCACCGATCCCGCCGCGCGCGGGAAGGGGGTCGGGCGCGCCCTGGTACAGCACGCCGTCGACGCCTGCTCCGCCGCCGGCGACCCCGCCCTCAGCCTGCGCTTCGGCGAAGGCACCTCCGAAGCGGCCATGGGGATCTATCGGCGGCTCGGATTCCGACCCGTTCGGTAGGGGGAAGTCGGTCATTTCTGGCCGAGCCGCTTCGCGCCATGACGCTGGGCATCGAGACGGAGCGCGTGGGCATCCCGAGCGCCCTCGCCGCCGACCCCTGGCGCCCTGCGTGCGGCGCCGAGCGTTCACCCGTACCAGGTGGCTCCCGGTTATCGCTCCAGCAGCCACGCCGGCTCTGCGCCGGACGCCGTCCTGCCCGGCGCGCTCGACTCATGGACCTGGCCTCGCAACACGTCCATGAGCACCGCCTCAAGATCGCCCGGGCATCTCGTAAGCAGTCGGCTCAGGTCCGGCCGCTGCCCGATCACCCGTCCCGGGTCCGCCGGTGGCGGCCACCCCTGCCAGGGCACCACCGTGAGGACCCCCGCGATCACGTCAGCATCCAGGAGCCACGCACAGCGGTTTCGGCTGAAGTGCCGCCGCTCCAGCTCGACGACAAGCCTGCACACCGCCTCCCTAGAGGGCATCGGGCCGGAAGAGGACGGCCTGCGGGTGCTCACCTCTCCCCCTTCTGAGTACGGTCACCCGCCCGTGCCGGCCCCGCGGAGCCGATATCAGCGGCAGTCGCGCAGCGGATCCATCCGCCGCCGGGCCCACGGTGCCAGCTTTGCCTGGGCTCGTCCGACTCGCGCACCGTGTCGGTGAGCCATACGGTGGTGTCCGGGCCCCACCCGGCGAGGACCGTGGCCGCATCAGCGTCTACGGACAGCGCCCGGGTGGCTGAGCTGAGATAGCCCATGGTGGTCAGATGCACCGCGTCCCACTCCGAGGCGACCTGCTCCCAGTCCGGTATGACCCAACGGCCGGACCGGCCCGTCACCCGGTACCAGTCGTGCCGGCGTGAGGCACTCACCTCCAGAGGGAACTCCCGGCACAGCCGCACCCAGTCACCGGGGGCGTGGATCTCATACGTCCTCCCCGCCCCCTGCACCGGGATCACCGTGGCGGCCTCCGCGCCGAGAGCGTCCTCGACGAGGTCCAACCCCGCGGGGATCTGCCCGAAGCCGGCAGTGACTCCCTGAGGGATCGACCACCAGCTCCCGGACCAGTTCGCCGTGGGGTCGGCCGGGCGTTCGACGGTGGCGCGAGCCTCCTGCAACCGCTCCTCCTGGGCCCATTCCGACAGGACGCGACCCGGGTGACGGGTCAGCCGGGTCGGATCCTCGAAATCCCGCCAGTCGGCGACCCACTGCACCGGCTGGCGTGGACGTCCCCAGGGCCGGGACGCGGGTGAGGCCACGACGGCGGCGGCCACGGGTGCCAGGGCGGCGCGGATGACCGACTGCCCAGCCAGCACGTCCTCCCCGTCGGGCTCCTGCCAGTACCTGGCTGATTCCACGGCGCTGACCAGAGCCGACTGGACCACGTCGTCCGAGAAGCCCGAGAGGTCGAGACCGGTCAGGGCCCCTGCCACCTCGTCCGGGGATACCGTCGGAGGCGAGACCGGGACGCAGCTGCCCTCGTGGACAGCCCACACGAGACGGGCGCCGCCCCGATCCGGGGCCAGCTCATGCCCGAGCCAGAACACCAGGTCCGCGACCCGCGGGCTGAGCGCCCTCGCCGCTTCGAGGCAGAGACGCCGCCCCCGCGGACCGGCCAGCCGTGCCTGTGTGCTCGCTTCCATCGGACCATCCTCCCCCGACCCCCACGACTCGTCGAGGGCCACCTCCGCCCCCGTGGCCCCGTCGTGCTGGAACCACAGCGTCGCCTCGGCCCGAAACGGTCTTGTCTGTCGCGCTCGGCTCGCGCTGGATGTGCTCACCTTTGACTCGCGGCGATAAATGTCCGGGGACTGATGCGCGTGTAGGTGACATACGATCTGTAGTGTTCCCACACCGCCGGGAAGGATGTGCACCATGCCCGCCCCCTACCCCCAAGAGTTCCGCGACGACGTCGTCAGCATCGCCCGCAAGGGCCAGATGCCGATCGCGAAGGTCGCGAAGGACTTCGGCATCACCGAGTCCTGCCTGCGTCGCTGGCTGGCCCAAGACGATGTCGAGGCCGGGATCCGGCCCGGCGTCACCAAAGCTGAGAACGAGGAGCTGAAGGCGCTCAAGCGCGGCAACCGTGAATTGGAGATGGAGAACGAGGTCTTACGCCGCGCCGCCGCGTATCTGTCGCAGGCGAACCTGAAATTGGGCCAGTCCCCGAAATGACCTATCCCGTCGTGAAGGACCTGGCCCGCGACGGGATCCCCGTGAAACTCTCCTGCCGGGTCCTCGGGTTCACCCGTCAGGCCTACTACCAGTGGCTGGCCGAACCTGTCAGCGCGCGGGAACGGTCCGACGCGCATGCCGCCAATGCCGTCCTCGACGCCCATGCTGATGACCCGGAGTTCGGATACCGGTTCCTGGCTGAGAAGCTCCGCGACCGTGGCCTAGACGTGTCAGACCACCAGACGTTGAAGGCCTGCCGGCTCGTGCGTGTCCGCTGCGGCCACTGGATCCGCCGCGGCTCGGGCAAGCGTCCTGGCCCTGCCGTTGATGATGATCTGGTTCGTCGTCAGTTCCGCGCTGAGAAGCCGAACCAGTTGCGGCTCACGGACATCTCAGAGCATTGGTCCGGGGACTTGCAAGCTCTACCTCTGCGCGGTCAAGGACGTGTTCTCGAACCGGATCGTGGGCTACTCGATCAATCGGCGGATGAGCTCGCAGCGGGCTGTGGATGCCCTGCAGATGGCTCTGGCCCGGCGTGGAGGCAAGGCCGAGGTGCAGGGTTGCCGTGTGCATTCGGATCGTGGGTCGCAATTTCGATCCAGGCGATTCGTGGAGACGCTGCGGGTCAACGGCTTGGTCGGGTCGATGGGCCGGGTCGGTGCTGCTGGGGACAACGCGGCGATGGAATCCTTCTTCGCGCTGTTGCAGAAGAACGTGCTGGACCGGCGTCGCTGGCAGTCCTTTGCCCAGCTCCGGCTCTCGATCGTGAGCTGGATCGAGCGGACCTATCACCGCCGTCGTAGGCAGGCCCGTCTCGGGAGACTCACCCCCGTCGAGTTCGAGATGGTTCAATCAGTCCAGGCGGCTGCCGCCGCCTGATAACTCGTGTCAACCAAACTCACGGCAGACCCGCCCTAAGGGATGGCCCTCCTGCCGTCGAAGCAGGGGCCGGCCTCACCCAGGGCGGCCCATCATCCGCTGACGGCACCACACCTCCAAGGACGGCCCGTCCACCGAACGGGCCCTCCTTGGGATTGTGGTGCGGCGATGCCGGTCAGGTCGCGGGCAGCTCCTGAAGCATCTGTTCCATCTCGGTGATCTCGGCCTGCTGGTCCGCGACGACCTTTTCGGCCAGGGCCACGGCCTGCGGGGTCTGCCCGCCCTCGACCTCGTCCTGGGCCATCTCGATGGCGCCCTGGTGGTGGGCGGTCATCTGCTCCAGGTACAACCGGGCGGCCTCGGTGCCCTGGGCCTGCTCCAGGGCGGCCATGTCCTCCTCGGACATCATCCCGGACATCCCGCCGTGGTCCATGCCCTCCATACCGCCCATGTCTCCCATGTCCACGGGGTCTTCACCCCAGGCGGTGAGCATGGCGTTCATGCGCTCGATCTCCGGGCCCTGGGCGTCGATGACCTTCTGGGCGAACTCGGCCACCTCGGCCGGGATCTCATCCTTGGCCAGCAGCATCTCGCTCATCTCCACCGCCTGCTGGTGATGCGGGATCATCATCTGAGCGAACATCACGTCCGCGTCATTGTGCTCAGCGGAGACCTCCTCGGCCGAACCGGTGGCCGAGCTAGTAGCCGATTCCGTGGCGGACGGTGTCGCGGTGTCCGTGGCCGCAGGGGTGGCGGCGGGGGCGGAGCCGGTCGCGGTGGCCGAGGCCTCAGCGCCGGCGTTCTCGTCCTGGGCCCCGGTGCCGCAGGCGGTCAAGGTCAGGGCGGAGGCCAGGGTCAGGGCGGTCAGCGTCATGGTGCGTTTCATGGTGGGTCCTTTCATGGTGGGTTGAGGGTTCACATCAGGGTTCACGCCAAGGGGCGAGATCAGGAAACCGCAGCCGGCTGAAGGGCAGCCTGCGACCGGGGGTGCTCGAGAGGAGCCAGGTGCTCCGGGTCCAGGTCGGTGCGGCGCAGCAGCTGGGCGTTGAGGGCCACCACGATGGTGGAGACGGACATCAGGATCGCGCCCACCGCGGGGGAGAGCACGAAGCCGATCGGGGCCAGCACGCCGGCGGCCAGCGGGACGGCGAGCACGTTGTATCCGGTGGCCCAGACCAGGTTCTGGATCATCTTGGTGTAACTGGCCTTGGACAGGTGGATCATGGATAGCACGGCACGGGGGTCATTGCCGGCCAGCACCACGCCGGCCGATTCCATGGCCACGTCGGTGCCGGCGCCGATGGCGATGCCGACCTCGGCCCGGGCCAGGGCCGGGGCGTCGTTCACGCCGTCCCCGACCATGGCCACGGACAGGCCCCGGGCCTGCAGTTCGGTGACCTTGGTGTCCTTGTCCTGGGGAAGGACCTCGGCGAAGACCTCGTCGATGCCCAGATCCCGCGCTACGGCCTCGGCGACCTGGCGGGCGTCGCCGGTGATCATCGCGACCTTGACCCCCCGGGCGTGCAGGGCGGCCACGGCGGCCCGGGACTCGGGGCGGATCTTGTCCTCCACGGCGACCGCGCCGATAACGGACCCGTCGCGGACCACATGCAGCACCCCGGCCCCCCGATCCGTCCAGGCCCGGACATCGGCGGCCAGTGCCTCGGGGGTGTCCAGGGTGAGCTCGCGCAGCATGTTCGGCCCGCCGACGAGGACCTCGGCCCCGGCCACGGTGGCCGTGACCCCGCGGCCGGTGGCGGCCTGGAATCCGGTGCCGCGCAGGCCCAACCGGGCGGCCTCGGCATGACTGGTGGCGGCGGTGACGATGGCCCGGGCCACCGGGTGCTCGCTGTCGGCCTCGGCCGCGGCGGCGTAGGCCAACAGCTCGGCCTCGGAAATGCCGGGCGCCGCGGCGACACCGGTGACGGCGTGGGCGCCCTCGGTCAGGGTGCCGGTCTTGTCAAAGAGCACCACGTCGATGGTCCGCATCTTCTCCAGGGCCATCCGGTCCTTGATCAGCAGCCCGGCCTTGGCGGCGCGTTCGGTGGAGATCGCGATCACCAGCGGGATGGCCAGGCCCAGGGCGTGCGGGCAGGCGATCACCAGCACGGTCACGGTGCGGGTGACCGCATCGGTGGGCTGACCGATCACGGTCCACACGATCGCGGTGATGATCGCCGCCCCCAGGGCGAACCAGAACAGCAACGCGGCGGCCCGGTCCGCCAACGCCTGGGCCCGGGAGGAGGACTCCTGGGCGTCGGCGACCATCCGCTGGATCCCGGCCAGAGCGGTGTCGGCGCCGACGGCCTCGATGCGCACCCGCACGGTGTTGTCGGTGGCCACGGTCCCGGCCACCACCCGCTCCCCGACGGTGCGAGCCACGGCCCGGGATTCGCCGGTGATCATCGACTCGTCGAACTCCGCGGCGCCTTCCAGGATGGTCCCGTCGGCCGGCACGCGGGCCCCGGAGCGCACCAACACGGTGTCCCCGACCGCCAGCTCGCCGACGGGCACGGTCACGGTGTCTCCGTCCACGATCTTCTCGGCCTTCTCCGGCAGCAGCGCGGCCAGGGCGTCCAGGGCGGAGGATGCCGCGCCGAGGGCGCGCATCTCCATCCAGTGCCCGAGCAGCATGATGGTCACCAGCAGGGCCAGTTCCCACCAGAAGTCCAGCATCAGGTCCCCGATGCCCAGGGAGGTGATCCAGGAGGCGACGAAGGCCACGGTGATGGCCATCGCGATCAGCAGCATCATCCCCGGCTGGCGGGAGCGCACCTCGGTGAGTCCGCCCTTGAGGAAGGGGGCGCCGCCGTAGAGGTAGATCACGGTGCCCAGCACCGGGGCGATCCACGCCGAACCGGGGAACTCAGGGACGTGGTAGCCCAGCAGTTGTCCGACCATGTGGCTGAAGAACACCACCGGGAGTGACAGCACCAGCGAGACCCAGAACCGGTTCTTGAACATCGCGGTGGAATGCCCGGCGTGCTTGCCGTGGTCATGGACCTGGTGCTCCTCGTCCAGGGCCGAGTGGGCGTGGCCCTGGGGCATGGCCTGCCCGTGGGTGGCCGCGTCCGCGGGGTGGTGGGCGGCATGGTCGGTGTGGTTGGCGTGGCCGGCGTGGGGGTTCGGGTCTGGGTGTTCGGCGGTCTGGTCGGTGGGGTGATCGTGGTGGTGCGGGGTGCTCATGGTGTTCCTTCTGCTCGGCGGTCTGTTCGGCGACCGGCTCGGCGGTGGGGCGCCGACCTCGAGGGGATGGGTCGGTTAGATCCGGACGCGGTAGCCGGCCGCTTCGATGGCCGTCCGCACGGAGTCCGCGGAGGCGGGCCCGGTCACGGTGACGGGGGAGGCCCCGCCGGCGACCAGTTCGACCCGGACATCGTCCACCCCGTCCAGGGCGCTCACGGCCTCGGTGACGGAGCCCACGCAGTGTCCGCAGGTCATGCCCTCCACCTGGTAGGTCGCGTCGCCGGCGCTCGTCCCGGTTGGGTCGGCACTCTGGCGCCCGGCGGGGGCGGTGGCGTCGGCGGCTGGGGCGCAGCACGAGCAGCCGTTGGTGGCCCCCGGCAGCGGGGTGCGGGCGGATTCGGTCATGACGGTCTCCTTCAGGTCTGAGGGCGGCGCCGGACGGCGCCTCTCCTCTTGGTATATACCCCCCGGGGGTATCATTCAAGGGGTGGAGCGCCGGTGTTCACGGTGGATAAACGGGTGCGCCGGTAGGTGGGCTGGTCGGGGGGCTGCTTGGTGGGCAGGTCGATGGTGAACGTCGCCCCGTCCGTGGTGGAGGTGGCGCTCAGGGTGCCGCCGTGGGCCTGGATGAGAGCTCGGGAGATGGCCAGGCCGACCCCGGAGCCGCCGTGGTCACGGTCGCGGGCGGTGTCCCCGCGGTAGAAGCGTTCGAAGACGTGCGGCAGGTGCTCGGGAGAGATCCCCTCCCCGGTGTCGGTGACGCTGAGCGTGACCCCGGACGGGCTTTGTCGGGCCTCGAGGGTGACCCGGCCCCCGGCCGGGGTGTGGCGCAGGGCGTTGGTGAGCAGGTTGCCCAGGACCTGGCCCATGCGCTGGCGGTCCACGTCCACGGCCAGGCCCGGATCGGCGTCCATGGTCAGGGCCACGCCCTTGGTGGCGTAGGCCTCCTTGTGGGCCTCGGTCGCGGCATGCAGCAGCCCGCTGACCCCTTGGGGGCTGCGGTCCAGTTCGATCCGGCCCTCCTCGGCGCGGGAGACGTCGTTGATGTCCTCCACCAGCCGGGTCAACCGGGCCAGCTGCTCGCCCATCAGCTCACCGGTGGGCTCGTCCCAGTGGGACACCCCGTCTTGCAGGGCCTCGTGGTAGACGGTCAGCACGGAGACGGGGGTGCGCAGCTCGTGGGCCAGGTCCGAGAGCATCCGTCGACGGGTGTCCTCGGTGCGCTGAAGCCGTGCGGCCATGGTGTTGAAAGACCCTGCCAGCTCCTCCACCTCGGTGCCGGCGCCCATGGCCGGCACGCGGGTGTCGTACCGTCCACCGGCCATGGCCTTGGCCGCCTGGGCCAGGGCGTTGATCGGACTCTGGATCCGGCGGGCGACATGCCAGGTCAATGCCAGACAACAGATCAAGGCCGTGGCCAGGGCCACGCCCAGGGTCCAGAAATTGGCGTCCCGGTAGGCCTGCTCCACGTGCAGCACCTGGGCTGCATCGTGTCCGGCCCCGGCCTGTTCCAGGTGCTCGTGGAACAGTGGTGGGCCGGCCAGGGAGGCCACCACCACCGCGGCCAGCACGCTGGCCCCCACCACCAGCAGCTGGGCGAGGAAGAACCGGGCCGCTAATCCTTGGTAGCGCCGCCGGCCGGTCATTGCTCCGCCATCCGGTAGCCGACCCCGCGGACGGTGTCGATATAGCGGGCCGGGTCCGCGTCGAGCTTGCGGCGCAGGTTCTTGATGTGCACGTCCACGAGCCGTTCATCGCCCACCCAGGCCGGGTCCCAGACGATATCGATCAGCTGGCGCCGGGAGAAGGCCTGGTGCGGGCGCCCCGACAAGGCGGCCAGCAGGTCGAACTCCGTGCGCGTTAGTTGCACCACCTGGCCCGACACGCGGGCCTCGTGGGCGGCCAGGTCGATGACCAGGTCACCGCAGACCCGTTCCGGTTCGGGGGCTGACACCGTTGTGCGCGGCCGGCGCATGACCGCCCCCACCCGGGCGACCAGCTCCCGGACGCTGAAGGGTTTGGTGATGTAGTCATCGGCCCCCACCGCCAATCCCTCCAACCGGTGGTGCTCATCGCCGCGGGCGGTGAGCATCAGCACATAGCACTCGGAGAAGGCCCGCACCCGCCGGCACACCTCGATCCCGTCGAGCCCGGGCAGGCCCAGGTCCAGGACCATCACGTCGGGCTCGTGAACCCGGGCGGCCTGCACTGCGGCCGGGCCGGTGTGGGTGAGGGCCACCTCGTAGCCGGCCCGCTCCAGGTAGGTGGCCACCATGCGCGCCAGCGGCTTCTCGTCATCGACCACCAACACCCGGCCGGCCGCCGGACCAGTCCCAGTGCCAGTGCCAGAGTTCATGGGTCCAGTCTCGCTCTGTCTCGCGCCCCGGCGGCTCAGAACGGTGCCGGGGCGGGGAATCTTCATCGAATCTTCAAGGCAAACCGCCCCATCCCGGCGCGTCACCGGCCGACAATGGTAGAAGCCCCGCCTTTTGGCCCGGGGCGGAAAGGCTCCATGACCCCCCTGACCCGTAGAACCCTGATCGCCGGCGGGCTGACCCTGCTCGGCGCTGGCACCCTCACCGCCTGCGCCGCGCCGAACCCCGCGACATCCCCGGCGGCCGGCACCGGCACGCAGGGCACCGGCACGCAGGGCACCGGCACGGCCATCACCCACGTCCATGCCCTCACCCGGGACCCCGAGTCCGGTGAGGTGCTGCTGGCCACCCACCAGGGCCTGTTCCGGCTCCAGGACGGGGAGCTGACCCAGGTCGGTCCGGTCGTGGACTTCATGGGTTTCACCCTGACTCCCGAGGGCCGCTACCTGGCCTCGGGTCACCCCGCGCCGCGCACCGGCCTGCCCGAGCCGCTGGGCCTGGCCGAGTCCACCGACCGGGGCCAGAGCTGGACGGTGCTCTCCCGCGGCGGCGCATCCGATTTCCACGCCCTGGCCGCCGGCCCGAACGGGGTTCTCGGCTTCGATGGGCAACTGCGCGCCAGCACCGACGGCCTCACCTGGCAGAGCCTTGAGATCCCCGTCGCCCCGGCATCGCTGGCGATCTCCCCCCAAACCGGGACCGTGCTGGCCACCACCGAAACCGGCATGTTGCGCTCGACCGACCACGGCGCGACCTGGACCACCCTGGACACCCCCCAGCTGATGCACCTGGTCGCCTGGGCCGATGACACCACCGCCGTGGGCGCCGGCACCGAGGGACACCTGCTGACCAGCACCGACGCCGGCGACACCTGGACCGCCAGCGACCGCCCGGTCGGCACGGCCACCGCCCTGGGAACGGGCATCACCGACGACGGGCAGACCGAAGCACTGCTGGTCGTCGGCTCGACCGTGCTGTCCACCACGGACGGCGGGAACACCACCGAATCGCTGCTGTGACCTCCTCCCGCCGCCCCCTGTCCGGCTGGCCCGCCCTTCGAACCGTTCTGGGCACCCTCGTGTTGATCCTGGGCCTGCTCGGGATGCACGCTGGTACGGGCACCAGCGTGGCTTGGGCCGGCACCGGTACGGCCGCCGCCACAACTGTTCATCACCTCGGGCCGGGGGCCATCGGTCCGGCCGGCATGGTGCCCGAGGTCGTGCTCCCGGCCGAGCCTGCCGGGGATGAGGTAGCCGACCCCGGGCTGCTGGTCTGTGCCCTGGAGGCCGTGGACGATACCTGCGCCTCGGCC
Source organism: Micrococcus sp. EYE_212 (assembly GCF_023147585.1). Taxonomy (GTDB): domain Bacteria; phylum Actinomycetota; class Actinomycetes; order Actinomycetales; family Micrococcaceae; genus Micrococcus. The sequence continues at coordinate 103,171 of NZ_JAHXOZ010000010.1, forward strand.
CGGGGACTGGTGCAGGGTTAGGGCGTGTCTGAGAATAGATGCACGAGTCAGCTGAGACCCTGGGGACATGTCCCGGTTCCAGATGCTCTCCGACGCCCAATGGGAGTTGATCGCCCCGATGCTCCCGACCCGGACCGGCCGCGCCGGCAGGCCGTTCGCCGACGCCCGCGCCATGGTGGAGGCGATCATCTACCGGTACCGGTGCGGAATCGCTTGGAGGGATCTGCCCGAGGTCTACGGGCCCTGGCAGACCGTGTGGACCTGGCATCGGCGCTTGGCCGATAAAGGCACCTGGGACACGGTGCTGGCCACGCTGACCGCCGCCGCTGACGCCGAAGGCCTGATCGATTGGTCGGTCTCGGTGGACTCCACGATCGCCCGCGCCCACCAGCACGCGACGAACATCACCCGCCACACAGGGGGATGGATCGAACTACAAGAATCCGCGTGAGGAGCCGGCCGATCACGGCATCGGGCGCTCCCGTGGCGGGCTGAGCACGAAGATCCATCAGCTCGTCGATGGGACCGGGCTGCCACTGGTCAGCCTGATCACCCCCGGCCAGGTGAGGGGACTCCCCGATGCTGCTTCCTCTTCTGGAGCAGCTGCGCGTGACCCGGCCAGTGGGCCGGCCCCGGACCCGCCCCGAGGCCGTGCTGGGCGATAAGGCGTACTCCTCCCGGGCGATCCGCACCCACCTACGCGCCCGTGGGATCAAAGCGGTCATCCCCGAACCGGCCGACCAGCAGGGCCACCGCAGACGGCGCGGTGCCCGCGGCGGGCGCCCCATTGGCCTCGACGCGGCCGCCTACAAGGGCCGCAATGTCATCGAGCGCCAGTACGCGCACCTGAAGCAGTGGCGGGGCCTGGCGACCCGGTATGACAAGTACGCGATCGTCTACCGGTCCGCTGTGGTGCTGAATGCTGTGATCGCATGGTCCAAACGATTGTCAGACATGCCCTAGGTCGCGGGCGAGTACCGCCGGGTAGCTCGGGCCCTCGAGGAGTGTCATGAGGATGCGGGAGCGGGTCGGGTCGGCCATCGCCCGGCCCAGCCGGTTCATCACGTCCAGCCGCGAAGCAATAGTCAGCATGCGCTGACCATACAGAACCTGCTGACCTCTCGTGTGTGGCTCCCGTTGCTGATATCTGCATAGGTGTATGGTCGTGGCATGAGTGTGACGCCGTTGGATTCGTGTCAGGTCACCGCCGTCCATCCGGAGAAGGTGGCGCTGACCCGGGAGAGGATCCCCGACGAGCGCGAGGCCGGCAGGTTGGCCGGGCTGTTCAAGCTCCTGGGGGACCCGCGCCGTGCCCGGGTGCTGTATGCGTTGCTGGAGGCCGGCGAGCTGTGCGTGTGTGACCTGGCGGCGTCGGTCGATGTCGCGGAGGCGTCGGTGTCCCAGGTGCTGCGGGTGCTGCGTACCGCTGGGGTGGTCGAGAACCGCCGGGAGGGGCGGATGGTGTACTACCGCCTCGCTGACGGGCATGTGCGGATGCTGCTGGACGTCTCCCGTGAGCACGCCCGCCACGAGGGGCAGGGCTGATGGGGGCGGGACACAGCCATGCCCCGGCGACCGGGCATGCCGGTGGCCGCTACCGTCGGCGGCTGGCGGGGGCGTTCGCCCTGACGGCGGGCTTCTTCCTGATCGAGCTGGTCGCGGGGCTGGTGTCGGGGTCGTTGGCGCTGCTGTCGGATGCCGGGCACATGGCTGCCGATGTGGTGGTGCTGGGTGCGGCGCTGCTGGCGACGCGCATCGCGAGCCGGCCGGACTCCACGGGGCGACGCACCTATGGCTCCTACCGGGCCGAGGTGTTCGCCTCGGCGTTGGCGGTGCTGGCGATGCTAGCGGTCGGGGTGTACGTGGTGGTCGAGGCCATCAGCCGGCTGGGCGACGCGCCGGAGGTGGCCTCCGGCGCCATGCTCGCGGTCGGCTTCGCCGGCCTGGTGATCAACATCATCTCCATGCTGCTGCTGCGCAGCGGGGCCAAGGACAGCCTGAACGTCAAGGGCGCCTACTACGAGGTGATCGCCGACGCCGCCGGGTCGGTGGGTGTCATGGTCGCCGGCGTGCTGATCATCCTCACCGGCCAGCCGATCTGGGACGTCGTGGTCGCGGCGCTCATCGCGGTCTTCGTCATCATCCGGGCGGTGGTTCTGGGCAGGCAGGTGATCGCGGTGCTGGGCCAGCACGCCCCGGAAGGGGTGGACCCGGAGGACGTCGCCGGTGACCTGGACGCGGTCGAGGGGGTGGAGGAGGTCCACGACCTGCACCTGTGGACCCTGACGTCGGGGATGAACGTGGCCACGGCCCACCTGGTCGCTGACCAGGGCGCGGACCACGGCGCCGTGCTTGCCGGCGCGCGCCGGGTGCTGCGCGACCGTTACGGTATCGCCCATGCCACCTTGCAGGTGGAGGGCGCCGGCAGCGACGGCTGTCACGACCTGAGCTGGTAGCACTCGGCACGGAAGCCCGCTCGCGAGAGCCGCACATGCTTGAGCAACGTCTTAGGAGCGCGCGATGACCGCGAAGCACGGCAAGGGCCCCGGGCCGGACGAGGGCCAGCGGCCGGCCCGGCGCGGGGTGGTGCTCACCCTGCTGGGGATCGGTCTGGTCGCCGCGGCTTACGTGGTGACGATCGTGGTCATGGTGGTGCGGTGACGCGGCCCAAACGGACCGCGGCCTCATGGCGGCGCCGCAAGGCGGTCATCGCGTCGTCCAGTGCTGTCCTCGTCGGGTCGAGCACGTAGAGGTCGTGAAGACGTCCAGATATAGGCCTGGGACGGGAGTTCTTGCATCGACTGAACTCCCCGGTGGTTGCAGGTCCGATACGCAGGGGTGCCAGTAAGTAGGGCTGATCGGCGCCCATTTTCTTGTCTCGCGCCCCGGGGCGAGGCGGTCCCCTATCGGTGTCCCTGTGTGCGGGGCAGGTTCACGCCGCGCAGCAGGAGAGCTTGGCGATGTCGGTGGTGAAGGCCTGCGCGGTGAGCTTGAGGCCTTCGGCCATGGTCAGGTAGGGGCTCCAGAGGTTGGCGACCTGGCTGGTGGTCATGCCGGCCTCGAGCATGTAGACCCCGGCGGCGGCGAGGTCGCCGGCGTCCTGGGCCAGGGCGGTAATGCCGATGATGCGGCCGGTGTCGGCGTCGGTGACCATCTTGATGAACCCGCGGGTGTCGCGGTTGACGATCGCGCGTGGGACGTGCGCGAGTGACAGGACACGGCTGTCGTAGCGGATCCCGGCAGCGGAGGCCTGCCGTTCGGTCATCCCGACGGCGGCCAGGGCGGGGCTGGTGAACACGACCCGGGGCAGGTGGCGGTAGTCGACCTCGAGGCCGGCGCCGGTGAGGGCGTTGTCGGCGACGAGGGCGCCGTGGGCCGCGGCGACGTACACGAACTGACGGTGGGCGGTGACGTCACCGGCAGCCCAGACGCGCGGGTTGGTGCTGCGCAGATGGCTGTCGACGACCACCTCGCCGTGGTCGCCGGTGCGCACGTCGACGGTGTCGAGACCGAGCGTGGCGGTGACCGGGCGGCGCCCGGTGGCGACGAGTACCTCGGCCGCCCGGAGTTCCTGTGAGCCGTCAGTGGTGGTGGCAGTGACCGTGACCTCGCCGGTGGCCGGGTCGCGGCGGACCGCGCTGGGCACCGCGCCGCGGATGATCTGGATGCCTTCGTCCGTGAAGATCTCATCCAGGGCGGTGGACGCCTCGGGTTCTTCCTGGGACGCCAGCCGTGAGCGGACCAGCATGGTGACCCGGACGCCGAGCCGAGCGAAGAGCTGGGCCTGCTCCATCGCGACGTAGCCGCCGCCGATGACCAGCAGCGACTCCGGGACGTGGTCCAGTTCCATCGCGGTGGTCGAGGTCAGGTAACCGGCCTCCTGCAGGCCGGGGACCGGCGGCGCCCAGGGCCTGGAGCCGGTGGCGATGAGGTAGTGCGCGGCCCGGACCGTCTCCACCGTGCCGTCAGGGCCGGTGACGCGCAGTGCCGGCTCGCTGGGTGTGCCGACGAACGTGGCGTCCCCGGGGTGGAGATCCCATCCGTACTCGGTGGCCAGGTCCAGGTACTTCTCGCCACGCAGTGACCCGACGAGCCGATCCTTGCCGGCGATCAAGGCGGGCATGTCGACCGGCCGGACTTCGGGGAGCGGCAGGCCGGGGAACCGGGAGGCGTCGAGTGTGACGTGGCGGGCCTCGGCGGTCGCGAGCAAGGCCTTGGAGGGCACGCACCCGGTGTTCACGCAGGTACCGCCGACGGTGCCACGCTCGATCATCACCACCCGTCTGCCGAGGTTGGTGGCGCGGATCGCGGCCGCGAACGCCGCCCCACCGGACCCGATCATTGCCAGGTCATACGACCTGCTGTTAGCCGTTGCCGTCATGAACTCCTCCTTCATCGCCCTCAGGATCGACCTTCCAGTGCACTGGAAGGTCAAGGGGGAGAATGAGTGGCATGCGGATCGGTGAGGTGGCTCGGGCGTCGGGCACGACGAGCAAGACCCTGCGGTACTACGAGGAGGTCGGGCTGCTACCCGCCGCGGACCGCACCCCGGCGGGCTACCGGGACTACGGCGCCGAGGTGCTCGACCGGCTGGACTTCATCCGCCGGGGGCAAGCGGCCGGGCTGACCCTGGCCCAGATCGGTCAGGTGCTGGACATCCGCGACCGGGGGCAGGCCCCCTGCCGGCACGTCACCGACCTGCTCGACACCCGCCTTGATGTGATCGACCGGCAACTCGCCGAGCTCGCGCAGCTACGCACCACGATCGCCGACCTGCGCGAGGACGCCGCCGCCGGCGACCCGGCCACGTGCTCCCCCGAGGATGTCTGCCGCTACCTGTGACACCGAAGTTCACGGGCCCGTGGCAGCGCATGGCGGCCCACTCTGTTGCGTTGGGGTGTTAGACCTTTCGCAACGGTTCTGTTGCGCGGGGTGCACCCTATCGCGACGCCTATTCCTCCGGCCTGCCGTCGGCCGCTGAGTTGAGTCCCGCATAGTGGTGTAGCGCCCGGTGGTCGGGCACGTCGTCTCAGACGTGGACGCGGCCACCGTGTGATCCTTCGAGTGAACCTCTCACAGCACCCTCGAATGGAGTCATCACGATGAC
>NZ_JAHXOZ010000011.1 GCF_023147585.1 Micrococcus sp. EYE_212
CGGTTCTGGGCGACGCGGACGACGTCGTCGCGGAACTCTTGGGGGTAGGGGGCGGGCATGGTGCACATCCTTCCCTGCGGTGTGGTAACACCACAGATCGTATGTCACCTACACGCGCATCAGTCCCTTCGGCATGAACAACATCCTCTCGAACTCGAAAGGAAGCGGCATCACACCCGGGACGCTTCAAACCGCTAGAAGCTGGTCTCGATGACGTGGCGCTTGGCGTACCCGCCTGGATCGGTCTGCGGCGGGCGCCCGCCGCGGGAACCACGACGTTTCCGGTTTGCCTGCTGGTCGCGAGGCTCGGCGATCACAGCCATGATCCCTTGACTGCGCAGCAGGGCGCGGTGGGGCCGGGAGGAGTGGGCCTTGTCCGCCGTCACCGAGTCAGGGGTGGTGCGAGGCCGCCCCACCCCTTCGCGCGGTACCCGCACCGCAGCGAGCAGGTGCGGGAACATCTTCGAGTCGCTGCCTTACCCCGGCCCGACCCCGATGACCAGGGAGCGTCCCTTGCCGCCGCACAGCTGATGGACCTTCGTCGACGGAGATAGGACGAGGCGCTCGGAGTGTGAGGGGCTGGTCTCGTGCCGGTGGAAGCGTAGCCACAAACGACCGTTTGCGGGGCTCGAGGGGGAGTGGTGGCTGACTGTCGAGACGCGGTGAAGATCGCACGCGAATCGCGAAGGACGGTTCCTTGGAAAATTTGGGGCGGAGAGCGCCAGACGACTCAGTCCCTGACAGCCTCGATCCACCCGTGCCAGCGGGCCCCAGGGTCCTGCCGTGTGCCGCGGTCGACCACGGTGAACCTCGCCGCGGTCATCACGCCCGCGAGCTCGTCGACCGGCCAGTACCACGCCGTGGTGACGGCGTGGTCGAAGGCCTCCAGCTGGTCTGACACGAAGAAGCCCAGCAGCAGTGACCCGCCAGGGCGCAGCGCCTTGTGCGCGCGCTCCAGGAGGGCAGGCATCTCCACCGGCGGCGTGTGGATGATTGAGTACCAGCCCAGGATCCCGTTGAAGACGGCTACGGGCAGGGTCTGGAACGAACCCGGCTTCACGCGTACCTCCGGGTGGGTTCGGCGCGCGTGCGCCACGAACTCTTCGACCGGCTCGATGCCCGTTACCTCATGGCCCAGCGAGGCCAGGTGCGCGGTCCAATGGGCCGGCCCGCAGCCGACGTCGGCCAGAACCCCATCCACCCGGCCGGCCCAGGCTTCGACCAGCAGCCTGTCGTCCTCGGCCACGGAGGCCATGGTGCCGAGCTGCTTGGTGTACTCGGCCGCGCGGGCGCCATAGGCGGCCCGGCTGGTGAGAAGTCCTTCCCGGGCGGCGTCGTCAGGGGTCACCGCTGTTCCTCCGCCGGCGCGAGGACCTGCCAGAGCTCGTGATCCTGCCAGCGACCGGCGATCTTCAGGTACTGCGGGGCCAGGCCGTAACGCTCGAACCCGTGGCGCTGCAGCATCCGACGCGACGCATGGTTGTGGGGCAGGATCTCAGCCTGCACCCGGTGCAGTCCGAGCTCGCCGAAGGCGATCTGCAGGGCCTGCCCGACGGCGGCGGTCGCCACGCCGCGGCCGGCCGCCTCGCGGGCGACCCAGTAGCCGATCGAGCAGAACTGCCCGGCCCCGCGGACCACGCTGGCCAGGGTGAGACGGCCGAAGATCGAGCCCGCCGCGTCGGTGATGAGGAACGCGTAGGAGCGGTCCGCTGCACGGTCGTGCTCCGCCTGTTCAAGGGCTTCGCGCTGGCCGGCTTCGGTGAACCAGTGGGTGGGGCGCTCCGGCTCCCACGGGGCCAAGTGCTCGCGTTGGCTCTGTGCCAGGGCGGCGAGGGCCTCGGCGTCGTCGAGGACGGCAGGGCGCAGACGGACGGGCATGGATCGAGCGTAGCGACCGGGATCCCGTGCGCTGGTCAAGCGAGGGGCAGGAGGAGCCGGCGTCAACCCTTCAGACCCTGACCGGCGTATGAATCAAACTGGCGCGTTTCTGAAATCTTCGTTGCATCTCGACAATCGTGGTGTCAAGGGTTCATACACTCAATCCGATATGAAACATACTTGCGCGTTTGTGAAATCTTCGCTGCATCTCGACAACCTCTTGGCCTGCAGATCCAGGATCCGGCCCGGCCCGCTACACTCTTGAACACCGTTCAGGACGCGTCTCACGCGCCCCACGGCCCCCCGTCACCCGCACCACCCTGGAGGAGCCGCCCCATGGCCACCCCTGTCTCGTCCACGGCGCACACCGCCCGGGGCACCAGCCCCGCCGTCGCCCGCCCCACCCGCGGCTCCTCCGGCGGCGGCCTCGCCCGCATCGCCGTGCTGGCCGCGCTCATGGCGGTCCTCGGCATGGTCCCGCCGATCCCGGTGGCCGGCATCCCGGCGCCGATCATCGCCCAGAACATCGCCGTCATGCTGGCCGGCGTGATCCTCGGCCCGTGGCGCGGCGCGGCAGCCATGATCCTCTTCAACGCGCTCGTGGCGCTCGGCCTGCCCCTGCTCTCGGGTGGCCGCGGCGGCCTCGGCGTCATGGTCGGCCCGACGGCCGGATTCATCTGGGGCTGGATCCCCGCGGCGTTCGTCGTCGGCCTGGTCTTCTGGGCCATGACCGGCCGCGCCCGCCGCGGCATCGGCACCGGCCGCGTGGGTGTCGCGGCGTTCGTCGCCAGCCTCATCGGCACCATGGGGGTGCTCTACGCCTGCGGCGCGCTGGGCTTCATCCTCATCGCCGGCACCGAGCCGGCCGCGGCGTTCGCCATGCTCCCGGCCTTCGTCCCCGGCGACCTCGTGAAGGTCGTCGTGACCGCGCTCCTCGCCGCCGGCCTCTGGAAGGCCTACCCGCGCGCGTTCCGCTGAGCGGGCGCCGGGCGTGCCCGGCGCCCGCGGCCCCGCCTCAGCGGTTCATGCCGTACGGCAGCCGGTCCCGGTCGAGCGTGATGTCGGTGTAGCCGTGCGGCTCGGGGCGGCCCTCCTCGTCGAGAGAGACGAACACGATCTTGTCGATCGTGAGGATCACCTCGCCGGTGATGATGTTGCGGACCTTGGCGCGCATGGTCAGCGAGGTGCGCCCGAACTCCACGGCGCGCAGGCCCATCTCGATCATGTCGCCCTGCTCCGCGGAGGAGCGGAAGTTGATCTCGGAGATCAGCTTCGTCACGGAGCGCGGGTTGCCGAGCTGGATGATGGCGTAGATCGCGGCCTCCTCGTCGATCCAGCGCAGCAGCGATCCGCCGAAGAGCGTTCCGTTGGCGTTCAGGTCCTCAGGTTTGACCCACTTGCGGGTGCGGTAGGTGACGTCGTCGGAGTGCGCGGCATGGTCGGCGGAGGGGGTGGTGGCGTCAGTGGTGTCCATTCGCCCGCGTTAGGGCGTGGGAGGAGTCAGGAGAAGAGCATGCGGCAGATGACACGGCACTCGGCCGGCGCTCCGGAGCGCGTCCTCGCCCTGGACGGCGTCCGTGCCGAGGCGGACGGGCCCGACGGCGTCGTCACGCTCCTCGAGGACGTGACGCTCACGCTCCGCGCCCCGCGCGTCGCCGTGGTGGGGGAGAACGGATCCGGCAAGTCCACGCTGGCCCGGGCGATCGCGGGCCTGGCCGACGTCGCGGCGGGGGAGGTCACCGTGCACGGCGTGGACGCCGTCCGGGACGTGAAGGGGCTGCGGCGCACCGTGGGCATGGTGTTCGCCAATCCGGCCGCGCAGGCCATCATGCCGACCGTCCGCGAGGACGTGGAGCTCACCGTGAAGTCCCTGCGGCACGACGACGGCGCCCGCCTCGGCAGGGCCGAGGTCACCGCGCGCGTGGACGCGGCGCTGGCCGAGCACCGGCTCGCCGAGATCGCGGACCGGCCCTGCCTCGCGCTCTCGAGCGGCCAGGCGCAGCGGCTTGCGATGTGCTCCGTGATGGCGGCGTCGCCGTCGCTGGTGATCGCGGACGAGCCGACCTCCCTGCTCGACGGCCGGCACCGGCGGATCATCGCCGAGCGCCTGCTCGCGGCACGGGACTTCCAGCTGCTGCTCGTCACCCATGACCTCGAGCTGGCCCGCCGGTGCGACGAGGCCGTGTGGATCCACGACGGCCGCGTGCGTGAGGTCGGTCCGGCCGGTGACGTGATCGGCGCGTACGAGGCCTTCCTCGACGAGGCCGTGGCCACGGAGTTCGGCGCGTGATCTCGCTCTACGTCACCGGCGACTCGCCCCTGCACCGCTGCCCGGCCGGCCTCAAGGTCGCGCTGCTCGCGGTGTGGGTCCTGGCGCTCACGCTCCTGCCGCCGACCGTATGGACGGCGGGCGCCGCCGTCGTCGGGGCCGGGCTGGCCTACACCGTGGGCTTCGGTGCGCGCCGCGGGCTGGGGATGCTCGGCCGCGATCTGCGCGGGCTCTGGATCTTCTACGCGTTCCTCTTCGCCGCGCAGTGGATCTTCGGGGACCTCCTCTCCGCCGCACTCATGGTGACCCGCGTGCTCGGCGTGGTGCTGACGGCGCAGATCCTCACCCGCACCACGCGGATCGCGGACATGGTGGGGGTGGCCGAGGCCGCGCTGGAGCCCGTGAACCGCATTCCGTGGCTGGGCCCGAAGCTCGCGCGGGCGGGGTTCCGGCCGGAGCGCGTGGGGCTGGCGATGGGCCTGGTGCTCAGCTCGATCGGTCACCTGCGCGGGTTGGCCGAGCAGGTGCGCCACGCGCAGGCCAGCCGCGGCGTGCGGATGGCCCCGTGGGCGTGGATCCTGCCGCTGCTGGTGCTCTCCCTCAAGCACGCCGACGACGTCGGGGATGCGCTCGCGGCCCGCGGGGTGGAGTAGGGGCGCGCCAGCCTGGTCGCAACACGCCGTGTCGAACTTCGGCAGACGGCGTGTTGCGACCACTCTGGGAGGAGTCCGGCGAGTCCGGCGAGTCCGGCGAGTCCGGCGAGTCGGGCGAGTCAGGCGTCTGGCGCGGAGGGGCTCGGTGCGCCAGGCCCGATGTGTCAGCACGGCATTGACACGTGCGTTCCCGTGTCCGACGCTGAATCCATGAGCAAGTCCCTGATCTCCTCCGCGGTCGTCGTCCTCCTGATCCTCCTCGTCACCGTGCTGACGGACGCCAGCACATGGCTTGTGGGCCTGATCTCCGGCCTGGTCTGCCTCGTCGGCGCGTGGTGTGCCCCCCTGTTCCAGTCCGGCAGTCCCTACGGTGGCACCCTCTTCGGCGGCTGGCAGTCCCGGTGGGACGGCCCGAAGGCGGTGCAGCTCCTCGTGGCGGGGGCGGCGGTCGCCGTGAGCCTCCTGCTGGACCTGTTCGACGGCGGGGTGCCCGCGATCATCGGCATCATCGCGGCGTGCCTCGTCGGTGCGCTCGTCCCGGTGCCGGGCGACGGCGCGGATGGGGCATCATCGGAGGATGTCCGACCCGCATGACCGGATCGCCGCAGCGCTGCGTGACCAGGCCGCCGCCGAGCGCCGTCTGCACGCCGCCGTCCAGGCCGCGCGGTCGGACGGGTGGAGCTGGACGCAGGTCGCCGAGGCGCTCGGCGTCACGCGTCAGGCCGCCCACCGTCGCTTCCACTCCGCGCCCGCCCTGGCCGACGACGACGTCGGCACGGGCCCCGGCCGCGGCTGCCGCACCTCCCCGGGTGACCCGTGGGCCGAGGCCCGCGCCACCGCGATGGGGGCCGTGGCCGTGTGGCTGCGCGGCGACGTCGCGGCCGTCCACGCGCACATGACCAGCACCGCGCGCGCGGGCCTGCCGCAGTCCGCGCTGCGCCGGGTCATGCTCGAGGTGGAGGACCTCGCCGGCCCCCTGGGGGACGCGCGGGTCACGGGCGTGCACGACCTCGCGGGCGAGCTGCTGAGTGCGGCCGGGTCGCTGGACGACGCATCGGCACCCGGCGGCGAGGTCCGCGCGGGGCGGCGCCGGGCTGTCGTCGTGCGCGGTGTGGTGTCCGGGGAGGACACGGACCCCGTGGTGCACGTGCTCATCGGTCCGAGGGGCCGCGTGTCCGGACTGAGCGTCCGGATCTCCGACGAGCTCGAGCAGTGGCCCCTGTGATGCACTGGCAGCAGAGGCAGGCGCACCTCGCTGAGCATCGACGCCGCCGTCCGGGAGGGCGCGGAACGGGGTGAGCCGGTCAGGCGCCCCGCGCGAACGCCAGCGCCTCCTCCACGATCCCGACGACGACGGCCAGCTCCACCTCGTCCCGCGGCCCGTAGACCATGAACTCCGTGCCGTGGTCGGCGTACTGATGCGGCTCCGCCCAGCCGAGCTCCACGAGCCGCCTTCCGCGCTCGGCCGGAAGCACGAGGTGCACGGAGGTGTCGGCCACGCCGTGCAGGTGCACCGGCTCGAGGCGACGGCCGGGGGCGAGGTTCGTCTCGGATGCCAGCTCCACGTCGATGTCGGCGAGGAACACCCCGCGCGACGACGCCGGCGAGACCTGGCTGTGGCCCTCGACCACGCCGTCGAGCGCGAACACGCGGGCCGTCAGCTCACCCCACAGTGCCGGCGAGGCCCGCTGGTCGAGCTGGCGGTGGGGTCCGTCGTCGGAGGTGGTGGGGCGGACGCCGGGCCGCGGGGTGCTGATCATGCGGTCAGGCTACGCGGCCGCTCGGGCGCTCCTCAGTCCGGAGGCCGCTCCGCACGCGCAGCGGGAGGCATCCGCCTCAGCGTGCGTCCTGATCCCGGGCGGCGTCGACGACGACGCGCACGGCCGGCATCGCGGCGTCGGCGGACGCCCCCTCCAGCGTGCCGCCGAGCCGCTCCCACACCCGTTCGGCCGCGGGGATCACCACGAACAGCGTGACCTGCCGGACCACTGTGGTGAACACCGAGGCGCGCAGCCCGCGGCGAGGGTCCAGGCCGCGGTCGATCAGCTGGCGCGTCTGCTCCACGGAGAGGTCCACCAGCCGGTCCAGGAGGCTCTCGCCCGAGGCGCGCGGCGCCGTGAGGGCCTGCGCCAGGTAGCCGCCGATGAGGGGGCGTTCACGGAGCAGCTCCTGGAACGCCGCGTCGCGGGCCGCGGAGATCTCGAGCGGCGTGCCCTCCAGGGGGACCGCCTCGAGGGTCGCGCGGACGAGGTCGATGATGTCGTCGTCCACCGCGCGGGTCAGGCCGTCCTTGCTGCCGAAGTGGTGCCGGACAAGCCCGGGCGCCACGCCCGCGTTCTTGCCGACGTCCCGGACGCTCGTCGCGTGCTCGCCCCGCTCCGCGTACAGCTCGAGGGCGCTCAGGCGGAGGCGGGCGGCGGAGGAGAGGTCCTCGCGGGTGAGGGGTCTGGCCGTGTTCACCGCGCAAGGCTAGCGGATCGAGGAGGGTGTTGTGCGATCGTGCAATGAATGATTCACTGATGCCAGAACGTGTGACGACGAGCACGCACGCCACGGATCGTGAGGATCACCATGAACGCCACTCCCGCCACCTCACCCGTCATGGGAACCGCCTCCACCATGGGCGACGTCGAGCAGCTGACGACGACGCGCCTCATCCGGGACGCGGCCCGCACCTACCGGGACCAGGAGATCGTCCACCGGACCCTCGCCGGCGAGTGGAAGGTCACGGACTATGCGACCTCCTGGGGCCGGACGCAGCGCGTGGCCGCCGGCCTCGCGGCGCAGGGCATCGGCCCGGGCGACCGCGTCGGCCTGCTCCTCTGGAACGACCTGCGGCACTTCGAGTGCTACTTCGCCGTGCCGTTGACGGGCGCCACCATGGTCCAGCTCAACCTCCGCCTCGCCCCGCAGGACCTGGCCTACGTCATCCGGCACAGCGGCGCCCGCACGCTGATCGTGGACGCCACGCTCCTGCCGCTGGCCGAGGGGCTGGCCCCGCACCTGCCGGAGGGCACCCGGTGGATCGTGGCCTCGGACGGCGATCTCCCTGAGGCCTGGGCCGGCCGGGCGGACGCGGTCTCGTACGAGGACCTGGTGGCCGGGCACGAGCCGATCGAGGACGCCCCGGACATGGACGAGCGGTCCGCCTCCGGCGCGTGCTACACCACGGGGACCACCGGTCGGCCCAAGGGCGTGTACTACTCGCACCGGTCCACGTGGCTGCACTCCTTTGCGGTGGCCGCGAGCACCGGCATGACCATGGACGACACCGTCATGCTCCTGACCCCCATGTTCCACGCCCAGTGCTGGGGCCTGCCCTACGCGGCTGTGGCGGTCGGCGCCCGCATCGTGCTGCCGGGCCGCTTCACGCTGCAGGACACCCCCCTGCTGACGGACGCGCTGGTGGAGCACGGCGTCACCCTGGCTCCGGCCGCTCCGGCCATCCTGCTGCCGATGCTCCATCACCTCGAGCAGATGGCGCAGACGCCGCACCTGCCCGGCCTCCGGTTCCTCTGCGGCGCCTCGGAGCCCCCCGTGGCCCTGATGCAGGGCTTCGACCGCCTCATGGGGGCCGAGATCATCCACGCCTACGGGGCCACGGAGACCTCGCCCATCGTGTCGGTGAACCGCCTGCGCCCGGCCCTCAAGGCGGGTCTGACCGAGGACGAGCAGTGGGACCTGAAGCGGTACCAGGGCCTCGTCGTCACCGGCGTCGACGTCAAGATCGTGGACCCCCTGGGCCAGCCGCTGCCGCCCGGCGAGCAGAACGTCGGTGAGATCCGGGTCCGCGGTCCGTGGGTCACCAGCTCCTACGGGGACGATCCCGAGGCCACGGAGAAGGGCTTCGACGACGAGGGCTACTGGCGCTCCGGCGATGTCGGCTACCTCTCCGAGGACGGCTACCTGAAGGTCTCCGACCGGATGAAGGACGTCATCAAGTCCGGCGGCGAGTGGATCTCCACCATCGACCTGGAGAACCACATGCTCACGGTCCCCGGTGTGTCCGAGGCCGCCGTCGTCGGTGTCCCCCACCCCAAGTGGCAGGAGCGCCCCCTCGCCCTCGCGGTGCGCGCCCCCGGCGCCGACGTCACCGAGGAGCAGGTCAAGGACGCCCTCCGCGCCCGCTTCGCCTCCTGGCAGGTGCCCGACCGCGTCCTTTTCGTGGACGAGCTGGACCGCACCTCCGTGGGCAAGCTGGACAAGAAGCGCCTCCGGCAGGCCTACGCCGACGCGCTCGCCGAGGGCGACGGCCCGTCCGCGCCGCAGGGCTGACGCGCGGCCCCGGCGGCCCCGCCGAGACCGCCCCAGACCCGCAGACCCCCCGAACATCCGAACCCACTGACCCCCCACACCGAAGGAGATCCCCGTGACCCGGGACGCCTACCTCTTCGACGCCGTCCGCACCCCCCGCGGACTCGGCAAGCCCACCGGCTCCCTCCACGAGGTCAAGCCGATCGATCTCCTGGGCGGCCTCTTCGACGCGCTCCGCGAGCGCCACCCCGAGTGGGACCCCGCCACCGTCGAGGACGTCGTGCTCGGCGTCGTCAGCCCGGTGGGGGACCAGGGCGCGGACATCGCCCGCGTGGCCGCCCTCAAGGCCGGCATGCCGGAGAACGTGGCCGGCGTGCAGCTCAACCGCTTCTGCGGCTCCGGCCTCGAGGCCGTCAACCAGGCGGCGGCCCGCATCCGCTCCGGCTGGGAGGAGATGCTGATCGCCGGCGGCGTGGAGTCCATGTCCCGCGTCCCCATGGGCTCCGACGGCGGCGCGTGGGCCACGGACCCGGCCACCGCGCTGGCGCTGCACTTCGTGCCGCAGGGCATCTCGGCGGACCTCATCGCCACCCGCCAGGGCTTCACCCGGGAGGACCTGGACCGCTTCGCCGTCCAGAGCCACCACCGCGCCGCCCAGGCGTGGGCCGAGGGCCGCTTCGACAAGTCCGTCATCCCCGTGAAGGACATCAACGGGCTGACCGTCCTGGACCGGGACGAGACCATCCGACCGAACTCCTCGCTCGAGATCCTGGCCGGGCTGAAGCCCTCCTTCGCCGCGATGGGGGAGCAGGCCGGCTTCGACGCCGTCGCGCTCGACCGCTACACGGACGTGGACCAGATCCACCACGTCCACCACCCGGGCAACGCCTCCGGCATCGTGGACGGCGCCGCGCTGACCCTCGTGGGCAGCGAGGAGTCGGGCCGCCGTGCCGGCCTGACGCCGCGCGCCCGCATCGTCTCGGCCGCCGTCGTCGGCTCCGAGCCCACCATCATGCTCACCGGTCCGACGCCGGCCTGCCGCAAGGCCCTCGACGTCGCCGGGATGACCGCGGGCGACATCGACCTCGTGGAGATCAACGAGGCGTTCGCGGCCGTGCCCCTCCAGCTGATGCGGGACCTGGGCTGGAGCGAGGAGCAGACCAACGTCAACGGCGGCGCGATCGCCATGGGCCACCCGCTCGGCGCCACCGGCGCCATGATCCTGGGCACCCTGGTGGACGAGCTCGAGCGCCGCGACCTGCAGACCGGCATCGCCACCCTCTGCATCGGCGCAGGCATGGGCGTCGCCACCATCGTCGAGCGCGTCTGAGCGCCTCCGACCCCGAGTTCCGCCCGACGGCAGAGAGAGCACAGCAGCCATGACTGAGAACATGATCACCTGGGACCAGGACGCCGACGGCGTCGTCACCCTGACCATGGATGACCCCAACGCCAAGGTCAACACCATGAACGACCTCTGGCGGGACTCCATGGAGGCCACCGTGGAGCGGCTCGAGCAGGAGCGCGAGTCGATCGCCGGCGTCATCCTCACCAGCGCGAAGAGCACCTTCTTCGCCGGCGGCAACCTGGACCAGCTGGGCCCCACCGGCCCGGACGAGGCCGCGGACGTCTTCGCGATGACCGAGCACGTGAAGTCCGTCCTGCGCCGACTCGAGAAGCTCGGCCGGCCCGTGGTCGCCGCCATCAACGGCGCCGCCCTCGGCGGCGGCCTGGAGATCGCCCTCGCGTGCCACCGCCGCGTGGCCGTGGACGACGCCCGCATCAAGGTAGGCCTGCCCGAGGTCACCCTCGGCCTGCTCCCCGGCGGCGGCGGCATCACGCGCCTCGTGCGGATGCTGGGCCTGGAGAAGGCCCTGATGGACTGGCTGCTCCAGGGCACCCAGTACCGCCCCGCGCAGGCGAAGGAGAAGGGCGTCATCGACGAGCTCGTCTCCTCGCAGGACGAGCTGCTGCCCGCGGCGCGGCGCTGGATCCTCAAGCAGGGGGCCGCGGCGGCGAAGGCCCAGGAGGGCGGCCCGGAGGAGACCGACGAGGCGCTCGGCGCCCCCTCCTACGCCGTCAAGCCGTGGGACCAGAAGGGCTTCCGCCTGCCCGGCGGCTCCCCGCAGCAGCCGGCGATGGCCTCCCGCCTGCCCGCGTTCCCCGCCACGCTGCACAAGACGCTGCACGGCGCGGACCTGCCGGCGCCGAAGGCGATCCTCGCCGCGGCCGTCGAGGGCGCGCAGGTGGACTTCGACACCGCCCTGCGGATCGAGACCCGCTACTTCGTGAGCCTCGTGACCGGCCGGGTCTCCACGGCGATGGTGCAGGCGTTCCACACGGACATGGGCGACATCCGCTCCGGCGCGGCCCTCGGCGAGCGCGCCACGGAGCGCCACACCGTCGGCTCCGTGGCCGTGCTCGGCGCGGGCATGATGGGCGCCGGGATCGCCCACGCCCTCGCCGTCAACGGCATCGAGGCGGTCATCAAGGACGTCTCGGTGGAGAACGCCGAGCGCGGCAAGTCCCACTGCGCGGACCTGCTGGGCAAGGCCGTGGCCAAGGGCCGGATGGACCAGGCCGCCGCGGACGAGGTGCTGGGCCGCATCCGCACCACGGAGGACTACGCGGACCTCGCCGGCGTGGACGCCGTCATCGAGGCCGTCTTCGAGGACTTCGAGCTCAAGACGGGCGTGTTCGCGGAGGTCGAGAAGGTGGTGGGGAAGGACACGCTGCTGTGCAGCAACACCTCCACCCTCCCGATCACGCTGCTGCAGGAGCCGCGGGAGCGCGCCGCCGACGTCATCGGCCTGCACTTCTTCTCCCCCGTGGACCGCATGCAGCTCGTGGAGATCATCCGTGGCGAGCAGACCTCCCAGGAGGCCGTGGAGCGCGCATACGACCTGGTCCAGCAGATCCACAAGGTCCCGATCCTCGTGAACGACGGCCGCGGCTTCTACACCTCCCGCGTGTTCGGCACCCTCGTGCTGGAGGCCGCCGCCATGGTGGAGGAGGGCGTGGACCCGCAGCGCGTCGAGCGCGCCGCGCGCCAGGCCGGCTTCCCGGGTGCGCCGCTGGCCATGCTGGACGAGGTCTCGCTGACCCTCACGCAGCACGTGCGCCGAGAGGAGGAGAAGGCCGCCTCGGCCGCCGGCACCGAGCGCGTCGTGCAGCCGGGCGAGCAGATCGTGGACCGCATGGTGGAGGAGTTCGAGCGCCCTGGCCGTGCCCGCGGGGCCGGTTTCTACGAGTACCCGGCCGAGGGCCCCAAGCACCTGTGGCCCGGTCTGCGTGAGCACTTCACCTCGGACGTGGACGTGCCGGAGCAGGATCTCCAGGACCGCTTCCTCTACCGCATGGCGATCGAGACGGCCGGCTGCTTCGAGGACGGCGTCCTGACCGACACCGCGTCCGCGAACATCGGCGGCGTCCTGGGCATCGGCTACCCGCCGCACACCGGCGGCCCGGCCACGTTCATGACCAACCGTGAGAACGGGCTGGCGGACTTCGTGGCGCGCGCGGACGAGCTCGCAGAGGCCTACGGCGAGCGCTTCCGCCCGTCCGAGTGGCTGCGCGCGCGCGCCGCCTCGGGGAAGGGCCTCGTATGAGCGCGCAGGACACCGTCTCGCAGACCGCCGCCGGGGGCGCCGCCGTCGCCTCCGGCCCCCTGGCCGGCGTGCGCGTGGTGACGATCGCCCTGAACCTGCCCGGGCCCGTCGCAGCGGCCCGCCTGCAGGAGCTGGGCGCCGACGTCGTCACCGTGCTCCCGCCCGGCGGGGACCCCGTGGCCACGCTGGTGCCCGCCCTCCACGAGGAGCTGCATCGCGGCCAGCAGGTGCGCACCGTGGACATGAAGTCCCCGGACGGGGCCGCCGAGATGGAGGGGATCCTCGCCGCGGCGGACGTGTTCCTCACGTCCCACCGCTCGGGGGCCCTGCGCCGCCTCGGCCTGGACGCCGACGCCGTCCGCGCTCGTCACCCGCGGATCTGCCAGGTGGACGTCACGGGCTTCGCCGGGGACCGGACGGACGTCCCCGGTCATGACATCAACTACCAGGCCGAGGCGGGCCTGCTGGAGCCGGGGCCGCCGCCTCGGATCCTGGCGGCGGACCTGCACGGGGCCGAGCGCGCCGTCTCCGCGGCCCTGGCCCTCCTGTGGGCCCGCGGCGCGGACGGGGCGGGCGGGCACGCCGTCGTGGCACTGGCCGACGCCGCCCACGCCCTGGCCCTGCCGAACCGTCACCGCATGACGGACCGCCGCAGCCCCCTGGGCGGGGCCTCGCCCCACTACGGCGTGTACCCGGCCGCCGACGGCCATGTGGCCGTCGGCGCGCTCGAGCCGCACTTCGCGGCCGCGCTCCTCGAGGGCCTCGGGCTGGACCCGGACGGGGACGTCCGCGCTCAGCTCGCGGGCGCCCTCCTGGAGCACGACGCCGCCCACTGGCAGGCCTGGGGCGAGGAGCGGGGCATCCCGCTGACCGCCCTCGCCGCGGCGACCGCCTGAGCCGCTCATCCGACACCCCGCGCCCACCCCGGCGCTGCGCCCCCTGACGCAGACACCCCCTGATCCCGAGGAGAACCCCCATGACCGCCGCTGACACCCGGAGCCGTCCGCTGATCGACGTCGACGTCCTCGAGTACCACCGCCTCCTGACGCCCGAGCAGCAGGAGAAGCTCGCGGAGATCCGCGCCGCCCTGGCCGAGATCGTCACCCCGCATGTGGCGGAGGCCTGGAGCCGGGACGAGTTCCCGCACGAGATCGCCCGCCAGGTGGGCGAGCTCGGCTTCAACCACCTGAACGGCATGACCACCGACCCGCTGTTCCGCGGCTGCCTGATGGCCGAGCTGTCCCGCGCGGACATCTCCCTCAGCGTCTACTTCGCCCTGCACAACGACCTCGTGGGCGCGACCCTGGAGCACCTGGGCTCCGAGGAGCAGAAGCAGAAGTGGCTCCCGGGGCTCTACGCCATGGAGTACACCGGCTGCTTCGGGCTGACCGAGCCGGAGCACGGCTCCGACGTCGCCGGCGGCATGGCGACCACCGCCCGCCGCGAGGGCGACGAGTGGGTGATCAACGGGGCCAAGCGCTGGATCGGCAACGGCACCATGTCCCGGATCGCGATCGTGTGGGCCCGCGACGAGGCGGACGACCAGGTCAAGGGCTTCATCGTGGAGACCGACCGCCCGGGCTACAGCGCCACCAAGATCGAGCACAAGACCGCCGTGAAGATCGTGCAGAACGCGGACATCACCTTCACGGACGTGCGGATCCCGGCGGAGAACAAGCTGGAGAAGGCGAACTCGTTCGCGGACACCAACGTGATCCTCCTCGGCTCCCGCAACGGGCTGGGCTGGCAGGCCGTGGGCGCGCAGCAGGCCGTCCTGGACATCGCCCGGAACTACGCCCTGGAGCGCACGCAGTTCGGCCGTCCGATCGCCGCCCACCAGCTCGTGCAGTCCCTGCTCGTGCAGATCGCCGGCAACCTGGCCGCCACGCTCGGCATGGCCCACCGCGCCGTCCAGCTCGAGGCCGAGGGCGAGGTGTCCATGACCCAGGCCTCCCTGGTGAAGCTCAAGACCTCGCAGATGTGCCGCGAGTCGGCCGCTCTGGGGCGTCAGCTGATGGGCGGCAACGGCATCCTCGCGGACCGCGGTCTCGGCCGCTTCTTCTGCGACGTCGAGGCGATCTTCACGTACGAGGGCACCTACGAGGTCAACTCGCTGATCGTGGGCCGCGGGCTCACCGGCCACTCCGCCTTCCTCTGACCCGACCCGTCCCGACGAGCACCAGGAGCCACCGTGACGACCTCCGACACCCCTGAGACCTCCGCCATGACCCTCGACGCCGCCGGCCGGCCCACCGAGCGGCGCGGCCACGTCGCCGAGCTGCTCGCCGCCACGGTGGCCCGCCAGCCGGACACCGTCGCCCTGCTGATCGGCGACGCCCGCATGAGCTACCGCGAACTGGACCAGGCCACGGCCGTCACGGCCGGCTGGCTGCGCGCCCGCGGCGTGCAGGCCGGGGACCGGGTGGCCGTCATGCTGCCGAACGTCCCGACGTTCGTGGCCGTCTACGAGGCGCTCATGCGCCTGGGCGCGGTGATGGTGCCGCTCAACCCGCTGTTCACCGCCCGAGAGCTGGAGTACTTCCTCGAGGACTCCGGGGCGCGCATGCTCTGGGCCATGCCCGGGCTGCCGGCCGTGGACGAGGTGGCCGGGAACGTCGACGTCGAGGTGGTCACCCTGGACCTCGAAGCGGTCGGGCGGGAGTGCGCCGTCGAGGGCATCGCCCCGGTCACGGAGATCACCCCGCGGGACCCCGACGACGACGCCGTGCTGCTCTACACGTCCGGCACCACGGGACGGCCCAAGGGCGCGCGGCTGACGCACACGAACCTGCGTTCCAACGCCATGGCGACGGCGACCGGCCTGGGCCGGCTCGGCCCGGACGACGTCGTGTTCGCGGCGCTGCCGATGTTCCACGTGTTCGGGCTCTCGGTGGTGCTCAACGGCGCGGTGTTCGCCGGGTCCACGCTGTCCCTGATGCCGCGGTTCGAGCCGGCGGCCGCCTACGACCAGCTGCAGGACCACGGCGTCACGTTCCTGCCCGGCGTGCCCACCATGCACGGGGCGTTCCTCGCCGTGGCCCGGGCCCGCCGTGAGGCCGGGGCCGAGCCGGCGGACTTCTCCCGGCTGCGCATGCCCCTCTCCGGCGGTGCGAGCCTGCCGGTGGAGACGCTGCACGCGGCGGAGAAGCTGTACGGCGTGTCCGTGTTCGAGGGCTACGGGCTGTCCGAGAACGCGGGCGCGTGCTTCTTCAACCCCGTGGACGCGCCGACCCGTCCGGGCACCGTGGGCCGGCCGGTGGACGGCTTCGAGTTCCGGATCGTCGCGATGGACGGCACCGAGGTGCCCGAGGAGGACCTCGCGACCTCCGGTGAGCTGCGCATCCGGGGCGAGGGCATCATGGCCGGCTACTGGGGCCGCCCGGAGGACACGGAGGCGGCGTTCGACGAGGACGGCTGGTTCCGCACCGGGGACATCGCCCGCCGGGACGAGGCCGGGTACGTGATGATCGTGGACCGGCTCAAGGACGTGATCATCCGCGGTGGTATGAACGTGTATCCGCGCGAGGTGGAGGAGGTCCTCTACGAGCACCCGGACGTGGTCGAGGCCGCCGTGGTGGGTGTGCCGGACGAGCGGCTGGGCGAGGAGATCGCCGCCTTCGTCTCGCTGGCCCCGGGCAGCGCCGTCACGGGGGAGGAACTCCAGGCGTTCGCGGCCGAGCGGCTGGCCCGCTACAAGCAGCCGCGGGAGGTGACCATCCTGGACGGGCTGCCGAAGAACGCCACGGGCAAGATCCTGCGCCGCGAGCTGCGTCAGGGGTGAGGGGCGCCGGGCGGTCCGGGCGCAGGTCGTCTGGTCTGAGCGAGAGAAACGACGGACAGGTGGCCTCTCGCTACGCTCCCGGTATGACTCAGCCGCTCGTCCACCCGCCCAAGGCCCAGCCGGGCGACAGGATCGCCGTCGTCTCGCCGTCGTTCGCGGCTCCCGGCTTCGCGCCCGCGGTGCACGAGCAGGCGATGCGCCGCCTGGCCGAGGTGACCGGCCTGGTGCCGGTCGAGTACCCCACCACCCGGCAGCTCGGGGCGAGTCCCGAGAGCCGGGCGCGGGACCTGAACGCGGCGTTCGCGGACCCACAGATCCGGGCGGTGATCGCCACGGTCGGCGGGGAGGACCAGATCACCGTGATCGGCCACCTGGACGCGGACGCAGTGCGCGCGGACCCCAAGCCGTTCCTCGGCTACAGCGACAACACCAACCTCCACCAGTGGCTGTGGACGAACGGCGTGGCGAGCTTCTACGGCGGCTCCACCCAGGTGCACCTGGGGCCGGGACCGACTGTGGACGAGGTGCACGCCGCGTCCCTGCGGGCCGCCCTGCTGACGGGAGGGCGGCTGGAGATCACGGAGCCGGGGGAGTCGGAGGACCATGGCGTCGACTGGCTGGACCCGCGGGCGCTCACCGAGTTCGGGACGCGCGAGCCGGTGCCGGGCCCGCACGACGACGGCGCGCGCGGCGTCGGTGAGGGCGCCTCACCGTGGCGCTGGGCCGGGCCTCGGCGCGCGGTGACCGGCCGGACATGGGGCGGCTGCCTCGAGGTGCTGCCGTGGGTGATGGCGGCCGGCCGCGGGCCTGCGGACATGGCGGCGCTCGAGGGTGGTGTGCTGCTCATCGAGACCAGCGAGGAGCTGCCGAGCGCCGGCGAGGTGCGGCGGCTGCTGCGGATCCTGGGGGAGGGCGGCGTGCTCGGCGCCGTGGACGCCGTGCTGGCGGCCCGCCCTCCGACGAGCTCCTTCGAGGTGCCGCGCGGTGCGGAGGAGCGGGCGCGGCTGCGCGCCGACCAGGCGGACGTGGTGGTCGAGGAGGTCGGCAGCTACAACCCGGACGCGGTGGTGTGCGTGGGCGTCCCGTTCGGCCACACACGGCCGCAGTGGGTGCTGCCGCACGGCGGCGTGATGACCGTCGACGGGGTCGAGCGGCGGGTGTGGGCGGACGACTCGTGAGGCCAGGGGACGAGGGCCGCATCTCCAAACGACTGCTCGACCAGGGAGCGGAGGTCGTGCGCCAGGCTTAACACGAGCGCCGGATCTGACCTGTAGAGCTGGACAAGGGCGAGGTCCTGCGCTGCCCCCTGCTTGAGACCGTGCTCTCCGCCGGAGTAGTGCCAGATGAGGTTGGACACCTTCATCTTGACGGCATTCGGGTTTGGAAAGTTGTCCGGCAGACTGATTCCTGGATGGAAGGGACCCTGAGCGAGCAGGCGAGACAGGCCGACGACTGCGGGCGTCCCCTTGCTCGGGTTGGTCCACTCCAGGTCGTGAGCAAGCCCGAGGGCGAGCAGAGTCTCCCCCGCGGTCCAGGGCATTGTGGCCATCGTCCTTGTCCTTCCATAGGTCTCAATGCTGCGGCCATCCTCTGACATGCGAGGTCCCCGTGGGAGAGGCACCAGCGTGCGCTGCCTGTGAACACTGCGCCCTCCAGGCTGCCCAGACGGCAGAATCGCGCTAAGCTGCAGTGTGCCGCGCGCGCTTCCCACGCAGGTCTGCGGCGGACAGCGATATGAGGTTGCATGGAAACGTTCAAGATGGGGGAGTTCTTCTCCGGCCCTGGAGGCATGGCTCTCGGCGCCCACCAGGCAGCCGATAGCGACCCTGAACTGCGGGACAGGATGTCCCTGCAGCATGCGTGGGCTGTCGACATCGACGAGTCGTCCTGCCTGACGTACCGACGCAACATTCCCGGTGCGACGCTGAAGTCTGTCAGAGTCGGCGATGCTCGAGCCGCAGCCGAGAACATCGACTCCTTCGGCGACATCGACGGATTCGCCTTCGGGTTTCCCTGCAACGACTTCAGCCTCGTCGGTGAGCACAAAGGGCTCGACGGCAATTTCGGCGGGCTCTACAAGACTGGCGTTCGAGTGCTGCAG
The DNA here is from genome assembly GCF_023147585.1 of Micrococcus sp. EYE_212. Lineage (GTDB taxonomy): Bacteria > Actinomycetota > Actinomycetes > Actinomycetales > Micrococcaceae > Micrococcus. The sequence goes on from NZ_JAHXOZ010000011.1 coordinate 18,545, forward strand.
GCAAAGCGGCCCAAGTGGTTCGTGGCCGAGAACGTCGGTGGCATCCGTAGCGCGAACGGCGGCCGTGCATTCCAGCTGATCCTCGAAGAACTCGAGGACGCGGGCTACCGCATCACCCCGCACCTCTATCGGTTCGAGCAGTATGGCGTTCCTCAGGCGCGGCATCGCGTTCTCGTCGTGGGGGTTCGCGATGATCTCGACGTCGAGTACGCCGTGCCAGCCCCCACTCACGGACCCGGGACGAGACAGCCCTTCGCGACGTCCGGTGAGGCTGTCGCTGCGCCGATCCCGGCGTCCGTCACCAATAACGAGCGCACCCGTCAGTCGAAACAGGTGGTCGAGCGACTGAAGCTCATCGACCCGGGTGAGAATGCATTCAATGCCAAGCGCATGACCGACGAGGCCCGTCTCAATGTCCAGGGCGCTACCATCAGCCAGATCTATCGGCGCCTCGACCCGGCCAAGCCGTCCTACACCGTCACGGGATCCGGTGGCGGAGGCACTCATGTCTACCACTGGGACGAGCCGCGAGCCCTCACCAATCGTGAGCGGGCGCGTCTCCAGACGTTCCCGGACACGTTCCACTTCGAGGGCCGCCGAGACTCCATTCGGAAGCAGATCGGCATGGCAGTTCCGCCGCTCGGAGCGCGCGCCGTTTTCCAGGCGCTGTTCAGGAGCCTGCTGGGGATTCCCTATGAGAGCATTGCTCCGACTCTGACGACTGCACGCGACAGCTCCTCGCCCCAGCGGCTGTTCTGAGACGCGATCCCTGCATCCACCTGGAGGACCAGCACATGACTGACAACTCGGCAATGAAGGATCTGCTCGCCCGCCAGGTGGTGAACCGGATGAAGCGTGGCCGGACCATGGAGGAGGCAGTGGAGTCACTGCTGGATGACTCTGACGATGAGATGGTCATAGCCCTACGTGAACTGTTGCATGATCATCGGGTTGAGACTGACAAGTGGGCCGAGCGCATCCGTGTCCGGATTGATCCCACAGGCGGTGCAATTGCGGTGGATTCGGACAACAATGAGAGCTCTCATCGTTCCTGGTACCTGCCGTCGGCAGGGCCGCGCTGGTCCCAGCTTCGTGAGAAGATGCTCAGCACGGGCCTGGCAGAAGCGATCCCCTCGATCGACCGCTCGAGCGATCAGATCGTGTCGCAACTCGCCGAGCCGTACTCGATGCAACGCCGTCGGGGCCTGGTCCTAGGAAATGTCCAGTCCGGCAAGACGGCGAACTACGCGGCTGTCGCGGCTAAGGCCCTGGATGCGAACTATAAGTTTGTGCTCGTCTTCTCCGGCACCTACAACAACCTCCGAGCGCAGACCCAGAAGCGCATTACGAGGGACCTGGGTGTGGAGGAGAATGCCCAGCAGTGGATTACTTTGACCACGACCCAGACTGATCTTCAGGCCGCCAGCTGGGTCAACGCCGCGTCGACTGTGTCCAGCCTTCTGGACGGAGACCGCACGATGATCGCGGTGATGAAGAAGCAGACCTCTCGGCTCGACCATCTGCTGAAGTTCCTCGACCAGATCGACGAGCAGACACTCCGTAGGCTTCCGATCCTGATCATCGACGACGAGTCCGATCAGGCGACCCCGGACAGCTCGCCGAATCCGGAGGATGACCCGACGAAGATCAATGCCAAGTTGCGTCGCGTGTGGTCGAAGGTTCGGAACGGAACGTACGTCGGCTACACGGCCACTCCCTTTGCGAACGTGCTCATGGACCCTCAGGATGCTGCCGATCCTGACGACCCCTCGGCCGGATCCCTCGAGAGCCTCTATCCACGGGACTTTCTCGCCGTCATGCCGACACCCAAGAACTACTTCGGGGCGGAGACCCTCTTCGGAATCCGCGATGGCTTCCTCGACGGGGAGGAATCCGAGGGACTCGACGTGATTCGCCGTATCCCTCGCGAGGAATGGAGCGATCTGGGTCCCCAGCGGCAGAAGGACGCCGCCGATTTCGTTCCGACGGTGACCAGTTCCCTCGGTGATGCCATCCGGTGGTTCATCGTGGCGAGCGCCATCCGTCGTCTGCGCGGCCAGAAGGACAAGCATTCGTCGATGCTCGTCCACACCACGGAGCGCACGGATCCGCACTTCGCCATGCAGGAGGCGATCAACGATTTCCTAGATCCCATGAAGGAGCGAGCACGAGAAGGCGATGTCTCCGAGTTCCGTGCGATCTTCAACGAGGAGGAGGACCGTGTCGCGGAGCTCTACACCGGAGACGGCCCTGCGCCGACCTGGCCGGCTATCCAGGGTGAGATCCTGAACGTGCTTCGCGTGCTGCGCGTCGTCGTCGACAACGGCAAGGAGGCTCACGCTGATCGGCTGGTGTACGACGACGAGCATCCGTCCACGGTGATCGTCATCGGAGGCGGAACCCTCTCCCGAGGCCTGACACTTGAGGGGCTCTTCGTCTCCTTCTTCACCCGTAGCTCCAGGGCCTACGACACCCTCCTGCAGATGGGCCGCTGGTTCGGCTACCGGCCAGGATACGAGGACCTGCAACGGATCTGGCTGGCGGAGGGCTTGGACTCCGACTATCAGTTCCTTGCCCAGGTGGAGGCCGAGGTGCGTCGAGAGATCACCGAGATGGCGAGCCAGGGAAAGACTCCCGGCGAGATCGGGCTCAAGATCCGCCGACATCCCGGCCGTCTTGAGGTGACGGCTCCCGCCAAGATGAAACACGCTCGCCAGATCGAGTACACGTTTCAGGGCCGGAACAAGCAGACGATTCTGTTCGACTTCGCGACGTCGGGTCTGCAGAAGGCGAACACCCGTATCGCTGTCGACTTCCTTCACCGCATCTCCGACCATGCCGTGACATCGGCGCCCGGTCAGGGGTCGAAGCTCTACAAGGGTGTTAGCTTCGAGCGTGTTCAGGAGTTCTTCGAGAAGTTCGCCATGCACCCCAAACACAAGGAGGAGCACAAGCGGGCCCTCGACTGGGCTGCGAAGAAGCTTCCGGAGAAGTCTTGGCGGGTCGTGCTGGCGGCCGGTGGCGGGGAACAGGTGCTCGCGGAGCAGGGCCTTCAGGTGAAGGCGGTGCGGCGCGCGCCAATCAAGGACCCCGAAGAGGGGTCGGTCAACATCCGAGCGCTCATGTCCGGCAACGACCGCATCGCGGACCTGGCGACTGAGGGCAGCCCGCTTGCAGAAGACGCTGGTAACGGTGATGAGCAGAGCGCCGCTCGGTTGCGCCCGAAGAATGAGGGAGGTGCGAACGGAGAAGGCCTGCTGATCCTTTATCCGATCTCGCGCATGTCGCGAGCTCGGTCCGGTGCGAAGGACCGCGAGGATATGCAGGAAGTGCTTAAGAAGATCGACCCCGCCCTGGCCGAAGTTGATACGAACGAACCCTTCTTCGGCTACGCGATGGTCCTCCCCTCGGATACGGAGGGCCTGCTCACGCATGACGGGGATTTCCTCGCGGTCGAGATCCCCGCAGCTGATGAGGAGGAGCCTGAGAATGACCCGAATGCGTGAGGCGTTCGCGCGTGTTGCGAATGAGCCCAGTGCATGGAGCGCTTCCGAGTTCCACGTCGTCGAAGTACAGGGACGGCCGGTCGGCCGTCGCGTGTGGGTGGGGAAGGACCAGCTGAGCACGCCGACCGCCTTCTTCGAGTCCGGGGACGACCGGCTTCTCAATATTGAAGTGAGCCAGGCCATCCGTCTCGCGTCGGCGACGATTCAGAATGAGCTCGGAGATGCGCTGAGAGCAGTGCAGATCCGGTGCCTCGAACCCCGGCTCGAGGGGGTGTTCCATACGTTCCTCGAGGACGTCATTGCCAGCGTGGATGCGGGCGGAACTGTCTATGACGCACTCGCCAGCACGGTGCGCGAATGGCGCCGACTGCTGATGATCGCCCGCGAGGGGATCAGCGAGCAGGCGCTGAAGGGTCTCTATGGGGAGCTCAGCATCCTCCGCCAGATCGTTGCGGTTCATGGCGCCTCGGCGTTGCCCCTGTGGGAAGGTCCGGAGCGGGGCCGGCATGATTTCGTGGGCGACGTGGTCAGCATGGAGGTGAAGACCGCCGCACTCCAGAACCGCCAGGCCGTCACGATTCACGGTCTTCGTCAGCTGGAGCCCTCGGAAGGTTCTGATCTCTACCTGGCCGTCACTGAGGTGGATCCCCACCCGCGCGGAGAGCTGCTCTCCGACCTGGTCGAGGAGATCGTCGACGCAGGAGTCGACGAGTCTGGTATGCGCAAACGGCTGGCGGCTTTGAGATACGTCGTCGACATGCCGGGAACGGAGGACCATCGGTTCAAACTGGTCTCCACGAAGTACTGGCATATCACGGAGAGCACCCCGGTGCTACGCCGCTCCGTCCTGCCCGAGGCTGTCGTCAACGCTGTCTCGGACCTCAGCTACTCACTGGACCTGTCCGCCCTGGGGGACGGCTTCAGCGAGGAGTTCGACTTCACCAGAATTGCTCGAGAGGAGGCCTGACTTGGTGGCTGAGGTTCGACTGCGCCGCTACTCCAAGCCTCGTGGGCCGGGTGACCAGACCAGCGGAGGCCGCGGCAAACTTCTGAATACCCAGGGTCATCTCACCCGCCTGGACGTCCTTGTTCGGGAGACCCTGCAGAACTCATGGGACGCGGCAGATCATGAGAACTGGTTCCCCGCCTACGGCGCCAGCATCCGCCGCGCGGACACCTCTGTCCGGGAGATTCTCTCCACGGAAATCTTCACGGAGATCACTGAGGAGCTGAAGCTGGGAAAGTTGCAGGCCGCGCTGACCTCTCCCGACCTCCATGTGGTGGAGATCTTCGACCGTGGGACCACCGGCTTGAACGGGCCCGTCAGGTCAGGCGAAGCCGCCCTACCCGGACAGCCGAACAACTTCAACGCCTTCGTCTTCGACATCGGGACCACGAAGCCCCAGGGGGGCGGATCTGGAGGGACCTACGGCTTCGGCAAGACGGCGACCTTTGAGGCGTCGGCAGCCCATGCCGTCGTCTACTGGACCCGGTGCGAACGAGGCGACGGGACTCTCGAGGACAGGCTCATCGCCTCGGCTCTCCACGATGAGTTCGACATCGGTGGCAAGCGGTACACGGGAGCCCACTGGTGGGGAGACATGGACCAGGAGGAGATCCTCCCCTTGCGCGGTGACCACGCCAAATTCCTGGGCGAGGCGCTGTTCGAGACGCATTTCGGCGAGGAGGAGACGGGGACGTCGATCCTCGTCCTCGCTCCTACCGTGCTCACTCACCGGGACGGCGACGTGGACGAGTGGGTCCCGGTGGGCACGGACGAGCAGTGCGACATGCTCGGGCAACAGATGCTCGATGCGCTGGTGGCGAGTGCCTGGCCCAAGGTGGTGCCATACGGTGACGGGGATGCCCCCATGATCGTCCAGTTCTCCGTACGTGGTGAGGAGGTAGACATCGCCACTGTCGTCGAGGAGCGTCTTCCCGTGTATGCGCACGGCCTCGCCGCCATCCGATCTGCTCAGCTCGGAGAAGACGCCGCCTCTCCGTGGGCTGTCCCGGTCGGCATCCGAGAGGAGGCAGTGACTCCAATCCGTCTGAACCCCAAGGCCTCTGCAGGCTACCCGCTTGAGGACTACTTCGGCGGGCGCGATGATCGGACGACGGGACACCTCTACATGGCGAAGGTTCTAAGGGACCCGCTGGCCTCCGATGAGGAGACACGCAAGCGGGACAGCCTTTCCGTGATGCGTTCCGAGACGGAGATCGTGGTCAATTACACTCCGATGCCTGTCGACGAAGGCGAGATGTACGAGTGGTTCGGCGTTTTCAAGCCGACTCCGGAGTGCGATCGGCATTTCGCTGCATCAGAGCCGGCGACGCATGACGCCTGGAATGTCTCGATCCCGGACAACCCCGTGGCGGTCTACGTCGTAGGCCACACGATGCAGAACGTGACCTCCAAGGTGCGCGGCTTTGTCCGCAAGGACTCGGCGAAGAAGATCCGGGGAGAGGTCCGGTCCGCGCGCGTGCTTTCCCGTGCCCTCAACTCATTCGTGCCGACGGACTTGGACACCTCCCTTTCAGGACCTCCCGTCCCGAGTTCTCCCGGAAGCATGTCGAGCTCGGAGGACACGACTGCACAGGGGGACCACGCGGGTGGATCCTCGTCCGGCGGACGTCGAAGGCCAGGCAACCAGGGCAACGCCACGGTGCACCTTCGAGGCAGCCGGCAGCTCCCAGGTGGAGCCTGGGAGATTGACTTCGAAGTGCAGAACGAGGAGGGACGCGAGAGAATCGTGGAGGCGGTGGTCAAGGCGCGTGAGTGGGGCGGTGCGGTGGAGATGGATGCGTCGAATGTCGACGTGGAGTGGGCCCTGGGTACTGAACGTCGTTCGGGACCTACCATCGCGATCACAGGACCGACTGAGGGGTCGGTGAAGATCACGCCCCACTTCACCGCGGCGATGACCTTCGACCTCGTCGTGGGCAGGGGGGCTTGATGGCGCCGTTGTTCCTCTCACCGTTTCCCCGTCTGGACCCGAGCTCCGCCTCGTGGCAGCGGTGGGCGGTCGACTGCGATGGTCGCGATGTCTCTCTCCAGGATCTCGCGGAGCATTGCGATGCAAACTCTTCTCTCACATTTCTGATCGACGTGAGCGTTGATGCTGACGCGCTGGAGGCACTTGAATCACCGGGGGCTCCTGTACTCGTGGTTTCTGTGACCTGCTCGGCGACGGCGTTCATCCTCTCGCGCCGAACACCGTTGACGCGGAGCGGAGACCGTTTCGTCGCGCGTGGAGAGCTACGTCTTGATGCACATGAGGTCACGGCTCAGCTCGATTTGGCGGCCACGATCGTGGCGCCGGTTGCTGACCAGCCCTGGCTCCGAGACCGGATCGTGGCGGAGGCCAAAACGGAGAAGGTCTCGCTGGAACCGAGTCAGCCGGGCTTCCCGGTAAGCGTGGTGTCGTTCAGGAATGAGTCCTGGCAAGCGGCCCCGTGGCGCTTCGACCTCTACGCTGCGGGTCTCGAGGACGGATTCAGGTCGTCGATGCGCCTCTATGTGAACGAGGACTATCCCCAAGCGATCGACCTGCTCGACGGCACAGCACCACGCATTTCTATGGCACTGCTTGAGGCTGACATCGCACGCCAGCTGATCGCCGCCGCCCATCGCCTCAGTCGGGATCTTGCGGAGAGTGGGTCCGATGCGTCTCTGAGCGGTGGTGTGGACGCGGTGGCCGAGGAAAACCCTGAGTCCATCGCCGCTGCCGCGGCTCGGATCGCGGCTCGGTTCTTCCAACGTTCACTTCGGGAGGTGTGTGGAATCTACCGAGATGAGCCCGAGTACTTCGAGTACCTCTTGATGTCCGCGACTCACTTGCTGGAGGGAGATGCATGAATCAGTACACGCTCATGCCGCGACTGTCGCCGACAGCTGCACGCCAGCAGCGCATCTTCCTGTGGGAGAGCGACGGGGTGATGGAATTCGACCGTGGGGTGGTTGAGGATGCCGTGGCGGCTCCTGATGCCTTCCCCTCCACCGGCGGAGCTCCTGCCACAGTGGACGAGCTGCTGCGGTTGCGTGAGGCCCTGCTTAAAGAAGTCTCTATCGCGCCGCAGCCGAGCATGGCGGACTTCGACCTGGCTCTCGGCCGCGCCCTCTTCACGATGTCCTCTGGACAACGCGCGGAGTTCGCTCACCCACAGGTCTGGGACTTCCTAGCTCTCGCCCTGCTCCCCGACCTGGCAACGCGTCGAATTCGCTCCTCCCAGACAGCGCCGAGTCGTAAGTCGTTCCAAGATCGCCTCATCGGTGGCAACCGGCGGCATGTGATGGAGAGGCTTTGGAAGCGGTGGGTGTTGTTCGGCCCCGAGATTGTGGAGTCCCGCCGTCCCTCGGAGGACCTCTACGCTGCCATTCTCGAGAGACCCTCCTTATGGAGAAACCCGGCCGTTGCTCGAATCGTGATGGAGAAGTTCCTTGCTGAGGGGACTGCCAGAGGAGAGAAGACGGGGGAAGGCTATCGGCAGTTCATCATGCCGATTCGAGCCGCTACAGGCTTCGCTGATCTGACGACGAGTGATGAGGATTGTCTGCGCTCTGTCGTGGACCACCAGTATCAGGAGGCATCAGAGCCGCGGGGCCGTGATGTGAGAGGCGCGAAGTCATCGACCATGGCTGTTGATGCGGTCGCGAGCGAGTCCCTGGCTCCGGTGGAATTTGCTCCTGAGTCGGTGCCGCAGGCCACTGCCCGTCGCCGGCCCACGCTTCGGCGTCTCTTCGGAGGGAGATGACGGGCAGAGGTTCCGAAGGCACCTCTTGGGCTTCCTCTCCGGTGGCGCGCGCGACGATGCGCGGGAACAGGGCCCGAGACACCAAGCCCGAGCTCGCCGTCCGTCGCCGGCTCCACGTAGCCGGCCTGCGCTACCGTGTCAACGCTCGGCCGGAGAAGGACCTGCGCCGCACCGTGGATATCCTGTTCCGGCCCGCTCGTGTGGTCGTGCTCATCGACGGCTGCTACTGGCACGGCTGTCCGGAGCACTACATCGCTCCGAAGGCCAACGGCGGCTACTGGTCGGACAAGGTGGCCACCAATCGCACTCGTGACGCGGAGACCACCCGAGTACTGACCGAGCGAGGTTGGCTCGTCCTCCGCTTCTGGGAGCACGAGGACCCGGCTGTCGTCGCCGAGCGGATCATCGACGTCGTGAATGCACGGAGGCCCCGGCGCACCGCCGGGGCCTCCTGAGCGGGCCGTGACCCACGGGCGGCCCGCTCCCGCTTCTCGAACGAAAACGCCCAGGGGTCGCCCGTTTCATCAACGAAAGCGACCGCAAGTACCGCCCCGCCTCACCGCTTCCGGTACAGCCCCTTCTTCTGGAACTTCGGCTCGCTCGTCACGAGCATCCCCAGGGACCGGAAGATGCCCTCGTCCACGGAGCCGAGGATCGTCGTCGTGTGCACGTCGCAGCCCTCGAGGCTCGCCAGCTGGTCGACGGCCGCCTTCGCGTTCTCGTCGGTCGCCGCGGACACGGAGAGTGCGATCAGCACCTCATCCGTGTGCAGCCGCGGGTTCTTGGAGCCCAGGTGCACGGTCTTGAGCGTCTGGATCGGCTCGATCGAGGCGGGGGAGAGCAGGTGCACGTCGTCCTCGATGCCGGCCAGCACCTTGAGGGCGTTGAGCAGCACCGCCGCGGAACAGCCCAGCAGCTCCGAGGTCTTGCCGGTCACCAGGGTGCCGTCCGCCAGCTGCACGGCCGCGCCGGGCTCACCGGTGCGCTCGGCCACCAACTGCGCGGCGCCCACCACCGGGCGGTCCTCCGAGCTCAGCCCCAGCTTGGACATCACCAGGGCCACGCGCTCGGACTCGGTGTCGTCCGCGCCCTCCAGGGCCTCGTTGACCTGAGCCTTGTAGTAGCGCCGGATGATCTCCTGCTTCGCGGCCTCCTGGCACACCTCGTCGTCCACGATCGCCGCGCCGGCCATGTTCACGCCCATGTCCGTGGGGGACTTGTACGGGGTGGTGCCCGTGACCTTCTCCAGCAGCGCGGACAGCAGCGGGAACACCTCGACGTCGCGGTTGTAGCTGGTCACCCGCTCGCCGTACTCGGCCAGGTGGAACGGGTCGATCAGGTTGATGTCGTCCAGGTCCACGGTGGCGGCCTCGTAGGCGGCGTTCACCGGGTGCTCGAGCGGCAGGTTCCAGATGGGGAACGTCTCGAACTTCGCGTAGCCGGCCGGGATGCCCCGCTGCCGATCGTTGTACACCTGGCTCAGGCACGTCGCCAGCTTGCCGGAGCCCGGGCCGGGGGCCGTCACGACGACGAGGTCCCGCGTGGTCTCGGACCACTCATTCGCGCCGAAGCCCTGCTCCGAGACGATCGTGGACATGGCGTGCGGGTAGCCGGGGATCACGCGGTGGCGGGCCACCTTCAGGCCGAGGCGCTCGAGCTTCTCGAGGAACGCCAGCGCGCGGTGGTTGGCGTCCTCCAGCTGCGTGACCACCACGTGCTCCACCAGGAACCCGCGCTCCCGGAACACGTCCACGAGGCGCAGGACGTCGTCCTCGTACGTGATGCCCAGGTCCGCGCGGACCTTGTTCCGCTCGAGGTCCTTGGCGTTGAAGCACACCAGGATCTCGGTCTCGTCCTTGATGCGGTCGAGCATCGCGATCTTGTTGTCCGGGGTGAAGCCGGGCAGCACGCGGGAGGCGTGCAGGTCGTCGAAGAGCTTGCCGCCCATCTCCAGGTAGAGCTTGCCGCCGAGCTGGCGGCGGCGTTCCTGGATGTGCTGGGACTGGAGCTCGATGTACTTCTCCCGGTCGAACCCGAGGGGGCGGGAGGTCGAGTCCGAGGTGGAGGGGGCCATGGTGGGGACGCTGTCTGCGGTGCCGGTCATGGACCTCCAGCATAGACCGTCTCACCGGCCGGCGTCGTCCCGGTCCGCGTCCGCGCCCTCGGCCGAGCCGGTGTCCACCACCCAGTCGTCGTCCGGGTCGTCGTAGGACCGGGTGCGGCCGGTGCGCAGGTCCGTGACGTCCATGATGCCGGTCTCCGGGTGGTAACGAACGGACTGGCGGGTCGCCTCGTCCACCACCGTGATGGCCTGGGTGTCCGGGTCCCAGTCCTCCACACGCACCTGGCCCTCGTACTCCTCGGCGGGGCCGAAGGCCGCCCGCGGCCCCCGCTCCCGGGCGCGGGCCGCGCGTCGGACGGCCGCCTTCTGCGCCTGCTCCGCGAGGCGGCGCAGGCGGTCCAGTCGGTCCTTGTCCTGGCTGACGTCCGCGCCGGGCAGGCGCCATTGGTAGCGGTACGCGAGCATGCGCACCGTGAAGACCAGGAGCGCGATCAGGAAGCCCGTGAACGCGTTCAGGGCACCGCGCTGCGCCACGAGCTCCGCCGCGGCCGCCCCCACCACGGCGGGCATCACGTACACGCCGCGGGGGTCGAAGATGGACGGCACCTCGTTGGCCACGATGTCCCGCAGCACCCCGCCGCCGAGGGCGCCCACGGTGGCCACCACCACCACGGACACCGGGTGCACGCCCATCGCGTGGGCGATCATCACGCCGGAGACCGTGAACAGGGCCAGGCCCGCCGCGTCGAACAGCGTGATGGTCAGGTTCAGGCGGTTCGGGTGGATCACTTTGACGTACACCAGCAGGGACACCAGCACGGGCGGGGCCAGGTAGATCGGGTCCTGCAGCGATGCCGGCAGGCCTCGGTCCAGGAGGATGTCCCGGGTGATGCCGCCGCCCAGGCCCGCCAACAGGGCCAACGCCACGGAGCCCACCAGGTCGAAGTCCTTGCGCGCGGCCAGCAGCGCCCCGGAGACCGCGAAGAAGAACACTCCCACCAGGTCCAGGACGGTCAGCAGCCAGGGGACGTCGGCCAGCTCGGCGAACAGCTGCTGCAGGTCCACGGCGGCTCCTTTCCAGGGGGAGGGGGAATCAGTGGCGGTAGGCGCCGTCGTCGCCCTCGACGGCGCGGTCCATGGCGCTCTCCTTGACCTGCGGGGTGGGCGTGGTGGGCTCCTGGCCGATCTCGCGCGGCGGGTCGGCGGGGCTGCCCTGGTCCCGGACGTCCGGCACGGGCGGGGCGCCGTCCGGGTCCATGCGCTGGCGCTGGGTCTCCCCGGTGATCTCCGCGCCCGGGGCCATCCACTCCTTGCGCAGGGAGACCGCGCGCAGCGTCAGGACCACGAGCATCACCGCGAGCATCGTGTAGATGCTCAGCCACTCGGCCTGGCCCAGCGCGGAGGTGGCGGCGGCGCCGATCAGCGCAGGCACGGCGTACCAGCCGCGCCCGCCGAACACGGCCGGAGGCTCGCCCGCCACCACGTCGCGCAGCAGGCCGCCGCCCACCGCCGTGACGAGCCCGAGCACCGCGGCCGAGACGGGGGAGAGGCCCCCGAGCAGCGCGATCCGGGTGCCGACCACGCAGTACACGGCCAGGCCCACCGCGTCCACGAGCATCACGGCGTTCTTGCCGCGCTCGCCGTCGAAGACCTTGAAGAACACGCCCAGGGACGCCAGCACGGGCAGGATGAGATACCACGGGTTGCGGAAGGCGGACGGGACGTCCTGGTTGACGATCAGGTCGCGGATCACGCCGCCACCGGTGCCCACCATGAGCGCCAGCAGTAGCGAGCCGACGATGTCGTACCCCTTCCGGACGGCCAGGATGGCGCCGGAGATCGCGAAGAAGAACACGCCCACCAGGTCCACCGCCGTGACGATCTGGGTGACGGCCTGGGCCACCTGGCCGGTCTCGTCGACGGCGGAGGGCAGGTCGCGCTGGAGCTCTTCCGGGTTCTTGGGGGACGTGGTCAGCAGCCAGGCGGCGAGGGAGGAGGTCAGCATGGGGTCACGGTAGCGGGGACGCTCCTGTGGTGTCCCCGCAGCCCGGGTCGGCACCTTTCATGTCAGGGGTGGCGGGTAGGCGCTCCAGTCGTCGTCCGGAGCCGACGCCGGGCCCCTGTCGGTCAGAGAGCGGATGTAGGCGCCGAGATAGGGAAGGGCGAAGCGGAGGTACCCGTATCCGTCCGGCTACACGTAGCCGCTGTCGATGAGTCGGTTCCGATACTGATTCACATACTGGCTGTAGGAGCCGAGGCGCGCGGTGATGTCGCCGATGCGGGATCGCTCCTCGTCGACAGCCATGGCGCGGAGGAACTCCTGATCCTTGGCGGAGAGGTCGTTGAAGACCTTCGACAGCACACGGTCCATCACCGCCTGCAGCCCCCGGTCGCGGGCTGCCTCGGCGGCGGACAGGTCGATCCGGGGATGGGCCGGGCGGTGTCGCCACGCGTAGTCGCCCAGCAGCTGGACGAGGTAGGGGTAGCCCTGGGCCGCGGCGATCAGCATCTCCAGGGCTTCTGCGGTGAACTCCCGGCCGCCGAGGCGTGCCGTCTCCGCGAGGACGTGGCGGGTCTCCCTCGGGGAAAGTCGGTGGAAGTCGGCGGTCCGGGAGCGGCGGAGAAAGGTCGTGTGCTCCTGTCGTACGAGCTCATCGAGGTGGACCTTGATGCCGGCGAAAGCCACCACGATGTCCGCTCCGCGGCTGATTGCATGGGAGACCTCCCGTGCGACGGCGCTGACCTCTCGTAGGCGCGTCTTGCCCGAGGAGACCTCGTCGATCGTGATGAGGATTCCGCGCACCCCGGCATGTCGGGCAATGGTCACCAGATCATTGCGCATGAGGGGACGAGAGGGACGCTCTGTGACCTCCCACGCGGCGGAGAAGTGCCAGAGCCCCAGTTCCTTGAGCTCACGTTTGGTCTGCCGGGGCAGGGAGTTCACGACGTCTGGCAACGTGCTCTCCACCAGCCTGCGTTGGAGGCCCGCGCTGGCATCCTCGCTGATCACGAGCCAACCGGCATCCCGGGCGAGGTCTTCGATCCGCTGCAGCATGGAGGTCTTTCCGGCGCCCCTCAGTCCGGACAGGAGGACGGACTGGTTCTCGCCGAAGTCATGGTCTTGGAAGACTCTGCCCATGTCGCGGAGCAGGTCTTCGTGGCCGCCGAACACGAGTGGGCGACGCCCGTACCCCGGCGTGAAGGGGCTGTTCGGCTGGTCCGGGCCGGGCACGGGATAGCGCATGCTCACATCGTATTTGTTCTTTTTGTTCGGCCGGCCCGTCAGCGCCTGCCGAACTCGGCGGCCAGCTCGGCCGCGATGCCTGTGTACGAGGCCGGCGTGAGCGCCAGCAGGCGGGCCCCGGCGTCGTCGGACAGGCCGAGGCCGGCCACGAACTCCCGCATGCGCTCCCCGTCCACGCGCTGGCCACGGGTGAGCTCCTTGAGGCGCTCGTACGGGTTGTCCATGCCCGCGACGCCGGCGATCGCCTCGGCGCGCATCACGGTCTGGATCGCCTCGCCGAGGACCTCCCAGTTGTGGTCCAGGTCGTCGGCGAGCACCGGCTCGGCCACCTGCAGCTGGCCCATGCCCTTCGTGACGTTGCTCAGCGCGAGCACCGAGTGGCCCAGGGCCACGCCGATGTTGCGCTGCGACGTGGAGTCGGTGAGGTCGCGCTGCCAGCGGGACTCCACCAGCGTGGCGCCCAGGGAGTCCAGCAGCGCGCAGGAGAGCTCGAGGTTGGCCTCGGCGTTCTCGAAGCGGATCGGGTTCACCTTGTGCGGCATGGTGGAGGAGCCGGTCGCGCCGGCCACGGGGATCTGCGCGAAGTAGCCGATGGAGATGTAGCTCCACACGTCCACGCAGAAGCCGTGGAGGATCCGGTTGAAGCGCGCGACGTCGGCGTACAGCTCCGCCTGCCAGTCGTGTGACTCGATCTGGGTGGTCAGCGGGTTCCAGGTGAGGCCGAGGTGCTCCACGAACGAGCGGGCGACGTCCTGCCAGTCCGCCTGCGGAGCCGCCGCCAGGTGGGCGGCGTAGGTGCCGGTGGCGCCGTTGATCTTGCCGAGGTAGGGCTGGGACTCGACGCGCGCGATCTGGCGGCCCAGGCGATGGACGAACACGGCCATCTCCTTGCCGAGCGTGGTCGGCGTGGCCGGCTGGCCGTGCGTGCGGGAGAGCATGGGGGTCTCGGCGGCCTCGGCGGCCATCGCGGAGACGGTGGCCACGGCGGCGCGGGCGGCCGGCAGCCAGACCTGCTCGACGGCGTCGCGCACGCCCACCGCGTAGGCGAGGTTGTTGATGTCCTCGGAGGTGCAGGCGAAGTGCACGAGCGGCTTCAGGTGCGCCAGGCCGAGGCCCTCGATGCGGTCGGCGATGAAGTACTCGACGGCCTTCACGTCGTGCACCGTGACCTTCTCGGTGGCCGCCAGCTCGGCGACGGAGTCGGCGTCGAAATCCGTGACGATGGCCCGAAGGCCGGCCTTCGGCTCGTCCGTGAGGGGCGTCAGGCCCGGCAGCACGGCGTGCTCGGCGAGGTGGATGAACCACTCCACCTCCACGTGGATGCGGTTGCGGTTCAGCGCCGCCTCGGAGAGGTGCTCCACGAGCGGCGCGACGGCGGGCCGGTAGCGCCCGTCCAGCGGGCCGAGGGCGACGCCGGCCTCGGCGAGGGAACGGCGGTGGGCGGTGGACGCGGGCGCGGGCTGCGAGGTCATGGCCCCCATTCTGGCAGGCGCCGCGGACGCCCGACGAAGGCGACGACCGGGCCCGTCCTCAGCCGCGACGGGGTGGCGGGTGCAACATGCGGACGCGCCTGGTGGCCCGGGGTACGGCGGACCTACCGTGGCTGACGTCGCCGTCGCCCGGAGTCGGCGTGCCACGAGGGATGAGGAGACCGAGATGAGCGAACGGATCGGGCAGGCCAGCGAGGCCGGGACCATCGACCGGTTGATGGCCGGGTGGGTCGCCGACGTCGAGACCCCGGACGCCTGCACCGCCCACCTGCTCTGCGACCGCTGGCCGGCCGACGCCGTGGCGTTCCGGTTCGTGGCGGAGGACATGTCCGCCGTCGACCTCACCTTCGGCGAGCTGGCCGACCGCTCCCGCCGCCTCGCCACCGGTCTCGCCGCCCGCGGCGTCACGCGCGGCGACCGGGTCCCCGTGATGATGTCCAAACGGGAGGAGCTCGTCATCACGCTGCTGGCCCTGTGGCGGCTCGGCGCCGTGCACGTGCCGCTGTTCACCGCGTTCGCCGAGGGCGCCGCACGGATGCGCATCGAGGGCGCGGCGGCGCGGCTCGTCGTCGCCGAGCCCCGCCAGGCCGAGAAGCTCACGGACATCCCCGGCATCGAGATCATCCGCACCGGCCCGGAGTGGGACGCGCTCGCGGACTCCGCGCCGCTGGCCAAGGACGTCGCCGTCGGCGGGGATGGGCCGATCGCCCTGCTGTTCACCTCCGGCACCACCGGCCGCCCCAAGGGGGTGCCTGTGCCGCTGCGCGCGGCCGCCGCCTTCGCCGTCTACCTCACGTGCGCGGTGGACCTGCGCCCTGAGGACCTGTTCTGGAACGCGGCCGACCACGGCTGGGCGTACGGGCTGTACTACGGGATCGTCGGCACGCTGGTGCTCGGGGCGACCTCGGTGCAGTACCGCGGCGCGTTCTCCCCGGCGACCATGGTCGAGGTGATCCGCTCGCAGGGCGTCACGAACCTCGCCGGCGCCCCCACGATGTTCCGCGCGCTGGCCAAGGCCGGGGAGGTCACCGAGGACGCCCCGCTGCGGCTGCGGCGCGTGTCCACGGCGGGGGAGCCGCTGCCGCCGTCCGTGCTCGAGTGGGGCCGGGCGGCCCTCGGCACGGAGATCCGCGACCACTACGGCCAGACCGAGCTGGGCATGGTCATCTGCACCCCCGCGCACCCCGAGCTGGCCGCGCCGCCCCGCCCGGGTTCGATGGGTGTGCCCCTGCCGGGGATCGCCGCGGAGATCCGGGACGGGCAGATCGCGATCGACGCGGCCTCGCCCCTGTTCTGGTTCCCCGGCTACCTCGGGGAGCCGGAGAAGACCGCGGAGCGCTTCACCCCGGACGGCCGCTGGTACCTGACCGGGGACACCGCCCGGCAGGACGACGACGGCTGGTTCTTCTTCTCCTCCCGGGACGACGACGTGATCCTCGCCGCCGGGTACCGGATCGGCCCGTTCGACGTGGAGTCCGTGCTCATCGACCACCCGCGGGTGCAGGAGGTCGCCGTCGTCGGCCTGCCGGACCCGGAGGGGGTGCGGGGCGAGGAGGTCGTGGCGTTCGTGGTGCCCGCCGGGGCCGTCGCGGACCCGGACGCCCTGGCGGCCGAGCTGCAGGCGAAGGTCCGCGACGAGTACTCCAAGCACGCCTACCCGCGCCGGGTGCACTTCGTGGATCGGCTGCCCAAGACCCCCTCCGGCAAGCTGCAGCGGTTCCTGCTGCGCCAGGGCGCCACCGACTGAGTCAGCGGTGCACGAGCCGCAGGAACGCGCCGATCATCGGCAGGTCCTCGGGGCTGGTGGGCAGCGCGTCCGCGAGGGCGGGGGAGTGGACGAGGTAGGCGGCCCACTGCCCGCGCGAGATCGACACGTTGAGCCGGTTCCGGTTCAGGAGGAAGTCCAGCCCGCGCGACACCTCCTGCGGTGAGGACGCCGCCATCGTCAGGATCGCGACGGCGGCCTCCCGGCCCTGGAACTTGTCCACGGTGCCGACGGCGGTGCCCTCGAGACCGGCGGCGTCGAGCGCCTCCCGGACCGTGGCGACCTGCGCGTTGTACGGGGCCACCACGATCACGTCGGACGGCTCAAGCGGTCGGCCGGGGTCGTCCGGGCCGGTGGACCAGGTGCGGCCGAGCAGTGACCGGACGATCTCGACGACGGCCGCGGCCTCCTCCGGCGAGGACACGGCGTTGCCCGTGTGGGAGACCGGCCACGGGTGCAGCCCGGGCTCCACGCCGTCGAGCCGGCGGGCGTCGGCCCGCGGGGTGTGCGAGCGCAGGCGGCCGGCGTAGGAGAGCTCGGAGACCGGCGCGCAGAGCGTCGAGTGCATGCGCCAGGAGCGGTCCAGGAAGAAGCCGCGCTCGGGCCGGAGGGTGGCCTGCCCCTCGATCAGCCAGTCCAGGGCCGCATCACCCACCGGTTCCGGATGGATGCCCTGGGTGACCTGGGGGAGCTGGCGGGGATCGCCGAGCAGGAGCAGCGTCTCGGCCGCGGATCCGGCGGCGAGGGTGTGCGCGAGGGAGAACTGGCCCGCCTCATCGATCACGAGCAGGTCGACGCCGGAGAACGCGTCATGGGCGAAGGTCCAGGGGGTGCCTCCCACCACGCGCCCCGGTCCGACGACCTCGCCGGCCTCCTTGTTCTGGATCTCCTCCCACGGGGCGTCCGGGTTCGGCGTCGCCCGGCTGGAGATCGCCTTGGCGACGTGTTCGGCGGGCACCCCGATCGAGAGGAGCTTCTGCAGGAAGTTCTCCACGACGGCGTGGGACTGTGCCGTGACACCGACGCTCCAGCCGCGCTCGAGGAGCGCCTTCACCGCGTGGCTGCCCACGTGCGTCTTGCCCGTGCCGGGAGGACCCTGCACCGCGACGTACGAGCCGCGGGCAGACTCGAGAGCCTCCACGAGCAGGGCGGTGCGGTCCAGCGCACCCTTGGAGTCGGCGACGATCTCCGGGAGCGGACGGCCCGTCGTCGTCGGCGTGCGCCGGGCGAGGATGTCCACGCACGCGGACGCGCCGGGTGCGGGCAGTGCGCCCGCCGCGTCCGTGGCGACCGCGAGCTCGCGGATGCGCGCCTCGAGGCTGTCCGTGGGGACCTTCGCGTAGTGGAAGGCCGCCATAGGCAGCTGGTCGAACTGCTCGGCGCCGCGGGGCAGCTTCTCACGCAGCCGCAACACGGAGCGCCCGTCCGGCAGATCCTCCACGTCCTCCACGTCCATGTTCAGGCCGATCCAGCGCACCGCGTTCGGCTGCAGCTCGGCGTGAACCGGAAGGTCCTCGTAGACGGACTTCACGGTGCTACCCGGCACGAGCAGGGTGCCGGGCTCGAGCGAACCGGTCACCCGGAGCACCCGCTGCAGGGCGTGCCGGCTGGTCGGCCGGTTCCAGTCCTCCACGACGTCGATCCGGTCCACGACCACGTTGGCACGGGGCTCCTGCCACTCGTCCACGGGGGAGACGCCCCGGTCGAAGTACGCCCACCACATGGGCTTTTCCTCGCGACGGTAGAACCCGAGACCGGCCGCGAGCAGGGCGACGCCGCGCTCCTCCGGCCCAGGCACTGCCTCCGCGCCCGGCGCGGGCACCAACGCGAGCAACGCGGCCGTGAGGTCCTGCTCGGGCTCCGGCGCGGCCTCGACCAGCGGCTCGTCCCCGGTCGCGGCGGCGTCGACGGGACGGTCCGCGACGGCGGCCTCCTCAGGCTCGACCTGCGCCCGCAGCCAGTCCCGCAGCCGCGCCGTGGAGACGCAGTCGTACCGGTTGTAGTCCTCGATGTCGGCGCGGATCGCCCCCGCGACCTCGGTGTCCCCGGCCTCCATCGCGGCGACGTACCGGTGGTACTCGGTGACGCTGTCCGCCGCTGTCGTGACGCCGTCCTCCGCCCGGTGCTCCGCCCCCATGTAGAGGGGCTCCAGCTTCTTGATGGAGTAGCTCGGCACACCGGCCCGCAGGGCGGCGCGGACCGTGGAGTAGAGGTCCACGAACAACCCCGCGCGCAGCCAGTCGTCCAGCTCGCGCTCGCCCACGCCGTGGCGCACGGTCAGGCGTTTCAGCGCGGTGACCTCGTACGCGGCGTAGTGGTAGATCCGCATCCCCGGGTGGGCCGCGCGCCGCGCCTCCACGAACGCCACGAACTGCTCGAGTGCCGCCCGCTCGGCGGCACGGGTGTCCGCCCACAGACCCGTGAACCCGAAGTCGGCCGAGGCGGTGCGCGCGGTGCCCCCGCCCGGTGCCTCGACCCAGCCCCACAGGTACTCGAGGCCCTCCATGCTCCCGTCCGCGGAGACCCACAGCGGGTCCCCCTCGAAGTCGAAGAAGACGTCTCCGGCGTCCGGCGCCGGCAGCCCCGCCACGGCGCGCGGGTCCACGATCCGATGCGGCGGCAGCCCGTCCGCCCCGGCCGGCTCCAGCTGGATCGCCGCCTGTTCCCGCAGTGCCTCCCACGCGCGGCGGGCCATGCCCTCCGGCGGCGCGACGGACGCCGCGAGCTGCTCGATGGTCGTGATGCCGGCCTCGCGCAGCCGGGTGCGCTGCAACCGCGTGGCCCCCGCCGTGAGCAGCACGTCCCGGTGCTCGGCGACGGCCTCTTCACACGCCTCGCATGCGCCGCAGACGCTCAGGCGGTCGTCACCCCAGCGGGCGGGCTCCCCGGCGGCCACGTGATCCTGCAGCAGCGCCTCCAGCCGGGCGCGCTGGTGCCGGTGCACCGGGATCACCTCGTCCAAGTCCGCGACGTGCCGGGAACCGTCCCCGAGCCACAGGCTGCCCTGCCGCGCCCGCGGCACGCCCATGCCGTCCAGCAGGTCCGCGTACGCGGCGATCTGCAGCAGCGCCGTCACCCGCGCATGCCGGGCCAGCTTCGTATCCACCACCTCGTACGCGCCCTCAGGGTGCTCCTCGTCCGTGCGGAGCACGAGGAAGTCGGCCAGGCCGCCGAACGCGCCGTCGTGCAGCATCCCCTGGAACACGACGGCGGGGCGCGCGGCCAGCGCCTCGGCGGTGCGCTTGCGGGCAGCCTGCACACCCTCGGGCGTGTAGCGCTCCGGGCGGGTGAGCCGGACCACCTGGTCCGCGCCGTGCTCCGCCTCGAGGCGCGCGAGCACGCGGGACTCGTGCTCGTCCCCGAGGCGGGAGACCCGCTCGAGGAACGCGTCCGCCACGCCGATCCGCGGGGCGCGCCCGAGCGCGGGGTCCATCGTCCCGCGCAGCCACCCGTACGTGCACGTCGCGGCGGCGGTGATGTCCGAGGGGCTGAGCATGAAGGAGGCGCGGTCCGGCGCGAAGGTCACCATGCGGTCACCCTAGACAGGAGACGCGGACACGTGAGGCAGGGCCGCGCACAGGATCCCGGTGCGCCTCGCCCCGGCAGCGGCAGGGCGGGGCGGCACGCGTCACACGCCGCACCGGACTTGACGCGGGTCACACCCAGGGCGTTACCTAATGATCGTTCAGTAATTCTCCGCGTCGCCGCGCCGGCGCGCACGTGCCGGCAGGGAGGCCCGCCCATGACCGAGACCGCACACCACCCCATGCTCGCGCAGGACCGCGTGGCCCGGTGGCTCGGCGTGACCCTCGAAGTCGCCGAGAAGGATCACGCGCGCATCCGGATGACGCTCACCGAGGACCAGCACAACGGCTTCGGCATGGCCCACGGCGGCGCCGTCTTCGCGTTCGCTGACACCTGCTTCGCGCTGACCTGCAACGACCCCGCCTCGGACGGCTCCACCCTCACCGTGGCCTCCGGCGTGGACGTCAACTTCCTCGCGGCCACCCGCGCCGGGCAGACCCTCGTCGCGGAGGGCCGCCTGGTCGCCGCGGCCGGCCGCTCGGCCGTCTACGACATCACCGTCACCATCGACGACGGCACCCCGGTGGCCGCCTTCCGCGGCCGCTCCCGCACCATCCCCGCCCCCGGACGCTGACGGGCCGGCGCACCCGCCGGTGCGCCGCCGTCGTCGAACACCGCCCGGCCCCACCGACCCCGCATCCCCAGGAGGACGCCATGCTCGAGGCCTCGATCCCCAACCCGTACACGCCGGCACCCCTGCCCGCCCCCGCCGACCGCGGGGCGCAGGACCCCGAGGAGACGATGAGCCGGGACCAGATCGAGGCGCTCCAGTTCGAACGCCTCCGCTGGACCCTGCACCACGCCTACGAGAACGTGCCCGCCTACCAGGAGCACTTCGACGCGCACGGCGTGCACCCCTCCGACTTCAAGGAGCTGGGCGACCTCGCCAAGTTCCCGTACACGGACAAGGAGTTCCTGCGGAAGAGCTACCCGTTCGGCGCGTTCGCGGCCACGGGTCCCGAGCTGCGCCGCATCCACGCCTCCTCCGGCACCACCGGCCAGCCCACCGTGGTCGGCTACACCGACGACGACCTGGCCACCTGGGCCACCCTGGTCGCCCGCTGCTTCCGCGCCGGTGGCATCCGCCCCGGCGACCGTGTGCACAACGCGTACGGCTACGGCCTGTTCACCGGCGGCCTCGGCGCCCACTACGGCGCCGAGCGCGTCGGAGCCGCCGTGATCCCGATGTCCGGCGGGCAGACGGAGAAGCAGGTGCAGCTGATCACCGACTTCCAGCCGCGCGCCATCCTCTCCACGCCCACCTACCTGCTGACCATCGCGGACGGCTTCAAGAAGCTCGGGCTGGACCCGCGCGAGTCCTCCCTCGAGGTCGCGATCCTCGGCGCCGAGCCGTGGACCGAGGAGATGCGCCGCGAGATCGAGCGGACCTTCGACATCGACGCCGTGGACATCTACGGCCTCTCTGAGGTCATGGGCCCCGGCGTGGCCGGCGAGTCCGTGGAGACGAAGGACGGCTTGCACATCTGGGAGGACCACTTCCGCCCCGAGATCATCGACCCGTTCACGGACGAGGTGCTGGAGACCGGCCGCCCCGGCGAGCTCGTCTTCACCTCGCTCACCAAGCAGGCGCTGCCGATCATCCGCTACCGCACGCACGACCTCACCCGCCTGCTGCCCGGCACCTCGCACCCGGGCCACCGCCGCATGGGCCGCATCACCGGCCGCTCCGACGACATGATCATCCTGCGCGGCGTGAACCTCTTCCCCTCGCAGATCGAGGAGCTCGCCCTCCAGATTCCCACGCTCTCCCCGCACTTCACCCTCGAGATCACGCGGCCGAACCGCATGGACGAGATGGCCGTGAACATCGAGCGCCGCGTGGAGGCCACCCTCGAGGCCGCCCAGGAGGGCGCGCGCCTGCTGCAGAAGGAGATCAAGACGAAGATCGGCTCCTCGTGTGCCATCAACGTCGTGGAGCCGGACACCCTGACCCGCTCCTCCGGCAAGCTCAAGCGCGTCTACGACCTGCGCGACAAGGCCTGATCCGGCCGGAGCCCGGCCCGCGCCCGTCGGAGGCGGACGGTGGCCCGCGCCCGCCGTCGTCGTCCGTCCCCGCGCGGCGGCTACGCTGGGTCAGCCGACCCGCCTGCCAGGCCCCGAGAGGACACCGTGACCGACTCCCAACCCGACGCCGCCGTCGCCGGCCTGCCCCGCCGCGGGCGCCCCGGCTACGACCGCGAGACCCTGCTGGCGGTGTGCGTGGACGTGTTCAACCGGCACGGCTACGAGGCCACGTCCATGGGGATGCTGGCCACGCACCTGGGGATCTCCAAGTCCGCGATCTACCACCACGTGCAGTCCAAGGAGGCCATCCTCGGCCAGGCCCTCGACGACGCGCTGGGCGCCCTCGAAGCCTCGATCGACGCGGTGCAGGCCGGGCCGGGCGCGCCGGGGGAGAAGGTGGAGGCGGCCGTGCGCGGCACCCTGCGGGTCCTCGTGGCCAGGATGCCTGAGGTCACGCTGCTGCTGCGCCTGCGCGGCAACTCGGACGTGGAGCTGGCCGCGATGGAGCGGCGGCGAGCCATCACCCGGCGGCTCGGCGAGCTCGTGGAGGCCGCGCAGGCCGAGGGGACGGTGCGCTCGGATGTGACACCGCGCAACCTCGCCCGTCTCATGCTCGGCATGATCAACTCGATCGTGGACTGGTACCGGCCGGACGGGGCCCAGCCCGGGCACAAGTCCGTGGAGGAGATGGTGGAGGCCGTCACGGGCGTGGTGCTGGGCGGCCTGCGGGGCTGACCGGCGTCCCCGCCCGGGACGTCACGTGCCGTCGAGCGCGGCCTTCACGTTCCTGACGATCGACGCGGCTCGCCTCTCGGCGTCCGCGGGGGCGTCGCCCTCGGTGGTCCCCTGGCTCACCGAGATGATCCGGCTGCCGTCCTGCACGGCCATGACGTGGCTGTAGACCGAGCCCACGGGTCGTGCGGTGTACGCAGTGCCGCCCTCCCATGCCACATCCTCCAGCTCGCGCACGCCCGTCCCGGGCAGGTCGGCCCCGGCGCAGGCCGCGGCGGCCGTGCGGGCCTGCTCCATGTCGGCGCGCGCCGCCGCCTCGTCCGGGAAGGACTCCACCCGCACGCCCATCGGCGTGACCTCCGCCTTGGGAGAGGCCGTCATGGACGGGACGGGGGAGGCGGTCGACGCCCCACCGACGGTGGCCGCCGTGGTGGGCTGGACGATGAAGTCCACCCAGGCGGCGTCCGCGTCCGCCGAGCGCTCCAAGGCGCCGCGCGTGGCGTCCAGGCAGGTGCGCTGCTCCGGGCTCCACGACGGCGCAGGCGTGGCTCCGGCGGCCGCGGTCTGCTCGATGTCCTCCGCAGCCCGGCGGAGCTCGGTCTGGCGCTCGAGCGGCGAGGCCTTGCTCAGGCCGACCTCCGCGCCGGGGCCGGCGGCCAGGAGCACGGCCTGCTTCACGGCCTTGACGTGCTCCGCGTCCAGGGCGGCGGGCATGTCCAGGGAGAGGGCGCGGGAGGAGCCTGAGGGGGTCGCGGACCCGCTCGTCGGGCCCGTGGACGCGGAAGAGGTGGCGGCGGGCGAGCCGGACGCGGATCCGGGCGTCGAGGAAGTGCCGGCGCCCCCGTTCCCCGCGCACCCGGTGAGGGCGAGGGCGACCGCCGCGAGGGTGCAGCCGAGGGCGCGGCGGGAAGAGGGGGTCCGGAGCGTCATGGGGCGACTGTACGACGACGAGCCGCCCGGGCGCGCAGGATGCGCACCGGACGGTCCGGCGTCGTGATGAGGCGGGGATCAGCCCAGGGGCGTGTCCTTGTCGCCCAGGTTCCAGTCCTCGACCGGGCCCAGGTTCTCCCCGTTGGGGCCGTAGCGGTAGAACCCCTGGCCGTCGGCGAGGCCGGAGTGGCCGGCGTCGATGGACTTCTGCAGCAGGTCGGCGAAGCCGATCTGCCAGTCGGCGCCCGCGTTGCGCGAGACGTGCGCGGCGACGTTGAAGCCGACCACGTCGTAGGTCTGGAACGGGCCGGCGTCGTTGCCGGTGGCCACGCGCCAGGTGCGGTCGATGTCCGCCGGGTTGCCCACTCCGTGCATGTACAGCTTGGAGCCGGCCTGCAGCCACGGGATGAGCAGGGAGTTGAGGAAGTAGCCCGGGATCTCCTTGCGCACGTGCACGGGGACCATGCCGGTCTCCTCGGCGAACTGCAGGGCTCCCGCGACGGCCTCCGGCGAGGTGGCGGCGGTGCCCATGACCTCGGCGGTGTTCTGCGCCCAGATGCGGTTGGCGTAGTGCAGGGCCAGGAAGCGCTCCGGATGGCCGCTGGCGTCGGCGAAGTCCGAGGGCAGCAGGGAGGAGGTGTTCGTGGCGAACAGGGTCGTGGCGGGGGCGAGCTCACCCACCTGGGCCCACACCTTGCGCTTGAGCTCCAGGTTCTCCGGGACGGCCTCGATCACGATGTCCGCGTCCGCCACCGCCTCGGCCAGGTCCGACGTCGGGGTGATGCGGGCGATGGCCTCGTCGAAGCGGGCGGCGTCGTAGCCCTCGCCCAGGTCGGCCGCGTAGCCCTGGCGGATCCACGCCCAGCGCTTGTCGAGGTTCTCGAGTGCGGCGGGGACGGCGTCGTACGCCATGACCTTCTTGCCGTGGTAGGCGGCCTGCATGATGATCTGCGAGCCCAGCACGCCGGTGCCCAGCACCGTGACCTGTTCGAAACGAGTGAATTCGGACATGGGGATGACCTTCTCTCTCAAGGGTCCTTCGGGGACATCAGGGTGAACGAAGCATGCCGGTGGACTTGTTCCCGTCCGATCCGTCCGACGGCTCACACCTGAGCGTCGGGAGCCTGCCCCTGCGCCATCGGCCAGGTCTTGGCGACGAGCGTCAGCACGTCGTACTGCGCGCAGAGCTCGTCGTTCTGGTTGTGCAGGCGGCAGTCCCAGGCGACCTCGCCGTACTCGTCCGTCACACGCGGGGTGATCCTCTTGGCGGTGAGGGTCACGCGGATCGCGTCGTCGTAGGTGACGGGCGTGATGAAGCGCAGGTGCTCCAGGCCGTAGTTGGCGAGCACCGGGCCCGGATCCGGGGCCACGAAGAGGCCGGCGGCCCAGGAGACCAGCAGGTAGCCGTGGGCCACGCGGCGCGGGAAGAACGGGTTGGCCGTGGCGGCCTCCTCGTCCGTGTGCGCGTAGAACCTGTCCCCGGTCTTCTCAGCGAACTCCGTGATCTCCTCGAGGGTCACGGTGCGCAGGCCGGAGGCGAACTGGTCGCCGACCTTCAGCTCCTCGAGCGACTTGTAGAACGGGTGCTTCTTGGCACCGGACTCCACGTCCTCGCGGGTGGCGGTGTCCGCCGCGGCACCCGGGTGCCACACGCCGGTGATGGCGGTGAGGATGTCCGGGGAGCCCTGGATCGCGGTGCGCTGCATGTAGTGCTTGACGGCGCGGATCCCGCCGAGCTCCTCGCCGCCGCCGGCGCGGCCCGGGCCGCCGTGCACGAGCACGGGCACGGGGGCGCCGTGGCCCGTGGTGGTCTTGGCGGTCTGGCGGTTGAGGACGTGCACGCGGCCGTGGTGCGCGCCGATCCCGGCGGCGAACGCGCGGGCGGTCTCGCCGTCGTTCGTGGCCACGGTGGCCACGAGCGAGCCGCAGCCCATCGCGGCCAGCTCGACGGCGTCGGCGACGTCGGCGTAGCCCAGCACCGAGGCGACCGGGCCGAACGCCTCGACGCTGTGCACCTCGGGGGTGCGGGCGTCGGCGAACGAGAGCACGGTGGGGGCGAAGAACGCGCCGGCCTCGGCGTCCGCGGTGCCCGTGTCCCCGTCAGGACCGCCGAGGCGGACCTGGCCGCCGGCGTCGACGAGGCGCTGCACGGCCTTGCGGACCTCGGACTGCTGCTCCTTGGAGGCGAGCGCGCCCATGGTGGTGCCCTCGCTGCGGGGATCGCCGAGGACCACCTTCGCGGAGAGGCGCTCGGTGAGGGCGGCGGTGACGGCCTCGGCCATGGCGGCGGGGACGATCACGCGGCGGACGGCCGTGCACTTCTGGCCGGCCTTGACCGTCATCTCCTGGAAGACCACCTTGACGAACGCCTCGAACTCCGGGGTGTCCGGGGTGGCGTCCGGTCCGAGGATGGCCGCGTTGAGGGAGTCGGTCTCGCCGGTGAAGCGCACGCCGCCGTCGATCACGTTGGGGTGCTTGCGCAGGGTCTGGGCGGTGTGGGCGGAGCCGGTGAAGGCCACGTGGTCGCGGTAGTCGAGGTGGTCCAGGAGGTCCCGGGCCGAGCCGGCGATGAGCTGGATGGAGCCCTCGGGGAGGATGCCGGAGTCCACCATGAGCTCCACGCACTTCTGCGTGACGTAGGCCGTGGGGGTGGCCGGCTTCACGATCGTGGGGACGCCGGCCACGAAGGCGGGGGCGAACTTCTCGAGCATGCCCCACACCGGGAAGTTGAACGCGTTGATCTGCACCGCGACGCCGGGCACGCGCTGGTAGACGTGTTCGCCGATGAACGAGCCGTCCTTGGAGAGCGGCTCGACGTCGCCGTCGATGATCACGTTGGCGTTCGGAAGCTCGCGGCGGCCCTTGCCGGAGAAGGTGAAGAGCGTGCCGATGCCGCCGTCGACGTCGAAGGCGTGGTCGCGCTGCGTGGAGCCCGTCGCGAAGGAGAGGTCGTAGAGCTCCTGGATGCGGGAGTTCAGGTAGAGCGCGAGCTCCTTGAGCTTGAGGGCGCGCTCGTGGATGGTCAGCTCGCCGAGGCTCTTCTGGCCGACGGAGCGGGCGTAGTCGATGGCCGCCGCGGTGTCGAGGCCCTCGGTGGAGACGTCCGTGAGGTGCTCGCCGGTGTTGGCGTCCGCGACGGGCGTGACCGTGGAGGGGCTCTCCGGGGTCCACCAGGCGCCGTGGACGTAGCTGGGCAGGATCTGGGGGAGGGCGGGGGCGGAGGACGGTGCGGTGACGGTCACGTGGGTCTCCTGACGTCGAGGGCGCGGATGGGTCCCGACCGATCGGTCGGTTATTGGGCTCGAGCCTAGCCGAGACGCGCGTCACGCGGGAGGGGGCGGGGACGCCGTCGTCGTCGTGTCGCGGTGCCGGCGCGGGCGGTTGCCACCCGGGGCGCCGCCGCCGCCCATGCGCCAAGGCAGGCACACGCGCCGCTACGCATATTCGTAGCGGCGCGTGTGCCTGCCTCGCTGAGGGGTGGGTGCGGGCGTTCTCCACAGATCTGCCGTCCCGACGACGACGGGCCCCCTCCGTCGGGCACGCTCAGGGCATGCCCCGCGCCCCCGCCCCGCTGCCGCCCATGCGATGCGGCTTGAGCGACGAAGAGCGCACTCCCACGGTGTTCTCCACTCCGGCGGCGCAGGAGGCGGGGGTGTCGGCCAGCCGCCTGCGGCGCGGCGACCTCGTCTCGCTCGGGTACGGACTGTGGCGGCTGCGCGAGGTGGAGCCTGCGCAGCTGGATCTGCTGCGCGCCCTGCAGGACCTCCACCCGGAGGGGGTGTTCACCCATGCGACGGCGGCGAGGGTGCTCGGGCTGTGGCTGACCGGGCGGCTGGAGGCTGGCGCTGTCATCCATCTCGCGGAGCCCCGGCATCACGGCGGGGGCACGCAGCGCCCGGGCCTGCGGTGCCATCGGCTCCCGCCGGACGCGCCGGTGCGGGTCGTCGACGGCGTCCGCGTGACCACCTCCCCGTGGACGTTCGTGGACCTCGCGAAGGGTGGAGCGCAGCTGGACGCCCTCGTCGCGCTGGGGGACAGCATCGTGAGGGTGGCTCACTCGGAACGCCGCCGTCGTGAGCTGCCGCCGGGCGTGGGCACGCTGGTGGAGCTGAGGGAGGGCGTGGCGAGTCGGCCGCGGGTCAAGGGCATCCGCGCGGCGCGCGAGGCGCTCGACCTCGTCCGCTCGGGATCCGGCTCGCCCCAGGAGAGCCGCCTCCGGGTGGCCATCGTCCTGGCCGGCGTCGACGAGCCTGAGGTGAATCCGCGCATCGTCCTGTCCACGGGGCAGTGGCTGCGCGTGGACCTGGCCTGGCTCGATGCGAAGGTGATCGTGGAGTACGACGGCGACCAGCACCGCACGGATCAGCGTCAGTGGCGGGAGGACGTCGAGAGGGACGCCAACCTGAGGGCGGACGGGTGGGAGGTGATCCGCGTGACGGCGGACGTCTTCCGGCCAGCGCATCTGGAGACGTTCCTGTGGCAGCTGCGGGAACACCTCGCCCGGCGATCGCCCGTGGGAGGGGGCGCGCGGTGACCACATCCCGGGAGGCAGTCGTACGCGCCGCTACCGATTCACGTAGCGGCGTGTACAACTGCCTCCGCGCTTCGCCCCACCGCCCCACTGCCCCGCCCCACCGACTCGCCCCATCGGCCCACCCCTCCGCGCTTCGCCCCACCGCCCCGCCCCGCCCCGTCCGGACGACTCATCGGCCGCCGCGCAGACCCCGCGTAGACTCGTCCCCGTCCCTGGCACACACCCCGCCCCCACCTGGAGAGCTCCTCACCGCATGCTGCGCACCATGTTCCACGCCAAGATCCACCGGGCCACCGTGACCCAGGCGGACCTGCACTACGTGGGCTCCGTGACCGTGGACCAGGACCTCCTGGACGCGGCCCAGATCCTGCCGGGCGAGCTCGTGAGCATCGTGGACGTCACCAACGGCGCCCGCCTCGAGACCTACACGATCGCGGGCGAGCGCGGCTCCGGCGTCGTCGGCATCAACGGCGCGGCCGCCCACCTCGTGCACCCCGGCGACATCGTGATCCTCATGGCCTACGCGCAGATGGAGGACGACGAGGCGCGCACCTTCACGCCGCGCGTCGTGCACGTGGACGCGGAGAACCGCATCAAGCACCTCGGGGAGGATCCCGCGGAGGCGCTGCTCGACGGCGTCGCGCGTCCCCCGCTCTCCCGTGGCTGGGACGAGGCACAGGCCGAACTCTGACGCTCCCCGCCGGTTCGCTCGAGGCGACCGCCCGCCGCGCCGGCGTCGACCCCCGGTTCACCGCCCACCCGCGGGACATCACGGACCACGACGGCATCGGTCGCCGCCCGGAGGAGGTCGTCGCGGCGCACGGCCGGGTGGACGGCCTGCTCGACGTCGGCGGCATCATCCAGCAGTTCGTCAGGGACCAGGGCCTCGACGAGCAGGGGATGCGCCGCGCCGCCGAGGTGAACCTGTGGGGCGCGGTGAACACGTGCCACGCGTTCACCCCGCTCGTGCTCGACCGCCCCGACGTGTGGACACCTGCAAACATGTGCATGTAAGATCGGCACGTGAACCCCGACATCACCCAGACCGCCGAGCTCTTCAAGGTCCTCGCCTCCCCGGTGCGCATCACCGCGTTGCTGCGGATGGCGGAGCAGCCGACGAGCGTCTCCGGCCTGGCCGACCACGCGGGGGTCACGCACACCCTGATGTCCCAGCATCTGCGGGTGCTGCGGATGAGCGGTCTCGTCCGATCCGACCTCCATGGCAAGACCCGGATGTACTCGCTCACCGATGACCACGTGTCGCACATCCTGCGGGACGCCGTCCAGCATGCAGCCGAGGAGGCCCACCATGACGAGCACTGACCACACCACCCACGTCATCCACCCCGAGCACGACCACGCGCACGGCCCGGACTGCGGCCACGAGGCCGTCGAGCACGGCGACCACGTGGACTACAAGCACGACGGCCACCTGCACCACGTGCACGGCGACCACGTCGAGGAGTGCGACACCTGCGCGTGCGGCTCCTGCGGCCAGGGTTGCGCCTGCGCGACGTGTGAGTGCACGGACTGCTCCTGCGGCACCTGTGAGCACGCCGCAGCCTGAGCGAGTCCACGACGACACGACGGCCCCCACCGGATGGTGGGGGCCGTCGTGCTGTGCGACGCCGCGCCGGGCGTGCTGCGTCGGCGGGTTCGCGCGGGAGCGTCGGGTGCAGCGCCGCGCTCAGCCCGCGGGCAGGCGCGTCGCCCCCAGGGCGCGGCGGCCAGCCCGCATCGCCACGGCGTGGCTCGCGCGCATCGCGGCCCTCGCCCCCGGGATCAGGACGACAGCGCGCATCCACGTGGGAGCCAGCACGACCTCCTGGGTCCAGTGCACGGTGCAACGCCCGTCGGAGGCGGGGGCGGGGGCGGTGCCGTCGTCCGCGGGCCGGGACGGGGCGTGGGCACCGGGTTCCTCCGGACGGACCTCCGCCCGGACGGTGCCCACGAGGTCCCCCTCGACGCGGGCGACGAGGACGCCGCGCTCGCGGTCGTCCACCACGCGCTCCATGGTCAGGCCCACGGGGACGAAGCCGCGCAGGCGGATGGCCGCCCGCTCGCCGATCGCGCCGGGCGGGACGCCGTCGTCGATCCGGCGGGCCCGCGGGATCGCGGGCCACCACGAGGAGTAGCCCACCGGCTCGCCGAGGAGGTCCATGACCGCGTCGGCGGGCAGGGGGACCGCCCAGCGGTGCTCGAAGCGGAACGGGCGGTCGGCGCGCCGGATGCTCAGGCCTGTCCCTCGTAGTCGAAGAACCCCTTGCCGGACTTCCGGCCGAGCTCGCCGCGGGCCACCATGTCCCGCATGAGCTGCGGCGGGGCGAATCGCTCGCCGAGCTGGGACTCGAGGTACTCGGCGATTCCGAGGCGCACGTCCAGGCCCACGATGTCCGTCAGCGCGAGCGGGCCGACGGGGAACTTGTAGCCGAGCACCATGGCGGCGTCGATGTCCTCGGGGGAGGCCACGCCCTCCTCGACCATGCGGATGGCCTCGAGCGCGATGGTCACGCCGAGGCGCGACGACGCGAAGCCGGGCGCGTCCTTCACCACGACCGGGGTCTTGCCCAGGCCGCGCACCCACTCGGTGGAGAGGGTCGTGAGCTCCTCGCCGGTCTGTTCGCCGATGACGACCTCCACGAGCTTCGAGGCCGGAACCGGGTTGAAGTAGTGCAGGCCGCAGAAGCGCTCGGGGCGCTGCAGGTGGCGGGCGATCTCGTCCACGGACAGCGAGGAGGTGTTCGTGGCGAGCCACGCGTCCTCGGCCAGGTGCTTCTCGACGTCGGTGAGGGCGTCGATCTTGACCTGCATGTCCTCGAAGACGGCCTCCACCACGAGCCCGCAGCGGGCGAAGTCGGCGCGGTCCAGGGAGATCGTGAGGCGCTCGGCCCACACGTCCAGGTTGCCGTCCAGCTGGCCGCGCTCGAGGGACTTCGCAAGGTCCGCCTCGATCCGCTCCTTGGCTGCCTCGGCCGACTGCGCGTCGCGCTCCACCACGATCACCTCGGCGGCACCGGAGGTGAGGAAGGCGTGGGCGATGCCGCCGCCCATGCGGCCGCCGCCGAGGACGCCGACGACGTCGGGCACGGACGCGCGGGAGGTGTCAGGGGTGTTCTGGGTCTCGGTCATGGAAGTCCTCACTTCTTCTTGCGGTCCAGGAACGCCTGCATGCGCTCGAACTTGGCCTCGGACTCGAACAGGATGGCCTGCGCGATCTCGTCCACGTGGGGGTGGGCCTCGCGGGGCAGGTGGAACACGCGCTTGGACAGGCGCACCGCCAGGGGGTCCTGCTGCGCGATGCGGTCCGCCAGGGCGTGGGCGGCGTCCTCCAGACGGTCCGGCTCGTGCAGCTCGGTGACGAGCGTGAGGTCCAGGGCCTCCTGGGCGTCCAGGATGCGGCCGGCCAGCAGCAGCTCGAGGGCCACGGGCTCGCCCACCAGCTCCTTGAGCCGCCACTGGGCGCCCGCCGCGGCGGTGATGCCGAGGCCGGTCTCCGGCTGGCCCATCTTCAGGGAGGGCGTGGCGATGCGGAAGTCCGCCGCGTACGCGAGCTCGGCGCCGCCGCCCAGGGCGAAGCCGTCGATCGCGGCGATGACGGGCATCGGCAGGCGGTGGATGCGGTCGAACACCTGCGAGTTCACGCCGCGCAGGGCGTCGTCGCGGCGCCGCGCGCGCAGCTGGCCGATGTCCGCGCCGGACGCGAAGATGCCCGAGAACGTGCCGGGGGCCTTCTTCGACTCCACCTGCGTGCCCGAGATGATGAGGATCTTGGGGTTCTGCTCGAGGTGTGCGCACACCGCGTGGAACTCGTCCACCATGGTCGCGTCGATCGCGTTGCGCACCGCGGGGCGGTCCATGCGCGCGTGGAGCCGGTCCTCGCGCTCCTCGATCCGCAGGGCGGTGAAGTCCGCCGCGGCCAGGCGCGGGCCCACGACGTCGGGATCCGCCTCGGCCTGAGGGGTCTCGCGGGTCTCGGCCATGCTCACACCTTCTCCACGAGCATCGCGGAGCCCTGGCCCACGCCCACGCACATCGTGGCCAGGCCCCTGTCCGCGCCCTCGCGCTCCATCCGACCGAGCAGCGTGACCACGAGGCGCGAACCCGAGGAGCCCAGCGGATGGCCCAGGGCGATCGCGCCGCCGTCGGCGTTGACGGTCTCCGGGTCCAGGCCGAGGCGACGCATCGAGGCCAGGGACTGGGTGGCGAAGGCCTCGTTGAGCTCGACGGCGCCCAGATCCGCCACGGACCAGCCGGAGCGCTCGAGGGCCTTCTCGGTGGCCGGGACGGGGCCCAGGCCCATGATCTCGGGGGCCAGGCCCGCCGAGGTGGACTCGACGACACGGGCGCGGGGGGTCAGGCCGTACTTCTGCGCGGCCCGCTCGGAGACGACGAGGATCGCCGAGGCGCCGTCGTTGAGGGAGGAGGAGTTGCCGGCGGTGACCACGCCGTCCTTCTTGATGATCGGGCGCAGGCCGGCGAGCACCTCGGGGGTGGAGCCGGGGCGGGGGCCCTCGTCCGTGTCGACGACCGTCTCGGCGCCCTTGCGGCCCTTCACGACGACGGGCACGATCTCGTCCGCGAAGCGGCCGGCCTCGATGGCGGCCAGCGCACGCTCGTGCGAGCGGGCGGCGAAGGCGTCGGCGTCCTCGCGGGTGATGCCGTCCACCTCGCCGACCTCCTCGGCGGTCTCCGGCATGGAGAAGGTGAACTTGTCCCCGAACTCGCCTGAGGCGAAGCGCGGGTTCACGAAACGCCAGCCGATGGAGGTGTCGAAGGCCGCGCCGGGCTTGGCGAACGCCGTCGTCGGCTTCTCCATCACCCAGGGGGCTCGGGACATGGACTCCACGCCGCCGGCCACGACGACGTCGGCCATGCCGGAGCGCACCATGGCGGTGGCGATGCCGATGGCGGACATGCCCGAGGCGCAGAGGCGGTTCACGGTGATGCCCGGGACGGTGTCCGGGAAGCCGGCCAGCAGCCACGCCATGCGGGCCACATTGCGGTTCTCCTCGCCGGCGCCGTTGGCGTTGCCGAGGATGACCTCGTCCACCGCCGACGGGTCGATGCCGGCGTCCTCGATCACGGCCTTGATGGTGAGGGCCGCGAGGTCGTCGGGGCGGACGGAGGAGAGGGCGCCGCCGTAGCGGCCGACCGGGGTGCGGCGACCTCCGACGAGCAGGGCCTGGGAAGGGGTGGACATGCGGGGTCTCCTTGCGTTGCGGGCGGGCGCCGGGGAGTGGGGCGCCAGGGGCGCACCGAATTACCGACCGTGCGTTCAGGTATCAGTATCCCGGCCCGGTGTGACGGGGGTCAACCAGGGCGCGGGGTGTGACGGGGCGAGGACGTGATGGACGCCGTCGCCGGCGCCAAGCGCATCATCCTGGAGCTCAGTGGCGATCCGGACGAGCCCGCGCCGAGGCCCGCAGACGCGCCGTTTCGTCCCCGACGTGGCGGCGTGTCTGCGGGCCTCCGCGACGGCCCGGCCCGCACACCGCACGACGACGGCGCCTCCTCCCGTGGAGGAGGAGGCGCCGTCGTCGTGCGTGGCGGGCGGAGCCCGTCAGCGGAGGGTGATCAGGCGGAGACCACCGGGGTGGAGCGGGTCGCGACGACCTCCTCGTCGTGCAGCTCGCGGTCCTGGATGCCCTTGGGCACCAGGAGGACGGCGATCAGGGAGATCGCGGAGATGCCCACGATGTACCAGGCGACGTACTCCCAGCCGTTCTTGACGAGGAGATCGGCGATCAGCGGGGCGAAGGCGCCGCCGATGATGGTGCCGAGGGCGTATCCGATGGAGACGCCGGAGAAGCGGACGCGAGCCGGGAACATCTCGGCGTACATGGCGGACTGCGGGCCGTACGAGGGGCCGAGGCCCATCGTCAGCACGAACAGGGCCAGGGCGAAGAGCGGCAGGGAGGCCGTGTTCAGCAGGCTGAACAGGGGGAACGCCCAGGCGATCAGGATCGCGTAGCCGACGACGAACGTGGTCTTGCGGCCGATCTTGTCGGAGATCCAGCCGCCGAACAGGGTGAAGATGAACCAGCCGAGGCCGCCCACGAGGCTCGCGGTCAGCACCTCTGCGGAGGTCATGCCCAGGCCCTTGGGGCCGCCGTACTTGGAGAACCAGGCGATCAGCAGGTAGCCCACGCCGTTGTTGGCCGCGAAGATCACGGCGGCGAGGATGACCTCCTTGGTGTGGCCGCGGAACAGCTCGCCCAGGGGGGCGGACTCCTTGGCCTTG
This sequence comes from Micrococcus sp. EYE_212, assembly GCF_023147585.1. Taxonomy (GTDB): domain Bacteria; phylum Actinomycetota; class Actinomycetes; order Actinomycetales; family Micrococcaceae; genus Micrococcus. Next base: position 53,414 of record NZ_JAHXOZ010000011.1, read on the forward strand.
AGCTGCTGCATCTCCTTGAAGACCGGGGACTCCTCCACGGCCTTGCGGATGAAGTAGCCGACCACGATCAGGATGATCGAGATCAGGAAGGGGATGCGCCAGCCCCAGGTGAGGAAGGCCTCCTCGGTCATGTTGGAGCGCACCAGGAAGAGCACGCCGGTCGCCAGAATCATGCCGAGCGGCACGCCGACCTGGGGGGCCGCGCCGAAGAGGCCGCGCTTGCCCTTGGGGGCGTGCTCGACGGCCAGGAGGGCCGCGCCGCCCCACTCGCCGCCGGCGGAGAAGCCCTGGAGGAGGCGGAGCAGCACGAGCAGGATGGGGGCCCACACGCCGATCTGGGCGTAGGTGGGCAGGACGCCGATGAGCGTGGTGGCCACGCCCATGCCGATCAGGGTGAAGGACAGGACGATCTTGCGACCGAACTTGTCGCCGAGGTGGCCCGCGATGATGGCGCCGAGGGGGCGCACGAGGAACGAGATGCCGAGGGTGACCCAGGCGGCGATCTGCGAGCCGGTCGAGCCCATCGGGGCGAAGAACAGGGCGGCGAAGACCAGTGCGGTGGCCTGGGCGAAGATGAAGAAGTCGTACCACTCGATGGTGGTGCCGACGAGGGTGCCGGCGAGGACCTTGCGCTCCTCGCGGGGGTCGCGGGCGGCCGGGGCGGCTGGGGAGGCGACGGTATGGCTCATGGGTGCTCCTGGGGTGAGGGGCTGCGGCCTGCGGTGCGAGACGGCGAGAGACGCATGTGACCGACCGCTCGGTCGGGAAGTGACACGGGTCACCGTATACGATGTGGTGTGACTCGCGCCACGCCCTCGAGGGATGTCGTGATTGTGACGTCCCCCACGGTCCGCTCGACGGCGCCGCCCGCCCCCTCTCGCGGAGGGGCGGACGGCGTCGTGGTCTGGGTGTCGCGGGGGCCTGTGGAGGACGGAGGGCTCAGCCGCGGCCGGTGAACTCCGGCTTGCGCTTCTCCTGGAAGGCCTTGAAGCCCTCCGCGTAGTCGGCGGTGCCGCACAGGTCGCCCTGCGCCACGTTCTCCGCGTCGAGGGACTCCCACAGGCCGACGCGCTCGTCACGGATCTGGCGGACCAGCTCCTTCGACGCGCGGAAGGCCAGCGTCGCGCCGGAGGCCACCTGGGCGGCCTTGGCACGGGTGAACTCCAGCAGCTCCTCGGCCGGGACCGCGCGGGAGAACAGGCCCGCCTGCACGGCCTCGGCCCCCGATATCAGCTCGGCGGTGTAGATGAGGTCGAGCGTGCGGTGCGCGCCCAGGCGCTCGGTGAACAGCCAGTGGCCACCCGAGTCCAGGGTGGCGCCGAGGTTGGCGAACGGCGAGCCGATCTTGGCGTTCTCGGCCACGTAGACCACGTCGGTGGCGATCGCGAGGCCGAGTCCCACGCCGAGGCACGCGCCCTGCACGGCCGCGAACGTCGGCACCGGGATCTCCGACATCGTCCGCAGCACGGGGGTGACCCTGTCCCGCAGGTACGCGGTGGCGTCGTCGTCGGCGGGCGTGACGTGGGAGATGTCCCGGCCCGCGCAGAACCCGCGCCCCTCGCCGCGCAGCAGCATGGCGCGGACCTCGCCGGTCTCGACGCCGGCCGCGGCCTCCGCATAGGCCTCGCCGAGCTCGGCCAGGGCGGCCTCGTCGAGGGCGTTCATCTTCTGGGGCGCGTCGAGGACGATCTCGGCGACGCCGTCGGCGATGCTCAGCTGGATCACGGGGGCTCCTTCGGGCGGCTCGGTCTGGCTCAGGCGGGGCGGGCGCGGATCAGGCGTCGAAGTCGACGGTGATGGCGTCCGAGGTGGGGCGGGTCTGGCACGTGAGGACGTAGCCGGCGTCGACCTCGTCCTTCTCGAGGGCGTAGTTCTCGCCCATCTCGTACGTGCCGTCGGTGACCTTGGCGCGGCAGGTGCCGCACACGCCGCCGGCGCACGCGAACGGGACGTCCGAGCGCACGCGCAGGGCGGCGTTCAGGATGGTCTCGTGCGCGGACGCGGGGGAGTCGACCTTGGCGGTCAGGCCGTCCAGGTTGAACTCGATGGTGACGTTCCTGCCCGAGGGGTCCGCCTCCACCACGCGGCCGGACTGGCCCTGCGGGCTCTCCGGCTTGCCGGTGGTGAACAGCTCGAAGCGGATGTCGTCCTCGTCCACGCCGCGCTTCGCGAGGGTGTCCCGCATGAGCTGCACGAGCTCGAACGGGCCGCAGAGGAACCACTCGTCGGTGCCGTCCACGTCGATCACCTGGTTGAGCAGGGTCTCGAGCTTCTCGGCGTCGATGCGGCCGGAGAGCAGCGGGGAGACGCGCTGCTCGCGGGAGAGCACGTGGTGCACGGAGAAGCGGGCGGGGTACTTGTCCTTGAGGTCGCCGAGCTCCTCGGCGAACATCACGTCCATGGCCGAGCGGTTCGCGTAGACCAGGTCGAAGCGCGAGGTCTCCGACGCGGCCAGCACGGCCTTCGCGATCGCCATGATCGGCGTGATGCCCGAGCCCGCGGCGAACGCCACGAGGTGGGCGTTGCCCTTCTTGGCCACCTGCTCCGCGGCCACCTTCTCGGCGTCGTTGAGCGAGGTGATGTGCGAGCGCGAGGTGAACGCGCCCTGCGGGTTCATCACGTCGATCTTCTCGCCCACCTGCAGCTGCTCGTTCGCCCAGGTGGAGAACCGGCCGCCGAAGTCCTTCTTCACGGCCACGCGGATCTCGCCGCGCGTCGGGACGGCGCAGATGGAGTACGAGCGGCGGACCTCCTGCCCCTCCAGCTCCTTGCGCAGGGCGACGTACTGGCCCGGCACGTAGTCGTAGTCGTCCGCGAGCTCCTCGGGCACCGCGAAGGTGACCTCCACGGAGTCCTCGGTGAGCCTGCGCAGCTCGGTCACCTCGAGGGTGTTGAAGGCGGCGCGGCGCTTGCCGGCGGCGGGGGCGGCGGTGGTCTCGGTCATCAGTGCACCTTGAAGTAGTCGAAGGGCTCGAGGCACTCGTTGCAGGTGTACAGCGCCTTGCACGAGGTGGAGCCGAAGCGGGTGATCTCGCGGGTGTTCAGGGAGTGGCAGCGGGGGCACTTGACGGTCAGCCCGATCCGCACGGGGCCGCCGTCGGCGCGCGCCGACGGCGGGGCGATCCCGTACTCGTTGAGCTTGGCCTTGCCCTCGTCCGTCATCCAGTCCGTGGTCCACGCCGGCTGGAGGACCAGCCGCACCTCCACATCCGCGAACCCGGCGCGGGTGAGCGCGCGGGTCACGTCCGTGGAGATGGTCTCCATCGCGGGGCAGCCGGAGTACGTGGGGGTGATGACGACGACGGCCTTCTCGCCGTCCGCGTGCGCGTCCCGGAGGATCCCCAGGTCCGCGATGGACAGCACGGGGATCTCCGGGTCGTGCACGGTGGAGGCCGCGTCCCAGACCCGCGCGTCGGCGGGGTCGGCGGGGCGCAGCTCGCTGGCGGTGGTCACCAGGTGGCCCCCGGGTGACGGCGGGCCAGGGACTGCATCTCGGCCAGGATGTAGCCGCGGTGCTCGCTCATCTCACCGGAGCGGTCGCCGCCGCGGGCGGTGCCCGTCGCGGGGACCTGCAGGCCGGCCGCCGTGATGGCGGACGTCAGGCGGGACATCGTCGGCTCCTCGAGGGAGGAGGGGAGCACCGCGACGCCCTCCTCCGCGAGCGAGCGGGTGAGGTCGTCGTCGTGGAAGAGCTCGGGCACGTAGGGCCACAGCTCGTCCAGGCCGCGCTGCATGCGGCGCGCCGACTCCTCGGCGCCGAGGCCCAGGCGGTTGAGCCACTCGGCGGCGTGGTCCTGGTGGTACAGGACCTCCTTGAGCGCCTTGTCCGCGATGGCGGCCAGGGTGGCGTCCGTGGACTCCTTCAGGCGCGAGTAGAGCTCGTACGCGTAGAAGGAGAAGTACAGCTGACGCGCGATGGTCTTGGCGAAGTCGCCGTTCTCGGCCTCCACGAGGCGGACGGAGCGGAACTCCTCCTCGTCGCGGAAGTAGGCCAGGTCGTCCTCGCTCTTCCCCCACGCCGTGCCGGCGTAGGAGAGGAGGAAGCGGGCATGGCCGACGAGGTCCAGGGCGATGTTGCCGAGGGCGATGTCCTCCTCGAGCTCCGGGGCGCGGGAGATCCACCAGGAGAGGCGCTGGCCGAGCATGAGCGAGTCGTCGCCCAGGTACACGGCGTAGCGGGCCACCTCGTCCGAGGCCTTCTGCTCACCGGAGGAGATCTCCTCCGCGGTGATGGCGACGCCGGCGGAGTGCTTCGTGGCGGAGTCGTTGGTCGCGAAGCTCACAGGTGGGGCACCCCCTCGGACTTCTGGTAGTAGGTGGCGTGGCGGTAGGACTTGCCCTGGGCGGACTCGAAGAAGCCGCCCTTGGAGTCCGGGTCCGAGGCCGCGATCGCGTCCGCGGGGACGACCCACACGGAGGTGCCCTCGTTGCGGCGCGTGTAGAGGTCACGGCCGTTGCGCAGCGCCATGGTGGCGTCCGGGGCGTGCAGCGAGCCCGCGTGCACGTGGGAGAGGCCGCGGTTCGCGCGGACGAAGACCTCCCAGAGGGGCCACTCGTTCGAGGCGGAGGTGTTCTCGGTCATGGATCAGGCTCCGATCAGCTGGGTGTCGGCCGCGGCGTGCTGCTCGGCCTGGCGGCGGGCGTAGGCGGCGGCGGCCTCGCGGACCCAGGCGCCGTCCTCGTGGGCCTGGATGCGGCGGGCCAGGCGCTGCGTGTTCATGGGGCCGTTGCCCTTGATCACGGCGTTGAACTCCTCCCAGTCCAGCTGGCCGTAGTCGTAGTGGCCGCGCTCCTCGTTCCACTTCAGGTCCGGGTCCGGCAGGGTCAGCCCGAGGGCCTCGGCCTGCGGGACGATCATGTCCACGAAGCGCTGGCGCAGGTCGTCGTTGGAGAAGCGCTTGACCTTCCACGCCATCGACTGCTGGGAGTTCGGGGAGTCGGCGTCCGGCGGGCCGAACATCTGCAGGGCAGGGCCGTAGGTGCGGTCCACCGCGTCCTGGGCCATCTGCTTCTGCTCCGGGGTGCCGTTCGAGAGCTCGAAGAGGATCTCCCAGCCCTGGCGCTGGTGGAACGACTCCTCCTTGCAGATGCGCACCATCGCGCGGCCGTACGGGCCGTAGGAGGCGCGGCACAGCGGCACCTGGTTGCAGATCGCGGCGCCGTCCACGAGCCAGCCGATCGCGCCCATGTCCGCCCACGTGCGGGCCGGGTAGTTGAAGATCGAGGAGTACTTGGCGCGGCCGGTGATCAGCTGCTGGTTGAGCACGTCGCGCGGGGTGCCGAGGGTCTCGGCGGCCGAGTACAGGTACAGGCCGTGGCCGGCCTCGTCCTGCACCTTGGCCATGAGGATGGCCTTGCGCTTGAGCGAGGGGGCGCGCGTGATCCAGTTGGCCTCCGGCTGCATGCCGATGATCTCGGAGTGCGCGTGCTGGGAGACCTGGCGGGTCAGGGACCTGCGGTACGCCTCGGGCATCCAGTCGCGGGGCTCGATGCGCGAGTCCTCCGCGATCAGGCGATCGAAGTTCTCCTGGCCGGCCGCATCCTCGGGGGACGGGACGGAGGCCAGGGGGGTGGTCGAGCTGGTCTGCGTCATGGGGTTCACCTCACGTGAGAGTGCGGGCTGATGGTCCGTGCCCGGGGTCCGCGCGCGGCGGATCGAATTACTGACCGTTCGTTCAGGATAGGGGAGGGTGTGAGGTGGGTCAACACCCCCGCCCGCCGGCTCCTCCTGCACAGGTCACGACGCACGGGCCCCCGTCCCCGGCCGGCCCCTCGCCCGGGGAACGTGGCCGGGCGCCCTCCCTACCGTGGGGCCATGCCCGTCGCCGAGCTGATCTCCGCGCCCCTCCTCCCTCCCTCCCCGGTCCCGCTGCTGCGCGCCGTGGGCCTGGACGACGTCGTCGCGTCCCTCGCCGGCCGCTTCAGCGGCGCGCAGGACGATCTCGAGGACGCGCTGGGGGCCGCTACGGTGCTGCGCGCGGCGTGGGATCCCCTCCGGGGGCTGCTCCGGGAGCTCCTGGCGGCGCAGGGGATCATCCGCGCGACCCTCGAGGTGGAGTGGCGGTCGAGCGCGGCGCGGGAGCACCTGGCCCGGGCCGAGGCGCTGCTGGCCGAGGCGGGGGCGCTCGTCTCCTCCGCCGAGGAGTGGCTGGCCCTGCTCGCCGCGGCCGAGCGGGAGGCTGAGGACGCCCGGCTCGCCGCCGAGCAGCGCATCCGCCGGGTGGAGGAGTCCGCCCGGGCCGCACTGCTGAGCGTGGCGGGGGTGTGAGCGGCGTGGGAGACGTGGTCCGCTTCAGCACCCAGGGTGGTCCGGGATCCGTCTACGCGGACCTGGACGGCATCGACGCGGCCGCCGAGCGGTTCCGCGAGGCCGCGGACGTCACCCGCGTCCTGGTGTTCCACGCCGAGCACGCGGCGTCCCTCGTGGACCGGGCCGCCTCCGGCCCGGGCGCGGCGGCCCGCCTGCGGGAGGCGCTGCGCGAGGGCGCCCGCCGTCTCCAGGGCCTGACGGACGCGCTCGCCCGCAACCGGGAGGACCTGCGGCAGGCTGCGGAGGCGTACCGCCGGGCCGAGCAGGGGGCGGCCGGCGTCATGGACGCGGAGGACCCGCGGGCGGCCGTGCTGGGAGCCGCGCTCGAGGCGCGGGCGGCGGACGGCCTGTCCGTCGAGGAGGCGGAGTTCCTCGTGCGTGCGGGCACGGAGGTCGTGGGGGAGGCGCTCCTGGCCCAGCTGCTCGGCCTCCCCGTGGGGACGACGGTGGACGAGGGCATCGCGGCCATCGGTGGATTCGGCGGGCCCGTGCGGGACTGGGTGGCGGGGCAGTGCGCCGTGGGGGAGCTGGGCGGTGAGCTCGAGTGGGCGGCGGACCGCCTGGGGGACATCGACCCCAGCCTGCGCCTCACGCCCGCGGCCGCGTGGCGGCTCATCGCCGAGGTCTACCCGCTCCTGGACCCCACGAACGCCGATCCCCTCGAGGTCGCCGGGGAGCCTGTGGACCACCTCGAGGCGCCCCGGCGTCTCACCGGCCACCTGTCCGAGGTCGCGCACCTCATCCCGCGGCACAGCGACGGCGAGGGCGCGGTGACCGTCACCCGGATCCGCGGCGCGGACGGCGCGGACGTGTGGCTCGTGGGCCTGCCGGGCACCCAGGAGGGGCTGCTGCCGCAGCATCGCTCGGACAACTGGGCGGACGGTGGGGGCAACCTCGACGCGCTGGGGAACGACTCCCGCCGGACGGCGGCCGGCATCGCGCAGGCCCTCGCGGCGGCGGGCGTGCCGACGGGCGCCGACCTCCTGCTGGCCGGGTACAGCCAGGGCGGCGTGCACGCGGTCAACCTGGCGGACGATCCCGGATTCTCCCAGGCCTACTCGGTGCGCGGCGTCATGACCGTGGGTGCGCCGAACGGGAACCAGTCCGCGCCGGCCGGTGTGCCGATCCTCGAGTTCGCCACGGACCGTGACCTCTACACCGCGGCCGACGGCGGCCCGAACCCCCTCGGCCTGCAGCGGGCCACCGTCACCTTCCACCCCGAGGGGCCGGACGAGGCACCCGCGCTGCTCGCCCCGGGGACCTCGTCCGAGGCGGGATGGGAGGACGGGCTCGAGCGGCTGGGGCCGGACCGGCTGGACCCCCACGACCTGCCCGGGCTCGCCTCGCGACTGGGGCAGGATGCGGAGGCCGTCGCGACTGACCTGGACCGTGCCCACGCGCTCGGGGACTACACCCGCATGATCGAGGACTTCGAGGCCGCCGACCCCGCCGCTCGCGCCGAGGTGGCCGGCGTGCACGCCGCGCTCGCCGGGCTGGCCACGGGCGCCGTGCTCTCCAGCCGGACGGTGCGCCTGCGGCGGGGCGTCGAGGGCGCCGACGCGCGGCGTCGGGTGGGGGTGATCAGCCAGGCGCCCGAGGAGATCGCCCGCACGCCGCGCAGCCGCTGAGCCGGTCGGGTCAGGCCCGGTCGGACAGCACGCCCGCGAAGAACTCGTTCACCATCGCGGGGGCGTCCAGCGGGAAGACGCCGGACACGTAGTGGTCCGGGCGGACGACCACGACGGCGCCGTCGCGGCTGATGCCGCGCGCCTCGAAGACGTCCTCGCCGTGCTTGGGCCGGCACGTGGCGAACACGTTGTTCAGGTCGCGCAGGCCGAGCGGGCCCGTGGTCGGCACGAACACGGCGGGCGCGTCGGTCCAGTCGAACTCGGACTGCTGCTGCTGGTACACGACCTTGACGTCGAACACGGTGTCCTCGGGCGCGCCGGCCGGGGTGAAGCGGTTGCGGAAGGACTGCGGGTCCTCCGCGATCGCCCGGGCCCAGGCGGCCGCCTGCGAGTCCGCTGAGCGGGGGGACGCGGAGTCCGCGAACACGTAGACGCGCCAGCGGCCGTCCGCGCGGTGCAGGTGGCCCAGGTGCTTCACGTTGGTGTCGCACGAGCGCTCCACGAGGGCGGACTTGAAGCGCTTGCCCACAGGGAAGCCGGATGCCAGGTCCTGGTGCGCGGTCCCCGAGGTCAGCATGGACGGCTGGTACTGGGTCATGAAGCCCGCGGGGAACTCAGCGGTCTTCGTGTAGAACTCCGCCACGTAGTTCGGATCACCCAGCTCGGAGACGGGCTTCGCCATGAGCGTGGACCACTCCTTGTCGAAGTCGATCAGGTTCTTGGCGATGTCCTTGCGCTCGTCCGCGTAGGTGGCGAGCAGCTCCTGGGGTGCGCGGCCGGAGAGGACGTGGCCGAGCTTCCAGCCCAGGTTCCAGCCGTCCTGCATGGACACGTTCATGCCCTGGCCGGCCTTCGCGGAGTGGGTGTGGCAGGCGTCGCCGAGCAGGAACACGGTGGGCTGGCCCACGCGCTCGCGGTTGTCGAAGCCCGAGGTCAGACGGTGGCCGACCTCGTACACCGAGTGCCAGGCGGTCTCCTTCACATCCAGGCGGTAGGGGTGGAGGATCGCCTGGGCGCGCTTGATGACCTCCTCGAGCGGGGTCTTGCGGATGGTGTGGCCGTCGCCCTCCGGCACCACGCCCAGGTCCACGTACATGCGGAACAGGTGCCCGCCCTCGCGGGGGATGTGGAGGATCGAGCCGGCCTGCGAGTGGATCGAGCACTTCGTGCGGATGTCCGGGAAGTCGGTGTCCGCGAGGACGTCCATGACGCCCCACGCGTGGTTGGCGGCGTCGCCGGAGAGGGAGTGGCCGATCGCCTTGCGCACGCGCGAGCCGGCGCCGTCCGCGCCCACCACGTACGTCGCGCGCACGGTGCGCAGCTCGCCGTCCTCCGGGTTCTCCAGGGCGTTGCCCTCGGCGTCCACCGTGCGGCGCAGGGTCACGGAGACGGGGTGCGCGCCGGTGCCGGAGTCGTCGAGGGACTCGAAGGCCCAGCCGTAGTCGGGGGCCATGCGGGCCGGGGCGTTCATCATGAACTCGGCGAACCAGTCCAGGATGCGCGCCTGGTTCACGATCAGGTGCGGGAACTCGGAGACGCCCTCCGGGTCGTCCTCGGCGAGCTGGGTGCGGACGATGTCCGCCGGGTCCTCGGGGTCCGGGTTCCAGAAGGCCATCGAGGTGAGGTCGAAGGCCTCGTCGATGATCTGGTTCGCGAATCCGAACGCCTGGAAGGTCTCCACGGAGCGGGCCTGGATGCCGTCGGCCTGGCCGATCTCGAGGCGGTGCGGGCGGCGCTCGATGATGCGGGCGTGGACGTCCGGGAACATCGCGAGCTGGGCCGCGGCGATCATGCCGGCGGGGCCCGTGCCGACGATCAGCACGTCCATCTCGTCCGGCAGCTCGGCGGGGCGGGTGAGGCCCGTGCCGGCGGCGGGCTGGACGCGGGGATCGGTGGAGACGTAGCCGTGGTGGTGGAACAGCATGGGAGACCTTTCGCTGCGGCCGAGGATGGCACCCGGCGCCTGTTCGCTCAGAGAACGCGTCGTTCCCAGAGGGAACACGCCTGTGGCAGACTGTACGCGGGCGTGACCGGCTTCACAACCCCGCGTGGGGGCGCCCACACGCCGTCCGGTGTGCCCCCGCGCGGTCCATCCACCCCGTTCCGCCCGGCCCCGTTGAGCGAAGGAGCGCACGATGCCCCCCGAGACGTCCCGCTCCCGCCCCGTGCGCGCCGAGGCGCCGTCGCAGACCCTCTCCCGTGCGCTCACGATGCTCGAGGCCGTGGCCGAGGCGCCCACGCCGCCCACCATCGCCGAGCTCGCCGAGGGCCTCGGCGTCCACCGCTCGGTGGCCTACCGCATGCTCCGCACCTTCGAGGAGCACGGCCTCCTGCGCCGGGACGACGCCGGCCGCGTCCTCGTCGCCCCGGGCCTCGCGGTGCTTGCGGGCCGGGTGGAGCCGGACCTGCGCGCCGCGGCCCTGCCCGAGCTCACCTCCGTCTCGGCCGACCTCCACATGACCGCCTTCCTCGTGGTCTGGGACGGCGCGGACTGCCTCACCCTCGCCACGGTGGAGCCCCCGCGCGGCAACCTCGTGACCCAGCGGCCGGGCACGCGCCACCCGCTGGGGGTCGGCGCGCCGGGCATCGCCCTCGCGGCCGCCATGCCGGAGGCGGAGTGGGCCGCGCAGCGCGCCCGCCGCGCCGAGGGCGGGCAGGGGGTGGGCCCGCACGACGACGGCGCCGAACGTCCGGAGGTCGCCGGCGCCCGCGCGCGCGGCTGGGCCTCAAGCCGCGACGAGGTGATCACCGGCGTGTCCTCGGTGGCCGTGCCGCTCGCGGTGCGGGGCCAGTTCCCGGCGGCGCTCGCCGTCGTCTTCGCGACCCGGGCGGAGGACCTCGAGGCGATCGGGGCCCGCCTGTCCGCCGCCGCTCAGCGGGTGGCGGCCGCCCTCGGCGACGGCTGAGTGCCTCGTCACCGCCGTATCCTGTGCCACATGACCGACTCCGCTCAGCCCAGCCCCGCCGTCGTCCGTGCCCACGCCAAGGTCGGCAAGCTGCCGCCGTACGCGGCCGGCAAGCCGCCCGTGGCCGTCCCCGGCCTCACTCCGTACAAGCTCTCCTCGAACGAGAACCCGTTCGCCCCGGTGCCGGGCGTCGTGGAGCGCGTGCACGAGATCGTGACCGGCGTCGAGGGCGCCCCGAGCCTGCTGTGCCGCTACCCGGACCCGCTCGCCACGGAGCTGCGTGAGAAGCTGGCCCCCCGCCTGGACGTCCCGGCCGAGGACATCGTCACCGGCGCCGGCTCGCTGGGCGCGCTGTCCCAGATCATCACCGCCTTCGCGGGCGAGGGGGAGGGCACCGAGCCGGACGAGGTGATCTTCGCGTGGCGCTCCTTCGAGGCCTACCCGATCGTGGCCCGCAGCGCCGGCGCGAAGGACGTCATGGTGCCGCTCACCGCGGACCACCGACACGACCTGCCGGCCATGCTGGACGCCATCACGGACCGCACGCGCGTGATCCTGCTGTGCACCCCGAACAACCCCACCGGCCCGGTGCTCACCACGGCCGAGGTGGAGGACTTCCTGGCGAAGGTGCCCTCCCACATCCTCGTGGTGATCGACGAGGCCTACGTGGAGTTCATCCGGGACGAGGACGCCGTCAAGGGCCTGGAGATGTACCGGAAGCACCGCAACGTGGTGGTGCTGCGCACCTTCTCCAAGGCCCACGGCCTGGCCAACCTCCGTGTCGGCTACTCCGTGTCCCACCCGGAGATCACCTCCGCGCTGCGCACGGTGGCCGTGCCCTTCGCCGTCTCCACGCTCGCCGAGCAGGCCGCCGTCGCCTCGCTCGAGCACCTGGACGAGGTCCTCGGCCACGTGCAGACCGTGGTGGACGAGCGCGAGCGCGTCGTCGCCGTGCTGCAGGAGGCCGGCTGGGACGTGCCCGAGACCCAGGCCAACTTCGTGTGGCTGCCGCTGGGTGATCAGACCGCCGCGTTCGCCGAGGCAGCCCAGGCCAAGGCGCTCTCCGTCCGCGCGTTCGCGGGCGAGGGCGTCCGCGTGACCATCGGCGAGGTCGAGGCGAACGACCGGTTCCTCGAGGTGGCGCGCGCGTTCCGGTCCTGAGTCGATCGGGGGAGGTGCGCGTCGCCGCCGAGGGGAGTAAGGCCCCCCGTTGCTCACGCCCGTCAGACGTCATTCCGGTGACGGCACCGAGCGTCCCGGACCGCCGGTCCGGGGCACGGCACCCCAGGCGAGGACCCCATGGCCCTCCTTCTCCCCGTGACCCGCGCGCTGCGCGAGCGCGACGTGACCGGCCGAGCCTGCCGGTCTACGTGCTGCTGATCGCGATGCGCGTGCCCGCACCGTGCTCACCTCCATGTGGGCCTCGGCGAAGGGCCGCCTGCGCAAGGTCACCTCGATCATCCTGGTCACGACGGCGCTGCTCTGGGTGCTCCTGAACGTCCCCGTCCGCTCGGACGAGGACATGGCCGCCGCCCCCGCCCCGCTCGAGGCGCTGCGCGGACGGGACGGTGCGCGCCGTCGAGGTCCTCTGACGCCCGCGCGATACCGTGGCGTGCAGACCCTGAAGGAGCCGGCGTGGGCCGGCGGAGCACGGAGGCAGCACATGGCGGAGCCCATCCACATCGGCGCGGCGGCGGACATCCCGGAGGGCGAGTCCCGCGTGATCCCGGCGCAGACGGCGGGCACGCGCGACGACGTCGCGGTGTTCCACGCCGAGGACGGCGCGTTCTACGCGATCGACGACACCTGCACCCACGAGGACGCATCCCTGGCCGAGGGGTGGCTCGAGGGGACGAAGGTCGAGTGCCCGCTGCACTCCGCCGAGTTCTGCCTCAGGTCCGGCGAGGCGCTGTGCCTGCCGGCCACGAGGCCGGTCGGCACGCATGCGGTGGAGGCGCGGGACGGCCAGCTCTACCTGACGCCGGGCGAATGAGCGCGGGCCTCGTGCCTGTGGCGGACGACGGCGGGGCTCCCGGCGGGGCTTCCGCCTCCGTGCTCGTGCTCGGCGGCGGGCTGGCCGGGTTCTCCCTGGTGCGCGAGCTGCGCCGTCGCGGTTTCGCGGGCGCGCTGACGATCGCGGACCCCGAGGGCCTGCCCTACGACCGACCGCCGCTGTCCAAGGACTACCTGACCGGGGAGACGGACGGGCCCCGGCTGCTCCTCGCCCCGCCGTCGTGGTTCGCCGAGCACGGGGTGGAGGTCGTGACCGCGCGGGCTGAGGCGCTCGAGCCCGGCGGCGCGGACGCGCGGCACCGCGTGCGGCTGAACACGGGGGAGTCCCGGGAGGCGGACGTCGTGGTCCTCGCGACGGGCGGTCGGGTGCGCCCGCTGGCGGTGCCCGGCGCCGACGATGCGCGGCTGATCACCCTGCGCACCCGCGCCGACGCGGACGCACTCGTGGCCCGGCTGCACTTCGGGGCGCGCGTGGCGGTGATCGGCGGAGGCTTCACGGGCGCCGAGGCCGCGTCGTCGGCCCGCGCCGCCTTCGCCGACGTCACGCTCGTGACGAGCACCGGGACGCCCTCACTGACCGCCGTCGGACCGGCGATCACCGCGCGCCTGCACCGCATGCACGCCGAGAACGGGGTCGAGCTGGAGGTCGGGCGCGTCGCGCGGATCGAGCACGCGGACGAGGCGGTGGACGATCCCGGCGGCGGACTCCCCACCGCCCACCGCGTCCATCTCGAGGACGGCCGCACCGTGGACGCCGACGTCGTCGTGCTGGCCACGGGCACCGTCCCGGAGACCGCACTCGCCGAGAAGGCCGGGATCGAGACCGCGGACGGCGTGCTGGTGGACGCCGCGGGCCGGACGTCCGTGCCGGGGATCCTCGCCGTCGGCGACGTCGCGCGGCTGCGGGACTCGGCCTGGCCGGCGTCGCGGCACTGGGAGCCGGCCATGCAGGCGGGCGTCGCGGCCGCGGCGGCCCTGATGGGCGAGGAGCCGGCCGCGCCCGGCGCGCCGTGGTTCTGGTCGGACCGGCACGGCGCGCACGTCGAGGCCGTGGGGGACATGGCGCTTCCCGACGGCGGCCGGCACGTCCACCGCGAGGTGCGGGGCCGGACGGTGGCGAGCTTCGCGCTCGCCGCGGACGGCACGATGCGCGGGGCCGCGTCCGTGGACGATCCGATGGCCGTGAAGGCGGCGCGGCGGATCATCGACCGCGCAATCCTGGTGGACCCGGAGGCCCTGGCGGATCCGGCGGTGCCCGTGAGGTCTCTCGCGCGCGGGTGACGGCGCTCAGGTCCCGCAGTAGGTGACGAACGGGGCGCCGCCCACCGCGGCCGGCTGCGCGTACCGTTCGAAGCCGGGGCGTGGGGCGAACGGGTCCGTGACCGCCTCGAGCAGCTCGCGCACGGGCGCGAGGTCCCCGTCCTCGGCCGCCGTGAGCGCGGCGTCCAGCAGGTGGTTGCGCGGGATGTAGACCGGGTTCACGCGGCGCATTGCCGCGGCGTCCGGGCTCAGGGCCCGCCAGTCGCGCAGCCACGCGGCCACCTCGTCGGGGGTGCGGGCGCCCGGGATGAGGCGATCGGCCTCCGCATCGGCCTCGGCCATGTCCGCCAGGCGGACCCAGAACGAGGTCCAGTCCGTGCTCGCCTCGGTCAGCTGCACGAAGAGCCGGTCGGTCAGCTCGGTGACGGTCTCGTCCGGCACGTCCGTGCTCAGCCCCAGCTTCTCCCGCAGGCCGGCGCGCCACGCGGCGAGGTGGCGGGGCTGGAACCCCGCGAGGGCCTCCTGGGCGAGCTCGACGGCCCGGTTCGGGTCGTCGTCGAGCAGGGGGAGCAGCGTCTCGCCGAGCCGGGCGAGGTTCCACGCCGCGATGGGGCCCTGGTTGCCGAAGGCGTAGCGGTGCTGCACGTCGATCGAGGAGAACGTGGCGCCGGGGTCGAACGCGTCGATGAAGGCGCACGGGCCGTAGTCGATCGTCTCGCCCGAGAGCGTCACGTTGTCCGTGTTCATCACGCCGTGCACGAACCCCACGAGCATCCAGCGCGCCACGAGCTCGGCCTGCGCGCCGACCGCCGCCTCGTAGAGCGCGAGCGCCGGGTTCTCGGCGTCGGCGGCGTGCGGGTGGTGGCGGGCGACGGCCTCGTCCACGAGCCGGCGCAGCAGGTCCTTCGAGGCCTCCGCGTCCGGGAGCGCCGCCGCATACTGGAACGTGCCCACCCGCAGGTGGGAGGCGGCGACGCGCGCGAGCACGGCGCCGGGCAGCAGGTCCTCGCGCAGCACCTGGGCGCCCGTGGCGACGACGGCGAGCGCGCGCGTGGTCGGCACGCCGAGGGCGTGCATCGCCTCGGCCACGACGTACTCGCGCAGCATGGGGCCGAGGACGGCCTGGCCGTCCGCGTTGCCGCGCGCGAAGGGGGTGCGGCCGGAACCCTTCAGATGGAGGTCGCGCAGGGCGCGGGCTGCGGCGGGGGAGTCGGCGCCCGGAAGGATCGGGGCGATCTCACCGAGCAGCAGGGCGCGGCCGTCGCCGAGCCGCGGCGAGTAGCCGCCGAACTGGTGCCCCGCGTACGCCTGCGCGACCGGGCGGGCGTCCGGGCCGGGCTGCTCGCCGGTGAGGAACCGGACGCCGTCGTCGGTGGCGAGCCACTCCGCGTCCATGCCCAGCAGCTCGGCGAGCTCGTTGTTGAGCAGGGCCAGCTGGGGCGCGGGCGTCTCCTGGGCCTCCCACGGCAGGGCGAGCTCGGGGAACGTGTCGGCGAAGCGGTGGGTGAGGCGCGGGGTCTTCGAACCGGGGGTGGGCATGGATCCAGGGTGGCACGGTGACCGGGGGTCCGGCCCGGTCAGAGCGCCTGTCAGTACGACGCGCGGGGCGTGCCCTCGCCCTCGCCTGGATCGCCGGCCTCCGGGGCGGGGCACCAGGTCTCGGCGAGGGCCTCGGCGGCACGGGCCAGCAGGGCGACGTCGGCCCCCACGTTGACGAAGTCCGCCCCGGCGGCCGCGTAGGCCTGCGCCTGGACCGTGACGAACGCGTTGACGCCGACGATCTTCCCGGCGGCCTTCACCTCGGTGATCACCGACTCCACAGCCGCCACCACGTCCGGGTGGGCCTGCTGACCGAGCAGCCCCATCGACGCGGACAGGTCGGAGGGGCCCACGAACACACCGTCCACGCCGTCGACCTCCGCGATGGCCCGGGCATTCTCGACGCCGGCCGCCGTCTCGATCTGCACGAACAGGCTGACGTGGTCCGCCGCCTGCGGCAGGTACCCCTCGATCCGGTTCCAGCGCCCCGACCGCGCCAGCGCCGACCCGACGCCGCGCACCCCCTGCGGCGGATACCGCACAGCGCGCACGGCCTCGGCAGCCTGCTCGGCGTCGTCCACCATCGGCACGAGCAGGGTCTGGGCGCCGAGGTCCAGGAACTGCTTCACCAGCACCACGTCGAGGGCGGGCACGCGCGTCATGACGGGCACCCTGTACCCGGCGATCGTGCGCAGCTGCGCGAGGACGGTCTCGAGCGAGAGCGGGGCGTGCTCGCCGTCGATCAGGAGGTAGTCCATGCCCGCGCCGGCACAGATCTCCGCGGCCGTGCAGTCCCCGGAGCTGAGGAACATGCCGGCGGCGGGGCGGCCGCCGCGAGCGGCGCGGGCCTCCGCGGTGAACAGGTCCCTCACGAGGGGCTGGGGGTGGTGGCGCACGGGCATGGCGGGGGTCCTCTCAGGCGAACCGGCAGGTGACGGTGCCGAGCGGCCCGTAGTCGGCGGTGACGGTGTCCCCGGCGCTGACGTGCATCGGGCGGGTGAAGGAGCCGGCGAGCACGATCTCCCCGGCGGCGAGCGCGTCGCCGTGCTCGGCCAGGCGGTTGGCCAGCCAGTGCACGCCGTTGCCCGGGTGGTTCAGCACGCCCGCGGCCACGCCGGTCTCCTCGATGGTCTGGTTGCGGGAGAGCGTCCCGGCCACCCAGCGCAGGTCCACGGCGTCGGGGGCCACGGGGCGGCCGCCGAGCACCATGGAGCCGAGCGCGGCGTTGTCCGCGATGGTGTCCACGATGGTCCGGCCCTGCAGCTCCACGTGGGCGTCGAGGACCTCGAGCGCGGGCACCACGTATTCGGTGGCGCGCAGCACGTCGAAGAGGGTCACGTTCGGGCCGCGCAGCTCCTCCTTGAGCACGAAGGCGAGCTCCATCTCGATGCGGGGGTTGGTGATGCGCGCGGTCTCGTACTCGTGGCCGGACTCGAACACCTGGTCGTCGAAGATCACGCCGTAGTCCGGCTCGGTGATCCCGGTGGCGGCCTGCATGGCCTTGGAGGTCAGGCCGATCTTGTGCCCGACGACGCGGTGCCCCGCCTCCACGCGGCGCTCCGCCCAGATGCGCTGCACAGCGTAGGAGTCCTCGATCTCCATGCCCGCGTGGCGGGCGGTCAGCAGGGGCACGGGGGTGCCGGTGCGGCCGGCCTCGAAGAGCTCGTCGGCGATCTTCACGTGCGTCTCATGGTCCAGCATGGTGCTCCTCGGGGTGCGACGGCGGGCTGCGCCAATCGTATACGTTGCGATCCGCCCGGGTGTGGGCCCGCTCACGACGGCGGTGCGGGCCTCAGCCCGGCCGGTGTCCGATCGCGAGCCCCTGCTTCCGCCGGTGCGCCGTCAGCCAGGCGAGGCCCTCGTCTCCAGCGGTGAAGCCGCGGCGGGAGCTCTTCGGCAGCCACAGCAGCTGGCCGGCGCGGATGGGAACGTCGCCGCCGTCGGTGTGGAGCACGCCCGAGCCGGCGACGACGTGCACCAGGATATCCAGCCCGGGGCCCTCGAACGGCTCGTTGCGCCCGCCTGCGGGCAGCCGCACGAGGTTCACGTCCAGGTCGCGCGGGTCGTCCTCGAGACGCCAGGCCGCGCCGGGCTCCGCCGCGGCCAGCCCGTCCATCAGCGCGGCGACGTCGGCCAGCACGCGGGGCGCCTCAGGGGTCGGCGCGTTCGTCTCGTCCATGCCGCCAGGCTAGTCCGGGTGTCGTCCGCCATGTCTGCGGTCCCCGCCCCCCGCCCCCAGGCCCCCCAGGTTCCCCGCGGCACAGGCCTCCCGCGACACAGGCCTCCCGCGGCACAGGCACTGGATGAGCTGGGCGCAGTACTGCCAGGTAACCCGGGGGGTTACCTGGCAGTACTGCGCCCAGCTGATGCGCCGGCGGTCCGGCACAGCGGTGGTGTCGCGCACCGGCGGTCCGGCACAGCGGATCAGAGCTGGTTGCCCAGCTTGTACTCGCCCTGCTTCCACTCGGGCATGGACTCCTCGCCCTCGGTCTCGCGGGTGTAGGAGAAGCCGTCGGCGCCGATGGTCACGGCCATCTCGGACTCGTCCGTGCGGGCGACGACGGGCTGCGGGTTGCCGTCGAGGTCGAGCACGAGGGAGGCGTCCGTGTACCACGACGGCACGACCGGGGTGCCCCACCAGTCGCGGCGCTGGTTGTCGTGCACGTCCCACGTGACGACCGGGTTGTCCGGGTCGCCGGTGTAGTAGTCCTGGGTGTAGACCTCGACGCGGTGGCCGTCCGGATCGCGCAGGTACAGGTAGAACGCATTCGAGACGCCGTGGCGGCCGGGGCCGCGCTCGATGTGGTCGGACATGCGCAGCGCGCCGAGCTTGTCGCAGATCGAGAGGATGTTGTGCTTCTCGTGCGTGGCGAAGCAGACGTGGTGCATGCGGGGCCCGTCGCCGCCGGTCATGGCGGTGTCGTGCACGGTGGGCTTGCGGCGCATCCACGCGGCGTACACGGTGCCCTGCTCGTCCTGGATGTCCTCGGTGACGCGGAAGCCGAGGTCCTGCATGAACTTCGCGGCGCGGGGCACGTCCGGGGTCACCTGGTTGAAGTGGTCCAGGCGCACCAGCGCGCCGGGGGTGTAGAGGTCGTAGCGCCAGGCCAGGCGCTCCACGTGCTCGGTCTCGTAGAAGAACTCGTAGGGGAAGCCCAGCGGGTCCTCGACGCGCACGGAGTCGCCGACGCCCTTCACGAAGCCGTCCTTGTTGCGCTCCACGCGGCAGCCGAGCTCCTCGTAGAAGGCCACGGCCTTGTCCAGGTCTTCGGGGTTGCGCACGCGGTAGGAGAACGCGGCGACGGCGGCGATCTCGCCCTTGCGCAGCACCAGGTTGTGGTGGATGAACTCCTCCATGGAGCGGAGGTAGATGACCTCGTCGTCCTCCTCGGTCACCACGAGGCCCAGCACGTCCACGTAGAAGCTGCGGGAGCGCTCCAGGTCCGTGACCACGAGCTCCATGGACGCGCAGCGCAGGATGTCCGGCGCCTCGGACGTCGGGGTGGGGAGGGGGTTCTCCGGGGTGATGGGGGCTTCCTTGGTCACGTAGAAGCCGGACGAGGTCTTCTGGCGGCTCTCGAGGTTGGTCATCGATGCTCCTTCGCTGAGGTGGGGTGTCGGCGGTGACGCCCCGCTGTGGCCTGGGACACGGTCACTGACTCGATCGTATACGATCACGCGGCCCGGGGGGAAGGGCGGGACGGGCATTCCCGCCCACCCCTGCGTCCGTGCCGCAACGGATGCGCCCCCGGCACGACGACGGCGCCCATGCCTTCACGAGGAGGGTGCGGGCGCCGTCGGTGGGCAGAGGGCCTCAGCCTCCCGTTCCGCGAGGGGAAGCGGAGGTGGGGCCCCGCTTCGCGAACGACGGCGGAGGAGGCCCGGCGCGTCAGCCGTCCATCTTCGAGGCGGCCTGCTCCTGCTTGCCGAACACGGGGTTGTGCACCTCGCCGAGGTTGATGTGCACGGCCTGCTGATCGGTGTAGAAGTCGATCGAGCGGTAGCCGCCCTCGTGGCCGAGGCCCGAGGCCTTCACGCCGCCGAACGGCGTGCGCAGGTCGCGCACGTTGTTCGAGTTCAGCCACACCATGCCGGCCTCGACGTCCTGCGCGAAGTTGTGGGCGCGCTTGAGGTCGTTGGTCCAGATGTAGGCGGCCAGGCCGTACTTGGTGTTGTTGGCCAGCTCGAGGGCCTCCTCGTCCGTGTCGAACGGGGTGATCGCCACGACCGGGCCGAAGATCTCCTCCTGGAAGATCCGGGCGTCCGGGGCTACGTCCGCGAACACGGTGGGCTGCACGAAGTTGCCCTCCGGGAACTCCTCCGGGCGGCCGCCGCCGGCCACGAGGCGGGCCTCGCCCTTGCCGATCTCCACGTAGGACATGACCTTCTCGTAGTGCTCGGGGTGCACGAGCGCGCCGACCTCGGTGGTGGGGTCGGAGGGCAGGCCGACCTTCACGTTGGCAGCCTGCTTCGCGTAGCGCTCCACGAACTCGTCGTAGACGTCGCGCTGCACGAGGATGCGGGAGCCGGCGGTGCAGCGCTCGCCGTTGAGGGAGAACACGCCGAAGATCGTCGCATCGATGGCGGTGTCCAGGTCCGCGTCCGCGAAGACGACGGCCGGGGACTTGCCGCCGAGCTCCATGGACAGGCCCTTCAGGTACGGGGCCGCGTTGCCGAAGATGATCTGGCCGGTGCGGGACTCGCCGGTGAAGGAGATCAGCGGGACGTCCGGGTGCTTCACGAGCGGGTCGCCCGCGAACCCCTCCTCGCCGAAGCCGTGCACCATGTTGAAGACGCCCTGGGGCAGGCCGGCCTCCTCGAAGATGCCGCCCCACAGGGAGGCCGAGAGCGGGGTGAACTCGGCCGGCTTGAGCACCACGGAGTTGCCGGTGGCCAGGGCCGGGGCGAGCTTCCAGGACTCGAGCATGAACGGGGTGTTCCACGGCGTGATGAGGCCCGCGACGCCGATCGGCTTGCGGTTCACGTAGTTGGCCTGGCGGCCGGGCACCTTGAAGGCGTCGTCGTGCTGGGCCACGATCAGGTCCGCGAAGAAGCGGAAGTTCTCCGCGGCGCGGGCGGCCTGGCCCTTGGCCTGCTTGATCGGCAGGCCGGTGTCGAAGCACTCCATCTCGGCGAGCTGGTCGCCGCGGGTCTCCATGATGTCGGCGATCCTGTGCAGCACGCGGGAGCGGGCGCGGGGGAGGGCCTGGGACCACTCGCCGCGCTCGAAGGCGGCCTTCGCGGCGGCCACGGCGCGGTCGATGTCCGCCGACTTGCCGGAGGCGGCCTGGATGTAGGACTCGTTGGTGACGGGGTCCAGGACGTCGAAGGTGTCGCCGTCGATGGAGTCGACGTACTCGCCGTCGATGTAGTGGCGGATGACGTCCGGCAGGCCCTTGGGCTTGCGGTGGGAGATGGCGGTCTCGCTCATGATGTCCTCTCGGGCGGGGATGGCAGTCGGATGGGGGCGGTCTCGGGGTGGTCTGCCTGGTGGTCCAGGTAGGCGTGGAGGGTGTTGAGCCGGTGGGTGCGGGCGGCGTGCTCGACGGCGGCGAAGTCCGCGCCGGACTCGATGAGGCGCAGCAGGTCCTCGTGCTCCGCCACGGACGCCGCGGCCCGCCCGGGCACGTACGCGAACGTGGACGAGCGCAGCGCGGACAGGCGGTTCCAGCCGCGGTGGACGAGGTCCTGCACGTGCGCGTTCTGGTGGTGCTCGAACAGCACGGCGTGGAAGTCCCGGTTCAGGGCGGTGAACGCCACCGGGTCCCACGCCTGCCGGCCGTCCGCCAGCGCGCGCATGCGCTCGTTCACGGCGCGCGCCCGGGCGATCTCGGCCGCCGTCACATGCGGGGCGCACTGCGCGGTGGAGAACCCCTCGACAAGCGCGAGGGTCTCCATCGTGTCGCGGTACTCCACCGGGTCGATCCCGACGACGGTGGCGCCCACGTTGCGCTCGTACTCCACGAGGGACTCAGACTGCAGCCGGCGGATCGCCTCGCGGACCGGCACCACGGACATGCCGAGCCAGTCCGCGATCTGGGCGAGCACCAGCCGGTCGCCCGGCCCGTACCGCTGCTCCTGGATCCCGCGCAGGATCGCCTGGTAGGCCAGGTCAGCCTTCGACGCGGCGCTGGGCATCGCGGAACTCCTGGTACTTCGCCTTCCACTGCGCGTTCGGCGGGAAGAGCCCGTCCACGGGGTGGCCGGCCTTGACCTGGTCGAACACCCACGCGTCCTGCCGCTCCTGCTCGTAGGCGTCCTCGACGACCTCGACCAGCAGGTCCGGGGGGATGACCACGACGCCGTCGTCGTCGCCCACGATGATGTCCCCGGGCTGCACGGTGGTGCCGCCGCACGCGATGGTGCCGCCGACCTCCCAGGGGATGTGGCGCCGCGCGAGGGTGGCCGGGTGCGAGGCATTCGCGTAGACCTGCAGCCCCACCTCGGCGACGGCGGCGGAGTCGCGCATGCCGCCGTCGGTGATCACGGCGTTCGCGCCGTTGACCTGGGCGCGCAGGGCGAGGACGTCTCCGAGCGTGCCGGTGCCGTGCTCGCCGCGGGACTCCATGACCACGACGTCGTCCTGCTCCACCGAGTCGATCGCGCGCTTCTGGGCGTTGAACCCGGCGCCGAACTTCGTGGCGAGGTCCTCGCGCTTGGGCACGTAGCGCAGGGTCTTGGCGTAGCCCAGCACGCGTTGGCCGGCGTGCACGGGGCGGGGGCCGTCGATCGTGGCGTTCTGGATGCCGCGCTTCTGCAGCTGCGCGGTGAGGGTGGCCACCGCCGTCTCGTTGATCTTGGCGCGCAGCTCGTCGGTGAGCAGGGTGCGGTCCGCCACCGGGGCGGAGGGCACGTAGCGGCCGTGCTCGTCCACTGCGCCGGAGCCCGCGGCGTCGTCGGCCTCGTCCTGGGCGGCCGGCGGCAGGCCGGCGGCCTCGCGGGAGCCCCACGCCTCCTCGCGCTGCGCGTCGTCCACCTGCGGGCCGTGGCCGAACGGCGCCATGGCGTGCTCGGACTCGACCACGCGGGTCACGAGGCGGCCCGTGGTCGGGGCGCCCGCGGCGGTGGGGGCGTCCACCTCCACCTCGACGACGTCGCCCGGCTGGGCCACGGAGGAGCCGGCGGGGGTGCCGGTCAGGATGACGTCGCCGGGCTCGAGCGTCATGAGCTGGGAGAGGTCGGCCACGAGCTGGCCGAACGGGAAGACGAGCCCCTCCGTGGTGTCGTCCTGCACGAGCTCGCCGTTGACCCAGGTGCGCACGCGCAGGGCCTCGGGGTCCAGGCCGTCCGCGGAGATGACGGCCGGGCCGAGCGGCGTGTAGCCGTCGCCCGACTTGTTCTTCACGTTGGAGCCCTTGTCCGCGTGGCGGAGGTCGTAGAGGCCCCAGTCGTTCGCGGCGGTGACGCCGGCGACGTGCCGCCAGCCCTGCTCGGGGGTGACGCGGCGGGCCGCGGTGCCGATCACGAGTGCGATCTCGCCCTCGTAGGCGAGGAGCTCGGTGCCGACGGGGCGCTCGACGACGTCGCCGGAACGGGCGATCGAGGTGCCGGCCTTGAGGAAGTAGCCGGGGAACTTCGGCGAGCGGCCGCGCTGGGCGATCCGCGAGGGGTAGTTCAGGTGGAGGGCCACCACCTTGCCGGGGCGGGAGCCGCGGTCCGCGAAGTCATGCTCGGTGACGGTCGGGGTGCCGGAGGGCTGCGGGCCGGAGATCTCGGGTGTGCTCTGCGTCATGCCAGCGATCGTATACGATCACCCGGGGCCGGGGAAGGGGCTCCGCGCGCGGCTCAGCGGGAGCGGTTCGCCGCCACCGCCTCGTTCACCACGGGGGCCAGGCGGCGCGCGCCCTCCACGAGCTTCTCGGACTCCACGAAGGGGTAGGCCAGGCGCAGGGTCGAGTGGATCCCGTCCACCGGCGTGAACGCGGCGCCGGGGACGAACACGGCGCCGGCCTCGATGCCGCGGTGCATGAGCTCGAGCGTGTCCACGCCCTGGGGGAGCGTGGCCCACAGGAAGAAGCCGCCGCGTGGGGTGATGACGTCCACGGCCGGGTCCCAGTGCTCGCGCACCGCGGACGCCAGGGCCTCAGCGCGCTCCTTGTAGAGGCCCGTCACCGCGCGCACGTGCCCCTGCCAGTCCAGCTGCGTGACGAACGCGGTGGAGAGCATCTGCGAGTACGTGGAGGCGTGGATGAACGCGGACTCCGCCCCGAGGTAGAACTCGCGCTTGAGGGCGGAGGGCACGAGCGCCCAGCCGATGCGCACGCCCGGGGAGAAGATCTTGGACATCGTGCCCAGGTACACCACGTTGTCCCGGTGCCTCGCGGCGATCGGGGTGAGCGGGTCGCCGTCGAACGCGATCTGCCCGTACGGGTTGTCCTCCACGATCAGCACGCCGTGCCTCTCGCACACCGCGGCCACCTCCTCGCGGCGCTCCTCGGGGAGGAGGGCGCCGGAGGGGTTGGCGAACGAGGGGATCGTGTAGAGGAAGGCCACGCGTCGGCCCTCGGCGGCCAGCGCGGTCAGCGTGGCATCCAGCTCGGACGGGACGAGGCCCTGCTCGTCCGTGGGGGTGGCCACCGGATCCAGCTCCCAGGTGTTGAACGTGGTCAGCGCGCCCACGAAGGTGGGGTCCTCCACCACGACGACGTCGCCCGGGTTCGCGAACGTGCGGCACGCGGTGTCGATGGCGGCCTGGGAGCCGGGCGTGATGACGACGAGCTCGGGGTCGGCGTCCGGGATGCCGTCCGCGGCCATGACGGCGGCCGCCGCCTGGCGCATCTCCTCGAGGCCCTGGCCCGGGCCGTACTGCAGCGACTCGGTGCCGTGCTGCGCCACGAGGTCCGCGGCGATCCGGGAGAGCTCCTCGAGCGGGAGGTCCGCGAGCCACGGGTTGCCGCCCGCGAGCGAGACGAGGTTCGGGTCCATCGCGATGTCGAAGACGTCGCGCACGGCGGACTGGGTCACGCCGAGGGCGCGCTGGGCGAGGAGTTCACGACGAGGATGCACGAGTCCGCACCCTAGCAAGGGCCGCCCCCCGCCGGACAGGGGAGGGGCACGCGGTTCACCGGGGCGGTCAGGGGGTGGTGGGGGTCTCCGCCGCTCCCGACGTCGCGGCGCCCTCCGCCGCTCCCGCCCCGGGGGTGCCGACGGTGGTCGACGCGGCTTCCTCCCCCGCGGCGCCCGCGGGCGACGTGCCCTCGGCCCGATCCGCCACGGAGGCGGAGGAGGACGCGGTGGACGCCCACGAGGACCTGGAGGAGGGAGCCCAGGAGTTCTCCGCGGTGGAGCCCTCAGACGTGGAGCCCGGGCCGCCGGCGCCGGTGCCTCCCGGCGTCTCCTCCGTCCCCGCCGCACCCTCCGTCCCGGCAGCCCCCTCCGCGGCCGGCGTCGACGTCTCGGCGGCCGAGGGCGCCGTCTCCGCGGTCTCCGGGGTCCGGGAGGCCTCCACGGTCGGCGTCGCGGAGGCAGTCGCCGGGGGAACGGACGAGGAGGCCTGCTCGGCGGAGCCGTCCTGCGCCGCCGTCTCCGTCGGTGACGGCGAGGCGCCGGCGGAGGCCGCCGCGTCGTCGTCGGGGGAGGCCGAGGGCTCCGGGCCGAGGGCGAGCGGGGCGAGGCCGAGGAGCTCGTCGAGGTCCCGGCCGTCCACCTCGAGGCGCACGTGGGCGGCGTCCGTCTGGGCGCGGGCCGTCTCCTGCAGCTGCGCCCGCACGCGCGCGGCGGAGCACTCGCCCTCCGTGCTCAGCGTGCCGGAGAACGTGAACACCTCGGTGTCGCCCTCGCGGCGATGCCCCGTCGAGACGAGGGTGCTGCCCGTCTCCACGAGCTCGTTGTAGAGCGGCGGGTCGCCGTGGGAGCCCCGTCCGTCGCTGAGGAGGAAGTCCAGGGCGTAGGCGGCGCGGTCCGGGGCGTCGGCGGGGGAGGTCTCCACCGGGACCAGCAGGTCCCCGCAGCCGAAGGCGCGGCCCGAGACTCCCTCGGGCGCGGCGTCCGCCGGGACCACGAGGTGGACGGTCAGCGGGGCGTAGCCCGCCACGTCCGGGGCGGGCACCCCGGTGGAGGAGGCCGGTTCGGAGGAGGCCGCGGGCTCGGACGGCGCGGCCATGCACCCGGTGGCGACGGCGGCCAGCATGCCCAGGCCGGTCAGCAGGACGGCCCGCAGGGCGAGGGGATGGCGCATGCGGGCTCCTGGTGTCGGGGCGGGGTCGGGTGAGCCCTCTCATGGTAGAGCGCTCCCCGGAATCGCGTCCTGCCGGGAGGCTAGGCTGGAGGCATGCCCGTGAGAAACCGCCGCGCCGCCGCCCTGCCCGCCAAGCTGAGCCGCTCCTGGCTGCTGGTGAACGCGGCCCGCTCCGACGACTTCGCGCCGGCCCTGGCCTCCGAGGCGGACTCCGTGATCCTCGACCTCGAGGCCGCCGTGCCCGAGGAGGAGAAGGAGGCGGCGCGCGCCAACGTGGTGGACGCCCTCTCCGGCGGCATGACGGCGTGGGTGCGCATCTCCGCCGCCTCCACCGAGCACTGGGCCCGGGACCTCGAGGCGCTCGCGCGCCTGAGCGGGGTGCGCGGCGTGGTGCTCGCCGAGACCGAGGAGCCCGAACAGGTCACGTTCACGGCCATGCGCCTGCGCGCGGGCACGCCCGTGATCGCGCTGCTGGAGTCCGCCCTGGGCATCGAGAACGCCACGGCGGTGGCCAAGGCCCCGGGGACGTTCCGCCTCGCGTTCGGCGTCAACGACTTCCGCAAGGACGTGGGCGTGGGCGAGGACCCGCTGGCCATGGCCTACGCGCGCTCCCGCATGGTGATCGCCTCGCGCGTGGGACGGCTGCCCGGCGCGATCGACGGCCCGCCGGGGAACGCCGACGCCGAGGACTCCGTGCGCGAGTCCAGCGCCGTGACCGCCTCGATGGGGATGACCGGGCGCCTCGTGCTCAGCCGCGGCCAGGTGGACTGGGTGAACCGGGCCCTGTCTCCGTCCGAGGACGAGCTCTCGTGGGCCAAGGACCTGCTGGACAAGCACAGGGCGGGCGCCGCCGTGGGCGACGGCTCCTACCTGCCGCGCCTGAAGCGCGCGGAGAAGATCGCCGACCTCGCGGACTCGTACGGCCTCTGGAACGCGTGAGCGGCACGCGGCGTGACGTGCCGCGGCCGGCGCCGTGGCCGCCGTCGTGCGCGGGCCACTAGAGTTGACCCCGCTTCCCGCCCGGCCCGGCCGCGGCGGGATCTCCCGCATCCCGCCTCCTCGAAGGACTCCCATGAGCGACGCACCCGCAGCAAGCTTCTCCGCCTCCACCACCTCCGCGGCCGACGACGGCGCGCGCGGCACCGGCACCACCCGCGTCAAGCGCGGCCTGGCGGACATGCTCAAGGGCGGCGTGATCATGGACGTGGTCACCCCCGAGCAGGCGCGCATCGCCGAGGACGCCGGCGCCGTCGCCGTGATGGCCCTCGAGCGCGTGCCCGCGGACATCCGCTCCCAGGGCGGCGTGGCCCGCATGTCGGACCCGGACCTGATCGACGGGATCATCGAGGCCGTGTCCATCCCCGTGATGGCCAAGGCGCGCATCGGCCACTTCGTGGAGGCGCAGGTCCTGCAGTCCCTCAAGGTGGACTTCATCGACGAGTCCGAGGTGCTCTCCCCGGCCGACTACGTCAACCACATCGACAAGTGGGGCTTCGACGTGCCGTTCGTGTGCGGTGCCACCAACCTCGGCGAGGCGCTGCGCCGCATCACCGAGGGTGCGGCCATGATCCGCTCCAAGGGCGAGGCCGGCACCGGCGACGTCTCCGAGGCCGTGAAGCACATCCGCACCATCCGCAAGGAGATCGCGGCGCTGCAGGGCCTGGCCAAGGACGAGCTGTACGTGGCCGCCAAGGAGCTGCAGGCTCCCTACGAGCTCGTGGCCGAGGTCGCCTCCACCGGCACCCTGCCGGTCGTCATGTTCACCGCGGGCGGCGTGGCCACCCCGGCGGACGCGGCCCTGATGATGCAGATGGGCGCCGACGGCGTGTTCGTGGGCTCCGGCATCTTCAAGTCCGGCAACCCCGCCCAGCGCGCCGAGGCCATCGTCAAGGCCACCGCGCAGTTCGACGACCCGGCCGCGATCGCCGAGGCCTCCCGCGGCCTGGGCGAGGCCATGGTCGGCATCAACGTGGCGGACCTGCCCGCCCCGCACCGCCTGGCCGAGCGCGGCTGGTGAGCTGACCCCACCCCCCTCCCTCCGAACGAGGTGTCACGAAGTGTTGGTATCCGCCGCGGATACCAACACTTCGTGACACCTCGTCTGCGTGTGCGGGTGCGTGTGTGGGTGCGTGTGGGTATGTGGGGGTGGGTATGTGGGGGTGGGCTGCTCCTGCACACGTGCCAAGCGGGCGCGCCTCGTCCACCGACGACGACGACGGCCCGCCCCTCGCGCGCGACGGTCGCCACGCTGGGGGCATGACCCGTCCCCCTCGACGGCTCCCGCCCGCCGTCTCCCCACCACCCGACCACGAGGACGCCCCCGTGCCCCGGCGCCTGCTCACCTCCGGCGCGGCACCGGTGTCCACCGTCCGCGCTCTGCGGGCCGCCGGTGCGACGGCCCAGCGCCTGCGCGCGTCCGACCTCGCGGCCCCGGCGTGGGGTCTGCGGGCGATCGGACCGGGTCCCGTCGACCGGATCGGGCACCTGCGAGCGCTGACGGACCTCACGCCCGGGGACGCTGTGGTCACCCACGCCACCGCCGCGTGGGTCTGGGGGATCTGGCTGCCGTCGGCGCTGGACCCGCTCTCCCCGCTCCATCTGTCCAAGCGCATCGATGCCGGCGGCCGCCCCCGTCCTCGCGGCGTCCGTCCCCACACGCTTCCCCCGGCCGCCCCCGTCACCCGTCTCGCGGGCGTCCCCGTGACGTCGGCGGCATGGACCTGGACTGACCTGGCCACACAGCTCGTCCCGTGGGGTGACCCGCGGTCCGTCCCGCCCCTCGTGGAGGAGCGTGCCCTCGAGGACCTCGTGGTGGCGGGGGAGTCGCTGCTCCAGTCCGCGCACGGGGCGGCCGCCAGGGAGGAGCCCGGCGAGCACCCGCGATGCACGCGAGCGGAACTGGCCGCCGTCGTCGGGAAGCGGCGGAACGTGCGCGGGGTGCGCCTGATGCGGGCAGCGCTGCCGCTGCTGCGGGACGGCAGCGGATCGCCCGCGGAGAGCCGGCTGCGGCTGCGGCTGGTGGGGGCCGGCTTCCCGGAGCCGCGGATGAACGTGCGGGTCACGCTCCGGGGCGGGTCGTGGATCATGCCGGACCTGGTGTGGGAGGAGTCGCGCGTGTGCCTCGAGTACGAGGGCGACCACCACCGCACGGACGTCGCCCAGTTCCGGGAGGACATCAGCCGCGTGCGCCGTCTCGAGGCGTCGGACTGGACCTGTCTGCGGGTAGCGGGGGACGTGTGGACGCCGTCGGGGTTCGAGCGGATGGCGGCCGACCTGCGCGCCGCTCTCCTCCGCCGCGGCGCTGTCCTCTCCGCGCAGACGAATTGTCACGAATCGTTGGAATGCGGCCCGGATACCAACGATTCGTGACACCTCGTTCGGGGGAGGGGGCGGGCTAGCATCAGGGGAATGACGACGACGCGGCCGGACGGCGACCAGGGTTCCAGCAACGGGAGGCTCGTCGGGGTGTTCGCGCTCC
Organism: Micrococcus sp. EYE_212; assembly: GCF_023147585.1. Lineage (GTDB taxonomy): Bacteria > Actinomycetota > Actinomycetes > Actinomycetales > Micrococcaceae > Micrococcus. Next base: position 82,725 of record NZ_JAHXOZ010000011.1, read on the forward strand.
AGGGCGACGTCCGCGAGCACGTGCACGTCCTCGAGGCGCTCGGCGCGCAGACCCGGCTGGTGCGGCGCCCCGCCGACCTCGAGGGGCTCGACGGGATCGTCCTGCCCGGAGGGGAGTCGTCCGTGATGGACCGGCTCGCGCGGATCATGGCGCTCAAGGCCACGCTCGCCGCGGTCCTCCGCGCTGGCCTGCCGGCCTACGGCACGTGCGCCGGCCTCATCATGCTGGCGGACGGGATCCAGAACCCGGCCCCGGGCCAGGGCAGTCTCGGCGTCCTGGACGTCACGGTGCGGCGCAACGCGTTCGGCGCGCAGGTGGACTCGTTCGAGGAGGACCTCGCCATCCCCGCCGTCTCGGCGGACCCGGTGCATGCCGTGTTCATCCGCGCGCCCGCGGTCCTGGCCGCCGGCGCCGACGTCGAGGTCCTGGCGAGCGTGCCGGCCTCGCGCCTGTCCGTGGACCCTGCGGGGCTGGGGCTCGACGACGACGCGCGCCTGCCCGTGGCCGTGCGCCAGGGGCGCCTGCTCGCCACGAGCTTCCACCCCGAGGTCACCGGCGACTGGTCCTTCCACCGGGAGTTCCTCGCTGGGCTCTGAGCCGGACGCTCTCGGGCAGTGAGCCCGGACGACGCGGGGCCCGGACGGATCAGACCGTCCGGGCCCCGCGTCGTCGGTCGGATCAGGCCTCGGCGAGCACGTCCGCGGTGACGCGCACGTCCGTCTCCGCGTCCAGCCCGAGCGGCTCGGCGAGCGCTTCGGCCACGGAGCGCAGGGTGAGGGAGCCCTCATGGGCGTTGAGCCCCGTGGCGAAGCCCTCGTCCGAGGAGAGCGCGGCGCGCCAGCCGGCATCGGCGATCTTCAGGATGTACGGCAGGGTCGCGTTGGTGAGCGCGGCCGTGGAGGTCTGCGGCACGGCCCCGGGCATGTTGGCCACGCAGTAGTAGACCTGCTCGCCCACGCGATACGTGGGGTGCTGGTGCGTGGTGGCGTGCGACCCCTCGAAGCAGCCGCCCTGGTCGATTGCGATGTCCACGAGCACGGAGCCCGGGCGCATGGCCTCCACCATCTCTGCGGTGACCAGTTTGGGGGCCGCGGCGCCGGGGATGAGCACGGAGCCGATCACGAGGTCCGCGTCCGCCACGGTCTCGGCGATGGACAGGTGACTCGAGGCCAGCGTGCGGAAGCGCCCGTTGTGGGTGGAATCCAGCTGCGCGAGGCGCTCCAGGCTGATGTCCAGCACAGTCACGTCCGCGCCCATGCCGGCGGCGACGACGGCCGCGTTCTCGCCCGCGACGCCCGCGCCGATCACGGCCACGCGGCTGCGGCGGGTGCCGGGCACGCCGCCGAGCAGCACGCCGGAGCCCCCCTGCGCCTGGGTGAGGTGGTACGCGCCGGCCGTGGGTGCGAGGCGCCCGGCCACCTGGGACATCGGGGCCAGCAGCGGCAGGGCACGGCCGCGGGTCACGGTCTCGTAGGCGATGGCGGTGGTGCCGGAGTCCAGGATGGCGCGGGTGCCCTCGGCATCGGCGGCGAGGTGCAGGTAGGTGAAGAGGACCTGGCTGCGGCGCAGGCGGTGGTGCTCCTCGGCCACGGGCTCCTTGACCTTCAGCACGAGCTCCGCGCGCTCCCAGACCTCGTCCGCGCTCCCGACGAGCTGGGCGCCCGCCTCGGCGTAGGCCTCGTCCGGGATGCCGGAGCCGACGCCGGCCCCCGTCTGCACCAGGACCTCGTGGCCGCGGCGGACCAGCTCCAGGACGCCGCTGTGCGTGAGGGCGACGCGGAACTCGTTGTTCTTGACCTCTGTGGGCACTCCGATCAGCATGGCGGCGAATCTAGCCGTCCCGACGGCATTGCGGACCAGGTGCCGAAGGATCGTGCGCGAAGACGGCAGAATTGGACAGAATCGTCGTCGCACAGCTCACAGTGAGGCCCGAACCATGAAGCATCTGCAGTCCCTCGACCGGGTGGACCGGCGGCTCCTCGAGCTGCTGCGGCAGGACGCGCGCCGCACCAACGCCTCGCTCGCGGAGGAGCTCGGGGTGGCGCCGTCCACGTGCCTGGCCCGGCTCAAGGCGCTGCGCGCGTCCGGCGCCGTGCGCGGCTTCACCGTGGAGGTGGACCCGGCCGCCCTGGGGAACGGCCTGGTGGCGCTGATCTCCGTGCGCATCCGCCCGGGGGCGCGCCACCGCATGGAGGAGCTCTTCGAGCAGATGCGCGCGCTGCCCGGCGTGCTCCAGGTGTTCTTCCTCGGCGGCGAGGAGGACTTCCTCCTCCACGTGGCGGTCGCGGACTCGGAGGAGGTCTCCCGGTTCGTGCTCAAGAACCTCTCGGCGGATCCGGCCGTGGCCTCCACCCGCACCTCCCTCGTGTTCCGGCACGAGCGCGGCGAGTGGCCCTGGCAGCGGGGCTGAGCGGACCCGGCCCGCTCACACCGCCCCGCACGCGGACCCGGCCCGCCATACTGGACCCGTGACCACCCTTGCGATCGTCGTGTCCCTCCTCGCCGTCCTCCTGATCATGGTCGGGGTCGTCGGCACGGTCTACCCGATCCTGCCCGGCTCGATCCTCATCCTCGTCACGTCCCTCGCATGGGCCTGGATCCTCGGGTCCGGTGCCTCCTGGACGTTCGGCATCATCGCGGCCGGCCTCGCGATCACGGGCCTGAGCGCGTCCGCCGTGCTCACGGGCCGCTCGCTGCGCCGGGAGAAGGTGACGCGCGGGCCGATCATGGCCGGCGTCGTCGGGGCGATCATCGGCTTCTTCGTCGTCCCCGTGGTCGGCCTGTTCATCGGCTTCGCGGTGGGCCTGTTCGCCTCGCAGTGGGCGCGCCTCAAGGACGGCCGCGCCGCCCTGGCCAGCTCCGTCAGCGCCCTCAAGGCGATGGGCCTCGGCATCCTCGTGGAGTTCACCTGCGCGATGTTCGCGCTCACCTCGGTGGGCTTCGGGATCATCGTCCACGCCCTCACCTGACCGCCCCCCCACACGACGCCCCGCCGGTGCCCGGCTACCGAACGGCGAGGGAGTAGAAGCCCAGGATGTGCGAGCGCAGGGCGTCGGCGGCAGCGTCCCCGTCCCGAGCGCGGACGTGCGCCAGGACCGCGCGGTGGTCCCGCTGGAGTCCGGCCCGGACGTCCCGCCAGTCGTCGAGCAGGGCGACGGTCTCCTGGACGTACCCGATGGTCGCCTCGCGCAGCGACGACATGACGGTCTCCACCACCACGTTGCGGGCCAGCGACGCGAGGAGGACGTGGAACTCGGCGTCCAGGCGGTGGAACTGCTCCGCGGGCAGGGCCTCGTCGTCCATCCGGTCCACGAGGGCCTCCGCGTCGTCGAGCGCGGCGGCGCGGGCGGCGTCGTCCGCCCCCTGGGCCGCGCGGGCCGCGGCCCGCGCGGCGTCCGTCTCGAGGAGGACGCGCGTGGTGACCACGTCCGCCATGGGCAGGGCCCGCGTGGCGATGTGCATGCGCAGTGCCCAGGCGAGGGCCGCGGAGGGCTGGGAGACCAGGATGGTCCCGGCGTTCGGGCCGGAGCCGGCCGAGGCCCGCAGCAGGCCCATGGCGTCCAGCATGCGCGTCGCCTCACGGACCGAGGTCCGCGAGATCCCGAAGCGCTCGGCCAGGGCGCGCTCTCCCGGGAGCTTGTCCCCGACGGAGAGCCCGCCTCCGCGGAGCTCGTCCTCCAGCCAGTCGAGGATGACGGTGTACGAGGGCTGGGCGGGCACGGTGACTCCTGGACAGGGCGGACGGGGCGGGGGTGAGCGCGGCCCCGCGCACCCGTGCCCGCAGGATAGTGGATCCTGCGGGCGCGCTCAGGCGGCGCCGGTCCGGCAGGAGGTCACGGGAGCATGCCGTGCAGCACCGTCGCCTGAAGGAACACGATCAGGCAGACCAGCAGGAGCAGGCCCACGGACCACGGCACCACCGTGCGGAAGATCTTGGACTCCTGTCCCTCCATGCCGACCGCGGTGGCGGCGATGGCGAGGGACTGCGGGGAGATCATCTTGCCGACGACGCCGCCCGAGGTGTTCGCGGCGACCATGAGCGTGGGGTCCAGCCCGGTGTTCTCGGCGGCGGTCTGCTGGAGGGTGGCGAAGAGCGCGTTGGCCGAGGTGTCCGAGCCGGTCACGGCGGTGCCCAGCCAGCCCAGGACCGGGGAGAAGAACGCGAAGGCCCCGCCCACGGCGGCGATGGCCGTGCCCATGGCCAGGGTCTGGCCGGAGAAGTTCATGACGTAGGCGAGGGAGAGCACCAGGACGATCGTCAGCCCGGACCACCGCATGCGCCAGAAGCACCGGCCGATCTCGGCGAGGGCGTCGGTGAAGGAGAGGCGGTAGCGGCCGCCTCCGTCGCGGACCGCGTAGACGGCGGCGACCAGCAGGCCGGTGATCAGCAGCAGGGTTCCGGGAGAGGACAGCCACGGCAGCGAGTACACCGTCGACGAGATGGCCGCGCCGGCCCCGTCGACGAGGTTCCCGTGCAGGCCGGGCCACGGGATCTTCACGTTGCTGGAGGCCAGCAGCTTCGGCACGTCCACCCCCAGCGTCCAGAGCTTCGCCACGCCGAAGACGGCCACCACCAGCAGGTAGGGCAGCACCGCCATCCACACGCGGCCCGGGGTGAGCGCCTCCGTTCGTGCCGGAGTGCGCACGCCGAGGCGCTGGCCGGCCGCGGCCGCGCCCTGGGGGCGCCAGAACCGGAGCAGGACGACGGCGGCGGCCATCGCGAGCAGGGAGGCCACGACGTCGGTCAGCTCGTAGGAGAAGTGCGTCGAGGACCACCAGATGCCGACGGAGAAGGCGCCGCCGATCACGAGCAGTGCCGGCCAGGTCTCCCGCACGCCCCGGACCCCGTCGATCAGGAAGACCAGCAGGAACGGGACGAGCACGGCGACGAAGGGGGCCTGGTGGCCGACGACGGCACCGATGTGCGCCGCGGGGATGCCGGTGAGCTGGCCGGCCGTCGTGATCGGGATGCCGACCGCGCCGAACGCCACGGGGGCGGTGTTGGCGATCAGCACGACCGTCGCGGCCTTGAGGGGCGGGAGGCCGAGGGCGAGCAGCATGGTCGCCGTGATGGCCACCGGGGCGCCGAATCCGGCCAGCGCCTCCAGCATGCCGCCGAAGCAGAACGCGATCAGGACGGCCTGGATGCGGACGTCGCCTCCGCCGACCGAGTCGAAGATGGCGCGCATGTCCTCGAAGCGGCCCGAGAGCACCGTGACCTGGTAGAACCACAGCGCCATCACCACGATCCACACGATCGGGAGGAGGCCGAAGACCGCTCCCTGGGTCGCGGAGAGGAGCGCCAGTCCGGCGGGCATGCCGAATCCCAGCACAGCCACCAGCAGGGCCACCGCCAGGGAGGCCAGGGCGGCCTGCCATGCCTTGGCCTTGAGCGCGAGCAGGAGCGCGAAGAAGGTGATCAGCGGAAGGGTGCCGAGCAGGGCTGACAGGCCGAGGCTGCCGGCGACCGCGTCGGTCGTCGCGGTGAACGTGGGCACGCGTTCTCCTTGGGGGTGGGGCGCTGGGCCGGGGTGGGGCGGGGTCGCGAGGTCTCGCATCCGTGTGGACTGACCACTGTGGTCTGACCACTGTGGTCTGACCGCAGACGCTATATGGCGTGCATCACAGGCGCAAGGGGGGAGTCCAGTGGCGACCGTGCCCGTCCTGCGGCGGACGCACCCTGCCCGCCGGGGCCGGCCGGGTCGGCGTGGATCGGGTGGGCCTGTGCGACGCGTCACTGCCCTGATATGGTCTGAACACATCGACCGACCCGGAGGGACCGCTCATGAGGATCGCCCTGTTCGCCACGTGCATCGTGGACGCCATGCACCCGCGCGTCGCACTCGCCACGGTGCGCGTCCTCGAACGACTCGGCCACGAGGTCGTCTTCCCGCCGGGCCAGGGCTGCTGCGGCCAGATGCACATCAACAGCGGCTACCTGGACGATGCGGTCCCCGTGGTCCGCAACCACGTGCGCGCCTTCCAGCGCGCGGAGTACGACGTCGCCGTCGCGCCCTCCGGCTCGTGCGTCGCCTCCCTGGGGCACCAGCAGCCGATGGTCGCGCGTCGCGTGGGGGACGAGGGCCTCGCCCGCGACGCCGCCGAGGTGGCCGGGCGCACCTACGAGCTCTCCCAGCTGCTCACCGACGTCCTCGGCGTCACCGACGCGGCCGCCCAGCTCGACTCGTGGTTCCCGCACGCGGTGACCTACCACCCGTCCTGCCACGGCATGCGCCTGCTCCGGCTCGGCGACCGGCAGAAGGACCTCGTGCGCTCGGTGGCGGACATCGACTTCCGCGAGTTGCCGGACGCCGAGGAGTGCTGCGGGTTCGGCGGCACCTTCTCGCTCAAGAACCCGGACGTGTCCGGGGCGATGGCCGAGGAGAAGATCGCGAACGTCGAGCGGTCCGGCGCGTCCGTCTGCACGGGCGGCGACGCGTCCTGCCTGCTCCACCTCGGCGGCGCCATGTCTCGGCGGGGCACCACGGCTCCCGACGGCGGACCCGTCACCACCCTGCACTTCGCCGAGATCCTCGCGGCCACCCGGGAGCATCCGCTGGACGTCTCCGGCCCCGTCGAGCTGTCCATCCCGAAGGAGGCCGTCCGATGACCCGCACCCGCCTCGGCATGCCCGCCGTCCGCCGCGTCCACGGCCAGGGGGACATCGTGCTGGAGACGCCCTTCCCCGCCTCCGCGCGCGAGGAGCTGGGCAACGCCCAGATGCGCACCAACATCCGCCACGCCACCCACACGATCCGCGGGAAGCGCGGCCGCGTCGTGGACGAGCTGCCGGACTGGCCGGAGCTGCGTCAGGCGGGCTCCGCCCTCAAGCAGTGGGTCATGGCCGAGCTGCCCGAGCTCCTCGAGCAGTTCGAACGGAACGTGACGGAGCGCGGCGGCGTGGTGCACTGGGCGCGGGACGCGGAGGAGGCGAATCGCATCATCACGGACCTGGTCACGGCGAAGGGCGTGGACGAGGTCATCAAGGTGAAGTCCATGGCCACGCAGGAGATCGGCCTGGAGGCCGCCCTCGCGAAGGCGGGGGTCGCTGCCACGGAGACCGACCTGGCGGAGCTGATCGTCCAGCTGGGGCACGACCGCCCCTCGCACATCCTCGTCCCGGCGATCCACCGCAACCGCGGCGAGGTCCGGGACATCTTCCTCCGGGAGATCCCCACCGCGGATCCCGGCCTCACGGACGATCCGTCCGAGCTGGCGAACACCGCACGCGCCCACCTGCGGGAGAAGTTCCTCACCACCTCGGTGGCGATCTCCGGCGCGAACTTCGGCGTGGCCGAGAGCGGCACGCTCACCGTGGTGGAGTCCGAGGGCAACGGCCGCATGTGCCTGACCCTCCCGGACACCCTCATCACGGTGATGGGCATCGAGAAGATCGTCCCCACGTTCCAGGACCTCGAGGTCTTCCTGCAGCTGCTTCCGCGCTCCTCGACCGGAGAGCGCATGAACCCCTACACCTCGATGTGGACGGGCGTCACCGAGGGTGACGGGCCCCAGGAGTTCCACCTGGTCCTGCTGGACAACGGGCGCTCGGCCGTCCTCTCCGATCCCGAGGGACGCTCCGCCCTGCACTGCATCCGCTGCTCGGCGTGCATGAACGTGTGCCCCGTGTACGAGCAGACCGGCGGCCACGCCTACGGCTCGGTGTACCCGGGCCCGATCGGCGCGATCCTCTCCCCGCAGCTCACCGGCGTCGAGGAGGGCGAGAACGGCTCCCTGCCCTACGCGTCCTCGCTGTGCGGCGCCTGCTATGACGTCTGCCCCGTCGCGATCAACATCCCGGAGATCCTCGTCCATCTGCGCGACGAGGACGTGATGGCCACGCATGCCCGGAAGAGGGAGGAGAGCCGGGTCCCCGTCCCCTCGCAGATGGACGTGCTCATGGCCGGCGCGAAGACGGTCATGTCCTCGGGGACCCTCATGGGCCTGGCCGAGCGTGGCCTGCCCGCCGGCCGCCTGGCCGCCGGGCCGGACCGCAAGCTCGGCTGGCTGCCGGGCATCGCGGGCCACTGGACGGACGAGCGCGACGTCCCCGCGCCACCGCGGGAGTCCTTCCGCACGTGGTGGCGCAGGCACGGACACGAGCACGACGAGGAGAACCGATGACCGCCCCCCAGCCCATCGACGCGAAGAGCGCCATCCTCGGCCGCATCCGCGAGGCCCTGCAGGACGGGCCGACGCCGGACCCCGTGGAGCGGACCTACCGGCGCCACTCCGAGGCGAGCCGGACCGACGTCCTCCATCAGCTGGAGGACCGCCTGCTGGACTACAAGGCGAGCGTGCACCGCGAGGACCTCACCACGGTGGGTGCCCGGATCGGCGCCCTGCTCGGCGCGGGAGCGCGCTACGTGGCCCCCGCGGGGCTGGACCCCGCGTGGCTGCCCGCCGACGACCACGCCGCGGGGCGCGAGCGCCTCGTGGACGGCGCCGCCGGCGAGCCGCTCACCGTCCGCGCGCTCGACGGGCTCGACGCCGTCGTCACCGGCTCCACGGTGACCTGCTCCGAGACCGGCACGATCTTCCTCACCGGCCGCCCCGGCGAGGGTCGCCGGGCGCTCAGCCTGGTGCCCGACCACCATGTGTGCGTCGTGCCCGTCGAGTCGGTGGTGGAGCTCATCCCGGAGGCGCTCGAGCGCGTCCCGCCGACGGCCGTGATCACGATGATCTCGGGCCCCTCTGCCACCTCGGACATCGAGCTCGTCCGCGTCGAGGGCGTCCACGGCCCGCGACGTCTGGACGTGATCCTCCTGGACACCGGCGCGGCCTGACCGCGCTCCCGGCCGCGGGCGGCACGGCGGGGACGGGTGTGGCCCGCGCCCTACAGTGGGCGGATGCCGCCCGTCCCCGCCCACGCCGAGCCCGCCGCGACCGAGCCGCACCGCCGCCGTCGGACCCCGCTGCCCCTCGCGCTGGCGCTCGCCCTCCTCCTCCAGCTCGTGGTCCTCTACCTTCCGGGCCAGGCCGTGCCGAGCGCCGGGTTCGAGATGCCGGGCCTGGACAAGGCGATCCACGCGGCGATCTTCGCGGCACCAGCCGCCCTGATCGCCGCCGCCCGGCTCCCGGCCGGCTGGCTCGTGCCGCTCGCCGCCCACGCGCCCGTGTCCGAGGTCCTCCAGCTGACCCTCGTGCCGCACCGCAGCGCGGATCCGTGGGACGTGGCGGCGGACCTCACGGGGGTGGCGCTGGGCGCCGCCGTCGGGCGGGCGATGCGCCGGCGGGCCGTGCCGGGAGGCGGGCGCCGGCGCGGATGCCGTGCGACCCGATTGGAGGATCGTGCACGGCAGGAGTATGCTTCTACGGTGTCCTCGAGCAGAGGGCATGACCTGGGGCTATAGCTCAGTTGGTAGAGCGTTTCGTTCGCAATGAAAAGGTCAGGGGTTCAATTCCCCTTAGCTCCACGGACCGTCCCGGCCCGCGATCCTCACGGATGGCGGACCGGGACTTTCTCGTTCCGCGGCCGAGCCCGGCGGGAAGGGGATCCGGATCACTCTCCCGGACCCCTTGACAGACCCCGCCCTCGTGTACTTTCCGCGCGCCCCGCGCGCCAGTACAGTCGGCCCGTACGTCTGTTCGCCAGCCGCCCTTCCCGGGCGCGTCGTCGCCCCTCACCGGGCCGAGAGGGGGCCGCCCATGCGCATCGCGGTGCTCACCCACATGCTCCATCCCATCCGTTCGCCGTACGCCGGCGGCCTCGAGATGCACACGGCCCTCACCGTGGAGCACCTCGTCCGCCGCGGCCATGACGTCCGCGTGTACGGCCGGGAGGGCACCCAGGTGCCGGGTGAGTTCATCCCGGTCCTGGCGAAGGAGGGCGCCATGGGCGACGGCGACGAGGCCGTCGCCATGCGCGAGCGCGCGATGGAGGCGGCCTGCGACGCCGTGCTGGCCTCGGACGCCGACGTCGTGCTCAACAACTCCCTCACCCCGGTGCCGCTGCAGCGCATGCGCTCCGCACCGATGCTCACCGTGCTCCACACCCCGGCCACGCTGAACCGCGTGCTCCGCGTCCTCGACGAGCCCGGGTGGACCGCCCCGAAGCATCACCGCTGGGCGTCCGTCTCCGCGTCCAACGCGATCGCCTGGCAGCACCGCCTGCCCCGCGTGGACGTGGTGCCCAACGGGATCGAGCTGCAGAAGTGGGTCAGCGACGCCGCACCCGTGCCGGGCCGCGCCGTGTGGGCCGCGCGCATCACGGGGGAGAAGGGCCTGCACATCGCCATCGACGCCGCCCGCGGCGCCGGCATGGAGCTGCACTTCGCCGGGCCGATCTCCGACCAGGCGTACTACGACGACGTGATCCTGCCCCGCCTGGGCGAGGACACCGTCTACCACGGCCACCTGGACCACTCCACGCTGCCGGACATGCTGGCCACCGGCGAGGTGTACCTCTCCACGCCGCTGTGGGCCGAGCCGTTCGGCCTGGCCACGGTGGAGTCCATGGCGCTCGGGGTCCCCGTGGCGGCGCTGCTCTCCGGCTCGATGGGCGAGATCGTGGCCCCGCAGGCCGGCGACCTCGCCGTGCACCACTCCGCCGAGACGCTCACCGACTCCATCCGCCACGCCCGCCGCAAGGACCGCGGCCGCGTGAAGGCCTGGGCCCGCCGCTTCAGCTCGGACACCATGGTGGAGGGCTACCTCGACCTGCTCGAGCAGGTCGTCGAGGACCACGAGGCGCCGCGCTCGTGACCGGCGGGGGCAGGCGGCGCGTCCTCTACTACGCCCACCAGCACGGATCCGGGCACGTCCGGCACGCGGCCAACCTCGCGGGAACAGGGGCGTTCAGCGTCACGGTGGTGACGGCGCATCCCGCCGCGGGGGACATGCTCCCCGCTGGGACCCGTCTCGTCCCGCTGCCCACGGACCTCGTGGACGGGCACGTCCAGCCCGCGCGCTCGCTTCTGCACCACACGCCCGCCGGCCCGGTGATCCGCGCGCGCTTCGCCGCCCTGCTCGCCGCCGCGCAGGAGGCGGAGCCGGACGTGTGCGTCGTGGACGTCTCCGTGGAGGCCGCCCTGTTCCTGCGCCTGGCGGGCTACCCGGTGATCCACCGGCGCATGCACGGCGACCGCACCGACCCCGCCCACGAGCTCGTCTACGCCGAGGCCGACCGGCTGATCGCCCACTACGGGGTCACGCTCGAGGACCCCGCGTGGCAGGCCGTCCACGGTGCGCGCACCACCCACCTGGGCGTCCCGGACGTCACGGGCCGCCTCGGCGCCGCGGCGGCGACGACGGGCGCGGCCCGTCCGCGCGTCGGTGTCATCACCGGCACGGGCGGGGGAGGGGTGAGCACGGCCGCCCTCGCCCGGGCCGCCGCCGCGGTCCCGCACGCGACGTGGGACGTCTACGGGCCCGTCGCCGGAGTCGAGGCCACAGCCGCCCGGCCCGCCGCCGACGGCGAGGCGGGGGCGGGCGAGCCCGCCGACGTCGCGCGCGCGGCCGGCCTGCCGGGGAACGTGCGCCTGCACGGCTGGGCGCCCGACGTCCCCGTGCGGGCGGCCGAGGCCGACGTCGTGGTGGTGTCCGCGGGCCACAACGCGAGCGTGGACGCGGCCCGCTCCGGCCGCCCCGTGGTGCTCGCGCCCGAGCCGCGGCCCTTCGCCGAGCAGCTGTTCTTCGCCCGGGCCGCCGAGCGCGCCGCGGGCGTGCCGTGGTGCGCGTGGGAGGACCCGGACGCGGACTGGTCCGGGGCCGTGGAGCGGGCCCTCGCGGACCCGTCCGCCGCGGACCGCCTGGCCGCCGCCCTCCTCGTGGATCCGGCGGAGTACCGCCGCCGCTGGGAGGACGCGGTGGAGGCGGCGCTGGCCTGAGCGGGCCGAGGGCTCAGTACGCGGCGTCCTCCCGGCGGGCGGCGGCGAGCTCCTCGGGGCCCGGGCGGCGCAGCAGCTCGAGCCGCTCGCCCGCGGGATCCCACGCGATCAGGCCGGCCTCCGCGAAGGCGCGCAGCCACCCCTCCATGGCCCACCGGCCGTGCACGGCACGGAACCGCTTCGCGTTCACCAGGATGTCCTCGAGGTGGTTCACCGGAGGGGAGAAGACGCCGTGGTGCTGGTGGAACACCTCGGCGGGGCTGAAGCGCAGCCGCAGCCCGGCGTCGCGGGCGCGGAAGGCGATGTCGGTGTCCTCGGCGCCGTAGCCGGAGAAGCCCGCGTCGAAGCCGCCGATCCGTTCGAGGTCGGACCGCGCGATCGCCAGCACGAGCGTCCACACCAGGTGCCACTCCTCCGAGGGGCCGGCCGTCAGGTGGGCGCGCCCGTGGTGGGGCACGGAGAGGCGGCGCAGGGCGCCGTCGGTGAGGGGCGGGGACGCGGTGCCGGGCTCGCCGCCCGCGTCCCCGAGGGTGCCCGCGGACGGCAGCGTGGCGGTCCAGCCGGCACCGAGGTAGCGCGGCGTGCCCATCACCACGGAGCCCGGATGCGCGGCCACCTCCGAGGTGAGCGTGCCCACGGTGTCCGCGGCGGGGATGCAGTCCACGTCGAGGAACACGAGCACCTCGCCCGTGGCCAGCGCGGCGGCGGCGTTGCGGGCCTCCGCGAGCGGCAGTCCGCCCCGGCCGGCCACGTGGCCGACCGTGACGTCCAGGCCCGTGGCGGGCACGTCCCCGTCGGGCTGGTCCATGAACACGACCACCACCTGCTCAGGGCGGCGCGCCGAGCGCTCCAGGCCCGCGAGGAGGCGGGCCAGGTGAGCGTCCCGGTGGCCGGTGATCACCAGCACGGAGACCGTCTTCAGGGTGCCGTGCCGGCGCGCCCACGCCTCGCGGTAGGCGGCCACGTGGGTGGCGGCCACGCGGCGGCGCTGGCGCGCGCGCGCGGCCACCGGCACCGGGCGCAGCCGGTGCCGGCCGCGGAGGAGCCGCTCGAGGGCGTCGGCGAGGGAGTCCGCGTCCTGCCGGTCGAACGCGGCGAGCGTGTCCGGGGAGACCCACGCGCGCGCCTGGTCCGCGATGTGCCCGACGTCCGCCACGGCCACCGGCACCCCGAGGTCCCGGCACATCTCCACCCAGCCCGAGTGCGTGCCCGTGCGGTAGGGCAGCACGGACACGGCGACGCGGCGCAGCAGGGCGTGCAGCTCGGGATCGGCCAGGCGGGCGTGCTGCCACAGCTCGAAGCCGTGGTGCTCGCAGCCCTCCCGCAGGCGCTCCAGGTCCGCCTCGCTGCGCACCGAGTCCTGCACCTCCACGATCACGTGGGTCTCCAGGCCGCGCTCGTCCAGCATCCCGACGGCGGCGGCGAGCGTGGGCAGGAACCCCACGGGGTCCACCTGGGCGCGCAGGTCCTTCGCGTGCACCAGGAGGCGGGCGGGGGCGACGGCGGCGCGCTCCTCCTCGTCGTCCTCGCCGGCGGCGGGGCCGGCGTCGTCCGGGGCGGGGGCGGGGTCCGCCGGGGCGAGCTCGGCGAGGGCGTCGAGCGGGACGATGTGCGGATGCGGCACCACGTGGGCCCGCACCCCGTAGTCGCGGGCCACCGCGTCGGCCGCGCCGGGGGTCAGGGTGAACACGGCGTCGGCGGCCTCCAGGAGCACGGCCAGGCGCCGCCGGTGCAGGGTCTGGTCCGTCAGGTGCGGGTTCTCGAGGTCGTGCACGGTGACCACCACGGCCCCGCCGTGCGCGTGCTGGGCGTCCATGGCCGCCGCGAGCTCGTCCGGGGTGCGGTGCTCGAAGCCGAAGTGCACGTGCAGCACGTCCGGGCGGTGCTCGGCGAGCCAGCGCGCGTCGAGCGCCTGGGGCGGCCACCACTGGTGCTCCGGCGCGCCGGGGACGGGAGGGTCCGGCCAGAACTCCACGTCCGGGGCCGCGGAGGCGTCCAGCGGACGCACGGCGCGGCTGTAGGGGTGCCCGGCGGGCACGTGCTGCACGGTGAGGGTCACGGCGGTGGCTTTCGGACGGCGGTGGAAGCGGCGTGTCTGCGTCCCCCCGCGGGTCCGCTCACGTCGTAGGCTGGCCTGGGCGGTGGGCCGGCACGACTCCCTGAGTCGACGCCACCGCGCAGACCACCATTCCACCACGTGAGGAACAGTGACGATGGAGCCGGAGGCGAGGGGGCGCGTGCTGTACGCGACCGTGGGTCCCGACGAGCACGGCGTGACGCGCCACGGAGCCGCCACGCGGCGCACCCTCCAGGGGCTCGGCGCGGACGTCGAGCCCCTGCACGCCACGGACTCCTCCGACTTCCTGGGGCTCGCCGGGGTCCTCCGGGACGCCGTCGACGACGGCCGGGCGGTCCACCTGGACGTGACGGACGCGCTGTTCGGGCCCTCGCCCGCCGCGGCGGCCGACTGCCTGCTCGAGGTGCTGCCCCCGGCGGTGACGCTCACCCTGCACGACATCCCCCAGGCCGCCGAGGGCGAGGAGCGCTTCCGGCGGCGCGCCGAGGCCTACGCGCGGATCGCGCGGCACGTGGCCGGCGTCGTGGTCTCCTCGGAGCACGAGCGGGCGCTGCTGGACGACATCGTGGACGTGGCCGTGCACGTGGTGCCGCTGCCCGTGGAGGACCGCCGCGCCATGCTCTCCGACACGCGGCCGGAGCTGCCGGAGCACCTGGCCGGGCTCGAGGACGACGTGGTGGTGTTCGGCTTCCTCTACCCGGGCAAGGGCCACGCCGTGGCGCTGGACGCCCTCGCCGAGCTGCACCGCCAGTGGGGCCCGGGCAGCGGGGCGCCGCGCCGCGTGACCGCGCTCGGCCCGGTCTCCGCGGGCCACGACCGCCTCGTGCGGGAGCTGCGCGAGAGCGCGCGGGACCGCGGGCTGGAGTTCCGCGCCACGGGCTTCGTGCCGGACGAGCTCTCCGACGTCGCGCTGCTGGCCGCGGGCATCCCGCTGGCCGCGCACCGCAACGTCTCGGCGTCCGGCTCGCTCGGCTCGTGGATGGGCGTGGGGCGCCGGCCGATCGTGCCGAGCGGCCGGTACGTCCAGGAGATGGCGCGCCTGCGGCCCGGCACGCTGCGGGTCACCGGCGTGGACACCGGTCCCCTGGACTACGCGCTGGCCGAGGCCATCGCGGAGGCCGTGGAGGACCACCGCCGCACCTGGCTGGCGCCCGGCACGAGCCTCGAGCCCGGCCCCGAGACGTGCGCGCGGCGGCTCGCGGACGTGTGGGCCACGGTCCACGGGTGGGCATGACCGCGCCCGAGGTCTCCGTGGTGGTGCCCTACTACCGGGCGCAGGCGGACCTGGACCGGCTCCTCGCGGCCCTCGCCGCGCAGGACCACCCGGCCTCCCGGCTGCAGGTGGTGATCGCCGACGACGGCTCGCCCGAGCCGCCCGCGCTCCCCGCGGAGCTGCCCTTCGCCTCCGCCGTGGTGCGCCACGAGGACCGCGGCTTCCGCGCCTCGGCGGCCCGCGCGCTGGGGGTCCAGGCCGCCGAGGGCTCCGTGCTGGCCTTCCTCGACGGCGACATGCTCCCCGAGCCCGGCTACCTCACCGCCGCGTGCGCCGCGCCCGCGGCGAGCGGCCTGGCCGTGGTGGTGGGACGGCGTCGTCATCTGGACCCGCGGCTGCTGGAGGCGGGTGGCTGGCGGCCGGGGGAGTCCGTCCCGGAGTGGGCGCGCCTGGAGGAGCCCGCGTGGCTCGCGCAGGCCTACGCCGACTCCGAGGACCTGCGGCGTGCGGACTCCACGTCCTACCGGTTCATCATCTCGGCGGTGCTCACGGTGGCGCGCGAGGTCTACGAGGACGCGGGCGGCTTCGACCCCTCCTTCGTCGGCTACGGGGGTGAGGACTGGGAGCTCGCGCACCGGCTGTGGCGGGCCGGGGGAGCGTTCGCGTACGAGCCGCGCGCCGTCGCGTGGCAGGCCGGGGAGGATTTCGGCGGCCGCGAGGACCCGGCCGAGGCCAGGCGCGTGAAGAACCGCGAGGCCCTCGTCCTCGCGCCGAGGATCGCCGCGCCCACCGCACGGGGGCTGAGCCTCGGGCTCGGCGGGGAGGACCGCCCCGCACGGGCGGCCGTGACGCTGGGGGCCGCCGGCGACGCCGCCACCGTGCTGGGCGCGGACGCCCTCCTGCAGGCGTTCCCGAGCGCCCGGCTCCTCGTGCGCGGGGCGCTGGGCGACGACGCCGCGGCCTGCCTGACCGACGAGCGCGTGGCGCTCGAGGCGCCTGCGGGGGAGCCGGATGCGGCGGGGCCGAGTGACCCCCGCGTGGCCCTGAGATCCGCCCCGGACTGGGGCGTCGACGTCGCGGCGCCGGTGCGCCCGGCCGAGCCCGGCGCGCGCCCTGTGCCGAAGGACGCCTCGGACTTGCTGCTGAGGCTGGAGCGGGACGGCGTGGAGCGCGTGGAGGTGACCGACGAGGCGGGCGACGTCCTCGCAACGCTGACCTCTTCCCGCGCGCGGTGGCGCGAGCACCGCGAGGGGGCCGTCCCGCCGGCGCGGACGCTGCGGGTCCGCGCGGCGGATCTGGGCTGGCGCGCGGTGGAGGCCGAGCCGGACCTCGAGGCCTGGTGGGGCGGCTGGGGCTGAACCGCTGGCGGCGGACGCGCCGTCTCGATAGCCTCGAGGCGGGACGGAGCCCGCAGGACCGCTCCGAGCACCATGATCTGACGACGGAGGCACGCACGTGGCGAACTGGGACGAGGGCCGGCTGCGGCACTACGGGCACTTCTACGGGCTCGAGGACCTGCCGGAGGGGGACCTGCTGCTCGTGTGGGGCAACTGCCAGGCGGAGTCGTACCGGCGGCTGCTCGGCGGCGAGCCGGGCACGGCCATGCTCGGTGACTCCGGGCTGAACACGGTGCGCGTCCCGCCGGCCTTCGAGATCCAGCCGGACGAGGTGGAGCACCTCGAGCGCCTGCTGACCCGCACCCGCGCCCTCGTCACGCAGCCCATCCCCCACGACTACCGCGGCATGCCGATCGGCACGGAGCAGCTGATCGCGCAGCTGCCCGAGGATGCCCCGGTGGTCCGGATCCCGGTGGTCTACGACACCTCGCGCTTCCCGTGGCAGGTGACCCTGCGCAACTGGAAGTTCGCACCCGGCGCCGCCGAGCGGCCAGGCGAGGACCCGCCCGTCGTCCCCTACCACGACCTCCGCGTGCTCGCCGAGGCCGCCACCGGCCAGCGCCGCGAGGTGGCCCCCGAGGCCCTGCGCGCGGCCGCGGCGGCGTCCGTCCAGGCGCTGCGTGCCCGCGAGGAGGCCAAGCGCACCGTCGGCATGGCGGACATCGTGGCGGCGGAGCGCGGCACCGGCTTCTACACGGTGAACCACCCCACCAATGTGGTGCTCACGCGCGTCGCCGAGCGCACGGCGGAGCAGTTCCCCTTCGAGGTGCAGGTCCAGCCCGTGCCGGAGACGCGCGTGCTGCTCGGCGGCGTCCGCGCGCCGCTGCACACCTCGGTGGTGGAGGCCCTCGAGCTCGAAGCCGAGCCCACGGAGGACTGGAGCGTGGGCGGGGAGCTCATCCCGGACGAGCAGATGCGCCAGATGCATCTCGAGTGGTATGCGCAGAACCCGCTGGCCGTCGAGGTCGGGATGCGCAAGTACGCGGACCAGCTGCGCCTGCTCGGACTGGCGGGCTGATCGCCATGACGACGACATACGACGTCCTCATCGTCGGCGGCGGCAACGCGGGCATCTCGCTCGCAGCCAAGCTCCTCAAGGACGGGGCGGGGCGGATCGCCGTCGCCGACGGTCAGCAGGTGCACCGCTACCGCCCCATGCTCAACTACGCCGCGGGCGGCCAGGCGGACATGGCCGGGTTCGAGCGGTCGATGCGCGCCGTGGTCCCGGACGGTGTGGACTGGATCCCGGACCACGTGGCCGCCGTGGACGCCGCGGCGCGCACCGCGACCACGTCGACCGGACTCACCGTCGGCTTCCGTCACCTGGTGCTGTGCCCGGGTCTCACCCCGTGGTGGAGCGCGATCGACGGGCTCCGCGCGGCCTACGGGGCCGGCTGGGCCGCGAGCGCGCACGTGCCCGAGTACGTGGAGCCCGCGCGTCGGCTCCTGGCGGGCGTCGCCGCGGGGGACCGCGTGGTGGCGAACGTGCCGGCCGAGCCGTCCTCGTGCGGCGGCACCGTGCTCAAGGCGCTGTTCCTGGCATGCGCGGCGTGGGAGCGGGCGGGGATCCTCGGCGAGGTCGACGTCCATCTGGTGACGCCTTACGACCGCATCCTGGACCGCCCCACCATCGACGACGCCCTCGCCGACGCCGTGGTGCGCTATGGCGTCCACGTGCACGCCGGCGCCGAGGTGACCGCCGTGGACCACGCGGCTCGCACGGTGACGCTGAGCACCGGCGAGCGGATCGACGGGGTGGACGCCGCCTACGTGACCCCCGTGGTGCATGCCCCCGAGTTCATCGCGGAGGCGGGCCTGGGCGACGGCGGCCCCGCCGGGCTCGCGGACGTGGACCCGGAGACCCTGCGTCACCGGGGGCACCCGCACGTGTGGGCCCTCGGCGACGCCGCGTCGGTGCAGACGCGGCCTTCCGGCGGCGCCCTGCGCAAGCAGGTCAAGGCCCTGGCGCAGAACATCCAGGCGGCGGACGACGGCGGCGAGCTGCAGCGCTACGACGGCTACACGGTGATCCCCGTGATGGTCAGCCGCGACGAGCTGGTGCTGGACGAGCACGTCCGGGACGGCTCCGAGGACCGCTCCATCCCCGGCGTGGACGTGACGAAGCCCCGCCGGAGCACGGCCGTGTTCGACCGGTTCGGCCAGCCGCGGATCTACTGGAACCGCCTCCTCAAGGGGAAGGTGTGAGGTTGTAGGGGCATCCGGCTCCAGGCGTGTGGACAGGATCCCGGGCCCGGGGTGGGATGGGCGTATGACTGAAGCGCCCTGGGTTTCGTTCCGAGGTCAGGACGCAGCGGGCGCTGAATGGGACTGGTGCACCCTCACTCGGACGCCCGCTCGGGGAGGCACCTCACGTGGGCCGATCCGACGGGGTTCAGTCTGCTCGGGCCTCGGACACGGACTCCTCGAGCACGGCGAGCTCCGTCTGCGACAACTCTGTGCCCGTGACTGGCAGGACGTCATTTTGCTCGACCGCAAGCACGCCCTCTTGTAGGTTGACCGGCGTCGGGTACCACCCCGCGTCTACAAGGTTGAAGAGATACAGGTCTCCGGCCCCCGCGGTCAGCACCGGAGCGCCGCTCAGCTCGAACTTCTGGCCATCCTTGACCCCGCCTAAGATGCTGAACTCCAGGGTCTCACCCGGCTGCACATCACCCTTGACGACCGTTTCGACCTGCACGGTGTACACGGTTGAGGGAAGGGCCATTGGCTCCGGGTCCTTGGGGTTCGGCACCGCGCCAGGCTCCTTCATGAGGTCCCAGACTTCAACCCGAGATGCGATCACCCGGCCCACAACCGAGTAGTCCGACGCCTGCTGAACGTCCTCGGCAGTGCTGTAGCTGACGTACCGCGCGTGAAGGGTTTGAGTCTCCTCCGCCGACGTCTCCGGTGTGGCGGAGTGGGCCGTTGACTCCCTCCCGGCCTGAACCGAGGCAGTCATTGCAGGAGACGGCACTTGCGCTCCCTCCACCGCCTCCGGGGCACTGCAGCCCGCAAGCAGGAGGCCGGCCGCGACTATGCCTGCACCGATGGGAAGGGAGGAACGAGGTGACCTCATCAGAGTGATCCCTTCAGGATGGAGGTGGGAATGGACACCGGGCACTGAGCGGTCGGGCTGCGCAGCGACCCGTCATAGCGTCGGACCCCGTCAAAGTAGCAAGCGTAGGGGGGACTTGTCCGCGGTGGAGGCGTCCCGGAACTGGCCCACCAGCTCCACCATCTGACGGTGTTGCTGCCGATCGACGGCGAGCCAGGTGAAGGAGGACATGCATTCATCCTGCCGGACTCGTTCAGCGCCTCCGTCACGCCGGGACATCACCTCGCCTCGTCAATCCACCCCGCCCATCAGCCTCACCCCATGAAGATCGGATTCCGCAAGCCGTCCCTGATGAAGTCGCTCAAGGCTCGCACCACCGGGCGCGCCAAGCGCACCGTGAAGCGTGCCCTCATTCCTGGCTAGGGCCGTCCCGGCATGGGCTGGCTGTGGGACCCGAAGCGGGCCGCCTACAACGCCGTCTACCGGCGCACCACCTTCGGCCGGGGCGACGTCCTGCGAATGTTCCGCTGACCACCGCTCCACCACCCTCCGCCTCCACGCCCCGGCTACCCTCAGCACCATGAGCCGCGACGTCCCTCCCGCCCCCGGCGTCACCGTGCCCCGGCCCGCCCCCGGCTCCCGTCAGCGGGCCCTCGTGCGGCGCTCGCCCCTGATCCTCGCCGCGCTCGTCCTCCTCGTCGGCGCCGCCGTCCTCGCCGCGCAGGGGGACCGCGAGGCGGCCGTGCTCAGCGTGCAGATCGCCATGGTGGTCCCCGTGCCGATCGCCGTCGAACGCGCCGCGCGGGTCCGCCTGCCCCCGTCCCTGCATGCGATGTACGCGGCTCTGCTGATCGCCGCCCCGTGGATGGGCGCCGCCCTCGGCCGGTACGCGGCCTGGCCCTGGTGGGACACTGTGGTGCACTTCTACTCCGGCGTGCCCATCGCGCTGGGCTGCGTCCTCGTCCTGGGTCTCGCGGCCGCCCGCCGCGGCCTGGCCATGCCGCCCGGGCTCGAGGCCCTCACGGTGGTGGCGCTGCACTCGCTCGTGGCCCTGCTTTGGGAGGTGGCCGAGTTCACTGCGGACCAGGTGCTCGGCGCGCACACCCAGAAGGGCAACACGGACACCATGACGGACCTGATCGTCGGAACCCTCGGGGCCCTGCTGGTCGCCCTCGCCCTCTACGCGCACCGCGCCCGTGGGCCCTTCGCCTGGATGACCCGCTTCACCGGTCGCTGAGCCGGGGCGGGCGGTGCCGCGTCCCCGCCCGCCCCGGCCCCGCCCGCCTCACGCCTGGATCGTGTGCAGGCGATGCTCGCCGTCGGCCACCCCGAACACCGCACGGGTGCGCACCGAGGAGCCGAGCTCACTCACGTAGTCGAGCACCTGGAAGCGCGCCTCCAGCAGGTCCCGCGTGACGTCCAGGCGGAGGTACCCGCGCAGGTCGTTGTTGAACGTGATGTGCGGGTTCCACTCCAGGGCCTTGGCCGCCGCGTCGGAGCCGTCGCCGCCGGAGGTGATCGAGGTGGTGATCAGCTCCACGCCCACCGGCGCCGAGGAGAGGTCGTTGAAGTCCCGCTTCACATCGGAGGCGAACGCCTCGTGGATGTCGCCGGTCAGCACCACCGGGTTGCGCACGCCGGCCTCGACCCAGGCGTCCACCACGCGCTCGCGGGACGCCACGTAGCCGTCCCAGGAGTCCATGTCGCCCCAGACGAGCGGGCCGGCGCTGCGGTCGTACTGCACGAACGGCACCTGCTGCGTGATGAGGTCCCAGCGCGCCGTCGAGGTCTCGAACCCCTCCCGCAGCCACGCCTCCTGCTCCGCACCCGTGATGGAGCGGCGGGGGTCCTTCGCCTCGGCCCCCACCACCTTGATGAGGTCCAGGTTGGCCTGGTCCGAGCGGTACTGCCGGGTGTCCAGGAGGTGGAAGGTGGCGAGGTCGCCCCACTGGATGCGCCGGTAGAGCTGCAGGTCGATGCCCTGGGGCACCGAGGACGCGCGCAGCGGCATGTTCTCGTAATAGGCGCGGAAGGCGGCGGCGCGGCGGGCCAGGAAGTTCGGGTCCCAGAGCTCGGGCTTCTCGTCCGCCCAGTTGTTCTCCAGCTCGTGGTCGTCCCAGATCACCAGCCACGGCGCCGCCGCGTGCGCGTCCTGCAGGTGCGGGTCCGTCTTGTACTGCGCCATGCGGGCCCGGTACTGGGCCAGCGTGCGCGACTCCCCGTTCTTGTGCGCGCGGGGGACGCCGGAGGAGACGGGGTACCCGTACGGCATGATCTCGTAGTAGTAGTCGCCCAGGTGCACCATCAGGTCCGGGCGCTCGGCGGCCATGTGTGCGTAGGCCGTGAAGTAGCCGTGCTCCCAGTTCGCGCAGGAGGCCACGGTCAGGCTCAGGTGCTCCGGGGAGGAGCCGAAGGCCGGGGCGGTGACGGTGCGGCCCGTGCGGGAGAGGTGCCCCAGCGCGCGGAACCGGTAGAAGTACTCGCGGCCCGGCTGCAGCCCCGTCAGGGTCACGTGCACCGCGTACCCGCGGGAGCGGTCCGTGGCGACGGTGCCCGAGCGCACGACGCGCGTGAACCGCTCGTCCCTGGCCACCTGGTACTCCACCGGGAACGACCGGTCCGGCATGCCGCCGAAGCCGTCGAGCGCCAGCGGGTCCACCGCCAGGCGCGTCCAGATCACGGCCCCGTCGGGCCACGGGTCACCCGAGGCGACGCCGAGCGTGAAGGGGGTCGGGCCGGTGGCGGCGTGGGCAGTGCCGGCCGGCGTGGACAGCAGTGCCGCGGAGGCGACGACGAGGCCCGCCCCGCCGAGGACGGTGCGGCGGGAGACGGGGTGGGCGATCGGGTGCGCGGGATCGGTGTGCGAGGTCACCCGTGCAGGGTGGCAGGGGTGGGTGACGTGGACGTGACCGGGCGGTGACGGCGAGGTGGGGTGGCCGGCGGGCGCGACATCGGTCCATACGACACACGACATTGCGCAAAAT
Source organism: Micrococcus sp. EYE_212 (assembly GCF_023147585.1). Lineage (GTDB taxonomy): Bacteria > Actinomycetota > Actinomycetes > Actinomycetales > Micrococcaceae > Micrococcus. The sequence continues at coordinate 105,279 of NZ_JAHXOZ010000011.1, forward strand.
TCATTTACGCTAATCGTCTATCGACTAAGGCTTGCCCCTCTTGTGCTATTTGTGGGCCGGAGTAATCTCGATTCCAATAGCGCCGCCCCGGCCCGGGGCGGGCCCGAACCGGGAGGATCACGCCATGACCACCGCCGTCCGCACCTGCGCCGCCAGTGCCTGCGCCTTCAATGCCGAGACGTCCTGCAACGCCCTGGCCATCACCGTCGCCGGCTCCGACCGCACGCCCGGCTGCGGCACCTTCGTCCAGCTGGACGTCCGCCGCCCGGTGACCGAGGGCGCCTCGACCGTCGGTGCGTGCCACCGCCTCGAGTGCACGTACAACGCCGACCTCGCCTGCACCGCCGAGGGCATCGAGGTCACGGACGTGGCCACCTGCGCCACCTACACGATCGACTGACGCCGCCCCTCAGGGGTGGGCGACCCGCGCCGGGATCGCGTCCAGCAGTCGCCGCCAGGCGTGCCGGGGGCTGTGGTCGAGCCGGCCTGCACCGGGCAGGGCCACGTGTACCGCGGTGGTCTCGCCGTCGCGGACGCGCAGCAGGGTCACCCCGGCTTCGTCCGCGTCGAGGGCGTGGGCGGGGGACTCGGATGAGGATTCGGTGCCGACCTGCAACGGGGTGCTCTCGCCCGGCAGCAGGCCCAGGGCGACGGCGTCGGCCAGGTCTGCGAGCACCTCGGGGGCGGTGCCCAGCACGTCGTCCGCCAGGTCTGCGAGCTCGGCCTGGTCGACGAGCCCGCGCGACGTGAGCGGCAGGGTGTGGCGGCAGAACACGGCGACGCCGTCCACGTCGTGCAGCAGGATCCGCTGGGTCTCGACGACGCCCACGCGCACCCGCGGGCCGACGTCGGCCACGAGGTCCGCGACGCGGCCACGCAGCCCCAGCTCCGCGACCTCGGCCGAGTCCCGGCACCAGCGCAGGGTGCCGAGCAGATGCACGGACGCCAGGCGGGTGGGGAGTGTGAGGTCCAGGGCGTCGCGCAGGACGTCCACGCGCACGTCCAACGGCGTGGGCGTGTGGAACGCGCCGAGCGAGCCGAGGAGGTTGGGGACGTGGGCGACCACGAGGCGGCCGTCCGCGCTCACGCCGTGCACGGCCGTCGTGAGAGTCTCGCCGGCGCGGAAGGCCGTGACCTCGACGGAGCCCTCGCCGCGGAGCAGCCGCTGGGCCAGCAGCAGACGACGGGACGCCACGGGCGGCAGCGGATGGGCGGGGTGCGTGGAGGCGTGGGCCATGGGGGTCCTTCCGGCGGGGGTCCGAGAACCAGTAAGGCATACCTCAGTGAGATACGCAAGGCAAGTGTAGTTGAGTCCCGCATAGTGGTGTAGCGCCCGGTGGTCGGGCACGTCGTCTCAGACGTGGACGCGGCCACCGTGTGATCCTTCGAGTGAACCTCTCACAGCACCCTCGAATGGAGTCATCACGATGAC
>NZ_JAHXOZ010000012.1 GCF_023147585.1 Micrococcus sp. EYE_212
CGACTCGTACAAGTCCACCGCCCGCTGCCGGAACCCGTCCGTGTAGTTCTTCCTAGCCATCCCTTGGATTCTCGCTTCCCCATCATCGTGCTGGAATCAGCGTGTCCAAGATCAGGGGTCAAGCGCCCCGTTCGCAGTTCGGTGACATGCACACCGACATAACGCGCGCGTTCAAGAAGTACAACCTGTTCGGATTCACCGGCACGCCGATCTTTGCGGCGAACGCCGGCAGCGGTGGAAACCCTCAGCTGCGCACGACAGAGCAGGCGTTCGGCGACAAGCTGCATACCTACACGATCGTCGACGCCATCACAGACAAGAACGTGCTGCCGTTCCGGATCGACTACATCAACACCATCAAGGTCGGAAACCCCGACGACTCACAGGTGTCAGCGATCGACCGCGAGCGAGCTCTCCTGGACGTGCGCCGGATCCGGGACGTCGTGGCATACACCCTGGAGCACTTCGATCAGAAGACGAAGCGCTCATCGAGCTACGAACACGCAGTCGTGACGAATGTTGCCGACTCGGTGCGGGGCCGGCGTCAGGCGGAGGCGCTCAAAGAGCGGAAGCGAGTTCGCGGGTTCAATGCGCTGTTCGCGACCGCGTCGATCGATGCCGCCCGCCGTTACTACAACCAGTTCCAGATGCAGATGGAGGAGCTGCCACCGGACAAGCGGCTGAAGGTCGGACTGATCTTCAGCTACGGCGCGAACGAGGCCGAAGCCGGCGGAATCCTTGATGATGAAGCGTTCGACACCGATGCGCTCGACCGTGACACGCGCTCGTTCCTGGAAGACGCGATCCAGGACTACAACGACATGTTCGGGACCAGCTACGACACGAGTGCCGACCGGTTCCAGAACTACTACAAGGATCTGTCGCAGCGGATGAAAAACCGCGAGATCGACCTGGTCATCGTGGTGAACATGTTCCTCACCGGCTTCGACGCGACGACGCTGAACACGCTGTTCGTCGACAAGAACCTGCGCGCCCACGGCCTGATCCAGGCATACTCGCGCACGAACCGCATCCTCAACTCGGTGAAGACCTACGGCAACATCGTCGCTTTCCGCGACCTCGAGGAAGAGACGAACGCCGCCCTGGAGCTGTTCGGCAACAAGGATGCCCGAGGCGTCGTGCTGCTGAAACCGTACGGCGACTACTACGGCGAGTACGTCGACAAGGTTACCGAACTGCTCACCCACTTCCCGATCGGGCAGCAGATCGTGGGGGAGCAGGCGCAGAAGGACTTCATCCAGCTGTTCGGCGCGATCCTACGGCTGCAGAACATCCTCACGTCGTTCGACGACTTCGACGGCAACGACCCGCTCACCGAGCGACGCCGTCAGGATTACACCAGCATCTACCTGCGGCTCCGCGACGAGTACACGCGAGACCGTGACGGCGACAGAGAAGTCATCAATGACGACGTCGTGTTCGAGATCGAACTCGTCAAGCAAGTCGAGATCAACGTCGACTACATTCTCATGCTCGTCGAGAAGCTCCGCGCTGAGAAGGGCGACGGCGACGACAAGGAAGTCCGCGCCGAGATCAAGCGCGCGGTCGACGCGAGCCCGAGCCTGCGCAGCAAACGCGACCTCGTCGAGGACTTCGTCGAGTCGGTGTCGCTGCAGGGCGCAGTCGATGAGCAATGGCAGGCGTACATCGTCGCGAAGCGCGAGGCCGAGCTTCAGGAGCTCATCGAAACACACAAGCTCAAGCTGGAGGAAACGCGGTCGTTCGTGGATGCGGGTTTCCGGGACGGTCAGTTGCGCATGGCGGGAACTGAGATCACCCGTATCCTGCCACCCGTGTCACGGTTCAACCGCGAGTCCAACCACGGCGACAAGAAGAAGCGGGTCATCGAAGCACTCTCCAGATTTTTCGAACGATTCCGAGGACTTGCCACGGGGAATGAAGAGTCTAGGGACTGAGGCCAGCAACGAGTGGGATCATGAGTTCATGACCAAAGACAACATCGATCGCGCGTCTAGGGTCATCCGCTGTGAGCACTGGTCCGATGACGCTGGTCGATACTACGGCTGGCACCACCATGAAGGTCCCCACGCGTGCGACTGGACGAACCACGACGGAGAGTGCCCGTACCAGGCGTGCGTGAGGGCCAGCCTGTAGAATGGCCTGCGCCAGCCTGTCCTCGATCGGCCCGCCATTGACCTCGGGTGCTATCGTGGTGGGTAGTCGCCGATGGGCAGTGCCTTCGAGGTCGCAACGCCCCTGAATCCCCAGGTCAGAGGCTCAGAAGCCCGCTTCCCGGCAGCCCATGGGACAGCCTTAGCACCAAATGTTCCGAAATGACCGGAACGCGGTGGAGTTCAGGTTCAACGTTTAAACAGGAAAGCTGGTCCGCAAAGGGGTCCCTCCATGCGCCTAACTGAAGTAACTGTCGGCAACTATAGGTCCATCACTCAAAAAACCCACTTCAAAGTTACCACTCTAACGACTCTCGTTGGCCCAAATAACGAAGGAAAGTCAAACTTACTGCGGGCGCTGGTCCTGGGAATGACGGTAATTCGCCGCTGGGCCCAGATTAGCCCTGACATAACCAGTGCGGGAAGAGTAGAGGGTCCTGCCGCCAGGCACATGTTTAGGCTCCCACATTCTCAACGAAATCGACTGCCAGAATATGCGTATGTATGGCCGGAGGACTACCCGCTTAACAAGCAGGACTCCTCCCGGGCCCTTCCTACGGTAATTCGACTTCGATTTCAGTTAACCACAGAAGAAATTGCTGAGTTCAAACTGCAAACGGGGATTACGAGCAACGGAGATCTCCCCGTCGAGATAAAACTCGACCGTAGGTATATTTCCCTTGGTATTGTAAAACCTGGTCAGGGTGCCACTTCTCACCAGAAGAAGGCGAATCTGATAACGAAGTTTATTGCTGATCGAATTGCTCTCGTACAAGTTCCGGCAATTCGCACGGGCGATCAAGCAGTGTCACTTGCGAGTGAACTCGTATTGCTTCGCACCCGGTCCATGAAATTCAGTGAGGAATTCCTCGATCTCACTTCCCGATTGGACCAATTGCGAAGAGAGGCAGTCCAGACTGTTGCAACTGAACTCTCCGGTGCGCTTAAAAAATATATACCCTCGATTGATAGCCTCTCGCTGAAGATGGCAACGCTTGAGTCGTCACTCACTATCAATGATATGATCATCCATGATGGGGTCGAGACCTCGATCGACAAAAAGGGCGATGGGATCAAGAACCTTATCACGATGGCTCTAATTCAAGAGCTAGCTACTGAAAGGTCGGCCGCTCAGAGTGTCATCTTGGCCGTAGATGAACCTGAGGCCCACCTACATCCTGCATCCGTTCATGGGCTGCAGACCCTTTTCACCGAGATCTCTGAGGATCAGCAAGTTATCCTGGCGACACACGATCCAATCTTTGTAAATCGGGATAACGTGGGTTCAAATATCTTGGTGCGGTCAAATGCGGCAAAGCCGGCACGATCGGTCAAGGAAATTCGCCAGGCTTTGGGTGTGCATCTTGGGGACAATCTTGAATCTGCCGAGATCGTTGTTCTCGTTGAAGGGCTTACGGACCAGAAATCGATTCCGTTCTTACTTAGTCAATTTGACAAGAAGATCATGGATGACGTTAAAGGTGGACGTATCCAATTCCGTTCTACCCACGGTACCGGAAAGATTCGTTATCAGATTCAGCGCGAAAAGGCAACTATTTGCAAGATTCGTGTCGTAATGGATGACGATCAGGCTGGACGCGATGAATCTAAGAAAATTGAGGATAGTCGAATTCTTGCTTCCCGTGACATTTTTCTAGTCGGCGGGCGACGCGCGCCTGCTGAACTCGAAGATATAGTAGACCCTGCTGTGTATTTGACAGGATTGCAAGAGAAATTTGGCCGAGAATTTAGCGACCGCCACTTCGCTAATCGATCCAGAAAATGGTCCGAGAACTTCCTATCTGCATGCAGGTTACTTGGTGTAGCTGGGGAAGAGGCCACCCTCCTGGAGGATGCAAAATTGTCCGTATGCGACTCCATTCAGCAGACGAGAGGGTCCCTAGTTCGAGCCGAGTGCACTGACCATGTTAAGGCACTTGCGACATTTATTAGGTCGTAGCACGCGTAGCAACAAGCCTTGTTAAGGCCCTGAATTGAAGTCATCTAGTGTTCCTAGTGCTTTGGAGTTGCGGTTGAGGTGGGTTCGAGTCCATGAAGGGCGGCGAAGCTCTGGCAGCGGGCGGGGACCGCGGCCAATTCTTAGCTATCGAGCAACCCCGCCAGCCCCCGCCCCAGCTCACCGTCGAGCCCCTCGAGAACCCAGCTGACGCCGTCGGGCTCCTCCTCGCTCAGCGTCTCGTCCAGCCACCCCCACAGGACGGTCCGCAGCTTGTCCTCCGCGTGGAAGGAGAGCCCGTGGTCCACGCCGTGGCGGTGCCCGCCGGGCATGGCGAGGATGTGTGCCCCCTGAGGTCGGTGTTGTTGACAATCACGTCGAACACCGCCAATCCTCGCAGGGCAGGCGTCGAGTCCTCAGGGGCCAGGACGAGGCCCGCCCGTCCTTACCCTCCTCAACGTGTGAGCCCGGCGGGGGAGCAGGCCCTCACCAGCCGCCCGACGTCGCGGGCGGTCGCGGTCAGGTCCTCTGCCGTACGGCGGATCGCTGTCGCCAAGTCCTGAGGCCCGCGGCCAATGGGCACGATCGCGGTGATGCCCTCGTCGTAGAGGGTGTCCGTGTCCTGTCCCACGGAGCCGGCGAGGACGATCACCGGGATCGCACGGCCGGCTGCGCGCACGGCCTGGGCCACGCCGATCGGCACTTTCCCGGCCAAGGACTGGCCGTCGATGCGCCCCTCCCCGGTGATGACGAGGTCAGCGGTCTTCACGAGATCGTGGAAACCCGCCGTCTCGAGGACGACGTCGATACCCGGCTTCAAGGTGGCCCCGATGAAGGCGTGCAGGCCACCGGCGAGACCCCCCGCCGCTCCCGAGCCGGGGAGCGCGTCGATCGCGACCCCGAGGTCTCGCTCGACGATGCCCGCGAGATGGACCAGTCCGGTGTCCAGGCTCGCCACTGATGCAGGATCCGCCCCCTTCTGGGGGCCGAACACGTGGGCTGCACCCTGCGATCCCGTGAGGGGGTTGCTGATGTCGCACATCACCTCCACCTCGACGTCGCGGAGCCGGTCTCGTGCCGGGGTGGAGTCGATCCGCGCGATGCGGGTGAGGGTGTCGCCGGTCGGGACGAACTCCTCACCCGCGACGTCGAGGAACCGGACGCCGAGGGCTGCGGCAGCGCCCGTGCCGCCGTCCGTCGTGGCGCTCCCGCCGGCCCCGACGATGACTTTGCGCGCGCCAGCGGACACCGCGTCGAGGATCTGCTCGCCGACCCCGAACGTCGTCGCCCGTCCCGTGTCCTCGCGTCCGGAGGCGAGAGGGAGCCCGGCACATGAGGCTGTCTCCACCACCGCCACGTCCGGCTCGATCAGTCCGTAGTGGACGGGCACGCGTTCGCCGTAGAACACCCCGCAGACTGTCGCGGATCGCAAGGCGCCCCCTGCGGCAGCCACGAATGCCTCGACGGTGCCCTCCCCGCCGTCGGCAATGGGCACCACGAGAACCTCGGCGTCGGTGACCGACGCGAGACCTGCCGCGATCGCGGAGCCCGCCTCCCGCGACGACAGGGCCCCCTTGAACGAGTCTGGGATGACGATGATGCGCTGCACGCGTGGATCTCCTAAGTCAGGTGACGGGGTCAGACGAGGACGAGGCCGAGGATCCAGATGAACACGATGGAGGTGAGTCCCATCAGAAGCGTGACCATCGTCTGGGTGCGGTAACCCTGTGAGGGCGTCATGCCGCTGAAGTTGGTGACCACCCAGAAGTACGAGTCGTTGGCGTGGGAGACGGTCATGGCGCCGGCCGCAATGGCCATGACCACGAGAGCACTGGCCACCGGGGTCTCGAAGCCCAGTGCAGGCATCATCGGGAAGACCATGGCCGACGTGGTCGTGAGTGCCACGGTGGAGGAGCCCTGCGCGGTCTTCAGGGCGGCGGAGACGAGGAAGGGGAAGAACAACCCGATGGCCGACAACTGTGCAGCGTTGCTCTCGATGAAGGTGACGAGGTCGGTGGCGGCGATGACGCGCCCCAGCACACCACCGGCCGCCGTGATGAACAGAATGGGGCCGACGACCCGGAGGGTCTCCTCTGTCAGGTCGTAGAACGTCTCGCCACGGCGCACGCTGAACAGCACGCCGACTGCGCAGAGGGTTCCGACGGCGAGGGCGATCATCGGCGTGCCGAGGAATCGGGCGAAGTCGCCCGCGGGGCCGGTCCACTTCAGGACGGATGCGAGCGAGCCCAGAGCCATGAGCAGGATGGGGGCGATGATGGGCGCGAAGGACGCAGCGGTCCCAGGCATCCGCCCGTAGGACCGGCGAAGCGCGTCGTAGGCCGCCTCGAGCTCATCCGCGTCCTCCGTGCCGGTCTCCTCAGGGGAGGTCACCCTCTTGCCGATGTAGAGGGCGTACAGGTACGCGACGAGGAGCGCGGGGATCGAGACGAGGACGCCGAGGCCGATCACCAACAGAAGGTGGTCACCGATGCCGAGGTTCTGGGCGGCTGCGATGGGCCCCGGGGTCGGTGGGATGAAGACGTGCGAGGTGTACAGGCCCGCGGCCAGGGCCACGGTCATCGCCACGGGTGACGCCCCGGTGCGACGGGCTAAGGCCTTACGGATGGGGTTGAGAATGACGAACCCGGAGTCGCAGAACACGGGGATGGAGACCACCCAGCCCATGAGCTGCATAGCCAGGACGGGGTAGCGCTTGCCGACGACCCTCACGAGCGCATCGGCGATCCTGAAGGCGCCGCCGGTGCGCTCCAAGATGAGTCCGATGAGCGTGCCCAGGATGATGACGATGCCGATCGAGGTGAAGATCCCGGAGAATCCCTCCCCGATCACGTCGGCGATGCCCTTGACGGGCGCTTCCCCTTCGGCGCCGGTCGACTTCACCAGCGGGATCCCACCGATGATCCCCAGGGCGAAGGCGATGGCCATGATCGAGAGGAAGGGGTGGACCTTCCATTTGGAGATCATGACGATCATCAGGGCGACGGCGAGGATGAAGACGAGCAAAAACGGTATTCCAGTCATCGGGTGTCCTTTGTGCGGCAGGGGATTCCAGCCAGACTAGGACCGATGGGACTTCAGCGGCGATGTTCTGGCGAGCAGGGCTCGGTCGTCTCGATGGTCCTCTGCATCCCGCAGGGTGCCTCCTGAGGTCCACCTCACCGACTGGTACCATAAGCAAGTACCACATCGCGCCGGAGGAGGCCCGCATGTCCATCAGTGCCAGTGAAGCCCGCAAGACCCTGTTCCCGCTCATCGAGCGAGTGAACGCGGACCGCGACGCCGTCGAGATCGTCTCCCGCAGGGGCAACGCCGTCCTCATGCCCGCGGACGAGTACGCCGCCTGGCAGGAGACCGCCTACCTGTTCCGCTCCCCGGCCAACGCCCGACGGCTGCTGGACGCCTACGAGCGCGCCCGCGCAGGGAGCGTTGAGGAGCACGCTCTGGACCGCATGGACGGGGACGCCTGAGTGCGCCTCGTGTGGGACCGCTCCGCCTGGGAGGACTACACGCACTGGCAGACCACAGACCGCAAGGTCCTCAAGCGGATCAACACCCTCATCGACGCCGCCCTGCGTGATCCCTTCGAGGGGATCGGCAAGCCCGAGCAGCTGAAGTACGGCGCGGCCGGGGCATGGTCCCGGCGCATCACGGAGGAGCACAGGCTCGTCTACCTCGTCGACGGCGAGGACCTGATCATCCTCCAGGCGAGGTATCACTACTGACATGCGCTTCACCCAGGCCGAGCTCCAGCAGTTCCGCGACCGCACCGTCCCCGACCTGCTGCCGGACCCGCTGCGGCTGCTGTTCATCGGCATCAACCCCGGCCTGTGGACCGCCGCCACCGGTGCGCACTTCGCCCGCCGCGGCATCGGGATCTCCAACCTCGTCCCGCGGGCCTCCGCCCGCGCCGACGAGCTCACCGCGGAGGAGCTCGCCGCTGCCCCCGCCCGCCTGGACGCGCTCGTGGCAGCGCACGCGCCGGCCGTCGTCGCCGTGTTGGGGGTGACGGCCTACCGGCAGGCGTTCGGACGCCCGAAGGCGGCGCTGGGGGAGCAGGAGACGCCGTGGCCGGGCACGCGGCTGTTCGTGGCGCCGAACCCCAGCGGGCTCAACGCCCACGCCACCCTGGACTCGCTCGCCGCGGATTACCGCGCGGCCGGTGCCGCGGCGGGGCTCGTGGACTGAGTGCACCCGCCGTCCCTGCGGCCGCGCTGGACCCCCGCTGGGATCTCCGATCGAGTGGGCACCGTGCGCACGCGAGTCACCACCTCGCTCCTGGGCCTCGGCCTGACCGCCGCGGCCCTCGGGCGCTGCCAGACGTAGACGTGGACCTCGACGTGCTCCACAGACACCACCCTGCGCAGCTGAGGGATCTCCGTGTCAGGCAACGCGTTCCAGGACCTGCCCTTCCCCGTCTCCGGGCCGATCCTCGGCAGCGCCGGCGATGGATTCCGGCTCGAGACGGCGAGCGAGGAGGGGACGGCCACCTTCTCCGCCGGCGGCACCGAGGGGGGCACCTACTCCTGCGGAGCGGGGCAGACGCTCCTGATCGGTGACAGTGCGCTGCTGTGCCGCGCCGTCGGCGAGAACTCGCTGGACTTCACGATCAGCCGGACTCGCTGACGCCTCAGGCCCGTCAGAAGAGCGGCCAGGGCACGGCCGGCGTCAGGCCGCTCGGGGCCGGGAAGATCCCGTCGTCGAGCAACCGGGCACAGCGTTCGGCAAGGGCTTCGACTTCCTCGGCACTCAGCAGCTCCGCCAGCCCCCGCCCCAGCTCACCGTCGAGTCCCTCGAGAACCCGGGCGACGCCGTCGCGCTCCGCGGCACTCAGCTCCTCACCGATCCATCCCCACAGCACGGTGCGCAGCTTGTCCGCCACATGGAACGTGAGCCCGTGGTCCACCCCGTAGCGGTGCCCGCCGGGCATGGCGAGGATGTGGGCGCCCTTGCGGTCGGCGTTGTTGACGACCACGTCGAACACCGCCATCCGGCGCAGCGCCGCCGAGTCCTCATGGGCGAGGACCAGCTGATTCCCGCCCTCGTCCTCGCCCTCCAGGATCGTGAGCCACCCCGAGGCCGGCACCTCGTCCGCCGGGAACAGGTCAACGGCGTCCTGCTCAGGATCCTGCTCCTGCCAGAGCTGCACCATGCCCTCGCCGAACGGGCCGTCGCGCAGCCAGGTGCGCGGCACGACGTCCCACCCCAGCGCCTCGGACACCAGGTACGCGGCCACTTCGCGGCGGGCCAGGGTTCCGGCGGGGAAGTCCCAGAGCGGGGCCTCGCCGGCCACCGGCTTGTAGACCACCGGGGTGTCACCGATCCGGCCGAGGAACGTGGCGTTGGACGCCGTCGTGATGCGGCCGGTGAGCGTCAGCTCCCCGGCCATCAGCTCGCCGGCGGGCACGTCCGCGGCGCTCATCAGGAGTCGGGGAGAGTGCAGTCGTGGCCGTCGGGGTCGATGGGCTGACCGCAGTCCGAGCAGAACGGACGCCCGGCGTCCACGACCTCCCGGGTGCGCCGGGCGAACGCCCGGGCGGCGCCGACGGGCATCCGCACGCGCACGGCCTCGGCGTCCGCCTCGAGCGCCGGGTCGGCGTCGTCGTCGGAGAGCGGGTGCGCGTCGATGAGCACCTGCGCGGTGGTGGGGTCCCAGCCCAGGCCGATGGCCCCCACCCGGAACCACTCCTGCACCGGGTCCAGCGGATCGTTGTCCACGAGTTCCACGGGCGTGCTGGCCGGGACGCTGTGCGGGTTCCCCTCCAACGCCATCAGATCGTCGAGGATCTCGTCGAGCATCTCCGCCATCAGGGCCGCCTGCTGCTTCTCCAGGGCCAGGCTCACCAGCCGGGGCCCGGTGCGCACCTGCAGGTAGAACGTGCGGGCTCCAGGACGCCCGAGCGTCCCGATCACGACCCGATCCGGCCAGTCGAACTCATGGACGGGGGCAGGTGCATCAGTCATGTCACGATCCTAGGCGTCCGCTCGTCCACCGCGCCGGGGCCGGTGCCCGCACCGCCGCCCACCGGCGCGTCGTCGGACGGGCCGAGGGCCGCCAGCCAGGACAGGTCCCCGGCGTCGGTGTTGGTCGCCCAGACCCGCGGGCGGGCCGGACCGTAGCTCACGATGGACACGGAGGCGGGCCCCACCTCGATCCGCTGGAACAGATCCAGGTGCGTGCCGAGCGCATCGGCCAGGATCGACTTGATGACGTCCCCGTGGCTCACCGCCACCCACACCGCCCCGGGCCCGTGCTCGGCTTCGACCGCGGCGTCGTGCCGGCGGATCGCCGCCACCGCGCGGGCCTGCATGCCCGCCATGGACTCCCCGCCGGGGAAGACGACGGCGGACGGCTGGGTCTGCACGCTCGCCCACAGGGGCTCGGTGGCCAGGTCGCTGAGCATGCGCCCCTGCCACTGGCCGTAGTCGCACTCGGTGAGGTCGTCGTCCACCAACGAGGGCACCGTCCCCGGCTGGCGATCGAGGAGGGCGCGGGCCGTCTGCGCGCACCGCTCCAGGGGACTGGCCACCACCGCGGCCACGGGCACAGCCGCGATCCGGTCCCCGGTGCGTGCCGCCTGCTCCCGTCCGTGATCATCCAGGCTGACCCCGGGGGTCCGCCCCGCCAGCAGTCCGGACGCGTTGGCCGTGGTGCGGCCGTGCCGCACGAGAAGTACCGTCGCCATCACCCCAGCCTACTGACGGGGGAGGCGGGCCTCAGAGGGATGGGCGGCGGGGCAGGGGAGTCCACCGCAGGGTGAGGCCCCCGACGGCGGCCAACGCCGCGTGGGCGTCGTCGGCGGCGTCCTCCAGCCCGTCCGCCACGTCTTCACCCGCCGAGGTGAGCAGCAGGACCACGTGGTCGTCCACGTCGGGCCGGCCGCCCGGGTCGGCGCGCCAGCCGCCCCTGCCCCGCACGCCGTTCTCATCCCCGGGCAGGGAGCCCAGCCACGCGGCGGCCGCCCGGGTCGCCCCGGGGCCGACGACGTCCAGCCGCAGCGTCGCGGGGGAGCCGTCGTTGCCCGGCGGGGTGCCCCACAGCCAGTCCAGGTCCACCTGCCACGGCTGGGCGCCCGCGGGGCCGCCCGGGGACGGAGGCTGCATCACGCCTCGGCGTCAGACTGGTCCGAGGTCCAGCCCGCCTCACCGATCCACCGCAGGGCGCTGAGCGAGGGCATGAAGAGGTACTCGCCCCCGGCCATCCGGTTGAAGGTGGTGATGCCGTTGATGCGCTTGCGGGCCGGATCGGCGGGGATGGTGAACTGCCCCTGCGTGGGGTCGTCCTCGTGCAGACCGACGATCGGGTCCCGCTCGGAGCCGAGGTCGACGAAGTTGCCTCCGTTGATCCACTCCTGCTGCATGAACTCGATCGTGTCGAAGGCCCGGGCACTGATGAAGATGAAGTAGATCCCGCGGTCCTCCTTCGCGTCGTCGGCCGAGCTCACCTCAGGCGACCACCCGGGACCGTAGGTCGAGGAGCGCCGGATGATCCGCTTGATGTTGACGTCGGTCATGATCGACAGGTCGCTGTCCCGCGGGTTGAGGCGACGCATGTGGCTGGAGTGCGGGCACATCATGCCCTTCGGGTCGTCCTCGAAGGTGAAGTCGTTGCGCCGCTCCGGGTCGTTGCCCAGCTCCTCGTCGTCGTGGTCCGGGGAGAGCACGAGCGGGGCGCCGCTGCGCCACCGGCCGAACATCTTCGCGGCGATCCGGTGCTGCTCCTCCGGGTCCGGGCTCTGCGAGGCAAGGTACTCGTTGAAGGCGCCCACCCGGCTGGCGAACTTGCGCAGCACCACGTAGGTCCCGTTGCGGCCCAGCACGTCCGGCTGCGGCACAGCCAGCGGAGAGCCGGTCTCGCTGTTCTCGCCCAGGATGAACTCGCCGGCGGAGATGGAGCGCTCCTGGCCCGGCTGCGGTCGCACCCCGCTGCCGGCCACCGTCGGCTGCGAGATGGAGTCCCGGAAGCCGAAGGGGTTCTTGTTCAGCTCGTCCACCCCGAACCGGTGGGTGGCCGCCAGGGTCACTCCGGTGGAGTGCTCCAGCACCTCCCGCGCCTGGTCGAGGGCGGCGTCCAGGGCGTCGGCGTCGGCCGCGTAGATCGTCAGCGCGATGTGACAGGCGTCCTGGGTGAACGCCTCGTCCCAGTGCTCCGGGGCGTTCGGCCCGGTGTCCACGAGCTGCTGAGCGCGGGCGGCCATCCCCTGCTGGTAGGGCAGCGGGAAGCTGGCCAGGGAGTCCTCGGGCAGGCCGAGGGCACGCAGGCCGGCGTAGCTGACCGCCACACCGGTCCAGGACTGCAGGTCGTCGGCCCAGTCCTGCGCGGAGGTGACGTACTCGGCCAGGCGGCGGACGAAGTCCCGGCCACCTTCGGCCTCCTCCACGGTCAACATGGCGTGGGCGCCGACGTAGGGCTCAGGCCGCTCCCGCAGCACCAGGCCCTGGATGTCGTCCAGGTCCAGCTCGACCCGCTCCCGATCGAAGCGTTCCTTCAGGTTCTTGAGCACGCCCATCTCAGTAGTCCACCGCCTCGGGGGTGGAGATCGTGTCCGTGAGCTGCTTCAGGGCGGCCGCGGTGTCCTCGTCCAGGTCGGTGCGCCCGGCCATCTGGTCCAAGAAGGTGTTCACCGCGTGTTCAGTGCGCTGCAGCCGACGCGTGTCCACCACGGTGACCTGCGGGTTCGCCACGAACCACCCGGAGGCGGTGAACTGGTGCTCGGCGATGAAGTCCTTCACGGCCGGGCTGTCGATGCCGGGCCACCCCTCCACGTTCTGGAAGAGGAGGTCCATCAGCTCGGGGATCTTGGTGGCGAAGTCGTTGATGTACGCATCCCAGTCGCCGTCGTAGGCCGTGGCGAAGAGGATCCGGGTGTTGTCGTCGAAGAAGACGAAGCGCATGTCGTGGAGCGTGGACACGCGCTGGGCGCCGTCCATGTTGCCGCGGGTCAGGTCGAAGATGCGCTGCAGCCGTTCGGCGCCGCCCGGCTTGAGCCGGGCGATCGCGGTCAGCTCCGAGACCTTGCCCGAGCGCATCCCCACGCGGCCGGCGGAGTCGGCCGTGCCGGACAGGTCCGGGTTGTGGTCGCGGACCATCGCCTCGAGGGCGATCTTGGCCAGCGTGGGGGCGTCCTGGGCGGCGTCCTCGACGGCGCGCTTGATGTCGTCGAGACGGCTCTCGTCCTTGAGCCGGGGGTCTGAGCGGTCAGTCATGAGGTCCTCCTTCGAGAATCCTTTGGGGTGAGTGGTGAGTGGTGAGGGGCGAGGCCGGGATCAGTCCGGGATCTCGTCGAGCGACGTCGGCTCGGGGGCCGGGCGGTCGTTGAACTCGTGGCGGTAGCGGGTGGACTGCTCATAGGCGCGCTTGCGGACGCGCATGATGGAGCCCAACGGCTGGTGCTCGACCACGCCGTTCCACGGGTTGAAGGTGAGGACGTCGTCGCCGTAGACGCGGCGGCGAGGGCTGTAGGTGTCCTGCGGGGCGATCCGCAGGGTCGCGACGGGCTGATGGGGGGCCTGCTCCTCGTCCCAGAGCACGGAGGCGTCCTCCACCGGCATCTGCTCCAGGTCCGTCGCCAGCTGGGCCCGCAGCGTGTACTCCGCGCCCTCGCGGGAGAAGAAGTCCGCGACCACGTCCCGGATCGAGGAGAAGTCCTCCACGTCCATGTCCTGACCGGTCAGGGCCCGCACGTTCGCGGACTCCGGCGCCAGCGAGACCTTGGCGATGTGGTCGCCGTAGCGCAGGGCGCCCTGGGTGAAGTACGTCTCGCCGAGGACGTGGGCGTTGTCCCGCCCCAGGCCCTGCAGGGTGGCGCTCGGGGTCCCGCCCACGGCCTCCACGGCCCCGCGCACCACCCGGGCGGCGCCGGTGGCGAGCCGCTGCAGCAGCTCCGGGTTCTGGGAGTTCTTCTCCAGCAGCCCCAGCATCTCCTGGTAGCGGCCCACGGTGCCGAAGGCCAGCGTGGGGAAGTTGACCATCAGGAAGTCCTGGTTGTGGCCGGCCGGCTCGGACAGCAGGCGCTCGCCCTCCACGCCGAGCACCTTCAGCGCCCAGCCCCGCGGGGCGGGGGTGCGGTCGGTGTGGATGTCTCCGGGGGCCGAGGACAGCCGCGCGACCGCCTCGTAGCGTCCCGGGCGGGCGAAGATGCCCTGGGTCAGCTCGGGAGCCAGGCCCTCGTGCACCTCCAGGGTGGCCTTGAGGATGGCGTGGCTCTTGGCGTGGGCGTCTCGATGGGCGTGCCGATGCCGGCCGGCGGCCCGGCGCTGGGCCTCGCCCATCTGCTCGAGGATCTCCCGGGTGATGGTCTCCTCGCGCTCGGCGGGGTGCTCGACGTCCGGTGTGAATCGCACGGGTTCGGTCATGAGTGCTGCGCCTCCCTCTCCACGGGTGCATTTACGCTACGATCAGTCGCGCAACCGTCATCAGCGATGCTAGGGCGGTCACAGGATCCGCGGCAAGGGCAGGAGGGCGGTGCAGACGAAGACCGCGAACCGAAGCGCGGGCAGGCCCCGCCGTCACGGCGTGGAGGAGACGGTGCTGGCGGCCGCCGTCGCGCTGGCCGGCGACGAGGGGTACGCCGGCGCCACCGTGGACGCCGTCGCCGCCCGGGCGGGGGTAGCCAAGACGACGGTGTACCGGCGGTGGCCGTCCAAGGAGGCGCTCGCCGTGGACGCCCTCGCCGCCGCGCTGGCCCTGCCGCCCGCCGATCCCGACGGGCCGGAGCCGGACGCGACGCTGTGCCGCGCCGTCCGCCGTCTGGCCGCGCAGATCCAGACCACCCCGGTCCGGGCACTGCTCGGCGGCCTGCTGACCCAGGCGATGCGCGACCCCGAGACGCGGGCGCGGCTGCGCTCGCGGTTCCGCGAGCCGTTCCTCCGGGAGGCCCTGGCGGATCCCGCCGGGGACGCCGACCTGGACCCCGCCGCGGTGGACCTCGCCTTCGACCTGGTCGTCGGCACACTGCTGCACCGGCTGGCGACGGTGGGAGACGTCGGCCAGGCCGAGCTGGAGGCCATCCTGGGGGCCGCCGTCGGTCTGCTCTCGGGCCGGCCCGCGTCCGGGTGAGGCCCGAGGCGCTGCATCAGCTCCCGAACACGGCGCGCAGCACCGTCACGCCGAGGGCGCCGATGAGCGCGGCGGCCGGGAGGGTGATGACCCAGGCCAGCGCGATCGGCTTCATCAGACCCCAGTTCGCCGCGCGGTTCACGATGCCCACGCCGAGCACGGCACCGATCAGGATGTGCGTCGAGGAGACCGGCAGCGCCAGCATGGACGCGGCCATGACGACGCCGGCCGCGGCGAGCTCGGCGGTGAAGCCGGAGGCGGGATGCATCTCGGTCAGCCCGGTGCCGACGGTGTTGATCACGTTGCGGCCGATGAACCACAGACCGCAGACCAGGCCGATGCCGCAGGCCAGCATGAGGGCCCCGGGCACGGCGGCCTCGGCGTTGATCTCCTCGGTGCGCAGCACGTCCACGATGGCCGCGAACGGACCCACCGCGTTGGCGATGTCGTTCGAGCCGTGGCTGAACGCGAACGCGGACGCCGTGAACACCTGCATCCAGCTGAACAGCAGGTAGGTCGACCGGGACAGGGACTGCTTCTTCAGGGTCTTGGCGAAGATGAACACGGCCATCCACACCGCGGCGCCCACCATGAGCATGATGAGGATGTTGCCGACGTTGTCGATGTTCAGGTCCAGGTTCTTCAGGCCCTTGAACAGCAGCATCGAGGAGATGACGATCGAACCGCCGGCCGCCAGCAGCGGCACCCAGATCTCCAGCGCGTGCTGCGAGTTGACCTCGTCCTCCTTGGACTCGATCGCGTCCAGCTCGCGGTAGAAGTCCGATTCCAGCTCGTCCGCGTCGTAGTCGTGACCGGAGGACTTGGTGGCGGCGTCGCGGGCCATGGCGTTGGTGTAGGCGATCTGCTGCACCTCGGAAAGACGCTCGAACGCCGTCTTGTGCTTCTTCCGCAGCTCGATGCGCTCCAGCCGCAGCTCGCGCATCTTGGCGTCGGCCTCCTCGTTGTAGACGAGGATGTGCTTCTTGATCGCCCGGTACAGGGCCCAGGCCACCAGCCCACCCAGCGCGGGGGAGAGGACCCAGGACAGCGCGATCGTGCCGATCTCGCTCCACTGCACCATCTCGAAGCCGCCCGCGCCGGTCTGCAGGCCCAGGGTCACCGCGGCACCGACGATGCCGCCGACGATCGAGTGCGTCGTGGAGACCGGCCAGCCCATCTTGGTGGCGATGAGCAGCCAGACCGCGGCGCCGATCAGGGCCGCCAGCATGATGTACACGAAGTCCATCGGCGGCAGCGCCACGCTGTCGAGGTCCACGATGCCGCTGCGGACGGTCTCGGTGACCTCACCGCCGGCGATCACGGCGCCGCTGACCTCGAAGACCGCGGCCACCAGCAGGGCCTGCTTCAGGGTCAGCGTGCCGGCGCCCACCGAGGTGCCGAACGAGTTCGCGACGTCGTTGCCGCCGATGTTGAAGGCCATGAACATGCCCACGACGATCGTGGTGATCAGCAACGTCGTGTGGGCGGTGTCGGTGTAGCCGAGGGCCCAGGAGATGCAGAGGGCGAGCGCACCGATGGCGAGCACGCCGAAGGCGAGGTGCCAGGTGGTGTCGGGCCCCAGGAGGCCGGCGCGCTGCAGCTCCGGGGCTTCGGTGGTGGAGGAGGACATGACGGGTCCCTTCTGCTCGGAGTCGGCCCCGCTGGTCGGGGGAGACCACGCTCGCCACCCTCGGGCAGGGATCTGACGCCGTCGTGACGGCCGGCTTGCGCGCACGTGAACCGTCCTTGACGGGCCCGAGTCCTGCGCCCGGGGGCGGGTTCGCCGTCGCTGCGGCGTGAGGCTGGTGGGCGCCGTCACCCTTGCCCGCAATTCGGTTGTGTACGACCATGAGAGTGCAGCCCCCGCCAACGAAAGGGCCCCAGACATGTCCCGCATCCTGATGATCCTCACCTCGCACGACCAGCTGGGCGACACCGGCCGCAAGACCGGGTTCTGGCTCGAGGAGTTCGCCTCGCCCTACTACGTCTTCACGGACGCCGGCCACGAGGTCACCCTCGCCTCGCCCCGCGGCGGCCAGCCGCCCATCGACCCGACGAGCTCGCAGCCGGAGATGCAGACCGACGCCACCCGCCGGTTCGACCAGGACGAGGAGGCCAAGGCCGCCCTGGCCCATACCACGCCCCTGGCGCAGGTGGACGTGGACGGGTTCGACGCCGTCTTCTACCCGGGCGGTCACGGCCCGCTGTGGGACCTGGTGTCCGACGCCGACTCCCAGCGGATCATCCTCGACAGCGACGCGGCCGGGCGCCCGCTCGGCCTCGTCTGCCACGGGCCCGGGATCCTGCACCCGATCACCACTGCCGACGGCACCCCGTTCGTGCGCGGCCGTCAGGTCGCCGGGTTCACCAACGGCGAGGAGGAGGCCGCCCAGCTGACGGACGTCGTCCCGTTCCTCGTCGAGGACTCGCTGATCGCCGCCGGCGCGGACTACCGCAAGGGCCCGGATCAGGAGAGCTTCGTGGTCACGGACGGCACCCTGGTGACCGGCCAGAACCCGGCCTCCTCCGCCGACGCCGCCCGCCGCCTCCTGGACCTGCTCGCGCGCTGACCCCCGCCGAGCCCGCCGCTTCGACCCCCGAGGAGACCACCATGAGCACCCCCACCCACACGCGCGAGATCCACCTCGCCTCCCGCCCCCACGGCGCCCCGACGCCGGAGAACTTCCGCCTCACGGAGGTCGAGCTCCCCGAGCTCGCCGAGGGCCAGGTCCTCGTGCGCAACACCGTGATGTCCGTGGACCCGTACATGCGCGGCCGCATGAACGACGTCGAGTCCTACGTGCCCCCGTTCCAGCTCGACGCCCCGCTCGACGGCGGCGCGGTGGGCACCGTGATCGCCTCGCGCCACGCGGACGTGCCGGAGGGCACGTCCGTGCTCCACGGCCTCGGCTGGCGCGAGCACGCCGTCCTCGACGGCGACACCGTCCAGGTCGTGGACACCTCCCAGCTCTCGGACAGCACCTACCTTGGCGTGCTGGGCATGACGGGTCTGACCGCCTACACCGGCCTCGTGCACGTGGCCGAGATGCAGGAGGGCGACGCCGTGTTCATCTCGGGCGCCGCGGGGGCCGTCGGCTCGGTCGCCGGCCAGATCGCCCGCCTCCTGGGCGCCTCGCGCGTCGTCGGCTCGGCCGGCACGCCCGAGAAGGTGGCGTGGGTGAAGGAGCTGGGCTTCGACGCCGCGTTCAACTACCACGACGGCTCGCCCACGGACCTGCTGGCCGAGGCCGCGCCGGAGGGGATCGACGTCTACTTCGACAACGTGGGCGGCGACCACCTCGAGGCCGCCATCGCCGCGATGCGGGTCGACGGCCGCGTGGCGATGTGCGGTGCGATCGCCCAGTACAACTCGACGGAGCCGCCGGCGGCCCCGCGCAACCTCGCCCTGGCGATCGGCAAGCGCCTGACCCTGCGCGGCTTCGTCCTGCAGAAGTACGCGGCGCAGGTCCGTCCCGAGTTCCTCGAGCGCGTGGGCCCGTGGGTCGCCGACGGGAAGATCCAGTGGGACGAGACCGTCCGGGAGGGTCTGGAGAACGCGCCCCAGGCGTTCATCGACCTGCTCGAGGGCGCCAACACCGGGAAGATGGTCGTCCGGCTGTGACGAGCGACGGCGCACTCGGGGGCGGCATGGACACCTTCCGGCATCAGGGCCTGACCTTCGACGTCCGGGACGGCGGGCCGGCCGAGGGGGAGGTGGTGCTGCTGCTGCACGGCTTCCCGCAGGACGCCACGTCCTGGAGGCACGTCGAGCCGCTGCTGCACGCCGCGGGGCTGCGCACCCTCGCCCCGGATCAGCGCGGCTACTCCCCGGGGGCCGCTCCGCGGGCGACGGCGGCCTACCGCCTCCCGGCGCTCGTGGGGGACGCCGTCGCACTGGCGGACGCGGCGGGGGCGCGGCGCGTCCACGTCGTCGGCCATGACTGGGGCGGCGCCGTCGCCTGGGCGCTGGCCACCGCCCACCCCGAGCGCGTCGCGTCCCTGACGGTCCTGTCCACGCCGCATCCGGCCGCCCTGGCCCGCGCCCTGCGTGGCCCGGACCAGCTGCGCCGCAGCTGGTACATCGCCGCCTTCCAGGCACCGGCCCTCCCCGAACGGATCCTCGCGCGACGGCTGGGTTCCCTGCTGCAGCGGGGGCAGGTCCCCGGGGCGGAGCACTACGCCCGCCGGTTCTCCACCCCGCAGAGCCTGCGCGGCCCGGTGAACTGGTACCGGGCGAACCCGGATCTGGTGAGCACCACGCGCAACGCGCCCGTGTCGGTCCCCACCACGTATGTGTGGGGCACTCGGGATGCGGCCTTGGGCCCGCGGGCCGCCGAGCTCACGGCGGGGCAGGTGGCGGGGGAGTACCGGTTCGTGGCGCTCGACGCAGACCACTGGCTGCCTGAGCGCGAGGCGGACGCCGTCGCCCGGGCGATCCTGGACCGGGTGCGCTGACCGCGCTCCGCGCGCGGGCCGCTCCCGCCGTCTCAGCGCGGCCCGACGGCCTCGGTGATCCGGTTCAGCTGGTCCATGAGGGCCCGGCGCTCGGTGGCGTCCAGGGGGATCCGGGTGAGGGCGTCCGCCGGGACCGTCCGGGCGGACGCCCGCAGCGCCCGCCCCTCGTCCGTCAGCCGCACCAGCACGCGCCGCTCGTCGTGGACGTCGCGCTCCCGCGTGACGAGCCCCATGCCGGCCAGGCGCCGCACCAGAGGCGTGATGGTGCCGTTGTCCATGCCGAGCCGGTCCCGCAGCGCCCCGACCCCCAGCGCCCCGGCGGCGTTCGGCGTCGACGCATCCGTCTCGGCCGAGGCATCACTCTCCGCCTGCCACAGGGTGAGCATCACGAGGTACTGCGGGTAGGTGAGGCCGAGGCGGGACAGCAGGGGACCGTAGCCGCGCGTGACGGCGCGCGCCGCCCGGTGCAGGGCGAAGCAGAGCTGGTCCTCGAGGGCGAGGCTGGGGGTCGGCGCGGCATCCATGGGAGCGATTCTAGTGGTCGCTGGGGAGCGACTTGGTTGCGCGCGACCTAACAGGGTGGCAGGCTGGAGCCGACTCGTCCCGTACGGGGCGGGCGGATGAAAGGACCTCCCATGGAGACCATCTACACCGCCGAGGCGCTCAGCACCGGCGCCGGCCGCGACGGCCATGTCCGCACCACCGACGGGCGGGTCGACCTCGACCTCGCCGTGCCCACCGAGATGGGCGGCTCCGGCCAGGGCACCAACCCCGAACAGCTGTTCGCCGCCGGCTACGCCGCGTGCTTCCACTCGGCCCTGCAGATGGTCGCCCGCGCCTCCCGTGCCGACATCACCGACTCCTCCGTCGGCGCGCGCGTGGGCATCGGCCGCCAGGGTGAGGGCTTCGGCCTGGAGGTCACCCTCGAGGTCGTGCTCCCCAATGTCCCCGCGGACCAGGCCCGCACCCTCATGGAGCAGGCGCATCAGGTGTGCCCCTACTCGAACGCCACCCGGGGCAACATCGACGTCGTCCTCGAGCTCGGGGAGGCGTGATGACGAAGCACCGGCAGCCCGTCCCCCTCTCCCAGACCGCCGCCCGCCTCGGCCTCGGCGGGTTCATGACCGCCGCGGGGCTGTCCCACCTCACCGTGGCGCGCCGTGAGTTCCGCGCCCAGGTGCCCTCGTGGGTCCCGCTCCCGGCGGACCTCGTGGTGCTCGGATCCGGCGTGGCCGAGATCGGCCTCGGGGCCGCTCTGCTGGCGCTCCCCGGGCAGCGCCGCCTGACCGGCACCGCCCTGGCGGCCTTCTACACCGCGATCTACCCCGGGAACATCGGGCAGTACGCCGAGCGCAAGGACGGCTTCGGGCTGGACACGGACGGCCGCCGCCTGGCGCGGCTGTTCGGCCAGCCCGCCCTCATCGCGGCCGCCCTGTGGGCCGCGGGAATCCCCGAGCGGGAGCAGGGCGGGCGCCGCTGACGCCGTCGCCGGTCCTGCGGCCCTGGGCCGGCTCCGGGCACGTGCCCGGAGCCGGCGTGATCTCACCCCGCCGCGAGGCGCGGCCCGTTCCGCAGGACCTCGACGACCAGCCGCAGGGCGATCGGGAAGGCGTCCTCATCCAGACCGAACCGCGGGTTGTGGTGACCTGCGTCGAAGCCCTTGGCGGCGTTGCCGGCCCCCACGAACACGTACGTGGCGGGCGCGGTCCGGGAGAAGGCCGCGAAGTCCTCGCCGCCGAGCATCGGCGGGTCGGTGATCACCGAGCCCGGGAACAGGTCCTCGCACAGCTCATGGACCACAGCGGTGCGGGCCGGGTCGTTCCACACCATGTCGTAGCCGCGCAGGTAGTCCAGCTCGCAGCGCAGACCGGGGTTCGCCGTCTCCAGGCCGCGGACCATGTCCCGCATCGCCGCCTCGACCGTGTCCCGCACGTCGTCGTCATGCGTGCGGACCACTCCACCGATGTGCGCCTCCGGCGGGTACACGTTCAGCGCCGACTGACGCCCGGCGTCCATCCAGGTGGTGGACACCACGCACGGGTCCAGGCCGGCCACCCGGCGGGACGGGATGAGCAGGAACTGCTGGATCAGGGAGCTGGCCGCGGTGACCACGTCCACGGCGTCCTCCGGGGTGGACGCGTGGGCGCCCTCGCCCCGCAGGTGCACCTCGAACAGGTCCGAGTTCGCCGAGGCCGGGCCGGGCTTGATGTCCACCGTGCCCGTGGGGAGGGTGCTCCAGTAGTGGAAGCCGAAGAAGTAGTCGACGTCCGCGAACCGGCCCGTCTCCACCATCTCCTTGGCGCCGCCGGGCGGGGTCTCCTCCGCATGCTGGAAGATGCCGAGCACGGTGCCGGTCAGCTCGTCCAGGTGATCGTGCGCCCAGACCAGGGCGGACATGATGGTGGCCGTGTGCCCGTCGTGACCGCAGCCGTGCATGCGACCCGGCGTCGTCGAGGCGAAGTCCAGGTCGGGGCGGTCCTCGGTCATGGCCAGCCCGTCGATGTCCGCGCGCAGACCCAGGGTGGGGCCGGGGCGGCCGGTGTCCAGGGTCACCACCAGGCTCGTCGGCGTGAGGTTCTCGAACGTGGCGCCCGGCAGGCGCGGCTCCAGCTCGGCACGGATGTAGCGGACGGTCTCGTGCTCCTCGAACGAGGCCTCCGGGTGCTGGTGCAGGTGACGGCGCCAGGCGACGAGCTGGTCCTGGTAGGCGTCGATGTCGGCGGACATGGGGGTCTCCTCTCGGTCGGGGCGGGACGTCACGGGGTGGGCAGGTGGATGGGGCCGTCCGGCCCCATCGGCCAGCCCAGCAGGTACCAGACGACCATCATGGCGGTCCACACCAGGCCCATCGCGAGCGAGTATGGCACCAGCGTGGAGATGAACGTGCCGATGCCGAGCTTCTTGTCGTAGCGCTGGGCGTAGGTCAGCACGAGGGCGAAGTACGGGAACATGGGCGTGATCGGGTTCGTGACGGCGTCGCCGATGCGGTACACCATCTGCGTGAACGCCGGGTGGTAGCCCAGCAGCATCATCATCGGGATGAAGATCGGCGCCAGGATCGCCCACTTGGCGGAGGCCGACCCGACGAAGAGGTTCACGACGGCGGAGATCGCGATGATCCCGAGGATCAGCACGATGCCGTCCTGGCCCTCGAGCAGTTCGGCGCCGCGGATGGCCAGGATGGCGCCCATGTTGGACGCGCTCACGTAGGACAGCAGCTGCGAGGCGAAGAACACGACGACGATGAAGCTGGCCATCGTGGCCATGGACTCCACCATCATGCGGGCGACGTCCGAGGAGCGCGTGATCGTCTTCGCCCGGACCCCGTAGACCAGCCCCGGGATGAAGAACGCCAGGGCAAGGATCAGCCCGATGCCGTTCATCAGGGGCGCGTCGGTGGTCAGGGAGCCGGTCTCGGCGTTGCGCAGGAACGAGCCCTGGGGGATGCAGGCGGCCACGACGAGCGCGGCGAACAGCGCCAGCGCCACCAGGGCCCAGCGGTTGGCCCGGCGCTGGACGTCGGTGATCTCCATGTCCCCGGCCTCGACGTCGTCCGCCTCCTGGTAGGTGCCCAGGCGGGGGATCGCGACCTTGGTGGTGATGAGCCACAGCACCGGCAGGAGGACGACGACGGAGGCGGCGATGAACCACCAGTTCATCGGGACGGTCGTCTCGATGTCGGGATCGATGATGACGGCGGCCTCCTGGGTGAAGCCCTGGACCAGGGCGTCGGACATGCCGATCATCAGGTTCGCCGCGAAGCCCCCGGTCGCGGCCGCGTAGGCCAGGGCGATGCCGGCGATCGGGTGCCAGCCCAGCTTGTGGAAGATCAGGGCGGCCAGCGGGGGCAGCACGATCGGGGCGGCGTCGCCGGCGACGTTGCCCAGCAATCCGATGAGCGCGATCGCGGGGATGATCAGGCCCTTGGGGGCGCTGGTCATGGACTGCGTCAGGCCGACCTCGAACCAGCCCGACCGCTCGGCCACGCCGATGCCCAGCATGATGATGAGCACCTGTCCCAGCGGGGCGAAGGCGCCGAAGGTCTTGGCGGCGTCGCCGATGACGACGCGCATGCCCTCCGTGCTGAGCAGATTGGTCGCCACGAGGGTCTCACCCGTGCCCGGGTGGACCGCGCTCCAGCCGCCCAGGCCGGCCACGGCGGACGCCACCAGGGTCAGGGCGCAGAGGCCCGCGAAGATGATGATCGGGTCCGGGAGCTTGTTGCCGCTCCATTCGATCACGTTGAGGAACCTGTTGAGCAGGCCCCCGGGGGCGCGATTCCGGGGTGAGGCGTCGGCGGCGGTGGACCCACCGGTGGGCGAGGTCATGGGACTCCTCCGAGGTGCGAGAGACGGTGAGACCTCGGCCACAGGGGCGAGGTACGGCTCATCGTAGGGTGCCCCGTCGCAGGTGTCCCGCAGGTGTCTCGTGGGTGTCCCGTCCGGCGGGCCGTCAGCCGTGACGCATCGTCCCGGTCTCGAGGAAGCGCTGGTGCCAGGACAGGGCCTCGCCCAGCAGGTGTGGGGTGTGCAGGCCGTCCGACCCGCGCATCGCGCGGTCGAAGTAGTCCCGCAGCTGCTCCCTGTAGTCCGGGTGCGCGCACGTGTCGATGATCGTGCGGGCGCGCTGCTTGGGGGAGAGGCCGCGCAGGTCGGCCAGGCCCTGCTCGGTGACCAGCACGTGCACGTCGTGCTCGGTGTGGTCCACGTGGGAGACCATCGGCACGATGCAGGAGATCGCCCCGTTCTTCGCGACGGACGGCGTGAGGAAGAACGAGGTGAACGCGTTGCGGGCGAAGTCGCCGGAGCCGCCGAGGCCGTTCATCATCTTCGTGCCCATGAGGTGCGTGGAGTTCAGGTTGCCGTAGAGGTCGGCCTCGAGCATGCCGTTCATCGCCAGGATGCCGAGGCGGCGCACGAGCTCCGGGTGGTTGGAGATCTCCTGGGTGCGGATGATGAGCTTGTCCCGGTACTGGTTCACGTGGGAGTTGAAGCGCTCGGCGGCCTCCGTGGAGAGCGAGAACGCCGTGCACGAGGCCATGGAGAGGGTTCCCGAGTCCAGCGCGTCGAGCATGCCGTCCTGCACCACCTCGGTGAAGGCGGTCAGCCCGTGGAAGCGGGACTTCACGAGTTCGGCCATCACGGCGTTCGCCACGTTGCCCACGCCCGACTGCAACGGCAGCAGGCGCTCGTCGTACCGGCCCTGGGCCACCTCGTGCTCGAAGAACTCCACGAGGTGCTGGGCGATGGCCACCGAGTCGGCGTCGGCGGGCTTGAACGCCGAGTTGCGGTCCGGCGCATGGGTCTCGACGACGGCCACCACCTTGGCCGGATCCACGCCGAAGTCCGTGACGCCGATGCGATCCGCCGGGTGGGTGACCCCGACCGGCTTGCGGTGCGGCGGCAGGGCGGTCTCGTAGTAGACGTCGTGCAGGCCGTCCAGGTCCTCGCTCTGCCACGAGTTCACCTCGAGGATCACCTGGTCTGCGAGGTCCAGCCAGGACTTGTTGTTGCCCACGGACGAGCTCGGCACGAGCCGGCCGTTCTCCCGGATCGCGGACACCTCGACCACGGCGGTGTGCATCGGGCCGTAGAAGCCCTCCCACACGGTCTGGGCCAGGTGGGAGAGGTGCGTGTCGATGTACTCCGTCTCACCCGCGTTGATCCTCGCGCGCATCGTGGGGTCCGTGTTGAACGGGGTGCGCAGCGCGACGCCGTCGGCCTCGGCGAGCGCGCCGTCCATCTCCGTGGACGTGGAGGCGCCGGTGTGGAGGTTGATGCGGAAGTCCTCGCCGCGGGCGTGCGCGGCCTTGATGCGCTCGGCGAGCGCCATGGGCACGGCCTTCGGGTAGCCCGATCCGGTGAAGCCGCTCATGCCCACCGTGGTCCCCGGCTGGATGAACGCCGCCGCCTCCGCCGCGGACATCACCTTGGCCTTCAGTCCGGGATGATGGATGCGAGACGACATGGAGCCTCCAGGGGCGTGATGCGGACGAGGACGGGCAAGGGCCAGGGTACCTGTGCCAGGGTGTCGGCATGCGCTTCACCCAGGCCGAGCTCCAGGAGTTCCGCGACCGCACCGTGCCGGACCTGCTCCCGGACCCGCTGCGCCTGCTGTTCGTGGGCATCAACCCGAGCCTGTGGAGCGCCGCCACGGGCGCGCACTTCGGCCGACCCGGCAACCGCTTCTACCCGGCCCTGCACCGGGCCGGCATCACCTCGCACCTCATCGACGCCTCCGGCGGCTATCCCGACGTCGGCCTGGCCGAGCTCCGGGCGAAGGGCATCGGCATCTCCAACCTGGTCCCGCGGGCCACGGCCCGCGCCGACGAGCTCGTGCGGGCCGAGCTCGAGGCCGCCCCCGCCCGGCTGGACGCCCTCGTCACCGCGCACGCGCCCGCCGCCGTCGCGGTGCTGGGGGTGACCTCCTACCGGACGGCGTTCGGCGTGCCGAAGGCGCGCCTGGGGGAGCAGGACTCGCCGTGGCCGAGCACCCGCCTGTTCGTGGCGCCGAATCCGAGCGGGCTCAATGCCCACGCGACGCTGGACTCGCTCGCCGCGGACTACCGGGCGATCGCGAGCGCGGCGGGGACCCTGTAGACGAGGTCAGCTGCGCGCCCGAGTCTGGGCGAAGGACGCAGACCACCGCCATCCGTGGCAGCAGGCAGACGCATCGGCGCCTCACCGCTCCGGCGTCGGAACGTCGGTCCCGTCGTGGTCAGCGAAATCCGGCAGACGCTCGCGCCGCGGATGGCCCGGTGAGCCGAGACGGCACGGGAGGGGCCGCTAGCCTGGTCCCGACGCCGACGCCGACGCCGACGCCGACGCCGACGCCGCCGCCGCCGCCCCGCGAGGAGAGCCATGCTCCAGCCCCACCAGCACGCGCCGCAGTTCCTCCGCACCATGGCGGACGGCACGATCAAGCAGGTCAACCCGTTCAGCGGCACCGAGGTGTGGACCGTCCCGGGGCGGGCCAACCGCCCGCTGGGGCTCGCGCGGCCGGAGCCGCGCCCCCTCGATCCGGCTGAGCACGACCGTCACTGCGCGTTCTGCGCGGGGCGATACCTGGAGACCCCGCCGGAGAAAGCCCGCGTCGTCCGCGGCGCGGGAGGGTCCTTCGAGACCCTCGCCGGCCTCGGTGCTGAGCACCTCTTCGACACCGTCGCCGCGTTCCGCCGGGTCCCCAACCTCTTCGAGATCCTCAGCTACGACTACTGGCGCGCCAACTACGGCTACGCGCT
This sequence comes from Micrococcus sp. EYE_212, assembly GCF_023147585.1. Lineage (GTDB taxonomy): Bacteria > Actinomycetota > Actinomycetes > Actinomycetales > Micrococcaceae > Micrococcus. The sequence continues at coordinate 26,883 of NZ_JAHXOZ010000012.1, forward strand.
CACGACGGCGGCGCGGCGCCACCGCGATGACTACCTCGCCTCGGAGGCCGGCCGGGCCCACGTGCGCGCCGTCGTCGAGACGAAGCTGCGGGCCGCGGGGAGGAGCCCCGACGAGATCGACGCGATGTCCGAGGACGAGACGATCGATGCGGCCTCGGGGTTCTTCGGCGGCGGGCACGACGTGATCATCGCCCGGCGCCACTACGTGGACGGCGCCGCGGACGACCACCGGCTGGCCAGCGCCGGCACGCTGACCCTGGACGAGCACCACGCGTTCATCGCCTTCACCGCGGAGGCCGCCCGCGCGCTGTACGAGGCCAACCGCGACGTCCGCTACGTCTCGGTGTTCCAGAACTGGCTCAAGCCCGCCGGCGCCTCCTTCGACCACCTGCACAAGCAGCTGGTGGCCATCGACGAGCGTGGAGCGCAGAACGAGGCGGTGCTCGCGCGGCTGCGCGCCGACCCGAACGTCTTCAACGAGGACGCCGTCAACTACGCGGCCCGCCACAACCTGGTGATCGCGGAGAACGAGCACGCCGTCATGTTCGCCGGCTTCGGGCACCGCTACCCGACCCTCGAGGTGTACTCCAAGAGCGCGGAGTCGGATCCGTGGGCCCAGGCGCCCGAGGAGCTGCGCGGCATGTCCGACCTGCTCCACGCCGCCCACGCCGCGACCGGCGCGGACGTGCCCTGCAACGAGGAGTGGCACACCCGCCCGGCCGACGTCGAGGCCGGCATGCCGTGGCGGGTGTGCCTCAAGTGGCGTGTCTCCACGCTGGCCGGCTTCGAGGGCGCGACGAAGATCAACGTCAACGCGGTCAGCCCGTACGGCGTGCGAGACCGCGTGGTGGACCGGCTCTTCTCCCTCCGGGCCGAGGGGACGGTGGCGCCGGACATGCTGATCGCCGCCGAGGCGCCGTGCCGGCCGAACATGCTGCGCTACGCCAGGCGGTAGGGGCGGGCCGTCCCCTCGCGTAGCGTGGACCCCATGGCCCGCCAGCTCCAGCGCTACCGTGAGATCGCCCACGTCATGTCCCGGAACGGCCTCTACGCGACGGCCGTGCAGGCCGGGCTCGGCCGCTGGCTGCCCGCCACGGACCGGCAGGCTCACCTGGGAGGCGTCGACGCCGCCGCCCGCCCCGAGCTCGTGGTGCGCACCTTCGAGGAGCTCGGGACCACGTTCGTGAAGCTGGGCCAGCTGATCTCGACCCGGCCCGACCTCTTCCCGGAGAGCTACTGCCGTGCGTTCGCCCGGTTGACGGACAGCACCACCCCGATCCCGTTCGAGGCGCTCGCCGAGACCGTGCGCGAGGACTTCGGGGCCTCCGTGGACGAGATCTTCGCGTGGTTCGACACGACGCCGCTGGCGACCGCCTCGATCGGCCAGGCGCACCTGGCGCGGCTGCGGGACGGGCGTGACGTCGTCGTGAAGATCCGCAAGCCCGGCGTGGTGGAGGAGGTCCAGACCGACCTGGAGATCCTGCGGACGCTGGCCGGGCGCCTCTCCCGTGCCTTCCGGACACTGCAGGACATGGACATCGTGGGGATGGTGGAGCAGTTCGACCGCTCCCTGCGGGCCGAGCTGGACTACCTCGTGGAGGCGCGGGCGTGCGAGGAGATCGCGGCCAACTTCGCCGGCACTCCGGGCGTGCGCTTCCCGTGGATCGACTGGGAGACCACGTCCTCGCGCGTGCTGACCATGCAGCGCCTCTCCGGCCTGCGGGTGGACGACGTCGACGCCCTGGACGCCGCCGGCGTGGACCGGGAGGACCTCGCCTACCGCGCCGCCGACGTCCTGCTGCGCATGGTGTTCGAGCACGGGGTGTTCCACGCGGACCCTCATGCGGGCAACCTGTTCATCGAGTCCGACGGCACGATCGGGTTCATCGACTTCGGCTCCGTCGGCCGGATCAGCCCCGCTGTCCGACGCCAGTTCGCCCGCATGGCGATGGCGTTCGCGAGCCAGGACACCGACGGGCTCGTGCGGGGGCTCCTGGAGATCGCGCCTCCGCGAGGCACCGTGGACCGGCGCCGCCTGCGCTGGGAGGTCTTCCGCATCACCTCCCGCCTCGACGGCGCCGAGCTCGCGGAGATCCGCGTGGACCAGATCGTCTCCCAGGTCTTCGCGATCGTGCGGCACCACCGGCTGGCGCTGCCGCCGGAGCTCGTGCAGCTGTGCCGGATGCTGATCATCGTGGACGGCGTCGGCGTGCGGCTCCACCCGGGCTTCGACTACTCCTTCGTCCTCACCCCGTTCGCCGCGCGCATGGCCGGGGAGCATCTGAACCCCCGGCGCCTCGCCGCACGCGTGGCCGGCGCAGCCGCGGCTGCGGCCGAGCTCGGCTTCGACCTGCCCGGGTACGCGCGCAAGTTCCTCGAGCGCCTCGACGACGGCGGCGTGGACGTGAACCTCAAGACCGGCGAGCTCGAGCCCCTCGTCGCCCGCGTCGAGCGCACGGGGGACCGGATCGTGGCCGCGATGGTGGTGGCCGCGATGATCTCCGGCGGCACCAACGTGCTCGTGGCCTACAAGGACCAGCTCGGCCGGTACGCGGCGCCCGTGGTCGCCGCCGGAGGAGCCGCGCTCACCGGCGGCAGCGTCTACCTGGCGTGGACCGGGCGTCCGCGGCGCAAGCCCCGGCGCTGAGGGCCGTGTCGCGCCGAGCGGAGGAGGCCGACGCCCCGCCGATCCCCTCGCTCGCCGAGGTCGAATGGATGCGGCAGGGGCGCAGCGCCCCCGAGCACCCCTCGAGCGAGCGTCCCACCGCGAGCCGGCAGGACGCGGCCGCCACGTCGAACTCGCTGTGCAGGCGTGTGCGTCCCTGCGCAAGGGAGTACCGGCGCCGCGTGCGGCTGACGCGCTGGGCCGTCGTCGTGTAGCCCACCGAGGTGCTCTCGAAGGCGAGGGTGCGCCGGTCGACACCGGCGGTGCCCTCCAGCGCCTCGGCCCGGTCGTAGGGTGGGTGACCATGGTCACCCGCACGCCGCCGCAGCTCACCCCCGCCCGCCTCCGCGAGATCGCCCCCTACCTCTCCCGATGGATCGCCACGCAGGTGGAGACCCGCCAGGTCCCGGGCGCTCAGGTCGCCGTCCGGATCGGGGACGAGCTGGTCCTCTCCGAGGCGTTCGGCGTCGCGGACGAGTCCTCGGGCGATCCCCTCACCACGGACCACCTCTTCCGGGTGGCCAGCCACTCCAAGACGTTCACCGCCGTCGCCGTGCTGCGCCTCGTCGAGGACGGTCGCCTGCGGCTGGACGACACCGTGGCCGACCTCCTCCCGCGCTGCGCGGACACCCCCCTCGCAGGCGCCACCGTCCGCGAGCTGCTCAGCCATACCTCCGGCGCGATCCGCGACGGCGTGGACGCCGACTTCTGGGTGCTCGACGAGGACTTCCTCGACCCGGAGGCCCTCCTCGCGGTCGTCCGGGAGCACGGCGCCGCCTATGCCCCGCAGGAGCACTTCAAGTACTCGAACATCGGCTACGGGGTCCTCGGCGCGATCATCGAGCAGGTCACGGGCCGGGACTACGCCGAGCACGTGGCGGACGACGTCGTCGCGCGCCTGGGCCTGACGGACACCCACCCCGAGCTCACGGACGAGCTCGACCGCCGTGCCGCCGTCGGCCACACCCGCGCGCACGGCACGGGCCGCGACCGCCGGCGCGTGACCATCGACCAGGCCACCACCGGCGCGCTCGCGGCCGCCACCGGCTTCGTCTCCCGCGCCGAGGAGCTCAGCAGGTTCTTCGGCGCCCTCGCGCTGGGGCGCAGGGAACTCCTCACCGACCGCACCCTGCGCCTCATGCACCGCGCCGAGGCCACGTTCGAGCGCGTCACCGGCACGGGCACCTACGGACTCGGCCTCATCGGAACGACGGTGGGGGAGCGGCGGATGGTCGGCCACTCGGGCGGGTTCCCCGGGCAGATCACCCGCACGCTCGTGGACCCGACGGACGGGCTCGCGGTCTGCGTCCTCACCAACGCGGTGGACGGGCCGGCCGAGTCGCTCGCCGTCGGGCTCCTTCAGCTCGTGGACCTGCTCACGGCGCCCGCCGCGGACTGGCAGGCCCTGCCCGACGGCGTCGCACCCGCCGATCTGGACCGCCTCACCGGCCGCTACGTCTCGCTGTGGGGGGAGATGGACATCGTGCGCGGCGGTGACCGGCTCGTCCGCCTCGACCCCACCACCCCCGGCCCCCTCGACGCGAAGGAGGAGCTGCGCGCCCTGGACGCCACCACGCTGCGCGTGGAGGACACGGACGGCTTCGGCGCCGCGGGGGAGCGCATCCCCTTCGAGCTCGACGACGACGGGCGTGTCACCCGGGTGCGCGTCACCGGCGTCAGCAGCTGGCCCGAGGAGGCGTTCCTGGCCCGGCGCGGCGAGCACTGGGCGCGGGGGGACGCCGGGTCCGCCCAGGAGTGAGGCGCGCCGACCGACCGCGAGCTCCATGAGTGACGGATTTCGCGCGGCCGGCACGGCCCTCCGCGCGGGGAATTCGGGCCGGAAGGGAGCAGACTTCTGCCCATGAGTCACACCGGCCTCGAGGAAGCACCCAGGACGACGTCGCAGGACGGAGGCGGCGAGGGCCTGCTGACCGTCCTCATCGCCCTCGGCGTGAACGCGGCGATCGCGATCGTGAAGTCGGTGGTCGGCGCGATCACCGGATCGGCGGCCATGGTCGCGGAGGCCGCGCACTCGTGGGCGGACGCCGGCAACGAGGTCTTCCTGCTCCTCGCGGAGAAGCGGGCGGTCAAGGCCGCGGACGAGCGGCACCCCCTCGGCTACGGCCGCGCCGCCTACGTGTGGTCCATGGTCGCGGCGTTCGGCCTGTTCGCCGTCGGCGCCGCCGTCTCCGTGTGGCACGGCATCTCGGTGTGGGGCGTGGACGAGGGGGAGTCGGACTACACGCTCGCGTACATCGTGCTCGCCGTCGCCTTCGTGCTCGAGGGCTACTCCTTCCTCAACGCGCATCGCCGCGTGAACAGGGACGCCGAGGAACGGCGCATCAGCCGCTTCCAGTTCCTCCAGCGCACCTCCGACCCCACGCTCCGTGCGGTGTGGGTGGAGGACGCCTCGGCCCTCACGGGCCTCGTGATCGCCGCGGCGGCCATGTTCCTGCACCAGGTCACGGGCGACGCCCGCTGGGACGCCGTCGGCTCCATCCTCGTGGGCGTCCTGCTCGGCGTCGTGGCGGTCTTCCTGCTCGCCCGCAACATGGCGTTCCTCGTCGGCGAGGTGGGTGACCCGGCCGTGCGCGCCCGCGCGCTGCGCTGGCTCCAGGAGCGGCCCGAGGTCGTCTCGGTCAGCTACCTGCACCTCGAGTACGTCGGGCCGGAGCGCATGCTCATCGTGGGGGCGGTGGACCTGGCCGGGGACGAGCGTGAGAGTGAGGCCGCGATGATGCTGCAGCGCGTCGAGGACACCCTGCTCGAGCACCCGAACGTCGCCGCGGTCGTGCTCTCGCTCTCCAACCCGGGCCACGCCCCGCTGGCCCTGGACGAGGGCTGAGGGTCTCCGCGCGTCAGCGCTCAGTGCGTCTCAGGGCGCCGGCGCGCCTGCTTGACCTCGCCGCGCTGCCGCTTCGCCTCGAGGCGGCGGCGCTGGGACCCGCGCGTGGGCTTCGTGGGCCGGCGGGGCACGGGCGGAGCGATCGCGTCCCGGACCAGACCGGCGAGGCGCTCGCGGGCGGCCGCGCGGTTGCGCCGCTGGGAGCGGTGCTCGTGAGCCTCGACGGTCAGGACCGTTCCGTGCAGCCTCGTGGCCAGGCGGTCGAGGGCCCGCGCGCGCTGGGCCTCGTCGAGCGCTGTGGTCGTGGCGAGGTCGAGGCTGAGCTGGACGCGGGAGTCCGCGGTGTTCACGCCCTGCCCGCCCGGCCCCGACGCGTGGGAGAACCGCTCCGTCAGCTCGTCGGCGGGCACCCGGAGCCCGCGCGGTGCGCCGGGGCCGGGGCGGACGCGCAGCTCATCCACGGCGCCGCCCGGAATCGGCTCGCCGGGCCCAGGCGGGGGCGGGGCGCCGTCGGCGCGGGGTCAGGGGGTGCATCCACCCAGGATCCCACCGGCCCTCTCCGGGCGCCACGACGGCGCGGGCTCTCTGGTCCGCGGACCTGCCGACGGGGGCCGTGCGGCGCACCGGGGAGGCGGCCACGCCTGTTAGCGTTCATGCTGGGCGGGCCGTGAGCGGACGGCCCGCCGTCGGCCACGCACGAGGGGACAGGACCGTCATGAGGAAGACCACCACGATCGCCGCACTGGGACTGGCGGGGGCGCTCACGCTCTCCGGCTGCGGGATGTTCGAGCCGAAGCCGGACGAGGTCCTGCGCTCCGCCTTCGAGGACGTCGACGCACAGAAGCAGCGCCGCACCGAGATCCGCACCACGGCGAGCGAAGAGCAGCTGCGCCACGCGATGGAGTCCGCCGACGGAGCGATGTCCCCTGAGGACCGCGAGTCGCTCGACCGTGTGATCACCACGCTCCGGGACACCACGGTCGTGATGGACGTGCGCAGCACCACGGACCAGACGCTCGGCACCCTCGCCCGGCCGGAGGACATGGACTGGGGCATGGACGTGAAGGTGAAGGACTCCATGGTCCTCCAGGCGCTCGAGACCGGGGACATGGACCTGTTCGTCCGGGCGGACCTGCCGGCGCTCATGCGGCTGAGCGGCAGCGCAGAGGCCCCGACGCTCGCGGAGATGCAGAGCCAGCTCGACGCGATCCCCTCCGGCATGGAGTGGATGCGCACCCTGGTCACCGGCGGGTGGCTCGGTCTCGACAGCACCCTGGCCGAGCAGGTCACCCAGGGCCTCGAGGAGCAGGCCGGCGTGGACACGGAGGGCCTCACGGGGGAGGAGCGGCAGCAGCTGCAGGACGCCCTCCTGGACCACAGCGACACGGAGAAGGTGGAGGACGGCCGCTACCGCATGCGCCTGCGCGTGAAGGAGTACGTCGAGGCGAACAAGGACCTCGTGGGCAAGCACCTCGCCGCGCAGAGCGGCGAGGAGACCCCGGACGTGGACGAGCTGCTCGCCCGGCTCAACGACGGCACCCTGGACATGGTCTACACCGTGGAGGACACCGTGATGCGTCGGGTCGAGACGGACCCGATGCAGTTCGCCGACCTGATGGAGCCGGCGGCGGACGCCACGGAGGAGGAGCGGCAGCAGCTCCAGCGCATGCGCGACTCCGAGATGCCCATCGCCCTGGACCTCTCCGAGGACGTGCGGGACTTCGCGGTGCCGGACGGCGCCGTGCGCCTCACGCAGCAGGACCTCATGATGCTCTCGCTCATGACGAGCGGCGCCCTGCCGTCCTGACGGCCCTCGCACCGGCGCCCTCCTGACGTGCCCCATGTGCGGCCACGAATGGTCCGCCGAGGAGGGCGACGCGCCCGCGGAGGCCGAGGCCGCCGTCGTGACCCGGGACGCGGTGGGCAATCCGCTGGCCGACGGGGACGACATCGCGGCGAAGGTGCCGGGCGCGGGCCAGATGTACCTGAAGTCCTCGGTGGTGAAGAAGGCGTGAGCGGCCCCGCCGGCGCCGCGCGCGTCGTGGGCAGGTCCCGTCACTTCGCCTCGGCGTAGGACCCCATGCTCGCCACGGTGAGCGGGAAGTCCACGGGTGCCTGCCCGAACAGCAGGCGCCCCGCCGCCGTCGCCGCGTCCGCCACGAGGGCGCGCACCGCCTCGGCCTCCTCCGCGGGTCCGTGGAGGACCACCTCGTCGTGCACGAAGAACACCAGCTGCGTGGCCATCCCCGCGGCCCGCAGCCGCCGGCGGATCTCGCCCATCCAGCACAGCGCCCACTCGGCCGCGGTGCCCTGCACCACGAAGTTGCGCGTGAAGCGCCCGGCCGAGCGCCGCCGACGTCGGGCCGAGGACTCGGCCGCCTGCGTGGACACGTCCGCCACCGACTCGAGCCATTCCCCATCCGGTGCCGGCGACCAGCGGCCCAGCCACGTGGAGACCTGACCCCCGGCCTCGCCCACCGCGGCCGCGCGCTCGAGCAGGCCGATCGCGGCCGGGTAGAGGCGGCGCAGGTGCGGCATGAGCGCGGCGGAGTCGCCCGTCGTCGCCCCGTACATCGCCCCGAGCAGCGCCACCTTGGCGCGGGCGCGGTCGGCCAGCGCGGTGCCCGCGGCGCGTCCCTGCTCGGCGACCTCGCGGTACAGGTCCGGGGTGGTGCCGGCCCGGGCAAGCGCTTCGTCGCGGGCCATCGCCGCGAGGATCCGCGGCTCCACCTGGGACGCGTCGGCCACCGTGAGGGTCCAGCCGGGATCCGCGCGCACGGCGTCGCGCACTCCGGAGGGCACCTGCATGGCGCCGCCCCCGTGGGCCGCCCAGCGGCCGGTGACGACGCCGCCCACCAGGTAGGTGGCGTGGAAGCGGCCGTCCTGGCCCACCCACTGGTCCAGCCAGTGCCAGCCGTTGGCGGTCCAGAGGCGGGCGAGCGCCTTGTACTCCATCACGGGCGCCAGGAGCGCGGCCCGCTCCTGGCGCGCCGCCCCGCCCTGCTCGATCCACCGGTTCAGCTCCCACTGCCGCGTGGACTCCACGGTGACTCCGGCCGTCTGCAGGGCCCGCAGGAGCGTGGGCTGCGAGTCCGGATTCATGCCGGGGGCCCCGAGGGCCGCGCCGATCCGCTCGGCGAGCGCCTGCAGCCGCGCAGGGCGCTCCCCCTCGGGCGGGCGCGGCCCCAGCTGCTCCGCCAGCAGGGCCTCGTGCACGGGCCGGCTCCACGGCAGGCCGGCGGCGCGGATCTCCGCGGCCACGAGGGCCCCCTGGGACTCGGCGGCCACGAGCAGGCGCAGCCGGTGGGGGTGCGCCGAGCGCTCGACCGCAGCGCGCTGGGCTCTCAGCTCCGCGGCAAGCATGAGCGCGTCCGGCCCGGTCTGCGCCGCGCCGGGCAGGTCGAAGAACGCGTCCTGGGCGGGATCGTGGCGGGGGCGGACGGCGGGGTCCTCGGGCTCGAGGACGGGGATCTCGCACACGGGCCGGTAGCCCGCGCCGCCCGAGCCGCCGGTCGGCCCCACCCCGCTGCCGGGGGCGGACGCGGCACGCGTCAGGATCCGCTGCACGAGCCCGAGGTCCCAGCAGCGGTCCACGTGCACGCCCGCGGCGATCCACGGCGCGTACGCCTCGGCCACTGAGGCCAGCACCCAGCGCACCTGCGCCGCCTCCGCGCCGAGGCGGGCAGGCAGGCCCCGGACGACGTCGGGCGCCTGGGCGCGGCGGAAGCGCACCGCGGGCTCGGGGGCGCCCTCGCCGTCCGGGACGACGACGGCGGACCACTCGTCCGGCGGCGCGGCCGCGCCGCCGGAGGCGGGGGAGGGGCCGAGGACGATGAGCATGCGCCCCATTGTCCTCGGCCGGGACGCGCAGGGGCGTCAGCCGCGCGGACTCAGTCGGCGGTCGTGAGGCCGGTGGGCTCCGTGGGGCCTGCGCCGCCCGTCGCCGCCGTGATGCGGTCGCCGGCGACACGGTCGACGATGAGCGCGATCGCGCCGTCGCCCGTCACGTTCGTGGCCGTGCCGAACGAGTCGATGGCGAGGTAGGTCGCCACCATGAGCGCGACCTGCGGCTCCGTGAAGCCGAGCATCGAGGCCAGTAGCCCCGACGCCGCCACGATCGCCCCGCCCGGCACGCCCGGCGCGGCCACCATCGTGATGCCCAGCATGAAGATGAAGCCGATCATCACGGGGACGTCCACGGCCTGGCCCGAGAGGACGAGCACGGCCAGGGAGAAGGAGACGATCTTGACCGTGGACCCGGCCAGGTGGATGGTCGCGGCGAGGGGCACCACGAAGGAGGCCACCGGACGGCGGACGCCGAGCGTGCCCACCTGGCGCAGGGTCACGGGGATGGTCGCGGCCGAGGACGAGGTGCCCAGCGCGGTGGCGTAGGCCGGGAGCATGGCCCGCAGGGCCGTGAACGGGTTCCGGCGCGCGACCGCGCCGGCCACGGCGAACTGCACGAGCAGCAGGACGAGCGTGAGGACGAAGACGAGGGCGATGACGCCCAGGAACGTGAGGACGACCTCGGCGACGCCTCCGGCGGCGGCCATCGTCAGGAACGTCGCGAAGACGTAGAACGGCAGCAGGGGCACGATCACGCCGCTGATCACCTTCTCGACGATGCTCCGCAGCTCCTCGAAGCCGTGCTGCAGGGTGCCCCGCGGGATCAGCGTCATGCCGATGCCCATCACGAACGCGAGCACGAGCGCGGTCATGACGCCGAACGGCGGCGCCATCTCCACCGTGAAGAAGGCCTCGGCCTGCCCTGCGGTGGGGTCGGTCACCGAGGAGATGGAGCCGGGCGTGAGGAGGTGCGGGAACACCGCGAGCCCGGCCGCCAGCCCGAGGAATCCGCCGAACACGGTGGAGGCGTAGGCGATCGCCGCGGTGAGCCCGAGCCACCGCCCGGCGCCGCGGCCCAGCTCGGCGATCGCCGGCGCCACGAGCGCGAGGATCAGGACCGGGACGATGAAGCCCAGGAACCCGCTGAAGAGCCCGGCGAAGGTGGCCGCGGTGCGGGCGAGCCAGTCGGGGGCGATCAGGCCGAGGACGATGCCCAGGACGATGCCGGTCAGGACGCGCGCGAGCAGGCCGAAGCGGGGGCGCCGAGCGGGGGCGGCGTCGGCCGTGGCGGGGGTGTCGAGGCGCGCGGCGTCCTCGGAGGGCGAGGGGGACATGGGCGAGACGCTAGCGCGACCCAGGCCGGGCGATGGGCGAACTCTCGTTCATTGCGGCCGGCGGCCATGCCCGTCACGACGGGCGGCCGCGGCTCCCGGTCCTGCGTCCCCGCCGCCTCCTCCCGGCACGCGCCGACGGCGACGCCTCCCCGCCCGGGGCGCGTCGCCGTCGTCGTGGGGAGCCGGGCCGGAGCCCGGCACCGGGGTCAGCGCGCGGTGAACGTGCGCGAGTAGACCGTGGTGCCCTGCGCGTTGATCAGGCGGACGCGGAACTCGTGGCCGTCCTCGGGGAGCTCCACGTGCCCGAAGTACTGGTGCTCGCCCGTGCGCGGGGAGCCCATGACGGGGCCGTGCGCCTCGAAGTCCAGGCGCGGGCCGAACGTGCCGTCCAGGGCGTTGGGCCCGAAGGAGCCGGCGTTGATGGGCCCGGCCACGAACTCCCAGAAGGGCTCGAAGTCGGTGAACGTCGCGCGCTCGGGGGAGTAGTGATGGGCCGCGCAGTCGTGCACGTCTCCGGTCAGGAACACGACGTTCTTCACGCCGTGGTCCTTGATCGCCTTGAGGAGGCGGGCCAGCTCGCGCTCGCGGCCCAGCGGGAGGTCGTTGGCGATCACCTTCCACGTGGCGGTGGAGGCGCGCAGCTCGCGGATGAGCCACTGCAGCTGCTCCTCGCCGAGGATCGGCGTCTCGGTCTGCTCGAGACCGGGGGTGTTCTCGCCCTTGAACGTGCGCATGTCGAGGGCGAAGACGTCGAGTGAGGGGCCGCGGGAGATCTTGCGGTGGATGCGGGCCGGCTCGAAGCCGTCACCGCCGCGCAGGGCGCGCCCGTCGGCGATCGGCATGTACTCCTGCCACGCGCGGCGGGCGCGGGCGGCGAGCGTGTCCACGTCCCTCACCTGCGTGTAGCGGGGGTCCTTGAGGACCTCGCCGGGCCACCAGTTGTTGGTGGTCTCGTGGTCGTCCCACTGGGCGAGCACGGGGACGTCCGCGTACATCTCGCGGAGGTTGACGTCCATCATGTTGTAGCGGTGACGGCCGCGGAACTCGTTCAGCGTCTCGGCCACCTTGGACGTCTTCTCGGTGGTGATGTTGCGCCACGTGGGCTCGCCCCTGACCTCCACGGTCTCGGGGATCGGGTTGTCGGCGTAGATCGTGTCCCCCGAATGGAGGAAGAAGTCCGGGTTGGTGGCGTGCATGGCCGCGTAGCCGCGCATGCCTCCGATCTCGGGGTTGATGCCGTACCCCTGGCCCGCGGTGTCCGCGGTCCACACGAAGGACTGCGCGGCGGTGGTCTTCTTCCCGAAGCGCGTGCCGGGGGCCGTGGTGAAGTGGGCGACGGCGGACTCGCCGAGGCGGCCCAGCTCGTCCTCGAACGCGTAGGTGACCTCGAAGCGGGTGCCGGGGGGCAGCCTGCCCGCGACGATCTTGGCGGTGTGGTCGGTCTGACCGGAGACCCAGCCCGAGCGCAGGGTCACGCCGTGCTGGAAGCGCCCGCGCAGCACCTGCCCGGACTCGTCCACGGCGCGGAGCACGGCGCGCAGGCGGGAGGTGCTCGAGCTGCGGGCCCACAGGACGGCGGAGTTCGACGACACCTCGCCCGTGGCCACGCCGGAGGGCAGCATGAGGCGGGAGGAGACGAGCCCGGAGTGCCGCGAGGCGGCCCCAGCGAAGACGGGAAGCGGCCCACCATGGCAGAGCAGCACGCCCCCGCGGGGCAGGTCACCTCGCGACTCAACGCCAGGGTGGTGGGCATCAGCCTCGCCGCCGCCCTCGGCGGGTTCATGTTCGGATTCGACACGTCGGTGATCAACGGTGCGGTGGACGCCCTCGCGGCGGACTTCGCGCTCGGCCCCGCCCTCACCGGCTTCGCGGTCTCCTCCGCGCTGATCGGCTGCGCGGTGGGCGCCTGGTTCGCCGGACCGCTGGCCAACCGCCGCGGCCGCATCCCCGTCATGGTGATCGCGGCCGTGCTCTTCCTCGTCTCGGCGATCGGCTCAGGCTTCGCCTTCGGGGTCGTGGACCTGATCCTGTGGCGTCTGGTCGGCGGACTCGGCGTCGGCGCCGCCTCGGTGATCGCACCGGCGTACATCGCGGAGGTCAGCCCGGCCCGGGTCCGCGGCCGGCTGGGATCGCTGCAGCAGCTGGCGATCGTTCTCGGCATCTTCGTGGCGCTCCTCTCGGACGCGCTGTTCGCCAACGTCGCCGGCGGCGCCGCCGAGACGCTGTGGTTCGGCATGCCGGCGTGGCGCTGGATGTTCCTCGCGGCGGCCGTGCCCGCGGTTCTCTACGGCGTCTGCTCCCTGCGCCTGCCCGAGTCACCGCGCTACCTCGTGGCCCGGGGCCGGCTCGACGACGCCGCCCACGTGCTGCGCGACTTCACCGGCGTCGCCGACCCGGCCCCCATGATCGAGGACATCCGCCGCTCGCTGAACTCCGAGCAGCGGGAGAGCCTGCGCGACCTGCGCGGGGGCGCCCTTGGCCTCAAGCCCATCGTGTGGGTCGGCATCCTGCTCTCCGTGTTCCAGCAGGCCGTGGGGATCAACGTGATCTTCTACTACTCCACCACGCTGTGGCGCTCGGTCGGCTTCGGCGAGTCCGACGCCCTGACGATCACGGTGATCACCTCCGTCACGAACATCGTGGTGACGCTGGTGGCCCTCGCCCTCGTGGACCGGGTGGGGCGCCGTCCGATGCTGCTGGTCGGCTCCGCGGGCATGGCCGTGAGCCTCGGCGCGATGGCCTACGCCTTCTCCACGGCCACGGCCGTCACCGCGGCCGACGGCTCCTCCTCGGTGGTGCTCGCCGCTCCCATGTCCACCGTCGCGCTGATCGCCGCGAACGCGTTCGTGGTGTTCTTCGGCGTCTCGTGGGGCCCCATCACGTGGGTCCTGCTCGGCGAGATGTTCCCCAACCGCATCCGCGCCGGGGCGCTCGCGGTGGCCGCGTCCGCCCAGTGGGTGGCCAACTTCGCGATCTCCACGACGTTCCCGGCGCTGGCGGACCTCGGCCTGATGTTCGCCTACGGCCTGTACGCGGTGATGGCAGCCCTCTCGTTCCTCTTCGTCGCCACGATGATCCCGGAGACCAAGGGGCGCGAGCTCGAGGACATGTCCGACGCGGCGCACACCCGGGCGCCCCGCGTGACCGGCTGAGGCCGGCGGCGGCCGGTGCCGGGTGCCCTCGCGGACGCGCCCCGTGTCCTCGAGGGCGCCGGAGGCGAGGACGCCGCGCCCCTCGGCCCGCGCGGCACTACCCTGGAGCCCGTGCCGACCACCGACTCCTCCTCCTCCCCGCTCACCGACGTCGAGCCCCTCGCCTCCACGACGGTGGGATCGGGCCCGCACCGCGTCGCATTCCTCCACGGCCTCATGGGCCGCGGCCGCAACTTCACGGGCGTGGCGAACGCGCTCGCCGACGACTTCACGCTCGAGCTCGTGGACCTCCCGGACCACGGCCAGTCGCCGTGGACCGACGCGGTGGACTACCCCGGGATGGCCGACCGCGTGGCCGAGCACCTGCGCGCCGGGCTCGCCGCGGACGGGCCCGTGCACCTGCTCGGCCACTCGATGGGCGGCAAGGTGGCCATGGTCCTCGCGCTGCGCCACCCCGATCTCGTGGAGCGGCTCGTGGTGGTGGACATCTCCCCGCGCATGTCCCCCTCGGCCACGGACGAGTTCGTGCACCTGCTCGGCACCATGCTGGAGATGGACCTCGGTGCCTACTCCACGCGCGCCGAGGCGGACGCGGCGATGGCCGAGCACGTCCACGACGAACGTGTGCGCGGCTTCCTCCTCCAGAACCTGCGCCGCGAGGGCGGGCACTTCTCATGGCAGCCCAACGTGCGGATGCTCTTCGAGCACCTCGAGGAGGTCGGGCGGTTCCCGGACCCGGTCGTCCCCGAGGACCCGGACCGCGTGTTCGACCACCCCGTGCTGTGGCTCGGCGGCGAGAAGTCGGACTACATCCTCGACGAGGACGTCCCGGAGATGAAGGCGCTCTTCCCGCGCGTCGTGCGCGTCATGGTCCGCGACGCCTCGCACTGGGTGCACGCCGACCAGCCGGAGGCGTTCGTCTCCGCCGTGCGTACCTTCCTCACGGCGGACTGACCTGCCCCCCCAGACGCCGAGGGCGCCGTCGGAGAGGATCCGACGGCGCCCTTCCTGCGTCCGACGCGGGGTCAGTGCTGCAGGGTCTCCTTCTTGCCCCGCAGGCGGCCCATCACGGCCATGACGGCCACGGCGACCGAGCCCCAGAGCAGGCCCCACAGGGCGGAGCTCAGGGTCTCCACGAGCCAGCCGACCACGGAGCCGGCGGCCTGGGTGACGGGCTCCACGAGGTGGTGCTGGGCGTCGTACAGCCACGGCAGGCCGAGCGCCGAGAGCTCCATCAGCACGATGTGGCCGCCCACCCACAGCATCGCGACGGTGCCGATCACGGTGATCACGGTCATCACGATGGGCATGGCCTTCACCAGGCCGTGGCCGAACGAGCGGGCACCGGAGGTGCGGGCGTTCTGGTTCATGTGCAGGCCGACGTCGTCCATCTTCACGATCAGCCCCACCACCCCGTACACGCCCACGGTGATGACGACGGCCACCACCGCCAGGATCGCCGCCTTCATCCAGAAGCCCAGGTCGGCCACCTCGTTCATGGAGATGACCATGATCTCCAGGGACAGGATGAAGTCCGTGGTGATGGCCCCGCGCACCACGGTGTCCTCGGCCTCCGGACCCCGCTCGACGGCGGGCTCCTCGTCGTCGGCATGCCCGTGGCCGGTGAGTTTGCCCCACACCTTGTGCGCGCCCTCATAGGACAGGTAGGTGCCGCCGGCCAGCAGCAGCCACGGCAGGATCCAGGGGGCGAGCCAGTCGAGCAGCAGCAGCGCGGGCAGGATGAACACGAGCTTGTTGCGCAGGGAGCCCTTGGTGATCCGCCAGATCATCGGCAGCTCGCGGGCCGGGGCCGCGCCGGCCAGGTACTGCGGGGTCACCGCGGCGTCGTCGACCACCACGCCCGCCGCCTTGGCCGCGGCGCGTCCCGCTCCGGCGGCCACGTCGTCCACGCTCGCGGCGGCGAGGCGGGCGAGGGCGGCGACGTCGTCGAGCAGGGCTACGAGTCCAACCATGGTTCCTCCTGGGGTGGGGCCGACGGGCGCGCCGGTGCGCGGACAGGGCGCAGGTCGAGCATAGCGGCGAGGACGGACACGGCACCGACCCGGTCCCGTGGGGGACCGGGCCGGTGCGTGCGCGGCCGACGAGGCCGCCGGTGGGCTCAGGCGTCGTTCTCGGTGGTCTCCACGGGACGGGAGCCCAGGCGGCTGTCGATGCGGAGCAGGCCCGAGCCGTCGTCGCCGACGAGCTCGAGCTGGCCCACGATCTCGGAGACGGTGGCCTCCTCCTCGATCTGCTCGTCCAGGAACCAGTTCAGCAGCGGGCGCGAGTTGAGGTCGCCCGCGGACTCGGTGGCCCGGTACAGCTCGCGGATCGCCTCGGAGACCTTCTGCTCGTGCGCGAGCGCGGCCCGGAAGATCTCCAGGGCGGTCATGCTCTTCGCCTCGGGCGGGGCGGCGATCGCGCCGATGCGGGCGAAGCCGTCGCGGTCCGTGACGTGGTCGATGAACGTGTTGGCGTGGACGATCTCCTCGTCCGCCTGATGGCGCAGCCACGCGGCCATGCCGGAGAGCTCGAGGTCGTCGGCGGCGGAAGTCGCTAGGGTGAGCCGCGATGCCCACCGATCCCGTCCTCTCCCCGTCCTCTCCCCGCGGCCCCGGCGGCCGCCGCGCCCTCGTGGCCCGCCGGGTCTTCCGCACGCCGCTGCAGCGCCGCGTCGTGTACGCCGTGGTCTTCGAGGCGCTGGCCATCCTCTTCACCACGGGGATCCTGGCGGCGCTGGGCAAGCCCGGAGGGTCCTCGCTCGCGGTCGCCGTGGTGTCCTCGACCGTGGCGCTGATCTGGAACGTGGTCTACAACTCCCTCTTCGAGCGGTGGGAGCGCACCGCGGGCATCGCCGGCCGCCCCTGGTGGGTGCGCGCCCTGCACGCGGTGGGGTTCGAGGGGGGTCTCATCCTCTTCCTCGTCCCCGCTGTGGCGCTCATCCTCGGTGTGAGCCTGTGGGAGGCGTTCCTCATCGAGGCGGGCCTGCTGGTGTTCTTCCTCGTCTATGCGGCCGTGTACGCGTTCGTGTTCGACTCGGTGTTCGGGCTGCCCGACTCGGCCGGCGGCGCCGGGTGAGCCCTCAGAGCCCCAGGAACTCCCGGATCGCGGGCATCTCGCGGCGCGCCTGCTCCAGCCCGAGCGCGTGGGCCGCCGCCAGCTTCGCCACGGAGCGCTCGCCGTTGGCGACCGGCATGGTCTCCGGGACGAACAGGTAGGCGTCGCCGGAGCGCTCCATCTCGAAGAGGCGCTCGCGCGTGGCGTTGTAGCGCCGCCACCGCGTGAGGAGGGCCTCGGCCACGGCCGGGTAGCGGCGGAAGGTCCGCTGGTAGAAGGCGGGGAAGCGCTCGGGTCGCTTCACGTACCCGCGCTCGCGGGTCATCACGACGAGCAGCTTCGTGAACCCCGCCCGATCCGCGGCCGTGACGGGCACGCCGCCGTCCACGCCGAGGGCGCCGTCCACGAAGACCGTGCCCTCCGCGTGCACGGGGGGCATGAGCACCGGCATCGTGGAGGAGGCGCGCACGCGCACCATCAGGTCGCCGAGCGAGGTCATGTCGGAGCGGTCCCACCAGCGGGTCTCGCCGGTGCGGGCGTCGAAGCCGGCCAGCACGAGGCGGGCCGGGTTGGCCTCGAACGTGGCGAAGTCGAAGGGCAGGTCCGCCTCCGGCAGCCCGGCGTGCTCATAGATGTACTCGGCGTTGAACAGGCCCTTGCCGCGCACCCACGTGCGCCAGTTCCCGAACCTCGGGTCGTCCGCGAAGTCCACGAACGCGGCGCGGGCCCGCTCGGCGTCCCGCGCCAGGTAGTTCACCGAGTTGGAGGAGCCGGCCGAGATCCCGGCCACGAAGTCCACGTGGATCCGCTCGCGCAGCAGCTCGGCCACCACGGCGGAGGTGTAGGAGGCGCGCATGCCGCCCCCCTCGAACAGCAGCGCGACGTCGGTGACGTTCGAGGTCAGGGGTTCATGCACGGCGGCTCTCTCCTGTTCGCCCACCGCCGACTCCGGGCGCGGACGCGCCGCGGCGGCTCGCGCTCATCCTAGGCTGTCCACCATGGCGACCACCCACTTCCGCGGCACCCCCGTCCACACCGTCGGCGAGCTCCCCTCGCCCGGTGAGCAGGCTCCGGCGTTCACGCTCGTCGGCCAGGACCTCGCCCCCGTGTCCCTCGCGGACCTGACGGGACGCACGGTGGTGCTCAACGTCTTCCCCTCCCTGGACACGGGGGTGTGCGCCGCCTCGGTGCGGACCTTCAACGAGCGCGCGGCGGACCTGGAGGACACCACGGTCCTCGCCGTCTCCGCTGACCTGCCGTTCGCCGCCGCCCGCTTCTGCTCCGCCGAGGGCATCGAGAACGTGCGCCCGGCCTCCGTGTTCCGCTCCGACTTCGGGGCCGTCTACGGCGTCGAGCTGGCGGACGGCCCCATGGCCGGGCTGCTGGCGCGCGCCGTCGTCGTGGTGGACCCGGAGGGCCGCGTGGTGCACACCGAGCTGGTCCCCGAGATCACCGCGGAGCCGGACTACGAGGCGGCGCTGGCCGCCGTGCGCGCCTGAGCACGGCCATGCCTCCGTCGGGCGGGCCGCCCGCCGGATGGCCTCCCCGCGGCGCCCGACGACGCCGCTCCCCGCTGGCGACGCTCGTCTCCGTCCTGGGCGTGCTCGGCGCGATCGTCCTCGCGGTGGGCGTCACCCTCCTCGTGACCGGTGAGATCCGGGACCTGGCCGCGGCCGACCGCCCGTCGGCGTCCTCCGCGGGGCGGTCCGACGCCGGCGCGGGCGGCGCCGCCCCGCCCGCCGCGGACGCGAGCGGGCTGACCGCAGCGCTCGAGGGCGCCCACGACGGGATCGCCGTCGACTGGTCCGCCCCCGGGGGGAGCGGCGAGGGCCTGGACGCGGGCGTGGAGGTCACCGACGCGCCCGGGGTGCTGCTGGTGGACACGGTGCTGGGCTCGATGATGGGCACGGGCACCGGGATCGTGCTCTCCGCGGACGGGCTCGCGGTGACCAACTACCACGTGGTGGAGGACTCCTCCCGTGTCTTCGTGACCGTGGCGGACACCGGGGAGCGTCACGCGGCCACCGTGCTCGGCCGGGACGCCCAGCACGACATCGCGGTGCTGGACGTCGACGGCGTGGACGACCTGGAGGTCGCGAGCGTGTCCACGGGCCCGCTCCGCCGCGGCGCCGAGGTGGCGGCCGTGGGCAACGGCAGCGGGCAGGGGTTCCTCACCGCGGTGCGGGGCGAGGTGCTCGGCACCGGCCGCTCGATCATGGCCGCCACCGAGGGCACGGACGACTACGCGCGCCTCACCGGTCTGGTCCAGACGGACGCGGACGTGGTGCCGGGCTACTCCGGCGGCCCCCTCGTGGACGCGGACGGCCAGGTGGTGGCCGTGACCGTGGCCGCGAGCGACGGCACCACCGCGCAGGACGTGGACGGGTATGCGATCCCGTTGCCCGTGGCGCTCTCCGTCGTGGAGCAGGTGCTCTCCGGCGAGGAGACGGACACGGTGAGCATCGGCGCGGACGGCGCGCTGGGCATCGTCGTGGCCTCGGCGCCCGAGGGCGTCAGCGTCCTGGAGGTCGGCCCGGACTCCGCGGGGGAGGGGATCGGCCTGGTGCCGGGCGACCTCATCCTGGCGATCGACGGCCAGGACGTGGGCGGGGACGCCAGCGCGATGTCCCGCCTGGTGAACGACCACAACGTGGGGGCCCGCATCACCGTGACGTGGCAGACCGCGGGCGGCGAGGAACGCGAGGCCGAGGCCGTGCTGCAGGAGGCGCTCGTCCACTGAGCCGTGCGACGCAGGGTCGGGTCAGCCGAGCAGTGCGAGGGACAGGGCCATCACCGCGGCGCCGCTCAGCGCGCCCGCCCCGGCGGTGGGAAGGCCTCCGGCCGCGCGCGCCGCGGGCAGCAGGGCGGCCAGGCTGAGGGCCGTCATCACCCCGGCGACGGCGGCGAACACCACCGCCAGCAGGGCCGGGGTGATGAACGGGGAGAGCAGCAGGTAGAGCACCACGGCGCCGACGGGCTCCGCGAGCCCGGTGAGGGCCGCCCATCCGAATGCGCGCGCCCGCGATCCGGTGGCCTGGCGCACCGGGACGGCCACGGCCACGCCCTCCGGCACGTTGTGCACGGCCATCGCGACGGCGAGCGCCACGCCCACGGCCGGGTCCTGCAGCGTGCCGGCGAACGTGACGAACCCCTCGGGGGCGTTGTGCAGGCCGATCGCCCCGGCTGTCATCAGGCCCAGACGGTGCAGCCGCCGGGCGTCGAGGGCCGGGGAGGACGCGTCCGCCCGCGGGGACGCCGCCGGGAGGTCGGCGGGGCCGGGGAGGAGGCGGCTGAGGAGAAGGACCACGCCGGCGCCGGCCAGGACCGCGGCGGCGGCCGCGGGGAGGGCCAGCGGGCCGAGGCTCGGGGCCAGGTCCGCGACGGACGCGGGCACCATCTCGAGGGCAGACACGCCGACCATGACGCCCGCGGCCAGCCCCAGCGCGAACCCGAGCCCACGCCCCGTGGGCGGGCGCCCGACGACGGCGAGCAGGCCTCCCAGCACCGTCGCGGCGCCGGCGAAGCACGTCAGGGCCACAGCGGTCCAGAAGGGATCCACCCGACGATCACCTCCTGCGGACGGGGCCAGCGGCGTGCGACCATCCTACGGAGACCGGGACCGGCGGCCCCGCCGGGAGCCCGGCGCCGCAGTCCGACGACCCGCACCGGAGGTCCCCGTGTCCCACATCGCCCCCACCCTCGGCACCGGCTTCGACCTGCCGGACGTCGACCCCGGCCGCGCGGTGGTGGTCGGCTCCGGCCCCAACGGCCTCACCGCGGCGGCCCTGCTGGCCCGCGCCGGCTGGGAGGTGGACGTCTACGAGCGCAATGCGGCGCCCGGCGGCGCCTCGGCCTCCGCGCCCGTGCTGGGGGAGGGGACCGTGGTGGACCTCGGCGCCGCCGGACATCCGTTCGGCGTGGTGAGCCCGGCCTTCCACGAGCTCGACCTCACGGCGCACGGGCTGCGGTGGGTGCACCCCGCGGTGCCCATGGGCCACCCGCTGCAGGACGGGCCGGCAGCCATCCTCCACCGCGACCTCGACGCCACCGCCGACGGGCTGGGCGAGGACGCGCGGGCCTGGCGGCTCCTCCACCGCGCGGTGGTGGGGCACCCCGCTGAGATCGTGGAGAACGTGCTGGGCCCCATGGTGCGCCCCTGGCCGCACCCCGTGACGATGGCCCGGTTCGGGGTGCGCGCCCCATGGCCCGCGGCCCTGCTGGCCCGGACAGTGTTCCGCACGGAGCAGGCCCGCGCGCTCTACACCGGCTCCTCCGTCCACGCCATGATGCCGCCCGGACGGCCGCTCACGAGCGCGTTCGGTGCCCTGTTCGGGGCCCTCGGCATGAGCACCGGATGGCCGGTGGCGGAGGGGGGCTCCGGCTCCATCGTGGCGGCGCTCGTGAAGGTGCTCGAGGCGCACGGCGGCCGCCTGCACCTGGGCCACGAGGTGACGGACCTGCGCTCCCTGCCCGAGGCCGACGCCGTCCTGCTCGACCTGACGCCCCGTCAGGTGCTGGGAATGCGGGGCGCGGACCTCCCTGCCTCCTACGCGCGCCGCCTTCGCCGGTGGCGCTACGGCGCCGCCGTGTCCAAGGTGGACTTCCTCCTCGACGGGCCCATCCCCTGGCGCGACGCGCGGCTCGGCGGCGCGGGCACCGTCCACCTCGGGGGGACGGCGGAGCAGATCCAGCACGCCGAGGCCGAGGCGGCGGCCGGCCGCATGCCCGAGCGGCCGTTCGTGATGCTGTGCCAGCAGCAGTCCGCCGATCCCTCCCGCGCCACGGGGGCCGCCGAGGGGCGCACGGTGGTGTGGTCCTACGCCCACGTGCCGCACGGCCATCCGGGCGACGTGCGCCCCGTGATCGAGGCGCAGATCGAGCGCCATGCTCCCGGCTTCCGGGACCGGATCGTCCGGGCGCACGCCACGCGTCCGGCGGACCTGGAGGCGTGGAATCCCAACCTCGTGGGCGGGGACATCGCGGGCGGATCCATGGGCGGGGCCCAGTTCCTCGCCCGCCCCACCGCGAGCCTGCGTCCGCACCGCGCGGGACGCCCGGGGCTCTACCTGGCCTCCTCCTCGACCCCGCCCGGGGCCGGCGTGCACGGCATGTCCGGCGCGTGGGCGGTGCGGACGCTCCTCAAAGAGCGTGGGGGTGCGGCGGCGTGAGCAGAGCCATTCCGGCGGGTGCCGAATGACACCCGTGTGACGGTGCTTTCGCATTCCGGCCCGATCCAGCTACAGTGTGGTGCATCTCACGGAGAGGCCCTGACTAGGGCCGGTCCGGAGGCCGTCTCGAACCCTGGAAGCCCCTTGCGGCGCACGAAGGGGGAGGCGCCCATTGCACCTTCTGATGATTGGAAGCCCCTTCCATGAAGTACACCAAGCTCTCCGCCGCCGCGGCCCTCGCCGCCGGCTCCGCCCTGATGCTCTCCGCGTGCGCCCCGGCCGGGCCGGCCGCCTCGGGCGACGGCTCCAAGGCCGCCGGCTCCGGCGACGCCTCCGCGTCCGGCTCCGGCGAGGTCCTGACGGGCGACAAGGGTCAGAAGCTCACCGCCAAGGCCGACGGCCCCTCCATGGCCGACCTCGGCGACGTCAAGACCGAGGACGGCTCGATCGCCTACTCCGTGGGCGCGGACGACTTCCTCTCCTACAACGGCGTGCAGTCCAACACGTACACCACGTACAACTCCGCCGTGGTCGACCGCATGTTCTCCAGCTTCTACTACTTCGGCACGGACGGCTCCATCATCCGCAACGAGGACTTCGGCAAGTACGAGAAGGTCTCGGACGACCCGCTCAAGGTCAAGTACACGATCAACGAGGACGCGAAGTGGTCCGACGGCACTCCTGTCACCGCCGCCGACTTCATCGTGCAGTGGGCCGCGGACAATCCCACCATCACCGATCCGAACGGCGAGAAGGACGAGGAGGGCAACCTGCCCCCGCTGTTCGACTCCATCACGGGTGACCCCGGCACCTACATCCCGGAGGCCCCGGAGGGCGAGGCGGACAGCAAGGAGTTCACCGTCACCTACGCCGAGCCCTACGCGGACTGGGAGATCCTCATCGGCTCCGCCCTGCCGGCCCACGTGATCGCCGAGCAGTCGGGCATGGAGCTCACCGAGCTCGTCGACGCCGCCAAGGCCAAGGACGCCGAGGCCCTCGCGCCGGCCGCCAAGTTCTGGAACGAGAAGTGGGACTTCAACCCCGGCGAGCTCCCGGACCCGGCGCTGATCCCCTCCATGGGCCCCTACAAGTTCAAGGAGAACGG
The DNA here is from genome assembly GCF_023147585.1 of Micrococcus sp. EYE_212. Lineage (GTDB taxonomy): Bacteria > Actinomycetota > Actinomycetes > Actinomycetales > Micrococcaceae > Micrococcus. Next base: position 50,055 of record NZ_JAHXOZ010000012.1, read on the forward strand.
CTGGCAGGCCGGCCAGAGCATCACGCTCGAGGCCAACCCGGAGTACTGGGGCACCCCCGCCGCCACGAAGGAGCTCGTGCTCCGCTTCGCCGACCCGAAGACCCACGTGCAGTCCCTGCAGAACGGCGACCTCGACGTCATCGAGCCGCAGGCCACCGTGGACACCCTGGAGCAGCTCAAGGGCCTCGGCGACCAGGTCAACATCCAGACCGGCGACCAGCTGACCTGGGAGCACATCGACTACAACCGCGGCAAGGGCTCCGTGTTCGCGGACAGCCCGGAGCTGCGCGAGGCGTTCGCCCTCTGCGTGCCGCGCCAGGACATCGTGGACAAGCTGATCAAGCCCATCTACCCCGAGGCCAAGGTCATGAACGCCCGCGAGGTGTTCCCCTTCCAGGACACGTACGACGAGGTCATCGCCGAGTCCTACAACACCGAGCTGGACCAGCCGAACATCGAGAAGGCGAAGGAGCTCGTCGAGAAGTCGGGCGTGGACAAGCCGACCGTCCGCCTCGGATACCAGGCCGGCAACCCGCGCCGCACCGAGACCGTCGCGCTCATCAAGTCCTCGTGCGACCAGGCCGGCTTCGACATCCAGGACACGAACAGCACCGTGTTCTTCAAGGAGGTCCTCCCCGCGGGCGACTTCGACGCCGCGCTCTTCGCGTGGTCCGGCTCCGGCCAGAAGGCCTCCGGTGCCAACATCTACAAGACCACCGGCGCCCAGAACCAGATGAACTACTCGAACCCCGAGGTCGACGCCGCGTGGGACAAGCTCGCCTCCTCCCTGGACGAGGCCGAGCAGTTCGAGCAGGTCAAGAAGATCGAGAAGCTGCTGTGGGAGGACTTCCAGGCCATCCCGCTGTACGCGCACCCCGGTATCGTGGGCCACAACGCGAACGTCGCCAACGTCCGCGACACCGCCGCCCAGTCGGGCGCGCTGTGGAACGTGGAGCAGTGGAAGCGCGTCCAGTGACGCGTGGCTGACGCCCTGCACGCGTGATGCCCTCCAGTGATGGGCACGCGCCGCAGACCCCGGTGAGAGCCCGGCCGTGACCCGGCCGGGCTCTCTCCGTGAACCGCGGCTCCGCCGCACCTCCTCATCCTCCGCACGCGCACGGAAGGCCACCCCCTGTTGTGCTGAAATTCATCCTCAAGCGCCTCGGCAGCTCGATCCTCGTGCTGTTCGGCGCCTCGATCCTCCTCTTCTTCCTCACGGTCCACTCCGGTGACCCCCTCTCGGACCTGCGGGAGTCGCAGAGCAACAACCGCGAGAACCTGATCGCCGCCCGCACCGCCTTCATGAACCTCGACCAGCCGTGGTACGTCCGCTACTGGGACTGGCTGAAGGGCGTGGGCGGCTGCGTCACGGGCAGCTGCGACCTCGGCACGAACCGCTCCGGCCAGCCGGTCGGCGAGCTGCTCAGCCTGGCCGCCGCCTCCACCCTGCGACTCGTCGTGCTGGCCACCGTGCTCGCCATCATCATCGGCGTCGCGGTGGGCATCATCACCGCCATCCGCCAGTACTCGGGCCTCGACTACGCGGTGACGTTCCTGATCTTCCTCTTCTTCTCCCTGCCCGTCTTCTGGGCCGCGGTGATCCTGAAGGAATACCTGGGCATCCGGTTCAACGACTGGATCGCGGACCCGACGCTCAGCTGGCCGGCCCTGCTCCTGGCCGCGCTGATCGCCGGCCTGATGCTGCAGGCGGTCATGGCCGGCGACGCCAAGCGCCGGCTCTTCACCTTCGCCACCACCGCGGCCTTCGTGGTCCTGGTCGGCTGGCTGCTGTTCGCGATGGACTTCTGGCGCAACCCGCGGATGGGCCCGATCGTCCAGCTGCTCATCGGCCTGGCCGTCGCCGTCGGCGCCACCATCGTGGTCGCCGGCCTGCGCAACCGCTCGGTGCTCAAGGCGGCGCTCGTCACCGTGGCCCTGGGCATGGTCGGCTACTACGCCACCTACGGCCTGCTGATGACCAACCCCTCCGGGCTGCTGCTCGCGGGCCTCGGGGTGCTCACGATCCTGGTGGCCGTCCTCGTGGGACGCCTCCTCGGCGGCTTCTCCAAGGGCTCCGCCGTCGCCGTCTCCATCGTGACGGCGCTCCTGATGGGCGTGGCCATCGTGGCCGAGCACCTGATGAACTACTGGCCGACGCTCCTGCGCATGAAGCCCCGCCCGATCTCCGTGATCGGCTCGGGCACCCCCAACATGGAGGGCCACTTCTGGGTGCTCTTCCTGGACCGCGGCGCGCAGCTCGTCCTGCCGACCATCCTGCTGACCATCATCTCGGTGGCCACGTACTCGCGGTACACGCGCTCCTCCATGCTCGAGGTCTCGCGCCAGGACTACATCCGCACGGCCCGGGCCAAGGGCCTGGGCGAGCGCCAGGTGATCCTGAAGCACGCGTTCCGCAACTCCCTCATCCCCATCACCACCATCATGGCCTTCGACTTCGCGGGCCTGATCGGCGGCGCGGTGATCACGGAGCAGGTGTTCGGCTGGAAGGGCATGGGTGAGCTCTTCGCCACCGGCCTGCGCGAGGTGGACCCCATGCCCGTCATGGCCTTCTTCCTCGTCACCGGCACCGCCGCCGTGCTGATGAACCTCGTGGCGGACGTGCTCTACGCCGTCCTCGACCCCCGAATCCGAGTGTGAGAGCCCCATGACGACTGACAACACCTCCACGCCGGTCTCGAAGACCGAGGCGCAGCAGATCTTCGACCTGGCCGAGGCCGAGGACGCCAAGCTGCGGCAGACCTCCGGCAAGTCCTTCTCGCAGGGCGCGCTGGTCCGGAAGCGCTTCTTCCGTCACAAGGCCGCGATGATCTCCCTCGTGGTGCTCGCGTTCGTGGCGATCATGGCCTTCACCTCCATCGGCTACGGCGGCCTGCCCGGCTGGTGGGACAAGTCCTACACCGACGCCGCCCCGATCGTGAACGAGGGGCGCCCCACCATGTCGCTCGTCCCTCAGTTCCTGGGCGGCGAGGGCATCCGCTGGGGCGAACACCCCTTCGGTCAAGAGTCGACGGGCAAGGACTACTTCGCCCTCGTGATGCGCGGCACCCAGCAGTCGATGATCATCGCGATCATCGTGGGCCTGCTGTCCACGGTGATCGGCGCGCTCATCGGCGCCGTCTCCGCCTACTTCGGCGGCTGGGTCGACTCGGTTCTCATGCGCCTGACCGACCTGATCATCGTCATCCCGCTGCTCGTCCTCGCGGCCGTGCTCGGCCAGATGGCGGCCGGGCTGAAGATGGGCATCTTCCCCCTCGCGGTGGTGCTCGGGCTCGTGTCCTGGACATCGCTGGCCCGCCTTGTGCGCGGTGAGGTGCTCTCCCTCCGGGAGAAGGAGTACGTGGCCGCGGCCACCGCGATGGGCGCCTCCTCGGGCCGCATCATCCTCAAGCACCTGCTTCCCAACACGATCGGCGTGATCGTCGTGAACGCCACCTTCGCGATCGCCGGCGCTGTGCTGCTGGAGACCTCGCTGTCCTTCCTCGGCTTCGGCGTACAGGCCCCCGACACCTCCCTGGGCCTGCTCATCAGCCAGTACCAGAACTCCTTCACCACGCGTCCGTGGCTGTTCTGGTGGCCGGGCATGATCATCCTCGCCGTCGCCCTCTCCGTGAACTTCCTCGGCGACGGCCTCCGCGACGCCTTCGACCCGCGCCAGGCCGGCGCCGGGCGCCACAAGCGCGGCCTCTTCGGCCGACGCGCCGCCATGACCGAGGCCGGCGCCGTCACCGCCGGCGGCCTGCAGACCGCCCCGACGGCCCGCGCCGCCGAGGACGTCGATGCCGCCGAGGACGTCGCGCCGACCGAGGCCGACGCCCGTCGCGGCCGTGACGGAGGCGGCGCACTGTGAGCTCGAGCGCGAACGACAAGAAAGGCCGTTTCATGTTCGGCAAGAAGAAGAAGGACGTGGCCCCGGCCACCGAGACCGCGCTGACGCAGCCGGCCCCGACCGACGGCCCCGTCACCGCGGCGGACTTCCCCGAGGTGGGACCGCACGGCGTCGACGCCGCCGGGACGCACGGCTCCTCCGCCGTCGACCTCGACGCCGTGGGTGCCGCGGTGCCCGGCTCCTCGGGCACCGCGTCCGCGGATGCGGCAGACGTCCGCCCGGCCGCCCCCGTGGTCGGCGAGCGCACCGTCGTCGAGCCCGCAGGCGAGGGCGTCGTCGCGGGGCCGACCACGAGCGCGATCGGTGTGGTCACCCGCCACGACGACCGCGCCGGCGAGCCCGTGCTCGCGTTCAAGGACGTGGACGTGCAGTTCAGCACCGAGTTCGGCCCGGTCCACGCCGTGAAGGGCGTGACGTTCGACGTCAAGCCCGGCGAGGTCGTGGCGCTCGTGGGCGAGTCCGGCTCGGGCAAGTCCGTGACCAGCTCCACCGCGATGGGTCTGCTGCCCTCGAACGCGGACATCACCGGCTCGGTGCGCCTGGCCGGCCAGGAGATCCTCACGATGTCCCCGGGACGGCTGCGCTCGGTGCGCGGCAAGGACGTGGCCATGGTCTTCCAGGAGCCCATGACCGCCCTGAACCCCGTGCTCACGGTGGGCGACCAGCTCACGGAGGCCCTCGAGCTGCACGGCATCGCCTTCGGCACGGAGGCGGACAAGCGCGCGATCGAGCTGCTCACCATGGTGGGCATCCCGGACCCGGAGAACCGTCTCAAGCAGTACCCGCACCAGTTCTCCGGCGGCCAGCGCCAGCGCATCGTGATCGCGATGGCCATCAGCTGCTCGCCGAAGATGATCATCGCCGACGAGCCCACCACGGCCCTCGACGTGACCGTCCAGGCGGAGATCCTGGAGCTGCTGCGCTCGCTGAAGAGCAAGATGAACACCGGCATCCTGCTGATCACGCACAACATGGGCGTGGTCGCGGACATGGCGGACCGCGTGTGCGTGATGCTCCACGGCGAGCTCGTGGAGCAGGGCTCCGTGCACCAGGTGCTCCAGCACCCGCAGCACCCCTACACGCAGAAGCTGCTCTCGGCCGTGCCCCGGCTGGGCGCCGCCTACCAGGTGGCCGAGCCGGAGCCCGTCACCTCCACGCAGACGCGGGCCCGGTACGCGATCGAGGCGGAGAACCTCAACCTCGAGTACGACCACCGGGGCAAGAGGAACCGCGTGGTGCACGACGTCAGCTTCACGGTGGCGCCCGGGGAGATCCTGGGCCTCGTGGGCGAGTCCGGCTCGGGCAAGTCCACGATCGCGAAGTCCGTGCTCGGGCTCCTCCCGATCGCCTCGGGTGCCCTGCGCATCCAGGGCGAGGACCTCGCGACGATCCCGAAGGCGCAGCAGAAGGCCCTGCGTCGCCGGATCGGCGTCGTGTTCCAGGACCCGGCGGCCTCGCTGGACCCGCGCTTCCCGATCGGCGACATCATCACCGAGCCCATGGTGGTCCACGGCGTGGGGGACCGGCGCTCGCGCCTGGCCCGCGCCGAGGAGCTCCTGGACGCGGTGAAGCTGCCGCGCAGCGTGGTGAACCGCTTCCCGCACGAGCTCTCCGGCGGCCAGCGCCAGCGCATCTCCATCGCGCGTGCGCTGACCCTGGATCCCGAGGTGCTGATCGCGGACGAGCCCACGTCGGCGCTGGACGTCTCCGTCCAGGCCGCCGTGCTCGACATGTTCGCCGAGCTGCAGCACCGCTACGAGTTCGCGTGCCTCTTCGTGTCCCACGACCTGGCGGTGGTGGACATGCTGGCGCACAAGGTGCTCGTGCTCAAGGACGGCAAGCAGGTGGAGCAGGGTCCCGTGGAGGAGGTGCTGCACCACCCGCGCGAGGAGTACACCCGCCGGCTCCTGGCCGCGGCCCCCGTGCCGGACCCGGACCAGCAGGCCGAGCGGCGTCAGCAGCGCCGCGAGTTCCTCGCCTCCCTCGGCGAGGGCGTGTACTGACGGACCGGACGGTCGCCCCGTCCGTCCCCCCGGCCCGACGACGGCGGCCCCGGCGCGTATGATCGCACCGGGGCCGCCGTCGTCGTGCGCCCCGCCTCTTTGACTGCCGAACCGGACAGGACCCCCATGACCTCGACCGAAACCCGCCGCTCCGATCTGCGCAACGTGGCCATCGTGGCCCACGTGGACCACGGCAAGACCACCCTCGTGGACGCCATGCTCCGCCAGACCGGATCCTTCGCCGCGCACGGCGACGTGGCCGAGCGCGTCATGGACTCCGGCGACCTCGAGCGTGAGAAGGGCATCACCATCCTCGCCAAGAACACCACGGTGTTCTACTCCGGCCCGTCGGCCCCCGAGGGCGAGACCGTCACGATCAACGTGATCGACACCCCCGGCCACGCCGACTTCGGCGGCGAGGTGGAGCGCGGCCTGTCCATGGTGGACGGCGTCGTCCTGCTCGTGGACGCGTCCGAGGGCCCGCTGCCCCAGACCCGCTTCGTGCTGCGCAAGGCCCTCGCGGCCAAGCTGCCCGTGGTGCTCGTGGTCAACAAGACCGACCGCCCGGACGCCCGCATCGACGGCGTCGTCTCCGACTCCATGGACCTGCTGCTCGGCCTGGCCTCGGACCTCGCCGAGGAGGACCCGGACCTGGACCTGGACGCCGTGCTGGACGTGCCCGTCGTGTTCGCCTCCGGCAAGGCCGGCCGCGCCTCCGTGAACCAGCCCGAGGACGGCGCCCTGCCGGACGCCGAGGACCTCGAGCCGCTGTTCAAGGTGATCATGTCCAACATCCCCGCCCCCACCTTCACGGAGGGCGAGGTCCTGCAGGCCCACGTGACCAACCTGGACGCCTCCCCGTTCCTGGGCCGCCTCGCGCTGCTGCGCATCTTCAACGGCACCCTCAAGAAGGGGCAGACCGTGGCCTGGGCCCGCCAGGACGGCCAGCTGAAGAACGTCAAGATCACCGAGCTCCTCGCCACCCGCGGCCTCGAGCGGGTCCCCGCGGAGTCCGCCGGCCCGGGCGAGATCGTCGCCGTGGCCGGCATCGAGGACATCATGATCGGCGAGACGCTCACCGACGCCGAGAACCCCAAGCCCCTGCCGCTCATCACGGTGGACGATCCGGCCATCTCCATGACCGTGGGCATCAACACGTCCCCGTTGGCCGGCCGCGTCAAGGGCGCCAAGGTCACCGCGCGCCAGGTGAAGGACCGCCTGGACAAGGAGCTCATCGGCAACGTGTCCCTCAAGGTGCTCCCCACCGAGCGCCCCGACGCGTGGGAGGTCCAGGGCCGCGGCGAGCTCGCCCTGGCCATCCTCGTGGAGCAGATGCGCCGCGAGGGCTTCGAGCTCACCGTCGGCAAGCCCCAGGTGGTCACCAAGACCGTGGACGGCAAGGTCCACGAGCCCATGGAGCGCATGACCATCGACATCCCGGACGAGTTCATGGGCGGCGTCACACAGCTCATGGCCGCCCGCAAGGGCCGCATGCAGGAGATGTCCAACCACGGCACCGGCTGGATCCGCATGGAGTTCCTCGTGCCCGCCCGCGGCCTGATCGGCTTCCGCACGCGCTTCCTCACGGAGACCCGCGGCGCCGGCATCGCCTCCTCCGAGGCCGCCGGCTACGAGCCGTGGGCCGGGGAGATCGAGTACCGCACCAACGGCTCGCTCATGGCCGACCGCGCGGGCACCGCCACGCCGTTCGCCATGATCAACCTGCAGGAGCGCGGCACGTTCTTCATCAACCCGGGCTCCGAGGTGTACGAGGGCATGATCGTCGGCGAGAACTCGCGCGCGGACGACATGGACGTCAACATCACCAAGGAGAAGAAGCTCACGAACATGCGATCGGCCTCGGCCGACAACTTCGAGGGCCTCACCCCGCCGCACATCCTCACCCTCGAGGAGTCCCTCGAGTTCGCCCGCGAGGACGAGTGCGTGGAGATCACCCCGGAGTCGATCCGCATCCGCAAGGTGATCCTGGACGCCAACGAGCGCAACAAGGCCGCCCGCCAGCGCGCCCGTGCCTGACGCGTCCGCCGAGCGTCCCACCCCGCCGGCGGCGTCCGTCGTCGGCGGGGTGCTGCTCGGCCTGGGAGTCGGCGCCCTCGGCACCGCCACCCACCTGAACGCGGCCCCGCTCGCGGGCGCCTGGACCCTGCCGTGGGGCGCCGCCCTGGCGCTGCTGCTGGCGGGGTCCGCCCAGTGGTGGTGGATGCGCCGCACCGCCGACGCCGGCGGGCGGGCCCTCCCGGCCGGCGCCGCCGTCGCGGTGGGCGCGTTCACCGCCGCGCTCGCGCTCTGCCGCCTGCCGGCGACGGACCGCCTGGGCCTGCCGTGGACGCCGGACGTGTTCGCGGCGATGCCGGGCGCCGCACTGGCCTCGGTGGCCTGGATCGCGGGCCTGCCCGTGCTCGGCGTGGTGCTGCCGGCCCTCGCCGCCCGAGGCGGGCGCAGGGGCCCGCGTCGGACCGAGAGAGTACCCTGGGCGGAAGCCCCGAACCCCCATCACCGACGAGAGGTGGACGGTCAGTCATGACCTATGTGATCGCGTTGCCGTGCGTGGACGTCAAGGACAAGGCGTGCATCGACGAATGCCCCGTGGACTGCATCTACGAGGGCGAGCGCTCCCTCTACATCCACCCGGACGAGTGCGTCGACTGCGGCGCGTGCGAGCCGGTGTGCCCCGTGGAGGCCATCTACTACGAGGACGACACCCCCGAGGAGTGGGCCGAGTACTACAAGGCCAACGTCGAGTTCTTCGATGACCTCGGCTCCCCGGGCGGCGCGGCCAAGCTGGGCAAGATCGCCAAGGACCACCCGATCATCGCCGCCCTGCCGCCGCAGAACGCGGACGCCTGAGCGCCCATGCTCACCCTCCCGGACTACCCGTGGGACACGCTCGCCCCCTACCGTGAGCGCGCGGCCGCGCATCCGGACGGCACGGTGGACCTGTCCATCGGCACGCCCGTGGACCCCACGCCGGAGCTGATCCGGCGCGCCCTCACCGAGGCCGCCGACGCCCACGGGTACCCCACCACGCACGGGACCGCCGCGCTGCGCGGGGCCGTGGTGGACTGGTTCGCCCGTCGCCGCGGCGTCCCCGGGCTGGACCCGGCCGCCGTCATCCCCTCCGTGGGCTCCAAGGAGTTCATCGCGTGGCTGCCGACGCTGCTGGGCCTCGGTGCGGACGACGTCGTGGTGCACCCGCGCACCGCCTACCCCACGTACGCGATCGGTGCGCAGATCGCCGGAGCGCAGGCCGTGGCGGCGGACGACCTGGAGGAGCTGGACCCGGACGTGCGCGCCCGCGTGCGCCTCGTGTGGACCAACTCGCCGGCCAACCCGACGGGCGCCGTCCTCGCCGCGGACGCGCTGAAGCGGATCGTGGACCAGGGCCGCGCCCTCGGCGCCGTGGTGTGCGGCGACGAGTGCTACGCCGAGCTCGGGTGGGATGCATGGGAGGACACGCGGGTGCCGTGCATCCTGGCCCCCGAGGTCTCCGGCGGGGACCTCACGGGCCTGCTCAGCGTGTACTCGCTCTCCAAGCAGTCCAACCTGGCCGGGTACCGCGCGGCGTTCGCCGCGGGCGATCCCGCGCTCGTGGCCGCCCTGGTGAACACGCGCAAGCACGCGGGCATGATCGTGCCCGCGCCCGTGCAGCACGCGATGGCCGCGGCCCTGGCCGACGACGCGCACGTGGCCGAGCAGAAGGACCGCTACCGGCGCCGCCGCACGCTCCTCAAGCCCGCGCTGGAGGCGGCCGGCTGCGCCGTGGACCACTCCGAGGCGGGCCTCTACCTGTGGACGCGCCGCGCAGACACCGACCCGTCTGCCGCCACGGAACAGGACTCGTGGGACCTGCTGGGGGCGCTGGCCGACCTCGGCATCGTCGCCGGGCCCGGCGTCTTCTACGGCCCGGCCGGCCAGGGCTACGTGCGCGTCGCGCTCACGGCCTCGGACGACGCCGTCGCCCGCGCCGCCCGCCGGCTCACCGAGCGCGCAGCCGCGCGGGACTGACACCGTCGCCGCCGCGCCGCCCCCGTGCCCCGCCGGGCACGGGAGTTGGTAGCGTGGGCCGCAGACGTCCCCACGTGCGGTGTGCCCCATCCTCGCGTGCTGCGCGGGGCCATCCATGAACCACGACGAGGGAGTTTCCCGTGACTGAGAACGAGTCCGTCCGGCTGAATGTCGGCGAGAAGAGCCTGGAGCTCGGCATCGAGCGCGCCACGGCCGGCAACGACGGCATCAAGATCGCCCCGCTCCTCAAGGAGACCGGCGACGTGACCTACGACCCCGGCTTCATGAACACCGCGAACGCCAAGTCCGCCGTGACCTACATCGACGGCGACCAGGGCATCCTGCGCTACCGCGGCTACGCGATCGAGGACCTCGCGGCGAACTCCTCCTTCATGGAGGTCGCCTACCTCCTGATCTACGGCGAGCTGCCGGAGACCAAGGAGGCGCTCGCCGACTGGGAGACCAACATCCTCCGCCACAACATGGTGCACGAGGACCTGAAGATGTTCTTCAACGGCTTCCCGCGCGACGCGCACCCGATGCCGGTGCTGTCCTCCTCCGTGTCCGCCCTCTCCACGTTCTACGGCGACTCCCTGGACCCGCACGACCCGGACCAGGTGCACATCTCCACCATCCGCCTGCTGGGCAAGCTGCCGGTGCTGGCCTCCTACGCGTTCAAGAAGTCGCTCGGCCAGCCCTTCATGTACCCGCACAACAACCTGAACTACGTGGAGAACTTCCTCCGCCTGTGCTTCGGCGTGCCCGCCGAGGAGTACGAGATCGACCCGGACATGGTCAAGGCGCTCGACCTGCTCCTCATGCTGCACGCGGACCACGAGCAGAACGCCTCCACCTCCACGGTGCGCCTCGTCGGCTCCACCGAGGCGAACCTCTTCGCCTCCGTCTCGGCGGGCGTCAACGCGCTGTACGGCCCGTTGCACGGCGGCGCCAACGAGGCCGTGCTGAACATGCTCCGCAAGATCCAGGCCGAGGGCACGAAGCCCGAGGACTTCATGGAGAAGGTGAAGAACAAGGAGGACGGCGTCCGCCTGATGGGCTTCGGCCACCGCGTGTACAAGAACTACGACCCGCGCGCGAAGATCATCAAGAAGACCGCCGAGGACATCCTCGCCAAGCTCGGCGGCAACGACGAGCTCCTCGAGATCGCGCAGCGCCTCGAGGAGAAGGCCCTGGCCGACGACTACTTTGTGGAGCGCAAGCTCTACCCGAACGTCGACTTCTACACCGGCGTGATCTACAAGGCCATGGGCTTCCCGGAGAAGATGTTCACCGTCCTCTTCGCCCTGGGCCGCCTGCCCGGGTGGATCGCCCAGTGGCGCGAGCTCATGGAGGATCCGGCCACCAAGATCGGCCGTCCCCGCCAGATCTACGTGGGCGAGCCACTGCGCCAGTACCCGCAGCGCTGAACCGCACGCCCCGCTCGGGGGTCCGCCGGCCCGTCGTCCTCCTCGCGGAGGCGGCGGGCCGGCGTCGTCGTCGGCGCGAACCCGCGCCGCTCAGAAGGTGACGCGCACGCCCTCCACCGGCGTCTGATCGATCCCGGCCTCGGCGCGGCTGACGAACCCGCCGCCGCCCGACCGCTCCCACACGAGGTCCCCGGTCTCCACGGTGCGCACCCCGTGGGCGTCCGCGTTGACCACGGACCAGGCGGCGAGGGAGCGGGCCTCGGCATCGTCGAGGCCGCCCGTGCCGCCCGCGACCGCCACGGTCCTGCCGCTCGGCGAGTCCTCGGGCGGGCGGCTCCATGCGACGGAGGGGTGCTGGCGCGCCGCGGCGGCGAGGAAGCCCTCCGGGTCCGCGTCGCCCGGCGTGTCGAGGCGGCAGCGCAGCTTCTCGGTCCACTCGCCCGTGAGCGCGGCGGCCCAGGCGCGGGCCTCGACCTCGTGGTCCGCGTAGGCGTCCGGGTAGGCCGAGCGCTGCACCGCCTGGGCTGCCTCGGTGACGGCCATGTCCTGATAGTCCGGGGCGATGTCCTCCAGCGCGGCGAAGAACGCGTTCGCCGCGTACACCGGGTCCATGACCTCCTCCTGCGTGCCCCAGCCCTGCGAGGGGCGCTGCTGGAACACGCCGCGCGAGTCGGGGCCGGCCCGGTCCCCGTGGTCGAGGGCCCGCAGGCCCGACTCCTGGATGCCGGTGGCGATCCCGATCGTGGCCGCGCGCGGCGGCAGCCCGCGCTCCTGCGCGGTCGCGGCGATCACGCCCGCGACGGCGGCGCGGTCCGGGGAGAGGCGGTGGTGCGCGCCGTCGTCGGTGATCACGAGGCACACCTCCGGGCCGAGCAACGGGCCGTGGCCGGCCTCCGAGGCCCACCACGCGCCCGCCCCGAGGCCGCCGAGCACGAGCACGCCCGTGGCCGTGACAAGGGCGCGCCGCGCCAGGGACGGCCGGCGGCGCGGAGCGGCAGGGGCGCTCATGGTCAGCCGTTCGCGTGCAGCGCGGCGTTCAGCTCCACCGTGCGCCCGGCGCGCGGCAGGGCCTCGACGGCGCCCGTGCCCGAGTGGCGGCGGAAGAGCAGGTTCGGGACGCCGGAGAGGTCCACGGCCTTCACGACGGCGGGCTCCTCGCCCTCGCGGAGCACCGTGACGCGCGTGCCGGCCGTGACGTAGAGACCGGCCTCCACCACGCAGTCGTCGCCGATCGAGATGCCGACGCCCGAGTTCGCGCCGAGCAGCACGTGCTCGCCGATCACGATCCTCTGGGTGCCGCCGCCGGAGAGGGTGCCCATGATGGAGACGCCACCGCCGAGGTCGGAGCCGTCGCCGACCACGACGCCGGCCGAGATGCGGCCCTCGACCATGGAGTGGCCCAGCGTGCCGGCGTTGAAGTTCACGAAGCCCTCGTGCATGACGGTGGTGCCCTCGGCGAGGTGCGCGCCGAGGCGGACGCGGTCGGCGTCGCCGATGCGCACGCCGCTGGGCACGACATAGTCCGTCATGCGGGGGAACTTGTCCACGCCGTGCACGGTGACGGAGCCGCGGGCGCGCAGCTTCGCGCGGGTCAGCTCGAAGCCGTCCACGGCGCACGGGCCGTGATTGGTCCACACGACGTTGGCCAACAGGCCGAACACGCCGTCGAGGTTGAGCTCGTTCGGGCGGACGAGGCGGTGGGAGAGCGCATGCAGGCGCAGCCACGCGTCCTCGGGGGAGGCGGGGGCGGCGTCCAGGTCGACCTCGAGGGCGACGACGGACTGCGTGGTGCCGCGGTCGGCGTCGTCCGTGGCGAGGCCGTCCAGCATGCCGCCGACGGAGGCGTCCGCCGAAGCGAGCGGCCCGGCGACGGGCGCGGGGAACCACACGTCCAGCACCGTGCCGTCAGCGGCACGGGTGGCCAGGCCATGGCCGGCCACGAGGCGGGCGGAGCCGGAGGGGGCGGTCGAGGCGGTCGAGGCGGGGGACGGGTGTGCGGCGGTCTCGGTCATGGGCCCAGCCTACCGATCGGGCCCCGCCGGACCCGGGGCGGGGGCCGACCGCGTCCGTAGACTGGACGCCATGACAGCCCTCGACGCCGCCCCCGCACTCTCGGACCTCACCGCCGCCGACCTGGACGTCGCGGAGCTGACCGCCACCCTGCTGGACATCCGCTCGGTCTCGGGGGAGGAGCGGCCGCTCGCCGACGCGGTGGAGACCGCCCTGCGCGGGCTCGGAGGCCTCGACGTGCGCCGCCTCGGCGACACCGTCGTCGCCCGCACCGAGCTGGGCCGGGACACCCGCGTGATCCTCGCCGGACACCTGGACACGGTGCCGTTGCCGACCGTCCCGGGTTCGCGCGGCACCGTGCCGAGCGCGTGGGACGGGGATACGCTCTACGGCCGCGGTGCGGTGGACATGAAGTCCGGGGTGGCGGTGCAGCTCGCCCTCGCCGGCCGCTTCGGCGGCGGCACGGACGCGCCGGGCGCACAGGCCCCCGTGCACGACGTGACCTGGGTGTTCTACGACAACGAGGAGGTCGCCTCGCATCTCTCCGGCCTCGGCCGCGTGGTCCGCGAGGCCCCCGAGCTGCTCGAGGGCGACTTCGCGGTCCTGCTGGAGCCCACCGACGGCGTCGTGGAGGGAGGCTGCAACGGCACGTGCCGCTACCGCGTCTCCTACGCCGGGGTGGCCGCCCACTCCGGCCGAGCCTGGCGCGGGGAGAACGCGATCCACAAGGCCGGCCCCCTGCTGGGCGCCCTCGCCGCGTACGACCCCGCCACGGTGACCGTGGAGGGCCTGGACTACCGGGAGGGCCTCAACGCCATCCGGATCGCCGGCGGCGTGGCCGGCAACGTCATCCCGGACGCGGCGCACGTGGACGTCAACTACCGCTTCGCCCCGGACAAGACCCTCGAGGAGGCGCACGCCCACGTGCGTCAGGTGTTCGAGCGTGCCGGGGTGGACTGGACGGCGCAGGTGGAGGTCATGGACGCCTCCGCCGCCGCCCGGCCCGGACTGGACCGGCCCGCGGCGGCCGCGTTCGTGGCCGCCGTGGGCGGGGAGCCCAAGCCCAAGTACGGCTGGACCGATGTGGCCCGCTTCTCCGCCCTCGGCGTGCCCGCCGTGAACTTCGGCCCCGGCGACGCCCTGCTGGCCCACACCGACGACGAGCACGTGGACCGCGCCGCCGTGCACGCCTGCCTGGACGCGCTCTCGGGGTGGCTGGCGGGCTGACCGCGGCGGCCCCCTCCCCGACGACGACGGCCGGCCTCCCTGCCCGCGCGGGGCGGAGATGAGGCCGGCCGTCGCAGGTCGGATCAGTGCTTCGCGTGCACCGGGATGGCGACGGCCGAGGACCCCGCGGCGGGGTTGGTCCGGCCCGCGGTGCGCGAGGACAGCAGGCCGGAGAGACGGGACGCCACCCAGGTGAGCAGGACGTTGATCGCGATGAAGATGAGCGCGGCCACCACCAGTGACTGCAGGATGTTCCCCTGGCCCGAGCCGAGCTGCCGGGCGTACTGGAGCAGCTCGAAGAAGCCGATCAGGTAGCCGAGCGCGGAGTCCTTGAGGATCACCACGAACTGGCTGAGGAGCGAGGGCAGCATGGCGACGAGGGCCTGGGGGACCTCCACGAGGCGCAGGGACTGGTTGGGCGTCATGCCGATCGCCGCCGCCGCCTCGCGTTGGCCCTTGGGCAGGGACTTGACGCCGGAGCGCACCAGCTCGGCGATCACGGAGCCGTTGTACAGGGTGAGCCCGAGGATGACGGCGTAGTAGGGGCCGTCCTGGGCGGAGAGCACGCCGCTGCGCGCTGCGAGGGCGAAGGCCTGGTAGAAGAACACCATCATCAGGAGCACCGGCACGGCGCGGAAGAACTCGACCACCACGGCGGCCGCCGCCCGGACCGGCGCGAAGGGCGCCAGTCGGAGGAAGCCGAACACGAGGCCGAAGGCCACCGAGGTGACCACCGCGATCGCGGCCACCTGCAGGGTGAACTGCAGTCCGGGCACGTAGTAGTTGGACCACGCGTTCGCGTCGAGTGCCGCGCTCCAGCGGCGGGGTTCCAGCTGCCCGCGCTCGGCCATGCGGACGAGGACCAGCGCGGCCACCGCCACCACGGCCGCCAGCGCCACGAGGTTGAGGACCAGGATGCGCCGCCGGGCCACGGGGCCCGGGGCGTCGAAGAGGATGGAGGCCTGGGCGCTCATCGGCTCACCGCCCACTTGTCAGAGGCCCACGTGGTGAGCAGGCCGATCGGGATGACGATCAGGCAGAAGCCGATCGCGAAGGTCAGGAAGATGGCCACCATCATGTCCGGGCGGAACTCGATCATCGTCTTCATGAGCCCGGAGGCCTCGGCGACCGAGGCGGCCGCGGCGACGGTGGTGTTCTTCGTCAGGGCGATCACGGTGTTGCCGATCGGGGTGATGGCCCCGCGCAGGGCCTGGGGGAGGATGACGTGACGCGCCGCTGGAAGGAAGCCCAGGCCGATCGCCCGGGCCGCCTCCGCCTGCCCGAGTGGGACCGTGTTCACGCCGGAGCGGATGGCCTCGCACATGAAGGCCGCGTGGTACAGGGAGAGCGCGATCACCGCATAGATGAAGAAGTTCAGGGTGAAGTCGCTCGCGAAGGTGACCTTCAGCTGGCCCCACACCGCCAGGACTCCCAGCAGCATGATGATGGTCAACGGGGTGTTGCGCACGATGTGGACATAGCCGGCGCCGAGCGCTCGCAGGGAGGGGGCGGGGGAGATGCGGCACAGGGCGAGGACGACGCCCAAGACGAACGAGGCCAGCGTGGCCAGGACGGCCAGCCGGATGTTCATCCAGAACGCGAGCGGCACGGCCGAGCCGTACTGCTCCATGAGAGTGGACAGTGGTTCCATGGGTCTTCCGATGCCGTCTCTTCCGGGGGTGGAGGGGCCGTGGCCTGACTGCCCCGGCCGCGCACGCCCGGGTGGGCGGTGCCGCCGAGGCGGTCGGGTCAGGGGGTGATCAGGCGCAGGGCTCGAGCTCGGCGTCCTTGCCCGAGTTCAGCTCCTTGTCGTACTCGTAGCCGGTGCCCTCGGTGTTCTTCGTGAGCGACTTCTCCCATTCGCCGGAGTCCTTCATCTCCTTGACGGCGGTGTTGATCTCCTCGCAGCGGTCGGAGTCCTTCGCGATGCCGACGCCGTAGCGCTCGGTGGTGAACGGATTGCCCACCACCTTGAACTTGCCCTTGTTCGCGTCCGTGGCGGCGAGGCCGGCGAGGATGATGTCGTCCGTCGTGACGGCGTCCACCTGGCCGGACTCGAGGTAGGTCACGCACTCGGCGTAGCCGCCCTGTTCCACGAGGTTCACCCCGGAGGCGAACGTGTCCTTGATCTTCTGGGCGGAGGTGGAGCCGGTGACGGAGCAGAGGTTCTTGCCGTCGAGGTCGTCCGGGCCGGTGATGCCGGTCTCGTCGGTGCGGACCAGCAGGTCCTGGCCGGCCACGAAGTACGGCCCCGCGAAGTCGACGCGCTCCTTGCGGGCGTCGGTGATCGAGTAGGTGGCGAGGATCATGTCCACCTCGCCGTTCTCCAGAGCGTTCTCGCGGTTGGCGGAGGGGGTCTGCACCCACTCGATCTTGTCCTCGTCCACGCCCAGCTTCTGGGCCACGTAGCGGGCCACATCCGTGTCGAAGCCGGTGGGGGCGTTCGAACCCTCACGGAAGCCGAGGCCCGGCTGGTCGAACTTGATGCCGATGCGCAGCGAGTCGGAGGACCCCGCGGAGGCGCTGCCCGAGGCGGAGCCGGACGCGGAGGCGCCGGAGTCGCTCGACGCAGACGGGGAGCAGGCGGTCAGGGAGAGGGCGGCGGCCGCGGCGACGGCGGTGATGGAGGCGAGCTTCTTGGTGATCATGGTGTCTCCTGGGATCAGGTGCGGGTGGGAGAGGACGGGGAGGGCCAGGCGGCGTGGCGGGACCGCGGGGCGTCAGTGGGTGAGGATCTTGCCGAGGAAGTCCTTCGCCCGCTCGTGCTGCGGAGCCGTGAAGAAGGACTCGGGGTCGGTGTCCTCGAGGACGGCGCCGTCGGCCATGAAGATGACGCGGTCGCCGGCCTTTCGGGCGAAGCCCATCTCATGGGTCACGACCACCATGGTCATGCCCTCCTGGGCGAGCTGGACCATGACGTCCAGGACCTCCTGCACCATCTCCGGGTCCAGGGCCGAGGTGGGCTCGTCGAACAGCAGGGCCTGCGGCTCCATCGCCAGGGCGCGGGCGATGGCCACGCGCTGCTGCTGGCCGCCGGAGAGCTGGGCGGGCATCTTCTTGGCCTGAGGGGCCACGCCCACGCGCTCCAGGAGCTCCATCGCATGCCGTTCCGCCTCGGCCTTCTTCTTGCCCTTGACCCGGATCGGCCCGAGGGTCACGTTCTCGAGGATCGACTTGTGGGCGAAGAGGTTGAAGGACTGGAACACCATGCCGACCTCGGCCCGCAGACGGGCCAGCCCCTTGCCCTCGGTGGGCAGCGGCTGGCCGCCGATGAGAATGCGGCCGCCGTCGTCGTCGATGGTCTCGAGGCGGTTGATGGTGCGGCAGAGGGTGGACTTTCCGGAGCCCGAGGGGCCCAGGACGATCGCCACCTGACCGCGCGGAATGGCGAGGTCGATGTCCTTGAGGGCCTGGAACTCGCCGAAGTGCTTGTTGACGTGTTCGAGGCGGATGAGCGCCTCGGACGGTGCGCCGAAGGCCACCGTGCCGACGGCATGGGCGCCGTGGGCGGTGTCCGGGGTGTGGTGGGTCATGCAGGGAATATAGCCCATGTCACAGGACGCCGTGCGGTGCATCACACTCCTGGCGGGCTGACGGCCTCGATCCCCGCCCGTCAGCTCACTGGGCGCCCTGCGCGGGGGAGCGGTCGCAGCGGTCGGGATCCGGGAGGGCGGCGAGCCGCAGCTGTGGAGACAGCGGCACCCCGCTGGCGCGCTCGAGAGCCTCGGCGGACCGGGCCCAGCCGCCGTCGGCGCGGTGCGAGGCGAGGGCCGCTGTGACGTCGTCGCACAGCGTGGAGTCCTCCGGCAGGCCGACGCCGTACTGGGCGGCCCCGAGGTCGGCGTCCAGCAGGCGCGCCTCCGGCGCCTCGTCCGCCCGGCTCAGCGCGCCCAGCAGAGGCTCGTCGCCGGCGATCGCATCCACCCGCCCCGTGCGCAGCGCCGGGAGGCACTCGGCGGCGCCGCCCTGCACGAGCAGCTCCACCTCACCGGGGACCTCGGCGCGGAGGGCGGCCGCGGCGGGGGAGCCGGACTCCACGCAGACCGTGCCGCCCTCCAGGTCTGCCGGCTCCGCGACGGACGAGTCCGCCGGCACGAGCACGCCCAGGCGGGCGGACAGGTACGGGCCGGCCACGTCCATGGGCTCGTCCGGTGCCGGCGTCAGGGGCACCCCGCCGACCGCCAGGTCGACGATCCCGGCGGAGAGGGCGTCGGCGGGGGCGCGCGTCCCGAGCCAGACCCACTGGACCTGACGCTCCTCGTAGCCGAGGAACATGGCCGTGGCGCGGGCGGCGTCGGCGTCGAACCCGTCCGGGGTGTCGTCCCTCTCGCCCGTGCTCAGGCCGGGCCGGTCGCCGGACAGGGCGATCCGCAGCACGCCGTCCGTGCGCGGCCGGGGCGTGGGCGCGGCGGAGGCGCCGTCGGTGGCGTCCGTGGTGCTCGTCGTCCGGGCCGGCGTGGCGGAGCGCGGTGAGGAGGAGGTCTCGACGGGCGTCCCCGGCCCGGCAGGAGGCGTGGGGGCCACCGGCGCGGTGGTCTCGGGCCCCGCCGCCTCGGGCGGCTGCGGGGCCTCGGGCGCGGCCGGCGCGGAGCATCCGGACACCAGCGCCACCGTGGCGGCCAGGGCGGCCGTCGCCGCTGCCCGCCGGGCACGGGCGAGGCGGTGGCGGTCGGGGGACGCAGCGGGCGGCACGGGGTCTCCTGGGGGTCGACGGCGCGCCGCGCTGGGCGGCGGATGTCACCGCAGGATATCTCCCGGGTGCGCGGGGAGCGCAGGCCTGCGCCACGGGGGCGACCAGAGGGCCCGACTGGCTAGGGTGGGGGCCATGGCCGACCAGACACACCCGTCCCAGCCCGCGGACCCCGATCGAGGGCCCGTGCGCCGCGGCGGGCAGATCCTGAGCGGCGCCGCGGCTGCCGCCCCCACCTTCGACCAGCTCCTGCTGGACACCCGCCAGTCGGGCATGACGGCGCCGCCGGTCTCGGACGTGGCCTCCACGACGTCGGACGCGTGGCGCGTGCTGCGCATCCAGGCGGAGTTCGTGGAGGGCTTCGGGACGCTGGCGCAGCTCGGCCCCGCCGTCTCCGTGTTCGGCTCCGCCCGCACGGGGGAGGGCACCGACGAGTACGCGCTCGCCCGCGAGGTGGGGCGTCGCCTCGCCGAGGCCGGCTTCGCCGTCATCACGGGCGGCGGTCCGGGGGCCATGGAGGCCGCCAACCGCGGCGCGCACGACGTGGGCGGCGTGTCCGTGGGCCTCGGCATCGAGCTCCCCTTCGAGACCGGGCTGAACCCCTACGTGGGGATCGGCGTGGACTTCCGCTACTTCTTCGCCCGGAAGGTCATGTTCCTGAAGTACGCGCAGGGCTTCATCGTGCTGCCCGGCGGCTTCGGCACCCTGGACGAGCTGTTCGAGGCGCTCACCCTCGTGCAGACCGGCACCGTGACCCGCTTCCCCGTGGTGCTGGTGGACCGTGCGTTCTGGGGTCCCCTGGTGGACTGGATCCGCGGGGCCCTCGAGGCGCGCGGGATGATCTCACCCGGCGACGTCGACCTGCTCTCCGTGGTGGACACCGCGGAGGAGGCCGTGGCGCTCATGGCCGCGGTCCAGCAGGGGGGCCGGGCATGAGCCAGCCGATCTGGATCGCCCTCGTCCTCGCCCTCGTGGTGGCCGTGGCCGCCCTCGTGGCGGCGGCGACGGGCCGCGCGACCCTGCGCGCGGAGGCGCCCGCCGGCGTCGAGCCCCGCCACCCCGTGCTCCTGCCCGCGGACCCCCGGGCCCAGGACGTGGACCACGTGCGCCTCGCCGTGGCAGTGCCGGGCT
The DNA here is from genome assembly GCF_023147585.1 of Micrococcus sp. EYE_212. GTDB lineage: Bacteria > Actinomycetota > Actinomycetes > Actinomycetales > Micrococcaceae > Micrococcus. Next base: position 70,476 of record NZ_JAHXOZ010000012.1, read on the forward strand.
ACCAGCGGGACCAAGTGGACGCGGTGGTGGCCGCACTGCAGGAGAGCCTCGCCCGGCGCGAGCGCCGGATCGCCGAGCTCGAGGAGGAGCGTGCCGCCGCCGCTCCTGCCGGCTCGTGTGGCGACAGCCAGCGCGATCCGCGATAATGGGCGTGTGACCGGTCACGCCACGCCTCGCGTGCGGGGGCCGAAGGCACCGGGCCCGTCTGCGACATCCGCCGGCGGCGCCGACACGGGAACACCATCAGAAGGGAAGTCGCAATGGCCGCCATGAAGCCTCGCACCGGGGACGGTCCCATGGAAGTGACCAAGGAGGGACGCAGCCTGATCATGCGCGTGCCGATCGACGGCGGCGGGCGCCTCGTCCTGGAGATCAACGCCGAGGAGGCGCAGGAGCTCAAGGAGTGCCTGCAGGGCGTCACCCAGGGCTGACCGCCCCGAACGCCGCACGCCCCGCGCACCGCTGACCGGTGCGCGGGGCGTCGTGCTTCTCCGGGCTCCTCCGCAGGCGTCAGCGGCGCACGGCCAGCAGCATGCCCGTGCCCGTGGGGACCACGGCGGAGATCCACCGCTCGTCCTCGGCGATGCCGCGGTCCACGGCGCGGGCGGACACCGTGGAGGGCTCGCGCACCGCCGGACGCGGCACGCGGTCCTGGTCCAGGGCGTCGAGGACCACCAGCAGCCCGCCGGGGGCCAGCATGCGGGCGGCCTGGTCCACGTCGAACGCGCGGGAGGCCGGATCGCCGTCCACCACGACCATCTCGTAGGCGCCCGTGGTCAGGCGCGGCAGCACGAGGCGGGAGCGTCCCGTGATCATGCGGGTGCGGCCGTTCGGCAGGTGCGCCTCGGAGAAGGCCTCCCGCGCCGCATGCTGCACGTCCGCCTCCGGGTCCACGGTGGTCAGGACGGTGCGCTCGGGCAGCCCGCGCATCAGAGCGAGGCCCGAGACCCCCGCGCCGGTGCCGATCTCCACGACGGCGCCCGGCGCGCGCGTGGCCGCCAGCACGGTGAGCAGCGCCGCCGCGCCCTCGCTGACCGGCGCCACCCCGAGCTCGGCCGAGCGCTCCCGTGCCCGCAGCAGCACCGCGTCCTCCTCCAGCCGGGTCTCCGCGTACGTCCACGAGGCGTGCTTGGCGGTCGGCTGGGGGTGCAGGGCGGTCATGGGCGCTCTCTCCGGGGGTGGGCGGGGTGGTCCGGCGACGGCGGCGCCGCGGGCTTCCGCGGACGGCCGGCACCGGGCCGGATGCCGCCCCAGTGTACGGAAGAACCGGGGGGGACGATTCAGACTTCTCTCAGACGTGCCGTCCATGATGGGCGGACTGGACCGGCGTCGGCGTGGTCCCCGGCCCTCCGGTCCGGGAGTCGGCGCACCAGGAGGAGGTGGGGCGGGATGAGCCCTCATCACTCGCTGCGCCACCTGGACGCCTACCTCGAGGGCGTGCTCTCGCGCCCGGCGGGCCGCCGGCTGGCGGCCCATCTCTCCCGCTGCCCGGACTGCGCCCGGACCGCCCGTGAGCGGGCCCGCGTCCTGGACGCCGCGCGCTCCGTGGACGCCCGCCCCGCGGCCGTGACCCATCCCGTGCTCCCCGTGCGCGGCGTGTCCGGCCGCCTCGTCGTGCTGGCGCTGGCCATGGTCGTCCTGCTGGGCGGGCTCCTCGCGGCCGTGTGGGTGGCCGGCGCGCCGCGTGGCGTGGCCCGGGCGCAGGCCGGTCCGACGGACGCGCTGGGGGTCGTCCAGCGCCAGTCCGCCGCCGCGTCCTCCCCGGGGGCCACCGTGGAGGAGCTCCGCGGCCTCGGCTGGACCGTGCCGTCCCTGACCGGCGCAGGCCTGCAGCCCCTCGAGGTGCGCGGCGAGCAGGCGGCGGACCTGCTGGAGGTCGCGGTGGTCTGGGGGCGCGCCGAGCCGGCGGTCACGGTGCACGAGTGCCGCTCGCGCTCCGCGACCGCTGTGCCCCGCGGCTGTGCGTCGGGGCGCGAGGACGCCGCAATGCCGGGGAGGCGGCTCCCCGGCGGTGTCGCCTACCGGCTGACGGACGACCCGTCCGGAGAGGGGTGGATCGCGGACCTCGCGACGGCGCAGGCGGCCTACCGCGTGGAGTCCACGCTGCCACGCGAGCAGGCGGAGCCCCTCCTCACCCTCCTCGTGGTCTCGGACCGGTCCGGCCTCACCGAGCTGCGGCGCGACGACGCCGTGACGGACCGCCTCGAGCGCGGCCTCGAGCGGATCGTCGAGGCCGTTCCGAGCATGGGCCGGGTGGCCGGCATCCTCGCGGTGGGGCGTCGGTGAGCCTCTAGTAGAGTCTCCACCGTGGCAGGAATCAACGGATCCGAGTTCATCGTCCTCCTGGTGCTCGCCGTGATCATCCTCGGTCCGGAGAAGCTCCCGGAGTACACCCGCGCCTTCACCCAGTGGCTCCGCCGGATGCGGGACATGGCCGAGGGCGCCAAGACGCAGTTCAAGGAGGAGACGGGGACGGACTTCGACGAGGTCAACTGGCGCAAGTACGACCCCCGTCAGTACGATCCCCGCCGCATCATCCGCGAGGCCCTCACCGAGCCGGTGGACGGCAGCGGCTCCTCCACCGCCGCGCATCGGGCCCAGGCGCTCACGGGCGTGGCCCCCGAGGACCTCCACGGCGGGCTGACCCGCCAGGACATCGCGGACATGGACCCCCGCTCCCTCTTCCGCCGCCCGGGCGGCACGGGCAGCAGCGCCGCCGAGGCCACCGACGTCGAGTCCACCGCCGTCGCGTCCGCCACGGGCACCGCCGCCCCCGACGCCGAGCTCACCCCCGTGGCCGCCGCCGTCGTCCCGGGTGCCGGGACCGCCGTCGTGGGAGGCGCGGCCGTCGCCCTCATGGCCTCCGGCCGCGCCGAGGCCATGGTGGCCGAGGAGCGCCCGGCTCCGGTCCCGGCCGCCGCGGGCCCGGACCCGCTCGAGCTGCTCGGCCTGGCGCCCGCACCCTTCGACGTCGACGCCACCTGATCGCCGCGGTGATCCCGGCGCTCAGCGCGGGCTGAACGGCAGCCGGCGCCCGGCCAGGCTGCGGGGGCGCACCGCGAGCCGCTCGGCGATCGCCAGCAGGGCGCGCGCCGCTGGGCTCTGCGGTGCCGAGGCCACCACGGGGGCGCCGGTGTCCCCGCCCACGCGCAGGGCCGGATCCAGCGGCACCGAGCCCAGCAGGGGGACGTCCGCACCGAGCGCGCCGGTGAGCCGCTCCGCCACCTCGGCGCCGCCGCCCGTGCCGAACACGTCCAGCACCGTGCCGTCCGGCAGGGCCATGGGGCCCATGTTCTCCACCACGCCTGCCACGCGCTGGCCGGTCTGCTGCGCGAGCTGACCCGCGCGCGCGGCCACCTGGGCGGCGGCGTGCTGGGGGGTCGTCACCACCACGAGCTCGGAGTCCGGCAGCAGCTGGGCCGCGGAGATCGCGATGTCGCCCGTGCCCGGCGGCAGGTCCACGAGCAGCACGTCGAGGTCGCCCCAGTGCACGTCCGTCACGAACTGCTCCAGCGCCCGGTGCAGCATGGGGCCGCGCCACGCGACCGGTCGGTCGGCGTCCAGGAACATCCCGATCGAGATGACCTTCACGCCGCGGGCCACGGGCGGCAGGATCAGCTGCTCGAGACGGGTCGGGGAGGCATCCACGCCCAGGAGCCCGGGGATGGAGAAGCCGTGCACGTCGGCGTCGATCAGCCCGACCGCCAGGCCCCGCTCGGCGAGGGCGACGGCGAGGTTGGCGGTGACCGTGGACTTGCCCACGCCGCCCTTGCCCGAGGCGACGGCCAGGACGCGGGTGAGCGAGCCCGCGGCGAACGGGTTGGCAGGGCGCGCGCCGCGCAGCGAGTCCTGCAGGGCGCGGCGCTGCTCGGGGGTCATGACGCCCACGCGCACCGCCACGGACCGGCAGCCGGGCACCGCGGCGGCGGCCGCCGTGACGTCGGCCTCGATGGTCCCGCGCAGGGGGCAGCCCGTGATGGTCAGCAGCACCGCCACCTCGACCTCGCCCGGGGCGGTCTCGCGGACGGACTCCACCATGCCGAGCTCCGTGACGGGGCGGCGGATCTCCGGGTCGACGACGTCGGCCAGGGCCGCGAGCACGGCCCGCTCGAGCTCGGTGCGGACGGCGGGCAGCGGGAGGCCGGCGTCGGCCTGCGGGGACTCGGTCATCGCCGTCCGTCCGCCGCGCTCGATCCGGTGGCGCTCGGTCCGGTCGCGTCCGGGCCGGGGGCGGCGTCGTCCTCCCGGACGCGAGCGGCGGCCTCCTCGGCGGCCTCCTGGGCCGCGATGATCGCGAGCGTGGTGGTCTGGGCGTCGTCGGCGTCCCCGCCGGGCCGCGCGCCGCCGTCGCGGTCCCGGGACTTCTTCTTCTTCGCCTTCTTCACGGAGCCGGCGGCGTCCCCGCCGTCCGAGGCGGGGGAGAGCAGGTCCGCGCGCATCTCGGCGCGGAGCTCTTCGCGGAGGGACTCGCGCAGCTCGCCGATCAGGTCCTCGTGCACGCCGCGCAGCTCGCCCCGCACGAAGTCGCGGGTGGCCACGTCCTGCAGCGCGATGCGCAGGCCCGAGATCTCCCGCGTGAGGTACTCCGTGTCCGCGAGGTTCCGCTCGGCCCGGTCGCGGTCCTCGCGCATGGACACCTTGTCCCGGTCGTCCTGGCGGTTCTGGGCGAGGAGGAGAAGAGGGGCCGCGTACGAGGCCTGGAGCGAGAGCATGAGGGTCAGCGCGGTGAAGCCCAGGGCCGCGGAGTCGAAGCGCAGGCCCTCGGGCCCGTAGCTGTTCCAGCCGACCCACAGGAGGCAGAACAGGGTCATCCACACGAGGAACTGCGGCGTGCCCATGAACCGGGCGATGCCCTCGGTGGCCTCCCCGAAGGCGTCCGGGTTGGGGCTGAAGCGGGGCACTCGGCGTCGGCGCGCGCTCAGCGGCGTGTCCAGGCCCGTGCCTCGGGTCTCGCGAGGCTCCCTCGTGGTCTGCGACATGCTCACTCCTTCGGTGCGGTCCGTGCGGTCGATGCGGTTCGGGGGGTGGTGCGGGAGGGGTCAGCCGGCGGCGGCCGGATGGTCGTCCGGGTCCATCGCGCGCCAGTCGTCCGGGAGGATGTGGTCGAGGACGTCGTCCACGCTCACGGCGCCCACCACGCGGTGCTGGGCGTTGACGACGGGGATGGACGTCAGGTTGTACGTGGCCAGCTCGCGGGTGACGTGGGCCAGTGGGGCCAGGTCGGAGACCGGCTCGAGGTCCTTGTCCATGATGTTGCCGATCGCCTCGGGCGGCGGGTACCGCAGCAGGCGCTGGAAGTGCACGACGCCCAGGAACCGTCCCGTGGGCGTCTCCAGCGGCGGGCGGGCCACGATCACGAGGGAGGCGAGCGCGGGGGAGATCTCGTGCTGCCGGATGGTGGCCATGGCCTCGGCCACGGTCGCCTCGGGCGGGAGGATCACGGGCACGGGCGTCATGACGGAGCCGGCCGTGTCCTCCTCGTACTCGAGCAGGCGGCGCACGTCCTCGGCGTCCTCGGGCTCCATGAGCTCCAGGAGCAGCTCCTGCTGGGAGTCGGGCAGCTCGTGGAGGAGGTCCGCGGCGTCGTCGGGGTCCATCTCCTCGAGGACGTCCGCGGCGCGCTCGATGTCCAGGTGGGAGAGGATCTGGACCTGGTCGTCGTCGGGCAGCTCCTGGAGGACGTCTGCGAGGCGCTCGTCCTGGAGCTCGTTGGCGACCTCCACGCGGCGCTTCTCCGGCATCTCGTGCATCATGTCCGCGAGGTCGGCGGCCTTGAGGTCCTCGTGGGCGGCCACGAAGCTCGTGGCCCCCTGCGGCTCGGCCTGCCCGGCCCAGCGGGCCTCGTCCCACGTGAGGAGCAGGTGCTCTCCCCGCGGGCGGCCGAAGGCGCCGCGGCCCGTGGGGCGCAGGACGTACATGTCCGAGACGAGCCAGTCGCCGTTGCGCTGCTGCTCCAGCCCGATGTCCTCGAGGACGGCCTCGCCCGAGCCGTCCGTGAGGCGCACACGCCGGTCGAAGAGGTCGCCCGCGACGGTCTGCTCCCCGCCGCGGCGGGAGAAGCGGCGCAGGTTGATGAGGCCCGTGGTGATGATCTGGCCCGAGTCCATGGAGGTCACACGGGTCATGGGCACGAAGACGCGCTTCTTGCCGGGGACCTCGATCACCAGGCCGGTGGCCACGGGGGTGGCGACCCCGCCCCGGTCCAGGACCACGACGTCGCGCAGCCGGCCCAGACGGTCGCCCAGCGGGTCGAACACGTCCAGGCCCAGCAGGCGGGCCACGAAGATCTTGGGGGAGTTCACCGGGCCAGCCTAGTGGGTCCTCTCCGCGCCCGCCCGGTGGGGCGGGTGTCCGCAGTGGGCGGACTCCCGGGCCTCCGCGCCCGCGGCCAGGCACAATGGGGACATGTCCTTCATGATGTCCAGCCCCGCCCCCGGATCCGGCGACACGGGCCTGCCCCGCGGAGAGCTCGTGGCCACCTACTCCACGTACACCGAGGCGCGCGAGCAGGTGGACCGGCTGGCCGCCACGGACTTCCCGGTCAGCGCCGTCTCCATCGTCGGCAAGGACCTGCGCGTGGTGGAGCGGGTGCGCGGCCGCCTCAACTACGCCCAGGTGGCGCTCGGGGCGGGCGTGCGGGGCCTGATGTTCGGCGCCCTGATCGGCGCGTTCCTCCTCCTGCTGGACCCGTCGGGAGGGCCGCTCCAGATCCTCACCTCGGCGCTGCTGGGCCTGGCCGTGTGGCTGCTGTTCGGGGTGATCGGGTTCGCGCTGCGCAAGGGCCGGCACGGCTTCGCCTCCTCGCAGGCCGTGGTGCCCGCCGGCTACGACCTCGTGATCGCCTTCGAGCACGCCGCGCGCGCCCGCCAGGAGCTCGGCCTCACCGCCCGCCCGGCCCCGGCGGCCCCCGCGCCGGCGGCTCCGGCCCCCATCACGGCGGCCCCGGACCAGGCCGCTCCCGCGGACCACGACGCCGGCACGCCCGCTCCGTCGGCCCCGGCCGGCACGCCCGCGGCCCCGGCCGGCCTCGACCGCTCCTACGGCGTGAGCCTGCCCCCCGAGGAGGTCGCGCGCCTCATCGAGGCACGCGGCGGCCGCCCCGGGCCGCAGCCTCCGTCCGAGGGCGGCTCCCACCGCGCCTGACGCGCCGCCCCGCACACCGCGGCCCGGTCCCCCGAGGGGCCGGGCCGTCGTCGTCGGGGGACCGCCGCCCCGTTCAGAGGCTCCAGGACTCCAGCCGCCGCAGCATGTCCCCCTTCTTGCGGGTGTGACCGCCCATGCGGGCGAGGATGTCGCCCAGCGAGGTGATCGCGTCCTCGATGTAGGGGCCCTTGTTCAGCATCGCGGCCTCCGCGCGCTGGGCCATCGCGGCGTCGGTGATCTCGGCGCGCGAGGGCAGGCCCTTCTTGGCCAGCGACTCGAGGATCTGCGTGGCCCAGATCGCGGGCACGTGGGCGGCCTCGCAGAGCCACAGGATCTCCTCCTGGAGCTCGGCCATGCGCTCGAATCCGGCCTCCACCGCGAGGTCGCCGCGGGCGATCATCACGCCCACGTCGTTCCACCGCATGGCCTCCAGGAGCATGAGCGGCAGCTGCTCGAACGCGGCCACCGTCTCGATCTTGAGGGTGACGTCCACGTCCTTCGCGTCCTGCTCCTCGAGCGCCTCGATGAGGCGGGCGACGTCGGCGGCCGAGCGCACGAACGACATGTTGACCATGTCCGCGTGGGAGGCCACGAACGGGATGTGGGAGAGGTCCTCCGCCGTGAGCGCGGGGATCTCGAGGGCGGTGTCGGGGAAGTTGATCCCCTTCTCGGCCTTCAGCTTGGCGCCCGCCGGCCCGGCGTTCGTGACCGTCAGGGTGATCTCCTCGCCGTCGTTGGCGGTCACCTCGCCGCCGATCCGGCCGTCGTCGATCCACACCCGGTCGCCCACGGAGACGTCCCGGAAGGCCTGCTCGAGGGAGCAGCCGATGCGGTAGGGCGGGGCGGCGACGGCGGGGCGCGCCTGCATCGAGCGGGTGAGCACCACGTCCTCGCCCACCTGCACGCGCATGCTCTGCTCGAGCGGGGGCAGCTCGCCGACCGTGAGGGGCCCGTGCGGGGTGTCCACCCGCATGCCGGTCTCCCAGTACACGGTGCGGACCGTGCTCACGAGCAGTCCGGCGCCGCTCACGCGCTCCACCATCAGCGTGCGGCGGGATCCGCGCGCGTCCTTCAGGTCCACCTCGTCGCCCGGCTCGAGGGCGGCCAGCACCTGCACGTCCGGGTCCTGCAGGGGCACGACGACGCCGTCCCCCGCCGGGTGCTCCCCGGCCCCGTCCGGAGCGGCGCCGAGCCACACCCGGGACGGCTCCAGGACCTGCCCGCCGTCGTCGCGCGAGGGCTTCACCTTGAGCACCCGCGGCCCCGGCTCGAGCGGGCCCGTGCGCAGCTTGGGCCCGGCCAGGTCCATCGCGACGCGCGGTGCGGGGCGCTCCTCCGAGCCGAGGCCGCGCAGCGTGTCGATCATGGCGGCCCACGCGTCCTCCCCGTCGTGGGCGCAGTTCACGCGGGCCAGGTCCATGCCCGCCGCCGCCATGCCGCGCACCAGCTCCGGGTCGGTGGCGGCCTCGCTCGGCATGGTGACCATCACGCGGGTCTGCCGGTCCTGGCGCATCGGGCCCAGCAGGGCGTTCGCGTTGCGCTCGAGGATCTCCCGCCCCACGGCGGGGGTGAGCGCGGACGGCGCGCCGTCGTCGGGCTCGGCCGTGGGCTCGGCCGCAGGCGCGCCGTCCAGCGCGCGGACCGCGCGGAGCACCGCGTCCAGGTGGCCGAGCACCCCCGCCTCCATGCGCCCGAGGGAGGAGAGCCCCACCTCGCTGAGCGCGTCCTGGAGGGGGCGCAGGTCCGTGCCGCGCAGGGCCACGTAGTGCACGAGGTTGCGGGCGGAGGGCCGGTGGCGCTCGCGCACACGCTCGATGAGGGCGGCGTGCTCGGCCTCGGCGTCGAGGAGGCGTTCCCGCAGGTCGGTGAGCTCGGAGACGAGGTGGGCGGTCATGCCCGCGAGCCTAGCCAGAGCCCCCCGCGCCGATCACCCCTGGAGGCGCGCCATCCAGGCCTCCACGTCCTCGGGGGCGCGGGGCAGGGCGGCGGAGAGGTTCTCCGCGCCGTCCTGCGTGACGAGGACGTCGTCCTCGATCCGCACGCCGATCCCGCGGTACTCCTCCGGGATCGCGAGGTCCTCGGCCTTGAAGTACAGCCCCGGCTCGATCGTGAACACCATGCCCGGCTCGAGCACGCCGTCGAGGTAGAGCTCCCGCTTGGCCTGCGCGCAGTCGTGCACGTCCAGGCCGAGGTGGTGGGAGGTGCCGTGCGGCATCCAGCGGCGGTGGTGCTGGCCCTCCTCGGACAGCGCCTCCTCGGCGGAGACCGGCAGCAGGCCCCACGCGGAGAGGCGATCCACGAGGACGCGCATGGCCTCCGCGTGGATCTCGCGGAAGCGGATGCCCGGCTTCACGATGGCGAACGCGGCGTCGGCGGCGTCCACCACGGCCTGGTACACGCGGCGCTGCACCTCCGTGTAGGCCCCGTTCACCGGGAGGGTGCGGGTGATGTCCGCGGTGTAGAGGGAGTCGTCCTCCACGCCCGCGTCCAGGAGCAGGAGGTCGCCGTCGCGGACCTCCCCGGTGTTGCGGATCCAGTGGAGCACGGTGGCGTTGTTCCCGGCGGCGGCGATCGTGTCGTAGCCGAGGTCGTTGCCCTCCTCGCGGGCGCGGGCGAAGAAGGCGCCCTCCACGACGCGCTCTCCGCGGCGGTGGCCCACCGCGCGCGGCAGGGCGCGGACGACGTCCTCGAAGCCGGCGATCGTGGCGGCCACCGAGGCGCGCATGCGGTCGACCTCCCACTCGTCCTTCACGAGGCGCAGCTCGGAGCAGAACTCGGCGAGCTCGACGTCGGCGGCCTGGGCGGCCGCGAGGTCCTGGCCGGCCTCGGTGCGGGCGGCGGCCACCTGGGCGTCCACGTCGAGGTCGGACTCTGCCAGCAGGCGGACCTGCCCCTGCCCGGCGTCCTTGGTCAGGGCCGACTCGAGCTCCTCGAGGCCGGCGGTGCGCAGCCCGGTGCGGGCGGCCATCTCCGCCAGGGTGGGCCGGGGTCCGATCCAGAACTCGCCCGCGCGGGGGTCGGCGTAGAACTGCTCCGAGTCGCGCCCCGCGAGGGGGCGGAAGTACAGGGTGGCCTCGTGGTCGGCCCCGTCGTCGCCCACCCCGGGGTCCGTGGGCTCGAGGATGAGCACGGCATCCGGCTCGTGGTCCACGCCCAGGCCCGTGAGGTGCGCGAACGCGGAGTGTGCCCGGAAGCGGTAGTCGGTGTCGTTGGAGCGGACCTTGAGCCGGCCCGCGGGCACCACGAGGCGCTCGCCGGGGAAGCGGGCGGAGAGTGCGGCGCGGCGGCGCGCGGCGTGGGGGGCCACGGCGTCGGCGGCGGGCAGGTCCTGTGAGGCGGGCGCCCAGCCCGAGGCCATGAAGGCGCGGAAGGCGTCCGAGCTGGGGCGCTGGGAGCGGTTCTCCACTCGCTCGGCCAGGGGCTGGGGGGCCGGGCTGGTCTCGGCGGCGGGACCGCCCTCGGGAGCAGGGTCGGCGGGGTGCTGTGCGGAGTCGGTCATGCCCACCATCATGGCACCGCCTACGCTGGGGACTCATGGCGCGCTATGACCTGCACACCCACTCCACGGAGTCCGACGGCACCCAGCCGCCCGCCGACGTGGTGCGGGCCGCGGCCCGTGCAGGCCTGGACGGACTGGCCCTCACCGATCATGACACGGCCTCCGGCTGGGCCGAGGCCGCGCAGGCGGCGCTCGAGGAGGGACTCACGTTCGTCCCCGGGATGGAGATGTCCTGCATGGCCGCCGACGGCACGAGCGTGCACCTGCTCGCCTACCTCCACGACCCCGAGGACCCGACCCTGCTGCGCGAGCTCACGGCCGCGCGCTCGGCGCGCCTCACGCGGGCGCAGGAGATGGCTGCACGGCTGGGGGAGGACTACCCCCTCACGTGGGAGCTCGTGCAGGAGCACGCGGCGGAGGGCGCCACGATCGGCCGCCCCCACCTGGCCGACGCCCTCGTCACCCTCGGCGTGGTTCCGGACCGCTCCGCGGCGTTCGCCACGATCCTGACCGGCCGCTCCAAGTACTACGTGCCGCACCACGCCCCGGACCCGGCGGACGCCGTCGAGCTCATCCGAGGTGCGGGCGGCGTGCCCGTGTTCGCCCACCCGCGGGCGACGATGCGCGGCCGGGTGGTGGGCGTGGAGGTCATCGAGTCCATGATCGAGGCGGGCCTGGCCGGCCTCGAGGCCGACCACCGGGACAACCCCGAGCCGGAGCGCGCGTGGCTGCGGGAGCTCGCGGACCGCCACGGCCTCATCGTCACGGGCTCCTCGGACTACCACGGGGCCGGCAAGCCCAACCTGATCGGCGAGTTCACGACCGGCGAGGACGTCCTCGCCGAGATCGAGCGGCAGGGGACCGGCGCCGCCGTCGTGCGGGGGTGAGCCCGACCGTCCCTTCTCACTCCCGGGGCCCCGGCCGCACCCGTGATCGACCCTGGAGCCGCAGCGACCCCTCCGCGCGCCGGATCGGCCGTCGGAGGGGTCGCGGGGGCGCCACGAGCGCTGCGGCGCCGGGCGGGGAGGCTCAGCGCGTGGTGCCGCGCTTGCGGGCCTCCATGCGGGCGCGGCTGCGCTCGCGGCGGCGGGCGTGACGGTCGCTCGTGCCCTCCGCGCGCCGCTCGGCGCGCTCCGTGCGCGGGGCACGCTCCGTGCCCGCGGAACGGGGAGCCGCGGCCTCCGCCGCGGGGCGCTCCGCACGGCCCTCGGACCGCGACTCGGCCCGGCGGCCGGTGCCCTCCGTGCGCGGGGCGCGCTCGGACCGCTCAGCACGAGCGGGGCTCTCGACGCGCTCGGCGCGGGGCGCGCGATCCGCGGAGCGCGAGGCCTTCTGCTCCGCGTGCTCGGGGCGGGGGCGCTCGTCCGCGCGGCCCTCGGCGGGGCGCCCGTTCACCGCGGCGCCCGCGGAGGGACGCCCGCCCCGACCGCGTCCTCGACCGCGGCCGCCGTCGCGGGAGCCCTCCCGCTCGGCGTCACGGCCACCACGATCGCCGTCCCGGCCGCCGCGCTTGCGGTCCTCGTCCCGGGCGACACGGCCTCGACCGCCCTCGCGGGCGCCGTCGCGTCCGCCGCGCTCGCGGTCCCCGCCGCGGCCCGCGCGGGGCGTGGACTCAGGACCGCCGAGGTCCTCGAGGCGCTCGCCGCTCAGGCCCTCGAGGGTGCGCTTGTCCTTGGGCAGGCGGCCCTTGGTGCCCTTGGGGATGTCGAGGTCCTCGAACAGCCACGGGGAGGAGGAGTAGGTCTCCGGCGGCTCGGGCTGGCCCAGGCCCAGGGCCTTGTCGATCAGCTTCCAGCGCGGCAGGTCGTCCCAGTCCACGAGGGTCACGGCGATGCCCTTGTGCCCTGCACGGCCGGTGCGGCCCACGCGGTGCACGTAGGTCTTCTCATCCTCGGGGGCCTGGAAGTTGAACACGTGGGTCACGTCGTCCACGTCGATGCCGCGCGCGGCGACGTCGGTGGCCACGAGGATGTCCACCTTGCCGTTGCGGAATGCGCGCAGCGCCTGCTCGCGGGCGCCCTGGCCCAGGTCGCCGTGCAGCGGGCCGGCGGCGAAGCCGCGGGAGACCAGCTCGTCCGCCACGCGGGCGGCGGTGCGCTTGGTGCGCGTGAAGATGATGGTGCGGCCGCGGCCGTTCGCCTGCAGCGCGCGGGCCACGAGCTCGTCCTTGTCCATGTGGTGCGCGCGGTAGACGAGCTGGCGGATGTCCTTCTTCGTCAGGCCCTCGTCCTCGCCGTCGGAGGCGCGGATGTGGGTCGGCTGCGTCATGTAGCGGCGCGCCATGGCGACGACGGGGCCGGGCATGGTGGCCGAGAACAGCATGGTCTGGCGCTTGCCCGGGACCGCGGAGAGCAGGGTCTCGACGTCCGGGAGGAAGCCGAGGTCCAGCATCTCGTCCGCCTCGTCCAGCACCACCGTGTTCACGTGGTCCAGGCGCAGGTGCTTCTGGCGCAGCAGGTCGATCAGGCGGCCGGGGGTGCCCACGACGACCTCGACGCCGCGCTGCAGCTCCTCGATCTGCGGCTCGTAGGCGCGGCCGCCGTAGATGGTGGCGATGCGCACGGGGCGCTTCGACGCGGCGAACACGAGGTCTCCGGCCACCTGGACGGCGAGCTCGCGGGTGGGGGCCACGATCAGAGCCTGCGGGGCGCCGGCGGTGCCCGCGGCCTCCAGCCGGTCCCAACCGGGCTCGCCCGGGCCGATGGCGCGCTGCAGCGCCGGCAGGCCGAAGCCCAGGGTCTTGCCCGTGCCGGTCTTGGCCTGGCCGATGATGTCGTGGCCGCCGAGGGCCACGGGCAGGGTCATCGACTGGATGGGGAAGGGGTGCACGATCCCCTTGCCCTCGAGGGCCTCCACCATGGCGGGGTGCACGCCGAAGTCGGCGAAGGTCTGCTCGGGGGCCGCCGGGACGGTGTCCTCGGTGAGCGTCTCGCGGGCGATCTCGGCGACCGCGGGGTCGACGTCGTCCGCGGCGGTCTGGGCGGTGTCAGGGGTGGTGTTCTCGGTCATGGTGACTCGCGATCGTCTCGTGCGTCGCAGCGACGGGCGGGTGGGCCCGGCCACGCCGTGCGCGCGGTGGTGGAGCCGATCGCGGAAGGGCGGGGGCGATGCCCCCTGGACTCGGTCTCGACCGCGCCGTGCGAAGGCGGGCCATGCCGGATCCGGCAGGTCGGTCACCCGCCGAGGAGCCTCGGACACGAGGGACCGTGGAGCGCTGCGGCGAGTGGGGTTCGTGGGTGATCAGATGCGACCGGTCATCCCAGGGGTCAGCGTGAGCTGTGGGGCCAGTCTACCCCGGAGGCCGTGACCTTCCCGGAGGCCACGTCCACCGCGTCGATCCGGATCCGCACGCGGGTGCCGGGCTCCGCCGCGGCCGGCACGCGCACGGCCACGGGGGGCTGGGCGAGCTGCACGTCCGCGGACTCCCCGCCGGAGCGCACGACGACGCCCTCCAGCTCGGCGCCGACGTGCTCCGAGAGCTCGGCCGCCTCCACGAGGTCGCCGGCCGCGCGGTCCGCTGCCGAGGCGCGCCGGCCGGCGTCCTGCATCAGGGCGGGGAGCTCGGGCAGCGCCCGGCGGGCCCACGCGGGCACCGGCGCGCCGCTCACGAGGGCGTGGCACACGGCCAGCACGAAGCGGTCCACGAGGCGCCGCAGGGGTGCGGTGGCGTGCGCGTAGGGCGCGGCCAGGGCGGCCTGCTCGGGATCCGCGGGGAGGGCGCGCAGGGCGGGATCCTCGGCCTCGGCGTCGAAGGCGGTGTACCCGGCTCCGCGGAACAGGGACGTGGCGGCGTGGAGGACGGCGAGGTGGCGCGGCTCGCGGGGGTCGACGGTGCGCAGGTAGGCCCCGTAGTCGGCGCCCTCCTCCCACGGATGCCCCAGCGCGCGGGTGCGGGCGCGGAACGCGGCGACCGCCTCGGCGTCCGGGGCGGGCATGGTGCGCAGGACGCCGACGCCGCCGTCGAGCATGATGCGGGCCGCCTCCATGCCCGTCATCAGGGAGAGCTGGGCATTGTGGTCCTCAGCCGGCAGCGGGATGCGCTGGCTGATCTCGTACCGGCCGTCCACCACGTGGATCTCCTGGTCCGGCATGTTCAGGGACGCGCCGCCGCGGGCGACCTCCTGCGCGGTGCGCCGTCGTCCGACCTCCGGCAGCAGGGCGATCGACGCGCGGAGCTCCTCCGGCCAGGCCGCCGCCTCGGGCGCGTCCGCGGAGTCCAGGAAGGCCTGCACCTGCTCGTACGTGAGCTGGGCCCGCGAGCGCACGCGGGAGCGCACCAGCGCGGTGCGCTCCACGGCCCCGTCCACGGCGAGCGTGAACGTCCACACGAACGCGGGACGGTCGACGTCGGGCAGCAGCGACGCGGCGCCCTCGCTCAGCACCTCTGGGTGCAGGGGGACGCGGCCGTCCGGCAGGTACACGGTCTGGCCGCGACGCCGGGCCTCGCGGTCCACCTCGCCCTCGGGCGCGACGAAGGCGGGCACGTCGGCGATCGCGTAGCGCACCGTGAGCCGACCGTCCTCGGCGGCCGCGATGTGCAGCGCCTGGTCGAGGTCCGTGGACCCGGATGGGTCCACGGTGACGAAGGGGACGGCCGTGAGGTCGACCCGCTCCGCGTCCGAGCCGAGGGAGGCGAGCACCGCGGCGGCGGACTCCTCGGCCTCGGCGAGCACGGGCGCGGCGAAGCCGCCCGGCAGGTCGAGCTCGGCCCGGAGGGCGGCCAGACGCTCGGTCAGCGCGGCGTCCTCAGACCCGCGCACCTCGACGGCGTGGTGGGGCATGGCGGCGCGGCCCGCAGGTCAGGAGGCCGCGAAGCCCAGGGGGCCGGACTTCTTGGCGCCGATCTCCACGAACCCGATGTTCGAGCCCGGGACCACGACCTGGCGGCCCTTGACGTCCGTCAGGCTCAGGAGGGAGCCGGCGGCGAGGGCGGCGTCCACGAGGGCGCGCACCTCCTCGGCGGTCTGCTCGCTCTCCAGGACGACCTCACGGCCGACGTGCTGCACTCCGATGCGGATCTCCATGGGTGGACCTCACTCTTCCCTCGTGCGTGGACTCCTCGCTGCGCGGACACGCGTCCGCGCGGCGGATGTGCGGTCAGCCTACGGGACGGCCCTGTCGCCTCATGCGGCGGGGGCGGGGTTCACGCGCGTGGCGTAACCGGGCGGCATCCGCGGAGGCGGCGGCGCCCTCCCCGTCAGGCGGCGCGTCCGGTGGGCAGGTGGGAGAGCCCGGTCCACAGCAGGGCGTCCACGATCGCGGCCGTCCGCGCGGCGTCCGGGCGGCGACCCGCCTCGAGCCGGTCCGCCCAGTGGCGAGCGGCGCCGAGCACGTACGCCACGAGGCCGCGGGAGAGGATCTCCGCCTCGGCGTCGCCCACGCGCGTGTCCTCGGCGAGGATGCGGCTCACCTGGGAGGCCACGGCACGCTCGACCGCCTCGACGCGTGCGCGCACCTCGGGGTCGTGCTCGGCGCCGGAGTCGAAGAGCAGCCGGTGGGAGCGCCCGGGGGATCCCATGTAGGCGAAGACCGCCTCCACCGTGGCGTGCACGCGGTGACGGTTGTCGCCGGGGGAGGACATGGCCGCCGTGAGGCGGCCCGTGAGGTCGGCCACCTCGGTGTCCAGCAGCTCGAGGAAGAGCTCGTGCTTGCCGAGGAAGTGCTGGTAGAGCACGGGCTTGGAGACGGCGGCCGCCTCCGCGATCTGGTCCATGGCCGTGCCGGCGTAGCCGTGCTCCACGAACACGCCGCGTGCGCACCCGAGGAGCTGGCGGCGCCGCTGGGCGCGCGGCATCCGCACGGTCCGCTCGCGCGGGCCCGCCCCCTCACCGGGGTGCACGCTCATGCGGTGCGGGCCGCGCCCGGCCCGTCCTCCGCGGCGCGGTGGGCCGGGCAGGCCTCCTCGGCGGGGGCCGGGGCGGGCGCGGCCGAGGGCGGGGCGATGTCGAACAGCACCTCGAGGGCGCGCTCGTACTCCTCGAGCCTTCCCTGGGCGGCGAGCTCCTTGGCCCGCACGCTCGGGCCGTGGAGGAACTGGTTCACCATGCGGCGCAGGGCGAACTCCACCTCCTCGGACGCGGCGGTGCACCCGTGGCGCGCCCGGACCCGCTCCATCTCGTGGTCGAGGGCCGTGAGGGTGTGACGCCGCAGGGCCTTGATCGCGGCGTCCGCGCTGCGGCTGCGCTGGGCGGCCGAGTACTCGGCGACGGCGCCGTCCACGAGGGAGCGCGCTTCGTCCACCGCGGCGCGCGCCTGCTCGGGCGCGGCCAGGCGGACGGACTCGAGGGTGATCAGGTCCACGCCCTCCACCTCGGCGACCGCGGGGTCGAAGTCTCGGGACAGGGCCAGGTCCACCACCGTGAGGGGGTGCGCGGAGCCCTCGCGCAGCTGGGCGAGGCGCTCGGGGCTGATCTGCCGGTCCCCGCCGGAGGAGCCGATGATCACGTCGGCCTCGGCGACGGCCCCGGCCACGTTCTCCCCGCCGAGTGGGAGCGCCCAGCCGCCGCGGTCCGCCACGAACTGCTCGGCGCGCCCGGACGCGGAGTGCACGCCGACGGCGACGGCGCCGCGGTCGGCCAGCTGGGCCAGAGTCGTCCCGGCGTAGGCGCCGGTGCCGATCAGCAGGACGGAGGCATCCGCCCAGAATGCGGCGCGCGCGTCGGCGTCGTGCAGGCCGCGCAGCTCCTCGGTGAGGTCCAGGGCCACGGAGACCACGGAGCGGCCGGTGGCGCCGAGCGCCGTCTGGGAGCCCACGTCCTTGGCGGTGCGCGTGGCGGCCTCGAAGAGGCGGACGAGCGAGCCGGAGGCCGTGCCCTTCTCTCGGGCGTCCAGGAGCGCGCGGCGCACCTGGCCGGCGATCTCCCGCTCGCCCACCACGGCGGAGTCCAGTCCCGCGCCGACCTCGAAGAGGTGGCGGGCCGTGGCATCGGCGCCGAGCACGCGGAACGCGCCGCGCACGGAGTCGTCCGGCAGGCTGCTGCTCTCGGCGATGGCGGCCACGAGGTGCTCCCGCGCCTCCTCCACCCGCCCCTCGGCGGCCTCCGCATAGACCTCCACGCGGTTGCAGGTGGCCAGCACCACCGCCCCCGCCGTGGCGGGGGAGGGCAGGGCGGAGCAGACGCCGGTGGTCCCCGCGCTCAAGCGGGCCACCGTGTCCAGGTCGAGGTCGTGGTGCGAGGCCACCAGGGAGAAGACAGTCACAGCGCCAGCCATCCTACGCGCCGGCGGCCGGATCGGCAGGGAACGCGGCCCGCGTCACAGCCGTCGCGATATGCCTGCGGGCGGAGCCGGTGCGAGGATGGGGTCATGTCCACTGATCCTCTGACTCCCGAGGGCGGCACGCCGGACGCCGGCGTCCCCGCCCCCGCGCTCCCCGCGGGGCACCCGCTCCGCACGGGCGACACCGCTCGCTCCACCGCGGCCAGCCCGCTCATCCGGGCGCTGCGCGGCCAGCAGCCCACCCGCCGCCCCGTGTGGTTCATGCGCCAGGCCGGCCGCTCGCTGCCGGAGTACAAGAAGGTCCGTGAGGGCGTCGGCATGCTCGAGTCCTGCCTCATGCCCGAGCTCGTCCGGGAGATCACCCTCCAGCCCGTGCAGCGCCACGACGTGGACGCCGCCATCTTCTTCTCCGACATCGTGGTGCCGCTGAAGCTCGCCGGCGTGGACGTCGAGATCCAGCCCGGTGTGGGCCCCGTGCTGGGCGCCCCCGTGCGCACCGCCCGGGACGCCGCGGCGCTGCCGGACCTCGAGGACTCCGCCCTGGACGTGATCCGCGAGGCCGTCGCCGCCACCGTCGCCGAGCTCGGGGACCGGCCGCTCATCGGCTTCGCGGGCGCCCCCTTCACGCTGGCCGCCTACATGGTGGAGGGCCGTCCCTCCCGAGACCACTTCGGGCCGCGCCGCATGATGCACGGCGATCCGCAGGCGTGGGCGGCGCTGGCCGGCTGGGCCGCTCGGGTCTCCGGCCAGTTCCTCCGCGCGCAGCTCGAGGCCGGCGCCTCGGCGGCCCAGCTGTTCGACTCGTGGGCCGGCTCGCTCTCCGCGGACGACTACCTCGAGCACGTCCAGGCGCACTCGGCCGCGGCCCTCGCCCACGTGGGCGACATGGCCGGCCCGGGCGTGCCCGGGGGCGCGCCGCTGCTGCACTTCGGCACCGGCACGGGCGACTTCCTCCACCACATGCGCGACGCCGGCGCCTCCGCCGTCGGCGTCGACCACCGCCTCACGCTCGCCGAGGCCGATCGCCGCCTCCGCGCGAATCCGGGCGCCGACGGTCGCGGTGCGGTCCCGTTGCAGGGCAACGTCGACCCGGCCCTCCTCGCCGCCCCGTGGCCCGTGCTCGAGGCGCACGTGCGCGGCGTCGTCGCCTCCGGCGCGGCGGCCCCCGGACACGTGGTGAACCTGGCCCACGGGGTGCCGCCCGAGACCGATCCGGACGTGCTCACCCGCGTGGTCGAGCTCGTGCACTCGATCCCCGCGACCCCGGGGGGGCGCGCGTGAGCGGGACGGCCCTCGTGGTGGGCGGCGGCATCGCCGGCCTGCTCTCCGCCCGCCGGCTGCGCCAGGCGGGCTGGGACGTCACCCTCGCCGAGGCCACCTCAGTGCTCGGCGGCGCGCTGTCCTCCCGCTTCCTCGACGTCCCCTCGGTCTCGCAGTCCGGGACGGGGTGCACCCAGGCCCTGGAGCTCGACGGCGGCGCGGAGTCGTTCGCGGTGCGCGGAACCGCCGTGCGGGCCCTCCTGGAGGAGCTCGGGCTCGGCGGCCGCCTCGTCGCGCCCGCCCCGCTGGGCTCGTGGCTCCACGGCCCGGAGGCCACGGTGCCGGCCCCCCGCCTGGGCCTCCTGGGCATCCCCGGCGACCTCGACGCCGACGACCTCGCCCGGGCCCTGAGCCCCGCGGGGCTCGAGCGCGCCCGGGCCGACGCGCACGCGCCGATGGACCGGTGGACCGAGGCCCTCGCCGCGGGCCGCCCCGTCACCGTCGCCGAACTGGTCGCCGACCGGATGGGGGAGGAGGTGCTCACGCGCCTCGTGGGCCCCGTGGTCGGCGGCGTGCACTCCGCCGACCCCGCCGTGGTGGACGTGGAGCGCGTGGCGCCAGGCCTGCTCGCGGCCGCGGTCGCCCAGGGCGGCCTCGCCGCCGGCGTCGCGGCCCTGCGCGGGGGCGCCACGCCCGGCGCCGCCGTCGCCGGCCTCGAGGGCGGCATGAACCGCCTGACGACGCGCCTCGTGGAGTCCCTCCGCGAGGACGGGGTCACCGTGCTCCGCGGCGTGCGCGTGGCCGCCCTCTCCCGCGTGGGTGAGGGGTGGTGGGCCCAGATCTCCGACCGCGACGACGAGGTGGTGCGCGGGCTCGACGTGGACCGCGTGGTCCTCGCCGTGGACGGGTCCACCGCATGGGACCTGCTCTCCCCGCTCTCCCACGGCGTGCTCGGCGAGGCTGACGGGCCGGCACTGTCCGACGGCGTCGCGCTCGCCACCTTCGTGGTCGACGCCCCCGGGCTCGACGCCGCCCCGCGCGGCACGGGCGTGCTCGTGGCCGAGGGCACCGATGTGGCGGCGAAGGCCCTCACCCACGCGACCGTCAAGTGGGACTGGCTGCGCGACGTCGTGGCCCGTCCCGGCGCCGACGGCGAGCCGCGCCACCCGCACCGGCACGTGCTGCGTCTCTCCTACGGGCGCCACGGCGGCGGGGACGAGCAGCTCGGCCCCCGCTCCGGGGATGAGGAGCTCCTCACCCAGGGCCTCGCCGACGCCGCCGCCCTCACCGGGGTGCCGCTGGCCGAGCAGGACGTGGTGGCCCGCGCCGTCACGCGCTGGCGCCACTCCATCCCGCCCCAGGCCGGGCCCGATCGGGAGGCCACCGACGCGCTGCTCGCATGGGCCGCGCCCGTGCCGGGCCTGGACGCGGTGGGAAGCTGGGTGCACGGGACCGGCCTGGCCGCCATCGTGGCCGGGGTGGAGGCCGTGTTCGCGGCCGACGGTGCCGACGGTGCCCGAGCCGATCTGGACGCAACGACGAAGAACGACGAGACGAACGAGGACGGAGCACCATGACCCAGGACGCGACCACCACTCCTGCCGCCGCCGGCAAGGACTGGTTCACCACCTATACGATGTTCGCCCGCCCGCAGGGTGAGCCGGGCTGGCTGGACCTGTCCGGCAAGCAGGCGCGCAAGGCGGTCAAGGAGTTCGACGCCGTCGTCGAGGGCCTCGCCGGCCGCGGCGTGACCGTGCGCGGCACCTACGACATCTCCGGCATGCGCGAGGCCGGCGACGTCATGGTGTGGATGTACTCGCAGACCCCCGAGGACCTGCAGTCCGGCATCCGCGCCCTGCGCCGCACCCGCCTCCTGGAGCGCACCACCACGGTGATGTCCGCGATGGGTGCGGACCGGATGGCGGAGTTCAACAAGGAGCACGTGCCGGCCTTCGCGATGGGCCGCAAGCCGCTGGACTGGCTGTGCTTCTACCCGTTCGTCCGCTCGTACGACTGGTATCTGCTCGACCCCAAGGAGCGCGCCCGCATGCTGCGCGAGCACGGCAAGCTGGGCCAGGACTTCCCGCAGGTGTGGGCCAACACCACGAGCGCGTTCGGCCTCAACGACTGGGAGTGGCTGCTGGGCCTGGAGGCTCCGGAGCTGAAGGACCTCGTGGACATGATGCGCCACCTGCGCAACAACGAGACGCGCATGCACGTGCGCGAGGAGGTCCCGTTCTACACGGGCCGCCTTGTCGAGACCGCCGAGCTGCTGGAGGTGCTGGCCTGATGAGCGGACAGAACGCCGCGGGGGGCGCCCCCGCCGAGACGATCCCGTCCGGACCGATCGAGGTCGAGCGGGCCGAGCCCGGCCTCGACTACGACGCCGCGGGCGCCATGGCGCCCAAGGAGTACGACGCGCTGCTGCTCGCCTCCTTCGGCGGGCCCGAGGGCCAGGAGGACGTGATCCCGTTCCTGCGCAACGTCACGCGCGGCCGCGGGATCCCGGACGAGCGCCTCGAGGAGGTGGCCACCCACTACCGCGCCAACGGCGGGGTCAGCCCCATCAACGGGCAGAACCGGGCGCTGAAGGCCGCGATCGAGGCCGAGCTGGCCTCCCGTGGCATGGACCTGCCCGTCTACTGGGGCAACCGCAACTGGGAGCCGTACGTCCCGGACGCGCTGCGTCAGATGCACGAGGACGGCCATCGCCGGATCCTCACCGTCACCACCTCGGCCTACTCCTGCTACTCCTCGTGCCGCCAGTACCGCGAGGACATGGGCATGGCCATGGAGAAGACCGGCCTGGAGGGAAAGGTGGACCTGGACAAGACGCGCCAGTACTTCAACCACCCCGGTTTCATCGCCCCCTTCCGCGAAGGTCTCGCCGCCGACCTGGCGTCCCTGCGCGCAGAGCTCGGCGAGGACGCCCGGATCCACGTGCTGTTCGCCACCCACTCGATCCCCGTCTCCGACGCCGCCGCGGCCGGGCCGCGCGGCACCGCCGCCGCGCTCCGCGAGGCCGCCGGCGGCGAGCCGGGCGAGGTCGAGGGCGCGGACGTCTACTCCGCGCAGCACCTCGACGTGGCCCGCGAGATCCTCGCGGGCGTGCCCGGTGGCGAGGACGTCGACTGGTCCCTGGTGTACCAGTCCCGCTCCGGCCCGCCGTCGGTGCCGTGGCTCGAGCCGGACATCAACGACGCCATGGAGAACCTGGCCGGCCCCGAGGCGCCGGTGGACGAGACGGGCCGCGCGGTGGCGGGCTTCGTGGTCGTGCCGCTGGGCTTCGTGTCGGACCACATGGAGGTCGTGTGGGACCTCGACACCGAGGCGAAGGACACCGCGGCCGAGCTGGGCGTCGGCTTCCGCCGCACCCCGACCCCGGGGACGGACCCGCGCTTCGTGGCCGGGCTCGTGGACATCGTGGAGGAGCGCCTGGGCCGCCGCGAGGGCCGCGCCGCCCAGGGCTGCTTCCCGGCCTGGTACGACGTGTGCCGTCCGGACTGCTGCTCCAAGGTGATGCGGGACGGCTCGGTGCGCCCCACGACGTCGGCCGTGGACGCGCCGGTGCGAGGGCTCGGCGAGCACCAGGCGGGGTCCGACGGCACCGCCGCTGACGCCGCCGTCGAGCCCCCGGAGGCCTGAGCCGTCATGGAGGCACTGCGCATCGGCACGCGTGGCTCGGCCCTGGCCACTACGCAGACCCGGCAGACGGCGGAGGCCGTGTCGGAGCGCGCCGGGCTGTCCCATGAGCTCGTGGTGATCCGCACGGAGGGCGACGTGACCACCGGATCGCTCGCCTCGCTGGGGGGCACCGGGGTGTTCGCGTCGGCCCTGCGCGCGGCGATCCTCGACGGCGCGGTGCACGCCGCCGTCCACTCCCTCAAGGACCTGCCGGCCGCCCAGCCGGCGGGCCTGGAGATCGCGGCGGTGCCCGCGCGCGCGGACGTGCGCGACGCCCTGTGCGCGCGCGACGGCCTGACCCTGGAGACCCTGCCCGAGGGTGCGCGGGTGGGCACGGGCTCGCCCCGCCGGGTGGCCCAGCTCAAGGCGCTGCGGCCCGACCTCGAGCTCGTGGACATCCGCGGCAACGTGCAGACGCGCCTGGCGCGCGTGCCGGGGCTCGAGCAGCACGACGACGGCGCCCCCGCCGCGGCCGGAGCCCCCCGCGGCGACCTCGACGCCGTGATCCTCGCGTGCGCCGGGCTGGACCGGCTCGGCATGGGCGAGGTCATCACCGAGCGCATCGACCCGGACGTCCTCGTCCCGGCGCCGGGCCAGGGGGCCCTGGCCGTGGAGATCCGCGCCGACGAGCGGCCCTTGCTCGACGAGTCCCTGATGGACGGCCCGGCCGGGGGGCTCGCGGGCCTCGATCCGGACTCGGACGAGGCCGTCCTGCGGAGCGCCCTCGAGCTGGTGGACGACCTGCCCACGCATGTGGCCGTGACCGCCGAGCGGGCGCTGCTGCGCCGCCTCGAAGCCGGCTGCGCCGCGCCGATCGGGGCGCTCGCCACCGTGGAGGACCTCGACTCCGGGGCGCCTCGCATCGAGATGCGGGCGATGGTGGCCGCCGTCGACGGCTCCCAGGTGCTGCGCCGCACCTCCTCCGTGCAGCTGGACCCCGTGCCGGACGACGTCGCCGCCGACCCGGCCGAGGCCGCCGAGTGGATCGAGGACACCCTGTTCCTCGCCGCCGAGGCCCTCGGGGTGCACCTGGCGGAGCTGTTCATCGCGGAGGGCGCGGACCTGCTGCCCGGCACCGTGCGCGGCGTGAAGGAGTCCGCCGAGGACGTCTACGAGGGCGGCACCCCCGCCGACGTCGACGCCACCGGCACCGACACCGAGGCTTGACGTGCGCGTCCTGCTCACCCGGCAGCCCGCTCAGGCCGGAGCCCTGGAGGCCCGGCTGTCGGGCGCCGTCGTGGGCGGGGAGGCCGTGGAGGTCGCGTTCCTGCCGCTCGTGGACTTCGTGCTGGCCGGCGACGCGGAGGCGGACGCCCTCGGCAGGATGTCCATGCAGCTCATCGCCCCGGGTGCGCGCGGCGTGCTCGTGGTGACGAGCCCCAACGCCGTGCGGGCGCTGCGAGGACACGACTTCGGAGGCGTCGACGAGGGCGTGCGGGCGGTCGCCACCGGCCCCGGGACGGCGCACGTGCTGGTCGCCGCCTCGCCCGGCATCCGCGTCTGGACGCCCCCCGAGGACCGGTCGGCCCGGGGCATCCTGGCCGGGATGACCGGGCCGACGGCGGCCCCGGAGGTCGTCGAGGGCCTCTGGCCCCCCGCGGCGGGGCATGCCGTGCCGATCGCGTGGCTGCCCCAGTCCGACCTCGCCCGGCCCGCGCTGGCCGACGGGCTCCGCGCGGCGGGCTGGGACGTGCGCACCGCCGTCGCCTACCGCACCGTGCCGTATCCCGGGACGCCGCCGTGGCGACGGCTGCTCGCCGAGGGGGAGGGATCCGTGGGCGCCTCGGACCCGGTCGTCGCGGAGGCGTGCACGGCAGCTCCCGACGCGCCCGTCGTGACGCCTGCCCAGCTGTCCGAGGCCGAGCCGGGCACGGTGGTGCTCCTCACGAGCTCCTCGTCCGCCGAGCAGTTCGCCGAACGGGGCCTGGGGCCGGCGGCGGGGGAGCGGGTGCGCCTGCTGGCCATCGGCGAGCCGACGCGCGCCTCGTGCGAGCGCCTCGGCCTGCCGCTCGCGGGGACGTGCGCCACGCCCGACGCCGCGGGCGTGCTGGCCGCTCTCGCCGGGCTGGGCTGACGGAGCGCCGAGGCGTCAGAGGGTGCCGTCGCCGTTCTCGTCCTCCGGGCGCTCGCCCAGCGTGCCCAGGATGTCCACGCGGGGCTCGCGCAGGATGGCCACGGCGACGTTGGCGAAGCCCGTGTTGGACAGCAGCGTCGAGGCCTCCTCATCCGAGAGGTCATAGGCGTGTGCCAGCATGCGGACGTTCTCGGTGTAGAAGGCGTGCAGGCGGTCGACGGCGCGCAGGAACTCCAGGGTGTTGGCCATTCGTCCATCTTAGAGGCGTTCGGGGACCGTCCGGTGGATCCGGGGTGAACACAGGGCGACGGCGGGCGGGCGGTGAGCCTGCCCACCGCTCGCCCGCCGTCCCCTGTCCGCGCCGCGGGGTGGGGGCGCTCAGCCCTCCGCGCGGCGGCTGCGGCGCTTGAGGCTGACCTCGATCGAGCGGCCCTCTGTGCGGGTCTGCAGGTAGGGCTGGTCCGCCACGAGCGTGGAGAGCTTCTGGTGACCGAAGTCGCGGGGGTCGAAGTCCACGTGGGTGCGGCTCAGGTGCTGGCCGATCAGGCCCATCGAGGCCCAGCCGTCGTCGGAGCTCGTGGCGGTCACGGCCTTGACGAGCGCGGACTGCAGGTTGATGCGCGGTGCGACGTCGTGGTCGGCGTCCGGCTCCGCGTCCACCGGCACCTCCGGCGGCGTGGGATCCTCGGCGATGGCCGCCTCCGATCCCGACGACGACGCACGGCGGCTGCGGCGACCGCGCGCGGCGGCCTTCGGCTCTGCGGGTGCGTCGGCCTGCTCGGCGGCGGACTCGTCGGTCCCGCCCGCGGCGGCCCCGGTGTCGGAGGTCTGATCGACCGAGGCGGCGTCGTCGTCCTTCGCGTCCTTGTCCTCGGCGGAGCGGCCCCGACCCCGGCCGCGTCCGCGGCCTCGGCCCGAGCGCGAGGGCTTCTCGGCGCCCGACTCGTCGGACGCCTCGGAGGCGTCGTCGTCGGTCTCGACGTCGACGTCGTGGTCGTCCTCGGCGCCGAGCAGCTCGAGGTAGATGAACTGGTCCACGGCGTTGCGCAGCGAGGCCGGCGTCTTGCGGGCGCCGAGGCCGATCACGCGCTTGCCCGACTCGCGCAGACGGGTGGCGAGGCGGGTGAAGTCGGAGTCGGAGGAGACGAGCGCGAACGCGTCCACGTTGCCCATCCAGAGCAGGTCCATCGCGTCGATGATGAGCGCGGAGTCCGAGGAGTTCTTGCCCACGGTGTAGGCGAACTGCTGCACGGGCTGGATGGCGTGGTGGTTCAGCGCCTTCTTCCATCCGTTGAGGTTGGTGGTGGTCCAGTCCCCGTAGGCGCGCTTGATCGTGGGCGTGCCGTAGGTGGCGAGCTCCTCGAGGATCAGCGGGGCGTACTTGGGGGAGACGTTGTCACTGTCCATGAGGACGGCGATGCGCAGGGAGGCTGCGGTGGGTTCAGGCATGACTCCAGGGTAGCCGGGGGATCGTGGTGGGGAGGGGCGACTGCGGCGGCCCCGGGTGTGGGTGGTCAGCACGCGCCATGAACGGTGAGGCGGCGGAGGTTGTGACGAGGTGGTTGTGGCGACGGTTGTGGCGTGCCCAGAGAGCTACGAGCACGCTATTCGGAGTCTCGTGGTGAGGACGCCACAAACGACCGTTAGCGCCGCCGGCCCCTTCCGGGCGCAAAGTCACTCAGCCTAGGCCCGAGCATGACTAACAGGCGGGCCCTAGCCGCAGTGGGTCGGACGTTCTCGTGGTCCATCCACGACTGATCCCTCCGTGGGTGCCTTGGTCACCCCGCTGCGTCGGTCACGAACACGTTGTGCCGTGTTGGGCATCCCTTCACGGCGGTCGGCACCTCGGGCTTCAGGTCTTCGAGGATGACCCTGCCGCCCGTGTAGCCACGGCTCTCACCGAGGCGAATGAGTCGGTCCGGGGTGCGGACGCCCACCACCCGGTCGTCTTCCCGCTCGATCCGCGACCCGGCGGGGAAGGCCACGGGATCGGATGTGGCATCCGGTGCGCTGACCGTGTCCTCTTCCGCTACCACCAGGCATCCGCCGTCGGTGAGCTCCAGGCGGCCGGTCACGAGCTGACTGGACTCGCCCGAACGTTGCACCCAAGGCTCGTCCGCCACGAGGAGTCGCGTGCCGGCGTCGTCGATCAGTGAGATCCCCGGGCGGTCCGGGCCGCACCCGGTGGCGCAGAGCGCGACGGCGGCAAGTACTGCTGTGAATGAGAGGGTTGCTCTGCGTGTCATTAGTTGCTCCTGGTGTCCGGGACGAGGACTGGACTGCGCCAGTCTGTGAGCAGTGCGCGAGCTTGGAGGTGACCCGCCTATCACGTCCAGGCGCCTTGTTAACGGATGATCCAGGGCCGGCGAGTGCCGCCTGGGTGATGCCCTCTCGGCGGTATGGGCCAAAGTGCCTCACAGCGATGTGACAGACGTTACTGTCCCAAATCTGGCCCGTCTATGCCCCGGATAAGGCCGCGCGTGTCGTACCACCTCGCTCGTCATAGGTCTAAAACCTGGGAGCCACTTGCGACGGGAAAAGGGGGAGGCCGGGCCGGCAGGTTGAGGGCGTTTGGAGCTGTCTTCCAGTAGGACCTCGCCGTCTCTCGTCCCACGGTGATGTGGTGGCGAGACTTGTGGCTTGAATCTTGCGAGACACAAACGACCGTATGGGCCGTCGTGGTCACTCGGCGCGGGGGAGAGCGAGCCGTTCGGGGAATCGGTAGACGATGTGGTCGACCTCGTCGTGGGGGTGGGGCTCGGGTTCCATGCCCAGTTTGAGTGCCAGCCGGGCTGATGGCTGATTGACGGGGGAGATCAGGGCTACCACCGGTGCGGAGGGCTTCTGCGCCATGGCCCAGTCGAGGGCTGCTCGGGTCGCTTCCTCGGCGTACCCCTGCCCCTGGGCTTCTGGGGCGAAGCGGTAGTAGAGGTTCAGGACCAGCTGGCCTTGGTGCTCCGTGGGGCGGGTGCCGCAGAAACCGATGGGGCCGGCGTGCTGCTCGGAGACGAGGAAGTATCCGATCCCGTGGTCGGACCAGTCTGCCTGCCAACGGTGCAGCAGATCGTGGGCCTCGGCTCTGCTTGTCATGACCAGCTCAGGTCGGTGTGGGTAGGTGCGTGGGTCCGAATGGATCTTCCAGATGACCTCTTCATCCTCGTCTCGGGGGGCTGTGAGCGTGAGGCGTCGCGTGGTGAGCATGCAGACAACCTAGACAGCCCAGGCGTGCGCACTGCGAAGCTGGAAAGACCTGGGCTGGCGTTGGGCCCCGTCTCCACAACCGCGGCGGCTGCTTTCGGATGCGGCGGCCGGGGGTGACTTGAGGGCGAGTTCGGTACCACGGAGGTAAGTGTGGGCACCAGTGGGGTCGATGCCCACGCGAGCAGAGGTTGCTTTCGTCATGTTCATGCAAGTAGCTTGAACGCATGGAAAACAACTCTTCCTCCCGTGTCACCGCCCCCGAGGCGGCCCAGGCCCTCGCGCAGGCCGAAGACGTCCATCGGCGTGCCGCCTATGCCGGGGTCGAGCCCTGGTGGGTGGACGCCCTGGCTGCGGTGGGCATGGCGACGATGGCGGTGGGCCTCATCTCACGTACCCTGTGGGGTGCGTTGCTGGGAGCGGCCTTGTTCGTGATCGGGTCCTTCGTCTTCACCTCGCGTCAGCGACGCCGCGGGATGCTGAGGGACCGGCAGGTCACGGTGAGCACGGCGCTGATGTTCGGAGGTGTCTACGGGGTGACCTTCGCAGCCGGGCAGCTGCTGCCGGAGCAGCGGGATCCGGTCGCCCTGACAGTGGGGGCGCTGGTGCTGGCCCTCGTCGGATTCGTGTTCCTGCGTTGGAGCTCTCACCGGGCGGCGCGCCGGCTCGTGGAGACCCAGGGAAGGACTCGCACTCTCTCGTGACTGCTGCCCCCGCCTTTGACGAGCTGATCCACCAGTCCACGCGGTTCCGGATCTGCGCTGCGCTGGACTCCAGCGTGGAGATGGAGTTCGCCCTGCTGCGGGAGGTGGTCGAGGTCTCTGACTCTCTGCTGTCCAAGCAGCTCAAGGCTCTGGCCGAGGCCGGCTATGTCTCCACGCGGAAGCAGAAGCAGGCTGTGGGGCGGCCGCGGACATGGGTGGCGCTCACGGACCCTGGCCGCGCGGCTTTCCAGGGGCACCTGGCCGCGCTGAGGCAGATCGTGAGCGCCCCCTTGGATGCTGGAAGTGCTGTCCCCAAGGGTCGCTCTGCGCCTCCTGCTACGTGATCCGAACGGGCGCTGCCGACGGCGGGCTAGGGCGTGTCTGATAATGCTTCGAGGGTTGGGCTAAGACCCCGGATCCATTCTCAGACACGCCCTAGCGGAGAAGAGAGAGCAACCCCATGCCCGCCGAACGACTTGGCAGCATGCTCTGTCCATGTCCAGACGGGTGTGGCTTGCGCCGCTATATGGCGGGGTTCTGTCGGAGCTCAGTGGCGGCCTCCAAGCACGCGGGCAAGAGGGCGCTGCGAGTGAGGCTCACGTTCCGCAAGCCGATCCTTCACCGGGACAGCGGCCGGTCAAGCCCCTTGTGGTGGTGTAGCGGTTGGATCCTTCGTTGGGGTTGTCAGGTGCTGAGCTCGAGGGCAGTGTCGGTGTCGGTGCCCACCTCGCTTCCGGTGTCCTCGACGGGGGTGAGGCGGCA
>NZ_JAHXOZ010000013.1 GCF_023147585.1 Micrococcus sp. EYE_212
TTTCACGCATTTTCGTGAGACCCCCATCGCGGCGGCGATGTGGGCTTGAGCCCATCCGGCTTGGTGGCGTTGGACGATGAGTCGACGGCCGTGAACGGTCAGGCGGGCGCTACCGTGGGACATGAGAACCTCTGGGTTTGTGATGTGGGCCTTAGACAAGCCACATCCCACCCGGAGGTTCTCCTTTGTTCAAGCTCCCTCGTGCCACCAACGTCCTGACCGGGTACACCTAGCGCGTGAACAGCCGGGGCTGCACCGCGGGCCGTCCGGGGGCCTCGCCCTCGGCGTCGCGCAGGTCCGCGATCGCGTCCTCGAAGTCGCTCAGCGACTCGAAGTCCCGGTAGACGGAGGCGAAGCGCAGGAAGGCGACCTGGTCGAGGCGGCGCAGGGGGTCCAGGATCGCCAGGCCCACGTCGTGGGCGTCCACCTCGGCGTTGCCCGAGGCGCGGACGGTCTCCTCGACCTCCTGGGCGAGCATGGCCAGGTCGTCGCTCGTGACCGGCCGGCCCTGGCAGGCCTTGCGGACCCCGTTGATCACCTTGGAGCGCTCGAAGGGCTCGGCCACGCCCGAGCGCTTGACCACGGTGAGCGCGGTGGTCTCCATGGTGGTGAAGCGCTTGCCGCACGCCTGGCACTGGCGGCGGCGGCGGATCGCCGAGCCGTCGTCGAGGGAACGGGAGTCCACCACGCGGGAGTCCTCGTGACGGCAGTACGGGCAGTGCACTCTCTCGCTCCCTCCTCGTGGACGACCTCGGCCTGACCTGCGCCCACTCTACGGCGGCGGCCGGCGATCAGCCCAGGCAGGCCGGACCGAGCAGGATCTTCAGATCCCCGAAGAGCGCCGGGTTCGGGCTCACGCGGAACTGCGGGCCGAGCACGAACTCCTGCGCTCCGCGCTGGCCCATCAGCGTCAGCCGCACCTCGGAGGAGCCCTCGTGGGTGCGCAGCACGTCGGCGAGCTGGCCGATCACCTGCTCCGTGGCCTTGAAGGAGGGCATCTGGATGCGCACGGGCCCGGACGTGCCGTCCGTCAGCTCGGGGATGGTCAGCTCCATCGCGGAGAGGGACACGGAGCCGTCGTCGCGGCGCTGCACGCGCCCCTTCACGGCGACGACGAGGTCCTCCGCGAGCATCATGGCGATCGGGGCGTACACCTGGCCGAAGAACATCACGTCCATGGATCCGCCGAGGTCCTCGATCTCGCACCGCGCGTACGCGTTGCCGGAGGACTTGGCGATGCGCCGCTCGAGCGTGGTGATGAGCCCCGCGATGGTGACCTGGGAGCCGTCGGCGGGCCCGTCGTCGTCGAGCACGCGGGTGATCTGCGTGTCCGCGTGCTGGGAGAGCACGGCGTCCAGGCCCTGCAGCGGGTGGTCGGACACGTAGAGGCCCAGCATCTCCCGCTCGTAGGCGAGCTTGTCCTTCTTGGACCACTCGGGCAGCTCGGGCACAGCGACGCCGTCCGAGGCGTCCGAGGCGTCCTCGGCCTCCGCCGCGCCGCCGAGGGCGAAGAGGTCGAACGTGAACTCGCCGTGGTCCTCCTTGCGCTTCTGCGCCACCGTGGCGTCCACCGCCTCCTCGTGCACCGCGAGCAGGGCACGCCGGGCGTAGCCGAGGGAGTCGAAGGCGCCGGCCTTGATCATGGACTCGATCGTCCGCTTGTTGCAGACCACGAGCGGCACCTTGGCCAGGAAGTCGCCGAAGCCGGTGTAGAGGCCCTTCTCCTCGCGGCCCTGCACCATGCCCTTCACCACGTTGGCGCCCACGTTGCGCACCGCCCCCATGCCGAAGCGGATGTCCCGGCCCACCGGGGTGAACGTCAGGTGGGACTCGTTGACGTCGGGCGGGAGCACCGTGATGCCCATGTGGCGGCACTCGTTCAGGTACATCGCGAGCTTGTCCTTGTCGTCGCCCACCGAGGTGAGCAGCGCCGCCATGTACTCGGCCGGGTAGTGCGCCTTCAGGTACGCCGTCCAGTAGGAGACCAGTCCGTACGCCGCGGAGTGGGCCTTGTTGAACGCGTAGTCCGAGAACGGCAGGAGGATGTCCCACAGCGCCTTCACGGCGGCCTCGGAGAAGCCGCGGTCCAGCATGCCCTGGTGGAAGGCGGCGTACTGCTTGTCCAGCTCGGACTTCTTCTTCTTGCCCATCGCGCGGCGCAGGATGTCCGCCTGGCCGAGCGAGTACCCGGCCACCTTCTGGGCGATCGCCATGACCTGCTCCTGGTACACGATCAGGCCGTACGTCGTGTCCAGGATCTCCCGCAGCGGCTCCTCGAGCTCCGGGTGGATCGGCGTGATCTCCTGCTGCCCGTTCTTGCGCAGCGCGTAGTTCGTGTGGGAGTTCGCACCCATGGGGCCCGGACGGTAGAGCGCGATGGTCGCCGAGATGTCCTCGAAGTTGTCCGGGCGCATCATCTTCAGCAGGGAGCGCATGGGACCGCCGTCGAGCTGGAACACGCCCAGGGTGTCGCCGCGGGCCAGCAGGTCGTAGGAGGCCTGGTCGTCGACGTCGAGGGTCTCGAGGTCCAGGTCCACGCCCTGGTTCGCCTTCACGTTCTCGATCGCGTCCGAGATGATCGTGAGGTTGCGCAGACCCAGGAAGTCCATCTTGATCAGGCCCAGCGACTCCGCCATGGGGTAGTCGAACTGGGTGATGACCTGGCCGTCCTGGAGGCGGCGCATGATCGGCACGACGTCCACCACGGGCACGGAGGACATGATGACGCCGGCCGCGTGCACGCCCCACTGCCGCTTCAGGCCCTCGATGCCCTTCGCGGTCTCGAACACCTGCGCCGCCACCGGGTCCGTCGCGATCAGCTCGCGGAACGGCGCCGCCTCCCCGTAGCGCGGGGCGTCCGGGTTCTCGATGTCCTTGAGCGGGATGTCCTTGGCCATCACGGCCGGCGGCAGGGCCTTGGTGAGCGCCTCGCCCATGGAGAAGGGCTGGTCCATCACACGGGCCGAGTCCTTCAGGGCCTGCTTCGTCTTGATGGTGCCGTACGTGACGATCATGGTGACGCGCTCGTCGCCGTACGTGCGGGTGACGTAGTCGATCACCTCGGAGCGGCGCCGGTCGTCGAAGTCCACGTCGAAGTCGGGCATGGACACGCGGTCCGGGTTGAGGAAGCGCTCGAAGATCAGCCCGTGCTTCAGCGGGTCCAGGTCGGTGATGCGCAGCGCGTACGCCACCATGGAGCCGGCTCCCGAGCCGCGGCCCGGGCCCACGCGGATCCCGTTCTCCTTGGCCCAGTTGATGAAGTCGGCGACGACGAGGAAGTACCCCGGGAACCCCATCGAGATGATGACGTCCAGCTCGTAGTCCGCCTGCTTGCGCACGTGGTCCGGGACGCCGTCCGGATAACGGTAGTCGAGGCCCTTCGTGACCTCCTTGATGAGCCAGCTGGTCTCGTCCTCGCCCTCCGGCGTGGGGAACACCGGCATGTAGTTGGCGTCCGTGTCGAACGTGGACTCGCAGCGCTCGGCGATCACGAGGGTGTTGTCGCACGCCTCCGGGATCTCCCGGAAGAGCTCGCGCATCTGCCGCGGCGACTTCAGGTAGTACTCCGTGCCGGAGAACGCGAAGCGCGAGCCGCCCTGGTCGTAGCTGGGCTCGTTGAGCTTGGAGCCGGACTGCAGGGCCAGCAGCGCCTCGTGGGCCTTGGCGTCGTGCTCGTGCGTGTAGTGCAGGTCGTTCGTGGCCACGAGCGGCAGGCTCAGGTCCTTGGCCAGGCGGCGCAGGTCCGTGATGACGCGCTTCTCGATGTCCAGGCCGTGCTGCATGATCTCGCAGTAGAAGTTCTCGGCCCCGAAGATGTCCCGGAACTCGGCGGCCGCCGCCACGGCCTCCTTGTACTGGCCCAGGCGCAGGCGCGTCTGCACCTCGCCCGAGGGGCAGCCCGTGGTCGCGATGAGCCCCGAGGAGTACTGGCTCAGCAGCTCCCGGTCGATGCGCGGCCACTTGGCGTACACCGAGTCCAGCGAGGCGATGGAGCCCATGCGGAAGAGGTTGTGCATGCCCGTGGTGGACTGCGCCAGCATGGTCATGTGCGTGTAGGCGCCGCCGCCGGAGACGTCGTCGCCGCGCTGGTGCGGCTCCCCCCAGCGGATCTTCTCCTTGTCCGTGCGGTGCTGCGTGCCCGGGGTCAGGTAGGCCTCGAGGCCGATGATCGGCTTGATGCCCGCCGCGGTGGCCTGACGCCAGAAGTCGAACGCGCCGAACAGGTAGCCGTGGTCCGTGATGGCCAGGGACTGCATGCCGAGGCGGTCGGCCTCGGCGAACAGCTCGTCCAGCTTCGCCGCGCCGTCGAGCATCGAGTACTCGGTGTGCGTGTGGAGGTGGACGAAGCCGCCGTCCTTGAAGGCCTCGGCGCGGGTCTCGGAGGTCGCGGTCATGCGGGGTGGAGCTCCTTCGGAGAGGACGACGGCGGGCCCGCCCCAGCCTACTGCGCGTCACGGGGGGCGGGCGGGACGGGCCCGGCGGGCGTCGGGCCTGCGGTCTCCGGTCCCCGGCGGTCAGTCCCGTTCGCCCGCGGCGTCGGCGACGTCGTCGCCGCGCAGCGCCGCCAGCGCGTGGGCGAGGTCGTCCGGGTAGGGCGAGGTGATGCTCACGGGCTCCCCCGTGACGGGGTGCGGGAAGGAGAGGTGGTGGGCATGGAGCCACTGCCGCGTGAGCCCCAGCTCGGCGGCCAGGCGCGGGTCGGCGCCGTAGGTGAGGTCGCCCACGCACGGGTGCCGCAGCGCGGAGGTGTGGACGCGGATCTGGTGGGTGCGCCCGGTCTCGAGGTGCACCTGAAGCAGCGTGGCGCGGCCGAAGACCTCGAGGGTCTCGTAGTGCGTCACGGAGGGCCGTCCGCCCTCGAGCACGGCGAACTTCCACTGGTGCCCCGGGTGGCGGCCGATCGGGGCGTCGATCGTACCCGCAAGCGGGTCCGGGATCCCCTGCACCACCGCGTGGTAGACCTTGTGCGGCACGCGCTCGCGGAACTGGTCCTTCAGGGCGGCGTATGCGCGCTCCGTCTTGGCCACCACCATCACACCGGTGGTGCCGACGTCGAGCCGGTGCACGATCCCCTGGCGCTCCGGCGCCCCCGAGGTGGTGATGTCGTAGCCCAGGCCCGCGAGGCCGCCGACCACGGTGGGCCCGTTCCAGCCCGGCGAGGGGTGGGCCGCCACGCCGGTCGGCTTGTCCACGGCGAGCAGGTGCTCGTCCTCGTGCAGCACGGTCATCTCGTCCACGGCCTCTGCCCTCACTTCCAGCGGATCGGGATCGTTCGGCAGGTGCACGGCCAGGGTCTCCCCCGGCACCGCCCTGGCCGACTTGGCGAGCACCCGGTCCCGACGCCCGCCGCGCGTCTCGGCGCGGACGAGCCCGCGCGCGAACCAGTCCGCCAGCCGCGCGCGGGACACGCCGAGGGCCTCCGTGAGGACGGCGTCGGCGCGCCTGCCCGCCTGCTCGGCCGTGACCTCCACGCGCCGCACGCCTGCGCCCATGCCGCTCACGCCTCGCGGGTGCCGTCGAGCCGGCGGCCGGTCACCAGCAGCAGGCACACGAGGATCATGGAGCACACGATGAAGGAGTCGGCCACGTTGAAGACCGCGAAGCGGGGCACGGAGATCATGTCCACCACGTGGCCCTGGCCGAACGACGGCGGCCGGAACAGCCGGTCCGTGAGGTTGCCGAGCACGCCGCCGGCCAGGCCGCCCAGGGCGAGCGCCCACGGCAGCGAGCGCACGCGGGCGATCTGCACGAGCGCGACCACGGCGACCACGGCCTGGATGAGGGTGAAGACCCAGGTGTGCCCCTCCCCGATCGAGAAGGCCGCGCCCGGGTTCAGGATGTAGTGCCACCGCAGCAGACCCGGGATCACGACGATCGACTCGCCGAGCTCCATGGTGCGCTCGACCCACAGCTTGCTCAGCTGGTCGAGCGCGTAGGCGAGCACGGCGAGGGTCAGGGCGACGCCGACGGCGCGACGGCCGGAGACCGCCGCGCGGGGGGTGCCGTCCCCGGCCCCGTCGAGCGCTGTGCTCACGCGGTCTCCCCGCGGGGCTCCACCCGCTCCTGGGATCGGATCTCGCGCAGCTGCCCCTCGATGTAGGCGGTCAGGCGGAGGCGGTAGTCGGTCTCGAAGCCGCGCAGCCGCTCGACCTCGGACTCCAGCTCGGAGCGCTGGGAGGCCAGCTCCGCGAGGGTCGCTGCCTTGGTCTCCTCGGCCTGGCCGAGCACCTCGGCGGCCGTGGCCTCGGCCTCGGCGATGAGCGCGGCGCGGCGCTGCTCGCCGTCGGACACGTGCTCGTCGTGCAGCCGCTGGGCCATGGCGAGCACGGCTGCCGCCGAGGAGCCGGCCTGAGCAGGCCCGTCGGACGCGGCGGGTGCGGCCGTCGCCTCGGCCTCGAGATCCGCGGCCTCCGCCTCGCCGGCGGCCAGCACGAGCTCCGGGCGCTCCTGCGCGGGGGCGTCGCCGGGCGCGAACGAGACGCCCGCCTCGGGGGCCTCGGCGGCCCCGCCCGCGCGCAGCCGCTCGATCTCGGCGTGCAGGCGCTTGAGCTCCTCCGCGACCGCGTCGAGGAAGTCGTCGACCTCGTCCTGGTCGTACCCCTCCCGGAACTTGGTGTGCTGGAACTGCTTGTTGAGCACGTCTTCCCAGGTCAGAGCCACGGAGGGGCACCCTTCTCTCGCGCGCGCCGAGCACCGGCACGGCCCGCGGTGGTGGGCGCGGCCGACTGCGCGCGCCTCAGGTCGTCACCGCACGATACCACCGGGTGCCGCGGCGACTCCGGGGGTCAGCGGGCGAGGGCGAGCACCAGGACGCGCAGCAGCACCACGGCCATGAAGACCACGAGGAAGGCCACGTCGAGGCTGACGCCGCCGAGCCGCACCGGCGGCATGCGCCGCCGCGCGGTGTCCAGGAGGGGATCCGTGACCGCGTAGATGCCGCTCGCCATGACGAGGACGGCACCCGAGGGCCGCCACGAGCGGGCGAAGGACTCGGTCACGTCGAACACGATGCGGACCGTGAGGGCCGCGATCACGAGCGTGAGCGCGAGGTAGACGAGGGCGAGCAGCAGGTCCACGGCAGCCTCAGTCGGCGTCGTACGGCGCGTCGGCCTCGGCCGACTCGGCGGTGTCCGCGCCCACGACCTCGACCGTGGCGGGGGTCAGGAGGAAGACCTTGTTCGTGATGCGCGCGATCGAGCCGTGCAGGCCGAACACGAGGCCCGCGGCGAAGTCCACGAGGCGCTTGGCCTCGTTCTCACCGAGCTCCGTGACGTTCATGATCACCGGCATGCCGGTGCGGAACGCCTCGCCGATCGCCTTGGCGTCGTCGTAGGAGCGTGGGTGGACGGTGGAGAGGGTGCGCACGGGGGCTCCTTCGGCCGACGAGGCGGCGGCTCGCTTGATGGGGGTGACGGGGGCCCGGTAGCCCTGGTCCGCCGGCTCGGGCCGCGCGGCCCGCCGGACCTCGGTGGGCTCGGACACCACGGGGGCGGCGGTGGAGCCGGCGGCGTGGGCGGGCTGCTCCACGCGCGCGGGAGCCTCCTCGAACGCGGGAGCCTCGTCCGGCGCCGGGGCACGGCGAGCCTCCACCACGTCGCGGCGGGAGGCCTCCTCGCGCGGAGCGGCGGTGCGCTCGTGCTCCTCGTACTCCTCGCCGTCGGCGAGACCGAGGTAGATCATCGTCTTCTTCAGTGCGCCAGCCATGACTCTTCCTTCACCACGTCCTGCGATCCGCCGGGGCGCGGATCGCCGTCGTTCGTCGCCCGCGCACGGGGCGCGGGGTGTCGCCCGCCTCGCGGGCATGCCCTCCCCACGTTATCCCACGGCGCCGCGCGCGCCGAGGACGTCCGAGCCGATCCGGACGTGTGTCGCCCCCGCACGCACGGCGGCCTCGAGGTCCCCGCTCATGCCCATCGAGAGCCGGTCGGCCTCGGGGTGGGCCGCCCGCAGGTCGCGGCCGAGACGGGCCAGGCGGCGGAAGGACTCCTCCGCGTCGAGTCCGCGCGGGGCCACGCACATGAGCCCGCGCAGGGCGAGCCCCTCGGCGGCGGCGATCCGCTCGGCGATCGCGGAGGCGTCCTCGGGGGACGCCCCCCCGCGCGGTCCGATGCCCTCCGGGCGCTCGTCGTCGGACCGCGGGTCCACGTCCACCTGGACGAGGCACTCGAGGTCGGGCACGCCGTCCGCTCCCCCGCCCTCCCGCTCGCGCCGCAGCACCACGGCGCGGGAGAGCGCGTTTGCGAGCTCGACGCGGTCCACGGAGTGCACGGCGCTCGCGTACCGCACGACGAGCTTGGCCTTGTTGGTCTGCAGCTGGCCGATGAAGTGCCACCGCGGGGCGTCGGCGCCGAGCGCCTCGGCGACCTCGGCCGCCTTGGGCCGGGCCTCCTGGTCGCGGTTCTCCCCCACGTCGCGCACGCCGAGGCGCGCCAGCCGGGCGACGTCTGCGGCCGGGTGGGTCTTGGTCACCACGATCAGCTCGGGCACGTCGGCGCGTCCGGCCCCGGCCGCGGCCCGCGCGATGCGCGCACGGACGGCGTCCAGCGCGGCGGCCAGCTCAGCGGTGCGGGCGTCGGCGGCACCGACGCCGTCGATGGGGACGTCCCCGGTGCCGGCATCGGGGGTGCAGGTGTCGGCGGGGCGCTCAGCCACGCTGCGCCTCCCCGGTGGAGGCGTCCGCGGGGGTGCGCCACACGAGCCCGGCGAACCGGCCTCGGCCCGGCGCCCGCCGGTGGGAGAAGAGCCGATCGTCCTCGAGGGTGCACGCCCGGACGCGCTCCACGGCGGCACCCAGGGACGCGAGGACGGCCTCGGCGCCGGCCGGCAGGTCGAGCGCGGGGGTGCCCCACGAGGTGCGCGAGGCGACGACGGGGATCCGCTCGGCGGCATCGGCGCACATCTGCGGGGGGACCTCGTAGCAGTTCCCGCACACGCCGGGACCGATCCACGCGCGGATCCCCGGGGCCTCCCGGTCCTCGGCCGGGCGGAGGGAGAGGAGGCGCGCATGCGTGTTCTCCAGGACGCCGCCCAGCAGGCCGCGCCGGCCCGCGTGCGCGACCGCGGTGGCGCCCGTGCGCTCGTCCATGAGGACCACCGGGAGGCAGTCGGCCACCATGACGGCGAGGGGACGGGTGCCATCGCGGCTCACCGCGGCGTCGGCGGTCACGGGGGCGTCGTGCTCCCAGCCGCGGCCCTCGGCCCACACCACGTCCGCCGAGTGGACCTGGTCGAGGTAGACGGTGGACCCGGGCGTCACGCCCATCTCCGCCTCGAGGGCGCGGCGCGCCGCCGCGACGTCCGCGCGTGCGGCGGGGGCGTCCGAGTCCAGGACGTGGAAGGCGAGGCTGCCCGCGTCCACGGACGTCCACGCCACGTGCACCGCGCTCCCCCGGCCGCCTGCCGGGAGGTCCACACGGTGCACGAAGGGGCCGGAGCGGCCCACGACGGTCCCCTCCGGCCCCTTCGAGGCGGTCACTTCAGGAAGTCCGGCACGTCCAGGTCGGACGAGCCGGCGCCCAGGTCGGGCTCGACGACGGTGGGCAGCTCGGGACGCGGGCGGGACTGCTGCTGGCCCTGCTGGCCGGACTGCGTCGGGACCGTGCCCGGCACCGCGGCACGCTGCGGCTGGGTGTATCCCTGCGGAGCCGACTGCTGCGGGGCCTGCTGCTGCTGCGTGGACGGGGCCTCGCGCTGCTGCGGCAGCTGCTGCGCCTGCGGGTAGGAGGAGGACTGCGCCTGCGGGGCGGGCTGCTGGTAGGCCTGCGGGGCGGAGGTGGCGTCCACCTGGTCGAACCCGGCGGCGATCACGGTGACGCGGACCTCGTCGCCCAGGGCGTCGTCGATCACGGCGCCGAAGATGATGTTGGCCTCGGGGTGCGCGACCTCCTGGACGAGGCGCGCGGCCTCGTTGATCTCGAACAGGCCGAGATCGGAGCCGCCCTGGATGGAGAGCAGCACGCCGTAGGCGCCGTCGATCGAGGCCTCGAGCAGCGGGGAGGCGATGGCGAGCTCGGCGGCCTTGACGGCACGGTCCTCGCCCTGGGCGTGGCCGATGCCCATGAGCGCCGAGCCCGCGCCCTGCATCACGGACTTCACGTCCGCGAAGTCGAGGTTGATCAGGCCGGGGGTGGTGATGAGGTCGGTGATGCCCTGCACGCCGGAGAGCAGGACCTGGTCCGCCTGACGGAACGCGTCCATGACGGAGACGTTGCGGTCCGAGATGGAGAGCAGGCGGTCGTTCGGGATGACGATCAGGGTGTCGACCTCGTCCCGCAGCGCGTCGATGCCGTTCTCCGCGGAGCCCGCGCGGCGGCGGCCCTCGAAGGTGAACGGGCGGGTCACGACGCCGATGGTCAGCGCGCCGAGCGAGCGGGCGATGCGGGCCACCACGGGGGCGCCGCCGGTGCCGGTGCCGCCGCCCTCGCCGGCGGTCACGAAGACCATGTCCGCCCCGCGCAGGACCTCCTCGATCTCATCGGCGTGGTCCTCGGCGGCCTGGCGGCCCACCTCGGGGTTCGCGCCGGCACCGAGGCCGCGGGTGAGCTCGCGGCCCACGTCCAGCTTCACGTCCGCGTCGGACATCAGGAGCGCCTGTGCGTCCGTGTTGATCGCGATGAACTCCACGCCGCGGAGCCCCACCTCGATCATGCGGTTCACGGCGTTGACGCCGCCGCCGCCGATGCCGACGACCTTGATGACGGCCAGGTAGTTCTGGGGTGCAGCCACGGTGTTCAGTCCCTTTGCTCGGAATCGCGATGTCCACGCCCGACGGGGTACGGACCCCTTGACGAGCCGCCTTCAAGCTCAGCTTGAATGATGCCGCTCACGCGCGTTCAGGACCACCGTACTGGCATGGGCGCGGCCAGCGCAAAGAAATCCGCATCACGGCGGGGCTCGCGCGTGTCGTTGTTCAACCTTCACGTGAGAGTCGAACTTCAGGCCTTCGTCGGAGCAGGTCGAGCGAGGGCGCCGGTCGGTCGAGCACAACCTTCATCTTCACTTTCACCTTGAGACCCCGTCGCCCCCGGCGATGGTGCCTCAGCGGGTGATCGGCCGCTCCGGGACCGAGACGTCCAGCTCCTTCACGCGGCGCAGGTCCGGGCCGCCGCCGTCCTCGTCCAGGAAGGCCTCGACGACGTCCCCCTTGAGGTCGGCGTGCGAGTCGTCTCCCCACACGAGGACCGTGCCGCCGTCGAGCCCGAGCCTCACCTGCCCGGGCGTGCCCGTGCCCACCGTCTCCACGCGGGAGCGGACCGCGTCCGGCAGCGTGGTGAGGACGCGGGCCGCCTCGGCGCGCACCGCCTCGTCCCCGCCGGGCAGGGGATCCGCCATGGAGGGCAGCGCGCCGATCCCGGGCGCCTCGTCCGCGATGCCGGACAGGACGGAGCCGTCCGCGAGCAGCACGTCGACCCTGTCCCCCGCCTCCTTCCGCGCCACGGGGGTCTCCTCCCGCACGACCACCTCCACACCGGTGGGCGGCTGGGCCACGGAGCGCACCTCGGCGATGCCCGGGACGTCCGCGAGCAGGCCCTCCACCCGGCCCGTCCCGATGCGCGGCAGCGGCTCGCCCCGCAACGGCTCGAGACGGCGCTCGACGTCGGCCCGGTCCACCAGCCGCGTGCCGGTCACCGACACGCGGTCGACCGCGAGGACGGGAGAGAAGAACAGGATCCAGGCGACGAGGGCCAGGAGCGCGGCGACGCCGGCGCCGATCGCCCAGCGGGCGGCCCGGCGCTGGCGGGCGCTGCGCCCGGGGAAGCGGACCACCGTGGACCCGGCGTCCCCCACGGGAGGCAGCGGACGGCCCGGCCGCTCGCTCACGAGGCGGGGGAGGACGCCGTGCCCGCGTCGTCGGCCAGGGCCGCCACGAGGTCGGCGCCATGGGCGGTGACGTCGCCCGCGCCCATCGTGAGGATCACGTCGCCGTCCGCCGCACCGCGGGCCAGCTGGGCCACGGCGGCGGCGCGGTCCTCCGCCACGGCCCGGTCTGCCGGGTCGGCGGTGGTCAGGCGGGACGCGATGAGCGAGGAGTCCACCCCCTCCATCGGCTGCTCGCGGGCCGCGTACACGGGCAGCACGCGCACGACGTCCGCTCCGGAGAGCGCCGTGGCGAACTCGGCGGCGAACTCGCGCGTCCGGGAGAACAGGTGCGGCTGGAAGAGCACGTGCACGCGGTGCCCGTCCGCCACCGCACGGGCCGCCGAGACGGCGGCCGCCACCTCGGTGGGGTGGTGCGCATAGTCGTCGAAGACGCGCACGCCACGGCCGGCGCCGCGGAACTCGAAGCGCCGGGCGGTGCCTCGGAAGGCCTCGAGGCCGCGCACGGCGTCCTCGAAGACCATGCCGGCCTCGACGGCGGCGAGCGCCACGGCCGCCCCGTTCAGGGCGTTGTGGCGTCCCGGCACCTGCAGCCGGACCTCCGCGGAGGTCCCGTCGGCGAGCGTGAAGCGGGCGCGCTGGCCCACCCCCGACTCCCCCGGCTCCACCGTGAGGTCCGAGACCAGCAGGTCCGGACGCACTCCGTCGCGCTCGGCGGAGCCGTAGGTGAGGACCCGCGCCGCGGTGTGGACCCGCGCCCACGCGGCCAGGGCGGCCGCGCCGTCGTCGTCCAGGCACGCCACGAGTGCTCCGCCTTCCGCGGCGGCCGGCAGCCCGGCCGCGAAGTCGCGGAACACCTGGTGCACCGCCTCCTCCGTGCCGTAGTGGTCCAGGTGGTCGGCCTCCACGGTGGTGACCACGGCGATCGTGCTGGGGTAGTTCACGAGCGTGCCGTCGGACTCGTCGGCCTCCGCGATGAACCACTCGCCCCGGCCGGCCTGGGCGTTCGTGCCGAGCCCGGCGACGGCGGCGCCGACGGCGAACGTCGGGTCCCAGCCCGCGGAGGAGAAGGCCATCGCCGCCATGGACGAGGTCGTGGTCTTGCCGTGGGTGCCGGCGACGGCGAGCACCCGGTGCCCCGCCATGGCGAGGGCGAGGCCCTCCGAGCGGTGCAGCACGCGCAGGCCGCGCTCCACGGCGGCGTCGTGCTCCGGGTTGCCCGGGCCGGCGATCGAGGAGGCGATCACGGTGGTGACGTCCTCCCCCACGTGCTCGGCCGCGTAGCCCACCGTGATGCGGGCCCCGCCCGCGGCGAGCTCGCGCATGACGGGCAGGTCCTTGGCGTCCGAGCCGGAGATCGCGACGCCCTGGTCCTGGAGGATGCGCGCGACGCCGGAGACGCCGACGCCGCCGATCCCGAGCAGGTGGACGCGGCCGAGGTCGGCGAAGCGCCCCTCGGATGCGGGGGTGGTCTGGTGGCTCATCGCCGTGCTCCTTCCTGGGCCGCCGCGCGCACGAGGCCGGCCATCGTCACGTCCGCGTCCCGCACGCCCAGGCGCGCGGAGGCCTCCGCCATCGCGGACAGGCGCGCGGGGTCGGTGGCCAGGGGGATCAGCTCGCGTCGGACCCAGTCCGCGCGGAACATGTCGTCGCGCACGAGGAGGGCGCCGCCGGCCTCCACCACGGGCCCGGCGTTGAGCGCCTGCTCGCCGTTGCCCACGGGCAGCGGGACGAACACGGCGGGCAGCCCCACCGCCGAGACCTCGCACACCGTGCCGGCGCCGGAGCGGGCGACCATGAGGTCGGCGGCGGCGTAGGCCCGCTCCATGCCGCTCAGGAACTCGCGCTGGACGTAGCCGTCGCGCTGGACCCGGTGGCCGGCGTCGTCGGTGAGCTCCTTGCCGCGGCCCGTGAGGTGGAAGACCTGCAGGCCCGCTCCGAGGAGGTCGTCCAGCGACTCGCGCACGGTGCGGTTCACGGCCAGCGCACCGGAGCTGCCGCCGGTCACCACCACGGTGGTGGGCTCCGGGTCCAGGCCGAGCTCGGCGCGGGCGGCAGCCCGTGCGGCGCTGCGGTCGAGGCCCGAGATCTCCGGGCGCATGGGCATCCCGACCCACTCCGCGCGCGGCAGGCGGGTCTGGGGCAGGGCGGTGCCGACGCGCGAGGCCCGGCGGGCGCCGAGGCGGTTGGCCAGCCCCGGCTTCGCGTTGGCCTCGTGGACCACGTACGGGATGCCGGCCCGCTGGGCGGCGAGGTACATCGGCGTGGCGACGTAGCCGCCCACGCCCACGAGCACGTCCGCCTCCCGCTCGGCGAGGATGCGGCTCGCCGCGCCGATGGCCGCGCGGAAGCGCCCCGG
The DNA here is from genome assembly GCF_023147585.1 of Micrococcus sp. EYE_212. Taxonomy (GTDB): domain Bacteria; phylum Actinomycetota; class Actinomycetes; order Actinomycetales; family Micrococcaceae; genus Micrococcus. The sequence goes on from NZ_JAHXOZ010000013.1 coordinate 14,177, forward strand.
AAAGCGGACGACGTCCATCGAGGGGCGTCGGGGCATGGGGACGCGGTCGATGAGGTCCAGCTCGAAGCCGGCCTCGGGAACCAGGCGGGTCTCCATGCCGGAGGCGGTGCCCACCATGGTGCACACGGCGGGTACCTGCCCCTGGTCCGCCCCCAGGGCACGGGCGATGGCGAGCATGGGCGAGATGTGGCCGGCGGTGCCGCCGCCGGCCAGGACGACGCGGAGCGGACGGTCGGTCTCGGGGGTCTGCGGCATCAGGACTCCTGCGGTGCACGGGTGGGGGAAGGGACGAGCGGGATGGGATCGGTCTCCGGCTCCGCCGAGTCGGTGTGCGCCCGGGAGGCGGGCCGGGCGTCCGGCACGGCGTCGGCCGCCGGCCCGTCGTCGAGGCCGGCGGCGCCGTCGTCGTCGTGGGCCAGTGCCCGCAGCTCTGCGGCGCGCCGGCGCTCGTGGCGGGCGAAGGAGAGGACCACGCCCACCGCGGCCAGGGACAGCGTGAGCGCCGAGCCGCCGTAGGAGATGAACGGCAGGGGCACGCCCACCACGGGGATCATCCCGGAGACCATGGCGATGTTCACGAAGGCCTGGCCCACGAGCCACGCGAGGATCCCCCACGTGGTCAGGCGGATGAACGTGGACGTGGTGCGGGCGGCCACGCGGTACATGCCGACGGCCAGGGCGGCGAACGCCAGGATCACGGCGAGGGTGCCGACGAGGCCGAGCTCCTCGCCCAGGATGGTGAAGATGAAGTCGTTCTCCGCCTCCGGGATGTAGCTCCACTTCTGGCGGGACTGGCCGAGGCCCACCCCCCACCAGCCGCCCGAGGCGAGCGCGAACATGCCGTGGTCCGGCTGGAAGCACGGGTCCGTGGGGAAGTCGCAGATCCCGCGCCACGCCTGCACGCGCACCATGCGGTGCGGGGCGAACACGGTCATCAGGATCGCCCCCACCGTCACCACGGCTCCGGAGACGAGGAACACCCCCCGGTGGGTGCCGGCCACGAAGAGGACGGTCATGAGGACGAGGGCGAGGATGAGGGCGGTGCCGAGGTCCCGGCCGGCGAGCACGAGGCCGATCAGGAGCGCGGCCATGGGGAGCACGGGCAGCAGCGCGTGCTTGACGTGGGAGATGAGGCGGGCCTTGCGTTCCAGCACGGCCCCGCTCCACAGCGCGAGGGCGAGCTTGGCCGCCTCCGAGGGCTGCATCCGGAAGCCGCCGATGCCGAGCCAGTTGCGGTTGCCGCCGACCTCCACGCCCAGCGGGGTGAAGGCCACGAGCACCAGGAGCAGGATCGCCATGCCGATCGCCGGCCACGCCAGCGCCTTCAGCACCCGCAGGGGCGTGAGGGAGAACCCGATGAGCACGGCCACGCCCACGCCGGCCCACATGAGCTGGCGCAGGAACAGGTCGTAGGAGCCTCCGCCGGTGCCGATGGCCTCGACCGAGGACGAGGAGAGGACCATCACGAGGCCCAGCACGGTCAGGAGGGCCGCGCTGGTCCCGATCAGGAACGCGGAGAGGTCCAGGGCGCGGGCGCCCTCCAGGCCCGCCCAGACCCGGGTCATCGGGCTGCCGGGGCGGGCGGGACGGCCCGGGGCGCCGTGCGCTCCGCGCGTCGCCGCCGGGCGGCTCGGTGCGGTGTGCGGCATGGTGCTCCTCGGGGTGGCGGTCGGTCGGGTGGTCAGGACGGGTCCGGGGCGTCGGGGCCGGGGCCCTCGCCGTCCACGTCCCAGCCGTGCTCCTGCATCAGGGCCGCGACGGAGGCGATGAAGCTGTCTCCGCGCTCGGCGTACGAGCGGAACTGGTCCATGGACGCCGCGGCCGGCGCCATGAGGACGGTGTCCCCCGGCCGGGCGAGCGTGTCCGCGAGCCGCACGGCCGCGGCCATGACGGCCGGGCCGTCCGGCGATCCGGCGCCGTCGACGTCCGCCAGCGGCGCGTGGACGGGCACGTCCGGGGCGTGGGCCGCGAGGGCCGCGCGCAGCACGGAGGTGTCCGTGCCGAGCAGGACCACGGCGCGCAGCCGCCTCGCGTGCGTGCTCACGAGCTCGTCGAAGGTCACGCCCTTGGGCAGTCCGCCCGCGAGCCAGACGATCGAGGTGAACGCGGCCAGGGAGGCGTCGGCGGCGTGGGGGTTCGTGGCCTTGGAGTCGTTCACCCACATCACGTCGCGGGAGGTGGCCACGAGCTGGATGCGGTGCTCGCCGCGGTCGTAGCCGCGCAGGCCCTCCGCGACGGCCTCGGGGCTCACGCCCACGGCACGGGTGAGCGCGGCGGCGGCCGCGGCGTTCGCCACCGTGTGCTTCGGGGCGACGGCGCCCAGGTCGGAGCGCGCGGCGAGGGCGACGGCCTCGTGCCGGCGGTTCTCGGTGAAGGCGCGGTCCACGAGGATGCCGTCCACCATGCCCACCGTGGACAGCCCGGGGGTGCCCGTGGTGAAGGCGATCGCGCGGCAGCCCTCCTGCACGTCCGCGCGCTCCACGAGGGTGCGCGTCAAGGCGTCGGCCTCGTTGTAGACACAGGCCACGCGCGCGTTCTGATAGACCTTGCCCTTGTCCGCGGCGTAGGCCTCCAGGGAGCCGTGCCAGTCGACGTGGTCCTCGGCGAGGTTGAGCACGGCGGCGGCGGCCGGGGCGAGGCTGTGCGTCCAGTGCAGCTGGAAGCTCGAGAGCTCGAGGGCGAGGACGTCGAAGCCCTCGGGGTCGCGGACGGCGTCGAGCACGGGCGTGCCCACGTTGCCGCACGCGATCGCGCGGCGCCCGCCGGCGCGCAGGATGGCCTCGACCATCGTCACGGTGGTCGTCTTGCCGTTGGTGCCCGTGAGGCAGACCCACTCGGCGGTCGGGCGGCCGGGCCGCTCCCGCACGCGCCAGGCCAGCTCGATGTCCGACCAGATCGGCAGGCCGGCGGCGTGCGCCTCCATGAGCAGCGGCTGATCCGGGCGCCAGCCCGGGGAGGTCACGACGAGGTCCGCCGGCTCCCCGGCCACGACGGGCAGGGAGCGGGTCGCCTCGGCGTCGAGGAGCACCTCGGAGACGCCGACGATCCGCAGGGTCTCCGCGCGGGCCTGGTTCTCCGGGCCGTCGTTGCCGTCCACCACCGTCACGACGGCGCCGAGCTCGGCCAGCGTGTCCGCCACGGAGAATCCGCTGACGCCCAGCCCGGTGACCACGACGCGCAGGCCGCGCCAGCCCGGCGCGTCCCACCCGTGCAGGGACTCCGTGCGGGGGGTGTCCGCACGGGGGCTCAGCACGGGGCCCATCCCCTCGACGGCGCTCACGGGGTCACCCCGGCGAGGCCGCCCTGGGCGAGCAGCCACTCGCCGTAGAAGACGGCGAGGCCGGCGATGACGCACATCAGCGCAACGAGCCAGAACCGGACCACCACGGTGACCTCGGCCCAGCCCTTCAGCTCGAAGTGGTGCTGCAGCGGCGCCATGAGGAACACGCGCTTGCCGCCGGAGATCTTGAACCAGCCCACCTGGATGATCACGGAGAGGGTGATGGCCACCATGAGGCCGGCGAGCAGCACCACGAGGATCTCGGTGCGCGTGAAGATCGCGAAGCCGGCGAGGGCGCCGCCGAGGCCGAGGGAGCCGGTGTCGCCCATGAAGATCTTGGCCGGCGAGGTGTTCCACCACAGGAAGCCGAGCAGCGCGCCGGTGAGCACGGCGGCCAGCAGGGCGAGGTCCATGGGGTCGCGGACCTCGTAGCACCCGGGCGCTCCGCCGAGCCCGCAGTGCTGGCTCGCCTGGAACAGGGACAGGAGCACGTACGCGCCGGTCGCCATGGCGGTCGCGCCCGTGGCCAGGCCGTCCAGGCCGTCCGTGAGGTTCACCGCGTTCGTGGTGGCGGTGGTGATGAGGTTGGACCAGATCACGAACAGTACCACGGCCAGCACGGGGCCGGCGAAGGCGAGGTCGAGCCACGGCACGTCGCGCACGAAGGAGACCGCGGTGGAGGCGGGGGTGAGGCCCCGCTCGTCGCGGAAGTTCAGGGCCAGCAGCGCGAACGCGGTGCCGATCAGCGCCTGCAGGATGATCTTGCCTCGCGCCGTGAGGCCGAGGGACTGCTGCTTCGTGATCTTCGTGAAGTCGTCCACGAAGCCCACGAACGCCATGCCGACGGTCAGGAACAGCAGGATCAGGCCCGACGCCGTGGGGCCGGCCATGGGGCTGCCGATCAGGGCGAGCACCGCGTGCGTGAGGAGGTAGCCGAGCACGAGCGCCCCGATGATCACGGCGCCGCCCATGGTGGGCGTGCCGCGCTTGGTCTTGTGCGTGGTGGGACCGTCGTCACGGATGAACTGGCCGTACCCCTTCCGCACGAGGAACCGGATGAACAGGGGGGTGCCGACGATCGAGAGGATCAGGCCGAGGAGGCCACCGACGAGAAGGCCGATCACGGGCGGGGCTCCTTGAGAGACGGGACGGAGGGGGAGGCGGAGGGGTCGACGTCCGCGGTCGCGAGCCGCTCGCCGAGGGCGGCCAGACCGACCCCGTTCGAGGACTTCACGAGCACGATGTCGCCGGGCTCGAGGCGCGCGGCGAGGAACGCCTCGGCCTGCGCGGCGTCGTCCACGAAGTGGGCCTCCTCGCCCCAGCTGCCCTCGTTGAGGGCGGCGAGGTAGAGGGGGCGCGCGCCGGCGCCGACCACGAGCAGCTGGGCGATGTTCAGGCGCACGACGGACTCGCCCACGAGGGTGTGTTCGCGCACGCGGGCGTCGCCCAGCTCGAGCATCTCGCCGAGGACGGCCCACGTGCGGCGCCCCGTGGAGCGGCCGAGCGTGGCCAGGGTCCGCAGGGCCGCGCGCATGGACTCGGGGTTGGCGTTGTACGCGTCGTTGATGACCGTGACGCCGTCCGCGCGGTCCGTGCGCTCCATGCGGAAGCGGCTCGTGGGGCCGAGCCCGTCGAGGACGCGGGCGATCGCGGCGGGCTCCATGCCCGCGGCGTGGGCGGCCGCGGCCGCCGCGAGCGCGTTGGAGGCGTGGTGGGCGCCCGTCAGGGCGGAGCGGACCGGGTGGCGGGGCGCGTCGAGGTCGGCGCCGACCTGGAGGTCGAACTCGGGGTGCTCCTCCGCGTCCATGCGCAGGTCGCGGGCGGCCACGAGGGCGGCGGCGCGGCCCGCGGCGACGTCCTCGGCCACGGAGGCGAGGGCGTCCTCGTCGGCGGAGAACCAGGTGACGGGGGCCTGGGTGCGGGAGGCCATCGCGGCGACCTTCGGGTCGTCCCGGTTGAGGATCGCGACGCCGTCGGCGGCCAGCGCCTCGACGAGCTCGCCCTTCGTCGTGGCGATGTTCTCCACCCCGCCGAAGCTGCCCGCGTGGGCGGTGCCCACCATGAGCACCACGCCGACGTCCGGCTGCACGATGTCGCACAGGTAGGCGATGTTGCCGACGTGGTCGGCCCCCATCTCCACGATCAGGAAGCGCGTGTCCAGCTCGGCGCGGAAGGCCGTCAGCGGCACGCCGACCTCGCCGTTGAAGGATCCGACGGGGGCGACGGTGGGGCCCTGCGTGGACAGCAGGGCCGCCAGCAGGTCCTTCGTCGTGGTCTTGCCGGCCGAGCCGGTGATCCCGACGACGGTGGTCTCGGAGTGCGCGCGGATGCGGCGGATCACCTCGCGGGCGAGGGCGCCCATCGCGAGCACCGCATCCGGCACGACGATCGCGGGATGCTCCGCGCCGTCGGGGGCGTGGGTGACGCGCTCGGCCAGCACCGCGGAGGCGCCGGCGGCGAGGGCCGCGTCGATGAAGTCGTGGCCGTCGGCGCTCTCCCCCGGCTTCGCGATGTAGAGCGTGCCGGCCCCCTCCACCTGCCGGGAGTCCGGGGTGGCGTGCACGAGCACGGTCTCGGGGTCGAGGGCGGCGGTGAGCGCGCCGGAGACGGCGTCGGCGACCTGGGCGGCGGTGAGAGCGATCATGACGGGTCGACCTTACCCCCGGAGGACGCCTGCGACCGGCCCCTCGTGCGCTCGGCCAGCGCGGAGCGCAGCTCGACGCGGTCGTCCAGCGGCACGGCCACGCCGTCGAAGTCCTGCTCCGTCTCGTGGCCGCGGCCGGCCACGAGGATGCCGTCCGCGTCCGCCGCGAGCTCCACGGCCCGCCGAATCGCCGCGGCGCGCGGGACGACCTCCTCCACGAGCACCGTGCGGCCCTCGGCCGCCGCACGGGCGGCCTGCTCGCGGGCACCCGCGAGCACGTCGCCGCGGATGGGCGCGGGGTCCTCCGAGTGGGGCGTGTCGTCCGTGACGATCACGACGTCGGCGTGGTCGACGGCGATCCGCCCCATGAGCGGACGCTTGGTGACGTCGCGGTCGCCCGTGGCGCCGAAGACGATGAGCGTGCGCCCCGTCCGGCCGCCGGCCGCGCGGGCGTCCGAGAGGGAGGTGAGCGCCTGGACCATGCCGTCGGGGTTGTGGGCGAAGTCCACCACGGCGTCCGGCTCGCGCCCCACGACCTCCATGCGGCCGGGGACGGCCGCCGCGAACGGGCCTTCCCCCGCCGGGACGTCCAGCACGGCCTCGAGCGCGTCCAGCTGGTCCTCCCCGACGGCGTGCAGCACCAGGAGGGCCGCGAGCGCGGCGTTGGCCGCGTTGAAGCGCCCGGGCAGGCCCACGGAGGCCCGCAGGACCCGCCCCGACGCGGCGTGGTGCAGGGTGAACCGGTGGCCGAGGCCGTCCGGCGTCAGCTCCGTGATCGCCCAGTCCGCGCGGAAGTCCGGGGCCTCCGCGGCGAGCGCGCCGGGCACGGGGGCCGCGGGGCCGAGCGCGAGCGTGGTCACGGGCGCCTGCGCGGCCCGTGCCATGGCCAGGCCCCAGCGCGGGCCCTCGCCGCCGTCGACGGTGATGACGGCGCGGTCCGTGCGGTCGGCGTCGAAGAGCCCGGCCTTGGCCGCGAAGTACTCGTCCATGGAGCCGTGCAGGTCCAGGTGGTCCTGCGTGAGGTTCGTGAAGCCGGCCACGGCGTACCGCAGCCCCGCGATGCGCCGGTAGGAGACGGCGTGCGAGGAGACCTCCATGACCGTGGTGTCCACGCCCTCCTCACGCATGAGCGCCATGAGGGCGTGCAGCTGGGTGGACTCCGGGGTGGTGAGGGTGGAGGGCACCGTGCGCTCCCCCGCGCGGGTGAGGATGGTGCCGATGATCCCGCTGCGGCGCCCGAGCGCCTCGAGCAGCGCGGCGGCGAGGAAGCTCGTGGTGGTCTTGCCGTTCGTGCCCGTCACGCCCACCAGTCGGGGCCCCGCATCCAGGCCCCGGCCGTAGACCGCCGCCGCCGCCACGCCGGCGGCGGTGCGCACTGACTCCACGTCCAGGACGGGCACGGCGTCGCGACCGGCCTCGGCCAGCAGCCGCACGCCGGCGGCGTCGGTGAGAACGGCGCGGGCGCCCGCGTCGAGGGCGGCCCCCGCGAACGCGGCGCCGTGGGCACGCGCACCGGGCAGGGCGATGTAGAGGTCGCCGGGGCGGACGACCCGTGAGTCGAGGGCCGCCCCCGTGAGGCCCGCGGCGGGCGCCTCGCCGTGCACGCGGGCAGGCTGCCCGGCGGTCTCGAGAGCGCTCAGGAGGGCGTCCCACGGCAGCGGGTCCACGTGCGCGGGTCGGAACGCCCCGTCCTGCTCCGCCGGGCTCAGCGGCGCCTCGGGTCCGGGCGTCTGCGTCATGGGGTGCTCCTCCGTGCTCGTCACTGTCTGTCCTCGCGTCACCACGGGCGCTCCTGCGGGTCGTCCACGAACACACGGTAGTCGTGGGGGTCCGCCCCGGCGGCGGGGACGTTGGCCTGGCGCAGCATGTGCTCCATGATCCGCGCGGCGGCCTCCGCGGCCACCTTCGAGCTGCCGCCTGCCGTGGGGCGGTGCAGGGACACCGAGACCACGAAGCGCGGGTCGTGCAGCGGCGCCACCGCCGTGAAGCCGTAGTTGTACCCGTCGTAGCGCCCGGTCGGTCCGGCGGCCTCGGCGGTGGAGGACTTGCCGCCCACGCGGTACCCGGGGATCGCGGCGGCCTTGCTCGTCCCCTGGGTGATCACCGTCTCCGTCATGCGCAGCATCTCTGCCGCGGTGTCCTCGGAGACCACGCGGCGGGGCGTGCGCCCGTCCTCCCACCGCCGCTCCGCCCCGTCCGCGTCGACGGCCGCGTCGATCAGCCGCGCGGGCATGAGCATGCCGCCGTTGGCGAGGGCCTGGTACATCTGGGCGGTGTGCAGGGTGGTCTGCGTGTAGCCCTGCCCGAAGGCCGTGACGAGGCGCTGGCGGCCGTCCCACGCGGAGGGCGGGACGAGCACGGACGTCGCGGGCGCGGGAAGGCCGAGCGGGATCGGCTGGCCGATCCCGAAGGCGCGCATCGCGTCGTACCGCTGCTGGTCCGTGAGCCGCTCCGCGATCTGGACCGTGCCCGTGTTGTACGAGCGCGCGAAGATGCCCGCCGCCGTCATGTCGAAGGTCGGGTGCCGCCCGGCGTCGCTGATCGTCTGGCCGTGGAAGTCCATCCGGTTGGGGACGGTGAAGGCGTCCTCCGGCTCGACCACGCCGGCGTCGAGGGCCGCAGCCAGCGTGAGGGCCTTGCCCGTGGACCCCGGCTCGTACGGCGTGGTGAGCGTGGTGGGCGTGCGGAAGCGGGCGTCGGTGGCGTCCGGCTCCGCCGGGTCGACCGTGGTGGAGTCGGCCATGGCCAGCACGTCGCCGGTGCGGGCGTCCATCACGACGGCGTTCGCCCACTCCGCCTGGTGCTGGGCCGCGAGGGCGCCCATCTGCTCCTGCGCGTACCACTGGGCGTCCTTGTCCAGCGTGAGGCGCAGGTCCGCACCGTCCACCGCGGGTGTCTCCTCGTACTCCGCGTTGGGGATGCGGATGCCGTCCGCGCCCACTTCGAAGGTGCGCGTGCCCTCCGTGCCGGACATGACGGCGTCCTGGCTGAGCTCGAGGCCCTCGAGGGGTTCGCCGTCGCCGCCCATGAAGCCCACGACGCTGCCGGCCACCGCCCCGTTCGGATAGGTCCGACGGTCCACCGGATCGGCCAGGACGCCGGGCACGCGGACGGCGAGCGCCCGCTCACGGACCTCGGGGGTGACGGAGCGCTTGACCACCGCGTAGGGACGGTCGCCGAGGGTGGAGCGGCGCACCTCCTCCTCGGAGAGCTCCAGCACCCCGGCGAGCTCCCGGAGCCGCTCGTCCACGCTCACCCGCTTCTCCCCGCCGCTCTCCCGGTCCCACTCGTCGAAGTCCTTGACGAGGCGCTGGTCCACCACGATGTCGTAGCGGCGGACGCTGGCGGCGAGGACGTCGCCGTCGCGGTCGAGGATGGACCCGCGCTCGGGCTCGAGCGTCTGGGTGCGCAGCCTCTCGTCCATGGCCCTGGCGGCCTGGCCCGTGGGGTCCACGCCCTGCACGAAGAGGAGGCGGAGCGCGAGGGCGGCCAGGAGTCCCAGCACCACCAGCAGGGCGGCTCGGGTGCGGACGGTGGGCAGTCCGGGCGCGGAGAGGACCCGAGACCCGCCGTGGGCGGGGTGGGGGGCGGAACGCGTCATCAGTCGACGGCGGGCCCCGGCTGGCCTGCGGCGGGCGCAGACGGCTCGCCGGAGGCAGGGGCGGCCGCTGCCGGGTCGGCCGCGCCGGCCCCCGTGCGCGGCGCGGGGATGCGGCCCTCGGCGTCCGCGGGGCCCGCCGCGTCAGCGCCGGCGGGCGGGGCGACGAAGGCGGCCGAGACGCTGCCGGTGCCCGCCCCGACGGCCTCGCCGGAGAACTCTCCGGTGGAGGCGTCCAGGGCCGCGGTGCCGGCGGGGGGCACCATGCCGAGGGCGTCGGCGCGCGCGGCGAGGTTCTGGGGTGCTTCGAGGTAGCCCACCTGCTCGGCCAGGCGCTCGTTGGTCTGCATCAGGGTCTGCTGCTCCGCGCGCAGCTCGAGCAGGGCGTACTGACGGTTGGAGAGCGTGATATTGAGCACGAGGACGGCCGCGAGGGCCGCGACCAGCAGGCTCACGCAGAACACGACGAGCCCCGGTCCGGAGCGCGGCAGCGGGGCGGGGACGACGGAGAGGGGGGTGCGCGGCTCGAGGGCCCGCGGCGGGACCGCCTCGTAGGGCGAGACCGGGTGCAGCGTGGTCTCGATCCGCGCCTGTGCGCTCATGCCCAACTCCTCATACGCCGTCATTGCGGTGTCCTCGTCGCCCTGATCTTCTCAACCGCACGCACTTTCGCCGAGGAGGCGCGGCGGTTCTCAGCGATTTCCCTGGAAGTGGGCTTCTCGGTGCCGCGGGTCAGCATGCGCACCACGGGCTCGTGCTCCTCCAGGACCACGGGGAACCCGGGCGGCGCGGTCGAGGTGGCCCAGGCGCTCAGGTGCCGCTTGGCGATCCGGTCCTCGAGCGAGTGGTAGCTCATCACGACGAGGCGGCCTCCCACGGCGAGGGCGTCCAGGACGGCCGGCACGGCGGCGTCGAGGATGTCGAGCTCCTCGTTCACCGCGATGCGCAGGGCCTGGAAGGTGCGCTTGGCCGGGTGGCCGCCCTTGGCGCCGGCGGAGACGGGCACGACATCCCGGATGACGTCCACGAGGCGGCCCGTGGTCTCGATGGGGGCCTCGGCACGGGCGCGCACGATCGCCGCGGCGATCGGCCCGGCGAACCGCTCCTCGCCGTCGCGGCGGATGATGCGACGCAGCTCGTCCTCGTCCAGGTCCGCCACCAGCGTCGCGGCCGAGCGCTCTGCGGTGGTGTCCATGCGCATGTCGAGCGGCGCGTCGTAGGAGTACGCGAAGCCCCGCTCCCGGTCGTCCAGCTGGTAGGAGGAGACGCCGAGGTCGTAGAGGGCCGCGTCCACGCGCGTCACGCCGGCGGCCTCCATGGCCTCGGGCACCTCGTCGTAGGTGCCGTGGTGGGGGACGAGGCGCTCTGCGAGCTCCCGGAGGCGCTCCTGCGCCATGCGCAGGGCGTGGGGGTCGCGGTCGATCCCGATCACACGCAGCGTGGGGAAACGGCGGAGCAGGGCCTCCGTGTGCCCGCCCATGCCCAGCGTGCCGTCGATCGCGACGGGGACGCGCCCGGCGTCGACGGCGGCCTGGACGGCGGGGGCGAGCAGGTCGACCACACGGTCGCGCATGACGGGGACGTGGCGGTCCTCGGGGCGGGGGGCGGAATCCGCGGAGCGGTCCGGGAGGGGGGCGTCGGCGTCCATGGGCGACCTCCTGCTCCTGCTCTCATCCATCGGTGGGACATGGTCCCTCGGGCGGGATCCCCATCCGTCCGTCGCCGTGCCTGGCCCAGGGGAAGGCGGGTCAGGTGCGGCGACGTCGGGTGGAGGTCTCACGCGGGGGAAGTCGGTGAGTCGGTGGTCAGAACACGCCGGGGAGGACGTCCTCGTCGGTCTCGGAGAACGCGGCCTCCTGCTCCGCCAGGTACTCGTTCCAGGACGCGGTGTCCCAGATCTCGACCCGGGTCCCCGCGCCGATCACGGTCACGTCCCGGTCCAGCCCCGCGTACTGGCGCAGCGGAGCGGGCACGGTCACGCGGCCCTGCTTGTCCGGGACCTCGTCCGACGCTCCCGAGAGGAAGACGCGGATGTAGTCACGGGCTTGGCGGGAGGACAGCGGAGCCGCCCTCATCTGCTCGTGGACCCTCTCGAACTCACGGGCGCTGAAGACGTAGAGGCACCGCTCCTGCCCGCGCGTCAGGACGAGTCCCTCGGACAGCTCCTCACGGAACTTCGCGGGGAGGATCAGCCGGAACTTCTCGTCGAGCCGGGGGGTGTAGGTCCCGAGGAACATGGCACCCCCTGACTCGCCGAGTGGTCCCTCCCGACCAGAGTCGGGACCACTGCTCTCTCCTGCGCTCCACTTTACCCCACTTTCCCCCACCGACAACCCCCTCCTCCCACCGCGTCGGCGCGGCGTTTCCCGTCGGCCCGATGACGCCGCTCACCTCCGCGGAATCCCGCGGTCGTCGGCGGGTGGGGGGCGGTGGAGAGCCGCCCACTCCGGGACACGCCGATGAGCCCCAGGACGCCGCCGGCCCCGATCCCGGGGCGGGATCGGGGCCGATGGAGGGCCGAGGAGGCGGTGGAGGAGGAAAGTGGAGGGGTCTGGTGGAGGAGAGTGGGGACGGGGCGGCGCGAGGACGGACCGGATCTCCCGCACCGGCGGGCTCAGCGCGCCGGTGCGGTCACGGCTCGCGGCGCCGGCGCTCGTCCCAGCGCTGCTCGAGGCGGGACATGAACTCGCGCCGCCCGGCGTCCGGGGTCGGACGCCCGGAGCGCCCGGGGCGGGCGGCCTGGGCCGGCCCCCGTGCCGTGAGCACCAGGATCCCGGCGCCCAGCAGGAGCGTTCCCAGCACGCCGACGAGGAGGAGGTGGGTGGACACGCCCGCCAGGATGACGAGCAGGCCGACGACGCCGAGCACCGCCCCCAGCACGATGCGACGCACCGGGAGGGCGGGTCGCGACGTCTCCGCGAGCTGGGTGGCGAGGCGTGGGTCCTCGTCGTTGAGCTGGCGCTCCAGCTGGTCCAGCATGCGCTGTTCGTGCTCCGAGAGAGGCACTCCCGCTCCTTCGATCACAGGCGTCGTCCGTGAGGCCGCGGACGCGGGCGCACGGGGGCGCCGGGTCAGACCAGGATAGTGCTCACCGGACGGGCGTGCCAGGACCCCCGCGCGAGTCCGGCCGCGGGGCCGGCAGCAGCGACGCCGGACGGACGGCCGCCCCCGGGAAGCGCCGCGCGACGGCGTCGGCGGCGGTCTCGGCCTCCGTCCAGGCCGACGACGAGGCCGCCGGCTCCTCCCCCTCGGCGGGGAAGAGCGCGTCCTGCTCGAGGACGGGCTCCCCCGCTGCCGTCAGGCGCTCGGCCCGCAGTCCCACGAGACGGACGGGGTGACGGCGTTCTGCCAGCAGCTCGTCAGCCAGCCGCCGGCCCGCGGCCACGAGGTCGTGGGCGGCCGCGCTCGGCCTCGGCAGCCGTGCGGTGCGGGCGCGCACCAGGCCGCGGGGGTCCTTCAGGCGCACCGTCACCCCCGCGGCCTCCACGCCGTCGGCGCGCAGCCGCGCCGCGACCCGGTGGCCGAGACGCAGCAGCTCGAGGGCCACCGCCTCCCCGTCGGTGGGGTCGACGTCGAAGGTGTGGTCGGCGCCCACCGTGCGCGCCGCCGCGCGCGGGGCCACCGGGCGGGGATCCCGGCCGCGGGCGAGCTCGGACCAGGCCGCGCCGGCGGCGCCGAACCACCCGCGCAGCCGCTCGGGGTCGGTCCGCGCGAGGTCGCCGATCGTGGCGATCCCCCGGGTCTCGAGCCGTCCCGCCATCACCGGGCCCACGCCCCACAGGTGCCCCACGGGCCGGGGGTGGAGGAAGGCGAGGGTGCGCTCGGGCGGGACGATCAGCAGCCCGTCCGGCTTCGCGGCGGTGGAGGCCATCTTCGCCACGAACTTCACGGCGGCCCCGCCCACCGTGCAGGGCAGGCCCAGCTCGTCCGCCACCCGACGGCGGATGAGCCGGGCGATGCGCTCGGGCGGTCCCAGCCGCCGTCGGGCGCCGGCCACGTCCAGGAACGCCTCGTCCACGCTGAGCTGCTCCATCACCGGGGTGACGCTCCCCAGCAGCGCCATGACCTCCGCCGAGACCGCACGGTAGACGTCCTGCCGCGGGGCCACCACCGCGAGCGGGGGGCACAGCGCCTTGGCGTGGGCGAGCGGCATGGCGGAGCGGACGCCGTACGCGCGCGCCTCGTACGAGGCGGAGAGGACGACGGAGCGCCCGATCGGGGACGCGACGGCCGCGGGCAGGCCCCGGAGCCCGGGCCGCTCCCGCACCTCCACGGACAGGAAGAAGGCGTCCATGTCCACGTGCAGGATCGAGGCCTCCCGCACGGGTGCGGCGGCGGCATCGGACGGGCGTGCGGGCATGGGTCGAGCCTAGTGACCGGCGGCTAGGGTGTGGGCATGCCCGACGCCGCGACCCTGAGCCCCTCCCCCGCCGACGCGCCCTCGCCGGACACCCACAGCGCCGCCGTCGCGGCCCGGCTCGAGGAGATCCTGGACCGACGGCGGGACGACGCGCGGGCGATCCACCCCGGGGCCGTGCCGGTGGTGGACGCCATCGCCCGGCTCACCTCGGGCGGCAAGCGCCTGCGCGCCGTGCTGTGCTGGCTGGGCTGGCGCGCCGCCGGCGCGGACCCGGCCGACCCGCGCATCGTGACGGCAGGGGCCGCCTTCGAGCTCTTCCAGGCGGCGGCGCTCATCCACGACGACATCCTGGACCGCTCGGACACGCGCCGCGGCATGCCCAGCGTGCACCGGCACTTCGAGGCGACGCACCGCGCGGCGGGATGGCGTCATGAGGCGGAGCACTTCGGCGTCTCCGCGGCCATCCTGGCCGGCGACGTGTGCCTGGCCCTGAGCGACGAGGCGTTCGCCGAGTCGATCGCCGGCTCGCCGCGGGCGGGCCGGGCTCGTGCGGAGATGGAGCGGATGCGCTTCGAGGTGATGGCCGGCCAGTACCTGGACGTCCTCGCGGAGATGACGCCCCCGGACCCGGATCCCGCCGAGGCCGTGCGTTCCGCGGCCACCGTCGTGGAGTTCAAGTCAGCCCGCTACTCGGCCGTGCACCCCCTCGCCCTGGGCGGGCTGCTCGCCGGGGCCGAGGACGCCCTCCTGGAGGCGTTCGCGGCGGTCTCGCTGCCGTTCGGCCTGGCCTTCCAGTATCACGACGACCTGCTGGGCGTCTTCGGCGACCCTGCTCTCACGGGCAAGCCGAGTGGAGACGACCTGCGGGAGGGCAAGCGGACGGTCCTGATCGCGCGGGCCGCGGCGCTCCTCGACCCCGCCGAGGCGGAGGCCCTGGACGCCGACCTGGGCGACGCCGACCTCGCGGACGACCGGGTGGCCCACTGGCAGCGCCGCCTGGAGGAGTGCGGCGCGCGTGCCGCGGTGGCGGCCGACGTCGACCGGCTCTCCGCGGAGGCGACCGCGGGGGTCGCCGCCTGGGAGGGGCTGGGCGTGGAGGACGCGGTCTGCTCTGCGGTGAGCGGGCTGATCGACGCGTTCACCCGCCGCTCCGCCTGAGGCGGGGCGCGCGCGGCACCACGGGAGGGCTCACCGGGCCGACGTCACCAGGCGAGTGCCTGCGCGCGCCGCCGCACCTCGGTCTTGTGTCCGCCGCGCAGCGCGTCGATCGGGCGGCCAGGGAGGGACTCGTCCGGTGTGAAGAGCCAGCGCAGGGCCTCGGCGTCGCTGTACCCGGCGTCCTGCAGGAGCACGAGCGTGCCGCGCAGGGAGTCGAGGATCCCCTCCTCGTCGAGGAAGAGCGCCGGGACGGCGCGCACCGCGGGCTCGGGACGACGGACGGCGATGAGGCGGCGGTCCTTCACGAGGGAGTGCACGCGCGTCACCACGACGTCCAGCCGCTCGGCGACGTCGGGCAGCGCGAGCCACTCGCCCACGAGGGCGTCGAGCTCGGCGGGGATGGCGTCGGCGGGGACGCGGGAGTCTGAGGAAGGAATGGTCACGCGTCCAGGGTACGCGCGGCCGCGGGACCCTTTCGGGTCCCCGTGACGGTGAATACAGGGTGAACTGCGAGTGACAATTGACGTCCGAGATGCACAGAAATTCCTCAGCAATGGGGAATGGGAGATCAGGTCACGTTCCGATAACATCGACGAGGTCGCACGGCACGACGGGGCGGGCTCACGCTCCCCCACTCCGCCCGACTGCTGGGGAACCCCAGCGCTTCCCCACCGCCATGTCCCGCATGACCCTGGATCCGAGGTCCTCACCGTGCCCCTCTCCGCTCGCACCCCCGCCCGCCGCCGCCTGCGCTCCGCACTCGCCGGCGGAGCCGTCCCCCTGATGCTCCTGGCCGCCGTCCCGGCGCAGTCCCAGGCCGCTGAGACCACTTACACCGTGCGCCCCGGCGACGGCTGGTGGGTCATCTCGGAGCGCACCGGCGTCTCCATGTCCACCCTGTGGTCCCTCAACGGGATGAGCGCCTCCACGATGCTCCACCCCGGCATGGTCCTGAAGACCGGCGCGGCCGCCTCCGCCCCGGCCCCCGCGCCGACCCCGACGCCCGCCCCCGCGCCGACCACCGGGTCCACCGTGCGCTACACCGTGGTCACCGGCGACACCCTGTGGGGCATCTCCCAGCGCTTCGAGGTCTCCATCTCCCAGCTGCTCAGCCTCAACGGGATCACCGCGGAGTCCATCCTGCGGCCCGGCCAGGTGCTCGTGATCTCCAACGGCGCCGTGGCCCCGCAGCCCGTCTCGGACGTCCAGCCGATCGGCAACACCTTCCTGCACTACACGTACCCGCCGCACGTGACCGCCGCGGCCAACGAGAACTACCGCCTGCTCCAGTCCGTGCCGGTGCCCTCCCGCGAGCAGATGCAGCAGATCGTCCGCGAGACGGCCGTCAAGATGGGCGTCGACCCGCGCCTCGCCCTGGCCCACGCGTACACCGAGTCGCGCTTCAACCAGCGGGCTGTCTCCCCCGCCAACGCGATCGGCACGATGCAGGTCATCCCCGTGACGGGCGAGTTCGCGTCCCAGCTGGTGGGCCGGAAGCTGAACCTGCTGGACCCGTACGACAACGTGACGGCAGGCATCGCGTACATCAAGTACATCCAGGCCCGCACGCCCACCCTCGAGCTCGGGATCGGCGCCTACTACCAGGGCCTCGGCGGCGTGCTGCGCGACGGCCCCCGCCCGGACACCGTGGACTACATCGCCAAGGTGAAGGCCGCGATGGCCATGTTCTGAGCGGCGCCCGCCGCGGGCGGGATCCGGTCCTCTAGGCTGGAGCGATGAGCAGCACACGCCGCGACCCCCTCGTCGGGGGCATCGTCGACGGCCGCTACGAGGTCCGGGACCGCCTCGCCCGCGGCGGCATGTCCACGGTCTACCGGGCCGTGGACCTGCGCCTCGACCGCGAGGTCGCGCTCAAGGTCATGCACCCGCACCTCGCGGAGGACCCGGCCCTCGTGGGCCGCTTCGAACGCGAGGCGAAGATCGCCGCCCGGCTCTCGCACCCGCACGTCGTCGCGGTGCTGGACCAGGGGCACACCGACGACGGCGACGGCGGGGTGCTGGCCTACCTCGTCATGGAGCTCGTGCCCGGCCACACGCTGCGCACGGTGATCCGTGAGGACGCGCCGCTGACCCCGCGCGAGGCCCTCGCCGTCCTCGCCCCGGCGGTGGACGGCCTGGCGGCGGCCCACCGTGCGGGGCTCGTGCACCGGGACGTGAAGCCGGAGAACGTCCTGGTCTCCACGGACGGGCGGATCACCGTGGCCGACTTCGGCCTCTCCCGCGCGGCCACCACCCACACCGCCACCGGCCAGGCGCTCGTGGGAACGCCGGCCTACCTCGCCCCGGAGCTCATCACGGGCGGGACCGCGGACGCCCGCGCCGACGTGTACGCGGCGGGCATCGTGCTCTTCGAGCTGCTCACGGGCCGGCAGCCCTATCCGGCGGCGACCCCCATCCGCGTGGCCTACCGGCACGTGCACGAGCGCGTGCCCGTGCCGTCCTCGGTGGTCCCCGGACTGCCCGAGCCCCTCGACGACCTCGTCCTGTGGTGCACGGAGCCGGACCCCGCGGATCGTCCCGCCGACGCCGGGGCGCTCCTCACCGAGCTGCACTCCCTGGCCGAGCGGCTCACGCCCGAGGAGTTGGACCACCGTCCCCACGGCCATCCTGTCCCGGTGGACGACGAGACGCGGGTGCTGGCCTCTGCGCCGCGGCACTCCGGCGACCCCGAGACCGCCGTGCTCGACGCCGTCCACGGCGCCTCCACGCCCCGCTCCTCCCCGGCGCCCGCATCCTCGGCATCCCCGGCACCGGCGGCGGACCCGGCGCCGCTCCCGCGCACGGACCCGCCCGCGTCGCGAGACCGTCCTGACATGCGGGAGCCCGCCGCGTCCCGCGCGCGCCCCGCGGCCACCCCCCGTCCGGCCCGTGAGGGCCGTCGCGCCGCGCGCCGGCCCGAGGTGCCGCTCGGCGAGGGGGCCGGCAGGACGGTGGCGATCGGCACGGCGGTCACCCTCCTGCTCACCGGTGCCGCGCTGCTCCTGGGATGGACGCTCGGCTCGGGCGGTGCCCCGCTCGGCGCGGCCGGCGTCGCCGTCATGCCGGCGCTCGAGGGGCTGGACCGCGCCACCGCGGAGGAGCGGCTAGCCCATGCCCGTGTGGCGGTCGAGGTCTCGGCCCGGGCCGACGAGCGCTACTCGGACGGCACGGTGGCGGCCGCCGCTCCGGCCGCGGGAGACCCGCTGGCCCCGGGCACGCGCGTGGAACTGACCGTCTCCACCGGCCCGGCCCCCGTGTCCGTCCCGGACCTGACGGGCTCCACCATCACCCGGGCCCACACGCGCGCCGCCGAAGGGCAGCTGCGGGTGAGCGTGGCGGAGCGGCGGACCGACCGCGAGGTCCCGGCCGGCACCGTGCTCCTCCAGACCCCGGCCGCCGGAGCACAGGCCGCGCCGGACTCCGCGGTCCGCGTGGTGGTGTCCGCGGGTCCGGCGCGCCGCGTCGTGCCCGAGCTCGGCGGGCAGGACGTGGCCCGGGCCCGGTCCGCCCTCGAGGAGCTGGGCTTCACGGTGCGCGTCCACGAGGCCCCGCTCACGCCGCTGCGGGAGCGCTCCCCCGTCGTGGCGCGCCAGAGCCCTGCCGCCGGGACGGAGCTGGACGAGGGCACCGCCGTCGAGGTCTGGGGCCTCTGACGGCGCCCTCCCCGCCGAAGGTCAGCCGCGCTCGGGGTGGGAGAGCGCGTCGGTGACGGCGAACGCCATCTCGAGCGACTGCTGATGGTTCAGCCGCGGGTCGCACAGGGTCTCGTAGCGCGCGTCGAAGTCGGCCTCGTTCACCGGCTCCGAGCCGCCGAGGCACTCGGCCACGTCGTCGCCCGTGAGCTCCACGTGCATGCCGCCCGGGTGGGTGCCGAGGGCGCGGTGCACCTCGAAGAATCCGCTGACCTCGTCCATGACGTCCTCGAAGCGGCGCGTCTTGTAGCCGTTCGCGGCGGTGACCGTGTTGCCGTGCATGGGATCGGTGACCCACACCGGCTGCACGCCCGCATCGCGCACGCCCTCCACGATCCCGGGGAGGACGTCACGGATGACGCCCGCCCCCATGCGCGTGATGAAGGTGAGGCGGCCGGGCTCGCGCTCCGGGTCCAGCTTCTCCGCGAGCTCGAGCGCGTCCGCCGCCGTCGTGGTGGGGCCGAGCTTCACGCCGATCGGGTTGCGGACGCGGGAGAGGTAGTCCACGTGGGCGCCGGCCACGTCGCGCGTGCGCTCCCCGATCCACAGGAAGTGCGCGCTCGTGGCGTAGGGGTCGCTGCTGCGGGAGTCCACGCGCGTCAGTGCACGCTCGTAGTCGAGGAGCAGCGCCTCGTGCGCGGAGTAGAACTCGGTGCGGCGCATCGCCTCGAAGTCCACGCCGGCGGCGTCCATGAACCGGACGGCGCGGTCGATCTCCGCCGCGAGCTCCTCGTACTGCGCGTACGCGGGGTTGGCCATGAACCCCTGGTTCCACTGGTGGACGCTGCGCAGGTCCGCGAAGCCGCCCTGCGTGAACGCTCGCACCAGGTTCAGGGTGGAGGCGGCCGTGTGGTAGGCCCGCACCATGCGCCGCGCGTCGTGGCGGCGCGCCTCCTCCGTGAACTCGTAGCCGTTCACGATCTCCCCGCGGAAGCTCGGCAGGGTGACCCCGTCACGGGTCTCGGTGTCCGAGGAGCGCGGCTTGGCGAACTGCCCGGCGATCCGCCCCATCTTCACCACGGGCATCGAGGCCCCGTAGGTGAGCACGGCGGACATCTGGAGGATGGTCTTCACGCGGGCGCTGATGCGGTTGGCGGTGGAGCCGGCGAAGGTCTCGGCGCAGTCGCCGCCCTGCAGGAGGAACGCCTCACCGCGGGCCACGGCGGCCAGGCGGGTGCGCAGCACGTCCACCTCGCCGGCGAAGACGAGCGGGGGCACGGTGCTCAGCTCGGCGACGGCCGCCTCGTAGTCCTCCCGGTCCGCCCAGGAGGGGGCCTGCGTGATGGGCAGCGAGCGCCAGTCGTCGAGGCCCGGGGTGTCCGCGGCGCCCTCCGTGATGGCGGTGCCGAAGGCCAGGATCTGATCGCGGGGGTCCGAACTCATGCCTCCAGGCTAGGGGCGCACCGGGGCCGGGGCGCGCGCATGACGCGGCGCGGCGGCCCGCGCCTCACGCGCCCGGGCGTCTCCGGGGCGGGGCGACGGCGCGGCCCGCCTTCACGTCCCCGGCGTATGCATCCACGTACTCCTGGCCGGAGAGCCGGCGGATCGCCTCCATGACCTCGTCCGTGACCTCGCGCAGGACGCGCGGGTCGTCCGCGTCCGCGACGCGGTCGGAGAAGTCCAGGGGCTCCCCGAAGATCATCCCGAGGCGGCGGATCGAGGGCAGGCTGCGTCCGATCGGCTGCACGCGGTCCGTGCCGATCATGGCGATCGGCACCACGGGGGCGCCGGTGGCCAGGGCGAGCTTCGCCACGCCGATCTTGCCGCGGTGCAGCCGCCCGTCCGGGCTGCGGGTCCCCTCGGGGTAGATGCCCAACAGGTCCCCCCGGCGCAGGCAGTCCACGCCTGCCTCGAGCGAGCGCAGGGAGGCGGCCCCGCCCGAGCGGTCCATGGGCAGCTGGTTGGCGGCCTCGAAGAACTTCCGGGTGACCCAGCCCTTGACGCCGGGTCCGGTGAAGTACTCCTTCTTCGCCAGGAAGTGCACCTGGCGGTCGAGCATCGCCGGCATGAACACGGAGTCCGAGACGGAGAGGTGGTTGCTTGCGAGGATCGCCGGGCCGGACGCCGGGACGTTGCCCAGGCCCTTGACCCAGGGGCGGAACAGCACGCGGGTGGCGGGGGCCACGACGAAGGTCTTGGCGGACCAGTAGAACGTGGACACGTCGGGGCCTTCCGGAGACGGGGCGGGTGCGGAGACCATCCTACGCAGGGGTCCGCCGTAGTCTGACGCCATGGTCCAGCACTCCGAGGTCCGCGCCGAGCACCGCCCGTTCCGCCTGCCCCCCGCCGCGCCCGCCCGCGTGCCGCACACCGTGGTGATGCTGCACGGCTTCACCTCCGGTCCCCACTCCGTGCGGGCGTGGGCCGAGGGCCTCGCGGCGGCGGGCTCCGAGGTCGCCGTCCCGCTGCTCCCCGGCCACGGCACCCACTGGCGCGACCTCGCGGACACCCCCGCCCCTGAGATCCGGGCGGCCGTGCGCCGGACCGTCGACGCCGAGCTCGCCCGCGGGCTGCCGGTCGTCGTCGCAGGCCTGTCCCTGGGCGGCGCCCTGGCCCTCGACGCCGCCGCGCACCGGCCGGTGGCGGGCGTCCTGCTCGTGAACCCCGCCCTGCGCTTCGCGAGCCCACTCGCCCCGGCCGCACCGCTGCTGCGGCACGTGGTGCCCACCGTGGCCTCGATCGCCAACGACGTGGCCGACCCCGAGGCGGACGAGCTCGCGTACGAGCGCACGCCGGTGGCCGGCGTCGCGGCCGTGGGCGCGATCCAGCGGGCGGCGCGCCGCGGGCTCGGCGGGGTCACGGCTCCCGTGACGGTCTTCCGCTCGGCGCGCGACGCCGTCGTCCCCGCCGCGAGCCACCGCACCCTCCTGCGCGGACTGCGCCGCGCTCCCGTCCAGGTGGTGCCCCTGCCGCGCAGTCGGCACGTGGCCACGATGGACCTCGACAGGGAGCTGCTGGTCGAGCGCAGCCGGACCGCCGTCGCCGGCGCCGTGCAGGGGCTCCTGCGGTAGGCTGGCCTGTGATCCGCCTCACCTGCCAGCCCCGTGCGTCCACGCCGCGATCCGTCCGGGTCCCCGCAGCGGCGCAGAGGAGGCGCCCGACCCAAGGAGGACCATGCGCGAGGTCAGCGAGCCCTACCACCCCCGGCTGTCGCCGGAGGCCAACATCACCGACGTCCTGGAGCGCCAGGCCCGCGAACGCCCGGACGCCGCGCTCTTCGCCGTGCCCGAGGGCGAGGGCGGCTGGCGGGACGTCACCGCGGCGCAGGCCCGCGACCGCGTCGCCGAGCTCGCCCGCGGGCTCATGGCCGCCGGCATCGGTCCCGGGGACCGCGTGGGCCTCATGGCCGCCACGCGCCTGGAGTGGACGCTGGTGGACTTCGCCATCTGGTACGCCGGCGCCGTCACCGTGCCGATCTACGAGACCTCGTCCGCCTCCCAGGTGGCCTGGATCCTCGAGGACTCCGGTGTTCGCGCCGTGGTCGCCGACACCGCCGAGCGCGCCAAGACCGTGCGGGACGCCGTGCACCGTGAGGGGCTCGACGCCCTGGTGGGCCTCTGGACCATGGACGCCCCCGACGGCGAGCCGGGCGCCGGACTGGACGAGCTGACCCGCCTCGGGGCGGACGTCACGGAGGCCGACCTCGAGGCGCGGCGCTCCGCCACGCACCTGGCCGACCTCGCCACGATCATCTACACCTCGGGCACGACCGGCCGCCCCAAGGGGTGCGAGCTCACCCACGGGAACTTCGCGGAGCTGGTGAACCAGACCCTCTCCTCCTCGCTGGGCGAGGTCGTCACCGAGGACGCCAGCACCGTGCTGTTCATCCCGCTCGCGCATGTGTTCGCACGCTTCGTCTCGGTGCTCACCGTGGGGGCCGGCGCGCGCTGCGGGCACGTCGCGGACCTCGCGCAGCTCTCGGGCTCGCTGCAGTCCTTCCAGCCCACGTTCCTCCTGGCCGTGCCCCGCGTGTTCGAGAAGATCTACAACGCCGCACTGCTCTCCGCGCAGTCCGGGGGCAAGGGGCGGATCTTCGAGCGCGGCGCGGACATCGCGGTCCGCTACTCCAAGGCCCTGGACTCCGGGAAGGTGCCCGTGCCGCTGCGCGTCAGCCGCGCCTTCTACTCGGCGCTCATCTACCGTCGCATCCGCACCGCCATGGGCGGACGCCTGCGGTACGCGGTCTCCGGCGGCGGCCCCCTCTCCCCCGACCTCGCGCACTTCTTCCGCGGCCTGGGCGTCACCATCCTCGAGGGCTACGGCCTGACCGAGACGACGGCGCCCGTGACGGTCGGCCGTCCGGGCGGCCTGCGCATCGGCACGGTGGGTCTTCCGCTGGGCGGCAACGAGGTCCGGATCGCCGAGGACGGGGAGATCCTCACCCGCGGCACCTCGCTCATGCGCGGCTACCACAACCGCCCCGAGGCGGACGCCGAGGCCTTCGAGGACGGCTGGTTCCGCACCGGCGACTTCGGCAGCCTCGACGACGACGGCTACCTGCGCATCACGGGCCGCAAGAAGGAGATCCTCGTGACGGCCGGCGGCAAGAACGTGGCGCCGGCCCAGCTGGAGGATGCCATCCGCTCCGACGCGCTCATCTCCCAGGTGATGGTCGTGGGCGATGCGAAGCCCTTCGTCGCGGCGATCGTGACCCTCGACGCCGAGACCCTGCCCGCCTGGCTCGCCGCCCACGGCCTGCCCCGGACCCTGGATGTTGCCGCCGCCGCCCGGGAGGAGAAGGTGCGCGCCCACATCCAGGCCGCCGTGGACCGCGCCAACGCCACCGTGTCCCGCGCGGAGGGAATCCGCGAGTTCCGGATCCTGGACCGGGACTTCTCCCAGGACGAGGGCCACATGACGCCCTCGCTGAAGATGAAGCGCGCGGCCATCCTCCGCGACTTCCAGAAGGAGATCGAGGACATCTACGCGGGCGCCGCCCCCCGCCCCTGACCGGGGCGGCGTGGCGGGGGCGGCGTCAGAGGAGCCCGCAGTCCGGGACGTCGAGCCCCAGCAGGGCGTTCTCGATGACCTCCGTGAGGGCGGGGTGCGGCCAGTACTGCCCCCGCGCCATCGTGTGGGCGTCGAGCCCGAACGTCATGGCCTGCACGAAGGGCTGGATGAGGTTGGCGGCCTCGTGCCCGAGGATGTGGGCGCCCAGGATGCGTCCCGTCGCCCGCTCGGCCACCACCGTGCACAGCCCCTCACGGTCCTCCATGGCCCAGCCGTACGCCACGTCGCCGAACCGCTGGACCTTCACGGTGACGGCCTCCGCGCCGTGCTCGAGGAGGGCCTGGGCCTCGGTCTGCCCGACCGAGGCGACCTGGGGCCGCGTGAACACCGCGGCGGGGACCGGGACGTCGCCGATGGCGCGGAGGTCGTCGGGGTGCTCGAGGTTGTGCGCCACCACGCGGGCCTCGCGGTTGGCGACGTGCTTGAGCTGCCAGTCGTTGGCGGCGTCGCCCAGGGCGAAGACCCCCTCGGCCGGCTCGCCGCCGCGCAGCACGCGCTGGTGCTCGTCCACCGCGAGCACGCCGCCCTCGGTGAGGTCCAGGCCGGCGGCGTCCACGTGCAGCCGGTCCGTGTTGGGGATGCGGCCGACGGCCATGAGCACCGCGTCGGCCTCGATCTCCTCCACCGTCCCGCTCTGCTCCTGGCCCTCGGCGGGGTCCAGGCGGACCCGCACCCAGCCGTCGGCGGCGCGCGCCTCGTCCTCGGCGGGCTCGACGCCGGCCAGCGTCCATCCGGTGCGCACGTCCCACTGCTCGCGGGCGATCTCGGTGAAGCGCGTGGACACCGTGAGGTCGTGCTCCTTCAGCAGCCGGTGTCCGCGGTTCAGCACGATCACCTCGGAGCCGAGGGCGGAGAAGATCGCGGCGAACTCCACGCCGATGTAGCCGCCGCCGACCACCACCAGTCGGCGCGGGAGACGGTCCAGGCGCATCACCGTGTCCGAGGTGTGGACCGAGGGCAGGTCCATGCCCGGGACGTCCGGCACGGCCGGGCGGGAGCCGACCGCCACGACCACACGGTCAGCGGTGAGCACGCGCCCGGTCGCCGTCTCCAGGCGCCGCTCCCCCGTGAACCTGACCTCCTCGCGCACCACGGTGACGTGCGGCTGGTCCTCGCTGCGGAAGCGCAGCCCGTCGGCGCTGATGCCGTCGATGCGCGTGAAGATCCGATCGCGGATGGCCGGGAAGTCCGCCCCCGTGAAATCGAGCCCCACCCCGAGGCGCGCGGCCTCGGCGGGGGTCGCCGCGAGCTGGGCGGGGTAGGCGTACATCTTCGTGGGGATGCAGCCCACGTTCAGGCACGTGCCTCCGAAGGTGCCGGAGTCCACGAGGGCGACGCGGCGGCCCTCCCAGTGCTCCGTGATGAGCGTGTTGCCCGATCCGGAGCCGATGACGATCAGGTCGAAGTGTTCCTCAGACGTGGACATGCCCCCAGCCTAGGGGCTGGGGGCATGTCGTCGCTGGCTCACTGACCGTCGATCACCAGGATCAGGTCGCCGCCGTTGACGGGCGTCACGCCCTCCGTCACCACTCGCGAGACCGTGCCGGAGACGGGGGCGGTGATGGCCGCCTCCATCTTCATGGCCTCGATCGTGGCCACGGGCCGGCCGGCCTCCACGGCGTCGCCCACGGCGACCTGCACCGTCACCGAGCCCGCGAAGGGCGCCGCCACGTGGCCGGCCGCCGCGGGGTCGGCCTTCTCGGCGGTGCGGATCGTGGACTCCACCGAGCGGTCCCGCACCATCACCTGGCGCAGCTGCCCGTTGAGGGTGAGCATGACGGTGCGCATGCCCTTCTCGTCGGGCTCGGAGACGGACTGCAGGACGGCCAGCAGGCGGACGCCGCGGCCGAGCGAGATGACGTGCTCCCGCCCCGGGACGAGCCCGTAGAGGAAGTCGCGCGTGTGCAGCGTCCCGGTGTCGCCGAACTCGTCGCGGTGCGCCTCGTACTCCCGCGTGGGGGCGGGGAAGAGGAGGCGGTTCAGGGTGTCGCGACGCTCCTGGCCGCCGGCGGCCAGGGCGGCCGCGTCCTCGGAGCTCACCTCGGCCGTGCCGGCGCCCTCGCGGCGGCCCTGCAGGGCCTTCGTGCGGAAGGGCTCCGGCCAGCCCCCGGGCGGGTCGCCGAGCTCGCCGCGCAGGAAGCCGACCACGGAGTCGGGGATGTCGAAGTCCTGCGGCCGCTCCCCGAACTCCGCCGGGTCCACGCCCTGGCCCACGAGCTGGAGTGCGAGGTCGCCCACCACCTTGGAGGACGGGGTCACCTTCACGATGTTGCCCAGCAGGCCGTTGGCCGCCGCGTACATCGACTCGATCTGCTCGAACCGCTCCCCCAGCCCCAGGGCGATCGCCTGGGTGCGGAGGTTGGAGAGCTGGCCGCCCGGGATCTCGTGGCGGTACACGCGGCCGGTCGGTGCCGGCAGGCCGGCCTCGAACGGCGCGTACACGGTGCGCACGGACTCCCAGTAGGGCTCCATGGCCGTGGCCGCGTCGAGGCCGAGGCCGGTGTCCCGCTCGGTGTGCTCGAGCGCGGCCACCAGAGCGGACAGCGGCACCTGGCTCGTGGTGCCCGCCATGGACGCGGTGGCCGTGTCCACGGCGTCGACGCCCGCCTCGGAGGCCGCGAGCAGGGTGGCCAGCTGGCCGCCGGCCGTGTCGTGCGTGTGCAGGTGGACGGGCAGGTCGAACTCGGCGCGCAGGGCGCCCACGAGCTCCCGCGCGGCGGCGGGGCGCAGCAGCCCGGCCATGTCCTTGATGGCCAGCACGTGCGCGCCGGCGTCGACCATCCGGCGGGCGAGCCCCAGGTAGTAGTCGAGGGTGTAGAGGGTCTCGGCCGGGTCGGTCATGTTGCCCGTGTAGCACAGCGCCGCCTCCGCGACGGCGGTGCCCGTGGCCCGCACGGCCTCGATCGCCGGGGTGATCTGGGAGACGTCGTTGAGGGCGTCGAAGATGCGGAAGACGTCCACGCCGGTGGCGGCGGCCTCGGCCACGAACGCGTCCGTCACCTCGGTGGGGTACGGCGTGTAGCCCACGGTGTTCCGCCCGCGCAGCAGCATCTGGATCGGGATGTTGGGCAGCTCCGCGCGGAGCAGGGCCAGCCGCTTCCACGGGTCCTCGTGCAGGAAGCGCAGGGCGACGTCGTACGTGGCCCCGCCCCAGGCCTCCACGGACAGCAGCCCGGGGAGGGTGTGGGCGACGGCGGGCGCGGCGGCCAGGAGGTCGCGCGTGCGCACGCGGGTGGCGAGGAGGGACTGGTGGGCGTCGCGGAACGTGGTGTCCGTGACGGCCAGCGCGGTCTGCTCGCGCAGCGCGGCGGCGAAGCCCTCCGGGCCCCGCTCGAGCAGCACTTGGCGCCAGCCGGGCGGCGGCACGGCCGCGGGGTCACGGCTCGGCCCGTCGAACGGCGAGCGGTCGGGCTCCTGGCGCTTGTCCCCGGGGTGCTCGGGCAGCCGGTCGCGCGGGTCGATGCCCTCGACGCGGGGGCCGTGCGGCTGGTTGACCGTGATGTCTGCGAGGAACTGCAGCGCCTTGGAGCCGCGGTCCTGCGAGCGGTTCACGGAGGCCAGCTCGGGGTGCTTGTCGATGAAGTCGGTGGCCACGTCCCCGCTGAGGAACTGCGGGTCGTCCATGACGTTCATGAGGAAGGGGATGTTCGTCGCCACGCCGCGCACGCGGAACTCGGCCAGCGCGCGGCGGACGCGGCGCACGGCGGTGGCGTAGTCCCGCCCGCGGCACGTGAGCTTCACGAGCATCGAGTCGAAGTGGGGGCTGACCTCGGCACCGGCGTAGATGGTGCCGCCGTCGAGCCGCACGCCCGAGCCGCCGGCGGACCTGTACGCCGTGATGGTGCCGGTGTCCGGGCGGAACCCGTTCGCCGGGTCCTCGGTGGTGATGCGGCACTGCATGGCGAAGCCGCGCACGTGCAGGGAGTCCTGCGTGATGCCGAGCTCCGGCAGGGTGGCGCCGCCGGCGATGCGCAGCTGGGCCGCCACGAGGTCGACGTCCGTGACCTCCTCGGTGACCGTGTGCTCCACCTGGATGCGGGGGTTCATCTCGATGAACACGTGCTGGCCGGCGCGCTCGCCTGCGGTGTCCACCAGGAACTCGACGGTGCCGGCGTTGACGTACCCCATCTCCTTGGCGAAGGCGACGGCGTCCCGGTGCAGGGCCTGGCGGATGTCCTCGTCCAGGTTCGGTGCCGGCGCCATCTCGATGACCTTCTGGTGGCGCCGCTGCAGCGAGCAGTCGCGCTCGAAGAGGTGCACCACGTTGCCCTCGGAGTCCGCAAGGATCTGGACCTCGATGTGCCGGGGGCGCAGGACGGCCTGCTCGAGGAAGACCGTGGGGTCGCCGAACGCGGTCTCCGCCTCGCGCATCGCGGCCTGGAGGGAGTCCCGCAGGTCCTCGCGTCGCTCGACACGGCGCATGCCGCGACCGCCGCCGCCGGCGACGGCCTTGACGAAGATGGGGAAGCCGATGCCCTCCGCCTGTTCCAGGAGCCACTCGACGTCCGCGCTCGGCTCGGAGGAGGCGAGCGTGGGGATGCCCGCCTTCTTCGCGGCGCGCAGGGCCTCCACCTTGTTGCCGGTCAGCTCCAGCACGTCCGCGGGCGGGCCCACGAAGGTGATGCCGTTCTCGGCCGCCGCGCGGGCCAGGCCCGCGTTCTCGGAGAGGAAGCCGTAGCCGGGGTAGATCGCTTCCGCGCCGGCGTCCTTGGCGACGCGGATGATCTCGTCCACGTCGAGGTAGGCGCGGACCGGGTGGCCCTCCTCGCCGATGCGGTAGGCCTCGTCCGCCTTCTGGCGGTGGATGGAGTTGCGGTCCTCGACGGGGAAGACCGCGACGGTGCGGGCTCCCAGCTCGTAGCAGGCACGGAAGGCGCGCACCGCGATCTCGCCGCGGTTCGCCACGAGGACCTTGGAGAAGACGGGGGTCGAACCGGCCTCGGCCTGCCGACCCGCGGCGCTGCGGGTGGTGACGGATTCCTCAGGTGCATTCATACCCCGAGTGTGTCACAGCGCACCCTGATTTCCCTTGACCTGACCCACACATGACGCGCGGGGCCGCCGCCAGGCGGGTCTCAGGAAGCGCTGCGGGCGGGCCGGCGGGCGTGCCGACGCCGGGCGAGCTCGTCCGCGGGCTCGTCCGTCGCGGCGCCGAGCAGCTCGCTGGGGAGGTCGGCCAGGCTCCCCTCGACCTCACGCCACACGCGGCCCACGGCGATCCCGAAGACGCCCTGCCCGCCCTGCACGAGGTCCACGACCTCGTCCGCGGAGGTGCACTCGTACACGGAGGCGCCGTCGCTCATCAGGGTGATCTGGGCCAGGTCCGCGACGCCGCGCTCGCGCAGGTGCGCGACGGCGGTGCGGATCTGCTGGAGGGACACGCCCGTGTCCAGGAGCCGCTTGACGACCTTGAGCACGAGGATGTCGCGGAACGAGTAGAGGCGCTGAGATCCGCTGCCGGCCGCTCCGCGCACGGTGGGCACCACGAGGTCGGTGCGCGCCCAGTAGTCGAGCTGCCGGTACGTGATGCCCGCGGCCTTGCACGCGGTCGGGCCGCGGTAGCCGACGTCGCCGTCGGGTGAGGCGGCCTCGAAGAGGCTGTCCTGCCGGCCGTCGATCACGGGCGGATGGCCGGCACCTGTCCTCGGCGTCATGGGTGGACCCTTCTGATCATGGGCCCCGTGCGAGATGCCGAGGACGCCCGGACGGCCCGGCCGGCGAGGCGGGGACGCGTCCTGGCGGTCCACGGTGCGGGACCCTTCTGCTCGACGGTACGTCCGAGCCCCGGGCCGGTCAACGAACCCGGCCGTGAACGGCGGTCGTGTCGCGCCCCCGGACCCTCCCGGCTCGCGCCCGCGGGGACTCGCCGGGCGTCACCGCGCGGGCCCGGGCGCACCGCTCAGCCGAAGTCCTCGGGGCGCACCGAGTCCAGGAAGTGACGGAAGTCGTCCAGCTCGCCCTCGTCTCCGGCCTCCTGCCCGCGCGCGTCCATCCCGGCCTCGGCCAGCACCGCGGGGTCGCACAGCACGGGGGCCTCGGCCCGCAGGGCCAGCACCACGGCGTCGGAGGCCCGGGCGTCCACGGTCGCGCCGCCGCTGAGGTGGAGCTCGGCATGCACGACGTCGTCCCGCACCTCCGTGAGGCGGACGCGCTCGAGCGTCTGGCCCAGGGCCGCCAGGACGGAGACCAGCAGCTCGTGGGTGAGCGGCCGCGGGGTGGGTGCGGCGTCCAGGGCGAGCGCGGCGGCCGCGGCCTCCGGCGCCCCGACCCAGAGGGGCAGCATCGTGTCCCCCTCCGGGTTCAGCAGCAGGACGACGTGGTGCTGCTCCGGCAGCTCGACGCGCACGCCGAGCACCGTGAGCGGCACGTCCGCACCGCGCCTGTGCGGTCCGCGGGCCATGCCGTCCCCGCCCTCAGTCATCCCACTGCTCCAGGCCGGTGCTCACCAGCGCGGAGTGCAGCTGGAGGCACGCCTCGGCGATCTCGTGGGCCCGGCGGGCCACGCGGGTGCGGGTCGCGGCGTCGCGGCGCGACGTCAGGGGCACGACGGCCCGCTCCACGAGGCCGAGCTCCCGGTCCGCCGCCGCACGGAAGGGGCGCAGGTGGCGCGGCTCGAGCCCGTGGGCGGCCAGGGCGACGGCGGCCCTCGCCACGCTCACGGCGTGCACGCTGTACCCGCCGTCGTCGTCCACGGGGAGCAGGGAGTACTTCTCGAGCTCCTCCAGCAGCTCCTCCGCCGCCCCGGAGTCCCGCGCGAGCTCGGCGCGGGACCGCCGCCGCTCGCCTCCGGCCACCTCGTGGCCGAGGCGCTCGGCCTCGGACTGGGGGGCCAGCGTGACCCCGCCCGGCAGGTCCTGGGGGCGCTCGCCGCGGTCGACGGCGTCGAGGTGCTCCCGGATCACCTTCAACGGGAGGAACTGGTCGCGCTGGAGGGTGAGCACGAACCGCAGCCGGTCGACGTCGGCCGGGGTGTAGCGGCGGTATCCGGCCGGGGTGCGCTCCGGATGGACCAGGCCGCGCTCCTGGAGGAATCGGACCTTGGAGGCGCTCACGGCGGGGAAGTGCGGCTTGAGCTCGGCCACCACGTCCCCGATGCCAAGCGCGCCGAGCGGCCGCGTCCCCGCGTCGGTGCGGGACGGCGGCGTCGGCTCGTCGGAGGGGGCGCTCACGGAGCGGAGGCGACGCTCAGGCGACGCCGGCGTAGTAGGCGAGGCGGTACTTGCCGATCTGCACCTGCATGCCGGAGCGCAGGCGCACCTCGTCCACCCGGTCGTTGTTCACGAAGGTGCCGTTGAGGGAGTTCATGTCCACGATCCGGTGCCCGCCGCCCTCCGCGCGCAGCTCGGCGTGGCGGCGGGAGACGGTCACGTCTTCGAGGAAGATGTCCGCGTCCGGATGGCGGCCCACGGTCACCACGGGCTGGTCCAGGAGGAAGCGCGCCCCGTGGTCGGGGCCGCCGTGGGCCAGCAGCAGCGCGGAGCCGACGGGCAGCGCGCGCACCGCATCGGACTCCTCCGGGGTGAGGTCGGCCGCCACGAGGGGGGCGAGCTCCGTCAGGCTGATGGAGGAGGTGTGGAGGTCCGGTTCGTGTCCGGGCTGCTGCATGGGGTGCTCCTGTGCGCGGGCCCCCGACGCGCGGGGGTGGTGTGGGTGCCGCCGACGCCGCCCCCGCACGAAGGGGGCGGGGCGGCGTCGGAGGGAGGGGATCAGCTGACGTGCGAGGCGTAGCCCTCGGCGTCCATGAGGCCGTCGAGCTCGGCGGCGTCGGAGAGGGTGATCTCCAGCAGCCAGCCGCCCTCGTACGAGGCGCTGTTGACGAGGCCGGGCTCGCCGTCGAGCTCCTCGTTGACGGCCGAGACCGTGCCGGACACCGGGGCGTAGATGTCGGAGACCGACTTGGTGGACTCGACCTCACCGACAGCGGTGCCCGCGGTGACCTCGGTGCCGACCTCGGGGAGGTCGACGTAGACCACGTCGCCGAGGGCGTCCTGGGCGAAGTCGGTGATGCCGACGCGCACGGTGCCCGCGGCGTCGGCCTCGGCGATCCACTCGTGCTCGGCGGAGTACTTCAGTCCTGCGGGGATGGTGCTCATCGGGAGGGCCCCTTCACTGGTGGAGACGACGGTGGGTGCTCTCCAGCACCTTACCGAATCCGCGGGTGACTCGCGCCACCGCACGGCACTCGGAACGCTCGGCGCCCCGCACCGGGAGGGGTGCGGGGCGCGGAGCGGGCCTGCGACGGCGCGCGGGCCGGGAGGGGAACGGCGTGCGTCAGCGCACGCCGCGCATGCCGCGGCGGATGGCCGGGGCCAACAGGAGCATGAGCAGGCCCACGCCCACGGTCACGGCGCCGATGACGCCGAAGTAGCCGGCCTCGTTCTGCTCGGAGTAGGACCCGGCGAGGGACCCGGCGAGGGCCGGGCCCAGCGCGACGGCGAGGTTGAACAGTGCCACCGTCATCACGGGGAAGGCCGCGGGCGCCAGCTTCGTGGACAGGGAGAGGCCGACGGGCGACACCATCAGTTCGCCCAGCGTCATGACGAAGAGGATCAGCGTGAGCCACAGCAGCGGCACGGAGGCCACGCCCGCCATGGGGATGAAGAGCAGGAACGCGAGGCCGATCAGGAGGATGCCGATGCCGAACTTCACCGGGGTGGAGGGCTGGCGGTTCCCGAGGCGGGTCCACAGGGCCGCGTAGATCGGCGCGAAGGCGATGATGAACACCGGATTGATCGAGTTGACCCACTCCATCGGGGCCTCCCAGCCGGCGACGACGCGGTCGAGGCGGTTCTCCGAGTACAGGGCCACCACGGTGAACTGCTGCTGGAACAGCGCGAAGAACACCGCGGTGCCGACGAAGAGCGGGATGAAGGCCTTCACGCGCGACCGCTCGTCCGCGTCCACCTTGGACGAGGTCAGGAGCATCACGAAGATCCCGACCGCCGCGAGGGCGGAGAGCGCGACGACGGCGTCGGCGAGGTTGTCCACCGTCACCAGTCCGGTGAGGAACAGCGCCGCGACGACGGCCACGGCGGCGAGCGCGATGAGCGCCCAGCGGCCGTACTGGGAGCGCGGCAGCGGGTCCGGGACGCCGTGCACGCTGTCCGGGAGGTCCTTGCGCGTCAGGGCGTACTGCGTCAGGCCGATGGCCATGCCCGCCGCGGCGAGGCCGAAGCCCACGTGGAAGCCCCACATGTCGCGGGCCCAGCCCGTGAGGAGCGGGCCGATGAGGGCGCCGATGTTCACGCCCATGTAGAAGATGGAGAAGCCGGCGTCGCGGGCCCGGTCGCCCTTGGCGTAGAGCGAGCCCACGATGTTGGCCGCGTTCGCCTTGAGGCCGCCGGAGCCGATGGCCACGAGGAAGAGGCCGAGGATGAGGCCCGGCACGCCCGGGACGAGGGCGAGGGCGATGTGGCCGAGCATGATCCCGATGGCGGAGAAGAACAGGGTCTTCTCGGAGCCGATCAGGCGGTCGGCGACCCAGCCGCCGAGGATGCAGAAGACGTAGACCATGCCGCCGTACGCGCCCACGATGCCCGTGGCGACCGCGCGGTCGATCCCCAGGCCGCCGTCCGCGACGGACCAGTACATGTAGTACACGAGCATGGCCTGCATGCCGTAGAAGGAGAACCGCTCCCACATCTCCACGGAGAAGATGTTGGCGAGGGGTCCGGGCTGGCCGAAGAACCGCCGGCCCGAGGGGTTGTGCGCGTCCGGCGCGCCGGGCGACGGCGCCGTGGCGGGGTTCACGCGGGCGGAGGGCTCGACGTCGGGCGCGGAGCCGGGGGCGGTGTCTGTGCGATGGATCACCGATCCACTGTCCTCCCGGACGCCCTCGTTATCAAACTGACAAGGGGTGATGCTCGACACTCGACGGACGTTGCGGGGGCGGCGGGCTCTCTCATCCCGCGCCCGGAGGGCCACCCGCGGGCGCCCGTCTACGCTGGCCCCATGCCTCACTCCCCCGAGATCGACCGCGCCCGCTCCCTGATCCGCGTCGTCCAGGACCACCCCGTCCCGGGCGTGGCCTTCCAGGACATCACCCCGCTCCTGGCCGACGCCCGGGCGT
Organism: Micrococcus sp. EYE_212; assembly: GCF_023147585.1. Taxonomy (GTDB): domain Bacteria; phylum Actinomycetota; class Actinomycetes; order Actinomycetales; family Micrococcaceae; genus Micrococcus. The sequence continues at coordinate 47,988 of NZ_JAHXOZ010000013.1, forward strand.
TCCGGGCGTGCGTGGAGGCGCTGGTGGAGCCTTTCGCGGGGTCGTTCGACGTGGTGGCCGGGGTGGAGGCCCGCGGCTTCCTGCTGGCAGGCGCCGCCGCGATGCTCACGGGCACGGGACTCGTGCCGCTGCGCAAGGCGGGCAGGCTCCCCGCCCCGGTGGCCTCCGCGAGCTATGCGCTGGAGTACGGGGAGGCCGCCATCGAGGTCTCCGTCGACCTGCACACGGGAGACCGCGTCCTCGTCCTCGACGACGTCCTGGCCACGGGCGGCACGCTCGCCGCGGCGGCGCGGCTAGTGAGGGAGCGGGGGGCACACGTGGCCGGCGCGGCGTGCCTGCTCGAGCTCGAGAGCCTCGGCGGACGGGCGGCCGTGCCCGATGCCCACGCACTCATCCGCGTCTGACCCGGACAGGCGGTCACATGGACGGCCCGTCACACCGAGGGGCCCGGACGCAGAAGGACCCGGCCCCGCCTGCGGCGGAACCGGGTCCTTCGATCGGTCGGGCTGACAGGATTTGAACCTGCGACCCCTTGACCCCCAGTCAAGTGCGCTACCAAGCTGCGCTACAGCCCGTGGCGACTCCGCGTCCTGCGCGGTTCGGCACCCGATGATCCTACACCGCCCCCGGCCGGGAGGCGAATCGGCGAGGACGACGCGGCGGGGACCCACCGCTCGGAGACGAACAAGGGGCCCACGTCCGCTTCCGCGACCATGCACCCCTTGCCCCTGTACCAAGGGTGACCCGACCGAGAGTCCCCCGGTGTCCGCGGCCTTCGCCGAGGCGTCCCGCGGTGGTCTACACGCATCTGTGGCAGGGCCGTCCCGGGGGACGGCACGAACCATCGATGATCATGCGTACGCGGGTGAGGATAGCACGGGAGCCGCCTCCCGCCGTGCCACGGCGCCGCAGGTCAGAACGTGAACGCGCGGTCCCCCACGCGGAACTCCACGTCCTTCAGGTCTGGCATGGACTCCTTGGCCCTCTCGGCGGCGTCCCGCAGCTGACCCTCGAGCTCGGCGGGGTCCGCGGAGAGGACGTCGTCGGCGTAGTCCACGATCACCCTGCCCTCCTCCTTCATGGCCTCCACGTCCACGACGTCGTCCACGGAGGGCAGGGAGGACACGAGCTCGTCGGCCGTGGCCTGCGCGTCCTCGGAGGCGTCGCCGAGCCCGGAGAGGGCGTCCTCGGCCCGCTGCCGCAGGTCCGGGAGGTCGACCCGGCGGTCGGCCTCGTCCTCGAGCTCCTGGATGCGCTGCTCGGCCCGGGAGATCCGCTCGTTCGCGCTCTCCAGGGCGGCCTGGGTCTCGGAGTCGTCCGCGGCACAGCCGCTGAGGGTCAGCGCCAGGGCGGCGACGGCGGCCATCGAGGCCGCGGGGCGGGGGCGTCGGCGGGTTCTCATGGATCCAGGCTAGCCGGGCGGCATGGACGTCGCATGGGAGCACCGCCTCCGCCGCCTGGGAGTTCACGAGCGGCGGACTCTTCCGGCGGAGGGGGTGCCGGCGTCAGCGGCGGCGGCCGCGCTTCTCGCGCACGCGCATGCCGATCTCGATCGGCGTGCCCTCGAACCCGAAGGTCTCGCGGAGGCGGCGCGTGATGAAGCGGCGGTAGCCCGGATCCAGGAAGCCCGTCGTGAACAGCACGAACTTCGGGGGACGGACCGAGGCCTGCGTCGCGAAGAGGATGCGGGGCTGCTTGCCGCCGCGCAGCGGGTGCGGGTGCGCGGCCACGAGCTCGCCGAGGAACGCGTTGAGCTTGCCCGTGGGGATGCGGGTCTCCCACGAGTCGAGCGCCGTGTCCAGCGCGGGCACGAGGCGGTCCTTGTGCCAGCCGGTGAGCGCCGAGATGTTCACGCGCGGAGCCCACGCCACGTGCGCGAGGTCCCGGTCGATCTCCTTCTCGAGCTGCTCACGGCGGTCCTCGTCCACCTTGTCCCACTTGTTGAACGCCACCACGAGGGCGCGGCCGGACTCGAGCGCCATCTGCAGGATGCGCACGTCCTGCTCCGAGATGACCGAGGGGGCCTCCAGGAGGACCACAGCCACCTCGGCCCGGTCCAGGGCGGACGCGGTGCGCAGGGAGGCGTAGTAGTCCGCTCCGTGCGCCATGTGCTGGCGGCGGCGGATGCCCGCCGTGTCCACGAAGCGCCACAGGCGCCCGCCGAGCTCGATCAGCTCGTCCACCGGGTCACGGGTCGTGCCCGCGAGGTCGTCCACCACCACGCGGTCGGAGCCCGCGAGCTTGTTCAGCAGGGAGGACTTGCCCACGTTCGGGCGGCCCACGAGTGCGATGCGGCGGGGGCCGCCACGCGGCACCAGGCCCCCGTGCGCCGACTCCTCGGGGAGCGCCTCGAGGGCGGCGTCCAGCAGGTCGGCCACGCCGCGGCCGTGCACGGCCGAGACGGGGTGGGGGTAGCCGAAGCCGAGGGACCACAGCGAGGCCGCCTCGGCCTCCTGCACCATGTCGTCCACCTTGTTGGCGGCCACGATCACGGGGCGGTCCTTGCGACGCAGCATGGTCACCACGGCCTCGTCGGTGGAGGTCATGCCCACGGTGGAGTCCACCACGAACACCACGGCGTCGGCCACGTCCACCGCCAGCTCGGCCTGCTCGGCCACGCGGCGGTGGATGCCCTTCGCGTCGTGCTCCCAGCCGCCGGTGTCCACCACGGTGAAGGTGCGGCCGTTCCACTCCGCCTCGTAGGAGACGCGGTCACGGGTCACTCCCGGCACGTCCTCCACCACGGCCTCGCGGCGGCCGATGATGCGGTTCACGAGGGTGGACTTGCCCACGTTGGGGCGGCCCACGATCGCGAGCACCGGGGGCACGGGCGCGTCGGGCTCGAGGTCGTCGTCCACGTCCCAGTCGCCCAGGAGCGCGGCGTCCTCGTCGTCCAGCTCGTAGTCGGCCAGGCCGGCGCGCAGCGAGGCGGCCCGCGCGGCGGCCTCCTCGTCGCTCATCGCGGCGAGGCGCTCGGCCACCTTGTCGTCGCCCGCGGGCGTGTACTCGTCGTCCTCGGGGCGGTTCTGCGGGTTCTCGCTCATCGTCCCTGTCCCTTCTCGGCCGGGCGCGCCCCACGGGCTGCCTCCCCGGCCTGTTCCTCGACGGCGGCCATCACGGCCGCCACGGTCTGCTCGAAGTCGAGCTCGGTGGAGTCCACGAACACCACGCCCTCGGCGGGGCGGTCGAACGTGGAGACGGCGGCGTCGCGCGCGTCGCGCCCGACCACCTGGCGATTCAACGTGCCGGCGTCGACGCCGGGCTCGCCGGCGGCGGCCAGCTGGCCGGAGCGGCGGGCCGTGCGCACGGCCTCGGAGGCCGTCAGCAGGACGCGGGCGTGGGCATCGGGGGCCACCACGGTCGTGATGTCCCGACCCTCGGCCACCATGCGCCCGGCGTCCGCGATGGCCGCGCGCTGGCGGCGGCGCAGCTCCTCACGCACGGGGATGACAACGGCCACGGTGGAGACGACGTCGGTCACCTCGGCACCGCGGATGGCCTCGGTGACGTCCGCCTCGCCCACGAGCACGACGTCCTCGTCCGGGTGGGTCGACTGGGTCAGCGGCATGGTGCGCGCCGCCTCGAGGATGGCCTCGGGGTCGGCGAGGTCCACCCCGGAGTCCAGGCAGTGCCACGCCACGGCGCGGTACATCGCCCCCGTGTCCAGGTAGGCGGCGCCCAGGCGCCGGGCCACCTCGCGGGACACGGAGGACTTGCCGGACCCGGAGGGGCCGTCGACGGCCACTACGAGGGGCGCGGCGTCCGTGCCCGCATCCGTGCGCGCGGCCTCGGCCGCGCGGGCGTGCTCAGCGGTGTTCTCGGCCATCCTCAGACCACCTTCCATCCGGCGTCGGCCAGTGCCGACACGAGTTCGTCCTTGCATCCGGGCAGCACGGACACGTCCACCATGCCCGCCCGATGCCCGGAGGCGTGCTCGAGGCGCAGGTCCTCCACGTTGACGCCCGTGCGGCCGACGGCCTCCAGGAGCGCTGCGATCTGGCCCGGGGCGTCGTCGACGACCACGGTCACCACGGCGAACGCCTGGGGCGGCGTCCCGTGCTTGCCGGGGATGCGGGCCCGGCCCGCGTTCCCCTCGGCGATGAGCCGGGCGATCCCCAGGCGCGCGCCCGGCGCCGCCGGCGCCTCGAGCACGTCGAGCAGGCCGTCCAGGTCGTCCCGGAGGCTGCGCAGGGCAGGCACGATCCGCTCGGCGTTGCCCGCCAGGATCTGCACCCACAGCTGCGGGTCCGACGCGGCGATCCGGGTGGTGTCCCGCAGCCCGTTGCCCGCGAGCGCGAGCGACGCGTCCGCGGTGTCCTGCAGTCGCGCCGCCACGAGGGAGGCCGCGATCTGGGGGAGGTGCGAGATCAGGGCCACCGCCTCGTCGTGCGCCTGCGCGTCCATGCGGGACGGGGTCGCCTTCAGGACGCGGGCGAGGGCCTCCCCCGCCGCCAGGGCCGCCGGCGCGGTCGTGGGCTCGGGGCACAGCACCCACGGGCTTGCCGTGAACAGCGTCCCGCGGGCGGCCACGGGGCCCGAGCGCTCGGAGCCGGCCATGGGGTGGGTGCCCAGGTGGCGATCGGCGTCGGCGGCGGAGATCTCCCCGCGCTCCACGGCCTCCCGCACCGCGCGGGCCACGCCCTCCTTGACGGAGGCGATGTCCACCACGACGGCGCCCGGCCAGCGCCGCAGCGAGTCCACCACGACGGCGGCCGTCACATCCGGCGGCGCCGCCACCACCACGAGGACGGGCGGCGTGTCCCGGAGGGCGTCGCCGTCGAGGTCCACCGCGACGCCGGCCCCGATGTCCTGGGCCACGCCGCTCGCCGAGGGCGAGGGGTCGTGGAGGAGCACGGTGGACCCGGCCGCGCTGAGGCCGATGCCGATCGAGGTGCCGAGCAGGCCCGTGCCGCGGATGAGCACGGGCTCCGGGACGCCGACCGCGGCGGCGGGCGCCTCGGCGGTGCTCACAGCCCGACCAGGGCCTTGAGGTGGCCCAGCTCCTGCTGCGAGAGCGGACGGACGCTGCCCTGCTTCTGGTCGCCCAGGAGGATCGGGCCCACCTTCACGCGGACGAGACGCTCTACGGGGTGGCCGATCTCCTGGAAGAGGCGGCGCACGATCCGGTTCTTGCCCGAGTGCAGGACGACCTCGACGAGCACGTGGCCCGGCGTCGAGTCCACGAGCTTGAAGGAGTCCACCTTGGCGATGCCGTCCTCGAGCTCGATGCCCTCGCGCAGGCGGTTGGACACGCCCTTCGCGAGCGGGCCGCGCGTCTGCACCACGTAGGTCTTGGGGACCTCGTAGCTGGGGTGGGTGAGGCGGTTGGCCAGCTCGCCGTCGTTGGTGAGGAGCAGCAGCCCCTCGGTCTCGTTGTCCAGGCGGCCCACGTGGAAGAGATGCTCCTGGCCCGGCTTGAGGTACGTGGCGATCGAGGGACGGGCCTCGGGGTCGATCATCGTGGAGATGACGCCGCGGGGCTTGTTGAAGACGAGGTACTGACGGGAGGTGTCCGTCTGCACGGTGATGCCGTCCACGCGGATCACGGCGGAGCGGGGCTCCACGCGGACGCCGGGCTCGGTGACGATCTTGCCGTTGACCTCCACGCGGCCCTCGGCGATCAGGTCCTCGCACACGCGACGGGACGCGACGCCGGCCGAGGCCAGCACCTTCTGGAGGCGCTCGCCGTCCTCGGTGTGGACGCCGGTGAGGTCCGCGGCCTTCGCGCGGGCGGCGCCGGCGCCACGGCCGCGACGCCCGCGGGGGCGCTCGACGGCGCTCTCGTCGAAGGGGGCCTCGTCCTGCGGACGGGCGGCGGCCCCGCGGCGGGGGCCGATCTGACGCTGGAAGTCGCGCTCCTGGAACGGGCCGCCTCGTCGTCCGACGGCGGGGGTTCGTCCGGAGCCTCGCGGCTTGCGGGAGTTCATGGGAGGGTGCTTCCTTCCGGGATGCGTTCGACCGCAGACCGCCCGCCAGGGGCCGGAATGCGGAGGGGTTCACGCGGCGGTTCGCACGCGTGCACCCTCCATTGTCGCAGATCCCGGACGCTCAGCGGATCACGGGGCGCCGCCGCGGCTGATGAGCTCGCGGGCGAGCTGGCGGTAGGCCCGGGCGCCGTCGTGGTTCTCGGCGTAGCTGGTGATCGGCGTGGCGGCCACGGTCGCGTCGGCGAACTTGATGGAGCGCTTGATCACGGTCTCGAACACCTTGTCCCCGAAGCCGGCCACGAGCGAGCCCACGACCTCCTTCGAGTGGAGGGTGCGCTGGTCGAACATCGTGGCCAGCACGCCGTCGATCTCCAGGTCAGGGTTGAGCCGATCCTGGACCTTCTCGATGGTCTCCACGAGCAGCGCCACGGCGCGCAGCGCGAAGAACTCCGCGGTGAGCGGGATGATCACGCCGTGGGAGGCCGTCAGCGCGTTCACGGTGAGCAGGCCGAGGGAGGGCTGGCAGTCGATGAGGACCACGTCGTAGTCGTCGCGCACCTGGCGCAGGGCCCGGTCGAGCACCTGCTCCCGGGCCACCTCGTTCACGAGCTGCACCTCCGCGGCCGAGAGGTCGATGTTGGCCGGCAGCAGGTCCATGTTCTCGAAGGGGGTCCGCAGGATCGCGTCCCGCGCCGTCACGGAGCGCTCCATGAGCACGTTGTACACGGTGGTGTCGAGCTCGTGGGGGCTCGCGCCGAGGCCCGCGGAGAGCGCGCCCTGCGGATCGAAGTCCACCATGAGCACTCGGCGCCCGTACCCGGCGAGGGCGGCGCCCAGGTTGATGGTCGACGTCGTCTTCCCGACGCCGCCCTTCTGGTTGACCATCGAGATGATGCGGGCCGGGCCGTGGCCCTCCAGGGGCGCAGGCTCGGGGAACTCGTGCTTGGGACGGCCGGTGGGGCCGATCACGGGCTCCCCGTGGATGGTCATGACGGGGGTGGGTTCCTTCGAGGTCACGGCGGTGCCGGCTCCTTCCACGGGGGGTGTGGCGCCCTGCCGGCGCCTCGCCCGGTCACGGGCGCGCGGCTGCCGTCGGCGCGATGCTCGCCCTCCACCCTAGTGCCTGGGCGGAGACGCCGAGGGGCCGAGGGCAGCAGCCCCCGGCCCCTCCGCGACGGCGGCGCGTGCGCCGTCCGGTCAGCGGCGCGTCGCCTCGTCCGGGATCGCGGTGTGCAGGCTCGACCCGGGGTGGCCCTCGAACGCCTGCTCGGCGGCCGTGGGCGACTCGACGACGTCGTGACCGACCACGGAGGCCTCGTCGAACTTCACCTCGCCGGCGAGGACGGCGCGCGCGCGCTCCCCGTCGAGCTCCCCGACCCAGCGGCCGATGAGGAGGGTGGCCACGGCGTTGCCGGTGAAGTTGGTGAGCGCGCGGGCCTCGGACATGAACTTGTCGATGCCCACGATCACGCCCATGCCGCCGAGCAGCTCGGGGCGGTGCGCCTGCAGGCCGGCGGCCAGGGTGGCCAGGCCGGCGCCCGTCACGCCGGCGGCGCCCTTGGAGGCGATGATCATGAAGAGCAGCAGGCCGACCTGCTCGCCGAGGTTCATCTCCATCCCCATCGCGTTGGAGACGAAGAGGGCGGCCATCGTCAGGTAGATGGCGGTGCCGTCCAGGTTGAAGGAGTAGCGGTGCGGTCCTTCGGCTTCTTCGCCGTGGGCGGTGCGCCGGCGGTCGTGTGCGCCATGGCACGGTCCTTTCAGAGGGTGCGAGAGATGTCAAGGATCACCCTACGATGAGATGAGCGCCACTTCGGCCACGCACGGCATTGCGACGGGGGCGGGAGAGGCCGGCCGGCCTTCCCACCCCCGTCACGGCGCGTGCCCTCGACGCGGCCTCAGCGCTGCGGGTGCAGGAGCCGGCGCAGATCGTCCAGGACGGAGGCGTCCTCGATCGTGGAGGGCACCGTGTACTCCTCGCCGTCCGCCATCTGGCGCATGGTCTTGCGCAGGATCTTGCCGGAGCGGGTCTTGGGCAGGGCGTCCACGATCGCGACGTCGCGGAAGTCGGCCACGGGGCCCACGCCCCGCCGCACCGCCTGGCGCAGCTCGTCGAGGAGCGCGGCCTCCGCCGGGGAGCCCGGCTCCGGCGTCTCCGCCCCGGACTTGAGCACCACGTAGCCGGAGGGGCGCTGGCCCTTGAGCGGATCCGCGAGCCCGACGACGGCACACTCCGCCACGGCCGGGTGCGCGGCGAGCGCCGCCTCGAGGACGCCCGTGGAGAGGCGGTGCCCGGACACGTTGATGACGTCGTCGGTGCGGCCCAGGACGAACACGTAGCCGTCCTCGTCCACGAGGCCCGAGTCGCCCGTCGCGTAGTGGCCCTCGAAGGCGGAGAGGTAGGAGTCGATGTACCGCTGGTCGTCGCCCCACAGGGTGGGCAGGGTGCCCGGGGGCAGGGGGAGGCGCACCGCGATGTTCCCCTCCTCTCCGGGGCCCACCGGCTCGCCCAGGCCGTCCAGCACCACGAGGTCGAATCCGGGCGAGGGCACGGATGAGGAGCCGATCTTCACGGGCAGCTCCTCCAGCCCCACCGGGTTCGCGGCGATCGCCCAGCCCGTCTCCGTCTGCCACCAGTGGTCGATGACCGGCATGCCCAGCAGGCCCTCGATCCAGCGCTGGGTCTCCGGGTCCAGGCGCTCGCCGGCGGCGTAGAAGTGCGCGAGCGTGCTGAGATCGTGCTCCTTCATGAGCGCGCCCTCGGGGTCCTGACGGCGGATGGCGCGCAGCGCGGTGGGGGCCGTGAAGAAGGAGCGGACGCCGTGGTCCTCGATCAGGCGCCAGAACGCCCCCGCATCGGGCGTGCCCACGGGCTTGCCCTCGTACATGACGGTGGTCGCTCCGGCCAGCAGCGGACCGTAGACGATGTAGGAGTGGCCGACCACCCAGCCCACGTCCGAGGCGGTGCACATGGCCTGGTCCGGGCCGACGTCGTAGATGTTCTCCATGGTCCACCGCAGGGCCACGGCGTGTCCGCCGTTGTCCCGGACCACACCCTTGGGCCTGCCCGTGGTCCCGGAGGTGTAGAGCACGTAGAGCGGATCGGTGGCGGCGACGTCCACGCAGGCGGCCGGCTCAGCGGCGGCCACGGCCTCGTCCCAGTCCTTCCACGCCGCTCCCCCACGCTCGGCGACGTCGGCCAGCGCGGTCTCGAAGCCGTCGCGGTGGTGGACGAGGACCGTCCGCACCGGGTGCGAAGCCGTCTCGAGCGCCTCGGCGACGGCGGGCAGGTACTCCACGCGGCGCTTCGGCTCGATGCCGCCCGAGCACGTCAGCACGACGTCGGGCGCGGCGTCGTCGATGCGGGCGGCGAGCTCGCGCGGGGCGAAGCCGCCGAAGACCACCGAGTGGACGGCGCCGAGGCGGGCGCACGCGAGCATCGCGACGGGCGCCTGCGGGATCATCGGCAGGTAGACGAGCACGCGGTCCCCCTTGCCCACCCCCTGGGCCGCGAGGGCGCCCGCGAGCGCGGCCACCTCGTCCCGCAGCTGCGCGTAGGTGTAGCGGGTGACCGTGCCGGTCATCGCCGAGTCGTGGACCAGCGCGAGCGCGTCGCCGCGGCCGGCGTCCACGTGGCGGTCCAGGCAGTTGTGGGCGGTGTTCAGGACGCCGTCCGGGAACCAGCGGTGCAGGGGCGCGTTCGAGGAGTCGACCGCGCGCGTGGGCGGGGTGGTCCAGTCGATCGCCTGGGCCGCCTCGAGCCAGAACCCCTCCGGGTCGGCGAGGGAGCGGGCGTGGACGTCTGCGTAGGAGCTGCGGGTGCCGAGGGCCGGGGATGCGTCGGGAGTCGCCATGCCGCGATCGTAGTGCGCCACATCACAGAGATCAAGGGTTTCTGTATACATGTTCTCGCAACGGCAGGCCTGAGTGAGGACACCGAGGCGATTCTCAGGCGCATTCACCCCGATGGGGCCTTGGCGGTGGGGGGTGCCCGTGTATACACTTCTGGCATGCGAGCGAGTGAGCGGGCCTACCAGACGCTGAGGACGGAGATCCTCGAGTGGTCCCTGCCGCCCGGCGCCGGGCTCGCCGAGGTCGAGCTGGCCGAGCGGCTGGGGATCTCCCGCACCCCGGTCCGGGAGGCCATCTCCCGGCTCGTCGCGGACGGCCTGGCCGAACAGGCCACGGGGCGCGGCGCCGTCGTGGCCGACATCTCCCTCGAGCAGGCGGACCAGCTGTTCGAGCTGCGGATCGCGCTCGAGTCCCTCCTCGCCCGGCGAGCCGCCCAGCGGGCGACGGACGAGGCGGCCGAGTCGCTGGCCGATCTGGCCGAGCGGTTCGCGGCCGCCGCGCCGTCCCTGCGCGCGGGGTCCGACCCGACCGCCTACTACGCGATGACGTCCGAGCTGGACGCCTCGCTCGACGCCGCGGCGGACAACCCGTACCTCGTCTCGACCCTGCGGACACTGCGCCTGCACCTCGCGCGCCTGCGCCGGCTCGCGGCGAACGACCCGGCACGCCTGGCCACCTCCGCCGAGGAGCACGCGGACATCGCGTCCGCCGTCGCCTCCGGCGCCGCCGACCTGGCCGAGGCCACCACCCGCGTCCACCTGCACCACGCCTTCCACCACCTCACCCGGAGCCGTCGCGACGACGCCGGGGCCCTGCTGACCCCCACCGAAGGAGACCGACCATGAAGAACCACCACGTCCGCGTCCACCGCTCCGAGGAGAACCTCGAGCGCAAGGACCAGCTCGCCATGAAGCTCGCCGAGGTCGCCGTGGACCCGGTGGAGATCCTCCCGGAGGTGGAGGAGATGATCGTCAACCGCATCATCGACAACGCCTCCGTCGCCGTCGCCTCGCTCCAGCGCGGCCCGATCGTCGCCGCCCGCGCCCAGGCGCTCGCCCACCCCGCCTCCACCGGCGGCGAGGGCGCCACCGTGTTCGGCATCGACCAGAAGGTCTCCCCCGAGTGGGCGGCCTGGGCCAACGGCGTGGCCGTGCGCGAGCTCGACTACCACGACACGTTCCTGGCCGCCGAGTACTCCCACCCCGGCGACAACATCCCGCCGATCCTCGCGGTCGCCCAGCACACGGGCCGTTCCGGCAAGGACCTCGTGCGCGGCATCGCGACCGGCTACGAGGTGCAGGTGGACCTCGTGAAGTCCATCAACCTGTACGGCCACAAGATCGACCACGTCGCGCACATCGGCCCTTCGGCCTCCGCCGGCATCGGCACGCTCCTCGGCCTCGACGCCGAGACGATCTTCCAGGCCATCGGCCAGGGCCTGCACACGACGACGGCCACCCGCCAGTCCCGCAAGGGGGAGATCTCCACGTGGAAGGCCCACGCCCCGGCCTTCGCCGGCAAGATGGCCGTCGAGGCCGCGGACCGCGCGATGCGCGGCCAGACCTCCCCCGTGCCGATCTACGAGGGCGAGGACGGTGTCATCGCGTGGATGCTCGACGGCCCGGACGCCTCCTACGAGGTCCCGCTGCCCGAGAAGGGCGAGCCCAAGCGCGGCATCCTGGACACCTACACCAAGGAGCACTCCGCGGAGTACCAGGCGCAGGCCTGGATCGACCTCGCCCGCAAGCTGCACGGCGAGCACCCCGAGGCCACGGACCCGGAGAACGTGGCGTCCGTGCTGATCAAGACCTCGCACCACACCCACAACGTCATCGGCTCCGGCGCGAACGACCCCCAGAAGTACGACCCGACGGCGTCCCGCGAGACCCTCGACCACTCGATCCCCTACATCTTCACGGTGGCCCTCCAGGACGGCGCGTGGCACCACGTGGACTCCTACGCCCCGGAGCGCGCCGCGCGCCCGGACACCGTGGAGCTGTGGCACAAGGTCACCACGGTGGAGGATCCCGAGTGGACCCGCCGCTACCACTCCCTCGACCTGTCCGAGAAGGCGTTCGGCGGCGCCGTGGAGATCACGCTGGCCGACGGCACCGTCATCACGGACGAGATCGCGGTGGCCGACGCGCACCCGCTCGGCGCGCGCCCGTTCTCCCGCGAGCAGTACATCCAGAAGTTCCGCACCCTCGCCGAGGGCATCGTCACGCCCGAGGAGCAGGACCGCTTCCTCGCGGCCGCCCAGCGCGTGTCCGAGCTGGAGGCCGGCGAGCTGGACCAGCTCAACGTCCAGGCCGACCCGGCCTACCTGTCCGAGGCCGACCTGGCCGCCGCTCCGAAGGGCCTCTTCTGATGCTGTACTCCACGAAGACCGCCGAACAGAAGCGCAGGGACCTCCGCGAGACCCTCGCGAAGGGCGGCGCGCAGCAGTTCCCCGGCGCGTTCACCCCGCTCACCGCGAAGCTCATCGAGGAGAAGGGGTTCCCGGGCGTCTACATCTCCGGAGCCGTGCTCGCCAATGAGCTCGGCCTGCCCGACGTCGGGCTGACCACGCTGACCGAGGTGGCCCAGCGCGGCGGGCAGATCGCCCGCCTCACGGACCTGCCCTGCCTGATCGACGCGGACACGGGCTTCGGCGAGCCGATGAACGTGGCCCGCACCGTGCAGGAGCTCGAGAACGCCGGACTCGCCGGATGCCACATCGAGGACCAGTTCAACCCGAAGCGGTGCGGCCACCTCGACGGCAAGAACATGGTGGACCTGGACACCGCCGTCAAGCGCATCGCCGCCGCGGTGGACGCCCGCCGGGACCCGAACTTCCTCGTCATGGCGCGCACCGACCTGCGCGCCGTCGAGGGCCTGGACGCCGCGATCGCCCGCATGAAGGCGCTCGTGGAGGCCGGCGCGGACGCGATCTTCCCGGAGGCACTGAAGGACATCGGCGAGTTCGAGACCGTGTGTCGCGAGCTGGAGCCCCTCGGGGTCCCGGTCCTGGCGAACATGACCGAGTTCGGCAAGTCCGAGCTGTTCACCCGCCGGCAGCTGGCCGACGCCGGCGTCGCGATGGTGATCTACCCGGTCACCCTGCTGCGCTCCGCGATGGGCGCCGCCGAGCGTGTGCTCGACGCGATCTCGTCCGAGGGCACCCAGCAGTCGCAGGTGGAGCACATGCTCACCCGCGCCCGCCTGTACGAGCTCGTGGACTACGAGGCCTACAACGCCTTCGACACCGGCATCTTCAACTTCGACGTGCCGACCACGGACATCGAGTCCAACAACGCCAATCTCTGACCGTCACCGTTGACACCACCGCGGCCCGCCCGCCCGGGCGGGCCGCCTCTCCTCTAGGAGGCACATCATGACCGAGACCGAGATCAAGAAGGGCCTGGCCGGCGTCGTCGTGGACACCACGGCGGTCTCCAAGGTCAACCCCGAGACCAACTCCCTGCTCTACCGCGGCTACCCCGTGCAAGACCTCGCGGCGAGCCTGCCGTTCGAGGCCGTCGCGCTGCTGCTCTGGACCGGCGAGCTGCCCTCGGACGAGGAGCTCTCCGAGTTCGAGCGCTTCGAGCGCGCCCACCGCGTCCTGGACCCGAAGGTGAAGGCCGCGATCGACCTGCTCCCCACGGACTGCCACCCCATGGACGTGGGCCGCACCGCCGTGTCCGTGCTGGGCGCCAACCACCCGAAGGCGGAGGACTCCTCCCCGGAGGCCGAGCTGGAGAAGGCCAAGGCGCTGTTCGCGGCGTTCCCGGCCGTCGTCGCCTACGACCAGCGCCGCCGCCGCGGCCAGGACGTCGTGGAGCCCCGCGAGGACCTGGACTACTCGCAGAACTTCCTCTGGATGACGTTCGGCGAGGAGGCCGCCCCCGAGGTGGTGGACGCGTTCCGCGTCTCGATGGTGCTCTACGCCGAGCACTCCTTCAACGCGTCCACCTTCACGGCGCGCGTCATCACCTCCACGCTCTCCGACCTGCACTCGGCCGTGACCGGCGCGATCGGCGCGCTCAAGGGCCCGCTGCACGGCGGCGCGAACGAGGCCGTCATGCACACCTTCGACGAGATCGGCATCCGCCAGGAGGAGTCCCGCGAGGACGCCGCCGCCCGGTCGAAGGCGTGGATGGAGGACGCGCTGGCCCAGAAGAAGAAGGTCATGGGCTTCGGGCACCGCGTGTACAAGAAGGGCGACTCCCGGGTGCCCACCATGAAGGCCGCGCTGGACCGCATGATCGAGCACTACGGACGGCACGAGATGCTCGGCCTGTACGACGGTCTCGAGCAGGCCATGGACGAGGCGAAGCAGATCAAGCCGAACCTCGACTACCCGGCCGGCCCGACCTACCACCTCATGGGCTTCGACACCGAGATGTTCACGCCGATCTTCATTGCCGCGCGCATCACCGGCTGGACCGCTCACATCATGGAGCAGCGCGCCGCCAACGCGCTGATCCGCCCCCTCTCGGCCTACGACGGCCCCGAGCAGCGCGAGCTGCCCCAGCAGTGAGCACCCCCTCTCCGCAGAGTGGTCACGACACGCCGTCTGCACAAACGGCACACGGCGTGTCGTGACCAGCCTGCGGGGTCAGATCCAGGGCCGCGGCCGGACCGGCGGTCACGACCTGACCCACGACGACGGCGGGTCGCCCCCCCCACACGGGAGGCGGCCCGCCGTCGGCGTGCCGGCCCGGGTCAGCGTGCGCGGGTCAGCGTGCCCGCGGGTGCGCCATGGCGTAGACCTCGCGCAGCGACTCGACGGTGACGAGCGTGTACACCTGCGTGGTGGTGACGGAGGCGTGGCCCAGCAGCTCCTGCACGACGCGCACGTCCGCGCCGCCGGCCAGCAGGTGTGTGGCGAAGCAGTGGCGCAGCGTGTGCGGGGAGACCTCGGCGTCGATCCCGGCGCGCTCCGCCGCTCGCTTCAGCACGGCCCATGCGGACTGCCGGGAGAGCCGTCCGCCGCGCCGGTTCACGAACAGCGCGGGCGAGGAGGCCGTCGCCCCGCCCACCATCGCGGGCCGGCCCCGCACGAGCCACGCCTCGAGGGCCTCGGACGCGTACGAGCCGACGGGCACCACGCGCTCCTTCGAGCCCTTGCCGAACAGGCGCACCACGGGCTGGCCGCCGTCGCCGTCCTCGACGCCCCTGAGCCCCACGACGTCGTCCACGTCCAGGCCGACGACCTCGGAGATGCGCGCTCCGGTGCCGTACAGGAACTCCAGCAGGGCGCGGTCCCGCAGCCCCGCCGGGGTGTCCACGGAGACGGACTCGAGCAGCGCGGTCACCTGCTCCACGGGCAGCGCCTTCGGGAGGCGGGCACCGGGCCGCGGGGGATGGACGTCCCGCGCGGGGTCGGACTCGGTGATCCCCTCGAGCGCCCAGAACCGATGCAGGCCGCGCACCGCGGCGAGCACCCGCGCGGCCGAGCGCACCGCGAGGGGCCGGCCGCCGTCGGCTCCGGTGCCGAGCGCCTGGAGGAAGCCGGAGACGTGCCCCGGCTCCACGGCGCGCGGCTCGCTGATGCCGTGTGCGTCCAGCCAGGCCCGGTATCGCTGGAGGTCGCGCCGGTACGCGGCCAGCGTGTTCGCCGCCAGTCCCCGCTCGACGGCGAGGTGGTCCAGATGTCGCCGGATCGGGGCCGCGAGCGGCGAGGGTGCGTCGGGTTCGCGCCCGGTCCCACCGGGCTCGCCCTGTCCCCCCGTGCCGCCGGCCGTCGTCGTCCTCGCCGCGTTCACGCGGGCCAGTCCGCCCCCGGGCCCTGCCGCTCCGGCACGAAGGGGGCGTCCACGGGGCGCAGTCGCCGCCACCCGCGCGCGCGGTGCGCCTGGAGGGCGAGCACGGCCACCACGGTGGAGGGGTTGTGCACCCGTCCGTCGAGGACGGCGTCGACGACCTCGTCCACGCCCACCCAGGCCAGCGGCATGGCGGCCTCCTCGTCGGTGCGGGCGAAGCGCTCCTCCTCCCCCACCTCGCGCACCTTCCGGGCGAGGAACACGCGGATGGCCTCGGTGGAGCCGCCCGGGGAGGTGAAGTAGTCCACGAGGGTGTGCCACTCGTCGGCGCGCAGGTCCGCCTCCTCGTGCAGCTCGCGCACGGCGACCTCGTGGAGGGCCTCGCCGTCCACGTCCCGCAGCCCGGCCGGGATCTCCCACAGCTCCATGCCCACGGGGTGCCGGTACTGCCGCACGAGGGCGACCTGCTCCTGCGGTCCGGCCCCGGTCATGGCGGTGCGCAGGGCCAGCACCGCGACGGCGCCGGGGTGCACCATGAGCTCGCGCGTGATCGGCTCGACCTCCTTCTCGTCCGGGTCCAGCCGGAAGGTCTCGCGGGCGATGTCCCACACGCGCCCCTCGAACACGGTCTTGGCCTTCTTCACCTTGCGCGGGACGTGCAGGTCGCGCAGCGGGGCGCGGCCCGCGGCGGCGGGGATCTCAGGCATCGTCGTCCTCCTCGTGGGTGCGGGATTCGAGCAGCTCTCGGGCGTGGGCCCGGGCGGCCGCGGAGTCCCCGTGGCCGGCCAGCATGCGGGCCAGCTCCTCGACGCGTTCCTCCTCGCTGAGGGTCACGACGTCGGAGACGGTCACGCCCGCTCCGGGATCCGAGTTCTTCTCCACGCGCACGTGGCGGTCCGCGTAGGCGGCCACCTGGGGCAGGTGGGTCACGGCGATCACCTGTACGTGGCGGGCCAGGCGGGCCAGGCGGGCGCCGATGCGCACGGCGGCCTCGCCGCCCACGCCGGCGTCGACCTCGTCGAAGACGAAGGTGGGCACCGGGTCCGTGGCGGCCAGGACGACCTCGAGCGCGAGCATCACGCGGCTCAGCTCGCCGCCCGAGGCGCCGCGGCCCAGTGGACGCGGCTCGGAGCCGGCGTGCGGGCGCAGCGCGAGGGCCACCTCCTCGGCGCCGTGCGGTCCCAGCTCCTCCCCGGGCAGGGGGGTGAGGCCCACGTGGAAGGACGCGTCCGGCATGAACAGGGCGTGCAGCTCCTCGGTGACGGCCGCCTCCAGCTGCTCGGCGGCGGCGGCGCGCAGGGCGCTGAGCTCCGCGGCGCGCTCGCGCAGGACGGCGTCCAGGCGGGCGAGCTCCGCGTCGAGCTCCTCGAGGCGGCCGGTGTCTCCCTGCAGCTCGTCGAGGCGCGGGCGCTGCGTCTCGGCCCACGCCACGACGTCCGTGAGCTCGGGCCCGTAGAGGCGCTGGAGACGGGTGAGCTCGGCCAGCCGGGACTGGGCGGCGTCGAGGTCTCCGGCGGCGTCGGCGTCGAGGTCGGCGCCGTAGCCCGCGAGGTCCCCGGCGATGTCCGTGAGCACGAGGGAGGCCTCAGCCAGGCGCGCCGCCGCGGCCTCGAGGTCCGTGTCCTTCCCGGGGGCGGCCGCCAGGGCCTGCCGGGCCGCCTCCACGAGGGCCACAGCCCCGGGGATCTCCTCGGCGGCGTCCACGTCGCCGCCCGTCAGGTGGGCGTACGCGGTGCCGGAGGCGGCGCGCAGCTCCTCGACGTCCTCGAGGCGGCGGATCCGTGTCCGCAGCTCCTCGTCCTCCCCCGCGGCCGGCTGGGCGAGGTCGATCTCCTCGAGGGAGCGCTGCAGGGCCTCGGCCTCGCGGGCGCGCTCCTGCTGGTGGGTGCTGAGCTCGTCGCGTTCACGGCGGGCGGCGCTCCATGCCGCGTGGTCGCCGCGGTAGGCGGCGAGCACGGCCTGCAGCGGCGTCCCGCCGAACGCGTCGAGGGCGCGCCGCTGGGCCTGCGCGCTCTGCAGGCGCACCTGGTCGTTCTGGCCGTGCACGGCGACGAGCGTGGCGCCGATCTCGGAGAGCAGCCCCACCGGGACCGTGCGTCCTCCCGCGCTCGCGCGGGACCGGGTGCCGTCCCCGGACGCGGTCACGGAACGGCTGAGCACCAGGTCGCGCACCCCGGCCTCGTCCGCCTCGTCGACGACGGCGCCGGCCCCCTCCGCGAGCGCCAGCGCCGCGTGCCCCTCGGGGACGCGGACCTCGGCGTCCACCGCGGCGCACCTGGCGCCGCGCCGGACCACGCCGGCGTCGGCCCGCGCGCCCAGCAGCAGGCCGAGCGCGGTGACCACCATGGTCTTGCCGGCGCCGGTCTCACCGGTGACGACGGTGAAGCCGGGGTCCAGCTCCACGCTGGCCTCCCCGATCACCCCGAGACCGGAGATGCGCAGGACGTCGATCACGAGCCCTCCTCCGAGCGGCGCCACGGGCGGCCCTCTTCCCGGTGCCGCCGCAGCTCCTCCGGGGAGAGCACGGGCAGGCTGGCGGTGGCCGGGGCGACGACCTCAGGACGCGGACCCGCGTGCCGCGGCTCGACCGTCTCCACGGCGTAGCCCGCGGCCGCGTCTCTCTCCTCGGCCGTCACGGGGCCACGCCACCCCTCGGTGGGCAGGCGGAACTTGCGCACGAGGCGCTCCGCGAAGGGGGTGGGGTTCAGCCGGGCCAGCCGCACCGGCTCCGCCGAGCGGGACACCTCGACCCGCGCCTGGGGCGGCAGTTCGACGGTGCGGCGGCCGTCGCACCACAGCACGCCGGTCTCCCGCGTGCGGGTCATGACGTCCACGGCGATCGTGCTGCGCGGGCCGACCACGCACGGCGTGGCGAAGAGGGCGTGGGCGCTGATGGGCACGAACAGCAGGGCCTCCACCCCGGGCCACACCACGGGACCGCCCGCGGAGAACGCGTAGGCGGTGGAGCCGGTCGGGGTGGCCAGGACGACACCGTCGCAGCCGAAGGCCGTCAGCGGCGAGTCGTCCACCGAGACGACGACCTCCAGCATGCGCTCCCGGTTCGACTTCTCGACGGAGGCCTCGTTGAGCGCCCACGTGCGGGCGACCTCGTGGCCGTCCACCCGGACCACGACGTCGAGCGCCATCCGCTCGATGACCACGTACGCCTCGTCCGCGATCGCCTGGACCGTGCGGTGCAGGTCGGTGCGCTCCGACTCGGCGAGGAAGCCGACGTGGCCGAGGTTGACCGCGAGGAGCGGGACCCCGTGCCCGCGCACGAAGTCGGCGGCGCGCAGCACCGAGCCGTCGCCGCCGAGCACGAGTCCGAGGGCGACGTCGGTCAGCGCGCAGTCCACGCCGAGGGTGAGGGGCGCGAAGCCGTCCGGCTCGTCGGCCGCCTCACGGATGGCCCGGATGTCCTGTTCGAGCATCACGGTGCTCAGGCCCTCGTCCGCGAGTGCCGCGGTGGCCTGGAGCGCCGCACTGATGGCGTCCTGCCGCCCGGTGTGGGCGAGCACGAGGACGCGGCGTGCGGGGTTCTGGGGCATGGTTCCTTCCGCGGGCGGACGGCGGGGTGGGGCGGGACGCGTCCGACCAGGATAACCAGGCGGGGCGGCCTCAGCCCCAGTCGACGGCCTGGGCGGTGCACAGCCGCTCCGCGTGCCCGGCCGCGTCGTCGGTGGAGGGCGAGGCGGCGGCGCGCAGGCGGAGGAAGAACTCCACGTTGCCGTCCTGGCCGGGCAGGCCCGAGCGGGCCACGCCGGTGGCCTCGAGCCCTGCGCGATGCGCCGCGGCCACCACGTCGGTCACCGCGCGCCGGCGCGCCGAGGGGTCCGTCACGACGCCGGTGCGCGGCAGCGCGGTCCGTCCCACCTCGAACTGGGGCTTCACCATGAGCAGCAGGTCGGCGTCGGGCGCGCACACGCCCGCGAGGGCTCCCACCACGAGGCGCAGGGAGATGAAGGAGAGGTCGGAGACGACGAGCTCGACCAGCCCTCCCGTGTGCGCGGCCGTGAGATCGCGGACGTTCAGCCCCTCATGCACGATCACCCGCTCGTCCGCCCGGATCTCGGCCGCCAGCTGGTCGTGGCCGACGTCGACGGCCACCACGGGGGCGGCCCCGCGTTCGAGGAGCACCTGGGTGAAGCCGCCCGTGGAGGCCCCGGCGTCGAGGGCGCGGCGCCCGGCGACCGCCACGTCCGGGAAGGCCGCGAGGGCGCTCACGAGCTTGTGGGCGGCACGGGACACGTACCGCGGGCCGTCGTCCACGAGGGCGAGCTCGACGCCGGGCCCCACGGGCTGGGCGGGACGGCGCACCGGCGTCCCGTCCGCCAGGACCTGGCCGGCGCGGATCAGGGCGGCGGCGTCCGTGCGGGAACGGGCGAGGCCCCGGGCGGCCAGGACGACGTCGGCGCGTCCGACCTCAGGCATCGGCCCCGAGCGCCTCGAGGAGGGCGGAGAGGTCCGCGACGATCCACGCGGGGCGGTCCCCCGCGGGCGCCGCCTCGGCCGTCGCACGCGTGTCGATGCCCGTGAGGACGAGGACGGTGTCGTAGCCGGCGGCGTTGCCCCCGCGGATGTCCGTGTCCAAGCGGTCTCCCACCACGAGGGGACGGGAGAGGCCGAGCGCGCGGGCAGCGCTGCGGAACAGGTGCGGCTCGGGCTTTCCGGCGGCCACAGGGGACGTGCCCGTCGCGTGGCCGACCGCCGCCACGAGGGCGCCGTTGCCGGGGGCGACGCCCTCGCCCCGGGGGATGGACCGGTCGAGGTTGGTCGCCACCCACGCGGCGCCGGCGTTGACGGCGTAGGCCGCCTCCGCGAGGTCGGACCACGCGAGGGACGGGTCGAAGCCCTGGATGACGGCATCCGGGTGCTCGGCCGCGGACTCCACGAGGGTGTGGCCGCGCTCGGCCACGACCTCCCGCAGGTATGGCGACCCGACGACGAGCACACGGCCGGCCTGCGACCCGAGCGTCTCCCCGAGCAGGTCGGCCCCCGCAACGGCGGAGCCGAAGACCTGGGACGGCTCGGCGGGGATGCCCAGCGCGGTGAGGTGCTCGGCGACCGCCTCGGGGGCGCGCGAGGCGTTGTTGGTGACGAACGCGACCGGGACACCCCGGTCCTGCAGGGTGGTCAGGGTCTCGACCGCACCCGGGATCGCGGCGCCGCCGGCGTAGACGACCCCGTCGAGGTCGCAGAGCAGGCCGTCGTGACCGTGGAGCACACCGTGGGCCGTCATCGGGCGTCGCCCTCCGCCGCCGCACCGTCCTCCGAGGCCCGATCTGCCGCGGGGACCTCGGCCGAGGCGTCCGCCGGAGCGTCGAAGAGGGCCATCTGTTCCGGGTCGTGGTCGACGACGACCGAGGGAGCGGCCTCGTCGGTGTCCGCGGCATCGGGCACCGACGCCTCCTCGTGGGGGCTCGCGGGGCGAGGAGGACGGTCCTCGCGGCGGTCATCGGCGCGTCCGTGGCGGGCACCGCCCCGGTCGCCCGCCCGAGCACCCCGGTCGGGCTCCTCCGCCGGCTCCACCTCGATGTCCATGATCTCGGGCTCGGCGAACCCGCCGATGCCGAGCGCCTTCTCCGCCACACGGACGGAGCGCGCCCACAGGCGGGCCTCCTCGCGTCGGCCGAGGGCTGCCAGGACGTCGGCCTGCCGCTGGAAGAGGCGCGGAGAGAAGGGGTATCCGCGTCGGCGGTCCAGCTCGGGGATCTGGAGCGCGTCGTGGGCGCCCTGCAGGTCACCCAGGTCCTCGTGCACGCCGGAGACGACCATCACCAGCTCGACCCGGGCCTCACGGCTGAGCTCCGCGGGGTCGACCTCAGCGGCCAGCTGCAGCGCCTTGTCGAGACGGCCGAGGGCCCGCTCGCTGTCCACCTGCGCCGCGATGTGGGTGTCGTCGCCGGTCATGCGACGGTAGGTGCGGAACTCGCGCAGGGCGTCGCCGTACTCCCCCGCCGCGTAGGCGGTGAGCGCGACGGCCTCACGGACGCGGGAGAGGCGGCCGCCCTTGCGGGACGCGGCGAGGGCGTGCTGGAACGCCAGGGCCGGATCGTCCTCGAGGTAACGGCCGGCCATCACCAGGTGCTTGGCCACCCACTCCGCGGGGCGCTCGTCGAGGCCGCCGATCTCCTTGAGAGTGCCGCGGTCCAGCTCCTTGCCGGTCACATCATGGTCGATGTCCGGGGAGCGCTCCTGGTCCACCCGGTTCGCGGCGCGCAGATCCCGGGGGTTGTGGGCAGGGCGCTGACGTTCGGCGTCCGGGCGGCGGCGGTCCTCGAACGGACGTCCGCCGCGGGCGTCACGGTCGCCCTGCCGCCGGGCTCCCTGAGGGGCACCGTCCCGGCGCCGCTCCCCCGCGCCGCCGCGGCGATCACCGAAGGAGGCGCGCCGCTCGCCACTGCCCGCACCGTCGCGCCGGCGATCATCGAAGGAGGACCGCCGATCGCCCGCCGCCTCGTCGCGGCGACGGTCGCCACCCCACGCGCGCCGCTCTCCGCCGCCGGCGTCGTCGCGACGACGGTCCCCGGAGAAGGCGCGACGCTGACCACCCCCGGCGTCATCCCGGCGGCGGTCCCCGCGTCCCGCCCCTGCCTGGGGAGAGCGAGAACGCTGACCGCCGTCGGAGGAGCGCTCCGGGCGCCCACGGCCTCCGGCGGGTCGATCGCGGCGATCGTCTCGGGGGGTCTCCTCGCGGGGGGTGCCGTCTGCCATGTGGTGTCCTCTCTCCCCGCCGCCCCGTGGAAAGGGACGAATCGGGCGGTGCTCAATCCGCGCTCGTCCTCGAGGTCCGAGGCAGCGCGAGGTCTGTCGTCCAGCCTAGTGGTGTGGAAACAGAAAAGGCCCTGCACACTCGGTGCAGGGCCTTTTCCCTCTTCAAAAGATGTCCGGCGGCGACCTACTCTCCCACAACCTCCCGGTTGCAGTACCATCGGCGCTGTGGGCCTTAGCTTCCGGGTTCGGAATGGAACCGGGCGTTTCCCCCACGCTATGACCGCCGTAA
>NZ_JAHXOZ010000014.1 GCF_023147585.1 Micrococcus sp. EYE_212
AAGGGCCCCGGTGAGGGGCTCGCGCCTCTATTAGCGATCCGTGGTCACCAGACCGGTCCTCGGTGACAACACCCCCCGGATCATGCAGTCGACTGGGGGCAACGATCATGCCGAGGACCGGCTGGCCAGCACCTGCTCATCCTGATCGATGGAGGAGCCACGAGAAAGGTAACGGGGGGGCCGCGCCGTTCAGCGGGTCTCGCGCTCGTCCACGAAGCGCAGGAGCAGGGAGGTGAGGGTGTGGATCTCCTCGAGGTCCCACCGCCGCAGGTCCTGCCGGATCCCGCCCCCGGCCGGCCCGCCGCGGACCTCGTCGAGGCGGGCGCGTCCCTCGTCCGTGGCGCTCAGCAGGGCCGATCGCCGGTCCTGCGGATCCGGTTCGCGCCGCACGAGCCCCTCCGCCTCCAGCTCTCGCGTCAGGCGAGAGACCTGTGCGCGGTCCAGGAGCATGTGCTCGGCCAGCGCCGACGGCGTCAGCGGACCCGTGTGGCAGATGGCCGCGAACGCCTTCATCGCCCCCGGCGACATGCCGGGGCTGAGGGCCTCGGCCTGCCGGGCCAGGATCCTGCGGTGCTGCCGGACGAGGTGGGTGAACGCCCCCTCCAGCTCCTGGACGGCGTCCTCGAAGCCCTCGGGCCCCTGGACGGCGGGCGCGTGGGGCTCAGCCACGGCGGACCCGCCGGGCCGCGGCCATGCCGAGGCCGGTCAGGACCGCCGCGGCGATCGCGCCGCCGGCCGTCTGCCACACCCGGCGCGCGGAGGCGGCGGGGCGCCGGGAGCTCCTCGCCGCGTGTCGACGTGCGGTCGGTGCCGCAGCGGTGACGCCCCGCTCCGGGGCCGCGGCGGACGGCGTCGTGGCGGGCGCCGCGGGCACCACGGGGATGCCGCCGGTGGCGGGGAGATCCTGCATGCCCGTGGCGGTGCTGACGGTGGCCAGGTCGGCGCGGGAGGCGTCGAGGCGCTCCGTCGTCGTCATGCGGCCCAGCGGGATGTCGGGGAGGAACAGGATCGCGGCCAGCGCCACCACCGCGAGCGGCACGCCCACGAGGAAGGCCTGGGAGATGCCGGTGGCGTAGACGTCCTCGACGATGACGCGCAGCGCGTCCGGCATCTCCGCAACGCGCGGCAGGCCGCCGGACTGCAGGCGCTGGGCCCACTCGGCGCCCGCCGGACCGAGGCCCTGCAGGGCCGCGCCGATGTCCGCGCGGCGCTCGTCGAGCTGCGTGGGCACCACGTTGGCCACCACGGCGCCCATGACGGCGACGCCGATGCTGCCGCCCAGGGAGCGGAAGAAGGTGACGCCGGAGCTGGCGACGCCCATCTGGCGGGGGTCGGTGGTGTTCTGCACGACGAGCACCAGGTTCTGCATCGTCATGCCGACGCCGGCGCCGAGCAGGAACATGTAGACCGACACCAGCCAGAACGGGGTGTCGTAGTGGAGCGTGCCCAGCAGCGCGGTGCCGGCGATGAGCAGGACCGCGCCGACGATGAGCCAGCGCTTCCACACGCCGGTGCGGGTGATGAGGCCGCCGATGACGGTCGAGGAGACCAGCAGGCCCGCGATCATGGGGATCGTCATGAGGCCGGCCTGCGTGGGGGTGGCGCCGCGGGCCAGCTGCATGTACTGCGCCAGGTAGACCGAGGCCCCGAACATGGCGAGGCCCGTGGCGATCGAGGCGACCGTCGCGAGGGTGAAGGTGCGGTCGCGGAAGAGCGTGAGCGGGATGAGCGGCTCGGACACCTTCAGCTCTGTCGCCACGAACAGGGCCGTGGCGACGGCGGCGCCGGCCAGCATCCACGCGGTGGTGGCGCTCGCCCATTCGAACTGGTGGCCCGCGTTGGTGACCCAGATCAGCAGCAGCGCGGTGGCGACGGAGAGGAACACGATGCCCAGGTAGTCCATCGAGACCGTGCGCCGCTCGCGGGGCGGCAGGTGCAGGGTGCGCTGGACCATGACGAGCGCGAGGACGGCGAAGGGCACGGCCACGAAGAAGTTCCAGCGCCAGCCCCACGCGTCGGTGATGAGGCCGCCGGCGAGCGGGCCGCCGACGGTGGCCACGGCCATCACCGCGCCGAACAGGCCCATGTACTTGCCGCGCTCACGCGGGCTGATGATGTCCGCCATGATGACCTGGCTGAGGGCGGCCAGGCCGCCGCCGCCCAGGCCCTGGACCACGCGGCAGGCGATCAGGAACGCGGGGTCGGTGGTGAAGCCCGCCGCCGCGGAGGCGGCGACGAAGATGACGAGGGCGAGCTGGAAGAGGACCTTGCGGTTCACGAGGTCGGCGAGCTTGCCCCAGATGGGGGTGGCGATCGCGGTGGCCAGCAGGGCCGAGGTGATCACCCACGTGTAGGCGTTCTGGTCGCCGCCGATGTCGCTGATGATCACCGGCATCGACGTGGAGACCACCGTGTTGGCGATCATGGAGACGAACATGCCGAGGAGCAGGCCGGTGAGGGCCCGCAGGACGACGCGGTGCCGGGCGGCGTCGGCCGCGGCCTGGCCCAGGGAGGGGCCACCCGTGGTCGGCGCGGCCTCGGGGGACGAGACGGAGGTGGAGGTCATGGGATCCTTCGATGGTTGACCGATGACAATGATTGACTTGTGTCAACTATAGAGACCGGGTGCCGGGCGCGGGCCTCCTCGCGCGGTTAGCCTGGTCACGTCCCCCGAGTCGAGAGTGAGCACCCCATGAGCCCCCGCTTCCTGATGATGACCGCCCTGCCCGAGCCCGGACTGGGCATGCTCCGCGACGTCGGCGAGGTGGTGGACGGCGCCGACGTCGGCGGGGACGAGGCCCTCGCCCGGCTGTGCGCCTCCGGGGACTACGACGTGGTCGTGGCCGCGCTCGACCAGAAGTTCACGGCGGAGGTGCTCGCCGACGCGAAGGTCAAGGGCATCGCCAACTACGCCGTCGGGCACAACAACATCGACGTCGCCGCCGCCACCGAGGCGGGGATCGCCGTCGGGAACACCCCGGACGTGCTCACCGAGGCGACGGCGGACATCGCCCTGCTCCTGCTCCTGGGCGTGGCCCGCCGCGCCGTGGAGGGTGAGGCCATGATGCGCGGCGGCCGGTTCGAGGGCTGGCGTGCCGACCTGCTCGTGGGCAAGGACGTGGCCGGAGCGACCCTCGGCCTGGCCGGCTTCGGCCGGATCGGCCGCGCCGTCGCGCGCCGCGGCCTGGCCCTCGGCATGGACGTGGTCTTCGCGCCGCGCCCCCCGGCCCATCGCGAGGTCGCCTTCGCCGAGCTCGGGGAGTTCGCCGGGAAGGTGGAGCAGGTCCGCTGGGAGGAGCTCGTGGAGCGCTCCGACTACCTCTCCCTGCACGTCCCCCTGACCGAGGACACCCGGCACCTCGTGGACGCGGACGTGCTGCGGCGGATGAAGGACGACGCGGTGCTGATCAACACCGCCCGCGGCCCCGTGGTGGACGAGGCGGCGCTCGTGGCGGCCCTGCGCGAGGGCCGGCTCTTCGGCGCCGGGTTCGACGTGTACGAGGAGGAGCCGGCCATGGCCGAGGGCCTCGCGGACCTGAGCAACGTCATGCTCCTGCCCCACCTGGGGTCCGCCACGCGGGGCACGCGCGCCGCGATGGCGGAGCTGACCGCGCGCAACGCCATCGGCATGGCCACGGGCGGTGAGATCCCGGCGCTCGTGAACCCGGAGGCGCGCCGCTGAGCGACAGTAGACTGGACGACTGTGACCTCCCAGAACTCCACGCCCTCGCAGCCCGCCGCCGTCGACCACCACGACCAGCAGGCCGTCCGCGCCGCCAAGCGCGAGCAGCTGCTGGCCGCGGGCCGCGAGGCCTACCCGGTCCAGGTGCCCCGCACGCACTCCCTCGCCGCCGTCCGGGCCGAGTTCGACGGCAAGCACGAGGCCGGGTGGGAGGAGGGACCCGAGGTCTCCGTCACCGGCCGCGTGGTGTTCCTGCGCAACACGGGCAAGCTGTGCTTCGCCACGCTGCAGGAGACCGGGGAGACCGGCGCGGCCGTGCGCCTGCAGGTCATGGTGTCCCTGGCCGAGGTGGGCGAGGAGTCCCTGGCCGAGTGGAAGAAGGCCGTGGACCTCGGCGACTTCCTCTCCGTCACCGGGCGCGTGATCGTCTCGCGCCGCGGCGAGCTGTCGATCCAGGCCACCGCATGGGAGATGGCCTCGAAGGCGCTGCGTCCGCTGCCCGTGCTGCACGCCGACCTCAACGAGGAGACCCGCGTGCGCCAGCGCTACGCGGACCTGATCGTGCGCGACGAGGCCCGCGAGATGGTCTACCGGCGCGCCAAGGTCACGGCCGCCGTGCGCCGCACGCTCGAGGGCCACGGCTACGTGGAGGTGGAGACCCCCATGCTCCAGCTCGTCCACGGCGGCGCCCAGGCCCGCCCGTTCGAGACGCACCTCAACGCGTTCGACCAGCCGATGACGCTGCGCATCGCCACCGAGCTCTACCTCAAGCGCGCCGTGGTCGGCGGGATCGAGCGCGTCTACGAGATCGGCCGGGTGTTCCGCAACGAGGGCGTGGACTCCACGCACTCCCCTGAGTTCACCACCCTCGAGTCCTATGAGGCGTGGGCGGACATGCACGTGATGGCCGAGCGCATGCAGGAGATCATCCTCAACGCCGCGGACGCCGTGGGCGCCGGCCGGCGCCTCGAGACCGCCAAGGGCGTCATCGACCTCGACGGCGAGTGGGCGTGGGTCTCCGTGTACCCGGGCCTGTCCGAGGCCGTGGGCCGGGAGGTCACCCCGGAGACCGACGCCGAGACCCTGCGCGCGATCGCCGCGGAGCACGCGGTCAAGGTGGACCCGAAGTGGGACGCCCAGAAGCTGGTGATCGAGCTCTTCGGCGAGATCGTGGAGCCCACCCTGATGAACCCCACGTTCGTGTACGACTATCCGCCGGCAGCCCAGCCGCTGGCCCGGCCCCACCGGGACGACGACCGTGTGATCGAGGCGTGGGACCTGATCATCGGCGGCATGGAGCGCGGCACCGCGTTCTCCGAGCTGATCGACCCCGTGGTCCAGCGGGAGCGCCTCACCGCGCAGTCCGTCAAGGCCGCCGCCGGCGACGACGAGGCCATGCAGCTGGACGAGGACTTCCTCCGGGCCCTCGAATACGGCGCTCCGCCGATGGGCGGAATCGGTCTGGGAATCGACCGCCTGGTGATGCTCTTCACGGACGCGGGAATCCGGGAGACCATCCTCTTCCCGCTGCTGAAGCCGGAGGCCTGACCCGTGGAGGTCTTCTGGGAGTATTTCTCGGTCCTCGCCCCGTCGGTGGGGCTCGCGCTCATCTTCTGGCTCGTCATGCGCTCGCTCCTGCGGGCCGACTCCGCGGAGCGCGAGACCATGGCCCGGCGCGTGACCGGACGTGACGCCCGTGCGGCGCGCGAGGAGCAGGAGGCCGCCGAGTGGGCCGCCCGCCGGCGCTCCGACCCGCCGCGCTGAGCGCGGCGCCGGCCGTGGCTCCCACCACCGCGCATCGACATTTCCTGCCCGAGAATCCCACTCCCTGGGCGTCCGCCATGAATCCGGACAATGGGCGAGGCCGACCCGTCGGCTTGGGCTATTGTTATTGCCATCTCGCGTGCCCGGAGGCGTGTCCCCATCGTCGGCGGAACATCCCGGCGGATGGCTGAATCCGGTGTCGGATGCACGAGAGCAAGCGATCAGGAAGTGGGAATCGGCAATGGCACAGAAGGTAGAAGTAGTTCTCGTGGATGATCTCGATGGTTCGGCCGCAGTGGAGACCGTGAACTTCGCCCTGGACGGGCGCAACTACGAGGTGGACCTCTCGGAGGAGCACGCTCGCGAGCTGCGCGACTTCCTGAAGCCCTACATGAAGAAGGGCCGGGCGGTGGCCCCGCCGTCGCCCAAGGTCGAGGCCGCGGAGATCCGCAAGTGGGCTGCGGACAACGGCTACGAGGTCTCCAGCCGCGGTCGCCTCCACCGCGACGTCGTGGAGGCCTACCGCAACTCGAAGCGCAAGTGATCCGCATCCCGCGGTGAACCGCGACCCGGCCCCGCGCACGCGGCGCCGGACCCCGACGACGACGGGCGGCCGTCTCGCTTCTCCCAGGGGCGAACAGCCGCCCGTCGGCGTTCCCGCGGTGCGTAGTGTCGTGCTCGACCAGACGAGGAGTGTGCCCCATGTTCGAGAGATTCACCGACCGCGCCCGGCGCGTCGTGGTGCTCGCCCAGGAAGAGGCGCGCATGCTGAACCACAGCTACATCGGCACCGAGCACATCCTGCTCGGGCTCATCCACGAGGGTGAGGGCGTCGCCGCCAAGGCGCTGGAGTCCATGGACATCTCCCTGGGCGCCGTCCGCGAGAAGGTCCAGGAGGACATCGGCCAGGGGCAGCAGAACCCGCCCGGCCACATCCCCTTCACCCCGCGCGCCAAGAAGGTGCTCGAGCTGTCGCTGCGCGAGGCCTTGCAGCTGGGCCACAACTACATCGGCACGGAGCACATCCTGCTCGGCCTGATCCGCGAGGGCGAGGGCGTCGCCGCCCAGGTCCTCGTGAAGCTCGGCGCGGACCTCAACCGCGTGCGCCAGACCGTCATCCAGCTCCTCTCCGGCTACCAGGGCGGCGCCCAGGGCGGCAAGGAGACCGCGGGCGCCGGCGTGGGCGCGGGCAGCGACGCCGGCCAGAACGCCGGCTCCGTCGTGCTGGACCAGTTCGGCCGCAACCTCACCGCCGCCGCGCACGACGGCAAGCTGGACCCGGTGATCGGCCGCGCCGGCGAGATGGAGCGGGTCATGCAGGTGCTCTCCCGCCGCACCAAGAACAACCCGGTGCTGATCGGCGAGCCCGGCGTCGGCAAGACCGCCGTCGTCGAGGGCCTGGCCCAGGCGATCGAGCGCGGCGACGTCCCGGAGACCCTCAAGGACAAGCAGCTCTACTCGCTGGACCTCGGCTCCCTCGTGGCGGGCTCGCGCTACCGCGGCGACTTCGAGGAGCGCCTCAAGAAGGTGCTCAAGGAGATCCGCACCCGCGGCGACATCATCCTGTTCATCGACGAGATCCACACCCTCGTCGGCGCGGGCGCCGCGGAGGGCGCGATCGACGCCGCCAGCATCCTCAAGCCGATGCTGGCCCGCGGCGAGCTGCAGACCATCGGCGCCACCACGCTGGACGAGTACCGCAAGCACATCGAGAAGGACGCCGCGCTCGAGCGCCGCTTCCAGCCCATCCAGGTCCCCGAGCCGTCCGTCGCGGACGCCACCGAGATCCTGCGCGGACTGCGGGACCGCTACGAGGCGCACCACAAGGTCTCGATCACCGACGGCGCGCTCTCGGCCGCCGCCACCCTCGCGGACCGCTACGTCTCGGACCGCCATCTGCCGGACAAGGCGATCGACCTGATCGACGAGGCCGGCGCGCGCCTGCGCATCCGCCGCATGACCGTGCCGCCGGAGATCAAGGCCTACGAGTCCCGGATCGCGGAGGTGCGCACCCAGAAGGAGGCCGCCATCGACGGCCAGGACTTCGAGGGCGCGGCCCGCCTGCGGGACCAGGAGCAGCAGCTCGAGGACGAGCGGAGGCAGAAGGAGGAGGCGTGGCGCACCGGCGCCGACGCCGACGTCGCCACGGTGGACGAGGACCTCATCGCCGAGGTGCTCTCCAAGTCCACCGGCATCCCCGTGTTCAAGCTGACCGAGGAGGAGACCGACCGCCTCAAGAACATGGAGGCCGAGCTCCACCAGCGCGTCATCGGCCAGGACGAGGCCATCAAGTCCCTGTCCCGCGCGATCCGCCGCACCCGCGCCGGCCTGAAGGACCCGAACCGCCCCTCGGGGTCGTTCATCTTCGCCGGCCCCACGGGCGTGGGCAAGACGGAGCTGGCCAAGTCCCTCGCCGAGTTCCTCTTCGGGGACGAGGACGCGCTCATCACCCTGGACATGTCCGAGTTCCAGGAGAAGCACACGGTCTCGCGCCTCTTCGGCGCCCCTCCCGGCTACGTGGGCTACGAGGAGGGCGGCCAGCTGACCGAGAAGGTGCGGCGCCGTCCGTTCTCCGTGGTGCTGTTCGACGAGGTGGAGAAGGCCCACGCGGACCTCTTCAACTCGCTGCTGCAGATCCTCGAGGACGGCCGCCTGACCGACTCGCAGGGCCGCGTGGTGGACTTCAAGAACACCGTGATCATCATGACCACCAACCTGGGCACCCGGGACATCTCCAAGGGCGTCATGACGGGCTTCCAGTCCAGCGCGGACACCTCCACCGGCTACGAGCGGATGAAGGGCAAGGTCCGCGAGGAGCTGCGCCAGCACTTCCGCCCCGAGTTCCTCAACCGGGTGGACGACGTCATCGTCTTCCCGCAGCTGAAGAAGGAGGAGATCGTCCAGATCGTGGACCTCTTCGTGGCCCGGCTGCAGAAGCGCCTGGACGAGAAGGGCCTCACCGTGGAGCTCTCCCAGGCGGCGAAGGACCTGCTCGCCGAGCGAGGCTACGACCCGGCCATGGGTGCCCGCCCGCTGCGCCGCACCATCCAGCAGATGGTGGAGGACCAGCTCTCGGAGAAGATCCTCTTCGGCGAGATCCCGGCCGGCTCCACGATCCACGTGGGGGTGACCGGCGAGGGGGAGTCCGCCGAGCTGACCTTCGAGTTCACCGGCGGCCGCGCCGCACTCGACGGCGAGGAGCTGGCCGCGCTCGAGGCCGGCCTCGGCTCCACCGGCACGGACTGACACGGTCCTCCGGCGCCGTCCGCGGACGCCACGACGACGGCCGCCCCCGCACGCGCGGGGGCGGCCGTCGTCGCGCGGGGGCTCGAACGGGGCCGCCGGCGCCGCCTCGGACCGCGGCGGTCCTTCCTGTGGGCTTCCGGAGAGTCGGTCGGGACCTCTTGACCCGTTCTGTGCCACCCCGTTGACTGGCTGATCACAGGGCGCGTCGCATGAGGCGGCCGGCCGGCAGGATGACCAGGAGGAGTAGACACATGGCTGACATCCAGAACTCGATGGACAAGGCGGCGGGCAAGGCCAAGGAGGGCCTCGGCAAGGTCTCCGGTGACGACGAGATGCGCGCCGAGGGCACCACGCAGTCCACCGCCGCCGACGCCAAGGGTGCCGTGCAGGATGCGGGCGACAAGCTCAAGGGTGCCGCCCAGGGCATCAAGGACGGCCTGACCGACGGTCGCTGACGCGATCCGGCGGTCAGGCTGTCCGCGCCGCACTCCGACACCGATTCGACGATCGACGCCGTGCAGGAGCAGGTGCTGAGCCAGAGCGCCGCCACCGTGCAGACCGACGGCGACCTCTGACTCGGCCACGACAGATCACTGACGGGCACTCGCCCGTCGGGCTCATCCCCGAAGGAGAACACCATGGACATGAACAAGATCGCCGACCTCGCCAACCAGCACTCCGACAAGGTCAACAGCGCCGTGGACGGCGCCCAGGAGCAGCACGCCGACAAGCTCGGCGAGCACGCGGGCCTGGTGAACAAGGGCGTCGACGGCGCCCAGGAGAAGTTCCTGAACGACTCCGAGGAGCAGTCCGGCGGCACCCCCGCCTGAGCTCCTCCGCTCCGCGTCGGCCTCCACCCGGGACTCCCGGGCGGGGGCCGACGTGCGTCCTAGACTGGACCCCATGCCCGCCGACCCCCAGCTGACCCTGCGCCCCGCGCGCACGCAGGACGTGCCCGCCATCCAGGCCCTGGTGCAGCCCCTCGCCGAGGAGCGCGTCCTCCTGCAGAAGGAGGCGGTGGCGTACTACGAGGCCATCCAGGAGTTCCTGGTGGTCGAGGACGAGGCGGGAGCCCTCGCCGGGTTCGGGGCCCTGCACGTGATGTGGCAGGACCTGGCCGAGGTGCGCACCCTCGCGGTCGCAGACGGCTTCCGCGGCACGGGCGTGGGCCACCGCCTGCTCGGCGCCCTCCTCGAGCGGGCGCGGGGGATCGGCGTGTCCCGGGTCTTCTGCCTCACCTTCGAGGTGGAGTTCTTCCGCCGGCACGGCTTCGAGGTCATGGCTGACCAGAGCGCGGTGGACCCCGAGGTGTACGCCGAGCTGCTGCGCTCCACGGACGAGGGTGTGGCCGAGTTCCTCGACCTGGCCCGCGTGAAGCCGAACACGCTCGGCAACACGCGCATGATCCGTGCGCTCTGAGGGGTCTCGGCCCGGGCGGGCGGACTAGGGGAACCGGAGGGCGCCGTCGTCGTCCGCCACGGCGAGCCCGTCCCGCACGAGCCCGGCGACGCACCGCTCCCACTGCTCGTCCGTGGGCGCGTGTGCGCCCAGGCGTCCGACGGCGGCGGCCCGCTCGCGCACCGCGTCCGGGGGGAGCAGCCCGTCGGCGCGCAGGGCGGCCATCACGGCGCCCCGCACCTGGCGGTCCGTGCCCGCCCACACCTGCCCCTTCGGCGCGATCTGGGGCGCGGGGGAGCCGGCGGCCACCCACGCGCAGCGCTCCAGCAGCGGGCACCGCTCGCACGCGGGGGAGCGGGCCGTGCACACGAGGGCGCCCAGCTCCATGACGGCGGCGTTCCAGCGGTTGGCGTCGTCGGGATCGGCGGGCATGAGGGCGCCTGCCAGGCGCATCTCGGCGCGGGTCAGGGCCTTCGGCGGCAGGGCGATGCCGCCCACAGCGCGGGCGAACACCCGCCGCACGTTGGTGTCCACCACGGTCTCCGGGATGCCGAACGCGAAGCTGGAGACCGCCGCGGCCGTGTACTCGCCCACACCGGGCAGGGCCCGGAGCGCGACGGGGTCCGCGGGCACGCCGCCGCCGTGGCGCTCGACGACGGCGCGCGCCGCCTCCTGCAGCCGCAGCGCCCGCCGCGGGTAGCCGAGCCGGTCCCACGCGGTGAGCACGTCCGCGGTGGGGGCGGCGGCGAGGTCTGCCGGCGTGGGCCAGCGCTCCATCCACGCCCGCCACCGCGGGAGCACGCGCACCACGGGTGTCTGCTGGAGCATGATCTCGGAGACGAGCACGCCCCACGGCGGGCAGTCCGGGTCCCGCCACGGCAGGTCCCGGGCATGCTGCGCGAACCAGTCCAGCACGGCCGCATGGAGCTCTGCCGGGTCGGCGACCGGCGCGGTCTGCGGGGTGTGGCTGGGCATGGCGTCCACTCTAGGACGGCGCCGCGGCCTACCCTGGAACGCATGCCCTCCCACCCCTCCGACGCCCCGCGACCGAAGCCGTCCGCCGCCGTGTACCGCCGCCGGCGCCTCGTGGTGGGGGCGGCCCTGCTGCTCACCCTCCTGATGGCGGCGGTGGCCGTGGGCGCGCTGATCGGACGCGGCTCCGGGGTGGGAGGCGGCGAGCCCGCCGCGTCGGACGCCGCATCCCCGTCGCAGAGCCCGGCGCCGTCGTCGTCCGCGCCGGCCGAGTCCAGCTCCACCGCCGCCTCGCCCACGGAGGCGAGCTCGGCACCGCCGTCCGACGCTGCGAGCGCGTCCCCCACGCCCGATCCGGCCCTCGCGAGCGCCACCGCCTGCGAGCCCTCGGACCTGCGGCTCGCGGCGGCGGTGGACAAGGGGCGCTACCACCCCGGCGACGAGGCGCAGCTGCGCCTGGGCATCACCAACCTCTCCTCCACGCCCTGCAAGCTGGACGTGGGCACGGCCCAGCAGGAGTTCACCGTGCGCGACGCCGCAGGAGCGGACGTCTTCAGCACGCGCGTGTGCCAGCAGGAGCCGACGCATCAGGACATGCTGCTCGACCCCCACGAGGAGCAGTCGGCGGTGTACCGCTGGGACGTGCGGCGCTCGCCGTCGGCCTGCGGGACGCCCGGCGCGGACCCCGCCCCGGGGGAGCACTTCCTCACGGTGGCGCTGGGCGACCTGACGTCCCGACCGGTCTCGTTCCAGGTGCGGCCAAGCACCTCCGCCTCGGCCTCGCCCTCCCCGTCGGACTCGAGCACTCCGCTCCCGGCGCCGTCCGCGGCACCCTCCGGCACGGTCTCCTCCCCGTCCGGCCGGGCTCCGGCGAGCTCGCCCACGACGTCGGCGCGCCCGACGCCGACCACGCGTCCTCCTTCGCCGCCGGCCTCGGGGCGTCCGGCCGCGTCCTCGGCGGGAGCCACGTCCTCGGCGACCGCCACGCCGTCGCGCTGAGTCCCGAGCCGCGCGGTCCGGCTCAGTCCTGCCGCGCGGGGGCCCCGCCCGTCCACGAGGGGATGGTGCCGAGGGCCTCGCTGAGGGAGCTGACTTCGGCCACCGTGAACCCGGCGGGGATCTCCCCGAGCGGCTCGGGTGAGCGGGGCACGAGCGCGCGGGTGAAGCCGAGGCGGGCGGCCTCGCGCACGCGCCGGCCCACGCCGGGCACGGGACGGACCTCGCCGGCGAGGCCGAGCTCGCCGACGGCGATCATCCCCTGGGGCACGGGTGCTCCCAGCTTGGCCGAGGCCACGGCCACGGCCACCGCGAGGTCCGAGGCCGGCTCGGAGAGGCGCACGCCGCCCACGGTCGCCACGTAGCAGTCGTCCTGGGCGAGGGCGAAGCGGGCCCGGCGCTGCAGCACGGCCAGGAGCATGTTCACGCGTGCGGCGTCCACGCCGGACACGGTGCGCCGGGGGCTCCCGCCGGCCGAGGGGGTGAGGAGGGACTGCACCTCGGCCACGAGTGGGCGCCTCCCCTCGAGGGTGACCGTGACGCACGTGCCCTCCACGGGGTCAGAGACGCCCGAGAGGAAGAGGCCCGAGGGGTCGTCGAGGGACTCGATCCCGTCCTCGCGCAGGTCGAAGCAGCCCACCTCGTCCGTGGGGCCGAAGCGGTTCTTCACGGCGCGCACCAGCCGCAGCCGCGAGTGGCGGTCCCCCTCGAACTGGCACACCACGTCCACGAGGTGCTCCAGGAGGCGGGGCCCGGCGATCGTGCCGTCCTTGGTCACATGCCCCACGAGGATGGTGGTGATGCCCTCCTCCTTGGCCGTGCGGATGAGGCTCGCGGCCACCTCCCGCACCTGGGTGACGCCGCCGGCCACGCCGTCCACCTCCGCGGACTGCAGGGTCTGCACCGAGTCCACGATCACGAGGGAGGGCCTGATCCGCTCGATCTGCCCGAGCGCGCGGCCGAGGTCGGTCTCCGCGGCCAGGTGCAGGGTCTCGGCGAGGGCCCCGATCCGGTCTCCCCGCATGCGCACCTGCGCCGCGGACTCCTCGCCCGTCAGGTACAGCACGGTGCGGGGCTCGGCCGCACCGCCCCCCTCGCCGCCCGCGTCCGCACCCCGGGCCGTCTGCGCCGCCACGTCCAGCAGGAGCGTGGACTTGCCGATCCCCGGCTCGCCGGCCAGGAGGATCACCGCACCCGGCACGAGCCCGCCGCCGAGCACGCGGTCCAGTTCGCGCACCCCGGTGGAGCGGAACGACGCCGCGGAGGCGTCCACCTCTGCGATCCGCGGGGCGGGGGAGGCGACCGTGGACGCGCGGGTGCGGCCCGTCGTCGAGGCGCCCCCGGCCTCCTCGACCGTGCCCCACGCCTGGCACTCCCCGCAGCGGCCCACCCACGTCACGCTGGTCCAGCCGCACTCGGTGCAGCGGTATCCGGGGGCGCGCTTGGCGGGGGTCTTCGTGGCCATGCCGATCACTCTAGGACGGCCCCCGGACGCGCTTGGCCCCGCCGGCGCTCAGACCCGGGGCAGGTACCCCACGGCCGCCTGGTGCGACGCCCCCGTGGCCTCGATGAGGTCCACCATCATCGGGCGCAGCAGCATCACGAGGGCCTCGCCGTGGATCGAGCCCCCGCCGAGCTGCGCCGGGTCGAGGCGGGCGGCCGCGGCACCGAGCGCGTCCCGGGCGCCCGAGAGAGAGCGATGGCGGCCCTCTTCCTGCGGCTCCACGAGGGAGCGGTGCAGCACGTCGACGGCGTCCGCCGCCTCGTCGAACCACGCCGCCAGCCGCTCGCGGTGCTCGTCGTCGAACGAGCCCGAGTCCAGCGCGGTCACCACGCGCCGCGCGACGATCCGCAGGGAGCGCACCGCGAGGTCGGAGCGGTCCGCGGCGTTGGAGACGTCCTCCACGAACGAGCGGGAGGAGCGCTGCAGGGGATTGAAGGTGGCCTGCTCCTCGGCCACCTTCAGCTCCTTGCGGACCTCCTCCAGGGTGGAGTGCGTGCCGCGGCATGCCACGAGCGCCATCCACGCCGCCCGGGAGTCCTCCTCCCGCAGGCTCCTCGAGAGGTCGCGCAGCACCGTGGCCACGGCGTCGAAGAGCCCCTGGAGCTGATGCACGGTGCCGCGGCGCGCGTCCTGCGGGGAGAGGAACGTGACCACGAGCGCCAGCGCGCCGCCCACGAGTGCGTCCCCGCTGCGGGCGAAGGGGCCGCCCTCGCCGATGGGCAGGAGCACCACCAGGACGGACTGCAGGGACATCTGCATGGTGAAGGTGGAGCCGGAGTCGAGGAAGCGGGCCACCATCACGGAGACGAACACCACGACGGCGGCCTGCCACAGCCCGCGGCCCAGCCCGAGCATGAGGAGGTCCCCGATGAGGATGCCCAGCGTGCAGCCGACCGCCACCTCGGCCACCTTCCGCACCTTCGGCTCGCGGTTGAAGCCGAGCGCGATGAGCAGGGCGGTGGAGGCGAAGAGGGGCTGGTCATGGCCGAGCACGGTCTCGGCGAACGCGTACGCGCCCACGGCGCACAGCGCGATGAGAGCGGCGTGCGAGGCCGAGGAGCGCACGCGGGCCCAGCCCGACCGGGCGCGGCGGCGCACGAACACCCCGACCCGTCCCCGCCGGGTCGCCGGAGGCACGGCGGGCAGGGTCCCCGTCGCGGTGGCGAAGCGCTCCGTCATGCCGCACACCCTATGCCGCGCGACCCGCAGGGGGGCCGCGCGGGTCGCGGAGTGACCGACGACACGCCCCGGGGCGCGCTCGGACGCATGCGTTCACCCCGTGTTCACCTCCGGCGGGCTGTGGATTCACTTCGGGCCCCTAACGTCAGCGACGGTGCAGGTCCCGGAACTCCGGCTCCTGCCGGCATCGTCATCCAGAATGAAAGAGGCACTTCCATGAAGGCTCTCCGCATCGGCCGCTCCGCCGCCGTCCTCTCCGTGGCCGCCCTGGCCCTGACCGCCTGTGGCAACGGCGGCGACAGCGCCGCGTCCTCCGCCACCTCCGCCGCCGGCTCGGCCACCTCCGCCGCCGCGACCACCTCGGCTGCCGCCTCCACCTCTGCGTCGGCCTCCGCCTCGACGTCGGCCTCCGGCTCCGCCTCCGAGTCCTCCTCGGCCGCTGCCGCCCCGGCCGCCATCGACGTCCCCACCGCCTCTGGCACCCTGATCGGCTCCGGCGCCTCCTCGCAGGAGGCCGCCATGACCTCCTGGACTGATGGCGTCAAGACCGTCTCCCCGGACCTTCAGGTCCAGTACTCCCCGGACGGCTCCGGCGCGGGTCGCGAGGCCTTCCTGGCCGGCTCCTCCACCTTCGCCGGCTCCGACGCCGCCCTCAAGGACGACGAGAAGGAGCAGGCCAAGGAGGTCTGCGGCGACAAGGGCGCCTTCCACGTCCCGGCCTACGTCTCCCCGGTCGCCGTGGCCTACAACGTCGAGGGCATCGACGAGCTGAACCTGGACGCCGACACGGTCGCCAAGATCTTCTCCAAGGAGATCACCACCTGGAACGACCCCGCCATCGCCGCCCTCAACGAGGGTGCCGAGCTGCCCGACACCGCGATCACCGTGGTGCACCGCTCGGACGAGTCCGGCACCACCGAGAACTTCACCGACTACCTCGCCGAGGCCGCTCCCGAGTCCTGGACCTGGGAGGCCGACAAGAAGTGGCCCTCCGAGATCACCGCCGAGTCCGCTCAGGGCACCAAGGGCGTCGTCTCCCAGGCCGCTCAGACCGACGGCGCGATCACCTACACCGATGCCTCCGGCGTCGGCTCGCTGAAGACCGCCAAGATCGGCGCGGACGGCGCGTTCTCCGAGCTCTCCCCGGAGGCCGCCGCCAAGATCGTGGCCGAGTCCGAGCAGAACGAGGACGGCTCCGTCAAGCTGGACCGGACCAAGACCGGCGAGAACACCTACCCGATCGTGCTGGTCTCCTACCACATCTACTGCAACCAGTACCCCGATCAGGACACCGTCGACCAGGTGAAGTCCTTCGCCTCGTACGTGATCTCCGAGGACGGCCAGAAGGCCGCCCAGGACGCCGCCGGCTCCGCCCCGATCGACGCCGAGATGGCGACCTCCGCCAAGGAGCGCATCGACGCCATCACTGTGGCGGGCTGATCACCGTCCACTGACGCGTGAGCAGTCATCCGCACACCGGCCGCTGGCTCCCACGGGGGTCGGCGGCCGGTGTGTGAGCCCATGACGGCATCCCGGCCGGGCGGTGAACCCGGCCACCATCACCCCAGTCCTGAGGGAAGGCATCGTGTCAACATCCGCAACCGAGGCTGCGCCCAGCACCTCCGTCAAGAAATCCGCCCGGGGCGGCGCCGCCGGGGACAAGGTCTTCTCCGGCCTCTCCCTGGCCGCAGGCATCCTGATCCTGCTCATCCTGGCCTTCGTGGCGATCTTCCTGGTGACGGAGTCCCTCCCGGCGCTCTTCCCTGAGGCC
The DNA here is from genome assembly GCF_023147585.1 of Micrococcus sp. EYE_212. GTDB lineage: Bacteria > Actinomycetota > Actinomycetes > Actinomycetales > Micrococcaceae > Micrococcus. Next base: position 16,513 of record NZ_JAHXOZ010000014.1, read on the forward strand.
TACGGCGAAGAGCTCAAGTCGGCCGACTCCTTCTTCGGGTACGTCGGGCCGCTCATGGCCGGCACCCTCATGGCGGCGATCGTCGCGCTGATCCTGGCCACGCCGGTCGCCGTGGGCGTCGCCCTCTTCATCTCCCACTACGCTCCGCCGAGGATCGCCCAGCCGGTGGCCTACGTCATCGACCTCCTGGCCGCCATCCCCTCCGTGATCTACGGCATCTGGGGCTGGCTCACGCTCGCCCCGCTCATGGTGCCGATCTACACGTGGCTGAACCAGTACCTGGGCTGGCTGCCCTTCTTCGGCGGTCCGGTGACCGGCACGGGCCGCGTCATCATGACCTCGGGCGTGGTCCTGGCCGTCATGGTGCTCCCCATCATCACGGCCCTCTGCCGCGAGATCTTCACCCAGACGCCGAAGCTCCACGAGGAGGCGGCGCTCGGGCTCGGCGCCACGCGCTGGGAGATGATCAAGATGACCGTCTTCCCGTTCGCCCGCGCCGGCATCATCTCCTCCATCATGCTCGGCCTCGGCCGCGCGCTGGGTGAGACCATGGCCGTGACCATGGTGCTCTCGCCCGGCAAGTTCAGCTCGTCCCTGATCGAGGAGGGTCGCAACAAGACGATCCCCTCGGAGATCGCCCTGAACTTCCCGGAGGCCTACGGCATCCGACTGAACGAACTGATCGCCGCCGGCCTCATGCTGTTCATCATCACGCTGGTGGTCAACATGGTCGCCCGGTGGATCGTGAACAAGCACAAGGAATTCTCGGGAGCCAACTGATGAGCACCGCACTCAACGACTCGCCGACGCGGGAGCACATCCCGTCGTCGAAGCACACGCAGAACTCCCTCACCGCCGGGCAGATGCCCCGCTGGGTGTGGGCAGTGGTGGCCGCAGCCGCCCTTCTCGTGGCCCTGGGCCTCGAGCTCCTCATCAAGGGCGAGGAGTTCCGGGTCGCCCGCCTCGCCGTGATGACCCTCATCTCGTACGTGGTGGGCATGTACATCGTGACGCGTCTGCTGGAGAACCGCCGCAAGGCCACGGACGGCCTGTGGCGCAACCTCGTGTGGGCGGCGTTCCTCATCGCCCTCGTTCCGCTGATCTCCGTCATCTGGTCGGTGATCTCGGACGGCGCTCCGACGCTGTTCGGCAACCCGCAGGTGCTGTGGAACGACATGGACGGCGTCACGGGCACCACGGACGCCGCCTACCTCAACGACGGCCAGCCCCTCGGCGGCCTGCCCGGCGGCTTCGCCCACGCCCTCGTCGGAACGCTGATGATCACGCTCATCGCGACCCTGATCGCGGTGCCGATCGGCCTCCTGACCTCCATCTACCTCGTGGAGTACGGGCGGGACGGCTGGCTCTCGCGGTCCATCATCTTCTTCGTGGACGTGATGACCGGCATCCCCTCGATCGTGGCCGGCCTCTTCGCCTTCGCGGCCATGTCCCTGCTCCTCGAGCTGGTGATGGGCGAGGGCCCCAAGGCGCTGCAGTCGGTGAAGATGGGCCTCACGGCCGCCGTCGCCCTCACTGTGCTGATGATCCCCGTGGTGGTCCGTTCCACCGAGGAGATGCTCCGCGTCGTCCCGAACGAGCTGCGCGAGGGCTCCTACGCCCTGGGCGTGCGCAAGTGGCGCACCATCTCCAAGGTGGTCATCCCCACCGCGATCTCGGGCATCCTCTCGGGCATCACCCTGGCCATCGCCCGCGTCACGGGTGAGACCGCGCCGATCCTCGTGACGGCCGGCTTCGCGACCACCATGAACTGGAACCCGATGGACAACTGGATGACGGCCCTGCCGGTGTACATCTACCGCCAGCTCGTCTCGCCGACGTCGCCGACCGCGTACGACGTGTCCACCGACCGTGCCTGGGCCGCGGCCCTGGTCCTGATCATCATCGTGATGGCGCTGAACCTCATCGCGCGCATGATCGCCAAGGCGTTCGCCCCCAAGACGGGCCGCTGAACCTCGGCCGCCCCGGACATCCGTGCCGGGGCGGCCGAACGGCCCACCCAGACCTCCGCTCCCCAGCGATCCTCGTAAAGGAAGACCAGCTCTCATGTCCAAGCGCATCCAGGCCAAAGACGTCGACGTCTACTACGGCAAGTTCAAGGCGGTGGAGGAGGTCAACATCGACATCGCCCCCCGCACGGTGACGGCGTTCATCGGTCCCTCCGGCTGCGGCAAGACCACGTTCCTGCGCGCCATCAACCGCATGCACGAGGTGCTCCCCGGCGCCTACGTCGAGGGCGAGCTGCTCCTCGACGGCGAGAACGTGTACGGCTCCGGCGTGGACCCCGTGTCCATCCGCTCGCAGATCGGGATGGTGTTCCAGCGCCCGAACCCGTTCCCCACGATGTCCATCCGCGACAACGTGCTGGCCGGCTACAAGCTCAACGGCACCAAGCTCAACCGCGCCGACTCGGACGCCATCGTGGAGAAGTCCCTGCGCGGCGCCAACCTCTGGAACGAGGTGAAGGACCGCCTGGACAAGCCGGGCTCGGGCCTCTCCGGCGGCCAGCAGCAGCGCCTGTGCATCGCCCGCTCCGTGGCCGTGTCCCCGGACGTGATCCTCATGGACGAGCCCTGCTCCGCGCTCGACCCGATCTCCACCCTCGCGGTGGAGGACCTCATCAACGAGATGAAGGAGCAGTACACGGTCATCATCGTCACGCACAACATGCAGCAGGCCGCTCGCGTGGCGGACAAGACCGCGTTCTTCAACATCCAGGGCATCGGCAAGCCCGGCAAGCTGATCGAGTACGACGACACGAACCTCATCTTCAACAGCCCCTCGAACCAGCAGACCGAGGACTACGTCTCCGGCCGCTTCGGCTGAGTCGCTCCCGCTGCGTCGCGACCCCGCCTGGGCCACCCGGGCGGGGTCTCGTCGTCTCCGTGTGCGGTCTCAGACCAGCAGGAGGAGTGCCAGGCCGAGAAGCAGGGCCGCGCCGAGGCAGGCCAGCGGCGTGAGCAGCCACCACGCGACCACGCGCAGCACCTGGGGCCAGCGCACGGACGCGTAGGTCTGCGTCTGCCCGGCGCCGACGATGCCGGCGGTGAGGGTGTGGGTGGAGGACAGCGGCAGGTGGAGGACGAGGGAGCCCACGAAGAGCAGGCCCGCGGGCACGGCGGCCGCCACGGCCGCGCGCAGCGGGTCCAGGGCCACGAGGCGCTCCGTGAGGGTCCAGGCGATCCGCCATGCCCCGCCCAGCGTCCCCATGGCCATCGCGAGGGCGAAGACCGCGGCGCTCAGCCCGAACACCCAGGACGCCGTGGGGGCGCCCGGCGGCACGCCTGCGCCCATGAAGAAGATGGCCCAGAGCAGCCCCAGGCGCTGCCCGCCCTGCACGCCGTGGCCCACCGCCGTCGCGCCCCCGGAGACGGCGAGGGCGATCCGGGCGCGGTGCTGCACGTTCACCGTGGAGCCCGTGGTGCCGAGCCGCACGAGCGGCGGGGTGAGGACGCGGGCGAGCCCCCACGCCAGGAGGGGTGAGAGGAGCAGACCCACGGCGACCTCCCATCCCACCCGGTCCATGACCACCAGCTCGAGCTCGTGCCCCAGCTCGAGGTGGGAGGCGAGGTGGGCCCCGGCCAGCGCGGCGAGCAGGGCATGGGTGGTGGAGCCGGGAATGCGCCGCCACCACATCAGCAGTCCCCACGCGACCGCCACGAGGACAGCCGTGGCCACGGTGATGTGCCCCACCACCCCGGACATCACGTGGGGGGTGAAGAAGGAGACGCTGAGGGTGATCAGGCCCATGCCCAGCACCACGCCGATCCCGTTCAGCAGGGCGGCCATGACGAGGGCCAGGCGCGGCGTCAGGGCGCGGAATCGCACGGGCAGGGCCACGGAGTTGGGTGCGTCGCGGAAGCCCATGACCACGCCGAAGAGGCAGAGGAGGGCGAAGACGATGCCGAGACCCGCCGTCATCGGGCCGCTCCCGCCTCAGGACTCACGGACGAGCACCACGCCGAGGTCGGTGTTGACGCGGGCAAGGGCCTCCAGGGCGGACTGCAGCGCCCAGGCCACCTCGCGCTGGCGGTGGAAGTCGCGCTGCAGGAGGTCGCGGCCGAGGTCGGCGAGCCAGCTGACCATGATCCGGTCGGTGCGACGGGAGGCGCGCAGCAGCTGCATCCACGTGTCCTCGAGGGCATCCAGGTCGCGCAGCTCGCCCGTGGCGCGCCGCAGCAGGTCCGAGTGGCGCCCCACGGTCTCCAGGACGTCCAGGGCGTGGGGCGGCAGCTCGTCGAGGCCGGCGCGCTGGATGAGCAGGCCGGCGCCCACCACGCGCTGGATCGCCGTGTGCACGCCGCCGGCGAGCAGGTACAGGTCCTGGCGGGGGAGCGGCGTCACGTACGCGCTGCGCAGGGCGGTGAGGAAGGCCATGAGCGAGGCGGAGGAGGACGCGTCGAGTTCCATGAGGTCCCGCTCCATGCGGTCCAGCTCCTCGCCCTTCGCCCCCGGCACCTGGGCCACGGTCTGCACGGCCTTGCCGAGCGCGAGGGTGAGGTCCGCCATGTGGCGCAGGGCGGGGGTGTCCCGGGTCGTGAGCCAGGGCAGGCGGGGGGACATCGGGCACCGTGCTTTCTGCGCGCGGGAGCGGCGGTCCGGCGGTGTGGCGGGCGGCGCGGCCGCCGGGATCGGAGGTCGGGGGAGGTGTCACGACGACGCCGGACCGGGAACGCCTCTCGGCGGAAGGCCGCTCGTGGCGGCTATGTGTTGGAGCCCGGGGTTACCAGCGGCCCGACGCCGTCGCCTCCTAGTCTAACGAGCCGTCGCGCCAGCCTCGAGCGGCCGCCTCCAGGGCATCGGCGGTGGACACCAGGCGGGCGGCACGCGCCGTGAGCCGCGCCGCGTGCGCGGGGTCCGCCGCCTCGGCGGCCTCCGCGTGGTTGACCTGCCCCAGAGCCGCCACCCGCGCGTAGGCGGCCGCCCGCTCGAACGCCACATCCAGATCGGAGCGGTAGGCCCCCGTGAGGATGGTGTCGGTGAGGCGCCGCAGCTCCTCCGGCCCGGGCGGCTCCACGGCGCCGGCCACGGCGCGCGCGGCGTGGGCCCCGTGCCCGGCGCGGTACCAGGCCGCCCAGCGCTCGCCGTCGCGGGCCGTGGCCTCCTGGAGCGCGTAGAGGCGCCACAGGGCCCCGGCCAGGGAGACGGCGGGCGCGTCCGACCAGAGCTCGGCGAGGGTCTCCACGCCCAGCTCGCGCACGAGCCCCACGAGGCGGGCGACGACGGCGGGGTCCTCCTCCGCCCGCCCGCCCGTCACGAGGGCGTGGGCCAGGCGCGAGGCCGCGGCGGCCACCTCCTGCGGCTCCTCGCCCCCGGCGAAGTGCGCGAGCTCGTCGGGCCGGGACACGCGGGGGCGATGGTGCCGCGTGAGGCCGGAGGCGCTCGAGCTGGCGCCGCGTCCGGCAGGGGAGCGGTGATGGGGCATGGGTGTGCTGCTCCTTCCGGGGCAGACGGCGGCGGGACGCACGCCACGGTAGACCCGCGAGGCCTCGGCTACCATGGCAGGGCACCCGCGAGGGTCGCCGACGCCGGCCGAGTGCCGCCCAGGGGACGAGCGGGTGAGGGCCTCTAGCTCAGCTGGCAGAGCATCGGACTTTTAATCCGCCGGTCGCGGGTTCGATCCCCGCGGGGCCCACCGGACGCGCAGTCCCGCCTCGCTTCGCCCGGGGTGGTCACGGCACGCCGTCTCGCCGTCACGGGACGCGGCGTGCCGTGACCCCTCAGGGCAGCGGAGCCCGTCAGCCCAGGTCGCGGATGCGCTGGGCGGGGATGCCCGCGTACACGCCATTCGGCTCGGTGCTCTTGGTGACCACGGCGCCCGCGGCCACCACACAGCCGGGGGCCACGTCCACGCCGGGCAGGATCGTGCAGCCCGCGCCGAGCCAGCAGCCGTCGCCGATGGTCACGGGCGTCATGCTGAACTTCCCCGCCCGCTGGCGGGCCGGCCCGAGCTCGTGCGAGGCCGTGACGATCCGCACGCCCGGCGCGATGGCCACGTGCTCGCCGACGGTCGTCCCGTTGTCGATCTCCACGCGGCGGTTGACGAACGTGTAGGCGCCGATGACCGCGCCCTTCTCGATCCATGCGCCGGCCTTCACCCAGGCCGTGGGGTGGATGTCCGCGCCGGTGGCGCGGCTGCGGACGCGGTTGGAGGCGGTGCGGACACGAGCGACGAGCGTGGGGGGCAGGCGCTTCATGCCGTCAGTCTAGGGGTGCGGGCCCCCGCGGATCACGGCGTGGACAGGCTCCAGGACCGTGTGCCCGACGGGGTGGGGGAGCCCGCCGTCTCGGTGGGGAACGGGTCGAACGTGGCCGGGCCGGAGGTGGCGGAGGCCGAGGAGGAGGCCGGGGAGCCCGACGCCGGGGAGCCCGACGTCGGTGCCGCGGACCCGGCACCCGATGTCGGTGCCGCGGACCCGGAGCCCGGCTGGGCGGTGGGCGTGGCGCTCGGCGTCGGCGTGGCGGTGAACGGGTTCGGCGGACCGCTCTGCGAGCGGGGCGACGGGTCCGGCGGGGTGTTCGGCGGGACGGTGCTGATGCCGCCGGCGAACACGCCGAGCACGGACAGGAGGAACAGCGCGAGGCCGATCAGGCCGAGGCAGCCGAGGCAGCCGCAGCCGCTGCGGCGTCCTCGACCTCCGGAGATGATGATGGCCACGGGGCGTCCTCCATGCTGGTGCGTCGCGCGTGCGGGTGGGCGTGCGGGGCGAGTCTACGGGGCCCGGCGCGTCCGCGGAGGGTCCGGGCCCTCCTCACGCCCCCAGCACGCGCTCCAGGTAGGGGTTGGCGAACACGCGTCCCGGGTCCACGGCGTCGCGCTGGGCGGTGAAGTCCGCGAACCGCGGGTAAGCGCGGGCGGCCCACTCCGCGTCCCGGTCGTGCTCTTTGCCCCAGTGGGGGCGCCCGCCCAGGGAGACGAAGAGCTCCTCCGCCGCCGCGAAGTACGCGGTGGGGTCCTCCCGGTGGTAGCAGTGCACCGCGAGGTACGCAGACTCGCGCCCGTGCGCGGTGGAGAGCCAGACGTCGTCGGCGGCCACGGTGCGGACCTCCACGGGGAAGGAGACGGCGTCCCCGGCCGCGGCCCGCTCGGCCGCGATGCGCCGCAGGCCCGCGAAGGCCTCCTCGAACCGCTCGAGCGGCACCGCGTACTCCATCTCGCGGAACCGCACGGCGCGCTCGGCCACGAACACCCGGTAGGAGACGTCCGTGTAGGTGCGCTGATCCACGCCGCGCGCGGACACCTGGTTCAGCAGGGGCACGAGACGGGGAGCGCGCGCCCCGAGGCGGCACATCCCCCCGAAGACCCCGTGGGAGAGGAACTCCTCCATCACCGCGGTGCGCACGGGGTCCACAGGGTCGATCCCTGCCGTGAGCGGCAGCCGGGTGTTCTCCTTGGTGAGCGCGAGGTCCGTGCCGGGGAACCAGGAGAACTCCAGGTGGTCCGCGGCGCGGGAGCGCTCCACGAAGGACTCGACGACGGCGTCCAGCGGCTCGCTGCGCTCCCGGGCGTGCAGGAGGAACGCCGGGACCGTCCGCAGCTCCACCTCCGTGATGATGCCCAGGGCGCCGAGGCCCACCCGGGCGGCCTGGAACAGGTCGGGCTCGTGGTCGGCGTCGGCCCAGCGGACGGCACCGTCGGCCGTCACGAGGCGCAGTCCCGTGACCATGCCCCCGTAGCCCGTGAAGCCCAGCCCCGTCCCGTGGGTCGCGGTGCTCAAGGCCCCGCCCACGCTCTGCCGGTCGATGTCGCCCATGTTGGCCAGGGCCAGCCCGTGCGCACCCAGCAGGGGGCCGAGCTGGTGCAGCGGCGTGCCGGCGAGCACGCGCACCCGCCCGCCCTCCCGATCCACGGCGCTCAGCCCGGACAGCGCGGAGAGGTCCAGCTGGACGCCGTCGGTGGCGGCGATGGGGGAGAAGGAGTGCCCCGCCCCGATCGGCTTGACTCGCAGGCCCGCCTGCGCGGCGGCGCCCACGACGTCGGCCAGCTCCGGCACGGACTCCGGGCGCGCCTCGCGCGCGGGGCTCCAGGCGTGGCCGCCGGACCACGTGCGGCGGGCGGGGAGGCCCGGGCGCCCCGAGCGGGGGCGGCGGAGGGCGAGGGGGCGCGTCATGAGAACATCCTGCCCTCGCCCCGGTACGTGGGCCAGAGGTCCACGATGGCGTCCTCGCCCCGAGAGTACACCGCGACGGCGTGCAGGTGCTCGGCGGGCTCCCCGGCCTTGGCATGGCGGAAGAACACGGGGTCGCCGAGGCGCAGGCCCGCGGCGGCGCGTCCGCGCAGGGGCGTCTGCACCTCGCCGGCGCCCTCCTGGCTGGAGTAGGAGAGCCCGGCCGGCCACGCGACCGTGGGGGAGCGGTCCGCGCCGGGCACGCCCGAGGCGATCCAGCCGCCGCCGGCCACCGTGACCACATCGGCCGCGGGGCGTCGCACCACGGGGCGCGTGAAGAAGCTCGCCGGCCGCAGCCCGAGGCCGCGGAACCCGTCGAAGCTGGCCGGCCCCATGAGCCCGGAGCCCGCCCCGATCTCCGTGACCGCACCCTCGGCCACCGTGGACTCCACGGAGCCGGTGCCGCCGCCGTTGACGAAGTCCAGGTCCGCGCCCGCGGCACGGGCCGCCGCGCGCACGGCCGCCACGATGGCCGGTCGGCGGGACGAGAGGTCCCGGATGGAGCGGGACTTGACCAGGCGGATCGCGGCGGCGCGCGGGCCGCTCCCCTCGGGCACGCCGGCCACCTGTCCCTCGTACGCCAGGAGGCCGGAGAGGCGCAGCCCCGGGGTGCGCGTGATCCGCTCGGCGAGCGCGCGCGCCTGCTCCGGGGTGCGCACGGCCGAGCGCCGGGCCCCCACGCGCAGGCGGCGCAGCGGCTGCCACGCGGTGAGCGCCGCCTCGTCCGTGGTGGGGTAGGCGACCAGGACGTCCGTCCGCCCGGACTCGACCCACCACAGGGCCTCCGTGAGCGAGTACGCCATGATCCCCGTGAAGCCGGGCTGGTCGAGCGCCTCGGTGATCGCGCGGCGGATGCGCACGGACTTGGTGGCCACGCGGACGGGCACGGCGCCTGCGCGGGCGTGCAGAGCGGCGGCGTTGGCCCGGAAGGCGTCGAGGTCCAGGAGGCCCAGGGGTCGGGAGCGCTCGTCCGCCGGCAGGGCGGCGAGCGCGGCGGCGTAGCGCTCGAACGGGGGCGCCGGCGGCGGGGAGACGGGCTTCCCACCTAGGATGGAACTATGGCCTCCGCCTCCACGCCAGACATCGAGACGCTCAGCTCAGGAAATGCCGTGGCGTGGTCCCGTCCGGCGGGCGAGCGCTCCGGCACGGACCTCGTCCTCGTGCTGCACGGCTACGGCTCCAACGAGCGCCGGGCCGCCCGCACCTTCTTCCCCATGCTCCCGGAGCGCTGCACCGGCCTGGCCGTGCGCGGCGGCTTCGAGATCGACGCGTCCGCCACGGAGGGCGAGGGAGACCCGGGCGCGCACGGCTGGTTCCTGCTGGACCTGCTGCTGCAGTCCGACTTCGCCCAGGTGCTCGCCGCCGCCCACCGCGTCTTCGACGTCCTCGGCTCGCCCGAGGTGGCCGACGCGGGCTTCCGCTCCGTCTCCGTGCTCGGCTTCTCCCAGGGCATGGCCATGGCGACGACGGTCATCCGGCTGCGCCCCGAGGCCTTCACGTGCGGGGTGGGCCTCAGTGGCTTCGCCGTGGACAACGAGCTGCTGGCGATGCTCGACTCGCCCGTCGAAGGCCCCGGCCCCCGCCCCTTCTTCTGGGGCCGGGACGTCGAGGACCCCGTGATCAACCCGGACGCCGTTGCGCACACCCGCGGGTGGGCCGAGGCGCACACCCTGCTCACTGTGCGCTCCTACCCCGGCATGCTGCACGCCACCCACCCGGACGAGGTGCGGGACGTGCGGATCTTCCTCGATTACACCCTCGCCGCCGCGCCGCCGGGATCCTGACGCACACCGTGCGCAGCCACTACGGTGGTCCGCATGGCAAAGAACTCGACGATCGGCCGCTTCGCGTCGGACAAGGCGACGAACCTGGCCCTCAAGTCCGCGCTCGACGAGGACGGCAACCCCACTGAGGCGTTCGAGAAGGTGGTCTTCAAGACGCTGGACATCCAGCGTCCGCTGGTGCTGAAGAACATCCAGCGTCTCCGGGAGAAGCACCCCGGCGACACCCCGGACCAGCTCGCGGAGCGCCTGAGCGAGCAGTACCTCAACGCCGTGACCGGCGCTGGCGCCGCCGTCGGCGGCACCGCGATCATCCCGGGCGTCGGCACCGTGGCCGCGCTGGGCCTGTCGGCCGCCGCCGTCGTGGGCTTCCTCGAGGCCACCGCGCTCTACGGGCAGTCCCTCGCCGAGCTGCACGGCATCAGCACCGCGGACCCCCAGCGCTCCCGGGCCGTCGTGATGACGCTCATGCTCGGCGACGACGCCAAGGAGCTGCTGCGCGAGGCCGCCGGCAAGGCCGGGGCGAAGCAGGACTCCATGGCGGGCCTGAACGCCCTGATGGGAACCTCGAGCGCGGCCGGTGGCGCCGGGGTGGGCGCGATGATGATGGACCAGCTCAAGCGGCGCTTCTTCAAGCGCCTCCTCGTGCGTCAGGGCGCGGGCATGATCGGCCGTGCCGTGCCGTTCGGCATCGGAGCCGTGATCGGCGGCGTGGGCAACCGCGCCATGGGCAAGGCCGTGGTGGAGAACGCGCGTCAGCTCTTCGGCCCGCTGCCCGCCGTGATCCCCGGCGAGCTGCGCGGCGAGTCCGTGCAGGCGGAGAAGGACGACGACGGCGGCTTCCTCGGCGGCCTGCTGCGCGCCCTTCCGGGCGGCAAGGACAAGGACTCGACGAGGTCCTGACGTCCTCTCCTGCCGGCCCGCGGCGGCGACGCTCCCCCACGCGGGGTGCGTCGCCGTCGTCGTGGGCGGGGGCGATCAGAACAGCAGTGTGGCCAGCGTGTGGATGGCCAGGCCGGCGAGCGCACCGACCACGGAGCCGTTGATGCGGATGAACTGCAGGTCCCGGCCCACGAGGAGCTCGAGGGTGCGGGAGGTCTGCTCGCCGTCCCACCGCTCCACGGTCTCCTCGATCACGCCGGTCAGCTGCGGGCCGTAGGAGCTGAGCGCGTAGGCGGCGGCGCGCTGCGCGTAGCCGTCCACGCGCTCGCGCACCTCGGCGTCGTCCTGGAGGCGCCCGCCGAGGTCCTGCAGGGCGGCCACGAGGGCGCGGTGCAGGTCGGAGGCGGGGTCGGCGAGGGCGTCCAGCAGGGAGTCGCGCAGGGTGGTCCAGGCGCGGGAGGCCCAGCCGCGCAGGCGCTCGTCCGCGAAGAGGCTCGCCTTGAAGCGCTCCACGGAGGCGCGCGTGTCCGGGTCCTCGCGCATGTCACGGACGAGGCGGTCCAGCCAGTCATCCACCGAGCGGCGGGCCTCGTGGTCCGGGTCGGAGCGGATGCCGGCGAGGTACTTCAGGGTCTCGGCGTGGAGGCGCTCCGCCAGGAGGCGGTCCACCATGTCCGGGCTCCACTCGGGGGAGCGGCGGCGCACCGTCTCGATGAACATCTCCGGGTGGGCGGCCACCCAGTCGCCCGTGTGGTTCACCACGAGCTCGACCACCTTGTCGTGGTGCCGGCCGGCCAGCACGGAGTCCAGCACGCCGGCGAGCGTGGGGGACCAGTCCGGCTCCACCATGTGCTTCTGCATCAGCTGCTGCAGCAGGCGCTGCACGGCCTCATCGTCGGTGGCGGCCATGGTGTGCCGTGCCGCCGTCGCGACCTCCCCGGCCACGCGCCGGGCGTTCGCGTCCTGGCGCAGCCAGCCGCCGGCCGCGTGCGCGACCTGCAGCCCGGCCACCTTCTCCCGCGCGACGTCCGAGTCCAGGAAGTTCTCCTGCACGAACTCGCGCAGCGCCGCCCCGAGCTGGTCCTTCTTCCGAGGGATCAGGGCGGTGTGGGGCACGGGGATGCCGGCGGGGTGGCGGAACAGCGCGGTGACGGCAAACCAGTCGGCGAGCGCGCCCACCATGCCGCCCTCCGCCGCGGCGCGCACGAAGCCCCACGCGGGATGGACCTCCTGGAGTGGGAACGCGATGACGAACACGACGGCCAGCGCCACGAGCAGGCCGGTGGCCACCGACTTCATGCGGCGCAGCCCGGCGGCGCGCTCGAGGGAGGCGGCGCTGAGGACTTGCTGGTCCGAGGCGGCGGAGAGGGACACGTGCGGCTCCTGGAGCGGGCGGAACGGAGGACCGGGCGGAGAGGACGCCGGGGTGAACCGAATGGTCCCCTCCAGTTAACCAGCCCGCCGCCTGGCGTCAGGGCTCCGGGCACCCGCCGCTCCTACGCTCTGGGCGTGCTCCCCCTCGTGATCGCCCACCGCGGTGCGTCCGCCGCCTTCCCCGAACACACCCGCGCCGCCATGCTGCACGCCCTCGCCGTGGGCGCGGACGGCCTGGAGTGCGACGTGCAGCTCACGAAGGACCGCGAGGTCGTCTGCTGGCACGACCCCACCGTGGACCGCACCTCGAACGGCTCCGGCGCGCTCGCGGACCACACCCTGGAGCGGCTGCGCGGCCTCGACGTCACCTCGTGGCACGCGACGCGCGGGCCTCGCGCGGGCGACGGGGCGCGGCCGGGAGCGCAGGCGGGCCAGATCCCCCCGGTGTACGGCGCGCCGGAGGACCAGGTGCTCACCCTGCGGGAGCTCTTCGAGATCGCGACGGCGGCGGACCGTCCGCTGCGCCTCGCGGTGGAGCTCAAGCACCCCTCGCCGTACGGCCACGAGCTCGAGGAGCGCGTGCTGCGCGAGCTGCTCACCTCTGGCTGGGACCCGGAGACGGGCCTGCTCGGGCAGGTGAGCGTCTCCCTCATGAGCTTCCACCCCGGAGCGCTGCAGTACGTGGCGCCGCTGACGGGCCCGGACGCGCTGTGCCCGCTCGTGGACGTGATGCCGGCCGAGATCCCCTCCCGCATCGCCCGCGGTCCGCTCTCCCGGGCCGCCGTGCGCGCCACGGTGCGCCAGACCCTCGCGGACTCCGAGGCCATGGTGTGGCGCGGCCGGGCGAGCCTTGCCGGCCCGTCCGTGGAGTACGTGCGCACCCACCTCGCTGACGTGAAGGCGTGGCTCGCGGCCGGGCGCCGGCTGCGCGTGTGGACCGTGGACGCGCGCGCGGACGTCGAATTCCTCCTGGCCCAGGGTGTGCAGGAGCTGACCACCAACCGGCCGGAGGACGTGCTGCGCTGGGCGGCCGACGCCGTCGCCGAGCGGCGGAGTCGGCGGGACCGCGCGGGGGTCTGAGGCCGCCGGCGTCCCGGAGATGACGGGACGCCGTGTCGATGCCGCATCCGTCTGTGATCAGGGTTACACTCCCGATCAACACCTCCCCTGTGAGGTGCCTCACTCGCACGTGAGACCTTCCTCGAGCTCTCCCCAGGAGGACCCCATGGCTTCCCCCCTTCAGCGACGCTTCCTTTCCGCGGCCGCCCTCACCGCAGCAGGCGCCCTCCTGATCAGCGGATGCGCCCAGAGCCAGCGCTCGGACACCGGCGCGGACAGCTCCGCGGCCGGCTCCGACGCGCAGCAGGTGGACGGCTCGTTCATCTTCGCCGCCTCCTCGGACCCGAAGACCCTCGACCCGGCCTTCGCCTCGGACGGCGAGTCCTTCCGGGTGTCCCGGCAGATCTTCGAGGGCCTCGTGGGCACCAAGCCCGGCACGGCGGACCCGGCCCCCCTCCTGGCCGAGTCGTGGGAGTCGAGTGAGGACGGGCTGACCCACACGTTCCAGCTCAAGGACGGGGTGAAGTTCCACGACGGCACGGAGTTCAACGCCGAGGCCGTGTGCGCCAACTTCGACCGCTGGTACAACTTCGAGGGCATTCAGCAGGCCGAGACCGTCTCCTACTACTACGGCAAGCTGTTCCGCGGCTTCGCGGACTCCCCGGAGAAGGCCGTGTACAAGTCGTGCGACGCCACCGAGGACCTCAAGGCCACCGTCACCCTGGCCCAGCCCTTCGCCGGGTTCATCCCCTCCCTCTCGCTTCCCGCCTTCGGCATGCAGTCCCCCACGGCCATGGAGGAGTACAAGGCGGACGAGATCGGCGGCACCGCCGAATCCCCGGAGATGTCCGAGTACGCCCGCGAGCACCCCACGGGCACGGGCCCGTACAAGTTCGACTCGTGGAGCGTCGGCTCGGACATCAAGCTCTCCGCCTTCGAGGACTACTGGGGGGACAAGGGCGAGGTCACGGACGTGACCTTCCGCGTGATCGACGACCCGGTGGCCCGCCGCCAGGCCCTTGAGGCCGGGGACGTGGACGGCTACGACCTCGTGGCCCCCGCGGACACCAAGGCCCTCGCCGACGCCGGGTTCAACGTGATCCAGCGCGATCCGTTCACCATCCTCTACCTGGGCATGAACCAGGAGCAGGAGGAGCTCAAGGACGTGAAGGTCCGCCAGGCGATCGCCCACGCGATCGACAAGGACGCGCTCATCCAGCAGACCCTGCCGGAGGGCACCAAGGCCGCGACCCAGTTCATCCCGGACTCGGTCAACGGCTACAGCGACGACGTCACCACCTACGACTACGACCCGGAGAAGGCGAAGCAGCTGCTGACCGAGGCGGGCTACCCCGACGGCTTCACGATCGACTTCAACTACCCGACGGGCGTCTCCCGCCCCTACATGCCGACCCCGGAGCAGGCCTTCTCCAACATCTCCAACCAGCTCGCGGAGGTGGGCATCAAGGTCAACGCCAAGCCCGCCAAGTGGAGCCCGGACTACCTGAACCAGGTGCAGGGCACCGCCGACCACGGCATCCACCTGCTCGGCTGGACCGGCGATTACAACGACACCGACAACTTCGTGGGCGTGTTCTTCGGCCAGGAGAAGCCCGAGTTCGGCTTCGAGAACGAGGAGCTCTTCACCGCCCTCGAGAAGGCGCGCCAGATCCCCACGATCGAGGAGCAGACGCCCGAGTACGAGGAGATCAACCAGCAGATCTCCGAGTTCGTCCCGGCCGTCCCGCTGGCGCACCCGGCGCCGTCGCTCGCCTTCGACAAGCGCGTGGCCTCCTACCCGGCCAGCCCGGTCAACGACGAGGTCTTCAACCAGGTCGACCTCACGGAGTGAACCGGCGCCCCCGCGGCTGACCGGCCCCCTCGCTGACCCGACGGCGGCGGCGCACCCGCTGCGCCGCCGCCGTCCCCTGACCTGACGGGCCCACGGGCCTGGGATGAAGGACTCCCCGTGCTCAGACTCATCGGCAAGCGCCTGCTGCTGCTGATCCCCACCCTGCTCGGCCTCTCGATCCTGCTCTTCGCGTGGGTGCGCAGCCTCCCCGGCGGGCCGGCCACGGCCCTGCTCGGCGACCGGGCCACCCCCGAGGCGGTGGCCCGCGTGAACGCCGCGTACGGCTTCGACAAGCCGATCCTGGAGCAGTACCTCACCTACATGGGGCGGCTGGTCCGGGGTGACTTCGGCAACTCGCTCATGACCAACCGGCCCGTCCTGGAGGAGTTCGCCGAGCGCTTCCCCGCCACGATCGAGCTGTCCGTGTTCGCCATCCTCTTCGCGGTCGTGCTCGGCATCCCGCTGGGCTACTGGGCGGCCCGCAACGTGGGCCGGTGGCAGGACAACCTCGCCGTCGTGCTCTCCCTGCTGGGCGTGGTGGTGCCGGTGTTCTTCCTGGCCTTCCTGCTGAAGTGGGTCTTCGCCGTGCGGCTCGGCTGGCTCCCCACGGACGGCCGCCAGGACCCGCGGATCGACGCGACGCACTACACGAACCTCTACGTGTGGGACGGCATCAGCACGGGGGAGTGGGACGCCGCCCTGAATGCGCTGACGCACCTCGTGCTGCCCGGCATCGCCCTGGGCACCATCCCGCTGGCCATCATCGCCCGCATCACGCGGGCGGCCGTCCTGGACGTGCAGAACGCCGACTACGTGCGCACCGCGCGCGCCAAGGGCCTGGCCCCCGGGCTCATCCGGAACCGCTTCATCCTCCGCAACGCGATGCTCCCCGTGCTCACCACGCTGGGCCTGCAGCTGGGCCTGCTGATCTCGGGGGCGGTGCTCACCGAGACGGTGTTCGCCTTCAACGGCATCGGCCGGTTCCTGCGCGACGCGATCTTCAACCTCGACTTCCCGGTGCTGCAGGGCTTCATCATCCTCATCGCACTGTTGTATTCGCTCATCAACCTGGTCGTGGACGTCTCCTACGGCCTCATCGACCCGAGGGTGCGTGTCCAGTGACGGCGAACCTGCCCCCCGCCTCCGGCGGCCCCGCAGCGCGCGGCGCCGAGGACGAGCTGTACCCGGCCACGGACGGCGCGGTCACCCCGCTGGCCGTCGACACCCCCGGGGTCGAGGCCGTCGGCGTCGCCCCCGGCCGGACGCAGGCCACCACCGAGCCGGGCGGGGAGGCGCGCGGCACCTCCGTGTGGGGGGCCGCCTTCCAGCGGCTGCGCCGCAACCCCGCGGCCATCGCGGGCGCCGTGATCGTGGCGCTCTTCCTGCTCGTGGCGGTCCTCGCCCCGCTCCTGGCCCCGTACGGGGGCACGGAGACGCCGGGCATGCGGGAGATCCGCCCGACGAGCGTGCCCGGGCCCGGCGAGGTGGCCGGCTACCCGCTCGGCCTGGACCGCTTCGGCGGCGACGTGCTCTCCAAGCTGCTGTGGGGCGCCCAGGCGTCCCTGCTGATCGGCGTGGTCTCCACAGCGCTCGGCCTCGTGGGCGGCATGATCCTCGGCCTGCTCGCGGGAGGGTTCGGCGGCTGGGTGGACAGCGTGGTGATGCGCCTCGTGGACATCCTGCTCTCCGTGCCGCACCTGCTGCTGGCGGTGTCCATCGCGGCCATCCTGGGACAGACGCCCTCCGCCGTGATGATCGCGATCGGCGTGGCCCAGGTCCCCGTGTTCGCACGCCTGCTGCGCTCCTCGATGCTCTCGCAGAAGGGCTCGGACTACGTGCTGGCCGCGCAGACCCTCGGGCTCTCGCGGCGCACCATCACCATGTCCCACATCCTGCCCAACTCGCTGGGCCCCGTGATCGTGCAGGCCACCCTCACCCTGGCCACCGCCGTGATCGACGCCGCCGCCCTCTCCTTCCTGGGTCTCGGCGGCGGCCGGCCCGAGACCGCCGAGTGGGGCCGCATGCTCACCTACGCCCAGGCCGAGCTGGGCATCAACCCGTGGCTCGCCTTCCTGCCGGGCCTGTGCATCGCCGTCACCGCGCTCGGGTTCACCCTGCTGGGAGAGTCCCTGCGCGAGGCCCTCGACCCCACCTCCCGGAGGCGCTGACCATGGACCCCCAGCACGACGACGTCGCCCGCGGCTCCGGCTCCCACGTGGCCGGAGCGGAGGGCCCCGTCCCCGCGGCCTCGGCACCCTCTGCCGCGCCCGCGGCACCTTCGCCCGCGCCCGCCGTCGGCGGGCCGCTGCTCGAGATCCGCGGCCTGGACGTGGAGTTCTCCACGCAGCAGGGCACGGTGAAGGCCGTGGAGGGCGCCTCGTTCACCCTGCCCGCCGGCGGCACGCTGGCCATCGTGGGCGAGTCCGGCTCGGGCAAGTCCACCACCGCGATGGCGGCCATCGGCCTGCTGCCGCAGAACGGACGCGTGACCGGCGGCTCCATCCGCTTCGCGGGCCAGGAGCTGGTGGGCATGCCGGACGCGAAGATGCGCCGCATCCGGGGCCGCAGCATCGGCCTGGTGCCGCAGGACCCGATGTCCAACCTGAACCCGGTGACGCGCGTGGGGCAGCAGATCGGGGAGACCCTCCTGACCCACGGGCTGGCCACGCGCAAGGACGTGGAGGAGAAGGTCCTCGCGGTGATGGAGCGGGCGGGGATCCCGGACCCGCGCAAGCGGGCGAGGCAGTACCCCCACGAGCTCTCGGGCGGGCTGCGCCAGCGCGTGCTGATCGCGATCGGCCTGGCCTGCCGGCCGCAGCTGCTGATCGCGGACGAGCCCACCTCGGCCCTGGACGTGACCGTGCAGCAGGTGATCCTGGACCAGATCGACGAGATGACCCGGGAGCTGGGAAGCTCCGTCCTGCTCATCACGCACGACCTGGGGCTCGCCGCCGAGCGCGCCCAGCACCTCGTGGTCATGCACCGCGGCACGGTGGTGGAGCACGGGGACGCCCAGCGGATCCTCGAGGACCCCCAGCACGCCTACACGCGCTCGCTCGTGCAGGCGGCGCCGTCGGTGGCCGCCGCACGCCTCCTCCCCGAGTCCTACGCGGCCGCGCCGGCGCCCCTGGCCGAGGACGCCACCGGTGCCCTGACCACCGTGGCCCTGGACAAGTCCGCCCTCACCCCGCTGGTCGAGATCACCGACCTGACCAAGGTGTACGCGAGCCGTGGCCAGGACGACTTCTACGCCGCCAAGGAGGTCTCGCTCAAGATCCCGCGGGGCAAGACGGTCTCCATCGTGGGCGAGTCCGGCTCCGGCAAGACGACCACGGCACGCATGCTGCTCAAGCTCATCGAGCCGACGTCGGGATCCATCACCTTCGAGGGCAAGGACGTCCTGACCCTCAAGGGCGCCGACCTGAAGGACTTCCGTCAGCGGGTGCAGGCCGTCTTCCAGGACCCCTTCTCCTCCCTCAACCCCTCCTTCACGGTGGGGCGGATCATCGAGGAGCCGCTGCAGGCCTACCGCCGCGGCGGGGCGAGGCAGCGGCGGGCGCGCACCCTGGAGCTCATGGAGCAGGTGGCCCTGCCGGCGCACTTCCACCGGCGCTACCCCGCGGAGCTCTCGGGCGGTCAGCGTCAGCGGGTGGCGATCGCCCGCGCGCTCGCGCTGAACCCGGACCTGATCGTGTGCGACGAGCCGGTCTCCGCCCTCGACGTCCTCGTGCAGGCGCAGATCCTGGACCTGCTCAAGGACCTGCAGGCGGAGCTGGGGCTGAGCTACCTCTTCATCTCCCACGACCTCGCGGTGGTGCGGCTCATCTCGGACTACGTGTGCGTGATGAAGGACGGCGAGCTGGTCGAGGCCGCCTCCTCCGAGGAGGTCTTCACCAACGCGCGCCATCCGTACACGCGGAGGCTGCTGGCCTCGATCCCCGGCAACGAGCTGCAGATCGGCGACGTCGCCTGACCTGCCGCGCTCCGGGTCAGTCCTGCAGCGGCCAGGCCTGCTCGCGCTCCACCACGGTGTGGGCCAGCTGGGCGATCGCCATCTCCTCGTCCGTGGGGACCACGAGCACGGGGATCGCGGAGGCGTCGGCGGAGATCACCCGGGGGTCGTCGCCGCGCTCCATGTTCCGCGCGGGGTCGTACGTCACGCCGAGCGGCTCGAGGCGGTCCAGCACGCGGGCGCGGAACGGCGCCGAGTTCTCCCCGATGCCGGCCGTGAACACGATCGCCTTCGCCCCGCCCACGGCCACGTGGTAGGCGCCGATGTACTTGGCCAGGCGGTAGGACGCGATCTTCAGAGCCTGCCGGGACGCGCGGTGGCCCGCCTCCGCGGCCTCGAGCACCTGGCGCATGTCCGCGTTGCCGGAGAGCCCCAGCAGGCCGGACTCCTTGTTGAGGAGGGTGTCCACCTGCTCGGCCGTGTAGCCGTGGGTGGTGATCAGATGGGTGATGATCGAGGGGTCGACGTCGCCCGAGCGGGTGCCCATCACGAGCCCGGCCAGCGGCGTGTAGCCCATGGACGTGTCGATCGAGCGGCCGTGCCGGATCGCCGTCGCCGACGCGCCGTTGCCCAGGTGCAGGATGACGCCGTCGAACGCCCGGCGCTCCATGCCCAGGTGCCGCGCCGCGAGCCCCGTGACCAGGTCGTGCGAGGTGCCGTGGAAGCCGTACCGGCGGATGCCGTGCTCCGTGTAGAGCTCGTCCGGGAGGGCGTACTGCCAGGCCTCCCGCGGCATCGACTGGTGGAACGAGGTGTCGAACACCACCACCTGCGGCAGGTCCGGCCAGCGCTGGGCGACGGCGCGCAGCCCCTGCGCCGCGGCCGGGTTGTGCAGCGGAGCCAGGGGAGCCAGGCGCTCGATCGCGCGGATGACCTCGTTGGTCACGAGGGCCGGCGCGTGGAAGCGCTCCCCGCCGTGCACCACGCGGTGCCCGGCCGCGGCCAGGCGGCGGTCCCCGATCACCGCGGCGATCTCCTCCTCCACCTGGGCGAGGGCGGCCGCGTGGTCCGCGACGCCCGAGCCCGGCACGCCGATGCGCTCGACGAGGCCCTTCGTCACCACGGGATCGGGGGCGTCCTCGCCGTCGAGGGTGAGCTCGCGCACCTGGTACTTCAGGGACGAGGAGCCCGAGTTCACCACGAGCACCAGGAGGGTCTCCTCGGGCAGCTCGCGGGCGGAGACGGTGGGGATCGCGGTGGTGACGGGAGCGGAGCTCATCGCGTCGGTCATGGGGATTCCTTTCAGCCCTGCGCCTGGATGGCGGTGATGGCCACCGTGTTGACGATGTCCTCCACCGTGGTGCCGCGGGAGAGGTCGTTCACGGGCTTGTTCAGGCCCTGCAGCACCGGCCCGACGGCGACCGCGCCCGAGGACTGCTGCACCGCCTTGTACGTGTTGTTGCCGGTGTTCAGGTCCGGGAACACGAACACCGTGGCCTGGCCGGCCACCTCGGAGCCCGGCATCTTGGACGCGGCCACGGAGGCGTTCACGGCGGCGTCGTACTGCAGCGGGCCCTCCACCTTCAGCTCGGGTGCGCGCTCGCGGACCAGCGCGGTGGCCGTCCGCACCTTGTCCACGGCCTCGCCGGAGCCGGAGGCGCCCGTGGAGTAGGAGAGCATCGCGACGCGCGGGTCCACGCCGAACTGGGCCGCCGTCGCCGCCGAGGCCACGGCGATGTCCGCGAGCTGCTCGGCGTTCGGCTCGGGGTTCACGGCGCAGTCGCCGTACACGAGCGCGCGGTCCGGCAGGAGCATGAAGAACACGGAGGACACGATGGACACGCCCGGCTTGGTCTTCACGAACTCGAGCGCGGGGCGGATGGTGTTGGCCGTGGTGTGCGCGGCGCCGGAGACCATGCCGTCCACGTCGCCGAGGTGGACCATCATCGTGCCGAAGTACGCGCCCTCCTGCATGACCTCGCGGGCCCGCTCCACGTCCACGCCCTTGTGGGCGCGCAGCCGCGCGTACTCCTCGGCGTAGCGCTCCAGGTCGGGGGACTCGGCGGGGTCCACGAGCTCGATGCCCGTGAGGTCGATGCCCTCGCGGGAGGCGAGCTCCCTCACCGCGGCGGAGGGGCCGAGGACCACGAGGTCGCACACGTCGCGGCGGTGCAGGATCTCGGCGGCCCGCAGCACGCGGGCGTCCTCGCCCTCGGGGAGGACGATCCGCTGCCGGTCGGCGCGGGCGCGCGAGATCAGCTCGTGCAGGAAGCGCAGGGGCGTCACCGTGGAGGAGCGGGGGAGGTCGAAGCGCTGCAGCAGCTCGTCGCCGTCCACCCTCTGGTGCCAGGCGCCGAGCGCCGCGGCGGTCTTGCGGGGCTGCGCGCTGGAGAGCTCGCCGCGCACGCGGGAGACCTTGGCCGCGGCGGTGAACGTGTCGTCGTGGGTGGCGAGCACGGGGAAGGAGGCGTCCAGGTAGAGGCGCTGCAGCTGGCGGTTCGGCAGGATCCCGTTTGTGAGGATCATGCCCGAGGGCGTGGGGAAGTCCGGGGTGAGCGAGGAGGCCACGGTGGCCAGGATCGCGTCGGAGCGGTCCCCCGAGACGATCACGAGGGCGCCCTCCTCGAGGATCTCAAGGAAGTTGCCGCCCTCCATGGAGACGGCCTTGACCTCGGCGACGTCGCGGTCCAGGGTCTGCGCGCCGGCCACCTGCTCCAGCCCGAGCAGGTCCGCCACCTCCGCCACGGAGGGGTGCGTGAGCTCGGGGAGCTCCGGGATCACGTAGACCGGCCACGCGTGGCGGCCCGGGCGCACCGCGGCACGGATCTGCTCGGCGAGGCCCGCGCCGGCCCGGTTGACGATGACGGCCAGCAGGTCGACGCCGGACTCGTCCAGGGAGCGGCGGGCCAGGTCCACGGCGTCCGCGGCCTGGGCCGGGGTCAGGCCCGCGCCCGAGGCCACCGCGATCACGGGGGTGCCCAGGTTCCGGGCCAGGTGGGCGTTCAGGTCGAGGTCCACGGACGGGTCCGCGCTGATCAGGTCGGTCCCCTCCACCACCACGACGGCGTCCTGCGACATCGCGTCGAAGTGCTCGACGCAGCGCTCCTGCACCTCGTCGCCGCGGCCCTCGGCCATGAGCGTGCGCGCCTCGGCCGCCGTGAGGCCGCCGCGGGCCTGCTCGGGGCCCAGGCCGAACTGCTCCCGCATCAGCAGCACCATCGGGTCGGTCTCGACGTCGTTCCCCGGGACGATGGGCCGGTAGTAGCCCACGGCGCCGGAGCGCTTGTAGAGGGAGTCGGCGAGGCCGAGGCTGACGAGCGACTTGCCCGCGCCCGTCGAGGTGGTGGAGACGAAGATTCCCTGCGGCATGGGGCCCTTTCGCGTGGCGGTTCGCGTGCGTGCAAGCGGTCCCCTCCACCGTACCGATGCGTCCCGTCCACGGCGCGGTCTGGGCGGCGGCGGGCGGGGGCCTCCGCGCTATAGTGAGCGCACTCACACTGCACCGAAGCCCGTGCACCCGGGGCGGCCGTCGCCGTCGCCTCCCGCGCGCCGACCCCCGATGAGGCACCATGTCCCACACCACCGCCGCCGCCGGGCACGCCCCGGATCCCCGCCATCCCGTGCACAACCCGGCGGTGGTCGGCTTCACGGAGGCCGAGCTCAACGAGACGCCGATCCGCCCCAAGTGGAACTCCCTCGGCCCGGGCATCGTGGCCGCCGCGACGGGCGTGGGCGCCGCCGACCTCGTGGCCACCCTGACCGCCGGCTCGCGCTACGGCTACATGCTGCTGTGGGCCGTGGTCCTCGGCGTGATCTTCAAGATCGTGCTCGTGGAGGGCGTGGGCCGCTACTACCTCTCCACCGGCAAGACGATCTTCCAGGGCTGGCGCTCGCTCGGCTCGTGGACGTCCTGGTACTTCGGCCTGTACATCCTCATCTGGGGCTTCGTCTACGGCGCGACGGCGATGTCCTCCACCGCGCTGCCGCTCGCCGCGCTCTTCCCGGGCGTGGACAGCAAGGTCTTCGCGATCGGGGCGGGGCTCGTGGGCCTGGGCCTCGTGTGGCTGAACAAGTACCGCCTCATCGAGACGATCATGACCGTGCTGATCGGCATCATGTTCGTCACCGTGCTGCTCTCCGCCGCCCTGACCGCCCCGAACCTCGGCGAGATCCTCTCCGGCCTCGTGCCGCGCCTGCCCGGCAACGACCCGGACGCCATGTTCTACGTGCTCGGCCTGGCCGGCGGCGTGGGCGGCACCATCACCCTCGGCGCGTACGGCTACTGGCTGCGCGAGAAGGGCTGGAACGTCCCCAGGTACATGCGGGTCATGAAGTTCGACAACGCCACCTCCTACATCCTCACCGGCATCTTCGTGATCGCCACGATGATCATGGGCGTCGAGCTGCTGCACTCGGCCGGCCTGGCCATCTCCAAGGGCGACGCGGGCCTGCTCGACGTGGGCAACGTCCTGGCCGAGCGCTACGGCGAGACGTACTCGGTGGTGTTCCTCGTGGGCTTCTTCGCGGCGTCCTTCTCCTCGCTCCTGGGCGTGTGGCACGGCGTGTCGCTGATGTTCGCGGACTTCTGGACCAACTTCCGCCGCCCCGCGGCCGAGATCGACCAGGACGACGCGCCGTCGCTCGCCTCGAAGCCCGGCCGCTTCTTCCTGCTGTGGCTGACCATCCTGCCCATGTCCCTGCTGTTCCTGGACCGCCCGATCTTCCTGATCCTGCTCTACGGCACGCTCGGCGCCCTCTTCATGCCCTTCCTGGCCATCACGCTGCTGTTCCTCAACAACGCGCGTCACGTGCCCCCGCAGTTCCGCAACGGGTGGCTGCGCAACGCGCTGCTCGGCCTGACGGCGCTGGTGTTCGTGGCGATCGGCGTCAACGAGCTGGTCAAGGCGCTGCAGCCGCTGTTCGGCTGACCCGGCGGGCCGGTGCCCGAGAGGGCGACGGCACGGCACACTGGTGCCATGATCGTCGCCTTCTCCGTCGCCCCCTCCGGCCAGCCCGCCGACGCCGCCCACGTCCCCGGTGAGGGGGACACCGCCTCCGTGCACCGCGCCGTCGCGGCCGCCGTCGCCGTGGTGCGGGCCTCCGGGCTGCCGCACCGCACCTCCTCGATGTTCACCGAGGTCGAGGGGGAGTGGGACGAGGTCATGGCCGTGGTGAAGGCCGCGGTCGAGGCGGTCGAGCCGTACGGCTCCCGCGTCTCGCTGGTGCTCAAGGCGGACATCCGCCCGGGCCACGTCGGCGAGCTGGACGGCAAGCTCGAGCGCCTCGAGGCCGCCCTCGCCGAGCAGGGCGGGCCGCGAGCTGCGGCCGCGGGCGACCTCGGGCTCGGCACCGCGGCCTCGGCCCGCGCCACCGCGGACGACGACGGCCGCTGACCCCCGGTTCCATGGACGAGACGGGCGTTCCCCCCCCTCCCCCCACCGCTCTCGTGGACGAAGCGGGAACCGACGACCCCGAGAGGAGGCCCGCCGTGGCCGCCGTGATCCGCCCCGCCCGCCCCGAGGACGTCGAGGCGCTCCTGCGCGTCAAGGCGCGGTCCTGGCGCGAGGCGTACGGCTCGCTCCTGGCCGCCGAGGTGTTCGACCGCGTGGACGCGCGCGTGCCCGAGGACGTCCCCGCCTGGGCCGCGCTCATCGGATCCGACAAGGACCTGTGGGTCGCCGAGGCCGACGGCGGCCGGCTCGTGGGCGTCGCCCTCGCCGGGCCGTCGCGCATCGAGCGTCCGGCGTGCGGGGAACCGGAGGCCTCGCACGCCTCCGACGCCTCGCACGCCTCCGACGACGGCCCCGCGAGCCCGAGCATGCCTGGACGGGAGCTCATGGTCCTCTACATCCTCGCCGAGACGTACGGCACCGGTGTGGGCGCGCGCCTGATGCGCGCCGCTGCCGGTGACGGCCCGGCCGTCCTGCGCGTCCTGGCGGAGAACCCCCGCGCGATCGCGTTCTACCGCAAGCACGGCTTCGTGGAGGACGGCGCCCCCCAGCCCATGGAGGGCGCGTGGGCCGGGCTGCACGAGCAGCTGATGGTGCGCCGTGGCTAGGCGAGGGCAGGCGCCGCGACGCCGCGGACCCGCCACGGCCGCCGTCGACGCCGACATCGTCCCGGGCGTCCACGCGATCTCCTCGGGGACGGCCGAGATCGTCGAGGACCCCTTCACGCCGGGTGCGTTCACCCTGCTCGTCAACGGGGTGGAGTCCTCGCCGCTGGACCCCGAGCATCCGGAGCGGATGGGCTTCGAGTACATGCGCTGGGCGGCCGCGGCCGTCGAGGCGCACTGGCCCGATCCCGTCCCGCTGCGCGCCCTGCACCTCGGCGGCGCCGGCTGCGCGCTCGCCCGCTGGGTGGACCACGCCTTCCCCGGCTCGCACCAGACCGCGGTGGAGATCGACGCCGGCCTCGCCGCCCTCGCCCGCGAGCACTTCGGCCTGCCGCGTGCCCCCGCGCTGAAGATCCGCGTGGCCGACGCCGCCGACGTCCTCGCCGAGGCCCACCCGGCCTCCCGCGACCTCCTCATCCGCGACGTCTTCGCCCCGGACCCGGACGACCCCACGGGCGCCCGCCACGTCACGCCGCCGAATCTCACCGGCGCCGCGTCCGCGGAGTCCGCCGCGCGCGTGCTCGCCCCGGGCGGGCTGTACGTGCTCAACGTGGGCGGAGGCCCGGACCTGGCCGCCGTGCGCGCAGAGGTGGCCGCCGTCGTCGGGGCCTTCGACCACCTCGAGGTGATCGCGGACCCGCCCATGCTCAAGGGACGCCGGCGCGGCAACGTGATCGTGGCGGCCTCGGACGCCCCGATCGCCCGCCCCGCCGCGGCCGCCCATGCCGGCGCCGACCCCCGGGACGGCCTCGCCCGGGACCTCCGGATGGACGCCTTCCCAGCGCGCCTCGCCGAGGATCCGCGGGCCTTCACCGCCGGGCTCCCCGCCGGCCGGACCCCGCTCCGGGCGACCCCCGAGGACTAGACTGGTGGCATCGAACCGGCCCCGTCCGGGGGTCGGGGAGCGACTCCAGGAGGTTCGCATGCCCACCGCATCCCAGCACACCGATCCCGGCACGGGTGCCGCCCCGCTCGGCGTCCTGGTGGGCGTGGACGGCTCGGAGCAGTCCGTCTCCGCCGCCCGCTGGGCCCAGCGCGAGGCGTCCCTGCGCGGCGAGCCCCTGACCCTCGTCACGGCCTACACCATGCCCACCTTCTGGGGGTACGGGGCGGAGGCGGGTGCGGCCTACCCCGACGACGACCGCCTGCGCGAGGGCGTCGAAGCCCTCCTGCGGGACGTGGCGGGCCAGCTGGACGCCGACGGCGTGCAGCCCACCCTGCGGGTCGAGGTCGGGGACGCCGCCGGGGTGCTGGTGGACCTCTCGGAGCAGGCGTCCCTGCTCGTCTCGGGCAGCCGCGGCCGCGGGGGCTTCCTCGGCCGCCTGCTGGGCTCCGTGTCCTCGGCGCTGCCGGGCCACGCGCACTGCCCCGTGGCCATCATCCCCGCCGGGGTGGAGGCCTCCCGCGCCGCGGCGGGGGTGCCCGTCGTCGTGGGCGTGGACGGCTCCGAGCAGGGCCGCGCCGCCGCCCTCGTGGCTGCCGAGGAGGCCCGCCTGCGCGGCGCGCCCCTGAACCTCGTGGTCGCCGTGCCGCCCGTGAGCGCCAACGCCGCGTGGCTCGCCGTGAGCCTGGACGAGGAGGCACGGGCCAAGGACATGCAGGAGCTCGTGGACGCCGGCGCCCGCTGGCTCTCCTCCGAGTACCCGGGCCTCGAGGTCACGGGCGAGCTCGTGGACGGCAGCCCCGTGGACGTCATGGTGGAGCAGACCGGCACGGCGCGCCTGACGGTGCTCGGCACGCGCGGTCTCGGCGGGTTCGCCGGCTCCCTCCTCGGCTCCACGAGCCAGGGCGTGGCCCACCACGCGCGCGGACCGGTCATGGTGGTCCCGTTCCGGGAGGACGTCCGGCTGAGCCGCCGCGCGGACCACGGCCCGGTGCGGGAGCAGCCGCAGGCCTGAGCCGCCGGTCCCCGCTCAGCCCCAGCCGAGCTCGTGGAGCCGCTCCTCGCTGATCCCGAAGAAGTGCCCCACCTCGTGGAGCACCGTCACGGTGATCTGCTCCTCGAGCTCGGCGCGGTCCCGGCAGTGCCGCATGAGGGGGCCGCGGAACACCACGATCCGGTCCGGCATCTGCCACGGCACCTCAGCCCGCTCCCCGAGGGGCACGCCCTCGTAGAGGCCGAAGAGCTCGGTGTCCGGGTCCTCCCAGTGCTGGGGCTCGTACTCCTCCTCCACCACCACGACGACGTTGGTCAGCAGGCGCGCCAGCTCGTCCGGGACACGGGTGAGCGCGGCGGACACGGCGGCGTCGAACTCGTCCTCGGACATCCAGTCAGCGGGGTCCTGCTCGGTCACGGAGGCTCCTGGGAGGAATTTGCCGGGCGGTGTGGGGCCACTCTAGACTTCGTGGGTCCACCTCGGGAATCTCGACCCGGACCTGCCCCCATCGTCTAGTGGCCTAGGACACCGCCCTTTCACGGCGGCGACACGGGTTCGAATCCCGTTGGGGGTACGCAGGATCGGCCACGCGGCGTGTGCTCAGGCTCACGCTCCACCCGATTTGCGCGGCGACGCGAGGCTCTGATAGAGTTTCAACTCGTTGCAGAGAAGGAAAGCAGCACAGCAAGGCCCTGTAGCGCAGTTGGTTAGCGCGCCGCCCTGTCACGGCGGAGGTCGCGAGTTCAAGTCTCGTCAGGGTCGCTCGGATCATCCGATCACCGGTATTCGGCAACGGAGTCCGGTGACACATGGTCCAGGCGGTGGAACCCCCGCCGGGCTCTGTAGCTCAGTTGGTAGAGCGTACGACTGAAAATCGTAAGGTCACCGGATCGACGCCGGTCGGAGCCACCACGTGGAGAAGGCCCCCCGCAGCAGCGGGGGGCCTTCTGCGTCGAGCAGACCGCCATCCAGGCGTTCGCCCATCAGCACCACGCCGGCATCCGAGAGGGCCGAGGCATGACGGAGGCCCCCGCCGTGGCGGGGGCCTCCACCGGCTGAACGGGCCTCAGGAGAGGTCCTCGGCCTCCTCGGCCGGGTCCAGGACGTGCATCGCCTCGGACTCGGCGCCGCGGAGGTCGTCCGGCGTGCGGCCGTCCAGGGGCCAGTCCTGCGGGTCGTCCGAGCTGCCCGGGGCCGGCTGACCGTCGCGGCCGTCCAGCGGGTCGGGGTCGCCGGCGGCGTTGGGATCGGCCAGGAGGTCGGCCTCCAGCTCGATCTCGTTCGGATCCGTGGTCATGGTGCTCTCCTTCTCTCGGGGGTCTGAGGGCGGTGCCCGTCACGGGGCGGTGACGATGACCTTGAGCGCCTTCTCGTCCGCCGCGTGGGCGAACGTCTCATAGGCCTCGTCCCACTGGTCGAACGTGAAGCGGTGGGTCACGAACTCCTCCGGCTTGATGGAGCCGTCCTGGATGCGGCCCAGCAGCTCGGGGGCCGTGGTGGCGTTCACGAGGCCCGTGGTGATGGTGATGTTGTTGATCCACTCGCGGTCGATGGGGAACTCCACCGGCTTGCCGTGCACGCCGAGGTTGGCCACGTGGCCGCCCGGGCGGATCGCGTCGAGGCACGCGGAGAACGTCGCGGGGATGCCCACGGCCTCCATGGCCACGTCCACGCCGAGACCGTCCGCGGTGAGCTCCTTGACCTTCGCCGTGGTGTCCTCCCCGGGGGTGAAGGTGTGCGTGGCGCCGAACTTCCGCGCGGACTCGAGGCGGAACTCGTTGCCGTCCACGGCGATGACCGTCGAGGCGCCCTTCGCGGCCGCCGTCATGATGGCGGACAGGCCGACGGGGCCGGCGCCCACCACGAGCACGCTGTCGCCCTCGGCCACCTGGCCGGCCAGCACGCCGATCTCGTAGCCGGTGGGCAGGATGTCCGAGAGCATGACGCCCTCCTCGGCGGTGACGCCCTCGGGCAGCGGGATGAGGCCGTTGTCTGCGAACGGGACGCGGACCAGCTCGGCCTGCGTGCCGTCGATCAGGTGACCGAAGACCCAGCCGATGCCGCCCATGGCCTGGCAGTGGGAGGTCAGGCCCTCGCGGCAGTACGAGCAGTCCATGCACGTGGAGACGCAGGAGATGATGACGCGGTCGCCGACCTTGACGTCCTTCACCTCCGCGCCCGCCTCGGTCACGACGCCGACGCCCTCGTGGCCGAGGATGCGTCCGTCCGTGACGGCGGGGACGTCGCCCTTGAGGATGTGCAGTCGGTGCCGCAGATGGTGGTGGTCTCCACCTTCACGACGGCGTCCGTCGGGTCGATGATCGTGGCGTCCGGGACCTCTTCCCACACGCGCTTGCCGGGACCGTGGTAGACGATGGCCTTCATGGGCTGACCTCCTGTGAGGGGATCCCCGGTCCCGGTGCGGAGCCGGATCGAGGGGGCCCGGGTGCTCCGGGACTCCCTCCCCTCCAGCGTAGGGTCGGCGCCCGCTCGAGCCCAGGGGCGAGGCCCGCCGTCGTGTGTGCGCCGTCACGAGCTGCCGTGAGAGCGGGCACGATCCTCCGTCCCTCTCCGCGCCCAGCCGCCGGCTCCCCCGTAGGGTGGACGGCATGATCGACGACACTCCGCCCGCGACCAGGGGCACGCCGCCGGGCGTGTCCGCCCCCACCGCCTCCCGATCCGACGACCCCGTTCCCACCACCGCCGCCGACGCCTCCACCAGCGCGGGGCGCGCCCTCGTGCCGGGTGTCTTCTGGCCCACCGCTGTCATCGTCCTGGGATTCGTGCTCGCCACGCTGTTCTTCCCGGACCAGATGACCACCGCCATCTCGGCCGTCCAGGGCGCCATCATCACGAACTTCTCGTGGTGGTACGCCGCCGTCGCGCTGTTCTTCGTCCTCTTCTGCGTCTACCTCGCGTTCTCCCGCAAGGGCGCCATCACGATGGGCAAGCCGGACGAGAAGCCCGAGTTCTCCACCCTGTCCTGGTTCTCCCTGCTCTTCGCCGCCGGCATGGGCATCGGCCTCGTGTTCTACGGCATGACCGAGCCGCTCATGCACTTCGTCTCGCCGCGTCCGGACATCGCGGCGACCAACCCCACCCAGGGCCAGGCCTCGCAGAACGCCCTGGCGACCACGTTCCTGCACTGGGGCCTGCAGCCCTGGGCGATCTACGCCGTCGTGGGCGTGGCCGTGGGCCTTGCCATCCACCGCCGCGGCCGTCCCCTCTCCCTGCGCTGGGCCTTCGAGTCGATCCTCGGCGAGAAGCGCACCCGCGGCGGATGGGGCCACCTCATCGACACCCTGGCCCTCGTGGGCACCGTGTTCGGCGTCGCCACCTCGCTCGGCCTCGGTGTGACCCAGATGGCCGCCGGGCTGCGTGCCCTCGGGTTCGTCCCTGAGGACAGCGCGTGGCTCGAGTACGTGATGATCGCCCTCGTGACCTGCGTCGTCCTCTACACGGTGGTCTCGGGAGTGGAGCGCGGCATGAAGTGGCTCTCCAACTTCAACCTCATCCTCGCCGCGGGTCTGCTCCTCTTCCTGCTGATCGTGGGACCCACCTCCTTCCTCTTCAAGGAGATGGTGCAGTCCACCGGCGCGTACCTGCAGAACTACTTCGCCAACTCCCTCAACGTCTCCGCGTTCTTCGGCGCGGAGGGCGATGCGTGGCAGGCCGGCTGGACGGCCTACTACTGGGGCTGGTGGATGTCCTGGACCCCCTTCGTCGGCATCTTCATCGCCCGCATCTCCCGCGGGCGCACCGTGCGTGAGTTCATCGCCGGCGTGATGCTCGTGCCCACCCTGATCTCGATCCTGTGGTTCGGCATCCTCGGCGGCACCGCCATCTACATGGAGACCGTCCGCCCCGCGGGCTACGAGTCCGTGGTCGGCGCCGACGGCTCGATCGATGCGAACACCGCCCTGTTCCAGGTCGTGGAGCAGCTGCCGGCCGGCAGCGTCATGATGGTCGGCTTCATCCTCCTCTCGGCCGTGTTCTTCGTGACCTCCTCGGACTCCGGCTCGCTCGTGATGGGCATGCTCGCCACGGGCGGCGACGTGAACCCCAAGGTGATGATCCGGATCTTCTTCGCGATCGCCACCGCGTTCATGGCGGCCGCGCTGCTCATGGCCGGCGGCCTGAGCGCCATCCAGACGCTCGCCATCACGATCGGCCTGCCGTTCAGCATCATGATGCTCGTGATGTGCCTGTCCACGTTCCGCATCCTCAGCTACTCCGTGGCCCGCGTGGAGGCTGTGCGCCGCGCGGCCATGCTGGCCTCCATCAAGGACCGTCTCGGCCTCGAGACGGACGATCCGGACGTCGTCGACGGCGGCCCCGTGGCCGCCTCGCAGTGGTGGGCCTCGCTGAGCCGCGACCGCCAGCACAGGATCGCGCAGGTGGCCTCGCCGGGTGCGGACCACGAGATCCGACTCGCCGACGGCACGCCGGCCGGCAGCACGCCGGTGGCGCCGTCGCGGGGACCCTCGGCGGACGCCCCCGGCGGCTCGACCGCCGCGGGCTGACCCCGCGGCAGACCCGACCCCGCACGCAGACGAGCCCTGCGTCGTCGCCCTCATCCGGAAGGAATGAGGACGGCGGCGCAGGGCTCGCCTGTGTCTGTGCCGCTCCGCGCGGCGGTCAGTCGTGCTGGCGGACCACCGGCAGGGTGCCCGTGCGGTCGTGCACGGCGGCGGACGTGCGGACGCCGGTGAGGAACCATGCGGCGGTGAGGCACGCGACCCACACGAGGCCGATCAGCAGGGCCTGGCGGGACTCCGGGACGGTGGCCATGGTGATGACCACCGTGGCCACGAAGGCCAGGCCGAGCCATGTGCCGAGGGCGCCGAGCGGCATCGGGTACACCGAGGGGGCCGCGCCCTGCTCCTTCACGCGGGCCTGCATGGCGCGGTGCGAGAGGAAGATCATGGCCCACGTGAAGACCACGGCGAAGGAGGCGACGCCGGCCACGAGGACGAACGCGTCCGGGTTCACGGTGATGAGGATCGCGCCCAGCACCATGACCCCGAGCATCACCACGATGCTCAGCCACGGCACGCCGCCGCGGTTGACGCGGGTGAAGGCCCGCGGCGCCTGGCCGTCGTGCGCCATCGCGTAGAGCAGGCGGCCCGCGGCGTAGATGCACGCGTTGATGGCGGAGATCGCGGCGGTCAGGACCACGAAGTTCAGCAGATGCGGGGCGAACGGCACGCCGAGCCCCTCGAAGATCTGCACGAACGGGCTGGTCTTGCCGTCCACGGCGGTCCACGGCATGAGGGACATGATGACCACCATGGTCAGCACGTAGAAGAGCAGGATGCGGACGGGCACGGTGTTGATGGCCTTCGGCAGCACCTTCTCCGGGTTCTTCGCCTCGCCCGCGGCCACGCCGAGGGTCTCGATGCCGCCGAAGGAGAAGGTCACGATCGTCAGCGCCAGCAGGACGCCGCCGAAGCCCATCGGCAGGAAGCCGCCGTGGTCCACGAGGTTGTTCAGGCCCGCCGGGGTGCCGTCCGTGAAGGAGGCGCCCGTGAACATGAGGATGAGGCCGCCGAAGATCATCGCCACGATGGCGCCGACCTTGATGAGCGTCAGCCAGAACTCGGTCTCGCCGAAGCTGCCGACGTGGGTGAGGTTGACCAGTCCGATCACGAGGATGGTGGCCGCGACCCACGCCCAGCCGGGCACGTCCGGGAACCAGAACGCCATGTACGTGGTGATGGCGGCGGTGTCCGCCACGATCACGACGGCCAGCTCGAACACGAAGGTCCAGCCGGTCAGGTAGCCCGCGAAGGGGCCGAGGTAGCGGGAGGCGTACGCCGCGAACGAGCCGGAGACCGGCTCCCGCAGCGTCATCTCGCCGAGAGCGCGCATCACGAGGTACACGGCGGAGCCCGCGATGAGGAAGGCCAGGATGACGCCGGGGCCCGCGGTCTGGATGCCGCCGGCCGAGCCGTAGAACAGCCCGGTGCCGATCGCCGTGCCGAGGGCGATGAACATGATGTGGCGCTGGCTCAGCCCGCGGTGCAGCTGGCTCTCACCGCCGTCGGCCGGGGCGGCGCCTGCGGCATGCGCGCCGGAGGGGGTTGCGTTCACGAGAAGGGTCTCCGCTCAGGGTGTGAATGAGATGACATGCCATGGTGACTCACTCCACAGTGGAGTGGCAAATGTCTGCCACTCCCCGGCAACCCTCGGATCTGCGCTGGTCAGGCCTGCAGCAGCCAGGCCGCCGAGTCGGGGGCCAGGCGGCCGTCGGCGAGTGCGTCCGGGTCCTCGAGGGAGGACAGGGCCTTCGCGTGGCCGGCGGGCAGGTCCAGGGGCTCGGCGCCGAGGTTGGCGATCACGAGCACGGTCCGGGCCGGGATCGGCTCGCCCGAGCCGAGGTGGTGGCCCCCGCCGTTGGTCACGGTGAACGCGAGCACGCCGCGCTCCGGGTCGTGGTGCTCGGACCACGCGAACGTGCCGGTGCCCAGGTCCAGCTCGCCGCGGATCTCCAGCAGCCGGCGGTACAGCTCGAACACGGACCCCTCGACGCCGACCTGGCGGTCCGCGGCCAGCGCCCGGAAGGACTCCGGCTGGGGCA
The DNA here is from genome assembly GCF_023147585.1 of Micrococcus sp. EYE_212. GTDB lineage: Bacteria > Actinomycetota > Actinomycetes > Actinomycetales > Micrococcaceae > Micrococcus. Next base: position 50,171 of record NZ_JAHXOZ010000014.1, read on the forward strand.
GCCAGGGGGAGACGGGCGCGGTGGACGCGCCGTCGTCATCGGCGGTGGCCGAGAAGCCGTACGCGGGGGCGTCCGCCTCCCAGGGCAGCGGGATGCGGCAGCCGTCCCGGCCGGGCTCCTCCCCGTCCGTGCGGAAGAAGTACGGGTCCTGGCGGTGCTCGGCCGCGAGCGTGGTGTGCTCGGGCAGGCCGAGCTCGTCGCCCTGGTAGATGTACGCCGAGCCGGGCAGGCCCAGCTCGATCAGGGCGGCGGCTCGGGCGCGACGGCGGCCCAGCTCCTCGTCCGGCTGCTCGTCGTCGGCGGTGATCCCGGCGGGGTAGGAGCTCGGATCCGTGAGGCCGTAGCGGGAGGTGTGCCGCACGGTGTCGTGGTTGGAGAGCACCCACGTGTTGGGCGCCCCCACCCGCTCGGCCGCCGTGAAGGAGCGCTCGATCGCGGAGGACAGGGACTCCGCGTCCCAGCCGGCCACGAGGTAGGTGAAGTTGAAGGCCTGGTGCATCTCCCCCGGGCGCACGTAGCGGAACGTGCGGGAGAGCGGGGCCACCCAGGCCTCGGCCACCATCATGGGCTCGTGGTCGTAGGAGTCCAGCACCCGGCGCCACTGCCGGTACACCTCGTGCACGCGGTCCTGGTCGATGAACGGCATGAGGGGCTCGAAGGTGTCCGGGTCGAACGTGGGGTCGTCGTCCTCGCCGGCGTCCACCACCATGCCCATGCGGGTGTGCTCGGAGTCGGGGTAGCCGGGCTTCTTGATGAGCCCGTGCGCCACGTCCACGCGGAAGCCGTCCACGCCGCGGTCCAGCCAGAACCGCAGGATGCCCTCGAACTCCTCGCGGACCTCCGGGTTCTCCCAGTTCAGGTCCGGCTGCGTGGTGTCGAAGAGGTGCAGGTACCACTGGCCCGGCGTCCCGTCCGCCTCGGTCACGCGGGACCACGCGCCGCCGCCGAAGGTGGAGAGCCAGTTGCTGGGCGGCAGCTCCCCGTGCTCGCCGCGGCCCTCGGCGAAGTGGTAGCGGGCTCGCTCGGGGGAGCCGGGCGAGGTCGCCAGCGCCGCCTGGAACCACGCGTGCTCGGAGGAGGTGTGATTGGGCACGAGGTCCACGATCACGCGGATCCCCGCCGCGTGGGCGGCGTCGATCATCGCATCCGCGTCCTCGAGCGTGCCGAACCGCGGGTCGACGGCGCGGTAGTCCGCCACGTCGTAGCCGGCGTCGTGCTGCGGGGAGAGGTAGAAGGGCGAGAGCCAGATCGCGTCCACGCCCAGGGTCTGCAGGTAGTCCATGCGCGCGGTGACGCCGGGCAGGTCGCCCATGCCGTCGCCGTTGCCGTCCGCGAAGCTGCGCGGGTACACCTGGTAGATCACGGCGTCCACCCACCACGGCGTGGTCGGGCGGTTGCGGGCTTCCGACGGCGGGGTGGTCAGGCGCATGGCGGGGGATGGCGTGGTCATGGGCTCCAGCCTAGAGCCGGCGGCGGTCGGCGGGTCGGTCTCAGCCCCTCGAGACCTCCGGCAGGCGCAGGCCCGCGACGACGCCCGCGGCCCCGAGCGCGGCGAGGAGGAGGAGCGCCCACGTCGCGCTCGCGGCGGCCAGGGCGGCGCTGACCGCCCCCACCACCAGCAGGATCACGCCCATCGCGGTGTTGGACACCGCCGTGTAGACGGTGCGCGTGTCCCCGGAGGCCATGTCCATGAGGTACGTCTTGCGGCCGACGCGCACGCCCGTGTGCGCGAGCGTGAGCAGGAAGTAGGCGCTCACCAGCAGCACGCCGCCCGCCCCGCTCCCGCCCCGGAACGCCGGCAGGGCCGCCAGCACCACGACGACGACGATCACCGCCGACGCGATCGCCGCCGTCACCGCCATGAGCAGCCGGCTGGAGCGGTCCGCGAACCGGCCGAAGATGCGGCCGCCGACCAGCGAGGCCACCCCCGAGGCGATCACGAAGCCGCCGAGGCCGGCGAGCGCGTCCGTGCCGGCGTCGAGGGCCAGCATCACGATGAACGGCGGGCTCAGCGAGGAGACCAGCAGCAGGGAGCGCACGGTGACGAAGTGGCGGAAGTCCCGGTCCTCGCGCAGCAGGGCCCAGGAGCGGCGGGCGAGGGGTCCGTCATCCCCGTCGTCGTCGGCCTCCTTGCCACCCTCCTCGGGGTCCCCGGCGGGCTCGCGCAGGGTCAGGGAGACCCCGGCGACTGCGACCCACAGCGCCGCCCCGACCGTCAGGAGCCCCGCGAGGGCCCCGGCGTCGAGGGAGCCTCCGCCGAGCCCGCGGATGCCCAGCCCGAGGGTGATCGCCACCAGCCCGGACGCCGTCGTCGCCAGCCCGGTGATCTGCCCGCGCTCGCCCGGGGGCACCACGCGGCCCTGCACGTCCTTGGAGGAGATCGAGCACAGGCAGCGCCCCAGGGAGAAGACGGCCAGGGCCGCCAGGATCAGCACGCCGGCCGCCAGCCCCGTCCCGAGTGCGGCGGTGGCGGCCATCGCGGCGACGGATCCCGCCTGCACGAGCGCGCCGAGGGCGAAGACGCGCTTGCGCCGCCGCGCGCGCAGCACGAGCGGGGTGAGGAACGCCTGCGGGAGCATGGAGAGGGACTCGCGGATCGGCTTGAGCAGGCCCGTGAGCGCGGGCGGGACGCCGAGCGCCGCGAACAGCCACGGCAGGACGGTGGAGGCGTTGACGATCTGGTCGCCCGAGGACTGCAGGGTGTTCGCGCCCACGAGGCGCAGGCCGTTGGCCGGGACGTCGCGGCGGACCTGCTCCGGGAGCCTCGCCTCGGCCTCGGGGCTGCGGGTGACCAGGCATGAGTAGATCTTCTCCGTGGTGCTCACTGCGTCCACGCTAGCGGCCACAATGGGCGGATGAAGCTCTTCGACGACCCCGTCCTGCAGGCCATGGCCTCGCGCCGGTCCGTCTCCAAGGTGGGCCCGCAGACCCCGTCCGACGAGGAGGTCGCCCGCCTGCTGGCCGCCGTCACCCCGGTGGCGGACCACAAGGCGCTGCGGCCCTGGCGCCTGATCCTGCTGCGCGGGGAGGACCGGCGCGTGCTCGCCGACGCCCTCGACGCCGCCGCGGGCGTCACCCGCGCGACGGGCGAGGTGAACCCCAAGCCGTTCCGGGCGGAGCTGCTGATCGCCGTCGTCGCGAGCCGGACGGAGCACCCGGCGGTGCCGCCGTGGGAGCAGGACGCCACGGCCGCGGGCGCCGCGCACCTGCTCGAGCTCGCGCTGTGGCAGGCCGGGTGGGGCGTGATGTGGCGCTCCGGTCCGCACACGAACGCCGGCGAGGTGCGCGCGGCGCACGGCCTGGGCGAGGACGAGCTGCTCCTGGGCTGGCTGTACGTGGGGGACGTCGACCCGGCCTTCACGGCGAAGCTCGCCTCCTCGCACCGCCCGCCGCTGGACCCCGCGCCGTTCCTCTCCCGCATGCCGCGGGGCTGAGCTGCCCGCCGCGACACCCACGCCCGCCCCCTCACGCCGTCGAGGTGTCACGAATTGTTGGTATCCGGCCCGGATACCAACAATTCATGACACCTCGTTCCAAGGCCCTGAGTGCTCAGTTCGCCCGGGCCAGCATCCCGACGGCCGCCCAACGCCGGTTGAGCCGCTCCTGGGCCACGCCGCCGGTCGCGGCGTCGCCCTCCTCGAGCGCGTCGAGCAGCGTCCAGAGGTCGTACACGGAGTCGTCCGGCCAGACGTGCGGCGTGAGCGCTCCGTAGTCCAGCTCGAGCACGGAGTCCGGGTGGAAGGAGCCCAGCCACTCGCCCATCACCGTCAGCTCGCCGAGGAGCTCGGACTCCGGGGCGTGCCGGGCGAGCACCGCGGCCGCGTGCGCGCAGCGCTCCCGGGCGACCGTCACGCGCGCCCGCCGGCAGGCCACCGTCTCCCCGTCCACGAGCCGCTGCACGGGCTCCTCCGGGTCGAACGCCGCGAGCCAGCCGTGCGGCACGCCCCACGTGGCGGTGCGCGTCTGCACGCGGTGGTGGCCGCCCTCGCCGTGCGGCTCGTCCGGGTCCGGGGAGAGCCCCCACTCGTCCTCGAGCTGCACGAGCGCGCGGCCGCGGTTCATGGCGCGGGCCGCCGTCGGGATCGCGGCCTCGAACGCGGACGGCGTCATGGCGCCCTCGAGCAGGGCGGCCGCCATCTCGGCGCGCAGTCCGAGCTCGTCCGGGCAGTAGAACGCGGAGCCGTGGGAGTCCGTCACCACGCGCACGAGCTCGTCCTCGCCGGGCTCGGGGAACGGGTCCGCGGCGCGGCGCACCAGGCGCTGCCGCGCCCGCTCGTCCGCCTCGGCCTCGACCTCGACGCGGGAGCGGTGCGTCCCGGCGATCAGCCGTGCCTGCACCGCGTCCGGGTACGCGGTGAGCGGCTGGAAGACGCGCAGGTGCGCGGTGCCACGGTGCGGCATGCCGGCGGCTCAGCCCAGCTCGACGACGACGGGCGCGTGGTCCGAGGCGCCCTTGCCCTTGCGCTCCTCACGGTCGATGAAGGCGTCCGTGACCGTCTCGGCGAGCGCGGGGGAGCACAGCTGGAAGTCGATGCGCATGCCCTTCTTCTTGGGGAAGGCCAGGCCCGTGTAGTCCCAGTAGGTGTACACCCCGGGGCCGGGGTGGCGCGGACGCACCACGTCCTGGAGGCCGGCCTCCTCGAACGCGTGGAACGCGGCGCGCTCGGGCGGGGAGACGTGCGTGTAGCCCTCGTCCACGAACAGGTCGATGTCCCACACGTCCTCGTCCTGCGGGGCGATGTTCCAGTCGCCGGTGAGGGCCAGGCGCGTCTGGGGGTCCGCGGCGAGGCGCTCGGCGGCGTGCTCGCGCAGCACCCGCAGCCACTCCAGCTTGTAGGGCATGTGCTCGTCCTGCAGGCCGCGCCCGTTGGGCACGTAGAGGCTCCACAGGCGGACGGGTGCGACGCCGTCGCGCGCCTCGGTGCCCACCGTCGCGCCGATCGCGCGGGACTCCTCCTGGGGGTCCACGCCGCCCTTGCCGAAGTGCGGCTGGCCGGGGAAGCCGCGCTGCACGTCCGTGAGGCCCACGCGGGAGGCGATGGCCACGCCGTTCCACTGCGAGATCCCGTTGTGGGCCACCTCGTAGCCGGCACGCTCGAAGAGCTCCCACGGGAAGTTCTCGTCCTTGCACTTGGTCTCCTGGATCGCCAGGACGTCGATGTCCTGGCGCTCGAGGAAGGCCTCGACGCGGTCGGCGCGGGCACGGAGGGAGTTGACGTTCCAGGTCGCGATCTTCACCCGGCCAGCCTAACGAAGGGGTCAGCGCCACCAGTCGTCGTGGATGGTCACCGGCGTCGTCCGCTTGTGGCGGGAGCGCAGCCAGATGCCCTCGAGCCGCTCGGCGACCTCCTCGGGGATCTCCCGTCCCTCGAGGTAGTCGTCGATGTGCTCGTAGCTCGTGCCCAGCTCGGTCTCGTCCGTCTGGCCCGGTTTGCCGTCCAGCAGGTCCGCGGTGGGGACCTTGTCCCACAGGTGCTCGGGGGCGCCCATCTCCTTCGCGAGGGCCCGCACCTGGCGCTTGTCGAGGCCGAACAGCGGCAGGATGTCCGCACCGCCGTCGCCGAACTTGGTGAAGAAGCCCGTGGTGGACTCCGCGCCCTGGTCCGTGCCGATCACCAGCTGCCCGTGCGCGCCGGCCACGGCGTACTGCGCGGTCATGCGCAGCCGGGCCTTCACGTTGCCCTTGTCGAAGTCGGAGATCTCCTCGCCGACGCCCGCGGCGAAGGCCGCCGCGAGGCCGTCGGTGGCGTCGCCGATGTTGATCGTCACCTCGCGGTCGGCGTCCACGAAGTCCAGGGCGGCCTGGGCGTCGGCCTCGTCGTGCTGCACCTTGTGGGGCAGGCGCACGCCGGTGAACTGGGGCGCCTCGCGGGTCGGGGCCCCGAGGGCGGGCTGCGCGCGGCCCTCCACGACGGCGTCCGCGACGCCCAGCTGCGCGCGGCGGCGCTCCACCGCGAGCTGGGCCAGTCGGCCGGCGGCCGTGGAGTCCACGCCGCCGGAGATGCCCAGCACGTAGCCGGACGCGCCGGTGGCCTCGAGGTAGTCCACGAGGAACTGCACGCGGGCCTCGACCTCGGCGGCCGGGTCGATCTCGGGCTTCACACCCATCTCGTCGATGATCTGCTGCTGGAGTTCACGCATGCGGGACACCCTACGGCGGCGTCCCCGGGTGCGTCCCGGCCCTGGCGTCCCCGGGGAGGCCTCGGCTCAGGCCTCCGGGTGGCCGAGGTTGCGGGCCACCTGCCGCAGCGTGCGCAGGGTGACGTCGTAGTGCTCGGCGGGCAGGCCCTCCGTCGCGCGCTCGCGCAGGGCGGTCACGGCGGCCGCCACCCGGTCGCCCGCGGACCGGCCGGTCTGGGTGAGGGAGTACAGCTCGCCCTCGTACACCACCCATCCGGACTCCACGAGCTCCTCGAGCTGGCCGGCGACGGCGGCGCGCTGCTCCTCCTCGAACCCACCCGTGAGCTCGGCGGTGGTCCGCGGTGCGGTGGAGAGGACGTTGAGGACCTGCCACTGCGCGCGGGTGAGCCCGTGCTCCTCGAGGGACTGGGCCACCTGGGCCGCGATCAGGGCCTCCGTCACCGTGAGCCAGTGGGAGAGGGGGAGGCCGGAGGGGTGCTGGTGGGTCGTGTCGTTCGCCTGGTCCGTCATGGCCCCGAGCGTAGCCAGCGGGGCGCGGGAGCGGCAGGGGGCGGCGCCCCCTTCCGCGGCCGGGCACAGTTCTGCCAGGCAACCACGGGGGCTGCCTGGCAGAACTGTGCCCGGCCGGGGCCGGTCGGCCGAGATGGGCGCGATCGGCCCCGATTAGGCTGGGCGCATGACCGACGCGCAGACCCAGACCGCCGACCCCACCCCCGAGCAGGATCGCGAGCGACTCAAGGAGCTCATCACCGAGCTCGCCGTGGTGCACGGCCGGGTGACGCTCTCCTCCGGCAAGGAGGCGGACTACTACGTGGACCTGCGCCGCGTCACGCTGCACCACGAGGCGGCCCCGCTGATCGGCCGCGTGATGCTGCGCCTGCTCGAGGACGCCGGGATCGAGTACGAGACGATGGGCGGCCTCACCATGGGCGCCGACCCCGTGGCCACCGCGATGATGCACGCCGCCGGGGCCCAGGGCCGCGCGCTCGACGCCTTCGTGGTCCGCAAGGCGCAGAAGTCCTACGGCATGGGCCGCCAGGTCGAGGGCCCGGGCGTGGATGGGCGCCGCGTCGTCGTGCTGGAGGACACCTCCACCACCGGCGGCTCCGCGCTCACCGCGGTGGAGGGCGTGCGCCGCGCCGGCGGTGACGTGCAGGCCGTGGCCGTGATCGTGGACCGCGCCACCGGTGCCGCCGAGCGCGTGGCCGAGGAAGCCGGGGTCCCCTACCTGTACGCCTTCGGCAAGGACGAGCTCGGCCTCCACTGACCCCGTCACTTTCGTGAGGGAAATCGTCGCCTCCATCCCAGCAGGTTGGCCTGGAGGCGACGATTTCCCTAGCGAAACGCGGGGGGGTGCCTCTATGGTTTTCGTCAAGCCGCGAGAGCGACTGATGATGGTGCTGGCGGGGCGGTCGGATCTTGATACAGGGTGCCATCGCGGAGCATCGCGTAAAGCACGTCGGTGCGGCGCCGGGCCAGCGCAATCAGCGCCTGGTTGTGGCGTTTGCCCTGGGCTCG
>NZ_JAHXOZ010000015.1 GCF_023147585.1 Micrococcus sp. EYE_212
TGCCGCCTCACCCCCGTCGAGGACACCGGAAGCGAGGTGGGCACCGACACCGACACTGCCCTCGAGCTCAGCACCTGACAACCCCAACGAAGGATCCAACCGCTACACCACCACAAGGGGCTTGACCGCACGATGAGGACCCCGTGCCGTGGCCTCCGGAGGAGGCGGCCGCCGTCGTCCAGGAGGCAGGCGGGGTCCTCTCCCATCAGAGCGCGCTGCTGGTGCACCGCCTGGTGGTTCCCCGATGGGTGCGGCCTGACGGGCGTCTGCACATCAGCCGCCCCCATGAGCTCGGCATCTGCGATCGCGTGGGTGTGCGCACCCACAGCCGTGAGGTTCCGGCCGACGACGTCGTGGAGATCCACGGCATCCGCACCACCTCGGTGGAGCGGGCTTGGCTCGACCTGGCCGCGCTGAGGCCGCGCGGGCCCCGCGACCCCCTCGTGATCGCCGGAGACGCGCTGGTGAACCGGCCGTGGGCGGACGGCAAGCGAGGCGACCCCGTCACGACTCCCGAGCGACTCCGAGAGGCCCTCCGCCGGACGGGCCGGTTCAAGGGAGTGCGCCTGGCGCGGGAGGCACTGCACCTGGTTCGGGTCGGGGCCGACTCCCCACCGGAAACCGAGCTCCGCCTCGCACTGATCGACGCTGGGCTGCCGGAGCCGGAGCTTCAGGTGCCCGGTGATCCGCAGGATCGGTTCGCCCCCATCGTCGACCTCGGCTATCGGGCGTGGCGGCTGGCACTCCAGTACGACGGCGAGCACCATCGGTCCCGCGAGCAGCAGGCACGCGACGCGCGGCGCGACGGATGGCTCCAGGACCACGGGTGGCGCTCGCTGCGCCTCACCGCCGACGACCGGCTGACCGGCTTCGCACGGGCGATCGAAAGTGTCCGCCTCCGGAGGGGAGAGGATCGGTCAGGTGAGCGAGTCCTCCCACGCCCGGTGCAGCGCCGCGAACCGGCCGCCCTGCGCCACGAGCTCCGCCGGGCTGCCGTCCTCGACGATGCGGCCGTCGTGCACCACGAGCACCCGGTCGGCGGTCTCGACGGTGCTCAGCCGATGCGCGATGATCAGCGCCGTGCGGTTGCCCAGCAGCCGCTCGAGGCCGTCCTGCACGAGGCGCTCGCTCGGCAGGTCCAGCGAGGACGTCGCCTCGTCGAGGATCAGCACGGCCGGGTCCGCGAGGAACGCCCGCGCGAAGGACACCAGCTGCCGCTGCCCTGCGCTCAGCCGCCCCCCGCGCTTGGACACGTCGGTGTCGTACCCCTCGGGCAGCGCGAGGATGAACTCGTGCGCGCCCACGGCTCGCGCCGCCGCCTGGATCTCCGCCTCGGACGCCCCCGGCCGGCCCAGCGCGATGTTCTCCGCCACGGACCCGGAGAACAGGAACGCCTCCTGCGTCACCATCACCACGTTGCGCCGCAGGTCCCGGCTCGCCAGGTCCTTCAGCTCCACGCCGTCCAGGGTGAGCGAGCCGGACGTCAGGTCGTAGAACCGCGCGATCAGCTTCACCAGGGTGGACTTGCCCGCGCCGGTCTGCCCCACCACGGCCACGGTCTGCCCGGCCGGAATCGTCAGGTCGAACTCGGGCAGGATCACCTTCTCCGGCCCGTAGCCGAACACGGCGTCGCGGAACTCGATGCGCCCGGAGGCCACGCCCTCGCCGGGGCGCGTCGCCCCCGGCAGCAGCGCCGGCTGGGCGGCCTCGACGACGGCGGGCTCCTCCTCGAGCAGGCCCGAGACCTTCTCCAGCGCGGCGCCCGCGGACTGGAACGAGGAGTAGAACATGGCCACCATCTCCATGGGCTGGAACACGCGGCGCCCGGCGAGCAGCAGCGCCACGAGCACGCCCACCTCGAGGTCGCCGGCCAGCACGCGGAGGCCGCCGAACACCAGCAGCGCCACCACCGTGAGGTTGCCGGTCACCACGAGCACGGGCTGCAGCACGCCGAAGAGGTTCAGCGTCTCCACCATGTCGTCCCGGTAGGCGGTGGCCAGTCGGGTGTACTTCGCGTCGTTGGCCCGCTCGCGGCGGAACGCCTGCACAGCCCGGATGCCCGTCATGGTCTCCACGAAGTGCACGATGGACCGCGCGGAGGACACGCGGGAGCGGCGATAGGCCTCCTCGGAGCGCACCTGGTACCAGCGCACCGCGATCGCCACGGGCACGAACGCGATCAGCAGGACCAGGAACGACGGCGCGTCCAGCAGCACGATCGACGCGGACGTGAACACCATGAACAGCACGCCCGAGACGAGCGAGGACACGCCCTGGTCCAGCAGCTCCCGGAGCGCCTCGAGGTCCGAGGTCTGCCGCGAGATCACACGGCCGGAGGTGTAGGTCTCGTGGAAGCCGAGCGAGAGACGCTGCGTGTGCTGGAACACCCGCACGCGCAGCGCCAGTAGCATGCGTTGGCTCGCCTTGGCCGTGAGCCACTGGTAGACGCCCAGCAGGACGCCCGCGGTCAGGCCCGTCAGGGCGTACACCCCGCCCACCAGGACGACGACGGGCCACGGGTCCGCGCCCGTGCGCACGGCCTCGACCACCTGGGGCAGGCCCCGGTCGATGGCCCACGCGATGATCAGCGGCACGGCCGCCCGCGCCGCGTTGGAGACGAGCACGAGCAGGGCGGTGAGCAGGAGCGTGCCCCGCACGGGCGCCGCGAGCTGGCGCAGCAGCGCCCACGAGCGGCGGCGGACGTGCCGACGCTCCTCGGGCGTGTACTCGAGGGACTCCTCCCCGCCCACGCCGACGACGCGCAGGGAGGCCGCCTGCGCCGGGTCCACCACGGTGAGCGTCGAGGTGTCGGGGCCCGTCACGCCGCGGTCGGCCGGGCGATCCGGTGCCGTGCCGGGCGCCTGCGCTCGGGGATCCTGCGGGTTCATCGGGCGTCCTCCGTGGTCGGGGCGGCGTGGGAACCGGCGGCGTCGGCATGGGAAGCGGCGTCCCCGGCGTCGGCGAGCCGCTCGAGGGTGCGGTCGGCCTGCGCGCCCGTGGTGATGATGTCGCGGTACGCGGCGGAGCGGGCGAGCAGCTCGGCGTGCGTGCCGACGTCGATGATCACCCCGTCCTCCAGCACCGCCACGCGGTCGGCGAGGGCGACCGTGGAGGGCCGGTGTGCCACGATCAGGGTCGTGGTCCCGGCGAGCACCTGCCGCAGCCGGGCGGTGACCGCCTCCTCGGTGCGCACGTCGAGCGCGGAGAGCGGGTCGTCGAGCACGAGGATGGCCGGCCGGGCTGCGATCGCGCGGGCCAGCGCGATGCGCTGGCGCTGGCCGCCCGAGAGGCTGAGCCCCTCCTCGCCGATCTCTGAGTCCACGCCCTCGGGCAGGTCCTTCGCGAACCCGGCCTGCGCGGTGTCCAGCGCGGTCTCCAGCAGCGCCTCGGCGGCGGGGGAGTCCAGGCCGTCGGCGATCGCCTCCGCGGGCGCGCCGAGCAGCACGTTCGCCCGGATCGTGTCGGAGAAGAGGGTGGCGTCCTCGAACGCGATGGACACGCGGCGCCGCAGCTCCTCGAGGGGATACTCCCGCACGTCGAGCCCGTCCACCTCGACGGCGCCGCCCGTGACGTCCTGCAGGCGCGGCACGAGCTGCACGAGGGTGGACTTGCCGGAGCCGGTCACGCCCACGAGCGCCATCGTCTCCCCGGGCACGAGTTCGAGGTCGACGTCGGCCAGCAGGGGCGCGGCGTCCGCGGGCGTGTCCGGGTAGGCGAAGCGCGCGTGCCGGAACGCGAGGCGGCCCGACGACGGCGGCAGCCCGTCCAGCACCACGGCCGAGGTGGCCTCCGAGGAGGCGACGGCGCGCGAGGTGGCCTGCTCCTCGGCGGCGTCGGTGCCGGTCGGCGAGGCGATGGCGACGGGGGTGCGCATGACCTCGAGGTGCCGGTCGATGCCCGTCTTGGCGGCCAGGGTCATGCCCATGAGCTGGCCGATGCCCTCGACGGGCCGGGAGAGCACGGCCGTGGTGGCGAAGTACGCGGCCAGGGCGCCGACCGTGAGGTCGCCGACGGCCACGAGGTAGACGCCCAGGGCCAGCGCGACGCCGAGCACCACCTCGGGGAGGGCGACCACGAGGCCCGTGAACTGGGCGAGCACCGCGGCCTTGTGCACCTCGGTGCCCTGCAGGGTCTCCGCCTCCCCGCGGAAGCCCTCGAGCGCGTCGGGTCCGCGGCCGAACGCCTTGAGCACGCGGATGCCGTGCACGGACTCCTCCACCGTGGTGGCGAGGTCGCCCGCCTGGTCCTGGGAGAGGCGGGAGGCGGCGCGGAAGTCGTTGCGGAAGCGGAACGAGCGGATCATGATCGGCACGGCGGCCACGAGGTAGAGCAGGGCCAGCTGCCAGGACATGGTGAAGAGCAGCACGAGGCCCACGACGATGGTCACGCTCTCCACCACGAGCATCACGGACCCGAACGCGATCCAGCGGCGCAGCAGGGAGAGGTCCGCCTGGGCGCGCGAGAGCAGCTGGCCGGAGGGCCACGCGTCGTGGAAGCTCGCGGGCAGGCGCTGCAGCCGCCGGTAGATGCTGATCCGCGCCCGGTTCTCCACGTCCGCGGCGGGCGGCAGGATGAAGAAGCGGCGCAGCCAGATGAAGAACGCCTCGGCCAGGCCCAGGGCGCCCAGGGCGAGCGCCGCCCACCACACCCCGGCGGCGGGGTCCGCCGGACCCGGGACGCCGGGGGCCGAGTGCGCGAACACGGTGTTCACGAGCACGCGGATCACCTGGGGGATGGCCAGCGCCACGAGCCCCGCGGCGAGGGCGGCGAGGAGCCCGCCCACCCAGCGGCCGCGCATGCCCTCCAGGTACGGGGCGACCCCGTGCAGGGCGTCGCGCAGGGGGAGGGGCTCGGAGGAGGTGCGGGTCACACGCGCACTCTACCGGCGGCGGCGGACCTCACAGGGCGGGATCGCCCCAGGCAGGTGCGGTTCGGAGGGTCCCGCTCAGACCCGGGGCACGAGGTCCAGCACGACCGCCTCGGGCCGGCACGCGAACCGCACGGGTGCCGACGGCGCCGAGCCGAGCCCGGCGGACACCTCGAGGGGCACGGTGCGCCCCGCCGCGGTCCACGTGGACACGCCCGAGGCCTGGGAGCGGGGCAGGTCGCAGTTGGTCACGATCGCCCCGAAGCACGGGAGGCACACCTGCCCGCCGTGCGTGTGGCCGGCCAGCAGCAGGTCGGCACCGTCCGCCGTCATGGCGTCCAGCACCCGCCGGTACGGGGCGTGGGTGACGCCGAGGCGGAGGACGCCGTCGTCGGGACGGGCCGCCGCACCTGCCGGCGCCGCGGCCTCCTCCGGGAAGCCCGGCCACGCGTCGAGGCCGAGGTGCGGGTCGTCCGTGCCGGCGGCCGCGATGCGCGTCGGCACGCCACCCTCGGAGCCCAGCTCGAGCACGACCCCCCGGTTGGTCAGGTCCGCCCACCCGGCGGCACGGAAGGCGCCGAACAGCTCGCCGTGCGGCAGCTCGGCCCGCCCGGCCTCCATCCGGGAGGGCCCCCGGAGGTAGCGCAGCGGATTGGCCGGCTTGGGCGCGTAGTAGTCGTTGGACCCGGGGACGAACACGCCGGGCATGTCCAGCAGCGGGGCCAGCCCGTCGAGGACGAGCGGCACGGAGGCCGCCGCGGAGATGTTGTCCCCCGTGTTCACCACGAGGTCCGGCTCCAGGTCCGCGAGCCCGCGCAGCCACGCGAGCTTCGCGCGGTGCCGGGGGAGCAGGTGGATGTCGGAGAGGTGCAGCACGCGCATCGGCCGCGCCCCCGCGGGCAGGACCGCGAGCGTGTGCGTCCGCACCACCCGGGCCTCGGCCTCGGCGAGGCCCCAGGCCAGGCCGAGGGCCGCCGTCGTGCCCGCGCCGACGGCGACCCGCGCGCCGGTGCGCACGAGCCGCCGTCCACGGCCCCGGGTGAGGTCCACGGTGCTCATTCCGGGACGTTCTCGGGGTCGGCGCCGCCACGCTGGATGTCCTCCACGAAGAAGTCCGTGCCGTCCGGGTGCGGGCCTTCCTCGCCGGGGTCCTCGGACTGCGGTCCGGAGTACTCGGGGAGCTCTCCCGGGGGGTAGATCTCCTTCGCGCGCTGGTTGAACTCGAGCCAGGACGGGCCGTTGAAGGTGGTGCCATAGAAGACGTCGCGCTTCTGGCCGCGGACGGTCTCGCCGATCATCGACTTCAGGTTGGTGTACCGGCCGGACCACACGGCCGTCGCCAGCTCGGTGGTGTAGCCCACGAACCACGTGGAGGAGTTGTTGTTGTTGGTGCCGGACTTGCCGGCGAACTCGTAGCCCGCGCCGTCCGGGGCCAGGTTGTAGCCGGCGTGGTGGCGCAGAACGGGGGTCAGCTCGGCCACGTGCTCGGGGGCGACGACCTGGGTGCAGGTCGGCTCGCCCACGTCGTACTGGTTGCCGGTGGTGTCCGTGACCTCGAGGATCGCGCGCGGCTCGCAGTACAGGCCGTTCGCGGCGAGGGCCGCGTAGGCCCCGGCGAGGGAGAGCGGCGCCACGGAGTCCGAGCCCAGCAGGAAGGTGGGCTCGTCCGGCTGCAGCGGGGAGCCGTCGATCGCCCGGCGGATGCCCAGCTGGGTCGTGAGGTTCGTGATGTCGCAGAGGTCCATCTGGTAGGCCGTGGCCACGGTCGGCGTGTTGACGGACCAGAAGATGCCCTCGTCGATGCGGTCCCGCTTCACGAGGCCGCCCACCACGTTGTTGATGTTCCAGTCGGTGCCGATGCTGACGTACCCGCCGGGCCGGCACGAGGCCTGGAAGCGGGTGCCCGCGGGGTAGAGGTTCCGCGAGGCGTCCACGGTGTCCACCAGGTGGTTGCCGTTGCGCAGCCACGCGAGCGCCACGAAGGGCTTCAGGGTGGAGCCGGCCTGGAAGCCGGCGCCGCCGCCCCACTCGCGCTCCGCGTTGAGGTTGAGCGTGGTCCGGCCCAGCTCGTCCTTGATGGCGTACTCGGTGTTCTGCGCCATCGTGCGGATGTTGCCCGTGCCCGGCTCGAGGGACACGAGGGCCTGGCCGGCGCCGTAGGCCTCGTCGTTCGGGATGGCGCGGCGCGTGATGTCCTCGGCGGACTTCTGCAGCTCGGTGTTCAGGGTGGTGCGGATGGTCAGGCCGCCGCGGTCCAGGAGGGCGCGGCGGGAGAGCACGTCGGGTCCGAAGGTGGGATCGGCCAGGACCTGGCGCTCCACGTAGTCGCAGAAGTAGGCGCCGAACTCGGCGTTGAGGCAGCCGGAGGGCACGCCCTTCATCACGACCTCGAGGGGCTGGGCGAGGGCGTGCTGCAGCTCCTCCTCGCTCAGGTAGCCGTTGTTGCGCATGGCGCGCAGCACGGTGTCCCGGCGGTTCGTGGTGCCCTCGGGGTTGCGGGAAGGGTTGTAGCCGGTGGGGGACTGGACCATGCCGGCCAGGGTGGCGGCCTCCCAGCTCTCCAGCTCGGCGGCGGGCTTGCCGAAGACGTACTGCGACGCGGCCTCCACGCCGTAGGCGCGGCCCTGGAAGAGCGTGATGTTGAGGTAGCCCTCCAGGATCTGCTCCTTGGACATCTGCTTCTCCGCGGCCACCGCGAGCTTGATCTCCTTGACCTTGTCCGACACGTTCTTGTTGCCGGAGATGGTCAGGCGGGAGTCGCCGCGGATCTGCTGGGAGTTGATCAGCAGCTGGTTGACGTACTGCTGGGTCAGCGTCGAGGCTCCCTGGGTGGAGTCCGAGGTGGCGTTGTGCACGGCCGCGCGGACCAGGCCGCGCGCGTCCACGCCCTCGTGCTGGAAGAAGCGGGCGTCCTCGATGGCCACGATCGCGTGCTCCATGTGGTCCGAGACCTGGTCCAGGGTGACCGGCGTGCGGTTCTCCGCATAGAACGTGGCCAGCACCTGGCCGTCCTCCGAGACGATCGTGGAAGGGACCGAGACGGGCTCCGTGGGCAGCTCGTCCGGCATCCGGTCCAGCATGTCCTGCCCCACGCCCACGCCCGCGCCCGCGAGGCTCACGGCCGGCAGCATCAGCCCCGCCACGAGCAGCCCCGCCAGGGCGGAGAGCCCCAGGTACGCCAGCATCCGTCCGAGGACGCTGGAGCGAGCGGGGAGGGGGGACTTGCGGGACGCCATGGCGGGAAGTGTATCCCGCGTGGGTGGGCCGCCCTGCGGGCGGGACGCGTGCTCGCTACGCTGGTCCCATGACCCAGCACACGCGGTGGGAGTACTCCACCATCCCCCTCCTCATCCACGCGACCAAGCAGATCCTCGACCAGTGGGGTGAGGACGGCTGGGAGCTCGTGGCCGTGATCCCCGGCCCCGAGGGCGCCAACCCCGTGGCCTATCTCAAGCGCCCCAAGGCCGCGTGAGCCCGATGACCGAGCCCGACCGCCCCTCCTGGGGCTCCGGGACCGCGGCGGACCGGCTCGCCGCGCTGGGCCTCGCCCGGCCGGCCGTCGCCGCCCCCGTGGGCTCCTACGTCCCCGCCGTGCGGGACGGGGACCTCGTCCTCACCTCCGGCCAGCTGCCCTTCGTGGACGGCGCCCTGCCGGCCACCGGCAAGGTCGGCGCGGAGGTGGACCCGCAGCGGGCCGCCGAGCTGGCCCGCGTCGCCGCGGTGAACGCCGTGGCGGCCGTGCATGAGGTGGTCGGCGACCTCGAGCGCGTCGTCCAGGTGGTCAAGGTGGTCGGCTTCGTGGCCTCCGCCCCCGACTTCACCGGTCAGCCCGGCGTGATCAACGGCGCCTCGGACGTGCTCGCCGAGATCTTCGGCGACGCGGGCCGCCATGCCCGCTCCGCCGTCGGCGTGGCCGTGCTGCCCCTGGACGCGCCCGTGGAGGTCGAGATCACTGTCCGCGTCCGCTGACGCCGCCGCGCGGCGGGTCCCCGTCCCGGACCAGGACGTGGACCTCGCCCGCCAGTGGCTCGCCCAGCGATTCCGGCAGGTGCGCCCCGCCCGTCCGGCGTCCGCCGTCGTGATGGTGCGCGAGGGGACGGACGGGCCCGAGGTGCTGCTGCGCCACCGGACGGGGAACACTCCCCTCGGGCGGGTGGGCCTTCCCGGGGGCTCGCTCTCCACCTCGGACGCGGAGACGTGCCGGTGGTTCGGGCCCGAGCCCGCGCGCTGGTCCGCGTGCCTCGGCATCCCGGATCGGCGCCGCGCCCGCCAGCACGTGGTGGCCGCGGTCCGCGAGCTCTTCGAGGAGACCGGCGTCCTGTTGGCGGGGCGCTCGGACGGGGACATCGTGCTCCAGCCCCGTGGCCGCTCCTGGGGCGGGACACGGGCCTCCCTCGAGCAGGGGGAGGCGGGACTGCCCTCGCTCCTGGACTCCCGCGGTCTGGGACTGCGCGCCGACCTGCTGCGCCCGCTCGAGCGCTGGCAGAGCGCCCTCCACAGCCACCGGCGCTTCGACACGGTGGTGTTCGCCGCGGCCCTGCCGCCGCAGCAGACCGCGTCGGAGGCGGCCGCCGGCGCGAGCGAGCGGGGCTGGTGCTCCGCGCGACGGATCCTCGAGGGGCCCGTGGCCCTGCCCGGTCCGGAGGGCTGGCTCGGCGAGGCGGGCACGGTGCGCCTCGACCAGGTCTCCACGCCCATGACCCAGGCGCTGCTGCGGCGTGTGGCCGCCCACCGCACGGCCGCCGCCTTCCTGCTCTCCCTCACGGAAGGGGTGGGGCGGGGCGCCATCCCGCAGCGCACCGTGGTCACCGAGCCCGACGACGGCAGCGGCCGCCTGTGGATGCACGCCGAGGAGACCGGGCGGCACTGAGCACACACGAGGGGGCCCGCCTTTCGGCGGGCCCCCTCGTGTGTGCGGTGCGGGTCAGCGCGAACGCTGGCGCAGGCGCTGCAGGTCCAGGATCACGACGGCGCGGTTCTCGAGGCGGATCCAGCCGCGCTGCACGAACTCGGCGAGCGCCTTGTTCACGGTCTCGCGAGAGGCGCCCACCAGCTGGGCCAGCTCCTCCTGCGTGAGGTCGTGGGCCACGAGGAGCCCGTCCGCCGCGGGGCGGCCGAAGCGGTCGGCCAGGTCCAGGAGCGCCTTCGCGACGCGGCCCGGAACGTCGGAGAAGACCAGGTCCGCGAGGGACTCGTTGGTCTTGGACAGGCGCTGGGCGAGGGCCTGGAGCAGCTGGAGGGAGACCTCGGGGGAGGACGCGATCGCGCGGCGCAGGTTCTCGTGGCGCAGGCCCGCGAGGCGGGCGGCCGAGACCGCAGTGGCGGTGGCGCTGCGCGGCGCGGGGTTGAACAGGGCCATCTCGCCGAAGATCTCACCGGGGCCGAGCACGGCCACGAGGTTCTCGCGCCCGTCTGGAGCCGTCCGGCCGAGCTTCACCTTGCCGGACATGATCACGTACAGCTGGTCGCCCTGATCGCCCTCGTGGAACGCGGACGAGCCGCGCGAGAGCTCCACCTCGGTCAGCTCGGAGGTCAGGATGGCGAACACCTCGTCGTCCAGGTGAGTGAACAGCGGGGCCTTCCGCAGAACCTCGAGATCCATGTGCGTCCTTCCTCTGCCTGTCTCACCCCGACGGCGTGCCGCCGAAGTCTGTCCGGTCCATTGTGCCCCATGCCCCTCGAGGCTGCCGATACCCTGGAGTCCCCCACGGCGCCTGCCGACGCGGATGCTCCGCGCGGGGAGAGGATGAGGAGTGGACACGGGATGATCTTCGGCCTGACCTGGTTGGACGCGGTGCTGCTCGTGCTCCTGGTCATGTTCTTCGTGCAGGGCCATCGCCGTGGCCTCGGCGTCGTGCTGGGCAACCTGGCGGGGTTCATCGCGGGCGCGCTCATCGCCTTCCTCGCCGTGCCCGTCGTCTCCCAGTGGGCCACCGGCACGGGCTGGCGGTGGGTGCTCACCCTGGTCACGGTGGTGGCCCTCGTCGCCTCGGGCCAGTACGTCGGCGCGGCGATCGGCGCGCAGCTGCGCCTGCGCATCGGTCCGCCCGTGCTGCGCCGCGTGGACCGGCTCCTCGGCGCGCTGGCGTCGGTGCTCGTGGCCGCGCTCGTGATGGGCCTCCTCTCCTTCTCCCTCGGTGCCCTGGGCAACACCGCGGTCACCCGTGAGGTCGCCCGGTCCCGCGTGCTCACCACGGTGGACGCCGCCATGCCCGACGCTGTTCTCTCGTGGGCGGCCCGCGCCCGCGCCGCGGTCGCCGGCCTCGACGGCCTCCCCGAGGTGGAGCTGCCCGCACCCGCCGAGGACGCCGACGCGCCCGACCTGCCGCCCGTGACCGCGGCGCTCGGCTCCGGTGCCACGGGGTCCGGCGGCCCCGACGCCGCTGCCGTTCCCGGCTCCTCGGCCGCGGCCCCCGGTGGTGAGCCGTCCGGCGGCGCGGCCCCTGCGGACACCCCGGGCGCGGCCCGGCCCGGCGAGGCCGGCACCCCCGGCGACGCGGGCACCCCGGGCGAGCCGGGGTCGGCCACGTCGCCGACGTCTGCCGACGACTCGGCGGGAGCGGGGCCTGCACCGCTCCCCAGCACCCCCGCGCCGGGGGAGCCCGGCGCGTCCCAGCCCGGCGCGCCCGAGCCGGACGCCGCACCGTCGCGCTCCCAGCCGGACGCGCCCGCAGACCCGGCCTCCTCCGCGCCCGCACCGGCCGCGGCGGCGTCGAGCCCGACGACGGCGGCTGCCCGTCCGTCCGGACCGGCCGCCGCACCGCAGCCGGCGCCGGCCGCGGACGTGTCCCGCTCCGTGGTCCGCCTGACCGGCACCGCCACGGCCTGCGCGCAGGTCCAGAGCGGCTCCGGAGTGGCGATCGCCCCGGACCGCGTGCTCACCAACGCCCACGTGGTGGCCGGCGTCCCCGCGCCCACCGTGCTCGACCGCGACCGCGGGGTGTACGCGGCACGCGTCGTCCTCCTGGACACGGCCCGGGACCTCGCGGTGCTCGCCGTCGACGGGGCGCAGCTGCCCGTGGCGCGTCTGGGTGCGGAGCTGGGCGTGGGCGACACGGCCACGGCCATGGGCTACCCGGACAGCGGCCCGTTCGCCACCACCGCCGCCCGCGTGCAGGCCGTGGGCGAGGTCCCGCTCGAGGCCGTGGGCGGCGGCGCCGTCTCCGCGGTGGACGTCTACACCCTCGAGGCGGACATCCGCCACGGATACTCCGGCGGGCCCGTGGTGGCGGAGGACGGCACGCTCGCCGGCCTCGTGTTCGCCCGCGCGCCGGGGTCGGGTCAGATCGGCTACGCCCTCACGGCGGACGCGATCGCCCGGACGGTGGCCGTCGCGCCCAGCCTGAGCTCCACCGTCTCCGCGGGGCAGTGCGTCGTGGGAGGCTGACCCGTACCCCCGCCGCGTCTGCATCCTGGACGCGGGTTCCCACGCATCGGACGATGTCGTATTGTGTGGTCGATCACATCTGCACCCCGTCCTTCCCCGGAGGTCCCCCATGTCCACATCCGTCTCCGCCACGGACGCCGCACCGCGGCAGTCCCGTGAGGAGTTCACTGGCCGCTGGGCCTTCATCCTCGCGGCGATCGGCTCGGCGGTCGGCCTCGGCAACATCTGGCGCTTCCCCTACGTGGCGTACGAGAACGGCGGCGGCGCCTTCGTCGTCCCCTACCTCATCGCGCTCCTCACCGCGGGTATCCCCCTGCTGTTCTTCGACTACGCGATCGGCCACCGCTTCCGGGGCTCGGCGCCCCTGGCCTTCCGCCGGCTGAACCGCTGGGCCGAGGCCATCGGCTGGTGGCAGGTGCTCATCTGTGTGGTCATCGGCATCTACTACGCGGCCATCATCGCGTGGTCCATCCGCTACACGGGCTTCTCCCTCACCGAGGAGTGGGGCGACGACCCCGAGGGCTTCTTCAACGGGACCTACCTCCAGGTGGCCGACGCCCCGCAGCCCTCGTTCGACATCGTGCCCGGCGTGTTCTGGCCGATGCTCGCGGTGTGGGTCATCCTCATCCTCGTGATGGGCTTCGGCATCCGCCGCGGCGTCGCGCTGGCGTCCATGATCGGCATCCCGCTGCTCATCGTCATGTTCCTCGTGCTGGTCGTCATCGCCCTCACCCTGCCGGGCGCCACGCAGGGCCTCGACGCCCTCTTCACCCCGCACTGGGCGGCCCTGGCCGAGCCGGGCGTGTGGATCGCGGCCTACGGGCAGATCTTCTTCTCCCTCTCCGTGGGCTTCGGCATCATGATCACCTACGCGTCCTACCTGAAGAAGCGCACGAACCTGACGGGCTCCGGCCTCGTGGTCGGCCTGTCCAACTCGGGCTTCGAGATCCTCGCCGGCATCGGCGTGTTCTCGGCGCTGGGCTTCATGGCGCAGGCCTCCGGCGTGCGCGTGGACGAGGTGGTGGCCAGCGGAATCGGCCTGGCCTTCGTCGCGTTCCCCACGCTGATCTCCCAGGCCCCCATGGGCGCCCTCGTGGGCATCCTCTTCTTCGGCTCCCTCGTGATCGCGGGGTTCACCTCGCTCATCTCCATCCTCGAGGTCGTGGTCTCGGCGGTGAAGGACAAGCTGGGCTGGGGCCGCTGGACCACCGTGCTGGTGGTGGTCGGCCTCTCGGCCATCGTGTCCCTCGCACTGTTCTCCACCACCACGGGCCTCTACATGCTGGACACCATGGACGCCTTCGCCAACAACTTCGGCATCGTGGGTGCCGCCCTCATGTCGGTGCTCGTGGTGACGGCCGTCCTCGGCTCGGCGCGCCGGATCGTGGCCCACCTCAACGCGGTCTCCTCGTTCCGTGTGGGCGGGATCTTCACGCTGCTGATCGGCGTGGTCATGCCCCTGGTGCTCTCCTACATCTGGCTCTCCTGGATCATGGAGACCATCCGGGACGGCTACGGCGACTACCCGGGCGAGTTCCTCGGCCAGTACGGCTGGGGCCTGGCCCTCGGCTCGGTGGCCTTCGCGGTGCTGCTGTCCCTGATCCCGTGGTCCAAGAAGTCGAACCTCTATGAAGAGCCCGTGGAGAACGAGATCCACGGCGACCTCATCCCGACCCACGCGGTCCCGGCCGGCACCACGCCCACCGGCGCCATCCCCGTGGTCCGCACGGACACGACGGACCCGTCCGTCGACGCGGCGGCCCGGGCCGTCCGGAAGGAGCACTGAGCCATGAGCACCGCAGCCATCATGATGATGACCCTCGCGATCGTCCTGGTCTGGGGAGGTCTGGTCGTCGCGATGATCCACCTCGTGCGGCACCCGGACGAGACCTCCGGCCACCTTCCGGACGAGGCCTGGGACGCAGCCGACGAGGAGGCGTTCGGAGCCCCGGTGGACGACGACGCCCCCGCTCACCGCGTCTGATGCACGCCGGATGACCTCGCGCACCCCTGCGCACCGCGAGGGCGGGGAGGCTGCCACGGCGGCCTCCCCGCCCTCGCGTGTCGCCGCGCCGTCCCTGCCGTGTCTGTCGGTCGACCGCTCGGCCCCGCATCCCGCCTCGGCGCAGCTCGTGGACGCCGTCGTGGAGGCCGTGGCCCGCGGTCTCCTCGCCCGCGGCGACCGCCTCCCGCCCGTGCGCACGCTGGCCGGGGAGCTCGGGCTCGCCCCGGGCACCGTGGCCAAGGCCTACAAGGAGCTCGAGGCTCGCGGGGCCGTGGAGACCCGCGGTCGCGCGGGCACGTTCGTCGCGGCGTCCGAGGAGGGGTGCAGGGAGGAGGCCCGACAGGCAGCACGCCGCTTCGTGGACGAGGTCGTCGGTCGCCTCGGCTTCACGCCCGCCGACGCCGTGGAGCAGGTCCGCCTGGCCGCCGCCGCCCGGGGCTGAGGCGCCGCGGCGTCGCAACCCTGTCCACGCACCAGACCTGAGCGCCACGAGGAACGAGCCCTGCGACGTGGTGCCCATCCGCTCCGGATGGGCACCACGGCGCCGGGCTCGGGTGTGCGCCGCGGGGCAGGGGCGGGCCCCCACAGGCCCCCGCCCCCCGGCAGGGGGCGCCCCCTCCCCGCCGCTGGCCCCCCACGTCGCAGGGCTCGTCTGTGCTCCGCAGGTCAGGCGAGGTCGCCCAGGGTCTCCACGATGCGGTCCATGACGGTCGGATCCGCCAGGGTGGTGGCGTCGCCGGGGGTGCGGCCCTCGGCGACGTCCTTGAGGAGGCGGCGCATGATCTTCCCCGAGCGGGTCTTGGGCAGCTCCGGCACCACGAGGATGCGCTTCGGCTTGGCGATCGGGCCGATGTCGTGCCCCACGTGGGCGCGCAGCGCCTGCTCGACCTCGGCAGGGTCCAGGCCCCGGGCGGAGGCCTCCTCGGTGAGGAGGACGAAGGCGACGACGGACTGACCCGTCGTCTCGTCCGCGGCGCCGACCACGGCGGACTCCGCCACGAGCTCGTGCGCCACGAGGGAGGACTCGATCTCCTGGGTGGACAGGCGGTGGCCGGAGACGTTCATGACGTCGTCCACGCGGCCGAGCAGCCAGATGTCGCCGTCCTCGTCGTAGCGGGCGCCGTCGCCGGCGAAGTACATGCCGGGGAAGCGGGACCAGTAGGTCTCCTTGAAGCGCTCCGGATCGCCCCAGATGCCCCGCAGCATGGACGGCCACGGCTCGCGCGCCACGAGGAAGCCCGCGGCGGTGCCCTCGAGGGGCTCGCCTGCCTCGTCCACCACGGTCAGCACGACGCCGGGCACGGGCTGCTGCGCCGAGCCGGGCTTGAGCGTGGTGACGCCGGGCAGCGGGGTGAGCATGTGCGCGCCGGTCTCGGTCTGCCACCAGGTGTCCACGATCGGGCAGCGCGAGCCGCCGATGACCTCGTGGAACCAGCGCCACGCCTCGGGGTTGATGGCCTCGCCCACGGTGCCCAGCAGGCGCAGGGAGGAGAGGTCGTGGCCGTCCGGGATCTGGCGGCCCCACTTCATGAAGGTGCGCACCGCGGTCGGCGCGGTGTAGAGGATGGTGACGTCGTACTTCTCGACGATCTCCCACCACCGGCCCTGGTGCGGGGAGTCCGGGGTGCCCTCGTAGATCACCTGGGTGGCGCCGTTCACGAGCGGCGCGTAGGCGACGTAGGAGTGGCCGGTGACCCAGCCGACGTCGGCGGTGCACCAGTAGACGTCCGTCTCCGGCTTGAGGTCGAAGGTGTCGTGCATCGTCACGGCGCCCTGGACGAGGTAGCCGCCCGTGGTGTGGAGGATCCCCTTGGGCTTCCCGGTGGTGCCGGAGGTGTAGAGGATGAAGAGCGGGTGCTCGGCGTCGTGCCACACGAGCTCGTGCTCGTCGGAGGCGGTGGGGACCACGTCGTGCCACCAGTGGTCGCGGCCCTCGGCCATGGGCACCTCGGCCTCGTTGCGGCGCACGACGACGACGTTCTGCACGGTGTGGCCGGGGGCTGAGAGCGCCTCGTCCACGGCGGGCTTGAGCATGGAGGGCTTGCCGCGGCGGAAGGAGCCGTCCGCGGTGACGACGAGCTTCGCCTCGGCGTCGTCCACGCGGGAGCGCAGGGCGTCGGCGGAGAAGCCGCCGAACACCACGGAGTGCACGGCGCCGATGCGCGCGCACGCGAGCATCGTGATGACGGCCTCGGGGATCATGGGCAGGTAGACGGCCACGCGGTCGCCCTTGGCGACGCCCAGCGACTCGAACGCGTTGGCGGCCCGCCGCACCTCGGCGGCCAGCTCGGCGTACGTGTAGGTGCGGGTGTCGCCCGGCTCGCCCTCGAAGTGGATGGCCACACGCTCGCCGCGGCCGGCCTCCACGTGGCGGTCCAGTGCGTTGTAGGCGGCGTTGGTGGTGCCGTCGGCGAACCACGTCGCGAACGGGGCGTCGGAGAAGTCCAGGACCTCGGTGAAGTCCTCCTCCCAGTGCAGGGCCTCGCGGGCGCGGCGGGCCCAGTAGGCGAGCCGGTCCTCGGAGGCCTCGGCGTACAGGTCCGCCGTGGCGACGGCCTGGGCGGCGAACTCCGGTGGTGGGGGGAACGTGGGGATCTGCTCATCCATCGGGGGTGTCCTTTCGGGGCGGGGCGCGCCGGGATCTGGGGGTGGCCGGCAGGGCCGGTCGCCGGTGTGACGCGTGGCACAGGTCTGTCGGGATCAGCATGACGCGCGGGGCCGGAGGCGGCAAATCACCGCCGTTCGTGTTGCTCCCCACGGCGAGCGGCCGCCGGATGCGTTCGCGCCCGCCACCGCGGCACGGGAGAATCGGTCCATGACTCGGGAGCAGTGGGACGTGGTGGTGGCCGGCGGCGGAGCCGTGGGACGAGCTGCCCGACGCCGAGGAGGCGGAGCAGGGGGGCCGCGGCCTCACGACGCCCTGCTGCGCGACGCGGGCGCCGAGTGGGCGGACTCCCCGCAGGGCTCCTTCACGGCCGTGGCGGGGCGGCGGTCGGCGTGAGCGCGCACGGGACGACGACGCCGACGGGGGAGAGCCCGCTGGCCCTGACGCGCCGGGCGCGGCGGATCGACCGCGCGCTCGCGGAGGCGTACCCGTACGCGGTGGCCGAGCTGGACTTCGAGAACCCCTTCGAGCTGCTCGTGGCCACCGTGCTCTCGGCCCAGACGACGGACGTGCGGGTGAACTCCGTGACCCCCGCGCTGTTCGCGCGCTTCCCCGACGCGGCGGCCATGGCCGCGGCCACGGAGGTGGAGCTGCAGGAGCTCGTGCGCCCCACGGGCTTCTACAAGAACAAGGCGTCGGCGATCCTGCGGCTCTCCGTCGAGCTCGTGGAGCGCTTCGACGGGGAGGTCCCCGGCCGCCTCGAGGATCTCGTGACCCTCCCGGGGGTGGGTCGCAAGACGGCGTTCGTGGTGCTGGGCAACGCGTTCGGCCGCCCCGGGATCACCGTGGACACGCACTTCGGGCGCCTGGCGCGCCGGCTCGGCTTCACGGAGGAGACCGACCCGGTGAAGGTGGAGCACGCCGTCGCCGCCCTGTTCCCGCCGCGGGACTGGACCATGCTCTCCCACCACCTCATCTTCCACGGCCGCCGCGTGTGCCACGCGCGGAAGCCGGCGTGCGGGGCCTGCCCGATCGCCCGGTGGTGCCCCAGCTACGGTGCGGGCGAGACCGACCCCGAGAGGGCGCGGTCCCTGCTGGCCTACGAGCTCAAGCCCGGCCGGGAGGAGCTGCTCGCACTCATGCGCGCGGGGCGGACGCGCCGCGAGCTCCGGGCCCTGGGGCATTCCCTCGGGGCATGAGCGGTCCGGACCAGGTCCTGACCGGGTCCTGATCGGGGCGGGGCCGGCACGCAGCGCGGCACCCGGCCGACGGACGGGGCCGGTGCCTCGGATGCGGCGCCTCACGGGGGTTCCAGCCCCCGGTGGGCGGCGGCACGGACGGCCGCGGTCAGTCGCAGCAGGCGCGGTGAGGGCAGGGTGGCGGCCTGCCAGTGCAGGGGCAGGAGGACGTCGTCGACCCCCGGCAGGCGGACGAGGCCGCCGTCGCGCAGGCCCTCGCGAGCCTGATGGTCCACGAGCATGCCCCATCCCAGGCCGGCCTCCACGCAGCGCTGGAAGGCGTCGAAGGACGGGGCGGTGTGGGTCGGCGGGGCCGTGGCGACTCCGGCGGAGCGCAGCACGATGCCCTGGAGGTCGTCCTTCACGTTGAACCGCATCATCGGCATGGCCGCGAGGTCGACGGCGCCGGCCCCCCGGTGCCGCTCGAGCAGGGCGCGCGCGGCCACGGGGACGTACCGCATGTGGCCGAGCGGCTCCGCCTCGCAGCCCGGCACGGGGACCGGCTCGGTGGTGACGGCGGCCAGCACCTCGCCCCGCCGCAGCAGCTGCGCACTGTGGTCCTGGTCCTCCACGTGCAGGTCCAGCACGGTGTCATGCCAGGCGGCGGCGTCCCGCACCACGGGCTGGAACCACGTGCCCAGGGCGTCCGCGGGCACGGCGAGCGCGGTGACGCTGCGACCGGACGCCTGCCGGCCGAGACGTGCCCAGGCCTCCTCCTCGAGGACCTGCACGTGCCGGGCCATGCGCACCAGGGCCGTGCCGGCATCGGTCGGCACGCAGGGGCTGCCTCGCCGGACCACCACCTGGCCGACGGTGTGCTCGAGCGCGCGAATCCGCTGGCTCACGGCGGACGCGCTGACGCCCAGCGTGTGGGCCGCCCCTTCGAACGAGCCCTCGTCGACGATGGCCAGCAGGGCGCGCAGCTGCTCGAGATTCATGAAGCAGAGCTTAGGCAATCGCAGGATGATGCGTTTGTCTCAGATTCGAGACCGCCCTAGCGTCAGGCTCATGTGGAACCTCGCCGTGACGGGCCTGCTCACCGGACTCGCCCTCATCGTGGCGATCGGCGCCCAGAACGCCCTCGTCCTGCGCCAGGGCGTGCGCCGTGAGCACGTGGGCCCCGTCGTCGCGGTGTGCGCGGCATCGGACGCCGTGCTGATCGTGGGAGGCACGGCCGGCGCCGCGGACGGCCGGCTCGGTGCTGGGGACCACGCTCGCCCTGACGTGGCTGAATCCGCACGTTTACCTGGACACCGTGGTGCTGCTCGGCAGCCTCGCCAACCAGCACGGCCCGGACGGACGCTGGGTGTTCGCCGCCGGCGCCGTGCTCGCCTCCGTGCTGTGGTTCTCCGGGCTGGGGTTCGGGGCGCGGCTCCTGGCCCGCCCGCTCGCCTCGCCGAGCGCGTGGCGCGTCCTGGACGTGCTCATCGCCGCGGTCATGGCGGTGCTCGCCGTGCGGCTGATGCTCAGCTGAGCCGGCGGCTCAGCCCTCGGCCAGTCGGGCGGCGACGTCCTCCACGGTGTTCCGCGCCCACACGCCGACGCCCACGAGCGTGGCCGAGGCCGGCCCGCACCAGTCGCCGTAGCCGAGCAGGTACAGGCCGGGGACGTCGGTGCTCGCGGTCGGCAGGTCGCTCCGGGTGCGGGGCACGCCGGAGCCGGTCGTGCTCAGGTCCAGCTGCCGCAGGTGGCGCAGCTCCGCGTGGAAGCCGGTGCTCCACACCATCGCGTCGAACGTGCGATCCGTGCCCCGCACCTCCGCGGCGGCCGCCGAGTCCGCCGCCCAGCCGTGCTCGAGGCCGGCGTCGTCGTCCCAGGCCGCGCCGCGCCGGGTGAGCCGGGAGACCATGGGGACCGCATGCAGCCCGTGCTCGTCGCGGGCCCGGCGCACGGGCGGGACGGCCACGATGTCCCCGAGCTCGCCGACCGACGGGCCGTCCCGGCCCAGCACCCGCGCCGAGGCGGCCTGGAACAGCACGCGGCCGTCGACGTCGTCCGGCATGAAGCGCGGCGGGCGCCGACACGCCCACGTGACCTCCGCGGCGTGGTCGAGCAGGTCCGCGGCCACCTGGGGGCCGGAGTTGCCCCCGCCCACCACGAGCACGCGCTGGTCGGTGAAGTCCTCCGGACGGCGGTAGGCCGCGGAGTGCAGCCGGCGTCCCGCGAACTCCGCGGCCCCGGGGACCGCGGGCAGGTACGGGCGGGTGAACGTGCCGGTCGCGGAGACCACGGCCCGGGCGGTGAGGCGGGAGCCGTCCTCGAGCAGGAGGGTGAACGGCGGCTCCTCCGCCGCCGAGGCGTCCCGGGTGACGGTGCTGACGCGCGCGGTGCGGCGGACGGGCAGGGAATAGCGCTCCTCGTAGTCGGCGAGGTAGTCGACGACGTGGAGCGCGTCGGGGTTGCCGGACTCCGTGGCCGAGGCGTCCGGCAGGGCCGGCATGCGGTGGCCGGGCAGGGAGGAGTGCTCCGCGGGGGAGAAGAGCTCGATCGAGTCCCAGAAGTGGCGCCACGCGCCGCCGGGCTCCCCTGCCGCGTCCAGGATCACGAACGAGGGCGCGGGCCCCGCAGCGCGGCCGCGCTCGACGTCCCGCGCGAGCCGCTGGAGGTGGAATCCGGCGGCGAGGCCGGCCTGGCCGCCGCCGATCACGGCGACGTCGACGGCGGTCGGGGCCGCCGTCGTGGGTGCGGGGTGCGAGGCGCTCATGGCTCCGAGGCTACCGAGCCCCGCCCGCGGCCGGCGTCTCATGCACCGGGCCGTGGGTAGCGTGGGGGACATGACCGAGCCCGCCGCGCACCCTGCGTCCGCCCCCGCCCTCCCCGGCTCGATCGCGGGGGCCCGCGACCAGCTGACCGCCCTCACGGCCCGGTGGGGCGTGGCCGAGGTCCCCGGCCGCCACGACGCCGCCGCGCTCACCGCGGTCCCGGACGGCGCCGCCTCTGCGTGGGGCCTGGACTGGCCCCGCCCGGTGCAGGCGCGCCCCTCGGCCGTGCTCATCCTCGTCGGCGCACTCGACGACGTCCCGGCGGTCCACGACGCCGGCCGCGTCCACCCCGCCGTGGACGTCCTGCTCACACAGCGCGCGTCCACCCTGCGCCAGCACGCGGGGCAGATCGCCTTCCCCGGCGGGCGCGTGGACCCCGAGGATGCGGACGTGGTGGCCACGGCCCTGCGCGAGGCCCGTGAGGAGACGGGGCTGGATCCGGACGGCGTCGAGGTGCTGGGCGTCCTGCCCCCGGTGCCCCTGATCGTGTCCGGCCACGTGGTGCACCCCGTGATCGGATGGTGGTGCCGCCCGGGTCGCGTGGCCGTGGTGGACGAGGCCGAGGCCGCCGCCGTGTTCCGCCTGCCCGTGGCCGACCTCGTGGCCCCGCAGAACCGGTGCCGGGTGGCGCGGCCCGGCGGCCGCCGCGGCGAGACTCCCGGCTTCCTCGTGGGGGAGCGGCTCGTGTGGGGGTTCACGGCGGCACTGCTGGACCGGCTGCTGGACCTGCTCGATTGGTCCGTGCCCTGGGACCGGAGCCGCGTGATCGACGCCGAGACGTGGGAGCCGGTCAGCGACTGACGGGGCAGGGGCGCTGACGCGATCCCACGGCTGAAGGGGGCCGGGCGGTGGCGGAACGGTGTCGCCGGAGACCTCTGAGGCCCGGCGGCTCCTGCACAGGCGGCGCCCGGGGCTCGCGTGTCCCCGCAATCGGGCACGGACGGGCCGGGCCCCGTGCGCGGCGGCTGGACTGGGCGGAGGCCGGCGGCCGTCGACGTCGGCGCCGGACCCGCCGTCCCGCTGGAGGTCCGCCATGCGTCCCTGGGTGCCCGATGCCCCACCCCGTCCCCGCCGTGCCCGCCCGTCCGTCCGGTCCGGCCTTCACCCACCGCGGCCAGGGCATCCGCCGCCGGCCGCCGCCCCGCCGGCCGCGGCGTCCCCGGGGCCGGACGACGCCCCGCTGGCCGCGGCGTCCGCGGGGCCGGACGACGCCGCCGCGCTGCGCCGCAGGATCGCCGAGCAGTGCGCCGAGGGGGATCCCGCGACCGAGGCGGACCTGCGTCCGCTGATCGAGCGGGTGCTCGCGGACGCCGAGGCGCAGCGGCGCGCGGATGCCATGCGTCCCGCACCGTGGTGGCGGCGGATCGGCCGCGGCGCCCCCGATCCGGATCGGCCGTGGACCCCGCCGGCCCCCGCCGTGCGGGAGGCTCAGGCCCGCGCCCTCGAGGAGGAGCTCGCCGGCTTCGGCCCGCTCGCCCCCTGGGTGGGCGTCGAGGGCGTCACGGACGTCCTCGTGGACGGCGGCGGTGCCGTGTGGACCGACGGGGCGGGCGGGCTGATCCGGCGCCCGGCGCGCCTGGACCCGGAGGCGTCCCACGCGCTCGCGGTCCGGCTGCTGGGGCAGGCGGGCCGGCGCCTCGACGGGGCCGTCCCGATGGCCGACGCCCGGGTGGGCGGGGTCCGCGTGCACGCCGTGCTGCCGCCCGTCAGCGGTGGCGGCACGGTGCTGAGCCTGCGCGTGCCCGCACGGCGTGCCCGCTCGCTCGCGGAGCTCGCCGAGTCCTGGCCCGACGGCGGACTCTGGGCCGAGGCGGTGCAGTGGCTGGTGCTGCACCGGGCCACCGTGTTCATCAGCGGCGCGACCGGCACGGGCAAGACCACGATGCTCTCGGCGGCCCTCTCCGAGGTGTCCGCGCACGAGCGCATCATCACCGTGGAGGACACCCTCGAGGCCGCGCCGGAGCACCCGCACGTGGTGGCGCTGCAGTGCCGCGCCGCGAACGAGGAGGGGGCGGGGGAGGTGGCCCTCCCCGAGCTCATCCGCCACGCGCTGCGCATGCGCCCGGACCGGCTCGTGGTGGGGGAGTGCCGCGGCGCCGAGGTGACCGACGTCCTCACTGCGCTGAACACGGGCCACCAGGGTGCCTGGGGGACCTTGCACGCCAACGCCGCGGCGGACGTGCCCGCCCGCCTCACCGCGATGGCCTCCCTCGCCGGGTGGAGCCCGGCCGCCGTCGACGCCCAGGCCCGGGCCGGGGTGGACGCCGTGCTCCACGTGGTCCGGGACGTGCACGGCCGGCACCCCGTGGAGCTCGCCGTCCCCGCGGACGCCCCGGGGCCGCTCGCCCTGGTCCCCGCGCTCACCTGGGAGGACGGCATCGCTGACGACGGCGGCGGCGCCGCGGGACGCACGGTCGAGGGCCCGGGGCTCGAGCTGCTGCGCGCCCGCCTCGAGGGCCGGCACACGTGCTGAGGATCCCCGGACCGCTGTGCCGGCCTCGGGCTGATCCGGAGAAGGCGACCGAGGACCTCGTGGCCGTCCTGCGCCGCTGGTCCGCGCTGCTGCGGGCCGGACTCCCGGCGGACCGCGCCTGGGCGGAGGTCGCCCGGACCGTGCCCGCCTGCGCGCGGCCCCGCCCGGGCTGCTGCCTCCACCACCGCGTCCGCCGGCGGGCCGCGCGCGAGCGGCTCGGACTGGACGCTGAGGGTCCCTGCTCCGACGTGGGCGGCAGCGCCGACCGTGCGGGGCGACGTCCGTGGCGGCGGCTGCCCGGGCGCGCGGCGCCGCCGGACCCGGGCTGGGAGCTGGTGGACACCGCCCTCACGGCCGGGCGGCGTGCGGGGGCCGCGCCCGCCGCGATCGCCGCGCGCCTGGCGGACACCCTGGAGGCCGCCGTCGACGCGGCCCGCGCCCGCCGCAGCGCCGCGGCGGGGCCCCGCGCGACCGCCCGGCTGCTGCAGTGGCTGCCCATGGGCGGCCTCGGGATGGCGTGGCTGCTGGGCACGTCGCCGGCAGATCTGCTGACCTCGCCCTTCGGGTGGATCATCGGCGTGCTGGGCCTGCTGTTCACGCTTGCCGGCCAGGCGTGGACGCGTCTGCTCGTCGCCCGGGCGACCCGGCCGACCGGGTCGATCGAGCCCGCCGTCGTCCTGGACCTCGTGGCCCCGCTCCTCGCGGCGGGCCGCTCGCTCACCGCGGCCCTCGACGACCTCGCCCGTGCGCTGCCGGACGCGCACGCCCTGCGCGCCGTGACGGCCCTGCTGCGCTGGGGCCGCCCGTGGGAGGAGGCGTGGGAGCCCGTGGCGCAGGATCCGCTGTGGACTGAGGTGGCGGCCTGGCTGCGTCCCCTGCACCGCAGCGGCATGGCCGGAGCCCGTGCGCTGACGGAGACGGCCGCCGCGGTGCGCCAGCAGTCGCGGCGCGCGGACGAGCGGGCCGCGGAGGAGCTCGCCGTGCGGCTCGTGGTGCCGCTGAGCCTGTGCCTGCTGCCGGCGTTCGTGTGCTGGGGCGTGATCCCCATGGTGATCGCCCTGCTCACGGCGGGCCCGTGACGCGCGGGCGCCTGATCGCTCCTGCACAGGCCGCCCGGCGCGGGGCGGCCGTCCCCGGCCGGCGGACGCGGCGAGCGCGGCGGACGCCGTCCCGCGCAGTCTGGGATCAGCGGCCCGCACCGGACCGTCCCACCGCCCTCGCACCGAGGGCCGCCCTTCCAGGAGGAACCCCATGACCCAGCTCTCCACCGCCCTGCACCTGGCCCTGACCGATCTCGTCGGCCGCGAGCGCCTCGAGGACGAGACCGGCGCCCAGACCGCCGAGTACGGCATCCTCACGCTCGCCGCCGTCGGCTTCGCCGGCGTCCTGGCCGTCCTGCTCACCAGCCCCGAGGTGCAGGAGATGCTCAAGGACATCATCGCCGAGGCCCTCAAGCGTGACTGAGTCCCGCAACGGCGCGCCCCGGCCCGGACACCCCCGCGGTGGCCGGGCCGGGGCCGTGCCCCGTCGTGAATCGGACGCGCCTCGTCCTGAGGCGGCCATGCCCCGCCCCCGCACCGCGTCGGCAGGTGAGCGCGGCGCCGTCACGGCCGAGTACGCGGCCCTGCTGCCGGCGGTCGTGCTCATCCTCGTGGCCGTGGTCCTCGCCGGGGCCGCCTCCGTCCAGCAGGTGCGCAACGGGGACGCAGCGGCGTCGGCGGCGCGCCTCCTCGCCCGCGGGGACGACGTCGGCGAGGCCAGGCGGACCGTCGAGCGCATGGCGGGGGAGGAGGCCCGCCTGGCGCACGAGGAGGGGGACGGCTGGGTGACCGTGACCGTGAGCCATCCCGGCCCGGGCCCGCTGGGGTGGATCGAGCCGATCGCGCTCGAGGTCGGTGCGGCGGCGCCGCTGCAGCATCCGCACCCGGGGGAGGCGTCGTGACCCCGCACCGCGGCGGTGCGCCGGCCAGGGCGCGGCAGGCCCTCGCCGACGAACGCGGCGCGGGTGGGGTCACGGCCCTCGGCACGGTGGCCCTCGGGGCGTCGCTCGTGATCGCGGTGGCCGCCCTGGGCGCGGCCTCCGTCACCGCGTCGCAGGCGGCCGGCGCGGCGGACCTCGCCGCGCTCGCGGCCTCGGACGCCCGCCGCGGGATCACCGCGCAGGAGCCGTGCGCCCTCGCCGCGGAGACGGCCGAGCGGAACCACGCCCGGGTGCTGGACTGCTCGGCGTCCCCGCAGGGCTCGGTGCGCGTCGAGGTGGAGGTGGCCCGGGTGCCGCTGCCGCCCGCCCGCGCGGTGGCCGTGGCCGGCCCGCCCTCGGTGCGGTGAGGAGGCGGTCAGTCCTCGGCCGCCTCCGGCTCACCCACGTCCACCTCCGCGAGCGCATCGAACCGCTCGATCAGGAAGCGCAGCACCGTCAGCGCCCCGGCCTTGTCCAGGGGGCTGTTGCGGTTGCCGCACTTGGGGGACTGCACGCAGGAGGGGCAGCCCTCCGGGCACTCGCACGTGTGAATCGCGGCCGCCGTCGCCGTGACCCAGTGGCGCGCCTGCTCGAAGCCGCGCTCCGCGAAGCCCGCCCCGCCGGGGCGGCCGTCGTACACGAACACCGCGGGCGAGCCGGTGTCCGGGTGCAGCACCATGGACACGCCGCCGATGTCCCAGCGGTCGTTCGAGGCCACCAGGGGCATCATCCCGATCATGGCGTGCTCGGCCGCGTGCAGGGCGCCGGGCAGCCGGTCCATCGTCAGGCCCGCCGCCACGAGCTCCTCGGAGGAGGCCTGGAACCACACGGCGGAGGTGAACAGGTCCCGGGCCGGCAGATCGAGCGGCTCCTCGCCGAGCACCTCGCCGGAGAGCAGGGCCTTGCGCTGGAAGGAGACCACCTGCGTGCGCACCTGCACGTCGCCCAGGCACCAGCGCAGGGAGCTGCCGTGCGCGTCGAGCCGACGCTCCACGGCCACGATCTCGATCTCCGTGACGTCCCGGGCCTGCGTCGTGAAGTCCGGCCACGCGCGCGTGACGAGCACGGCGTGGGCGTCCTCGTCGAGGTCCTCCACGAGGAACGTGCGGTCCTGGTGCACGTACACCGCGCCCGGGTGCGCCTGGTAGTGGGTCTGCGGGGAGTCCATCGTGCCCAGCAGTGCCCCGGACTCGCCGTCGATGATGTCCATGGGGCCGCCGCCGTCGTCGCGGAGGGAGACCAGTCCGGCCGCGTGCTCGGCGTGCGTCCAGAACCAGCCTGCGGGGCGCCGGCGCAGCAGGCCCTGCGCCACGAGGGCGTCGAGCAGCTCCCGTACGCGCGCCGGCGTGCCGAACCAGCCGAGTGCGTCCGGGGTGATCGGCAGCTCAGCGGCGGCGGCGCACAGCTGGGGGCCGAGCAGGTGCGGGTTCTGCGGGTCCACCACGGTGTCCTCCACGCCCAGGTCGAACACGGCCTCGGGGTGGTCCACCACGAAGGTGTCGAGCGGGTCGTCGGAGGCCACGAAGAACGCGAGCGCGTCCTGACCGCCGCGCCCGGCCCGGCCGATCTGCTGGAAGAAGGACGCGCGGGTCCCGGGCCAGCCGGCCACCACCACGGCGTCGAGCCCGGCCACGTCGATCCCCATCTCGAGCGCCGGGGTCGAGGCCATGCCGAGCAGCCGCCCCGAGCGGAGGGCCTCTTCGAGCGCGCGCCGCTCCTCCGGCAGGTAGCCGGAGCGGTACGCCGCGATCCGGGTGCCGAGTCCGGCCTCGACCTCCTCGAGCTGACGCTTCGCGGTGCCCGCGATCGCCTCCGCGCCGCGTCGGGATGTGATGAACGCGAGGGTGCGGGTCTGCTGGAGGGCGAGGTCGGTGACGAGGTCGGCAGCGGTCGCCATGGCCGAGCGCCGCACGGGAGCGCCGTTCTCGCCCCGCCGGTCGGTCAGCTCGGGCTGCCAGAAGCCCACGTGCACCGCGCCGTGGGGGGAGCCGTCCTCCGTCACCGCCCTCGCGGGCGCACCGATCAGCGTGGTGAAGTGCGCGGCCGGGTCCGCCGAGGTGGCGGAGGCGCCCACGAACACGGTCTCGGGGCGTTCGCCCCGGCAGTGCGCCGCCACCCGGCGCAGGCGGCGCAGCAGGATGCCCACCTGCGAGCCGAACACCCCGCGGTACGTGTGCGACTCGTCGACGATCACGTGCGTCAGGTTCCGGAAGAACACGGCCCACCGCTCGTGGTGCGGCAGGATCCCCACGTGCAGCATGTCCGGGTTGGTCAGCAGGATGTTCGCGTGCTCCCGCGCCCAGACCCGGTCCTGGGGAGCGGTGTCCCCGTCGTAGGGGGCGGCGCGCAGCCAGCGGGCGCCGTCGCGCTCGAGGGCGCGCCACGACGCCAGCTGGTCGGCGGCCAGGGCCTTGGTCGGTGCCAGATAGAGCACGGTGGCGCTCGGGTCGGCGGCCAGGGCCGTGCCCACCGCCAGCTGGTAGCCGAGGGACTTGCCCGACGCCGTCCCCGTCGCCAGCACGGTGTGCGCGCCCTGTGCCAGGGCGAGGGCGGCCTCCACCTGGTGGGCCCAGGGCCGCTCGACGCCCCGGGCCGCGAAGGCCTCGACCAGCCCCTCCGGTGTGCCCGCCGGCCAGTCG
Organism: Micrococcus sp. EYE_212; assembly: GCF_023147585.1. Classification (GTDB taxonomy): domain Bacteria; phylum Actinomycetota; class Actinomycetes; order Actinomycetales; family Micrococcaceae; genus Micrococcus. Next base: position 27,937 of record NZ_JAHXOZ010000015.1, read on the forward strand.
ACGGGGCGCGCCGCGCGGGACGGGACCGTGCGCACGTGCAGCACCTGCTCCGGCAGCATGCGGCGCCCGAGCGCCGTGGCGAGGGCCGCGCGCGCGTGGTCGGGAGCGGCCGGGGGCGCGGGCACGTCCCACCCGGCGGCCGGGTCCTCCCATGGCGAGGGGACGTCAGAGGGCGGGGGCGGCGGGGTCACCCACCCATGGTGCCCGTGTGCTCGGGGGTCGCGGCGCCCTCGACACGATCGCGGCTGAAGATGGCCACCGGAGCCACATCGGTCCAGCCGAGGTGGGCGTAGAGCTTCTGGCCGTCCGGGGAGGCCACGAGCAGGCCGCGGCGGACCTCGCCCTCGCTCATCACCTCGCTGGTCAGGTGGCGCATCACGAGGGAGCCCATGCCGCGGCGCCGGTGGTTCGGCGCGGTCCAGATGCGGTCGTAGACGGCGGTGGCGTCCTGGAACGTGACCCAGCCGAGCGCGGCGAGCTCCTCCTCGCCCTCGGGCGCCGTGGAGGCCCCCACGGCCACCACGCGCAGGCGGCGGCTGCCGTCCACGGGCTCGTCCACGCGGGCCTCGTACCCCTCCGGGAGCAGCGGCGGCTCGACGTCGAGCAGTTCGGGGTCCATCTCGAGGGCCATGAGGCGCTCGGCGTCCACCTGGCAGGCCAGGCCGAGGCCGGCGAGGTCCCCCTCGGCCTCCCCGAACACGGTGACGAGGGAGTCGGGTGCGTCGTCGAGGATGGGCTCCAGCGCGTCCAGCTCCTCCTGGCCCGGCGTCATGAGGACGTGCTCCCACGTGGCGGGGACGTCCACCGGGGCCCGGCCGGAGCCGCCGGGGATCATGCGGGCGGGGCGCTGCGTGCGCAACGCCGCGCGCCGGCCGCCCTCCGTGTCGGTCCGGTAGCCGCGCGAACGGGCCCACGCCTCGAACCAGGTGTCCACCAGTGCCGTGTCCAGATGCTGCGTCATGACACGAGGCTAGGGTGTGACCGCCGTCACGGGAACACCCGTGACCCCATTGCAACATCCGAGGCCACAGAGGCGGTGCCGCGCCGGGACCTACCCTGGACCGGTGAGTCCTTCCCCCGTCTCCCGCATCGCGCTCTACTACCGCTTCACGCCGCTCGCCGATCCCGAGGCCGTGCGGCTGTGGCAGCGCACCCTGGCGGCCTCCCTGAGCCTGACCGGCCGGATCATCGTCTCCCCGCAGGGCATCAACGGCACGGTCGGTGGGCCGGTCGAGGCGGTGAAGGCCTACGTCAGGGCCACGCGCGAGCACCCCGCGTTCCGCGCTCTCGACGTCACGTGGTCCGCGGGCTCCGCGGCGGACTTCCCCCGCCTCTCCGTGAAGGTCCGCCCCGAGCTCGTCGCCTTCGGCGCCCCCGAGCGGATCCGGGTGGACGAGCGAGGCGTGGTCGGCACGGGGGAGCATCTCACGCCGCAGCAGCTCGCGGACCTCGTCGCCGAGCGCGCCGCCACGGACAGCCCCGTCCGGTTCCTGGACGGGCGCAACAGCGTCGAGGCCGCCATCGGCCGGTTCGAGGGGGCCGTGGTGCCCCAGGCGGAGACCACGCGGGACCTGCTGGCCGCCGTCGACTCCGGCGCCCTGGACCACCTCAAGGACGCGCCCGTCGTCGCCTACTGCACCGGCGGGGTGCGCTGCGAGGTCCTCTCCGCCCTGCTCAAGGACCGCGGCTTCGCCGAGGTCTACCAGCTCGAGGGCGGGATCGTCCGCTATGGGGAGGCCTTCGGCGACTCCGGCCTGTGGCGCGGCGAGCTCGCCGTCTTCGACCGGCGCATGGCCACCCGCTTCACCGACGACGCCGAGACCATCGGCCGGTGCCACCTGTGCGGCGAGCCCACCTCGGACCTGCGCAACTGCGCCGACCCCGCCTGCACCACCCTCGAGGTCCGCTGCGCCGCCTGCGACGCGGCCCACCCCGACCACCGGTGCCACGTCTGCGCCGAGAGGAGCGCCGCCTGATGCACGCCGCCACGCCGTCCACCCCGCTCGGCTCCCACCCCGCGCCCCGCTTGACGCCCGCGGCCGCCGCCGCGCTCGCGGCCGATCTCGCCGACCTCCCCTACACCGCGGAGTCGGTCGAGGCGCTGCTCGGACCCGTCGCCGCGGACTCCCTCGCGCGCGAGCGCCCCGAGGCGGCCCGCCTCGCAGTCGCCCGAGCGCGGGACGTCGAGGGCCTGGAGGACGAGGCCACGGGCCACGACGACGACGCCGCCCTCCCGCGGTCGGCGCACCGTCCGCTCGCCGCGCTCGTGGGAGCGTGGATGCTCGGCGACCCCGTCCCCGCCTCCGACCTCGCCGCCGCCCTGCCGCGCACGGGCCTGCCCGGTGCTCTCGCGGCCGGCCTGGTGGTGGAGGCCGGCGAGGGGCTCGTGCGCGGGACCGTGGAGCTCACCCCGTACGAGGTGGACGAGCCCGGGCGGATGTGGGTGGCCGCGGACCAGACCGCGCTCCAGCGCCGCGGTCCGCTGCCGGAGGACCACGTGCTCGGCATCGGGCGGGCCTCGCTCACCCTCGCCGGTGCCACGCAGCGCCGTCCGGTGGGTCGCGCCCTGGACGTCGGCACCGGCTGCGGCATCCAGACCCTGCACCTGCTCGCCCACGCCGAGCACGTCACCGCCACGGACCTCTCCGAGCGGGCCCTCGAGTTCACCCGGTTCAACCTCCTGCTGAACGCGGAGGTGCTCGGCCTCGACCGGGAGCGGATCGAGGACCGCGTGCGCCTGCTCGCCGGGGACATGCTGGCCCCGGTGGCGGGGGAGCGCTTCGACCTCGTGGTCTCCAACCCGCCGTTCGTCATCACGCCGCGCACCGACCCGGACGCCCCCGTCCTCACCTACCGGGACGGCGGCCGCGAGGGCGATCGGATCGTGGCCGAGCTGATCGCCGCCCTGCCGGATCACCTGACCGAGGGCGGCACCGCGCAGCTGCTCGCCAACTGGGAGATCCCGGCCGAGGGCGACGGCGCCGCCGCCTGGGACGCGCGCCCCCGCTCGTGGATCGCCCCCGGCGTCCAGGCCTGGATCATCCAGCGTGACGCCCAGGACCCGGCCGGCTACGCCGAGACCTGGCTGCGGGACTCCTCCCTGGAGCTGGACCCGCACGCCTACGATGCGGCGTATCGCGGCTATCTGGAGGACTTCGCCGCCCGTGGGGTCTCCGGGGTGGGCTTCGGCCACGTGTGGCTGCGCCGCCCCGCCGCGGACGGCTCGCAGGGTCGGGGCTGGACGGTCGCCGAGGAGCTGACCCAGCCGGTCGACGAGGCGCTCGGCGCCGCGTGGGCGGCCGCCGTCGCCCGCCGGGACCGGCTCGCCGTGGTCCCGGACCGCGCCGGCGGCGTGTCGGGCGACGTCGTCGGCGACCCGGCGCTGACCGCCCTGCGCTCCCTCCACCTGCGCGTGGCGGACGATGTCACGGAGGAGCGCCACCAGCGCTTCGGCGCCGAGCACCCGGAGGTGATCCTGGCCCGGCAGGGCGGCGGCTTCCGGCGCACCGCGCGCCTGGACACCGCGACGGCGGGCGTCCTCTCCGCCTCGGACGGCGAGCTGAGCGTGGGGCAGCTGGTGGGCGCCGTCGTCGCCCTGCTGGAGCTGGACGACGCCGGCCGGGCCGGCCTGCTCGCGGCGCTGCGGGAGCTCTACGAGGACGGGTTCCTCGTGGAGGGGGCCTGACCGCTCCGCTCCGCCTCCTCTGCGGGCGCACGGAGACCCAACCGTTATGGTGGGCCACGCGCCCCCTACGATGTGGGGACGTCCGTCCGCCATGTCCGCGCCACCCCGGCGCCGCCGGCGGGCCCGCAGCACTCACCGTCCAGGAGGACTCCGTTGACCACCACCCCCGCTTCCGTGACCGGCTCCGTGCCCCAGGGCAAGAAGCTGGTCATCGTGGAGTCCCCGGCCAAGAGCAAGTCCATCGCGAAGTACCTGAACGCGGTGGGCGAGGGCTGGGTGGTGGACTCCTCCGTGGGCCACATCCGTGACCTGCCCAAGCCCTCCGACCTGCCGGCGGACATGAAGAAGGGTCCCTACGGCAAGTTCGCGGTGGACACGGAGCACGGCTTCGACCCCTACTACGTGGTGCACCCGGACAAGAAGAAGAAGGTCACCGAGCTCAAGCGCGAGCTCAAGGATGCCGAGGCCCTCTACCTCGCCACGGATGCGGACCGCGAGGGCGAGGCCATCGCGTGGCACCTCCTGGACACCCTCAAGCCCAAGGTCCCCGTGTACCGCATGACCTTCGGCGAGATCACCAAGGAGGGCGTGCAGCGCGGCCTGCAGAACATCCGCGACCTGGACACCCACCTGGTGGACGCCCAGGAGACGCGCCGCATCCTGGACCGCCTCTTCGGCTACGAGCTCTCCCCGGTGCTGTGGCGCAAGGTCTCCCGCGGCCTCTCCGCCGGCCGCGTGCAGTCCGTGGCCACCCGCCTCGTGGTGGAGCGCGAGCGTGAGCGCATGGCGTTCGTGCCCGCGCAGTACTGGGGTGTGGAGGGCACGTTCACCGTCGCCGAGGGCGCGCAGGCCGCCGACGCCGTCGGCGCCTCCTTCACCGCCCGACTCTCCACCGTGGACGGTGAGCGCGTGGCCACCGGCCGCGACTTCGACGACGCCGGCCGCCTGAAGTCCGCCCCGGGCAAGAAGGTCGCGCACCTGGACGCGGCCGCCGCCACCTCCCTGGCCGAGGGGCTGCGCGGCGCGGACTTCACGGTGGACGCCGTGGAGGACAAGCCGTACACGCGCCGGCCGGCCGCGCCGTTCACCACGTCGACCATGCAGCAGGAGGCCTCGCGCAAGCTGCGGATGAGCTCCCGCGTCTCCATGCAGGTGGCCCAGCGCCTGTACGAGAACGGCTACATCACCTACATGCGCACCGACTCGGTGAACCTGTCCCAGGAGGCCATCGGGGCCGCCCGCACGCAGGCCGCCGAGCTCTACGGGTCCGACGCCGTGCCGGCGCAGCCGCGCACGTACGCCAAGCGCTCCGAGAACGCGCAGGAGGCGCACGAGGCCATCCGCCCCGCGGGCGACTCCTTCCGCACCCCCGCCCAGGTGAAGAACGAGCTGCGCCCGGACGAGTTCCGCCTCTACGAGCTGATCTGGAAGCGCACCGTGGCCTCCCAGATGGCGGACGCGAAGGGCTACACCGCCACGCTGCGATTCTCCGCGCAGGCGAAGGACGGCCGCACCGCCCAGTTCGCCGCCTCCGGCACCGTGATCACGTTCAAGGGCTTCCTCGACGCCTACGAGGAGGGCAAGGACGCGGAGAGCGAGGAGGAGAGGGCCGAGGCCAGAGACCGCCGCCTGCCGCAGGTGGCCGAGGGGGAGCGGCTGACCGGCGAGCCGATCGAGGCCACCGGTCACGAGACCTCCCCGCCGGCCCGCTACACCGAGGCCTCCATCGTGGCCGAGCTGGAGCGCCGGGAGATCGGCCGCCCCTCCACGTACGCCCCCACGATCTCCACGATCATGGACCGCGGCTACGTCACCAAGCGCGGCAACGCCCTGGTCCCGTCGTGGACCGCGTTCGCCGTGATCGGCCTGCTCGAGGACTACTTCAGCAGGTACGTGGACTACGACTTCACGGCCCGCATGGAGGACGACCTCGACCGCATCGCCGCGGGCGAGCTGGCCCGCGAGGCCTGGCTGCAGACCTTCTACTTCGGCGCCCCGGCCTCGGATGCCGAGAAGGGCATGGACGGCCTCCAGCAGGTGGTGGAGAACCTCGGGGACATCGACGCCCGCGCGGTGAACTCCCTGCCGATCACCGAGGACATCACCCTGCGCGTGGGCCAGTACGGCCCGTACCTCGAGAAGCCGCTGCCCGCCGGCGCCGAGGAGGGCTCGACGCCGCCGCGCGCCAACGTCCCCGAGGACTTGGCCCCGGACGAGCTCACCCCCGCCAAGGCGGAGGAGCTGTTCGCCACCGCCAAGCCCTCCGAGCGCGCGCTGGGCACGGACCCGGAGACGGGTCACGCCGTCGTCGCCAAGGACGGGCGCTACGGCCCCTACGTCACCGAGGTCATCCCCGAGATGACCGAGGAGCAGCTGCAGGCGTGGCTGGACGCGCAGCCCACCGAGTACTACAAGAACGGCAAGCCGAAGCCCAAGAAGAAGCCCGCGGCGCAGAAGCCCCGCACCGGCTCGCTCTTCACGAGCATGGCCGTGGACACCGTGACCCTCGAACAGGCGCTGCAGCTGATGTCCCTGCCGCGCATCGTGGGGGCGGACGCGGAAGGTGAGGTCATCACCGCGCAGAACGGCCGGTTCGGCCCCTACCTGAAGAAGGGGACCGACTCGCGCTCGCTCGAGTCAGAGGACCAGATCTTCAGCATCACCGAGGACCAGGCCCGGGAGGTCTACGCCCAGCCCAAGCAGCGCGGACGCGGCACCGCGAAGCCGCCGCTCGCGGAGTTCGGCGAGGACCCGGTGTCCGGCAAGAGGGTCACCGTGAAGGAGGGCCGCTTCGGCCCGTACGTCACGGACGGCGTCACCAACATCACCGTGCCCCGCGGCCGCGTGCCCGAGGAGCTGACGGCCGAGGAGGCCTACCAGCTGCTCGCGGACAAGCGCGCCAAGGGCCCGGCTCCCAAGAAGGCACCGGCCCGCAAGCCGGCCGCCACGAAGGCCCCTGCGAGGAAGCCGGCCGCGAAGACCACCCCTCGGAAGAGGGCCTGACGCATGCGCCTCGGCGTGCTGGACATCGGCTCGAACACCGTCCACCTGCTCCTCGTGGACGCCCACCCGGGCGCCCGCCCCACCGCGTACGCCGACCACAAGCGCTCGCTGCCGCTCATCCGCTTCCTCGACGCCGAGGGCGCCATCAGCGAGGAGGGCCAGCGCGAGCTCGTGGACTTCATCCAGGAGGCGGTGGCCTTCGCGGAGGAGAACCGCGCGGAGGACATGGTCTCCTTCTGCACCTCGGCCATCCGCGAGGCGGCCAACGGGAAGGCCGTGCTCGCCCGCGTGGAGGAGCAGACCGGCGTGCACCTCGTGGAGCTCTCCGGCGAGCAGGAGTCCGCGATGACCTACTTCGCGGTGCGCCGCTGGCAGGGCTGGGACGCCGGCTCCATCCTGAACTTCGACATCGGCGGCGGCTCGTTCGAGATCGCCTACGGTCAGGACGAGCTGCCCTCCCACGCGGTGTCCCTGCCGCTCGGCGCGGGGCGCCTCACGCGGGACCGCCTCCCGGACGACCCGCCGCACCCCAGGGACGTCAAGCAGCTGCGCAAGTACGTGTCGACGCACATGGAGGCGGCCTTCGCCTCCTTCCCCCCGGTGACCCCGCCGGTCGTCGTCACCGCCACGTCGAAGACGTTCCGCTCGCTGGCCCGCCTCACCGGCGCGGCGCCGTCCGCCGCGGGACCCTTCGTCAAGCGGCACCTGCGCGCGGACGACCTGCACCTCTGGGTCAACCGCCTCGCCGCGATGCCCTCGGCCGAGCGCGCGGACCTGCCCGGGGTCTCCGAGGTCCGGGCCCAGCAGATGCTCGCCGGCGCGATCGTGGCGCTCACCGCGATGCGCACCTTCGGCGTGGTGCAGCTGGAGATCTGCCCCTGGGCCCTGCGTGAGGGCCTCATCCTCAACCGCCTGGACGCCCTCATGCTCGAGGGCCACCTCACGCGGGACGGCGTGCCCGGCGTCGGGCGCGTGGACCTGAACACGGACACGCTGCTGCCCGGCCTGCGCCTCGGGGTGCGCTGAGATGCCGCTGATCTCCACCGGGCATCTCGCCCCCGCCCCGCGCTTCGGCGCGGACATCCCGGTGACCCTGTCCTCGTCGTCGGTGTTCCCCCTGGGGACGCAGGACGTCTTCGCCACCGCGCAGGACCTGGGCTACGACGGCGTCGAGGTCATGGTCACCCACAACGGATGGAGCCAGGACGCCGACCGGCTGCGCACCCTCGCGGAGCGCACCGGCATGCGGATCGACTCGATCCACGCGCCGACCCTGCTCTTCACCCAGCAGGTGTGGGGATCCGCGTGGACGAAGATCCGGCGCTCCGTGGAGATGGCCCAGGCCGTGGGGGCCGCCACCGTGGTGGCCCACCCCCCGTTCCGCTGGCAGGGCACGTACGCCGAGCGCTTCGCGGAGGGGATCGCCGACCTCATGGCCGAGTCCGGCGTGGTGATCGCGGTGGAGAACATGTACCCGTGGCGCGCCTACGGCCGCGAGACCAAGATGTACCTGCCCCAGTGGGATCCGGTCCCGGAGCCGTACGAGCACGTGTGCTGGGACTTCTCCCACGCGGCCATCGCCCGCGAGGACTCCCTCGCGGCGCTGACGGCGCTCGGGCCCCGCGTGCGCCACGTCCACCTCACCGACGGCACCGACAGCCACAAGGACGAGCACCTGATCCCCGGCGAGGGCACCCAGCCCGTCGCCGCGTCCCTGCGCCACCTCGCCCGCACCGGCCTGGCCGGCACGGTGTGCGTGGAGGTGGGCACGCGCGGCATGGACTACGCCGGGCAGCGCGAGGAGCGGCTCGCCGCCTCGCTCGCCTTCGCCCGGACGCACCTCACCCTCGACGACGAGACCACCGACGACGAAGGAGCACGACCGTGAAGCTGACCATCCTGGGCCTGGGCACCATGACGGGCGCCATCCTGACCGGCGCCCTCGACTCGGGTGCCGTGCAGGCCGCCGACGTCACCGCCACCACCCGCTCGGAGGACTCCGCCGCGGCCGCGCGCGAGCGCTTCGCGGGGGTGGACGTGCGCGCCGCCGGCGGTGCGGACGAGGCGAACGCGGACGCCGTGCGCGAGGTCGACGTCGTGCTGCTCGGCATGAAGCCCAAGGACCTCGTGGCCGCCGCGCGCGGCATCGCGGACGCCCTGCCCGCGGACGCCGTGGTGGTCTCGGTGGCTGCCGGCGTCACGGCCGGGACGATCGCGGGCGCGCTGCGTCCGGGCCAGCCGCTCGTGCGCACCATGCCGAACACGCCGCTGACGGTGGGCTCGGGCGTCGTGGGCGTGGCCCCCGCCGAGGGCGTGGGGGAGGAGCAGGCCGCTGCCGTGGAGGGTCTGTTCTCCGGCTCGGGCCTGGTCGTGCGCGTGGACGAGCGGCAGCTGCCCGCCGTCGTGGCCGCGGCCGGCTCGGCCCCGGCCTACGTGTTCCTGCTGGCCGAGGCGATCGCGCAGCATGCCGTGGAGCTCGGCCTGGACCGCGCGGACGCGGAGGCGATGGCCGCCGCGACCGTGAAGGGCGCGGGCCTCATGCTCGAGCGCGCGGTGGAGTCGGGAGAGCAGACCGCCGAGGACCTGCGCCGCGCCGTCATGAGCCCCAACGGCACCACGGAGCGGGCCGTGACCGCGCTGCAGGACGGCGGTCTGCCGCAGCTCGTGGCCCGCGCGATGCACGCCGCGGCCGAGCGCGACCGCGAGATGGGTCGCGAGTTCGCCGGCTGAGGCGAGCGGCACGGACCGCCACGCGGCCGGGGGCCGGGATGCGGCGCGGGCACCCGGCGGGCCCATGGCTCAGGGGCGGGCGGCGAACCGGTCGATCAGCTCGGTGTGCCCGGAGACGATGAGCGTGTCGCGGGGCCCCACGCGCGTGTCCGGCTGGGCGTAGGTGAAGTCCTCGCCGGGGGTCTTCACGCCCACCACGGTCACGCCGTACTTGGCGCGCACGTTCGACTCGCCGAGGGTGAAGCCCACGCACTCGGACGGCGGGTACATCTTCACGATCGCGAAGTCGTCGTCGAACTCGATGAAGTCCATCATGCGGCCGTTCACGAGGTGCGCGGCGCGCACGCCCGCGTCGTGCTCCGGGAAGATGATGTGGTTCGCGCCGATCCGCCGCAGGATGGTGCCGTGCTTCTCGCTGATCGCCTTGACCCACACGTGGGGGATCTCGAGGTCCACGAGGTTGACCGTGATGAGCACGGACGCCTCGATCGAGGTGCCCACGCCCACGACGGCGGTGGAGAAGTCCTGCGCGCCGAGCTGGCGCAGGGCCTCGGCGTCGGTGGCGTCGGCCTCCACCACGTGGGTGAGCGTGGGGGCGAAGCGCTGGACGAGCACGGGGTCCCGCTCGATCGCGAGCACCTCGCGGCCCTGGGAGACGAGCTCCTCCGCGGTCGCCGCTCCGAAGCGGCCGAGGCCGACCACGAGCACGGGGGCGTGGGGATCGGAGCGCTGGTGCTCAGCCAAGGATCGGCCTCTCGTTGGGGTAGCGGTAGAGGACGCGGCGCGAGCGCAGGGCCAGGGCCGCGGCGAACGTGATCGTACCAACGCGGCCGGCGAACATCATGGCCGTCAGGAGGTACTTGCCGGCCGGCGGCGCGGCCTCGGAGATGCCCACGGAGAGGCCGCACGTGCCGAACGCGGAGATCACCTCGAAGAGGGGCCGCTGCAGCGACTCGTCGAGGATCGAGACCAGGATGAGGGTGGCCACGAGCACGAGGGTCGCGCCGAGGGCGAGCACCGAGATGGCCACGCGGAGGGTCTCCGGGGCGATCGTGCGGCCATGCGCGGTGACCTCGCGGTCGCCGCGCGCCTCGGCCATGATGGCCAGGAACATGACCGCCAGCGTCGTCACCTTGATGCCGCCGCCGGTGGAGGCGGATCCGCCGCCCACGAACATGAGGGCGTCCATGAGGAGCAGGGACTCCGGGCGGTGCACGTCCGGGTTGTCGATCGCGAACCCGCCGGAGCGGGTCATGATCGAGCCGAAGAGCGAGTGGCCGACCCGCTCCCAGAACGTCAGGTCGCCCTGCGTGAGCGGGTTGCCGGACTCGAAGACGAAGAGCAGGACGGCGCCCAGCACCAGCAGGATCAGCGTCACCTCCACCGTGAGCTTGGTGTGCAGGTTCCACGCGCGGAAGCGCCACCCCTTGTCCATCAGCACCATGACCACGGGGAAGCCCAGTGCCCCGGCGAACACGCCCACGGCGATCACGGTGAGGATCACGGGGTCGTGCGCGAACTCCGCGATGCCGCCGGGGTGGATGGCGAACCCCGCGTTGTTGAACGCGCTGATGGAGTAGAACACGCCCTCCCAGAGGCCGGTCAGCCACGAGCCGGAGTGCGCCGCGAAGCGCGGCACGAGGAACACGGCCACGGCTGCCTCGCACGTCAGGACGGTGAGGACGACGACCCGCAGCAGGCGGGCGACCTCTCCCACGTTGCCCGTGGTCATGCCCGCCTCCTGCGTGTTCAGCTTGGACTTGACGCCCAGGTGGCGGGAGACGGCGAGCGTCAGCAGGGACGCCATGGAGAGGATGCCGAGGCCGCCGACCTGGATGGCGAGCAGGATGACGATGTCCCCGAACACGGACCAGTGCTCCGCCGTGTTCACGGCCGTCAGACCGGTCACCGAGAACGCGGAGACGGCCGTGAACATCGCGTCGTGCAGCGGCGTCACCTGACCGTCCTCGGCGGCCGCGGGGAGCATCAGGAGGGCGGTGAACAGCAGGGACATGAGTGCGAACGCGGACAGGGCCGCACGGGCGGGGGAGCCGCCGACCGCATCCGTGACGCGGCGCCGGGAGCGGTGCAGCGCGGTCGCCAGGCCGCCGGAGGGCTCCAGGCTGGACCCGGCACCGGGCCGGGGCGTCACCCGTGGCGCGGGGCGCCGGCGGGAGCGCGCGAAGCCCACGCGGGCCGGGTCGTCGTCGAGGGAGGCGCGGCGCGGCACGGAGTCGCCACGGCCCGGTCCGCCCTGTGGGTCCGTGGCCCGGGGACGAGCGCTCATGGTGCACCTCCTGCGTGCCGTGACGGGTGTCGGACCGCGTGCGGGCCCGTCCCAGTATCGCCCCGCGCCCGTCATGTGCGCGTCCGCCCATGGCCTCGGGCGGTCGAGGGACCTACTCTGGAACGTGATGAGTGCCACCCTCGAGCCCGATGCCCCCACGCCCGCCGCGGTCGTGTGGGATCCGAGCCTGCTCCGCTACCGCTTCAGCGCCGAGCACCCGATGGCACCCCTGCGGCTGGACCTCACCCACCGCCTCGTGGACGCCCTCGGCCTCCTCGACGCCCCGCACGTGAGCATCCTGCAGCCCCCGGTGGCCACGGACGACGAGCTCGCCGCCGTGCACGGGCGCGAGTACATCGCCGCGGTGCGCGCGGCCTCGGCGCAGACCTCCTCCGACGACGCCGCGCACGGCCTGGGCACGGAGGACTGCCCCGTGTTCCCCGACCTGCACGAGTCTGCGGCCCGCATCGCGGGAGGCTCGCTCGTGGCCGCCGAGGCCATCTGGTCCGGGCGCGTGAGCCGCGCGGTCAACTTCGCGGGCGGGATGCACCACGCCGCGCGGGACAAGGCCTCGGGGTTCTGCATCTACAACGACTGCGCCGTGGCGATCCAGCGCCTCCTCGACCTCGGCGCCGAGCGCGTGGCCTACGTGGACGTGGACGCGCACCACGGGGACGGCACGCAGGCGATCTTCTACGACGACCCCCGCGTCCTGACGATCTCCGTCCACGAGACCGGCATGAGCCTCTTCCCGGGCACGGGCTTCGCCAACGAGACCGGCGGGCCTGCGGCGGAGGGGACCGCGGCCAACGTGGCCGTCCCGCCGCGCACGGGCGACGCCGGCTTCCTCCGCGCCGTACACGCCGTGGTGCCGCAGCTGCTGCAGGCGTTCGCCCCGGACGTGATCGTGAGCCAGCACGGCTGCGACTCCCACCACGCCGACCCCCTCGCGGACCTGCGCCTGACGGTGGACGGCCAGCGCCAGCTCGCCTTCGACATGGCGGACTGGGCGGAGCGCTTCGCGCACGGCCGGTGGCTGGCCACGGGCGGCGGCGGATACAACCCGCTCAAGGTGGTGCCGCGCGCGTGGACGCACCTGACCGCCGCGGTGCTGGGGACGCCGGTGCCGCTGCGGGCGCCGATCCCCGCCGAGTGGCTGGCCCACGCCCGGGAGCTCACGTCGGAGGACCTCACGGGGGACATGTCCCTGCACGAGGGCGCGGAGGACGAGCGGATCCCCACGACGATGGGCGAGGACGCGGACGTGTGGTGGCGCTCGTGGGAGGTGGGCTACGACCCCGCCGATCCTGTGGACCAGTCGATCATGGCCACCCGCCGGGAGGTCTTCCCGCTGCACGGGCTGGATCCCTGGTTCGACTGAGGCTCGTCCGCCCGGTATTGTGACCGAGAACGTTTTCATGCGTTCCACACCCGGTGGAATGCGGGTCGGCGTGTCCGGGAGCCCGGATGCCCGCGGTCCCCACCAGCCGCCGACCCTCACCCCGACGCAAGGAGTCCCCATGGGATCTGTCATCAAGAAGCGCCGCAAGCGCATGGCGAAGAAGAAGCACCGCAAGCTGCTTCGCAAGACCCGCCACCAGCGTCGCAACAAGAAGTGACGCCCGCGCTCGTCGAGAGCGCCAGCGAGGCCGCCCGTTCCGTCAGGAGCGGGCGGCCTCGTCGTGTCCGTAGCATGGTCGCCATGACCGCCGACCTGCCCGCCTCCGCCGCCCGCGTCCAGCTCCTCGTGAAGCCGGGGTGCCACCTGTGCGAGGAGGCGGCCGGCGTCGTCGCGCAGGTGTGCGCCGAGCGGGGCCAGACGTGGGAGCCCGTGGACGGCGCGGCCCACCCCGAGCTGCTCGAGCGGTTCGCGGACGAGGTGCCCGTGCTGTTCGTGGACGGCGTCCAGCGCGACTTCTGGCGTGTGGACGCCGCGCGCCTGGGCCGCCTGCTCGACGCGGCCTGAGAGCCCCGCCGCCGGCGGCGTCAGCGGCGTCCGGCGTGCTCCCACGCCTTGAGGCGCATGAACTCGGTGGCGTCCTTGCGGTAGGCCATGACGATGCCGGCCACGCCCAGGCCCACCCAGAGCAGCTCGAACACGGAGAACGCGCCCATCGCCAGGTTGGCGAGCAGCATGAGCACGGAGAGCACCGCGAGCACGGTGCCCACGGTGCGGGCGGCCCGGGATCCGCCGCGGATCTTGACGGCGATCAGCAGGTAGAGCAGGAACCCGAGAACGCCGAGCACGGCCGTCGTCGTGAGGACGGCGGGCACGGCGCCCAGCATCATGGCTTCCATCTCGGACGCCTGCTCCGCCGGCAGGCCCGCCTGCCCCACCGCGTCCCGCAGGGTCTGCTCGAGCAGGGCGCGGCCCTCCGGGGTGTTCGCGGCGAGCAGGCCGAGCGCGGTGCTGAGGAGCTGGACGAGCCCCGCGGACACGATCAGCCAGAAGGCCGCGGTGATCGAGCCGGGGCGCGCGGGGGCGGGCATGCCGACGCCGGGCACGGCGCCCTGCGGGTGGCCCACGCCCGGCATGGCCGCCGGGGAGGGCGAGGGCGCCTGGGCGCCCCACGGGGCCGCACCGTCCTCGGGGCGGCCGTACGGGTTCTGCTCGTGCGCGCCGGGGGCGGTCCCGTACGGGTTCGCGGCGCCCGCGGGCTCCTGCCCGGACGGAGTGCCCTGGCCGTACGGGTTCTGGCCGTAGGGATTGGTCGAGCCGGTCATGGGTGCCTCCTGGGGAAGCGCCGCCGCGGGGAGGGCGACGGCGGCGGGGACGGTGGGAGCCCTGTGCGCCCGGCGCTCGCGACGCCGGCGGGCTGCTGCTCCCCACCGTACCGGGCCGGCCGGTCTGCCAGACTGGTGGCATGCAGACGATCGCGACCGTCCACCTCGTCCGTCACGGCGAGGTCCACAACCCCGACCGCGTCCTCTACGGCCGTCTGGACGGGTTCGGCCTCTCGGAGCTGGGGCACCGGATGGCCGACGGCGTGGCCGAGTGGTTCCTGCACCGCGCGAACCGCATCCGGCGGCATCCGGCCCTGGTGGCGGCCTCCCCGCTGCTGCGCGCTCAGCAGACCGCCGCGCCGATCGCCGGCGCCTTCTCCCGGCCGCTGCTCACCGAGCCGAACCTCATCGAGGCCGAGAACGCCTTCGAGGGGATGTCCCAGGTGGTCGACTCCCTCAAGCGGGACCCGCGCCTCTGGCCGAAGCTGCGCAATCCCCTGCGCCCCTCGTGGGGCGAGCCCTACCACCAGCAGGCCGCGCGCATGCTCGAGGTGGTGGACCGCGTGAAGGGGGAGGCGGTGGACACCCTCGGCCCCGGCGCGGAGGCCATCCTCGTCTCCCACCAGCTCCCCATCTGGGTCACCCGCCTCGCGGTCGAGGGCCGGCCCCTGTGGCACGATCCGCGTCAGCGCGAGTGCTCCCTCACCTCGGTGACCTCCCTCGTGTTCGAGGAGGGCCGGGCCACCCCGCGCGTCGAGTACCACGAGCCCAACCGCGAGCTCCTCAAGGACGCCTCCTCCCTGCCCGGCGCCTGAGGCCCCCGGGACGGCTGACGCCCAGGGTTCAGTCAGGATCAGGGGCGGAGGATAGACTCGATCAGGCCCCCGCGGGGGCCCTCCGACTCCCTCCCGTCCGCCTCGCCTGGAGCGCCCGCCCATGACCCTGCAGTCCCCGCTCACCCGCCGTCGCGTGCTCGCCGGCCTCACGGCCGCCGGCCTGGCGCCCGTGCTCGCGGCCTGCTCCGGCGGGGATGACTCCCTGGCCGCTCAGGCCGGCAACGGGGACGGCAAGAACTACATCGCCGGCGACGGATCGGTGCTCGAGTTCGCCCCGGCCGACCGCGGGGAGCCCGTGGAGTTCACCGCGACGCGCTTCGACGGCACGCCCGTGAGCGGGGAGAGCCTGCGCGGCGCGCCCGCCCTCCTCAACTTCTGGTACGCCGCGTGTGCGCCGTGCCGCGTCGAGGCGCCCCACCTGGTCTCGCTCCACGAGGAGTTCGCCCCGCAGGGGGTGAACTTCCTCGGCGTGAACGTGCGGGACACGGCCACCACGGCGCAGGCCTTCGAGCGGTCCTTCGAGATCCCCTACCCCTCCGTGGAGGACGCGCGCGGCGACGTCCTGCTGCGCATGACCGACTACGTGCCCCCGCAGGCCGTGCCGTCCACCCTCGTGCTGGACGCCCAGGGCCGCGTCTCCGCCCGCGTGCTCGGCGCGATCGAGGAGTCCACGCTCCGGGCGCTGCTCAAGACCGTGGTGGACGAGGCCGCGGCCTGAGCCGCCGGCAGAGCCCATGCGCGACAACCCCTTCGCCGAGATCGCCCTGCAGGGCTCCCTCCTGCTCGCGGCGCCGGTCGCTCTGCTCGCCGGCCTCGTCTCCTTCCTCTCCCCGTGTGTCCTCCCGCTCGTGCCCGGCTACCTCGGCTACGTCACCGGCCTGGGCGGGGACGTGCTCACCTCGCGCCGTCGCGGGCGCCTCGCCCTCGGGGCGGTGCTCTTCGTGCTCGGGTTCGCGGTGGTCTTCGTGGCCGTCAGCGTGGTGTTCACGCAGGCCCTGTTGTGGCTGCAGCGCGACGGCGTGTGGGTCACCCGCCTGCTCGGCGTGCTCGTGATGCTGATGGGCGTCATCTTCATGGGCGGCGGCGGGCGCCTGCAGCAGGAGCGCCGGGTGCACGCCAAGCCCGGCATGGGCCTGGCCGGCGCCCCCCTGCTCGGCATGACCTTCGGGCTCGGCTGGGCCCCGTGCATCGGCCCCACGATGGCCGCCGTCCTGGCGATGTCCACGGTGGGCGGCGGCGAGGGCTCCCTGGGCCGCGCCGCGCTCCTGGCCTTCCTCTACTGCCTCGGCCTCGGCGTGCCGTTCGTGCTGATCGCCCTGGGCATGGAGCGTGGCCTGCGGGCCCTGGCCTTCTTCCGCACGCACCGCGTGCTCATCATGCGCCTGGGCGGCGCCCTGCTGATCCTCCTCGGGCTGCTCATGGCCACCGGGGTGTGGACCGTGTGGACCACCCAGCTGCAGTTCTGGTTCGCGAACGAATGGGAGATGCCCCTGTGAGCTCCTCGACGGGCCACGGCTCCTCGGCCCCCCAGCCCGCCCGCGCGCGGGACGTCGCCCTCCCCTCGCTCGGGCTGGCCGGGACCCTGCGCTGGATGTGGACGCAGCTGACGAGCATGCGCACGGCGCTCATGCTGCTGCTCCTGCTGGCCGTGGCCGCCGTGCCCGGCTCCCTCGTGCCGCAGCGCCGCGCGGGCCCCGAGGTGGTGGACCGCTGGATCGAGGACAACCCGTTCTGGGGCCCGGTGCTGGACGCGCTGCAGTTCTTCGACGTCTACACCTCCGCCTGGTTCTCCGCCATCTACCTGCTGCTGTTCATCTCCCTCGTGGGCTGCGTGTGGCCCCGCGCCGTCAAGCACGCCCACGCCCTGCGCCAGCCCCCGGCGCGCACACCGCGCCGCCTCGAGCGGCTGCCGGAGTCCGGCGTCGTGGTGCTCGAGGAGGGCGGCCCCGCCCCCGAGGACGCCGTCCGGCAGGCGCAGGCCTGGCTGAAGAGGCGCCGCTACCGCGTGGAGTACCGGCCCGAGGACGGCGGCGCCTCCGTGGGCGCCGAGCGCGGATACCTGCGCGAGATCGGCAACATCCTGTTCCACGTCTCGCTGATCGGCGTGCTCGTGTTCATGGCGTACGGCGGCATGACCAAGTACGGCGGGCAGAAGATCATCGTGGAGGGCGAGGGCTTCGCCAACAACCTCGTGGCCTACGACTCCTTCACGCCGGGCGCCCGCTTCGACCCGAACAGCCTGCAGCCCTTCTCCCTGGCGCTGACGTCCTTCGACGCGCGGTTCGAGCGCCAGTCCGAGGCGCACTGGGGCCAGCCGCTCGACTACACGGCCGTGATGGAGGTCCGCGAGGGCGCCGGCGGCGAGGCCCACGAGGAGATCCTGAAGGTCAACCACCCGCTCTCCGTGGACGGCGCCCGCGTCTACCTCATGGGCAACGGCTACGCCCCGGTGGTCACCGTGCGGGACGGCAACGGGGACATCGCCTTCCAGGGCCCCGTGGTCACCCGCGTGCAGGACCAGAACTTCAACTCGATGGCCGTTGTCAAGGCGCCCGACGCGCGGCCGGAGCAGCTGGGCTTCGTGGGCCAGTTCATGCCCGCGGCGGACGACCCCACGGGCTCCGGGGTGCAGGTCTCCGTGGACCCCGAGCTGCTGAACCCGACGCTGATCCTCAACTCGTACGCCGGGGACCTCGGCCTGGACCGCGGCGTGCCGCAGAACGTGTACGTGCTCGACACCGAGTCCCTCACCGAGCTGAACAGCCGCAAGAGCGAGAACGGCGGCATCACGCTGACCCCGGGGCAGACCCACCAGCTGCCGGACGGCAAGGGCTCGATCAGCTTCGACGGCGTCCGCCGCTATGTGGGCGTGGACATCCACTACGACCCGGGCAAGTGGGGCGTGGGCCTGTTCGCCGTGACGGCCCTGCTCGGCCTCGCCACCAGCCTGTTCGTGCGGCGCCGCCGCGCGTGGGTGCGCGCCGCCGTCGGCGACGACGGCCGCACCCGCGTCGAGTACGCCCTCCTCGCCCGCGGCGAGGAGTTCGGGCTGCGCGAGGAGCACCTCGCCCTGCGCGCGGCCATGGACCGCATGTGGCCCGTCTCCGCGCCGGACGCCGAGGAGCACCGGCCCGACCCCTCCGGCGCGGTGGCCGCGACGGCCGCGCCCCGCGCCCCCCACGCCGACCCCGGCATCACCCATCCCGCCTCAGGAGCCTGACTGTGTACAACCCCACGGCACCCGTGAACGAGCAGCTGGCGCAGTACAGCGACCTGTTCATGCTCATCGCCGCCCTCGTCTACGCGGCGGCCTTCATCCTCTTCGCCGTCGACATGGCGATCTCCTCCTCCACCATCCGTCGAATCGAGACCCAGCTCGCGGCCGAGCGCGGCACGGCCGGCGTCGTCCCCGCCGCGACGCGGGAGCCGGCCGGCGTCGGCGCCCGCTCCGCCGCCAACGGCACGGTCGGCGGCTCCGGCACCACCGCCCTGCCCGCCGAGACGCGCCACGCGGGAGCCGGCAACGGCCTCGTGGACGAGGACATGGACTACACCGGCACGGGCCGCCGCCCCGTCGCCAACGTGGCCGTGGCCGTGCTCGCGATCGGCTGGGCCCTGCACGCCTTCGCCGTGGTCGCCCGCAGCATCGCCGCGCACCGCGTGCCGTGGGGCAACCTCTACGAGTTCATGACCACGGGCGCGCTCGTCATCGTGACGGTGTACCTCGCGTTCCTGATCCGCAAGGACCTGCGCTTCGTGGGCTCCTTCGTCACGGGCCTCGTGGTGGCCATGATGTGCGCCGCCACCATGGGCTTCCCGACGCCGGTGGGCCACCTCCAGCCGCCGCTGCAGTCGCCGTGGCTCGTGATCCACGTGTCCATCGCCGTGCTGGCCAGCTCTCTCTTCGCGCTGACCGCCGCCATGTCCGTGCTCCAGCTCCTGCAGGACCGCGCCGAGCGGCGGGCCGCCGCGGGAGAGCACTCCTGGTCCTTCCTGCGCCTCGTGCCCTCGGCCTTCGCGCTCGAGAACTGGTCCTACCGCCTCAACGCGGTCGCCTTCGTGATGTGGACCTTCACCGTGATCGCCGGCGCCATCTGGGCCGAGGCCTCGTGGGGGCGCTACTGGAACTGGGACACCAAGGAGGTCTGGTCCTTCGTGATCTGGGTGGTCTACGCGGCGTACCTGCACGCCCGCGCCACCCGCGGCTGGACCGGCTCCCGCGCCGCGTGGCTGAGCATCGTGGGCTTCGCCTGCATCGTGTTCAACTACACGATCGTCAACAAGTTCTTCCCCGGCCTGCACTCGTACGCGGGCCTGCCGAGCTGACCGGAGGTCAGGCCTCGGGACCGTCCGGCTCCTGACCCGTCTCCCGGCGGCGGCGCAGCTCCTCCTCGCGGGCGCGCAGCTCGGCGTCCCGCCGGTCCAGCTCGCGCTCCCGCTCGGCCTGACGACGCTGGGTGCGCAGGGTGCGCAGGAAGTCCTCGTCGTCGTCGGGGGAGGCGGGACGGGCGGGGGGGCGGCCCGTGGCGCCCGCCGGGCGGGCGCGGCCGAGGCACAGCCACAGCAGGGGCCCCACGAGCGGGACCAGCACGACGACGGCCACCCACGCCCACTTGGGCATCGAGCGCACCTGGTGCGCCGGGGTGAGCAGCGCCTCGAAGAGGGCGTACAGGGTGAGGCCGACGAGGACGATCGCGGCGGGGATGAGGAAGCGGCCCATCGGTCCAGTCTATTCGGCGGCGGAGCGCTCCTAGAATGGACGGGTGCGTCTCTTCCTCTACGGCCTCGTCCGCGTGCTCCTGTTCTTCGCCGTCTGGGGCGTCAGCCTCTGGCTGGGCCTGGGACTGGTGATGTCCACGATCGTGGCCGCGGTGCTGACCTTCGCGATCAGCTACCTCTTCCTCACACGGCTGCGCCTGGGCGCCACGCAGGACCTCGCGGCCGCGTGGGAGGGCCGGCCCGGGCGGCGCGGCCGCATCGAGCAGACCGACGCGGACGCCGAGGACGCCTACACCGAGGGACGCTTCCGGGGCTGACGAGCCCCGGCACCGGTCAGAGGGCCGCGCCGAGCGCGAAGGTGATCGCGTAGAGCAGGCCGATGACGCCCGTCGCGCGCAGCACGGGGATGAGCCGGCGGCGGTCCTGGGCGCGCAGCACCGTGCGGGCCGGGCGGACGGCGAGCGCCGCCGCCAGCAGCACGAGCAGCATCCACGGGTGGGAGTCCACGAACAGCAGCGGCAGCAGCACGGCGACCGCCAGCATGACGGCGTAAGATGCGCGGGCCGGGGCGTCCCCGATGCGGGCGGCCAGGGTCATCTTGCCGGCCGCGCGGTCCGTGGGGATGTCCCGGATGTTGTTCACCATGAGCAGTGCCGTGGAGATCAGCCCGCAGCCCACGGCGCCGGCCCAGGCCAGGCCGGAGACCGTGCCCGCCTGGGTGTACGTGGTGCCGAGCACCGCCACGAGGCCGAAGAACACGAACACGAACACCTCGCCCAGGCCCAGGTAGCCGTAGGGCTTCTTGCCGCCCGTGTAGTACCACGCGGCCGCCACGCACAGCAGGCCCACGGCGATCAGCCACCACTGGCCGGCCAGCAGCACGAGCCACAGCCCGGCGAGCATCGCCAGCGCGAAGCAGGCGAACGCGGCGAGCTTCACATGCTTCGCGGGAACGAGCTTGGACGCCGTGAGGCGGAAGGGGCCCACCCGGTCGTCGTCGGTGCCGCGGATGCCGTCGGAGTAGTCGTTGGCGTAGTTCACGCCCACCTGCAGGGCCAACGAGACCACGAGCGCGAGCAGGGCGCGGCCCACGTGGAGGGACCCGAGGTCCGCCGCGGCGGCCGAGCCGACGATCACGGGCGCCACCGCCATCGGCAGCGTGCGCAGGCGCGCGGCGGCGACCCACTGGGAGAGCGAGGCGGACATGGTCGGGGGACCTCCTGGAGACGATGCGATGCGGGGCGATGCGATGCGGGGCGGTGCGAGGCGGGTCAGCGAGGGGACGCGTGCGACGTCGACGCGGTGGGGGGACGTCCAGCTCGGGGATGGCGCACTTCACGAACGCCTCGAACGGGGGGACTGCGAACTCAGCGTAGCCGTGCTGGGGGGTGGAGAGGAGGCCGAGGGTGATCACGTCGGCCCTCAGGGGGCGACCTGGGATGACGCGCGGCCCATCCGGGCGGCCACGGCCTGCGCCCTCCGCCTCCCCGGGCCGAGCTCCGCCCTGGCCGGCTCCCCCACCGCGCGGACGGCGTCATCCGTGTCCCGGCTGCCGATCCGGGGAGAGGCAGCGTCACGCCTCGGCGAACCGCCGGGTGAGCTCCTGCCGGTCCGTCTTCCCGGTGCCCAGCAGCGGCAGCGCGTCGAGGGCCAGCCACGTCTTCGGGACGGCGGCCGGCCCGAGCCCGGTGCGCACGCGGGAGCGCAGCTCATCCTCGAGGGCCGCGGGGAGGGCCCCGCCGGGGAGGACGTCGCCCTCGGCCGGCACCACCGCCGCGCACAGCCGTTGCCCCCACTCGGGATCGGCCACGCCCGCCACGTGGGCGGCCGCGACGCCCGGGTGCGCCTCGAGCGCGGCGGCCACCGCGGCGGCCGAGACCTTCACACCGCCCGTGATGACGACGTCGTCCAGGCGCCCGGTGACGGACAGGCGCGTGCCGCCGTCGGGGGTGCCGGACACCGTGCCCGTGTCCTCGGTGAGGAAGGCGGGGGCGCCGTCCGCGCCGCGCGGGAAGTGCGCCGCGGTGCGGACGGGGTCGTCGAGGTAGCCGGCGGCCACCATGGGCCCGGCGAGGCGCACCCGCGGACTGGCGGCTGGGTCGGCGGGGTCGGACGGGACGGTGTCCGCCGTGACGCCGGGCAGCGGGACGCCGTCGTACACGCAGCCCCCGCACGTCTCCGCCATGCCGTAGGTCGCGGTGACACGCACGCCGACCGCCTCGGCGGACGCGCGCAGCTCGGGGGCCAGGCGCGCCCCGCCCACCAGCACACGGTCGAAGGCGCGCAGCGCCGCCACGCCGGCCGGGTCGGCTCCGGGCGCCAGGAGCCGGGCGAGCTGGGTGGGGACGAGCGAGACGAAGCGCGGGCCGCCGTCGTCCGGGAGGCGGGCGGCCCCTGCGGCGAAGGCGGCGGGCGTGAACGGGCCGGGCGCCAGCGCGACGGGCGCGGTGCCGGCCGCGATGGTGCGGGAGAGCACGGCCAGGCCGGCCACGTAGTGGACGCCGACCGCGAGGAGCCAGTGCCCCTCGCCGCCCGTGCCCTCCCCGCCGAGCCGCTGCGCGGTGGCGGCGGCCGAGGCGCGCAGGGCGCCGCGGGTCAGGACGATCTGCTTCGGCGTGCCCGTCGAGCCGGACGTGCGGACGACGGCGACGGCGTCCGGGTGGCCGCAGCGCGCCGGATCGCGGGCCTCGGGGTGCAGGGCCACGGTGCCGTCCGCCGTGAACTCGACGGGCGCGCCGCCGTCGAACGCCGTGGCGAGGGCGGAGCGGGCAGTGGCCAGGGCGTCGGGGGTCAGCGGCATGAGACCACGGTAATCGTGGGCGGGGACGCTCTAGGCTTCACGCATGACCGCCCCGGACACCGCCGCCACGCCCGCCGCCGAGATCGGCCCCGTCACGCTCACCGGCCGCCTCGTCCGGCTGGAGCCGCTGAGCCACGACCACCACGACGAGCTCGTCGAGGCGGTGCAGGACGGCCGGCAGTGGGAGCTCTGGTACACCGCCGTGCCCACCCCCGAGGGCATGGCAGCGGAGATCGACCGTCGCCTGGCCCTGCAGGAGGCCGGGTCCATGGTCCCCTTCGCCACCCGTCGGCTCTCCGACGGGCAGGTCATCGGCATGACGACGTTCATGAACATCGACCGTTCCGTGCCCCGCGTGGAGGTCGGCAGCACCTGGAACGCGGCCTCCGCCTCCGGCACGGGGACGAACGCCGATGCCAAGCTGCTCCTGCTCGGCCACGCCTTCGAGGTCTGGGGCGTCGCCGCCGTCGAGTTCCGCACGGACTGGATGAACATGCAGTCCCGCGCGGCGATCGAGCGGCTCGGTGCCAAGCGGGACGGGGTGCTGCGCCAGCAGGCACAGCGCAACGGCTACGTGCGGGACACGGTGGTCTACTCCGTCGTCGCCGCGGAGTGGCCCGCAGTGAGGAAGGGCCTCGAGTTCCGCGTGGGGCGCCGGGCTCAGAAGTAGTAGGGGAACGGCGTCCAGTCCGGGTCGCGCTTCTGCAGGAACGCGTCCCGGCCCTCCACGGCCTCGTTGACGGCGCCCATCTCGACCATCTGCTCGGCCGAGTACTCGCGCGCCGTGAAGAAGATCTCGCGGGCGCGCTTCTGGCCCACCTGGCGGGCGAGCAGGGCCGAGCCGTAGCCGGCGTCGAACGAGCCGACCGTGGCGTCCGTCTGCTTGAACTTCCCGTGCTCGCGCGAGGCCAGGGTCAGGTCCGCGACCACGTGGAGCGAGTGGCCGCCGCCGGCCGCCCAGCCGTTCACGACGGCGATGATCGCCTTGGGCGAGGTGCGCATCAGGCGCTGGACCTCGAGGACGTGCAGACGTCCGTGGCGCGGGCGAGGGCGTCGGCGGTGGCGGGCATGGCCCCGAGTGTAGGAGGCCCGACGGTCGGACGGACCCGCCCGGCGGATCGGATCCGACCGACCGGTCAGAGCATGAACGGCACGGTGGCGATCTTGACCACCATGATCAGCGCGAACAGCTGGGCGTAGCCCTCGGTCACGCGGGCGTCGGTGGACCGGGAGAGCGCGTAGTCCAGGATCGCCGGCTGGCCCGTGATGCCCGCCAGTGCCCCGTAGGTGCGATCCACGGACTGCCCCAGCAGCCGTGCCGCGGCGATGAGCAGGGCCGCGGTCAGCGCGGTGAGCACGGCGGACATCAGGATGGCCAGCCCGCCGACCCGGGTGAACACCGTCTCGATGAACGCCGGGCCGGCGGCCAGGCCCACCACGCCCAGGAAGAGCATGAGGCCGAACTGCCGCAGCGTCAGCGCGATCTCCGTGGACGGCTCCCACACGGTGGGTCCCGTTCGGCCGATCGCACCGAGGGCGAGGCCGACGAGGATGCACCCGGCCGCCGGGCCGAGGGAGAAGGAGGCCCCGCCCGGAAGCGGGATCGTCACCATGCCCAGCAGGTAGCCCAGCGCCATGCCCGTGCCCAGGGAGATCCAGTCCAGGTTCGAGAGCCCCCGGGTCGAGTTGCCGAAGAAGTCGCGCACCGCCTCCATCCGCGGCGCGGTGGTCACGATGAGCACCCGGTCGCCGACCTTGAGCTCGGTCTGCGGGGTGGCCAGCGACTCGACGTCGTCCCGCCGCAGCCGGGCGACGTCGGTGCCGAAGCGCTCGCGCAGGGACAGCGTGCCCAGGCGGCGATCGGCCAGGGCGCGGGCGGTGACGATGACCATGGAGGTCTGCAGCGGGTTCATCACCCGCGCCGGGTCGGCGCCGGTGCGGCGGCCGAAGGCCTCCACGGCCGCGTCGATGTTCTTCTCCGTGCCGTCCAGGACGACCTCGTCCCCGGGTTCGATCCGGTCGGCGGAGCCGGCGATCCGAGCCACGCCGCCGTGGTGCAGCGCCACCACGCGCACCAGCCCGTCGGAGATCCCCGGGATCTCCCGCACGGCGAGAGCGGAGGTGGCGGCCGCGGCGGTGAAGCGCAGCTTGCCGTCGGTCACCGGCGCCGGATCGCGCGGGGAACTGCTCCACGGGCGGGCGGCGAGCAGGGTGATCGCGATGATGGTGCCGACCACGCCCACCAGGTAGGACAGCCCGTAGCCCACGGCCGGGGCCTGCCCGCCGGTGAGCTGGTTCGCCAGCGCCATCGCCGGCGTCGCGGTGAGCGAACCCGTCCACACGCCGATCGCCGTCGGCAGGTCCAGGTTGAGCAGCGCGGCCAGCGGGTGCACCGTGAAGGTGGTGAGGATCACCACGACGACGGCGGCCAGCATCAGGGGCAGGTTGCGGCGCAGGTCCCGGAAGAACACCTTGCCGGCGCCGAGCCCGATCAGGTAGGCGAACAGGGCCAGGCCGAAGCTCTGGAACAGGGCCAGCCGGTCGCCGACGTCGGGCAGCACCGCCCCGACGAGCAGGCCCACGAACAGGGCTCCGGAGGCGCCGAGGCGGATCTTGCCCAGGGGGATGGTGCCGACGGCGGCGCCCAGGGCGACGGTGGCCATGAGGACGAGGATGGGCTGGTCGTTGAGCAGTGCGAGCATGGGCGGGTCTCCGTCCTGCCTGGTGGTCGGTCAGAAGTGGTACGGGAAGGCGGACCAGTCCGGGTCGCGCTTCTGCAGGAACGCGTCTCGGCCCTCCACGGCCTCGTCCGTCATGTAGGCCATGCGCGTGGCCTCACCCGCGAACACCTGCTGGCCGGCCATGCCGTCGTCGGGCAGGTTGAACGCGAACTTGAGCATGCGGATGGCCTGCGGGGACTGCGCGTTGATGTCCGCCGCATACTCCAGCGCGACCTCCTCGAGGCGCTCGTGGTCCACGGCCTCGTTGACGGCGCCCATCTCGACCATCTGCTCGGCTGAGTACTCGCGGGCGGCGAAGAAGATCTCCCGCGCCCGCTTCTGGCCCACCTGGCGGGCGAGCAGGGCCGAGCCGTAGCCGGCGTCGAACGAGCCGACCGTGGCGTCCGTCTGCTTGAACTTCCCGTGCTGGCGGGAGGCGAGCGTGAGGTCGGCGACCACGTGCAGCGAGTGCCCGCCGCCGGCGGCCCACCCGTTCACGACGGCGACGATCACCTTCGGCGACGTCCGCATGAGCCGCTGGACCTCGAGGATGTGCAGGCGGCCGGCGCGGGCCGGGTCGATGGTCTCGGCCGTGTCCCCCTCGGCGTAGCGGTAGCCGTCGCGGCCGCGGATGCGCTGGTCGCCGCCGGAGCAGAACGCATGGCCGCCGTCCTTGGGGGAGGGGCCGTTGCCGGTGAGGAGGACCGTGCCCACGTCCGGGGTCATGCGAGCGTGGTCGAGGGCGCGGTAGAGCTCGTCCACGGTGCCGGGACGGAAGGCGTTGCGGACCTCGGGGCGGTCGAAGGCGATGCGCACTGTGGGCAGGTCGCGCACCCAGCGGCCGTCGGCGTCGCGCTCCACCTGTCGGTGGTAGGTCATGTCCTCGAAGTCGAAGCCCTCGACCACGCGCCAGCGCGTCGGGTCGAAGAGGTCGGAGACCTTCTCGGGGAGGCGGTCGCGGGAGGAGGCGGTCTGCTCGGTCATGGCGTCGAGTCTAGTTGTAAGAGGTCATGACGTTGTTGACTCGCGCCGGGGCCAGTGAGGCCGGCGGGGCGTCCCCGCAGGAGGTATGAGGCCGATGGTAGTTGTAGTGGTTCACCCACACCGCCAGGGCCTCACGCCGGGCCGTCTCTGAGGAGTACGGGCGGGCGTAGAGGACCTCATCGACCATCAGCCGGTTGTAGCGTTCGACCTTCCCGTTGTGGCGCGGGGTGTAGGGGCGGATCCGGTGGTGCCGACCCCCGAGCGAGACCACCTTCCGGGTGAAGTCCACGGCCCGGTAGTTGTTCCCGTTGTCCGTGACCACCCTGTCGATCCGGATGCCGTGGGCGGCGAAGAACGCCCGCGCCCGGCAGAAGAACCCGATCGTGGTCACCGCCTTCTCATCCTCCAACGCCTCGGTGTAGGCCAGGCGGGTGAACCCGTCCACCGCCGAGTGCAGGTAGGTGTAGCCGACCCGGCGGCCAGGCCCGCGCTTGGCCGCTCGCGCGTTCTCGGAGTCCCGGCCGTGAGCACGCCAGCCTCCCCCGTCAGGGATCTTCCCGATCTTCTTCACGTCCAGGTGCACCATGTGCCCCGGCCCCCTCGCGGTGATCCTCTGGGCCGGCTGCTGGCGCAGGTCTTCCCCGGCCGGGGTCAGGTCCCGTAGCCGGGAGAGCCCGGCCCGGTGCAGCCACCGTCCCACGGTACGAAGACACAGGGACTGATGCACCCATAGGTGACAGTCTTCGTCACGCCGCGTCTGCGGGCGTGTGGTCCATGATCAACTCGTACTCGACCGGCGTCAATCGGCCCAGGCGCACCTGCCGGCGGCGGCGGTGGTAG
>NZ_JAHXOZ010000016.1 GCF_023147585.1 Micrococcus sp. EYE_212
CAATCTCCAGCAGCTCCAGACCACCGGAGGGCGCCCCACAGACGGCCCCCAGAGCCCGGTAGCGGGGCTCATCCCCGCCGAACCACTGCACGAGGTCATCCTCGGTCGTGGCGTGCGTCTGCCAGGCGCGCAGGGCCGGGGCCTTGCTGCCGTCGTCGCGGACGGGGATCACGTTCACCCCGTGGGCGTGCAGCTCACGGGCGGCGTCGATCAGTGCGGCGCTCAAGAGGCCCACCCGCCGTCGAACTCGTGGACCGGGGTCAACCTGCACAGGGTGATGGACGCGGCCTGTCCGCGCTCGACGGCCCGATCCTGGGCGCGCTGGGCGGCGGGAAGGTTGAAGTAGACCGAACGGCGATAGCGGACTTCTCCGGCGCTCTGTCGGGCCACGAGGACCACGAAAACGCCGTTCAAAAGGTCGGCGGGTCGGGGTAGAATGACGGTGGTGATCTTCTTCGAGGGGGCCGCTCCGTGGGCGACGGGGCGGCCCTTCTTCATGTCCAGGTTCACGCGGCAGCACCCCCGGGGAAATCCATCCGGCCCGTCTCTCCCGTGCCGACCATGCGCGGAATGCGGCGGCGGTACGTCGTGACGGTCGGGTGCAGCATCTCCACCCATCCCAGGGGGAGGTAGGCGGCGGCGGTACGCGGGTCGCGGTAGCACTGGCGCGCGATCCACTCGGCACGGCGGCGGGGAAGCCCGTGGGCCTCTCGGACGTGCTGCACCAGCTCGCGGGGGGCGATGGGGCGGCGGTCCAGCTGCGTTGCCTTAGTCGCTCGTTCGAGCGTCGGCGCGGAATCGGTGGGGGCGCTCAACGGGCATCAGCTCCCCGCATCTCGGCGAGGGGGGTGACCGGCTTCCGCATGGCGCGCAGGTCGGCGGGATCGACGCGCAGGGAACGGGCGCCGAAACGGTAGGCCGGCAGCTCGCCCCGGGCGACCCAGCGCCGGACGGTGGGCAGGCTGGTGCCGGTGATTTCGGCGACTTCGGCGAGCGTCAGGTGCGGCTCAAGGGTGCAGGACGCAGAACGGCCCGCGTGCGACAGTGACGGGACAGGCATGGCTAGGAAGCCCCTTTCAAGGGTTCTTCCGGGGTGCCGCCTTCCGGGTTCGCACTATCACAATGCGGGCCTTACGCGGTCAGAGTACACAGTGTGACGCGGCATGTCCATTCAGGCGCGATCGGCGGTGCCCGTGGGCGGGGGGAATGCCGCGTCGGCCTTGTCGAGCCGGACGGCCCCGGCGCGCCGCTTCACGTCCCCCTCGATCCGCTCGTTCGGGAGGGACAGATGGAAGATGTGGCGGCAGTAGAACACCGGATTCACGGCCTCATGCAGAAAGTAGGTCCGCGCCTCCCACCGCCCCCGCGCATCCTGTTTCGTCTCTCGGGCCTCGGGGGTCGAGGTGGCAGAGTCTAGGGCCGGGCTCACCTTGAACTCGCCTTGGTGAATGAGGGTGAATCCGGGGGCGGTGTAGACCTCGGCCATGACGCAGCCCGCGCGCTTGCAGCGGTAGACCACTGCCGCGTGCTCCCGGCGCTCGGCAGGGTCGGCGGGCAGGAGGGCGAACACCTGTTCAGCAGTGACGTTCACGGGGCAGTGCTCCAATCAGAGTTCGCGGGCCAGCGCGGCCAGGCGGTCGCGTGAGGCGTGTTGGTATCGCTGAACGACTTTCCATGAGGCGTGGCCGGCAAAAGCCCGCAGCTCTTCGAGAGTCGCCCCCCGCTCCCCGATGCGGGTGAGCGCGGTGTGCCGGAGCATGTGGAAGGTGAAGCCGTCCAGGGTGGGCAGATCGTCGGCGGCACGGTCGGCATTGAACTCCTTGACGGCCTCACGGAATCGGTAGGCGAACGTCTCCGGGGCGGTGAAGTCTGCACCACGGCGACGGCGAGGGAACAGCAGCCCGTCCCGGCCTGGTCCGGCGTCGTCGTCCAGGTGGCGCTGCACGAGGGGAATGAGGCGCGGCGGGATTGGGACGTATCGGGCTCCCGCTTCAGACTTGGGAGAGGTCTCATAGACACCCCCGCCCCGCTCACGCTGTAGCTGCCTCTCCACTTTGATCCACCACTGCGCGTCGTCGCCGTCCCCCACGACCTCCAGGTGCTTCCGGCGCAGGGCGAGGACTTCCCCCCGCCGTAGCCCGCACCACGCGGCCAGCAGCACGGCCAGCTCGTTCTGGGGCGGCATGTATGAGGCGAGGGCTTCCACTTCTTCCGGCGTCGCCACCTCCCGATCCACCTTCCGGACGGCGGTATGTGCCGCCGCGCCGTGAACCTGGCAGGGCGATTCGGAGACATAGGGAGTGAAGTCGCGCCGTTGCTCGCGGGCCTTGCCCCGGGCATAGGTGAACAAGGCAGAGAGGGCGAGATAGGCGGCGCGTGCTGCACCCGGCCCACGCGTGTTCACGAGATCCTCATGCCAGGCGTCCACGTCGTGCACCGTCACGTCTGCGATGGGGCGAGGGCCGAACGCCGGGAGGATGTAGAGGTCGAGACGGTGGC
Source organism: Micrococcus sp. EYE_212 (assembly GCF_023147585.1). Lineage (GTDB taxonomy): Bacteria > Actinomycetota > Actinomycetes > Actinomycetales > Micrococcaceae > Micrococcus. The sequence continues at coordinate 2,500 of NZ_JAHXOZ010000016.1, forward strand.
GATATGCCTCTATGGTCCGGCGGGTGCGCCCGACCCGTTCGCCCCATGCCAGCCATTCCGCCGCCACGTCGGCGACGGTGACGCCCCCACGAGGGGCAGCCTTCTTCTCCCGCGCCTTGACCCGTTGCTGATCGGGCGGCGTGAACGTCCCCCGCGCCTTCTCCCCTCGGGCGATGTCGAGAGCGGCCCGGGCGTCCCCCAGCGTGTGGAAGCTCCCCAGCGTGTGCTGGCGCCCGTCCACGTAGATGCGCGCGCGGTACTTGCCCGACCTGAGGCGGTCGATGCCCGTGGGTAGCTTCGCGGGTGCCTTCGCCATGCGCCCTCCGTGACTAGTCTCTAGGTGTTGCAGGTGACTAGTCTCATGATATCTTATGAGCAGTCATGAACACCCGTGGAGGTAGCTCCACCCAGACGAATCCGCTTGAATCCGCGCCATCAGGCCGGAAAGATGGCCCAGGAGACTAGATGATCCTCATCAACCTGAAGTTCACCGTCCAGCCCGAGCGTGCCGACGAGTGGATGGACGCCGTCGCGAAGTACACCGCGGACGTGCGTTCCGAGCCCGGCAACCTGTTCTTCGAGTGGTACCGCCCGGTGGAGGGCGGCCCCAACGAGTACTTCCTGCTCGAGGGGTTCACGGACGAGGGTGCGCAGGCCCACGTCGCGTCCCCGCACTTCCAGGAGGGCCTGGACGCGATGCGGCCGCTGCTGGCGAGCACGCCCCAGATCATCTCCGAGCAGGTCGGTGCGGAGGGCTTCGGCCCGATGGGCGAGCTGCAGATCGACTGAGCCCGCCCCGGCCGGAGGAGGCGATGGCGCCCGCGTCACGAGCGTGACGCAGGGCGCCGTCTCTGTATCCGGGGTCACACCCTGGCTACGGTGAGCGCATGAGCGCCGAGCAGAACAGCACCCAGACCCCCGGCCACCGCGCCGCCCACGTCCCTGCCGGCCAGGATCTCGGCCACCGCTGGTCCACCCGCGAGGCCGATCACGACGATCCGGCGGACCGCCGCGCCGTCCGCCAGATCGCCGAGCTCGCCTTCGCGTCCACGGCCGAGGCCGACCTCGTCGAGGAGCTCGCCGGCGGCGCGGAGGGCTGGCTGCCCCAGTACTCCCTCGTGGCCATGACCGCCGCGATCCCCGGCACGGACCTGCAGTCGGACCCGATGGGCTACGGCACCCTGGTCCGGGCCCACATCGACGACGCCGAGGTGCTCGCCCTCGCCCCGCACGGCGTCCTGCCCGAGCATCAGGGCGAGGGCGCCGGCACCGCGCTCGTCAACGCCCTGCTGCAGAAGGCGCAGGCCGACGGCGAGGCGGTCGTGGTGGTCTACGGCTGGCCCGAGTACTACGCGAAGTTCGGCTTCCACCGGGCCTCCGAGCACGGCGTGCGCGCGGCCTTCGCCCGGCAGCCCGAGGCGCTGCAGGTCCTCACGCTCCAGGACGGGGCCGAGGTGCCGGCCGGCGAGTCCCGCTACCCGCCCGCGTTCGGGGCGGAGAACGCGCAGGTCGCCGGCCGCTGAGAGCCCGGTCTCAGACCAGGAGCCGACGCACGGCGGCGAGCGTCCGTTCTGCCTCGGCCGGCTCGGCCGTGAGCCGCGCGATGACCTCCGCGAGGTCTGTGCGCAGGCCGGACTCGGCGTCGTCGGCCGGGGCGTGGAGCCACGCCCGCAGGGCGCGGTTGTGGACGGCCACCACGGCCGCCGCCAGCCCGACGGCGACCCCGCCGCGCGCGGGCGTGTCCGGCAGGGCCGAGGCGAGCCAGTCAGAGAACAGCTCCGTGTAGCGGTGCGAGGTGAGCAGCTCGCGCGTGCGCAGCGCCTGGGAGCCGCGCAGCAGGCGAGAGCGCGCCCGGGCGCGGTCCGGATCGGCGGTGTGGTGCCGGAAGACCTGGAGGACCGCCTCCTCGAGGGCCTCCCGCACGCCGAGGGAGGTGCCGCGCAGGAAGTCGTCCAGGCGGGCGAGCAGCGCTGCGTGGTCGGCGAAGACCACCTCCTCCTTCCCGCCGAGGTGGCGGAAGAAGCTGGCCCGGCTCATGCCGGCCTGGCGGGCGAGCTGGTCGGCCGTGACGGCGTCGTAGCCCTCGCGGTCCAGCAGGTGGATCAGGGCGGTGAGGGTGTCCTCGGCGGGCGTCGTCATGCGGGCCATGGTGCCACGGACGAGGAGAGGGGGTGAGACTGCGTCTGATTCTGTGAGATGGCGTGTCAGTCGGTGTAGGGTGATGACAGACACACCCATCTCTCCGACCCCGCCCGGGAGGCCACCATGACCGAGACCCTGCCCACCGTCGAGCCCGAGTACGACGTCGCCACGCCGCTGGACACCGACTTCTACCTGGCGCTCGCGGACGTCTCCGACGCCGAGAAGGACGTGTGGCGTCGGGCCCGCGCCTTCGCGCTCGAGCCGGACGTGCTGCCCCGGATCCGGGAGGCATGGGACCGCCACGAGTACCCGCTGGACCTCGTGGCCCGCCTGGGGCAGGCCGACCTGCTGCGCGACGGCGTGCCCGTCGCCGGGCTGCCCGACGTGTCCCGCGTGGCCGCGGGCCTGGCCATGATGGAGCTCTCGCGGCTGGACGGCTCGATCGCCACGATGACGGGCGTGCAGGGCGGTCTGGCCATGCGCTCGATCCAGCTGTGCGGCAGCGAGGAGCAGCGTGCCGAGCACCTGCCGGCCATGGCGCGCGGCGAGCTCTACGGCGCCTTCGCCCTCACGGAGCCGACCCACGGCTCCGACTCCGTCTCGCTGGAGACCCGCGCCGAGCGCGTCGACGGCGGCTGGCGGCTGCACGGGCACAAGAAGTGGATCGGCAACGGGGCCGCCGGCGGCGTGACCGTCGTGTGGGCGCGCAGCGCCGAGGACGAGAAGGTCCGCGGGTTCATCGTGCGCCAGGAGTCCGAGGGCTACACGGCCGAGGTCATCAAGGGCAAGGTCGCGCTGCGGGCCATCGACCAGGCCCACATCACCCTCGACGGCGTGTTCGTGCCCGACGCCGACGTCCTGCCCGAGGCCCGCTCCTTCAAGGACACCTCCCGCGTCCTCTTCGCCACGCGCGTGGGCGTCGCGTGGTCCGCCCTCGGGAAGGCCGTGGGCTGCTACGAGGCGGCGGTGCACTACGCGGGGCAGCGCGTCCAGTTCGGCCGGCCGCTGGCGGCCGCCCAGAGCGTGCAGACCCGCCTGGCCGAGATGCTCTCCCAGCTCACCCAGGTGCAGCTGCTCGTGCTGCGCGCGACCCGGCTCGAAGACGAGGGCCGGCTCACCGGGCCGATGGCGTCCCTGGCCAAGTACTCGGCGACGCGCGCCGCGCGGTCCATCGCCGCGAACGCGCGCGACCTGCTCGGTGGCAACGGCATCCTCATCCAGAACGAGGTGGCCCGCCACTTCGCGGACATCGAGGCGATCCACACCTACGAGGGCACCGAGACCGTGCAGGGGCTGATCATCGGCCGCGAGATCACGGGGGTCGGCGCGTTCGTGTGAGATGACGCGAGCGGGGGGCGGCGTGAGCCAGAGATTTCTGCTGGTACGCACGCCCCCCTGCCGCCGATTCGTCTGGCTCGGCGGCCGATTCGTCTGGCTCACGCCGGCAGAGGGAGCCGCAGGTGGGCGGCGAGGTCTCGCAGCAGGGCGTCGAGGCCGCGCCGTGTGAAGACGCTGGCGGCCACGCGCAGCACGATCCACCCCTCGGCCTGCATCCGGCGGTCGCGCTCGATGTCACGGCGCCACTGCTGCGGGTCCGTCCGGTGATGATCGCCCTCGTACTGCACGCAGACGCGAGCCTCCCGCCACACCAGGTCCGGCCGGACGGTGGACCCGTCGCTCAGCATCAGCAGCGGATTCACCTCCGGCTCCGGCACACCCGCGTCGGTCAGCGCCAGTCGCAGGAGCGTCTCGGCCCTCGAATCCGCGCCGTCCCTGAGCAGCGGCAGGGCCGCTCGCAGGGTCCGCGTCCCTCGCCTGCCGCGCACCCGCAGCACCTCCGCCTCCAGATCACGCACGGTGCACCGTGGATGCTCGCCGGGACGACGCCGGCCCGCCGGGCCGTCGGCCCGTTGCAGCAGGCTGTCCCCGGCGGCGACGACGTCGTCCAACGGCAGACCCAGCTGCGCCAGCGCCGCCCAGGTGGCGGCCGGCGTCGTGATCCACACCCCCGAGCGCACCAGCACGGGGTCCTGCGGGTGCAGCTCATGCCCGACGACGCCGCTGCGGCGCGGCGCCCCGCCCTCGGCCCGCGTGCGCGCCAGATGGATGGGGCCGCGCTCCCACTGCCGCGGCAGCCACATCCCCCAGAGGCGAGCGGCGGTGGCGTGGGTGGCCGCGGTGCCGGGGTTCGTCCGCTGGAGGGCGCGGACGACGTCGGCCAGTGAGGGCTGACCCCCGGCGGTGTGCCGCAGCCCGTGGTGCGGGGCGTCGAACCGGGGGCCGCGCAGCTGCGAGGCCGTCAGACCGGCCTGCAGCCCCGCGGCGACCGGGAAGACGGGGCTGAGGGTGGCGTCGTCGTGCGGAGGAGGGGCGACCATGCCGCCACCCTCTCTTTCCATGGGCGGACCCGGCGCCGCGACGGCGAGGGCCGTGGAGGGCGAGCCGAGTCGGCGGCTCTGTGCAGGAGCCGCTGAATCGTCTGGCTCACGTCTCCCACGCGTCCGAGCGTCGCCGAGCCAGACGAATCGGTCGTGACAGCCCCCTCAGAACAGCAGAAACGTCTGGCTCGCGCCCGCCGCAGCGTGCTGGCTCGCGCCCGCCGCAGCGTGCTGGCTCGCGCCCGCCGCAGCGTGCCGGCGCACCCGGCACCCCTCAGCCCTTCGGGGCGTAGTACCGGCCGAGGGTCTCGGCCTTGAGATCGGGCAGCGTCCCGTCCTGCATGGCCGCGCGGATGCGGTCCACGAGGGAGACCGTGAACCGCTCGTTGTGGATCGAGACGAGTGTGTGCGCCACCATCTCCTTGGCCTTCATGAGGTGGCGGATGTAGGCCCGCGAGTAGTTCGCGCACACGTAGCAGTCGCACTCGGCGTCGAGCGGCCCGAAGTCCCGCTTGTACTTCGCGCCCGGCAGGTTGAACCGGCCGTCGCGCGTGTAGAACGCGCCGGTGCGGGCCACGCGGGTGGGGGAGACGCAGTCGAACGTGTCCGCGCCGTTCTCCACGGCCGTGAAGAGGTCGTCCGGCTCGGAGATCCCGAGCAGGTGTCGCGGCTTGTCCTCGGGCAGCTCCTGCGCGCACCAGCCGACGATGGTCCCGAGGTTCTCCTTCTCGAGCGCCCCGCCCACGCCGTAGCCGTCGAAGCCGTTCGACGCGGCGTCCAGCTCCCCGGCCGCGGGGAACTCCGTGCGCATCGCGGAGAGGTCCCGGCAGGCCTTGCGGCGCAGGTCCTCGTATTGCGCGCCCTGGATCACGCCGAACAGCGCCTGGTACGGCCGGTCGGCACGGACCCCGGTGAGGCGGGCGTGCTCGTCAAGGCAGCGCTGGGCCCACCGGCGGGTCCGCTCGAGGGCCTCCTCCTGGTAGCCGCGGGAGTTGTGCAGGGTGGTCAACTCGTCGAAGGCGAACATGATGTCCGCCCCGAGGTTGTGCTGGATCTGCAGTGACACCTCGGGCGTGAACCGGTGCTTGTCGCCGGTGAGGTGGGACGTGAACCACACGCCGTCGTCGTCCACGTTGGCCAGGCGCTCCTTGCCGGGGGCGACGGCGTCGTCCGCGCCCTGGCCGGCCGGGGCGTCCGGGCCCTTCATGTCGATGACCTTCTTGAACCCGGAGCCCAAGGACATCACCTGGAAGCCGCCGGAGTCCGTGAACGTGGGGCCGGGCCAGTTCATGAACGCGCCCAGCCCGCCGGCCTCGTCGAGGAGGTCGTCACCGGGCTGGAGGTACAGGTGGTAGGCATTGGCCAGCAGGGCCTGCGCGCCGAGCTCCTTCATGGACTCCGGCAGCACGGCCTTGACCGTGGCCTGCGTGGCCACCGGGATGAACGCCGGGGTCTGGATCTGCCCGTGCGGGGTGCTGATCACGCCGGTGCGGCCCAGCGGGGCGCCGTCGACGCCCCCGGACTCCAGGCGCGAGGTCACCTCGAACCCGAAGTGCGTGGGATGGGCGGGGGCGCTCGCGGCGGCGGGCGACGACGGCGCGCGGCGCCCTCGGGAGGCAGGTGCGGGGGTGACGGACATGCGTCTCAGCGTAGTGGCGGCGTGCGGCGCGGGCGGCTGCTCAGGCCCCCGCGCGCTCGGCCACGGCGACGGCCACCGCGAGGTCCTGCCACGGCATGCCCGTGGTCACGAACACGCCGGGCTTGCCCGCCGGCCGACGCGCCGTCCCCGCCGCGAGCTCGGCGAGCGTGGCCACGTCTTCGATCCCGCGCAGCGCGCCGGCCTCGATCGCCAGGAGCACGTCCCCGGCCTCCCGCAGGGCGGAGTCCCGGGACTCCACGGCCACGAAGCCGCGCCCCATGAGGACGTCGTCCAGCTCTCGGGCGTCCGGGGTGTGGGCGCCCATCGCGACGACGACGGCGTCGTCCCGCACGAGGTCGCCGTCGAAGAAGGGCCGGGTCGCGGACGTGGCGCACACCACCGCGTCGCCCTCGGCGGCGGCCTCCGCGCCGCCGGTGTCCGCGTCGACGCCCAGCTCCCGTTCGATCCGTGCGGCCATGGCCTCGGCCTTGAGACGGTTCCGCCCGGCCACCGTGATCCGCTCCAGCGTGAACACGTCCGCGAACGCCACGGCGTGCTCCCACGCCTGCACCCCGGTGCCGAACACCGCGAGGTGACGCGGCGCCGTCGTCCCCATCAGCCGGACACCCAGCGCGGAGACCGCCGCGGTGCGCAGGTTGGTGAGCTCGAGCCCGTCAATCACCGCGCGCGGGGACTGCTCCTCGCCGCCGAAGAGGACGTAGACGCCCTGGATGAGCGGCCGGTCCCGCGCGGGATTGTCCGGGGAGACGGTCAGCAGCTTCGTGCCGGTGTCCGTGCCCGCCGTCGAGGGCATCTGCAGCAGCTGGCCGTGCGCGGTGTCCAGGCGGGTGCGCGGGGCGTCGTGCTCCGGATCGACGCCGGAGCGCAGCGCCGCCTCGAGGGCGTCCACGGCCTGCGTGGGGGTCAGCGCCGCGCGGACGGCGGGGCCGGGGACGTAGGGCAGGGAGGACGGGGGGACGTCGTTCGCGGTCATGGCCTCCACGGTACGGAAGGGATGGCACGGAAGAGGCGGCCCCCGTCAGGGGGCCGCCTCGTCTCCGGGGGTCCCGCTCGGCTCTCGCCGGCGGGCCCGCCTCATCCGCGCATCACTGCACGCGCACGGTGGTGGTGTCCACCACCCTGCCGTCGTGCAGGATGTCCACGGTGCCCATGTAGGGGCTGACCCCGTCGGTCTCCAGGGTGCCGTGGAAGACGTGCGTCTCTCCGGGCTTCACCGCGGCGGAGGCCGGATCGAAGGTCAGCACGCCGTTGTCGCCGCCGCCCTCCTGCGGGAAGAACACCCGCAGCGTGTAGTCGATCGGCGCGTCGGAGGGCAGGCCGTCCGCGCCCGGCTTCGCGACCACGTGGACCTGGTGCTCGGGGGCCGAGCTGTAGATCCGGCCCTGGTAGACCTCCGTGCCGGTGCCGCGCGTCGTGGAGCGGGCCACGGGGTAGCCGGACCACGAGCTCGTCACGTAGACGTCCAGGTCCACGTCGGGCGCGGCGGTCTCGGCCTCGATCCGCACGGTGGGGTAGCCGCGCGGGTACGCGAAGTCGTGAGCGGTCAGGGCCGCGTCGGCCTTGTCGAAGAACGGGCGGCGCACCGTGGTGCCGGTGTGCTCCTCGCCGCGGGTCAGCCCGTTCACGCGGGTGGTGAAGGTCCCGTCCACGCCGGAGACGACCGGCAGCTCGAGCGAGTCGGCGTCCCGCTCCACGGTCACGGTGGCCGGGGCGTCGGCGACGCCGGGGCGCACGACCACGGGGATCCGCACCCGCTGCTCGGCCGGGCCGGTCCACACGATGTGGCCGGTGGCCCACTCGCCCGCGGGAGCGCCCGCGGCGGTGACGGAGATGTCCACGTCCGCGTCGGCCCCGCGGCGCGGCTTGATGACCTGTGGGGAGACGGAGACGTCGAGGCCCTCGAGGCCCTCCACGTGCGCGGTCCACTCGCCGTTGGAGCGACCCACGTTGGTGAGCGTGCGAGTCACGGTCTGCGAGCCGTAGAGCTCGCCCATCGCGATCGAGGGGACGTTGAGGTCCGAGGCGTCGATCGGGTTCTCGGAGACCGGCTCGCCGGTGGCCGCGAACGTGATGCCCTGGCCGGCGAGGTAGTCGAACCAGTCCTCTCGGTCCGAGTCGAACACGAGCCCCGGGTCCATCATCGTCGTGGGGTCCACGAAGCCCGCGCCGCCCGCGAACGGGGACGTCTCGGACGCGTGGTCGCGCGCCGTCGTCATCATGGCGGACTTGATCTCCATGGGGCTGAACTCGGGGCGTCCCTGCTTCACGAGCGCGGCGAGGCCCGCGATGTGCGGGGAGGACATCGAGGTGCCCGAGACGTAGGCGAAGTCCTCGCCCGCCTCCTCCGGCGAGTATGCGGCGAGCACGTCCACGCCGGGGGCGGAGATGTCCGGCTTCAGCAGGTCCGACTCGGCGGCCAGGGACGGGCCGCGCGAGGAGAAGCCCGCGACCTCGGGGACCAGGGTGGTGGTGCCCTCGTTCGTGGCCAGGATCTGGCCGGTGGCGTTCCCGGCCCGCACGTAGGCCAGCAGGGCATCGCGGTCCGTGTGGTCCAGGTGCACGGAGGGGATCGCGTGCAGGTCGGCGTTGAGGCCGGCGTCGGTGACGTTCACGAGCACCATGCCGACGCCGCCGGCGTCCTTGACCACGGTGGACTTCTGGGCGCGGGCGTTCTCGCCGCGGTCGCAGACCACGATCTTCCCGGCCGCCTTCGCGGAGTCGAGGGTGCCCGGCAGGCACAGGGCGGCCTTCGCGGGGTCCGCGCCCGCGGCGGCGATGTCGCCGGCGTAGACCAGGGCAGTGGAGGCGGGCAGCGGGGCGGTGACGGAGGAGCCGATGAAGCGCTGGCCGTCGCCGGTCACGAGCGTGTGCTCGTAGACCGCGTGGCTCGAGGCCGCCACGGTGGTGATCCACGGCGAGGGGTGCGCCGTCGTCGAGACCGTGGGGCCGGAGTTGCCGGACGAGGCCGCGACGAACACGCCGGCGGTGGCGGCGTTCATGAAGGCCACCTCCACCGGGTCCACGACGTTGGTGCTCGTGCCGGAGATCGAGAAGTTCACGACGTCCACGCCGTCGGCCACGGCCGCGTCGATCGCGGCCACGGTGTCCGAGGTGGCGCAGCCGCCGCCGGTGACGCCCTCCCAGCAGGCCTTGTAGGCGGCCACGTGGGCGCCCGGGGCCATGCCGGAGACGGTGCCGCGCTCGAGGCCGTCCACCGTGGCGGTCACGTCCTTGTTGCCGGCCGCCGTGGAGGCGGTGTGGGTGCCGTGGCCGCCGGCGTCCAGCGGGGAGAGGGTCTCGACCTCGGCCAGGCGGGCGGCGCCGAAGCCCTGCACGAAGTACTTGGCGCCGATCAGCTTGTCGTTGCACGAGTCGGCGGGGAACGCCTCCGCGTCACCGGTCTCGCAGCCGCCGGCCCAGTCCGCGGGGGCGGCGGGGTGGCCGCGGTCCTGGAAGGAGGCGGCCTCCGGGCGGATGCCGCTGTCGATCACGCCGACGACGACGCCGCGGCCGGCCTGCGCCTGATCGCCCTTCTTGCCCAGGAGCCCCGCCCACACGCCCTTCTTGCCCGTGAGGCCGAGGAAGTCGGGGGAGGAGACGGTGTCCATCTGGCGGATCTCGTCCGGCACGACGGCGAGCACGGCCGGGTCGGCGGCGAGGGCCGCAGCCTCCTGCGCGGTGAACGTGCCGGAGAATCCGTTGAGGGCGGTGGTGTACCGGGTGTGCGGGGCGCCGGCGCCGGTGCGCTCGAGGACCGTGTCCTGCTTCTTCGTCAGGTGCTTGGCGTAGGCCCGGGCGTTCGCGCTCTTGGGGTTGAAGCCGTTGTCCCGGCCCTTGCCCTTGCCGGGGCGGGTGGGGGCGTACCCCTCGGTGCCGCCGTCGTAGGAGGCCACGGGGGCCTCCGCCAGGACGACGACGTAGGCGCCGTCCTCGAAGGTCTCGGGGGCGGGCGCGGTGCGGGACGTGTCCGCCGCGGCCCCGGTGACGGCGGTGACCGCGTCGGGATCGGGGGCGGCCGAGCCCTGCTCGGGGGCGGCCCCGGCGGCGGCGGCGCCGGAGAGGACCAGGGCGAGGGCCGAGGTCACCCCGAGGGCGCGGTGGCGACGAGTGGGCGAGTGGGTCATGAGGATCCTCCGTGAGTGACGGGACGGCGCCTGGGCGACGTTCCCGCCATCCCACCACCGTGAGGTGCATCACGCACCCCTGTGAGGTAGCGTCAACGTGCCATGACGCCCTTGCGCCACGCCGCTCCCCCCGCCCTCGACCCCGAGGAGCTCGCCGCCTTCCGCGCGCTCCTCGCGCGGCCCGAGACCCGGACCGATGACGTGGACGCCGCCGCGCTCGCGCACCTGGAGGCGCTCGGGCTCGTCCGGCGGCACGACGACGGGTCCCTTGCGGTCCAGTCGCCGCACCGGCCGCTGACGGCCGAGGCGAACCGAGCGCAGGCACGGGCCGACGCCCTGCGCGAGGCGGCCGAGTCCCTGCACGCCGAGTTCCGACGTCGTGCCGGCGCGGGGCGCGAGTCGCTGGACGTGGTGGTGGGGGCCGCGGAGATCGTGGAGGCCGCCGTCGGGATCGCGCGCACGGCGCGGCACACCGTGCGCGGCTTCGACCGCGGGCCCTACTTCCACGCCGACCCGCTGCCCGAGTCCGCGCAGTCCCGCTCCTCCGCGCGGGGCGTGAAGTGGCGCGTGATCTACGAGGGCGACTCGCTCCGCGGCGAACCGCCCGAGCGATGGGAGCTGATCGGGTCCACGCCGGGCGAGACGGGGCGCGTCATGCCGCACCTGCCGTTCAAGCTCCTGATCGCGGACGACGCCGTCGCGCTCGTGGGACTCGTCGGCCCCAGCCCCGGCTCCGGGGAGGGTCTCGTGGTGCGCGGCGCCCTGCTCGTGGACGCCCTCGTCCGTCTGTTCGAGCAGCAGTGGGAGCTGGCCCTCCCGGTCTCCTCGGGGGACCACGGCGCGCTCGACCCCCACGACCGCCGCCTGCTCGCGATGCTCAGCACCGGGATGACGGACGAGGGCATGGCCCGATCGCTCGAGGTCTCCCGCCGCACCGTGCAGCGGCGCGTCTCTGAGCTCGCACGGCGCATGGGCGCCGAGGGGCGCTTCCAGCTCGGGGTGCAGGCCGCCCGTCGCGGCTGGGTGTGACCCGGCCGTCCCGACGTCGGGCCCGTCAGCCCTCGTAGGCGCGCCGGAAGTTCTCCAGGATCCGCGGCGGCTCGGGCGCGGTCGTCGCGGCGATGCGCGCGAACGTGGCATCGGACTCCTCGGGGGCGAAGTACCCGTGGTGCGCGTAGATCCGCAGGCGCTCCAGGAGCCCGGCCTGGTCGAGCTCGGGGTGGAACTGCGTGGCGTACTGGTGCTCGCCGAGGCGGAACATCTGCACCGGGCACGCAACGCCGGACGCCAGCACGACGGCGCCCTCCGGCAGCTGCGTCACGGCCTCCTTGTGGCCCACGTAGGCGGTGAAGTCGGCCGGCATCCCCGCGAGGAGGGGGTCTGCCGCGCCCTCGTCCGTGAGGGTGACCGTGACGGGCCCTGCGGACTCGCCGTACGTGCCGTCCACGAGCGCTCCCACGTGACGCCCGAGCGTGCCGACGCCGTAGCAGCAGCCCAAGAACGGACGGTCCCCGGCGAGCACCACCTCGAGCATCCGGGCGAGCTCCGACTCCACGCGCCGCTGCAGCGCGGACTTCGTGTCCTCGGGGTCGGAGGTGGTGTAGGGGCTGCCGGGCAGGATGACGCCGGCGTGCCGGGCCAGGAGGTCACCCCAGTCGGGGCGGGCGTCGGGTGCGGCGCCGAGATCGCGGCCCAGCTGCATCGCGGTCAGCTGTCCGTCCGCGAAGCCCCCGAGGCGCTGCACGGCCTCGGCCTCGGCCAGCGCGGCGTCCACCTCGGGGCGCGTCTGGACCAGGAGGAAGGGGCGCTGCGGGGTGGAGGTCATCGGAGCAGACTAACCGGCCGCGGGCGGGTCTGCGCCGGGTCGTCGTCATGGGACGCCGCGCGTGTCCCTCTGCCTCGCGGGCCGCGTCCCGTCAGCGCCAGGGGCGGGCGTCGTCGGCCCAGGGCAGGGGCCGCAGCTCGGGGGAGGGGTCCGAGACGAGCCGGCCGTAGAGGTGGACGTCATGGCGCTGGCCGTCGATCAGGAAGTGGCCGCGCTGCGTGCCCTCGTGGCGGAACCCGGCGGCGCGGGCCACCGCCCCCGAGGCCGGGTTGTTCGCGCGGTGCCCGAGCTCGAGTCGCTCGAGACCGCCCTCGGCGAGCTCGGCGTCCGCCACCGTGGCGGCCGCGCACGCCATGATCGCGTCGCCGCGCCAGTCCGCGTGCAGCCAGTAGGCGAACCAGCCGGCGCGGTTCGTCTCGTCCCGCGCCACGGTGACCAGCCCCACCAGGGTGTCCGTGGCGCTGTCCATGACGGCGGCTGCGTCCACGGTCGGCGCGTCCAGGAGCTGTCGGACGTACTCCTCGGCCGAGGCCTCGTCCGTCACCTCCCCCTGCCGGGCCATGCCCACGGGGTCCGAGCGGAAGGCCGCGAGGACGGCGGCGGCGTCAGCGGAGCGCAGGGGGCGCAGCCGGGCGCGGGAGGGGCCAGTCATGGCGGGAGCATAGCGCCACAACGGTGCTGAGCGTGGCGTGGCGCCTATGCTCCTGCGCGCGGTCTCACGCCGCCCGCAGGAATCGGGGCTGCGCGGCCGCGCGCGGACGCCCGGGTGCTCTCTTCCCACTCGGACCCTCCCGAAGGGAGCCCTGTGTGCGCCGGGCCGACGTCAACCCGTTCCCGTCGACGGTCACCCTCGCCCCGTCGGACCGGGACCACGAGGCCGGGCACGCCCCGCTCAGCGTCCCGCCGCCGCCTTGGACTCCACCGTGCGGGCCAGCTCACGCAGCGTCCCGAGCTCCCGGGAGATCCGCGAGTCCAGGTCCGCGTCCGTGAGGGTCTCGGAGCCGCCGCGCGCCCGCAGGTAGAGCAGCTGGGCGAACCGGGCCCTGCGCCACTGGAACTCGGCGGCGGCGTCCCGGGCCTGCAGGGCCTTGGAGATCTCCCGCTCGTACAGCGGCGGGGCGTTGAGCTGGCGCTGGCGCACCTCGAGCACGCGGGCGGCGCGGCCGGGTTCGCTGGGCACCTCGTCGGCCTCCAGGAGGCGCTTGCCGAGGTTGGCGGCGGTGATGTGCTCGCCCTCCTCCCGCAGGATCTGCGCGGCCAGGGCGAGGGCGGCCTGGATGGACTTCCAGCGGCCCACGGCCCCGTCCCACGGCAGGTTCGTCAGCAGGCCGAGCGTGGCCAGCGCGCCCTCCACGTCCTCGTGCAGCAGGTACATGCGCGCGGCCATGTCGAAGAGGTCCTCGAGCTGGGATCCGGAGCGCAGGTTCAGCCCGTGGGAGAGGCGGGCGGCCGTGGCCACGAGCTCCGGGTCGTCCAGGTGGCGCTGGCCGACGGCCACGATCCGGGACTCGGGGGAGCCCGCGTCCACGGGGGAGAAGGCCGTGTCCGCCGCGGCCTTGCGCTCCTCGGGGCGCTCGGTGCGCACCCGGATCACGGAGCCGTGGGCGATCCTCACCTCGCGGCCGCCCTCCAGGGTGGCGATCACGAGTGCGGGCGTGCCGAAGTCGTCCCGCACGGTGCGCACGGAGGCCACGGCCGGGGCGGGCTCGCCGCGGCGGGTGAGGAAGGAGTCGCCCGGCTGGACCTCCTGGGCCTTGAGGTGACGGAGGTAGCCGCCGCTGACCGGTGCCACGCTCATCGCCCCCAGCCCACGTGGGCGAGCGCCTGGCGGAGCAGGTTCCCGCGGCCGCCGATGAACTCGGCCTGCACGTCCTCGCTCAGTGCCTCGTCCGGCGTGAGCCACGTCAGCTCCAGCGCGTCCTGGCGCGGGCTGCACTCGCCCGTCACCGGCACCACGTAGACCATCGAGACGGCGTGCTGCCGGTCGTCGGTCAGCCCCGTCTCGGACGGCGCAGGGAAGTACTCGGCCACGGTGCACGGCACGATCGACGGCGGCAGCTGCGGGAACACGAGCGGGCCCAGGTCCTTCTCGAGGTGGCGCATGAGCGCGGCGCGGATCGTCTCGCGGTACATCACGCGGCCGGAGACGATGGTGCGCTGGAAGCGGCCCTCGTCGTCGGCCACGTAGAGCAGGCCGATCTCGGAGACGTAGCCGAGCGCGTCGAGGCGCACCGGGATCGCCTCCACGTAGACCATGGGCAGCCGTCGGCGGGCCTCGTAGAGGTCCTCCTCGGACAGCCATCCCGGATTCGGGTCGGGGGTGCGCACGCTCATGGCTCTGTTCTACCGGAGTTCCGGGCTCGGGGCACGTCGGGCCGGCGCGTTCCGCCCTCGGCGAGGGGCACGACGACGGCGCGGCTCAGTGCGCACCCGGGCCCCACGTCGCGCGGAAGTACTGCCGGGCCATGGGGGCCTGCTCCGCGCTCGCCCCCAGCTCGAGGGCCGCCTCGACCGGCCAGTTCGGGTTCGCGAGGGCCGCCCGCCCCACGCACACGGCGTCCGCCGCGCCGGAGACGAGCACCTCCTCCACCTCCTGCGGCGTGGTCAGGGAGCCGACGGCGGACACCACCATCCGCTGCGTCCCCTCCTTCACCGCCCGCGCCAGGGGCACCTGGTAGCCCGGGCCCTTGGGGCCGTGGTACCGGTCGCCCAGGCCCGCGGAGGAGACGTCCATCCAGTGCACGCCCTCCTCCTCGAGGATCCGGGCCAGGCGCACCGTCTCCTCGATGCCCCAGCCCTCCTCCACCCAGTCGGAGCCGGAGATCCGCACGCCCAGGATCTTGTCCGCGGGCCACACCTCGCGCACGGCCGCCACGAGCTCGCGCAGGAACCGCGTGCGCCCCTCGAAGTCTCCGCCGTACCCGTCCGTGCGGGTGTTGGTCAGCGGGGAGAGGAACTGGTGGATGAGGTAGCCGTGTGCGGCGTGCAGCTGCACGGCGCCGAACCCGGCCTCGTCCGCGCGACGGGCGGCGTCCGCGAAGGCGCGCACGGTGCCCGCGACGTCCTGCTCGGTCATGGCGCGCACGTTCGCCGGCATCGAGGTGGCGGGCACGCCCGAGGGCGAGAGGGTCGCCCACGCGTCGGGGCCCTCCATGATCGGCTCGCCCGCGGGCACGCCCGGGTGCATGGGCACGGTGGAGGCCTTCGCTCCGGCGTGGCCCAGCTGGACCGCGGGCACCGCGCCCTCGGCGGCGACGTACGCGGCGATCGGCGCCCACGCGTCCCGCTGCTCGTCGTTCCACAGGCCGGTGTCCCACGCGGAGATGCGCCCCTCGGGCGTCACCGCCGTCGCCTCCGCCACCACGATCCCGAAGCCGCCCGCAGCCCGTGCCCCCAGGTGCTGGAAGTGCCAGCCGTGGGGGACGCCGTCGCGGGCCTCGCACGCGTACATGCACATGGGCGGCAGGATCAGGCGGTTGCGCACCTCGACGCCGTTGATCGTCAGCGGCTCGAGGATCGCGGGCAGGGCGGGAGAGGTCGCGTCGGTCATGGCCTCACCTTACGAGGGCCCCCGGACCCCGGACCCCGGAGGCCGTGCGGCGCCGCCTCGCTACCCTGGCGGCATGCCCTCCTACCGCACCCGTCTGCAGATCGGCGACCTCCGCCCCGGCCATCGCCCCGAGGAGGTCATGGACCTCGCCGAGGCCGCCGTGCAGGCCACGCACGTGCTCGCCGCGAAGGACGTCGAGGTCGTCTCCCGAGTGCCGCGCATCGTGCTGCGCTTCACCGTCCCCGCCTCGCACCGCGCGGGGGAGGACGCCGAGGCCGTGGGCGTCGGCGCGCGGATGGCGGAGGCGGTGTCCGGCGTCGCCGTCACGGGGCGCCTGGACGTCCTGCGGCGAGACGGCGGCCGCTGGGTCCCGGTGCACGCCGCGCCGTGAGGGTGACGCGCCCTGAGCACACGGGGGACACCGCGCTGCGCCGTCGACCGGCCGCGCGACGCCGGTCGGGGCTCAGGGGGTGAGGCCCGCGTCCCGCTCCACCTGGCGCACCCACGAGCGGCGCACGGCGACGGCGAGCACGAGGGCGAGGGCCCCGAACACGGCGGTGAGGCCGACCCAGGCGCTCTGCTCGGCACCGAGCGGGGGCGGCAGCAGGCGCGGGAGGCCGAGGTTCAGCAGGGTCCAGCCCATGCCCAGCGCGACCCCCATGCGGCCGCGATCCGTCAGCGCCAGGTGCAGGCCGAGGACCAGCACGGCCAGCAGCAGGAGGGTGGCGAAGAGCTCAGTGGGGAACCACGTCAGGGCCACGCCCCACGCGTTCAGCGCCGAGCCCAGCGTGGTGGGCAGGCCGGCCAGCAGGACACCGGCGAGCAGACCGGCGGCGCCGTCGGTGACCACCCGCTCCGCGCCCGTGCGCGCGGGCCGGTCCGTGAGACGCCGGATCACGCGCACCATCAGCGCCAGGGCCACCAGCCACACCAGCACCTCGAGCCCCCACGGGACGAGCACGGCGAGCGGGAACCACGTGCTGACGGCCAGGAGCGCGCCGGCCAGGGGCCAGCCGACCTCCCGCTGCCGTGAGGAGGCCGCCTGCCCGGGGGCCCACTGGTGGAGCACGTGCACACCCACCGCCGCCCACAGCCCCGGCCACACGAGCGGGTGCAGCGGATACAGGGAGAAGACGGTGGTGGTGAAGCCGTAGCGGCCGTCGTGTGCGGCGCGGTAGGAGCCGAAGTCCAGGGCGTCCAGCCCGGGGAGGCGGCCGAACAGGCCCAGGCCCCACGCGCCGGCGAGCACGAACACCAGCCACGCGAGCGTCAGGCCGGCCTGCCGCCGGCGGTCCTTGGCCGTCGCCGCGCGGCGCGGCTCGGGCGCACCCAGGGGCGCAGTGTAGGACGGGATCAGGGGGATCGCCGCGGTCGTGGGGCCGTCGGGTGCCGGCGCAGGAGCGGCCGCCGAGCGGATGGCCTCGGCCTTCGTGCTCAGGCGGTCCCGGCGGCGCCACTCGGGCAGCGCGACGCGGGCGCGGGCGAACAGCTCCTCGTCCGTCACGTCCTCGTCCGGGTGGGCGAGGAAGGGCCGCTGGGACGCCACGGGGATGATCTCCGGGCCCTCGAGCTCGCGCGCCGCCCGGTAGAGGGCCTGCGACTCCCGGTCCTGGTGGGCGCGCAGCCGGCTCGCCTCCTCGAGGGCCTGCTGGTCGCCCAGGTGGCGCTCGCGGTCGGCGAGCAGGCGAGCCTGGCTCAGGGCGCGGTCCGCGGAGTGCCCGGCGTAGCGGCGCGCGCGCTCGATCGAGCGCCGGCGCGCCTCCTCCGCCTCCCGGCCCAGACGCTCCTCCTCCGCGCGGCGGCGGCGGCGCTCGGCCTCCTCGGCGGCCGCGGCGTCCTGGCGGGCGCGCTCGCGCTCGTCGGCCTCGCGGCGCAGGCGTTCGGCCTCCACGCGTGCCGCGTGGCGCCGGCGCTCCTCCTCCGCCAGGAGCCGGGCGTGCTCGGCCTCGGCGCGCCGGCGCTCACGCTCGGCGGCCTCCGCCTCCTCCCGGGCGCGACGCTCGGCCTGGACGCGGGCGCGCTCGGCGGCCACCTCCGCCTCGCGGCGGCGCCTCTCCTCCCGCTCCTGGCGGTGGCGGGCGGCCTCCTCGGCCTGGCGGGCCTTCTGCTCGGCGCTCGCGCGGCGCTGGCGCTCGGCCTCCCGCTGCCGGCGGGCCCGCTGCTCCCCCTTGCGGCGGCGGGCGAGCTCGGCGGCGCGGCGACGGCGCTCCTGCTCCTCGGCCTTCTCCAGCGCCAGGGCCTCGGCCGCGCGCCCGGGGTCGACCGTCGGGGCCGCCTCGGGCTCCACCGGGCGGTGGCCGAGGGTCCCCACGAGGGGCGTGGTGAAGCGGGCGAGGTCCTGGCCGCCGATCCGGTCGAGGATGGCACGCAGGTCTCCGTGGGAGCGCTGGCCCGCCGGCGAGCCCTCCGCGCGCAGGCTGTCCATGGCGGCGTTGACGTCCGCGCGGCGGCCCTCACGAGTGGTGCGCTGGGCGGGCGTCTCCGGGCGCGTCGGCGTGCCGCGCAGGGCGCGCGCGTGGCGCTTGATCTGCCGGCGGGAGATCTCCCCGGGGGCGGCGAGCGCGTGCCGCGGGCGCGAGCGAGGGCTCTCGGAGGACTCCGCGGGCTCGGGAGACGCGCCGGTCATGCTGCCCCCTTCCCGGATCGTCGGCGCCATGCCACGATCCCCGCGATGATCATCCCTGCAAGGGTACCCAACGCCACCCCCACCAGTGCCGACGCCCACCAGGGGAGCCCGGTGGTCTGACCGGACACCCACCCGAGCCCCACCATGTAGACGCTCCAGGTCAGCGAGCCGAGGCCGGAGAGCCACAGGAACACGGGCCACCGGATGCCCGCGATCCCCGCCGCGGCCATGGAGGCGGTGCGCCCGCCGGAGACGAACCGCAGCACGAACAGCCCCGCGAGGCCCGTGGCCGGCCCGGCCTTGACCAGCAGGGAGCGGATCCCGCGGTGCACCCAGCGGCCCCACGCCCAGCGGTCGAGGCGTCTGGCCAGCCCGTGCCGGAAGAGCGCGTACAGGCCGATGTCGCCCGCCCAGCAGCCGAGCCACGCGGCGAGGACGGACGCCCACAGGCTGACCCGGCCCGCCAGCGCGAGCGAGCCCGAGCCGATCACCAGGATCTCCGACGGCACCGGCGGGACGGGCGCGTCGAGGGCCACGAGCAGCGCCGTGAGCGGGTGGAACCACGCGCCGAGGCGGTCCAGGAGGTCCGCGGGTCCGGTCTCCGCGGAGGCCGCCGCCAGGGCGGTCATGGCCGTCATCGCGGACGCTCCTGGAGCTGTGCCGGGGAGGCGAAGGTGCGCGGCTCGCCCGTGACCGGGTCGGTGAAGCTCAGGGACCGAGAGAGCAGCTGGAGCGGGCGGGCGAGGTCGTCCGGCGCGGCGTCCAGCAGCTCGGGGTAGAACGGGTCGAAGGCGATGCCCAGGCCCAGCGACGCGAGGTGGATCCGCAGCTGGTGCGTCCGCCCCGTGCGCGGGGTGAGCCCGAGGTGCACCACACGCCGCCCCGCGAGCATGCCCGCCGAGCGTCCGACGCCCAGCACCTCCACGCGCGTCTCCGCGTTGGCCCCGGCGTGGGCCACGTTCGACTTCTTCGTGCGCACCGGCGCCCCGGCGGCCCGGCCCGAGGCCGCCGCCGGGATCTCCTCGACCACCGACCGCAGGATCCCCCTGTCCTTGCGGATGCGGCTGCGGATGGTCAGGGGGAACCGCGTGAGGCGGGGGTCGTCGTCGGGGCGGGCCGCGTCGTCGTCGGGGTCCGCGGGCGACTCCGGGAGCACGGCGACCGCCTCGTACCGCTTGGCCACCGCGCGCCGCTCGAAGAGCAGGTGGTAGGCGCCGCGCGTGGCGGGGTTGGCGGAGAACATGACGACGCCGGCCGTCGCCCGGTCGAGGCGGTGCAGGGGCACGAGGTCGTCGAGGCCGAGCTCGTTGCGCAGGCGGACCAGCGCGGTCTCCTGGATGAAGCGCCCGCCCGGCGTGGTGGGCAGGAAGTGGGGCTTGTGGATCACCACGAGGTGCTCGTCCGCGTGGAGGATCTCGTGGGCGACCGGCAGGGGCTGCTCGTCCGGCAGATCGCGGTAGTACCAGAGGTCCTCGTGCGCGCCGAGCGGGGTGTCCGCGGGGATGGGCGCGCCGTCCACGGCCACGACCTCGCCCGCCGCGAAGCGCCGCCGGATGCCGTCCGGGTCCACGTGGCCGAAGCGGTCCAGCACGTACTCCTGCACGCTCGCCCAGGGCCCGGAGGAGGGCAGGCGCAGTCGGGTCGCGTTGACGCCGTCGCGCAGGGGAAGGGGGGAGGTCACGGCCACGGCCCCATCATTCCAGGCCGGGTGGACGGGCCCGCGCAGTCAGCCCTTCACGGGGGAGCCGGTGCCGGTGGTCTCGTCGCCGCTCTCGGGGGAGCGGTCGCGCGGGCCCAGCACCACGACCTCGTCGGCCGGCTCAGCCTTTCCGAACACCTCGCGCGCCGGGACGTGCCCGCCGACGTCGACGATGACCGTGTCCAGCACCGCGCCGGAGGGGACCGTGGCGTCGCCGAGGAGAAGGGATCCGCGCACCGTGGCGCCGGCCTCGACCACCACGCCCGGGCCGACCACGGAGTCCACGACCTCGCCCGCGATGCGGCAGCCCGGGCCGAGCAGTGAGCCGGTGACTCGCGCGTCGGGGGCCACCCACGCCGGGGGCGACTGGCGTGCGTTGGTGAGCAGCGGCCAGCCCTCGGCGGTGAGGTCCAGCCCGGTGCCGTCGAGGATCTCGCGGTGGGCCCGGAAGAACGCGTCGAGCGTGCCGATGTCCCGCCAGTAGCCCTCGAGGCGGTGCTCGCGGACCCGCCCGCGGTCCACGAACGCGGGGATGATGCTCTCCCCGTAGTCGCCGAGCGAGCCGCCGACCGGATCGCCGTCCTCGTCGGTCTCGCCGTCCTCCTTGGTGCCGGCCTCGTCCTCGGCGGCCAGGAGCTCGCCCACCACCTCGGAGAGCGCCGCGACGTCGAACACGAACACCTCCGTGGCCACGAGCGAGCCCTCGGGGTCCTCGGGCTTGTAGTCGTAGGCGGTGACGGCGCCGTCGTCGTCGGCCTGGACCACGCCGAAGCGGGAGGGGTCCTCGTCCGTCCGGGTGGTCACGACGGTGAGCTCCGCGCCCGAGGCCGCGTGCTCGGCCAGCACGGGGCGCAGGTCCAGCTGGTAGAGGTGGTCCGCGGACATCACGACGACGGTGCTCGCCCCGAACTGCTCGAGGACGGGCACCTGCTGGGCGATCGCGTGGCCGTTGCCGCGGGAGAAGCCCTCTTCGGCGCGGCCCTGCGCGGGAGGCAGGATCCGCAGGCCGTGGCGCGTGCCGTCGAGGTCCCAGGGGCGGCCGCCGGCCAGGTGCTGGTTCAGCGTGAACGGGCGGTACTGCTCCACGATCCACACGTCCTGCAGCCCCGAGTGCGCGAGGTTGGACAGCGCGACGTCGATCAGCCGGTACTGGCCCGCGAGCGGGACCATCGGCTTGGCACGGGCCTGCGTCAGCGGCATGAGACGCCCGCCGGTGCCGCCGGCGAGCACGAGCGCGACCGTGGCGCCCTCCGGGTCCTGGGGAAACGGGTCAGCCATGTGACCACCGTAGTCACCACTGGCAGTTCGGGCACCACCACAGCTGCCGCTCGGCGTCCTCGGGGGAACCGTAGTCCTCCTTGCGCACGCGCCCGCCGCAGCGCAGGCACGGGAAGCGATCGTGGCCGTAGACCCAGTAGCTCGGCTGCCGGCCGCGAGGCGGTCCGTCGAGGACCTCGATCGCGAACGGCCGGGACTCGTTGCGGCGGACATGCGTCGTGGCCCGCTGTGAACCGATCACCGGCGACGCCGGCGGGACGTTGGCGCGCAGCAGGTCCCCGGCCAGCAGGACGAGTCCCGGGACGTCGTCGACCTCGCCGATCGGGCGGTGGGGGTCGATCCCGGCGAGCAGCAGCGTCTCGCAGCGGTAGATGTTGCCGATCCCGGAGACGAGGCGCTGGTCCAGCAGGGCCAGCCCCACGGGACGCCCGGGCCGCTCGGTCAGGCGGCGCACGCCCTCGGCGAGCAGTGCCGCGGCGGTGGCGGGGTCGGCCCACCCGGGGTCGAGCAGGTCGGGGCCCAGGTGGCCCACCACCGTGTGCTCGCGATCCGTGCGGACGAGCTCGAGCAGGCCCAGCTGCGCGCCGATCACGCGGTGCTCGTCCGTCTCCAGCACGCACCGCACCTGCCACGCGGGCGCGCCCCAGGGCGCGTCGAGGCCGGAGTCGAGCCAGCGCCCCTCCATCTTCAGGTGGGAGATCAGTGTGAGGGGCGCGGCGCCGTCGTCCTCGGCGGGTGGCGTGAGCCGCATCAGCAGGTACTTGGCCAGCGGCCGCACCTCGGCCACCGTCCACTCCTCGAGGCGCGCGGTGGCGTGCCGGGGCACGCGCAGGTCAGCATGCCGCAGCACCCGTCCCGCGAGCAGGGGGCGCAGGCGGTGCGCGGCGCGGACGAGGGAGTCGCCCTCGGGCATGTCAGGCCACCGCCACGACGGCGGCGCTCACACCGCGTTGAGCTGCCACGTCACGCCGAAGCGGTCGGCCACCCACGCGAAGCGGCGGGAGAAGCCGTAGTCGTCCGGGGGCATGAGGTCGGCGCCGCCGCCGGAGACGAGGGCGTCGTGGATCGCGTTCACCGCCGTGGGGTCCGGCAGCTCCACGAAGAGGCTGATCGAGGGGGTGAAGGAGAAGCCGTGCGGGGTGAACGAGTCGAAGAAGCGCAGCCGCTGGCCCGCGATCTCGAGCTCGCCGTGCGAGACCTTGCCCGCCCACTCGGCGCCGCGGGGCGTCGAGTCGTCGAACAGGTCGCGGCGGACCTCGGTGACTGGCAGGTGCTCCACGAACACGGTGAGGTAGGCGTCCATGGCGGCGCCGGCGTCCCCCTCGAACATGAGGAACGGCGTCACGGAGGGCTCGGAGGGGTGCGGCATGGACTCGCCGAGGAGCTCGGCCTCGGGGTCGGCGCCGAACGGGCCGTCCGGCTCGGACGGGGCCACGGGATCCGTGCCGGCCAGTCCGCTCGCGGGGTCGTGCGTCAGGGTGTCCTCGGCGGTGCTCGGGTTCTCGCTCATGGGCGCGAACCTACCCGGCGCCGCCCGGTGCTGTCGTGCGCCCGCCGCCCGAGCCGCCACGCCTCCCGCGTGACGCCATGATGACGCGCCGCGGCTGCGGTGGGGCCTCCCCACGACGGCCTGCCTCAGCTGCGGTACCGGATGCCCGACGGCGACGAGTAGAACCCCGCGTCGAGCATCGCCCCGGAGAGGGGCGTCCCGAGGATGGGCGCGCCGTTGACCTTCTCGAGGCTCAGCCGCTCCGTCCTCCCGGTGCGCAGCGCCCACACGAGCGCCGCCGCGGCGGCCCGCAACTCCGCGGCGTGCTCCGTGAAGCACAGCAGGGTCTTGCCGCCGCGCTCCATGTACAGCACCAGCCGGCCGCGGATCAGCACGACGACGGCGCCCGCCTTCCGGCCCGGCCGGTGCCCCGTGGGGACCACCCCGCCCGGGCCCGGCGGCACCGAGGGCCAGTCGAGGGCCGCGCCGTAGGGGTTCGCGGGATCGGTGGCCGCGAGCGCCAGCGCCGGTGGGTCCGGCTCCTCCGGCCGGGCATGGGGGTTGACGGCCGGGCGGCCGGGCGGCGGTCCGAGCGGGCTGACCCAGCCAGAGGGCGGACCGCCGATCGCGCCGGGACCGTCCGCGCCGTCGTCGTCCCCGCCCTCCTCCTGCGCGCGCTGGAAGCCGCGCAGCCGGTCCACCACGGCGCCCGTGGAGAACTGGGCGCCGCCGAGGCCCTCCACGAAGTGGCCGCGGCGCACCTGGCCGGCGTCCTCCATGCGGGTGAGCAGCTGGTACTGCCCCGCGAAGCCGCCGGGCACCTCCTCGGCCACCACGGAGCCGCGCGTGATCACGCCGTAGCGGTCCAGCAGCAGCTCGGCGGTGGCGTGGGCGCGGACGGTGGGGTCCCGCTCCGCCTCCGGCAGCAGGGACCAGCGGCCGGCCGCGCGCGCCTGCTCCGCGGCGGAGAGCCCGCCCACGCCGGGGGCGATGCCCGCGCTCGCCGACCCCGCCGCGCCGTCGCCGGCTGCGAGGCCCGCGTACCGGCCGCGCCCGCGCACCCCCGCCAGCCGACTGCCCAGCCCGCGGCCCGCACCGCCCGTGCGAGCGGTTCGCGCCCGCGGGGACTGCCTCCCCGTGCGGTGCGCGGTCTTGCCGAGCGAGAGCAGTCCGCGGACGGGGGCGAACGTGTCATTGCCGACCTTGCCCTCCCACACGAGTGCCCACAGGGCCTCGAGCACCGCGGGGCCACGGACCGGCTCAGCCCCCTGTTCGGCACCGAGGGCCAGCACCCTCTCCACGAGCTGCGGGAAGAACCACGCGCCGCCCGAGCCGAGCACCGCGAGGATCCGCTCGCGCAGCGCGGCGTCCGCGGGGGCGGGCCCCTGCTGGGCCTCGGGAAGGCGGAGCGTGAGGTCCACGGCGTCGGCAGGGTGGATCGCCACCCAGCCGTCGTTGCCGGCGGCCTCCGCGGTCCCGGACCACACGTACTCGCCCGTGGAGAGCAGCTCGTCGAGCATCGTGGGCGCGTAGTCCCGCACGCGCGCCGGCAGCACGAGGGACTCCCACGCGCTCGCGGGCAGGGGCATGCCGGCCAGCTGGTCCAGGGCGACGGCCACGCCGTCCACGCCCTCGAGCGACGCCGGGGACGGGTGCCCGGGGCGGGGGCGCAGGTGCTGCCAGTCGGCGAGGAACCGGCCGTAGGCGGCCTGCTCCACCGGCTCCACCTCGGCGCGCAGGGCGGCGAGGGAGCGGCGGCGGATGCGGCGCAGCACCTCGGACTCGCACCACTCGGCGTCCAGGCCCGTCGCGCCGGGCGCGCCGTCCGGGCGGAACGCGCCGGTGCTGACGCGGCGCTCGGAGGCCAGGCGCTGCAGCACCCCCAGCACGACGGCGCCGCCCAGTCCGAGCGCCGCGCCCGCCTCGGCGGCCGTGAAGGGCCCGTGGGTGCGGGCGTAGCGGCCCACGAGGTCGCCGAGGGGATCCTCGACCGGCTCCAGGAACGTGACCGGCACGCCCATGGGGATCGGCACGCCGAGGGCGTCGCGCAGGCGGGCCGCGTCCTCGACCGCCGCGTAGACCTCCCCGCCTTCGCGGCGCAGGCGGAACGCCCGGTTGGCGCGGACGAGCTCGTCCAGCATCCCGGCGACGGCGGCCTCGTGCGCGGCGGAGTCCGGCTCAGACGCGGGTGTCTCACCGGCGGCCGGCTCAGGGTCCGCCGCCCCTGCCTCGACCTCCGGCAGCGTCCGCCGCGCCGCCTCCACCACGGTGAGCGGGCCCACGAGCCGCAGCAGGTCAGCGAGGCCTTCGGCCCCGCGCACGCGCCGGTCCGGGGCGAGCCGCTGCAGCTCCGCCTCGACGCCGGCGATGACGTCCGCGTCCAGGAGCTCCCGCAGCTCCTCCGTGCCGAGCAGCTCGGACAGCAGCGCCGGATCGAGGGACAGGGCCGCCGCGCGGCGCTCGGCCAGGGGGGAGTCGCCCTCGTAGATGAACTGGGCGACGTACCCGAAGAGGATGGACTGAGCGAAGGGCGAGGGCGCCGTCGTCGTGACCTCGACCATGCGGATCGCACGCGACGCGAGGCGGGCGGCGACGTCCTTGAGGGCCGGGAGGTCGTAGACGTCCTGGAGCACCTCGCGGACGGTCTCCAGGATCACCGGGAACTGCGGGAACTTGCGGGCCACGTCCAGCAGCTGGGCGGCGCGCTGGCGCTGCTGCCACAGGGGCGAGCGCCGGCCGGGGTTGCGGCGGGGGAGCAGCAGGGCGCGGGCGGCGTTCTCGCGGAAGCGGGCGGCGAACAGCGCGGATCCGCCGACCTCCGCCGTGACGATCTCGTCCAGCTCCTCCGCCGTGAACTCGAAGAGCTCTGCGCCCGGCGGCTCCGTGTCCATGAGGGGGATGCGCAGGACGATGCCGTCATCGGCGGCCATCGCGGCGCCGGAGCCGGTCTCGAGGCCGTAGCGCTGGGCCAGCCGGGCGCCCACCGCGAGCGCCCAGGGCGCGTGGACGGCCATGCCGAAGGGGGAGTGGAGCACCACGCGCCAGTCGCCGAGCTCGTCCGTGAACCGCTCCACCACGAGGGTCATCTCCGTGGGCAGCGTGCCGGTGGCCTCGCGCTGGTCCTTCAGATAGGCCAGCAGGTTGTCCCGTGCCCAGGGGTCAAGGCCCGCGGCCTCGAGGCGGGCGGGCGCGGACTGCGGGTCCGCGTCCACCTCGCGGCGGAAGCGCCCGACGGCGTCGCCGAGCTCGGCGGGGCGTCCGGCGGCGTCGCCGCGCCAGAACGGGAGCTTGCCCGGCTGGCCGTAGGCGGGGAGCACCAGCACGCGGTCGGCGGTGATGTCCACGATCCGCCATGACGTGGCGCCGAGCAGGATCACGTCGCCCACGCGGGACTCGTAGACCATCTCCTCGTCCAGCTCGCCGACGCGGCGCCCGCCCGAGCGCGCGGAGCCGGCCGAGGACTTCGCCGCGGACTCGCCGGTGTCCCCGTCGGCGGCCGCGCCGTCCCGGCCGCCGCCCGCGCCGGAGGAGTCCGTGGCCAGGAAGACCCCGAACAGGCCGCGGTCCGGGATGGTGCCGCCGGAGGTGACGGCCAGACGCTGGGCGCCGGGGCGGCCGGAGAGCGTGCCCTCCTCGCGGTCCCACAGGATGCGCGGGCGCAGCTCGGCGAACTCGTCCGAGGGGTAGCGGCCGGCGAGCAGGTCCAGCACAGACTCGTAGGCCGAGTGCGGCAGGGCCGAGAACGGGGCGGAGCGGCGCACGAGGTCGAACCAGGCCTCGGCCTCCACGTCCTCGATCGCGACGGCGGCCACCGTCTGCTGGGCCAGGATGTCCAGCGGGTTGGCGGGGACGCGCAGGGACTCGATGCACCCGGCCACCATGCGTTCGGCGACCACGGCGGTGTCGACGAGGTCCCCGCGGTGCTTGGGGAAGAACACGCCGCGGGAGACCTCTCCCACCTGGTGGCCCGCGCGGCCCACGCGCTGCAGGCCCGAGGCCACCGACGGCGGCGACTCCACCTGGATCACCTGGTCCACCGCGCCCATGTCGATGCCGAGCTCGAGCGAGCTCGTGGCCACGACGCAGCGGATCTGCCCGGTCTTCAGCGCCTCCTCCACGATGGCGCGCTGCTCCTTGGAGACGGAGCCGTGGTGGGCGCGGGCGAAGTCGGAGACCGTCCCCGAGCCGGTGCCGGTCTGCCCGGCCACCTGGGCGGGTCCGTGGACCGGGGTGCGCGGCGTCGCGGGGGCCGCGTCCCGCTGCGCCAGCCATCCGGCGACGACGTCGCCCGCCTGGGCCGGCTCGCGGAAGCCCGGGACGGCGTCGGGCAGGTCCGCGGCGGCGGCCGCCTCCTGGCGGGCCTCCCAGATCTCGTTGAGGCGACCCGTGAGACGTTCGGCGAGGCGGCGGGAGTTGGCGAACACCAGGGTGGAGCGGCGCTCGGACACCAGGTCCACGATCCGCTCCTCCACGTGCGGCCAGATGGAGCCGCCCATCGCCGCGCCCCCGTCGGCCCCGCCCGGGGCGCCCGCCGGAGAGGATCCCGGACCCGTGTCCTGGGCACCCGAGGGGGCGGAGAGGTCGGTCATGTCCGGGATGGGGACGCTCACCGCGAGGTCCCACTGCTTGGCCGAGGCGGGCCGCACGATGGTGACCGGCTGCACGCCGCCGAGGAAGCGGGCGACCTCGGAGGCCGGCTCCACCGTGGCGGAGAGGCCGATGCGCTGCACGGGCCTCTCGAGCAGCGCATCGAGGCGCTCGAGGGACACGGCCAGGTGGGCGCCGCGCTTCGTGCCGGCGACGGCGTGCACCTCGTCCACGATCACGGTGCGCACGCCGGCCAGGGCCGAGCGACCCTTCGAGGTGAGCATCAGGAAGAGGGACTCGGGCGTAGTGATGAGGATGTCCGGCGGGTCCTGCAGCAGACGGCGCCGCTCTGCCGCGGGGGTGTCCCCGGACCGCACGCCCACGCGCACCTGCGGCACTGCCCGGCCGAGGGTGCGTGCGGTCTGCGTGATGCCGATCAGCGGGGCACGCAGGTTGCGCTCCACGTCCACGCCGAGCGCCTTGAGCGGGGAGATGTAGAGGACGCGGGTGGCGGAGACCTCCGGGTCCGCGGGCTCGCGCACGAACGAGTCCAGCGCCCAGAGGAAGGAGGAGAGGGTCTTGCCGGAGCCCGTCGGGGCGATCACGAGGGCGTGGCGGCCCGAGGAGATCGCGTCCCACGCGCCCACCTGCGCCGGCGTCGGCCCCTCGAAGGCACCCGTGAACCACGCGCGGGTGGGCTCGCTGAAGCGGGAGAGGACGGCGGCGGTGCTCGGGGCGGGCGTCCCGGCCCCCTCGGTGCCGCTCATGCGTGGTGGTACGGCCGGCCGGCGGAGATCTCCTGCGCGCGGTAGACCTGCTCTGCCAGGATGAGGCGCACGAGCTGGTGCGGGAAGACGAGGCCGGAGAGGGACCACACGCGGTCGGACCGCGCGTGGACGCGCTGGTCCACCCCGTACGCGCCGCCGATCACGAGCGTGACGGGTGCGCCGACGTCGAACTGCGCCCGCAGGTGCCGGGCCAGGCCGGGGGAGTCGAAGCCATTGCCGCGCTCGTCCAGGAGGATCATGTGCTCGTCCCCGCCGACCTTGGCCAGGATGCGGTCCGACTCCTCGGTCCGGGCCGCGTCCTCCTGCCGCGCGGAGTGGGGGAGGAGCTGCCACGTGAGGTCGTAGGGCCTCTTGAGGCGCCGCTCGTAGCGTGCGATCCCGTCCGAGACCCACGCTTCATGCTTCTTGCCGACGGCGAGCACCTTCACTGACATGGGGTCCATGATGGCACCGGGGCCGGACGCGCCAGGCACCCGACCCCGGTCGTACGACCCGGTGACGTCAGTCGACGCGCTGCGTGACCTTCGCCCGCTCGCCGGGTGTGCCGCCCCTGCGGGCCAGGAACATCAGGACGCCGGCGGCAGCGAGCGCGAGGCCGGCCAGGCCCATGAGCACCAGGCCGATGCCGGGGCTGGCGCCGTGGCCGGCCACCCTCCCGATGTTCGCGAAGCCGTCCACCATCAGGAACAGGCCGGTGAGGACAGCCAGGACGCCGGCGGCGATGCGCGCCCACGCCGCTGAGACCAGGAAGGCCGCCACGCACAGGGCGATGGTGAGCAGCAGCAGGGCCAGGATGATCCCGGCCTCGTCCGCGCTCGCCTCCAGGAAGCTCTGGCTGATCCGGCCGCCGAAGAGGCTCACGCTCGCGGCCGGCAGGAAGAGGGCGAGCAGGGACACGAGGGCGGAGGCGACCGCTGCGAGCGGCGCCCACGGGTAGCGCAGGTGAGGGGCACGGCGGTCCAGGGATGAGGCGTTCGCCGGCGGGGTGGGGCCCGCGGCGGGATCGGTGGTGGGGGACAAGGGGGGCCTCCAGGGCGGTGAGGGAGCGGCGGTGACGCCGCGCACTCTAGTGGAGGGCGGGGAACGGCCCGTGAACAGTCTGTGCGCCCGATGTGGGTGCATGACGAAGGCCCCGGTCAGCGCAGGATCACGCGGGACTCGGGGCCTTCACATCTGGCGGTGACGGTGGGATTTGAACCCACGGTACGGGGTTACCGTACACAGCATTTCGAGTGCTGCACCTTCGGCCGCTCGGACACGTCACCAGACTGGGACACTCTACCCGAGCGGCCGCGACGCGCCCAAACCGGCCGCGGGCCGTCGTCGTCGTCGGCCCCGGAGCCGGCCGTGCCCGGCCATCCGCTCATTCCCGGTGCGCGGCGAAGAACCCGCGCAGCAGGGCGGCGGACTCCGCGGCGCGGACGCCGCCGCGCACCTGCACCGTGTGGTTGAAGCGCGGGTCCCGCACCACGTCCAGCACGGAGCCGCACGCGCCCGCCTTGGGATCCCATGCCCCGAACACGACGCGCGGGACGCGGGCGAGCAGCAAGGCCCCCGCGCACATGGGGCAGGGCTCGAGGGTGACCACGAGGGTGGAGTCGGTGAGGCGCCACCCGTCGCCGCCGCCCGAGGCCGCCAGGGCCTCGGCCGCGCGGCGCAGCGCCAGGACCTCGGCGTGGGCGGTGGGGTCGTGGTGCTGCTCGCGCTCGTTGCCCCCCGCCGCGAGGACGGTCCCGTCCCCGGCCACGAGGACCGCGCCGATCGGGACGTCTCCGGCCTCGCCGGCGGCGCGGGCGACCCCGAGGGCCAGGCCCATCCAGGCGTGCTCCTGCGCAGAGGTGGGCGCGGGGGCAGACACGGAGGACACGGAGGAGGGCACGGCTCCAGCGTACGGGGGACGGTAGCGTGGGAGCATGCGCGTTCACGTCGTCGACCACCCCCTCGTCGCCCACAAGCTCACCGTCCTGCGGAAGCGGGAGACCCCCTCGATGATCTTCCGCCAGCTCACCGAGGAGCTGGTGATGCTCCTGGGCTATGAGGCGACGCGCGACGTCGCGGTGGAGCCCGTGACGATCGAGACGCCCGTGACCACGACGACGGGCACCCGCCTGGCCCGCCCGCGTCCCCTCGTGGTGCCCATCCTGCGCGCGGGCCTCGGCATGCTTGAGGGCATGGTCAAGATGGCGCCCTCCGCGGAGGTCGGCTTCCTGGGCATGGCGCGCAACGAGGAGACCCTCGACATCGTCACGTACGCCGAGCGCCTGCCCGCCGACCTGACCGGACGCCACGTCTTCCTCCTGGACCCGATGCTCGCCACGGGCGGGACCCTGGTCGAGGCCATCCGCTTCCTCTACGAGCGCGGTGCGGCACGGGTGACATGCCTCTGCCTGCTTGCGGCGCCGGAGGGCATCGCGCGTCTCGAGGAGTCCCTGGGCGACATGGAGGTGGACCTCTACCTCGCGGCCCTCGACGAACGGCTCAACGAGCGCTCTTACATCGTCCCGGGACTCGGCGACGCGGGAGACCGCCTCTACGGCCTGGCCGAGTGAACCGGCTGCACCGCCGGTCCCGGCGCTGCAGCCCGCTCCCCGAGACCCCCGCTCCGGCGGGGGTCTCGTGCTTTCGGTGACCACCATGTCGAATGTGTCGTCCACCAGATGGACGGGCGGGGGGCGACGTCGGAGGCAACCCGACGTGGGCGATCTGAACTGGGAGCCGGCTGGGAGAAGATGCGGCATACATATGCGATGCCCTCGATGGGGGCGGCGTCGGGTCGAAAATGACACGGCGGGGTTATGCAGGGCGACGAATGGTGATCTCAGACACAAATGGATCCAGAGCGTCCGATATGCGAGACGAATCAATCAGTGTTACTTGCCAGATCGCCGGGCGACGTCACATAGTCGTCATATGACGATCCCGCCCGCGTTCTCGCGAGCAGGCGGGGAACCGACTGAGGAGTGACGGTCATGAGTGAGTCCGCCGGATACGTGCATGTCTCGGTGCGCAACGCGCAGCGCCGGACCCCGGGCCACCGGGTGCGGGGCGCGGCAGGCCGCGGCGACCTCCGCCTCGCCGGGACGCCCGCGCCGGGCCCGCTCCCCGCACAGACCGATCCGACTCCCGTGCTCGCGCCCAACGGCGTCCCCGGTCCCCAGGCGGTGGCCCGGGAGAACGAGGCCCGCGGCTTCGTGATCTACGTGGGCATGGACGAGCTCGCGGCCTCGGCCGCCGGCACCTCGCTCACCCGCCTCGCCAACGAGCTGCGCCACTACGTCGAGTCGCTCGTCCCGGGCTCCCAGTCCCACGCCGCCGTCGCCCTGGCCCCGGCCGGCGCCGAGGGCGACGACCTCGAGGTGGTCCGCCAGGTGCTGGGCGACCCCACCGTGCAGGGCGCCTTGCGCCCCGACCTGGCCCAGGCGCCCGCCCCGGTGTCCACGCGGCAGCCCGGCGTGCTGATCGACCTGTCCCGTCGCGAGGTGCAGCTGGACGGGGAGCCGCTGAACCTCACGTTCAAGGAGTTCGAGCTGCTCAACTACCTCGTGGAGAATGGGGAGCGCACGGTGGGCCGCGACGAGCTGCTCGAGGCGCTGTGGCGCACCTCGGACGAGGTCCCCAACGAGCGCACGATCGACGTCCACATCCGCCGCCTCCGCGCCAAGCTCGGCCGCCTGGCCAACACCGTGCGCACCGTGCGCGGCCAGGGCTACCGCTTCTACCGGCACCCCGAGGTCGTCGTGTGGGCCGCTCCCGAGTACTCCATCTGACCGCGGCGCCATGGGCGGCTCCGACGCGAAGACCCTGATCGTCCTGCGGCATGCCAAGGCCGGCTGGCCCGAGGGGGCGGACGACCACGACCGCCCGCTCGCCGCGCGCGGGCACGAGCAGGCGCCCGCCGCCGGCCGCTGGCTCCGGGAGAACGGGCTCGTCCCGGACGGCATCGTCTGCTCGGACGCCTTGCGCACCCGGCAGACCTGCGTGTGGGTGTGCGAGCAGCTCGGCGAGCTCGCCCCCACCCCCTATCTGGACCGACGGCTCTACGAGGCCGACGCCGCCCGCGCGCTCTCGATCGTCAACGAGACCGAGGAGGGCGTCCGCTGCCTCCTAGTCGTGGGTCACATGCCGTGGGTGCAGAACCTCGGCATGCGCCTCATGAGCCTCGACTCGGACCAGGACGCAGCGCTGGCCATGACGGAGCACTACCCCACGCTGGGGCTGCAGGTCTTCCGGGTCGACAAGCCGTGGGCCGAGCTCGACGGGCGCGACGCCGCCCTCACCCACTTCGTGGTGCCGGGCCGCTGACGCCGCCGGAGCGGGCCCCGACGTCGCTGGACCTCTCGGGGACGACGAAGGCCCCCGCTCTCCGAGGAGCGGGGGCCTTCCCTGTGGTGCGCCCAAAGGGATTCGAACCCCTGACCTTCTGTTCCGTAGACAGACGCTCTATCCAGCTGAGCTATGGGCGCATCTTCCGTTCCGCTGGAGCGGATCGAACTCGTAGAACTATACACACCTTCCCCCGCACGTGCAAAACGGGCCCCGTGGGCGGCCGGGCCGCCCTCGGGTGAGGCCGCCCTGGGCGGCCTCGCCGCAGGCCCCTCGGGTACCATGGCCCCAAGACCGTGCGACCACAACGGCGTGGCGCACCATGATCGGTGTGCACGTCTGTGGTGGGACGGAACGGTACAGGACCCCTACGGGAGGACTCTCCATGGCTGACAACGCCACCCCCACCTTCGCGGAGCGTGCTGTGCAGGACGCGCCCACGGACTACGCCCAGCTGCGCGACTGGGTCGCCGAGATCGCCGAGCTGACGCAGCCGGACGAGGTCCACTGGGTGGACGGTTCCGAGGAGGAGTACGACCGCCTCGCCGCCGAGCTCGTCGAGGCCGGCACCCTGACGAAGCTGAACGACGACCTCTTCCCGCACTCGTTCGCCGCGTTCTCCGACCCGGCCGACGTCGCCCGCGTGGAGGACCGCACGTTCATCTGCTCCGAGAAGGAGGAGGACGCGGGCTTCACCAACAACTGGAAGGCCCCCGCCGAGATGCACGGCATCCTCGACGACGCCTTCCGCGGCTCCATGCGCGGCCGCACCATGTACGTGATCCCGTTCGTCATGGGCCACCTCGACGCCGAGGACCCCAAGTACGGCGTGGAGATCACCGACTCCGCCTACGTCGTGATGTCCATGCGCATCATGGCCCGCATCGGCACCGACGTGCTGGAGAAGATGTCCCGCGAGCAGGCCTTCTACGTGCCCGCCGTGCACTCCGTGGGCGCCCCCCTCGCCCCCGGCGAGCAGGACGTGCCGTGGCCGTGCAACGCCACCAAGTGGATCGTGCACTTCCCCGAGGAGCGCTCCATCTGGTCGTACGGCTCGGGCTACGGCGGCAACGCCCTGCTGGGCAAGAAGTGCTACGCGCTGCGCATCGCCTCCGTGATGGCGCGGGACGAGGGCTGGCTGGCCGAGCACATGCTGATCCTCAAGCTCACCAACCCCGAGGGCCGTGCCTTCCACATCACGGGCGCCTTCCCCTCCGCGTGCGGCAAGACCAACCTCGCGCTGATCGACCCCACGATCGAGGGCTGGAAGGCCGAGACCCTGGGCGACGACATCACGTGGATCCGCGCCGGCCACGACGGCGAGCTGCGCGTGATCAACCCCGAGACCGGCTACTTCGGCGTGGCCCCCGGCACGGGCTGGTCCACCAACCCGAACGCCATGCGCGCGATCGCCCGCGGCAACTCCATCTTCACCAACGTCGCCCTCACGGACGACGGCGGCGTGTGGTGGGAGGGCATGACGGACGAGGTGCCCGCGCACTTGACCGACTGGCGCGGGAACGACTGGACGCCCGAGTCCGACACCCCGGCAGCCCACCCCAACTCGCGCTTCTGCACCCCGATCGAGCAGACCGACATGCTCGCGGACGAGTACCGGGACCCGGCCGGCGTGAAGCTGGACGCGATCCTCTTCGGCGGCCGCCGCAAGACCACCGTCCCCCTCGTGACGGAGGCCTTCGATTGGGAGGACGGCATCCTCAAGGGCGCCACCCTCTCCTCGGAGACCACCGCGGCCGCCGCCGGCGCTGTGGGCGTGGTGCGCCGCGACCCGATGGCCATGCTGCCGTTCCTCGGCTACGACGCCGGCGACTACCTGGCCCACTGGATCGAGGAGTCCGGCAAGGCCGACGCGGAGAAGCTGCCGCGCATCTACCTCGTGAACTGGTTCCGCCGCAACCGCGACGGCGGCTTCGCGTGGCCCGGCTTCGGTGAGAACTCCCGCGTGCTCAAGTGGGTCGCGGAGCGTCTCGAGGGCAAGGCCGACGCCGTGGAGACCCCGATCGGCTTCACCCCCACCCCCGAGTCCCTCGACCTGACCGGCCTGGACGTGTCCGACGCGGACCTCGATGACGCCCTCAAGGTGGACCGTGAGGAGTGGGCCAAGGAGTCCGAGCTCATCGAGGAGTGGCTGGAGCGCTTCGGCGACTCGCTGCCCGCCTCCATCCGCGAGCGCTACGAGGCCCAGAAGGCACGCTTCGCGCTCTGAGCCCCGCCACCGACGACGTCGGCCCCCCACCTCCGCGAAGAAGGAGGTGGGGGGCCGACGTCGTCCTGCGGGCGGCTCCGCTCAGACGGCGAGCCAGAGGTCCGGGCCGAAGATCTCGTAGCGGATCCCGGTCGCCGGCACGCCGGCGTCGATCAGCGCGGAGCGGGTGGCCTGCATGAAGGCCAGCGGGCCGCAGAGGATGACCTCGGCGCCGGCGGGGAGCTCGATCTCGGAGGGGTCCATGCGGCCCTCGTGGACGGTGATGCCCTCGGGCGCCTGCTCCGGGGCCACGCCGAGCCACAGGTGGGCCTGGGCGTTCGGCAGCGCGGAGAGCGACTCCGTGAGCTGCCCGAGCAGGGCCACGGACTCCAGGGAGGCATCGGCGTGCAGGACGACGACCTCGCGGTCGGACCCCTGTTCGGCCAGCGAGCTCAGGATGGAGGCGGCCGGCGTGATGCCGATGCCCGCGGTGGCGAGCATGAGGGGCGCCGAGTCGTCCTTCGGGGTGATCTCGCCGTAGGGGTTGGACAGCTCGACGACGTCCCCGACCTCCACCGCGTTGATGAGCGTGGGGGAGACCTCGCCGGCCTCGTCCAGCTTCACGGTGATCACGCGCTCGGTGGTGGAGGCGGCGTGGTCCGAGAGCGAGTACTGCCGGGCCTGGCGCAGGCCGTCGGCCACCTTGACGCGCACCGAGACGAAGCCGCCGGCCTCGCCGGGGGTCTGCGGGGTGTCGTCGGCCGGCTCGAAGCGGAAGGTCACGGCGGCGTTGCCGGTGGGCTCCTTGGAGACGACCTTCCAGTCGAGCCACATCTTGTCGTTGGCCTGCTTGGCGTAGAGGCCCTTCTCGAGCTTGATCAGGGCGTCGGCCATGAGCCAGTACACCTCGGTCCAGGCCTCGGCGACCTCGGGGGTCACGGCGTCGCCGAGGACGTCGGCGATGGCCCAGAAGAGGTTCTCGTAGACGATCTGGTACTGGTCCTCGGTGATGCCGAGGGCGGTGTGCTTGTGCGCGATCCGCGCGAGCACGGCCTCGGGCAGGGAGTCGGGGTGCTCGAGCTGGTGCACCGCGAAGCGCACGATCGAGCCGGCCAGGGCCTGGGCCTGCTCGCCGCTGCGCTGGTTGGCGCGGGAGAACAGCCCGTCCAGCAGCTCCGGATGGGCCTCGAACATGTGGGCGTAGAACTTCGGCGTGATCTCCGGCATGTGCTCGGCGACGACGGCGGCGGTGGCCTCGATGACGGGGCGGGACTTCTCGGACAGCATGGGGGTCTCCTCGGGAGCCTTATATGTGCATTGTCGATGCAAGATTACACCGTGGCCGCGTGGGATCCCATCGCGGGCAGGCCCAGGGAGACCGGCCCCGCGGCGCCCGCTCCGCCCGGACGCACGAGGTCACGGACCGTCAGGAGGTCGAGCTCGGCCATGAAGGCCTCCCGGGCGCGAGCGAGGGCCTCCCGCAGTCGGCAGTCCGCCGCGAACGGGCACGGGACGCCCGTCTCGTGGCCGGCGCAGTCGAGGACCTCGGCGCGGGGGCTCAGGTCGCGCACGAGCTCTCCGACGCGCTGGTCCAGCCCCGCCTCCGTGATCCGGGCGCCGCCCAGCCGGCCGCGGGCCACCTGGATGGTCCCGCGGCGGCGCAGCTCGGCCACGGCCTTGATGACGTGGTTGTACGGCACGTGGATCTCGTCCGCGATCCGTTGGCTGGTCAGCTGGCGCCCCTCGGCGCGGGCGAGCACCATGAGGACGCGCAGGCTCACGTCGGTGAACGCGTTCAACTTCATGGCGCCGATTCTCCCATCGGGGGGCACGCTCCTGCACAGGCGCCCCACGGGAGGCCTGCGTCCCCGGCGTCCCGGCGCCCGCCTCATCCTGTCCGCCTCCGTTGGCATACTGGCGCCATGACCTCCCCCAGGCACGACGCCGGCCCGCCCCTCCCTCCCGTCGCCGCCCCGGGCGGCCCGCGGCGTGAGCCCGCGGCGGACCCGGAGCTGCACTCCCAGGCCCTGGAGGTCCTGCGCCGCCTGGTGGACCGGCCGGACGCCGAGTTCAAGGAGGGCCAGTACGAGTCCGTCGAGGCGCTCGTGGCGCACCGCCGGCGGGCGCTGGTGGTGCAGCGCACCGGCTGGGGCAAGTCCGCCGTGTACTTCGTGGCGTCCCTGCTGCTGCGGGCGCGGGGCGCCGGCCCCACGCTCATCGTCTCCCCGTTGCTGGCCCTCATGCGGGACCAGGTCTCGGCGGCGGCGCGCGCGGGCGTGCGGGCCGTGTCCGTGAGCTCCGCGAACTCCACCGAGTGGGACGAGGTCCGGGCCAAGCTCGCGGCGGACGAGGTGGACGTGCTGCTGATCTCCCCGGAGCGGCTGACCAATCCCCGCTTCCGCGAGGAGCAGCTGCCGGACCTCGTGGCCCGCATGGGCCTGCTCGTGGTGGACGAGGCCCACTGCATCTCCGACTGGGGGCACGACTTCCGGCCGGACTACCGGCGCATCCGCGACCTGATCGGACAGCTGCCCTCCCAGGGACCCCGGGCGGTGCCCGTGCTGGCCACCACCGCCACGGCCAACGCGCGCGTCGTGCAGGACGTGGTGGAGCAGCTCGGCGTGGACTCGGCGCAGGACGTCTTCGTGCTGCGCGGTCCGCTGGCGCGCGCCTCGCTGCGCCTCGGCGTGCTGCGGCTGCCGAACCCCGCGGCCCGCCTCGCGTGGCTGCTTGCCCACCTGGGAGAGCTGCCGGGTTCAGGCATCGTCTACGCGCTCACGGTCTCCGCGGCGGAGGACACGGCGCGGGTGCTGCGCGAGGCCGGCCACGAGGTGGTGGCCTACACGGGCCGCACGGACCCGGAGCAGCGCGCCCGCATCGAGGAGGACCTCAAGGCCAACCGCGTGAAGGCGGTGGTGGCCACGTCCGCGCTCGGCATGGGGTTCGACAAGCCGGACCTCACGTTCGTCGTGCACCTCGGGGCGCCGAGCTCCCCGGTGGCGTACTACCAGCAGGTCGGCCGCGCGGGCCGTGGAACGGACCACGCGGACGTGCTCCTGCTGCCCGGCGCGGAGGACCGCCAGATCTGGCAGTACTTCGCCACGGCCTCCATGCCGGACGAGGCCCAGGCCCACACGGTGCTCGCGGCGCTCTCCGCGGACGGCGGGGCGATGTCCGTGGCGGCGCTGGAGCCCGCCGTGAGCATCAAGCGCACCGCCCTCGAGCTGCTGCTCAAGGTGCTCGCCGTGGACGGTGCGGTGGAGCGCGTGGGCGGCGGCTGGCGGTCCACGGGCCGCCCCTGGACCTACGACGGCGAGCGCTACGCCCGCGTGGCCGAGGCCCGCCGTGCGGAGGAGCGCCTCATGCTGGACTACCAGACGACGCAGACGTGCCGCATGGAGTTCCTGGCGCGGACCCTGGACGATCCCACGGCCGCGCCGTGCGGGCGGTGCGACGTCTGCGCCGGCCCGTGGTACCCCACGGGCTCGGACGGTGCCGCTCGGGAGCGCGCCGAGCACGCCCTGCACCGGGCCGGCGTCCCCCTCGAGCCGCGCCGCATGTGGCCCTCCGGGATGGACCGGCTGGGCGTGCCGGTGACGGGCCGCATGGCCGCCGGCGCGCAGGCGGAGGAGGGGCGCGCCCTCGCGCGTCTGACGGACCTGGGCTGGGGCGGAGTCCTGCGCGAGCTGCTCGCCGCGCCGGATGCCCCGGTGCCGGAGAACGTGCTGCAGGGCGCCGTGGGGGTCCTCGCCGGGTGGGGCTGGCAGGACCGCCCCATCGCGGTGGTGGCCATGCCCTCGAGGGGGCGGCCACAGCTCGTGGGCTCCTTCGCCGAGGGGGTCGCACGGATCGGCCGCCTGCCGTTCCTCGGCACCCTCGACCTCGTGGGCGGCGGCCCGACGGCCGGCCCGGGCGGCAACAGCGCCTACCGGCTGGCCTCGGTCCACGGCCGCTTCGCCGTCCCGCAGGCCATGGCCCACATGCTCCGCACGGCGCCTGAGGCGGGGCACGTCGGCCCCGTCCTGCTCGTGGACGACCTCGTGGACTCCCGGTGGTCGCTGGCCGAGGCCACGCGGGTGCTGCGCGAGGCCGGTGCCCAGGGGGTGCTGCCCTTCGTCCTCGCCCAGTCCGGCTGATTCGACAGAGCTGAGGCGGCGGAGGCTGATTCGCCGGGACCCGACGTGACGAGGGCTGACACGCCGAGGGGGCCGGACCGGATGGTCCGGCCCCCTCGGGCCCGTGGAGGGCGGTCCGCCCGCCGTCCGTCAGCGCTCGGTGCGGACGATCTCCAGCACCGCGTCGCGGATGGCCTCCATGGTCTCCGGGGTCCGGGCCTCGCCGTTGTAGCGCAGGAACGGCTCCGTGTTGGAGGGGCGCAGGTTGAACCACCATGAGCCGTCGGCCGCGGAGACGGTGGTGCCGTCCATGCGGAGCACGCGCGTGGCCACGCCCGCGAAGTCCCCGTGGGTGGCCTGGCCGGCGTCGCCGCCGTCCTCGGCGCCCGCGGCGAACTGCGCGAGCACGGCGGCCACGGCGGCGTCCTTGTCCTCCACCTTCGAGTTGACCTCGCCCGAGGCGAAGTACGGCTCGTACTCCTCGGCCAGCTCGCTCAGGGGCTGCTCCTGCTCGCCCAGGGCGGCCAGGACGTGCATCGCGGCCAGCATGCCGGTGTCCGCGTTGAAGAAGTCACGGAAGTAGTAGTGCGCGGAGTGCTCGCCGCCGAACACGGCGCCCTCGGACGCCATGACCGCCTTGATGAAGGAGTGGCCCACACGGGTCACCACGGCGCGGCCGCCGTCGGCCTCCACCAGCTCGGGCACCGCTCGGGAGGTGATGAGGTTGTGGATGATCACGGGGGTCTCCTCCCCGTCCGCCTTCGCGCGGGCGATCTCGCGGCGCGCCACGAGGGCGGTGACCGCGGACGGGGACACGGGGTCGCCGTTCTCGTCGATCACGAAGCAGCGGTCGGCGTCTCCGTCGAAGGCCAGGCCGAGGTCCGCGCCGCGGTCCGTCACGGCCGCCTGCAGGTCGCGCAGGTTCTCCGACTCCAGCGGGTTGGCCGGGTGGTTCGGGAAGGTGCCGTCGAGCTCGAAGTAGAGCGGCTCGATGGTGAGCGGCAGGCCCGGCAGCAGCGTGTCCCCCAGGACCGCCGGAGTCGTGCGTCCCGCCATGCCGTTGCCCGCGTCCACCACGACCTTCAGCGGGCGGATGCCCCGCAGGTCCACGAGGGAGCGCAGGTACTCGGCGTAGGCGCCGAGGATCTCCTGCTCGGACACGGAGCCCGGGGCCTCCACCGCGGGGATCTCGCCGCCGTCCAGGTAGCGCTGGGCCACGTCGCGGATCTCGTAGAGGCCGGTGTCTGAGGAGACGGGCACCGCGCCGGCCTTGGCCATCTTCATGCCGTTGTACTCGGCCGGGTTGTGCGAGGCCGTGAACACCACGCCGGCGGCCTGCTTCACGCCGGCCGCGTAGTACAGCATGTCCGTGGAGATGAGGCCCAGCAGCAGCACGTTCGCGCCGCGAGCCGTGGCGCCGGCCGCGAAGGCGTCCATGAACTCGGGAGAGGAGGGGCGCATGTCCCCGCCCACCAGCACGGTCTGCCCGGCCAGCTCGAGGACGTCCACGAAGGCTGCGCCCACGGCTCGGACGGACTCCGCCGTGATGGTCTCGCCCACGATGCCGCGCACGTCATAGGCCTTGAAGGAGTCACGCAGGTCGATGGGTCCAGAGGAAGTAGTCACCCGACCGATGGTAGTGGACCCCTGGATACAGTGGGCTGGTGGCCTCCGCAAACCGATTCCCGCGCTCCGGCGGCGTGCCGGGCGGCCCGCCGCCGGAAGCCCCGGAGCCGCTCTCGCCTGGCACGCCCGCCTACCGTCGGCTGCTGCTCGGCCTCTTCCTGGCCGGCGTGGCCACGTTCGCCCAGCTCTACTCGCCGCAGGGCCTGCTCCCCCTCGTCAGCGCCGACCTGGGCGTGCCGGCCCACGAGGCGGCGCTGCTCGTCTCCGCCGCCACCCTCGGCCTGGCCGTCTCCGTGGTGCCGTGGTCGCTCGCGGGCGACCGGTGGGGCCGTCGACCGGTCATGGTGGTCTCGCTCGCCGGCGCGAGCGCGCTCGCGGTGGCCAGCGGGCTGGCCCCCTCGCTCGAGGCCATGATGGTGCTGCGCCTGTTCGAGGGGATGGCGCACGGCGGCGTCGCGGGCCTCGCCGTGGCGCTGCTCGCGGAAGAGGTGGCTCCGCGCGCGGTCACCGCGGCGGCGGGCACCTACATCGCCGGGACCACGCTGGGCGGCCTGTCCGGCCGGCTCATCGCGCTGCCCGTCGCCGAGGCGGCCTCGTGGCGCGCGGGCATGCTCGCGGTGAGCGCGGTCGGCGTGCTGTGCACCCTGGGGTTCCTCTGGGTCACCCCGCGGGCCCGCCGCTTCGTCCCCTCCCGCACCTCCGTGCGGCAGGTCACCCGCACGGTCCGTGCGCACCTGCACGCGCCCGCGCTCGTGGCGGTGTACGCGCAGGCGCTGCTGCTCATGGGCGGCTTCGTGGCCCTGTACAACTACGTGGGCTACACGCTCCTGGCCCCGCCGTTCTCCTGGGACCCCTCGGCCGTGGGACTCGTGTTCCTCGCCTACCTCGCCGGCACCTGGGCGTCGCCGTGGGCCGGCCGGCTGGCCGCACGGCATGGCCGGCTGCGGGTCCTGGTCGCGGCGACGACGGCGATGGCCGTGGGCGTGGCCCTCACCCTGGTGCCCCACCCGCTCGTGCTCGTGCCCGCACTGGTGCTGGCCACCGGGGCGTTCTTCGCGGCGCACTCGGTGGCCTCGGCATGGGCCGGCACCGCCGCGGTGACGGGCCGCGCGCAGTCCACCTCGCTGTACAACCTGGCCTACTACGCGGGGTCGAGCCTCTTCGGCTGGCTGGGCGGGGTGTTCCACGAGGCCCACGGCTGGCCCGGGACGGTGGTGATGGTGGTGGCGCTCGTGCTCACCGCCACCGTGGTCGCCGTCGTCGTCCTGCGCGGAGACGAGACGGCCCCGGCTCGATGAGCCGGGGCCGGGCGGGTGCGGCGGACGGTCACCTGCCGCGGCCGGCGGCGTCCGTGCCGTCGGCGGAGCGGGCCTGCTCCTGCCACTGCTTGAGCACGGCCGGGTCCTGCAGCTCGAGCCAGTCCACCATCTGCTGGTAGGTCACGCAGTACGTGTCCTCCTTCTGGCAGACCTCGCGCATGACCTGGTCCACCGCGGGGTTGAACGTGTTGTCGTTCCACGTGTTGAAGTGGTTGCCGAACACGAGCGGGGCGCGGTTGCCGTTGAACGCCGACTCGTACACGTACAGGTAGGTCTCCCGCTGGAATCTGCCGAGGCGCTCCTTGTCTGCGGGGACCTCCTTGCCGCCGTTGCCGTCCATCCAGAAGTTGTAGTCCATGGCCAGGACCATGGGGTACTTCTTGCCCTCCTCGGCGAGCACGGGGGAGTAGACGGTGGGCATGTCGAACTCCCAGATGCCGTCCTTCTGGTAGGGCCAGGCCACCCCGGGCTTGCGCTCCCAGTGCGACGTGTCGTACTCCAGGCCGTGCTCCTTCCAGACCGGCACGAGCGCGTCCCACTCCCCGTCCAGGCAGGGCAGGCGGCCGCCCTTGACGTCCTCCGCCTCGACCTCGAGCTCGGGGAAGTCCTCCCCGTAGCCGTTCACGCGGCGCGGGTCGTCCAGGAACTCGTAGAACGTCCCGATCTCCTGCTCCCACTCGGCGGTGGACCACTTGTTCGCGCCGTACTCCGCCGAGGCACAGAGGTGGCCGCTGTAGTGGGTGCCGATCTCGTGGCCGCGGGCGTGGGCCTCGTTGATGTTCTCCACGCGCTGGGCCACCTCGGCCTCCGGTCCGCCGAACTCGGTCTGCACCACGCCGGGCTCGTTGCCCGGGGCGCTGTAGATCTCCTTGTTCGCACTGCCCACCAGGTTGATGCCGGACTGGAACACGGTGAACTTGGCGCCGGCCTCGTCCGCGGTCTCCATGAACGACTTCCAGCGGGCGTCCTGGTTGCCGCCGTCGAAGGAGAACAGGACGAACTGCGGAGGGCGCTCGTCCGCGCCGTATGCGCGCATCGGCACGTCCGGGTTGGACCGGGCCGCCAA
The DNA here is from genome assembly GCF_023147585.1 of Micrococcus sp. EYE_212. Taxonomy (GTDB): domain Bacteria; phylum Actinomycetota; class Actinomycetes; order Actinomycetales; family Micrococcaceae; genus Micrococcus. The sequence goes on from NZ_JAHXOZ010000016.1 coordinate 45,301, forward strand.
GGGGCCCTCGGTCTCCGCCTCCGAGGACGACGCCGCACTCGAGTCCGCGCTCGGCCCCGTGCCGGTCGTCGCCGAGGCGGACGCATCGCCGCCCTGAGCAGCCGGACCGCCGGGTGAGGCGCCGTCGCTCTGGGGGGCGGAGCAGCCGCTCAGGAGCAGGGCCAGGGCCGCCGTCGCACCCCACACGCGGTGCCGCCGAGACCCGGAGCGCTCGGTGAGGGACGAAGGGGGAAGGGGCATGGTGATCTCCTGCGTGGTGGCCGGTGCTGCCGGTGGTGTCGTTGCTGTTCGGGGCGGGCGAGGTCGCGCGCGCGGTGCCGCGGCCGTCCAGCGGCCGCCTGTCCACCCTAGGCACACCCGAGGGCCCCGGCGGGCGATTCCCCGGGAACTGTGACGGAGGTGTGACCCCTCGCCGCGGCGGGCTCTTCGGCCGCCGGGGCCCCGGAGCGCCGACCTAGACTGACGGGCATGGAATACCTCGTTCCCGCCCTGGCCGTGCTGGCGATCGGCGTGCTCACGCTGGCGGTCGGCAACCGGATGGCGCGCAGCGCCCACAGCGGGAGGACGGCCGCGCCGGCGTCCACCCAGCGGGCGGAGGCGAGTGAGGCCCGGGCCAGGGAAGCCGTGTCCCTGCTCGACGAGGGGGGCCACCGCGCCGTCTACGGGCACATCGCCCAGAGCCGCGTCATGGAGGCCATCCGCGCCTACCGGGGCATCACCGGCCGGAGCCTGAAGGACGCCGTCCTGGACGTGCAGTCCCTGGCCGCCTACCCGCAGGTCTACCCGACGCGCCCGCCCGCAGGGCTCGAGGACATCGACGGCCCGGACGCCTCGACGCCGTCCGCAGGTGGGGACGAGCCCGTGGTGCCCGAGTCTGCCCCCCAGGAGAGGGGCGGGACGCAGAGGGGTGGGGCACCCCGCCGGGTCGGGGAGACCCAGGGCCCGGACAAGGCCGGCGGCGGCGCTGGGTCCCACGCCGCGGCCCCGGGCGCGGCGTCCGGGGCGCCGCGCGAGGCGGACGGCTCCGCCGACGCCGTCCCGGCACCCGCGGAGGCGTCGGCCGGCGCGGAACCCCTCACGATCCCGACCGAGTGGATGGGCGATCCCGCGCCGGAGGAACAGCCGTTCGAGGTGGAGGTGCTGCGCGGCGAGGGATCCGTGCGCGTCTCCTCCCGTGACCTCCCGCCGTGGCTGCGCGATCAGCTGGCCGCCATGGTGCGGGATGGGAACCTGGAGTCCGCGGCCGTGCAGCTGTCCACCCATTCGGAGCTCACAGTCCCGGAGGCGTTCGAGCTCCTGCGCCGCATGCGGGAGCGCCGCGAGGGCCACGGGGCCTGAGGGTCCTTCGACGCGAAAAGGGCCGGGAACACGCGGTTCCCGGCCCTTCCTCGCGGAGACGGGGGGAATCTCCGTCAATCCCTCGTTGACATGGGCGTTTATGAGTAGCCCGGACCGCTAGTCCCCTAGTGGTCCGGTCCACCCGTAAACGAGTGCCCCGGCACGGTTGCAGCCGTCCGGGGCGCGGACCACACGAAAGAGCGTGTCGCCATGTCCCAGCCTACCCGCCCCCTCTCTCACCACCTCCAGCCCGTTGCCCGTGGTGCCGTCTCTCTGACGCTCACGGCGGCGGGCTTTGCCGTGCTGTTCCTGCCCTCCATCTGGACCGGCCCGATGTGACCGAACGGCCCCCGCACGCGGGGCCGCGTCCTGTCCGCCGTCGTGACGGTGGGCGGCACGAGGTCACAGCGTGACTATCCAGGCGGGACAGCCGGCCTACCTGATCCAAAGGCTCCGGCGCAGTCGAAACTATCCACCCCGAACGGCCCTGAACTGCCAGGGCTGGGAACGTCCAGTGCACGGACGGACCAGGGCACACCACGAGACACCCTGCCGATGGTGGGGGGTCTACTCGGCGTGCGCATGTCGCGGATGTGGACGGGGGCGGCGGGTTAGTGACGGCGTGAGGGACCAAGCAAAGGCGGCCCCTGGGCCCTCCGCTCTTGCCTGAGAGGTGAGGGCACCTGCCCCGCCTGCAACGGCCACCCCCCACCACTAGAACAGCACCAGCAGCACCAACCGGCCACCACGGCCACCGAACAAGGAGAACACCATGACCACCTGGAACGAGGGCCGCGGTATCACTGTCGCCCTGGCCGGGCTCGGGGAGGGCGGGCGCGAGGGCGTTGACGTCACCCCGGCCCAGGCGCGCCAGCTCGCTGAGGGCATCTTCACGGTCACGCGCGAGCTGGACATGCTGGCCACGCCGGAGGTTGAGCGGGTGGCCCGTGAGCTTGCTTCCCGCCGCCGTCTGCTCGTGACCGATCTCCTTCAGGCGGCGGATGAGAACGGGATCAGCGCGGCGGCGCTGACTGAGGTTGTGGCTACGTACCGTGAGGGGCGGCAGTCGTGACGCCTGAGACGCGCGCGGTTGTGGAGGACGTGGAGTTCCTGCTCTCGGCTGGAAACGGCGTCCACGAGGCCATCCAGCGGGTCGGCGCTCCCAGCCTCGGGGCGCTGCACAAGCGGCTCCAGCGCGCCGGGCGGCATGACCTAGCGGAGCGTGTGCGGCGCTGGGATCGTGAGGCGGCGGACTACCGGAAAGCAGCCTGAACGGCACAACGGCCCGCCCTCGGCAACGGGGCGGGCCTTGCCGTGCCCAGGGGTACGCGCTCAGTGCGGACCCCTGGGGGCGTCCACAGTGTGTACGTCCTCGGAGGGGTTGAGGGCTGCTGAGGGCGTCAGCAGTGGTGACACCCTCGGGGTGTCGGTACTGCCGACGCCCCTCTAGGGTCTGCACACTCTGCACACCCCTGGCGGTGACGTGAGCAGTAGTCACCCCGGCGGGGGCGGAGTGTGTCCGCACCCCCTGAACGACGAAACGGCCCCGACTCTCCCGCATGGGAGGGCCGGGGCCGCGGTGTTTTAGGTGTCAGACAGCCACCAGATCTGCGTGCTGGGCGGTCGTCTCGCGGTCCATCTCGGGACCATTCGAGATGCGGGTGAGGGCACGATTCAGGCAGGACTGAGCCAATGCGGCGCCCTCCTCCAAGCCTGCGTGCTCTACGGTGAGGTCGACTTCCACCATGCAGCGGGCGAAGTCAACGGACACCGAGGAATCACGAAGGCCCGCGTGCCCGGGTGTGCCCTCCATGTCGACTAGGGCGTCCGCCAGCGCGTCAGTCTGCTGGTCGAGCCAGTCGCGGTCCTGCGGGCCGTGAAAGGCAAACGTAGTGTGGAAGCTGATGATCTTCACGAGTTCCTCCCGGAGTAGCAGGGTTGACGCTCTAACCACTTGCGCTTGTCGAGCTCGTAGTTTGGGTTGCTGGGTGACAGATGGACGGTCGTCTGGTGATCTCCGCACGGGCAGTACACCTTGTAGTACTTCTTGCCCTTAGTGACTCGCCATCCGCACGAGTCGAACAGTTCGAGCAGTTGCTCCAGTTCCTTCTTGGAGTGCTTAGGCCACGTGCCCACCAATCGCCCTCCGTCGTTGTCGTTGTCGTTGTCGTTGTACAACCCTGCAACTTCTACGGTAGCGGAGCGTGTCAAGTCGGCCATCAGGTTGGGGCCTGGCCGTGGCGTCTGGTGCATGGCCCCAGCTACCGTGAGCCACAGCGCCGCCCACCAACCCCCCTCCGTGTGGGCCGCGCTAGGCGCCCCCAGCGATCCCGTTTCATGCTGGGGGCGCCGTCGCACCTACTGCCGACCGTTGCTCGTGGTCCGCAGCCCGGCATACGACGCGCGAGCCCGGACCTTCTGCGACTCATGGGCGCGGTCCATCCCGTCCTGCACTCGCTGTTCCATCTGAACGCCGGTGAGCGCCTGCACACGCAGGGCCAGCCGGTCGCGCGGAGTGAACGGGAACCGGCCCATGATGGACATGAACCCGTCAATCCGCGTGAGCTTGTTCTCCGTCCACATCTCCTCATACGCCGCAGCCGCCAGCATGAGAATGTCCCACTCCGTTGCAGTCAGCTCGGGCGCGATGGAGGACTCCCCCAGACGCTCCCAGAACCGCAGCGTGGCCGCGCTCCAGGGCCGATCACGCGGCGGGAGGTCCGGCTGAGCGGACGGGACGATCTCCAGCTCGCGGAACTCCGGTCCGGGTCGCTGACGGGATCGGCGGTTCTGCGGTTTCGGGTAGTTAGGCATTGGTGGTCTCCAATCGGTCGATCCATTCAGTGAGGTAGGCGGCCCGGCGCTCCAGGCCGTCCGAATGGGCCCTGGCGAGCTTGACGCGCAGGTGACGTAGGCGGTTGTGCGCGCGGTATCGGCAGGGGTCGGAACACCACCGTGGAGGGCGTCCGATGCCGGCCGGGATGATGCGGTTCCCGCACATCAGACAGGTCAAAGTCGGCATATTTACGTGTCCTAGCGAAATGGGCTGAACCCGGCACACAGCCAGCCACAGACAGAGGCGGGAAAGAAGGGGCCCCGGGGCAGGGGGGTGGACGGGGGCATGCATAGTTATGCAGCAGCGGCCAGCGCCCCTGCGTGCCACCTCTGGCGCGCGTTCTCCGTGCCGCCGTGGTCTTAGTCGTCTGTCTCGTCTGCGTGCCTCACAAGGCCACACAGGGCCGCGCAGTCTCTCGACCACGCGGCCCCATGCAACGGGTGGGATCAGTCGTTGACCAGGCCGGGATGCTGGGCCAGGCGGGCGGCTCGGGCGTTGGCCTGGGCGGCGTCGGCCACCTGGGCGACGTCCTCGGCGGGCGTGGCGTCCCAGTCAGGGCGCACGTAGGTGAGGTTCACCAGCGCCGTGAGGTCCACGTCATCGGGAAGCGGCGTCTTGTTGATGTCGCCCTGGACCACCAGACCGCGCCGGTCCTTCCAGTTCCGCACGTCCAGGGCCTCGGAGTACGCCCGGTGCAGCAGGTGCAGCTGGTCGAAGTCCGGGACGAAGAACTCCAGTCGCCCGGCCCACTTCTTCAGCCATGCGGCCCGGGCGGGGATGGTCTTGCACTCGGCCGGGAAGCCGTCCGCGGTGATGGAACCGAACAGCGGGTCGGGCGCGTTGTCGAAGAACTCTTCGGCGCCCGGGGCGAACCGGCGCACATGGTTGCGGGTGGCGTCCTTGTTCAGCAGCGTGATGCCGTTGCGGCGGTTGCTCAGCCATGTCGCGTCCAGGTGGATTGCGTCACGGAACTGCCCCGTGGTGCTCACGCCCATGTCCGTTCCGCCGCCCACTTCGCGGGCGGCGATGTTCCGCACGGCGACGGCCTGAGCACGACGCAGCGCAGAGTAGGCGTCCACGACGGCGCGGGCCTTGCCGAACCGTTCCACCATCTCCGGGCCAGAGTTCAGCACGGCCTCGGCAGAGGCGGGCATGCCGGCCAGGTCGAGGGCCTGGGCGGCGGCCAGGATGGAGGGCAGCGTCTGGGCCAGGTAGTCCAGCGTGAGCCGTCCGGCGTCGGCGCGCAGTGCGATGCGCCGTTCAGGGTCCACAGGGCGGGTGCGGTCCGTGAGAGCACGGACCACGCGCAGACGCTTGTTGTCCCGCTCGGTCCATTCGACGTGCTCACGGATGACGGCTTCGAACGCGTCCCAGTCGCCGGACACGCGGGCGTCCTCATAGGCGGCCGTCACGTCCGGCTCGGGATCGGTGGCGCTCATGTGGGCCTTGCGCGCGAGCCGGTGCATGGCCTCGGCGGCCTCCTGGTCGCGGCGTTCCTCGGCGCCGTGCTCATGGACGGCGCCCGCGATGTCCTCGGCGGTGGGGAACTCGGGGGCGGTCTTGGTGGTGCGCTTGGTGCGCGTGGTGGTGGTCAACGTGTCCTCCTCGGACGTCGGGGTGATGGTGGTCGGGCGGTCGGGGCTCATGCGTGCTTGCGCTGCTGGTCGGCCCACAGGGCGCGGCCGCGTTCCACAGAGCCGGGCGCACGTTCGGGCAGTCCGGTCGGGGTCGGCCCGTGCACGGCCTCCCATGCGCGCGTGGCCCGCTTCTGCTCAGCGGCACGGTCCAGCTGCTCGGCGTACTGGTCCTTCACACGGGCGGCACGCTCGGCTGGGGTCTCGGCCTGGGCGCGCTCATGCTCGGCTTCACGGGTGGCAGCCTGGCGGGCGTAGCCGTCTGCGATCCGCCGTTGGATTAGGGCATCCCGGGCAGCGTTGGCGCCGGGGCCAGGCATTGCGCCCGGCACTCCGGCGGTCATGGCCCGGGCGATGGACGATCCGGGGCGCGCCCTCACCAGGCGGGGCCCTGGGCGGCAGCGGGCATGCTGGCCACGAACGCGCGCACCTTCTCCCGGTCGAGCCGTCCATCCTCACCGGCGAACGATGCCGGGTTGAAGTACGGGGCCAGGGCTTCACCGTCGAAGCCGGCCTTCGCGGCGTCGGCGGTGAAGTAGGCGGCGAACATCTCGCGGCGCAGCTCGGCGGTCAGCTCGGGCGCGGGCTCGGGGGTCTCCGCGACGCGGGGGCGGAACCCGTGCTCACGGGCCATGCGCTCCAGGTCGGCGGGCGTGGGGATCTGCTTCTCAGTCATGGTGTTCAGTCCTCGGGGTTGGTGTCAGGGGCGGGGGTCTCTACGGCGTCGGCGGCGTCGTGCAGGGCGTCGGCGATCTGCCGGGCCTCAGCGGTATTCAGGTGGCCGACCAATCGGCCCTGGTAGAACAGGCCGACACCGGGTTCGGTGCGGGTGCCGATGCGCCATTGCCAGGGGCGCACGGCGTCTAAACGGAGCAGCCTCATTGGTCCCCCGGTTCGCTGGGATCGGACGCGGGGAGGGGCGGCTCGGCGGTGCCGTCCGCGGCGGTCAGGGTGGGCCGTGGGCGCGTGGTGACGGGCTCGGGGTTGTGCAGCTCGGGCCAGTCACGCGGAATCGGCGCCGGGCCGGTGAGCACGCGAGTACCCGTGTCCAGGGCGGTACCGGCCGGGTGCCGTCGCATGGCCGCGTGACGCTCGCGCCGGGAGTCCCGGCCACCACGGGCGAGGGCTACGAACCGGCGGACGTCGGCATCGGTGTACGTGGGGCGGGCTCTCATGGGCGCTCCCGGGATCGGTCGAGGGCGTAGCGGATGCTGTCGCACTCATTCCGCAGGTACGAGAGTTCAGCGGCTATGCGTTCCAGTGCGGTGACGGCGGCGTGTTTCGGTGTAGGCCGGGAGGAAGTGCTCACGGGTGGGGCTCCTTCTTCAGCTGGGCTAGTTCGGCCTCGGCCTTCTCGGCGCGGATGCGGAAACGCTCGGCGCGGTCCATGTGGAAGCGCACTTGCTGGCGCATGTTGTCGAGGTCGCTGGGCCGGTCGGTGGTGGCGGTCGGGGCGGTGTCACTCATGGGCGAATGTCCTTTCCGGGGATGACGACGGCCCCGGCATCGCGGGGATGCTCGGGGCCGTCTGGAGGTGCCTAAGTGGTTCCCGGTGGTTCCCAGTGGTTCCGGTACCACCGGGAGGTGGTTCCCGTGAGTGGTTCCGGTCCCGTCTCTTTAGGACGGGAACCGGAACCACTCGGGGAACCATCAGGCGGGGAGGTGATGGAGGGTCGAGCGATTCGGACCGGGAGAGGTGAGCAGCTGCCCCGCTTCCACGAGTTCGCGGACCGTGGCGGTCGTGTCCTGCTTCCGCCCGGGAACGGCTGAGCAGATGCTGTTGAGGCTCGGCGGGCTCGGGCAGTCACGGACCCATGCCAGGACGGCGGCACGTCGGTCGGCGTCCACCTGGGCGGCGTGCACCTCGGGGGCCACTTCCCGCGCCGGGGCTTCCAGCGTGAACGCGATCCGCCCCGGGTCCGTCGAGTCGATCAGGGCGACGGCGACGGCCTGAGTGCGGTCCGACTTCCGCCAGCTCCCGCCGTGAGGTCGCACCCGCCCGGGCCGATCCTTGCCGATCCGAACGGCGAGCTTGCCGGCCATTCCCACCCCCAGGGGGGCCAGCGGCTCCACGAGGAATGAGGCACCGTCCAGGGCGGAGAGTTTCGCCTGAGCACCGATAGCGAATCGCCCCCGGCCCTCCGTGGACTTGGTGACGT
>NZ_JAHXOZ010000017.1 GCF_023147585.1 Micrococcus sp. EYE_212
GGCCGGTCACCTTCACGCTGGAAGGTGACCGGCCGCCGTCGTCTCCGGGAGGGGTCCTGGCTCACCGGGCCGCGCGGCGCTCCCGAGCGGAGGAGACGGTGTCCAGGTCCGCGTGCCGCGTCTCGGGGGAGAGGGCCAGGGCGACCATCGTGATCAGCGAGGCCGCGGCGAGGTAGTAGCCGACGTACGAGACGTCGAACTTCTGCACCAGCCAGGCCGCCACGAACGGCGTGAGGGCCGCGCCGAGGATCGAGGACACGTTGTACGCGATGCCCGAGCCCGTGTAGCGCGTGTTCGTGGGGAACAGCTCGGGCAGGACGGCGGACATGGGGCCGAAGGTCAGGCCCATGAGCGTCATGCCGACCGCGAGGAACGCGACCATGAGCGGGACGTTCACCTCGGCGCCGGTGCCCATCGTGGCCGGGGCCAGCCAGAGGCCGAAGCTCAGGCCGAACAGGATCATGAGGCCGGAGACGGTCAGGAGGGTGGGCTTGCGGCCGAAGCGGTCCGCCAGCCAGCCGGACACCGGGATGAACGCCGCGAAGAACGCGATGCCGATCAGCTGCAGCACGAGGAACTCGGAGTACGGGATCCCGAGCATGCCGTTCTCCCGCTTGCCGATCGCGTAGGAGAGGATCCACGTGGTCATGAGGTAGAAGAGCACGTACGTGGCGTACATGACGAAGGTGCCGAGGATCAGCTCCCACCAGTTGCGGCGGAAGACCTCGCCGACGGGGGCCTTGACGCGCTGGTCGTTGTCCAGGGCGCGCTGGAAGACCGGCGTCTCCTCGAGGCGGACGCGCACGTACATGCCCACGGCCACCATGGCGATCGAGAGCAGGAACGGCATGCGCCACACCCACGTGAGGAAGGCGCCGTCCATGTCCGGGTTGGTGGAGTCGTGGTCGAAGCCGAGCACGAGCAGCAGGTACAGGCCGTTGGCCAGGAAGAAGCCGATCGGGGCGCCGAGCTGCGGCCACATGGCCGCCTGCGCGCGCTTGCCCTCCTTCGCGTACTCGGTGGCCAGCAGGGCCGCGCCGGACCACTCGCCGCCCAGGCCGAGGCCCTGGGTGAAGCGCAGGATGGTGAGCATGGCCGGCGCCCACAGGCCCACCTGGTAGTACGTGGGCAGCAGGCCGATGAGGAACGTGGCGATGCCCATGGTCAGCAGGGAGCCGATGAGCGTGACCTTGCGGCCCATGCGGTCGCCGAAGTGGCCAAACAGCACCGAGCCGATCGGGCGGGCCACGAACGCCGCGCCGAAGGTGGCCATGGAGGCCAGGAGCGCGGCGCCGTCATCGCCCTTCGCGAAGAAGATCAGCGGGAACACCGAGACGGCGGCCGTGGCGTAGACGTAGAAGTCGTAGAACTCGATCGAGGTGCCGATGAGCGAGGCCACGACCACGCGCGAGCGGGGCACGGGCGTCTCGTCGGGGGCGGCTACCGCGGGGGCGACGGCGGCCGGTGCGCCGGCGCCGGCGGGGCCGGCGGGTGTGCCGGCAGACGCGGCGGGGCCCGAGGGCGGAGTGGAGTGGGACATGAGAGCTCCGAGGGACGGACGGTCACCGAGGGTCGGATGGCCCACGATGTGAGATGGAATGTCCGCCAGTGTAGGAGTGGCGCGCTGACGTACCCTCACGCTGGCTGCACCTGTCCACCATGCGGACGGCTCGGCCACTGGGAATCGTGCGCCGACGCCTGCGGACGCGACGGCGCCTCGGCCAGGTGTCCGGTCCGGCGGCTCGGCCAGGGGTCCGGCGCGGAGGGATGGACCGACGCGTCGCTGTGCCCGGCGACCAGGTGGTGGGTCCCCGAAATGACATGGTCTATCCGGTCTAGCCCATGGCAATTGCCGGACGACCACCCTGGTCTGCCACAGGAGAGCCCTTACCCGCGGGGAGCGTGGCCGCGCCCGGACGCGGACTCAGCCTTCGGCGTCGATGGTGGTGAGCACGTCGCCGGCCTTGACCGTCTCGCCGGCCTTCACGCTCAACCCGGAGACCACGCCCGCGCGGTGCGCCGTGAGGGGCTGCTCCATCTTCATGGCCTCCATGACCACGATGAGATCGCCCTCGGCCACGGTCTGCCCGTTCTCCGCGGCCACCTTCACCACCGTGCCCTGCATGGGCGCGGTCAGCGCGTTGGTGCTGGGCGCCGTGGCCGCACCGGCGCGGGCTCCGCGGGGCCGACGTCGGCCCGCGCCGGCGCGCTGCGCGGCGCCCTGCACGGAGTGCATCGCGGCCGCGAACGTGGGCAGCGTGACGTCCACGCGCTTGCCGTTGACCTCCACCGTGACGGTGTGGCGGGCCTCCGGTGCGGCGGGGTCGGCGGGCGTCTGGCCGTAGGGCTCCAGGAGCGCGGCGAACTCGGTCTCGATCCAGCGGGTGTGGACCGAGACCGGTTCCTCGGAGCCGGCGAGCTCGGGCGCGAACGCCGGGTCCTTCACCACGGCCCGGTGGAACGGCAGCACCGAGGGCATCCCCGCGATCTCCGCCTCGCCGAGCGCACGGGCGGCCCGCTGGAGGGCCTGGCGGCGGGTGGCGCCCGTGACGATCAGCTTGGCGACCATCGAGTCGAACGCCCCGGAGACGGTCTCGCCCTCCAGCACGCCGGTGTCCACGCGCACTCCGGGGCCCGAGGGCAGGCGGAACGTGGTGAGGCGGCCGGGGGCGGGCAGGAAGCCGCGGCCCGGGTCCTCACCGTTGAGGCGGAACTCGATCGAGTGGCCGCGCACCTCGGGATCGGTGTAGCCGAGGGCCTCACCGCGGGCGAGGCGGAACTGCTCCCGCACGAGGTCGATGCCCGTGACCTCCTCGGACACGGGGTGCTCCACCTGCAGGCGCGTGTTCACCTCGAGGAAGGACAGGGTGCCGTCCTGGCCCACGAGGAACTCGCACGTGCCCGCGCCCACGTAGCCGGCCTCCTTGAGCAGCGCCTTGGAGGACTCGACGAGGCGGCGGTTCTGCTCGTCTGTGAGGAAAGGCGCGGGCGCCTCCTCCACGAGCTTCTGGTTGCGGCGCTGCAGCGAGCAGTCACGCGTGGAGACCACCACGACGTCGCCGTGCACGTCCGCGAGGCACTGCGTCTCCACGTGGCGCGGCTTATCCAGGAAGCGCTCCACGAAGCACTCGCCGCGGCCGAACGCCGAGACCGCCTCGCGCACCGCGGACTCGTAGAGCTCGGGGATCTCCTCGCGCTGGCGGGCCACCTTGATGCCGCGGCCGCCGCCGCCGTACGCGGCCTTGATGGCCACGGGCAGGCCGTGCTCGTCCGCGAACGCGAGCACCTCGGCCGTGCCCGTGGCGGGAGAGGTGGTGCCGGGGGCGAGCGGGGCGCCGACCCTCGTGGCCAGCCGGCGCGCGGAGACCTTGTCCCCGAGGGCGTCGATGGCCGCCGGCGGCGGGCCGATCCACACGAGGCCGGCCGCCTCGACGGCGCGCGCGAAGCCGGCGTTCTCCGAGAGGAAGCCGTAGCCGGGGTGCACGGCGTCGGCGCCGGAGCGCTCAGCGGCGTCCAGGATCTTCTCCACGAGCAGGTAGGAGTCGGCCGCGGTCTCCCCGCCGATGGCCACGGCCTCGTCGGCGAGCTTGACGTGGAGGGCGTCGCGGTCCGGCTCGGCGTAGACGGCCACCGAGGTGAGGCCCTCGTCCTGGCATGCACGGATGACGCGGACGGCGATCTCCCCGCGGTTGGCGATCAGCACGCGGGAGAACGGCCGCGGGGTCCCGGCGTCGGTGGCGAGGGGGGCCTGGGGCGCGTCGGCGGTGCTCATGGGCTTCGGGGACTCCTCGGGGAAGACTGCGGAGGCAGCGGCACGGGCTGCCGCTGTTCATCAGCACCCTACTGTGGGTGGGGGAACCCTCACAGCAACCCGGCTCGGATCCGCCGGATCAGCGCCTGGTGTTGGAGGAACCCCACAATTCCGTGAAGGGGACGCCGAGGTGTTCGCACGCACCGCGCAGCCACGAGACCGAGAGGCCGATGACGGCGTTCGGGTCGCCGTCGACGCCCGCGATCAGCGCGGCCCCCGCCCCGTCGATGGTGAACGCGCCCGCGCAGAAGAGCGGCTCGCCCGTGGCCACGTAGGCGGCGAGGGTGGCCTCGTCCGCCGCGGCGAAGCGGACGCCGGCGGAGACGACCCCCGCGACGGCGGGAGAGCCGGACGCGGAGGCTGAGGGCATCACCAGCCCGAGCCAGTGACCGGAGTGCAGCGTCCCGGCTCGGCCGGCCTGGCCCCGCCAGCGCTCGAGTGCGACGTCGGGTTCGTAGGGCTTGCCGTAGGCGCGGCCCTCGAACTCGAACACGGAGTCGCACCCGAGCACGAGGGTGGGCACCGCGACGCCGTCGGCCGCCACGCGCGCGGCGACGTCCCGGCCCTTCGCCTCGGCGAGCAGCCCCGCGAGCTCGGCGGGGGAGGCGTCGGGGTGCTCGGCGCCCACGGCGTCCTCGTCCACGTTCGATACCACGACGCGGAACCCCACCCGGGCGCGCGTGAGGATCTCCGCGCGCCCGGGCGAGGCCGAGCCGAGCACGAGCTCGACCCGGCCTCCCGCGTCACCTCGTTCGGGGGAGGGCAGGCTCACGCCAGCGCGTCCCGGAGGGTGTCCAGGCCCATCGAGCCGAGCTTCAGCGCCCGCGTGTGGAACGCGCGGAGGTCGAAGTCGGCGCCCTCGCGCTCCTCGTGCTCGGCGCGGATCTGCTCCCAGATGCGCTGACCCACCTTGTAGGCGGGCGCCTGGCCCGGCCAGCCGAGGTAGCGCGTGAACTCGAAGCGGCGCTGGCCATCGGAGATGTTCAGGTGCTTGGCCAGGAACGCGTAGCCGCGCTCCGGGTCCCAGGCGCCGCCGCCCTCGGACTCGGGCATCTCGAAGCCGCAGTGGTAGCCGATGTCGAACACCACGCGGGCGGCGCGCATGCGCTGCATGTCCAGCATGCCGAGGTGGTCGCCCGGATCGTCGAGGAAGCCGAGCTCCTCCATGAGCCTCTCCGCGTAGAGCGCCCAGCCCTCGCCGTGGCCGGAGGTCCAGCAGAAGCTGCGGCGCCACAGGTTGAGGTTCGCGCGGTTCATCATGGCGGTGGCGACCTGCAGGTGATGGCCGGGCACGCCCTCGTGGTAGACCGTGGTGGTCTCGGCCCACGTGGTGAACTCGTCCTCGCCGGCGGGCACGGACCACCACATGCGGCCCGGGCGGGAGAAGTCGTCCGAGGGGCCGGTGTAGTAGATGCCGCCCTCCTGCGTGGGGGCGATCATGCACTCGAGGCGGTCCATGGGAGCCGGGATCTCGAAGTGCTCCTTCATGGCCGCGACGGCCTCGTCGGAGAGGCGCTGCATCCAGGCCCGGAGCGCGCCGGTGCCCTTGAGGGCGCGCTCGGGATCGGCGTCGAGGACGGCGCGGGCCTCCTCAATCGTGGCGCCGGGCTTGATCCTCTCGGCGTCCGCCTCCTGCGCGGCGATCAGGCGCGCGAGCTCCTGCTGGCCCCAGCGGTATGTCTCCTCGAGATCGATCTCCGCGCCGAGGAACACGCGCGAGGCGAGGCGGTAGTGCTCGATCCCGACGGCGTCGGCCTCCGGCGCGTGCGGGCGCAGCTCGGACTCGAGGGCGTCCGCGAAGTCGCGGTAGGCCTGCGCACCGGCCTCGGCGCCGGAGCGGATCCGCTCGGCGAGCGCGGCGTCGACGACGTCGGCCTCCTGCGCGCGGGCGGTCAGGCCCGGGAAGAACCCGTCCCCGGTGCCGTGCGCGCGGGCCTGCTCGATGACGATGTCGATCTGGCGCTGCGCGGCCACGTGGCCCGAGTCCTTCGAGGCGATCAGCGATGCCGTGTACCCCGCGAGCGCGGCCGGCAGGTTCTCGAGGCGGCCGGCGATGTGCTCCCAGTGCTCGGCGGTGTCCGTGGGCATGAGGTCGAACACGGCCCGGATGCCCTGCGCGGGGGACGCGATGTTATTCAGCTCGGTGCGGCCGGTCGCGTGGATCTCCCGCTCGAGGCCGATGCGCTCCTGCATGGCGGCCTTGGTGACGCGGTCGGCCTCGTCGGCCGGCTCGAGCGCTTCGAGGTCCGCGAGGAGGCGGGCGTTGAGCTCGTCGTCGGCACGGGCGCCTGCGGGGGAGAAGTCCGAGTACTCGGACTCGTGGCCCGCGAAGCCGAGCTCCGTGGCGGTGTCCGGGTGCAGGGCGAGGTAGTCGGTGACGTACTGCTCGGCCAGGGCGTCGATCGCGGAGGGCGTGCGGGCGGCGCCCTCGCTCAGGGAGGTGTTCTGGGTCATACCCGGAACTCTAGGCCGTGCGTTTTCGTGCGCGAAACGGGAGCTCACGTCCCCGTCCCGTTCACGACGCCGGTCGGGTCAGGAGGGGCCCGCCGAGCGGCGCCACTGGTCCTTGCCGGGACGGGCCCACAGCCCGAGGTCGTCGCGGCGGCGCAGCGTGCGGTCCAGCCGCGGCGGTCGCGGCCGAGCCTGCACGGCCTGCGCCTCCTCCGCCCGCAGGTGCGCGAGCACCGCGGTCAGGGCCGCCATCTCCTCCGGGTCCAGCTCGGCGCCGGAGAGGCGCACGGCGTCGGCGGCGTCGCCGGCCTGCTCTCCACCGGCCTGGCCCGTGCCCCGGACCTCCTCGTCGCGCGCGCTCACAGCGGCATGTTCCCGTGCTTCTTGGCGGGCCGCGCCTCGCGCTTGTGGTGCGTGGCGCGCAGGGCACGCACCAGCTGGGCGCGCGTCTGGTGCGGGGCGACGACGGCGTCCACGTAGCCCAGCTCCGCGGCCTGGTACGGGTTCAGCAGCTCGGCCTCGTAGTCGGCCACGATCTGCGCGCGCCGCTCCTCCACGTCCCCGCCGGCCTTCTCGACCTCGGCGAGCTCGCGGCGGTACAGGATGTTGACGGCGCCCTGCGGCCCCATCACGCCGATCTGCGCGCTGGGCCAGGCCAGGTTGAGGTCCGCGCCGAGCTTCTTGGAGCCCATGACGATGTACGCGCCGCCGAACGCCTTGCGCGTGATCACCGTCAGCTTGGGCACGGTGGCCTCGGCGTAGGCGTAGATCAGCTTCGCGCCGCGGCGGATGATGCCCTGGAACTCCTGGTCGGTGCCGGGCAGGAACCCGGGCACGTCCACGAGGGTGACCACGGGCAGGTTGAACGCGTCGCAGAACCGCACGAACCGCGCCGCCTTCTCCGAGGCCGCGATGTCCAGCGTGCCGGCGAACTGCATCGGCTGGTTGGCCACCACGCCCACGCTCATCCCGTCGAGCCTCGCCAGCGCCGTGATCACGTTGGGCGCGTAGAGCTCCTGCAGCTGCAGCACGTGGCCGTCGTCCACGATCGCCCCGATCACCTGGAGCATGTCGTACGGCTGGTTGGCCGAGTCGGGGATCAGCGCGTCCAGGCCGTGGTCCTCGTCCGTCGGCTCGAGGTCCACGGGCTGGTCCAGCGGCGCCTCGGCCAGGTTGTTGGAGGGCAGGAACTCGAGCAGCTCCTGCACGTACGCGATCGCGTCCTCCTCCGACGTCGCCATGTAGTGCGCCGTGCCGGAGACCGCGTTGTGCGAGCGCGCGCCGCCGAGCGTCTCCATGTCCACGTCCTCGCCCGTGACGGTCTTGATCACGTCCGGGCCGGTGATGAACATGTGGGAGGTCTGGTCCACCATCACCACGACGTCGGTCAGCGCCGGCGAGTATGCCGCGCCGCCCGCGGACGGCCCCATGATCAGGGAGATCTGCGGGACCATGCCGGAGGCCAGCACGTTGTTCCGGAAGATGTCCGCGAACTGGGCGAGCGAGGCGACGCCCTCCTGGATGCGCGCACCGCCGCCGTCGAGGATGCCGATCACGGGGCAGCCGTTGCGCGCCGCGAACTCCTGGACCTTCACGATCTTCTGGCCGTTGCGCTCGGAGAGCGAGCCGCCGAACACCGTGAAGTCCTGCGCGTACACGGCCACCTGGCGGCCGTCCACGGTGCCGAAGCCGCTCACGACGCCGTCGCCGGCCGGGTGCTTGGCGTCCATGCCGAACGCGGTGGTGCGGTGCACGGCCAGCGCGTCGAGCTCCACGAACGAGCCCTCGTCCAGGAGCATCTCGATCCGCTCGCGGGCGGTGTGCTTGCCCCGGCCGTGCTGACGCTCGACGGCGGCCGCGCCGCCGGGCGCGTCCGTCGCCTCGAGGCGGCGATGCAGGTCCGCGAGACGGCCGGCGGTGGTGGTCAGATCGGGATCGGACACGCGAGCTCCTGGGCTGATGGGCGGCCCGGGCGGGGCCCTGTCGAGCGGCCAGTCTACGGGGGAGGGCCCGGGGCCCCGACAGGAGGATTCCTCCAAGGCCCGCCGGATCGGCTCGTGCGCCCCGCCCGCACGGCGGCGGCCCGGTGGGCGTGTATATGTAGGGATCATGCAGGAACACGTCCCCGCAGCTCCCTCCCCAGCCGCCTCCGCCGCCCCCGCCCCGCCGCTGACGTGGCTCGAGTCCGTCGGCTCCACGCAGGACGACCTCCTGGCCCGCCTCGACCGGGAGGGCCACCGGCACGGCGCCGCCGTCGCCACCGCGGACCAGACCGCCGGCCGCGGCCGCCACACCCGCGTGTGGAGCACCCCGCCCGGCACCGCGCTCGCCCTCTCGGTCCATCTGCGCCCCGAGCCCGCCGGCGTCCCGCTCGCGCCCGTGCACCTCAGCTGGCTCTCGCTCGTGGCCGCCGCGACGATCGCCGAGCGCCTCGGAACCCGCGGCGTGGCCGCCCACGTGAAGTGGCCCAACGACGTGCTCGCCCCGGACGGGCGCAAGCTGTGCGGCGTGCTCGGCTCGGTGTCCCTCGCCGCGGACGGCAAGGGCCCCGGCGTCGTCGTGGGGATGGGCGTGAACCTGGACCACCGCGGCGCCGCCCCCGTGCCCACCGCCACCGACCTCGCGGAGTGGGCCGACGCCGGCCAGGTGCCCGAGCCGCGCGTGCTCGCCGAGGAGCTGCGCGACGCCGTGGTGGCCGCCGTGGACCGCTTCGCCGCCGCCGTGGCCGGCGAGGCCGAGCCCGTGGACGGGGATCACCCGGCCGTCGCCCCCGTGCTGCGCCGGCTCAGCACGGTGGGCCGTGAGATCCGGGCCGAGCTGCCCGGCGGGGACACCCTCGAGGGGACGGCCGTGGGCCTCGGACGCGGGGGGACGCTCCTGGTCAGGCCGCTCGCAGGGTCGCGTGAGACACTGCCCGCAGAGATCAGCGCGGGCGACGTCGTCCATCTGCGCGGCGACGTGCTGCGCGGACGCTGAGCCCGTGCCCCGGCGCGGGCACTGAAGCCGCAGGGAGTGGAGAGTGCGCCTGGAGCCCGGTGAACGCGTGGTGGTGCGCACCCGCGCGCATCCGCGCGTCCTGCTGCGCGCCGCCGCCCTGCTCGTGGGCACCGCCCTGCTCCTGGGCCTCGTCATGGGCGTCCTCGACCGCCCGGGCCTGCCGGGCCTCGTGGTCCGCTCCCGCTCGTGGCTGCACCTGCTCGCCTGGTCCCTGGCCGCGCTCGCCGTGCTGCTCGGCACGGTGCGGCCCTTCCTGCGCTGGCTCACCCGGCGCACGGTGATCACCACGCGCCGCCTCGTCCAGCGACCCGGCCTCGGCCGGGGCCCCGAGGCCGTCATGCCCCTCGTGTCCATCGCGGACGTGGTGCGCCGCGGCCGAGGCTCGGGCGCGGGGGATCTGCACGTCCGGTTCCAGGACGCCGGCCGCCAG
The DNA here is from genome assembly GCF_023147585.1 of Micrococcus sp. EYE_212. GTDB lineage: Bacteria > Actinomycetota > Actinomycetes > Actinomycetales > Micrococcaceae > Micrococcus. The sequence goes on from NZ_JAHXOZ010000017.1 coordinate 9,690, forward strand.
GTCTACTGGCGGCTCACGGACGTCCCGGAGGCCGGCCGCTTCGAGGAGGCGCTGGCCGAGGCCACGCGTCGGGCCCGCGCGCAGTCGTGGCCCGCCCCGCACCCGTCAGGAGGCATCCGTTGACCCGCTCCCACCTGCCGGACACGGCACCGCTGCCCGTCATCCCGCCCGCCCGCGCCCCCGAGGCGAGGCCGGACGTACCCGTGACGCCGGACGCACCCCTGACGCCGGACGCACCCGTGACGACGGAGAACCCTGCGACCACGGGCGCGCCCGGGCCGTCGTCGACCGCCACCGCCGACCCTCGGGACCCGGTGCCCACCGCCGGCTGGACCGGCGCCATGCGCACCCTGGACGCGGGGCTCGTGGTGGGCCCGCGCAGCTACACCCAGCGGGAGATGGCCGACCGCCTGGGGGTCCCCCTCGCCACCGCTCGGCGCATCTGGCGGGCCCTGGGATACCCCAGCGGGAAGGACGGGGACAAGGCGTTCACCGACGAGGACGCGCGCGCGTTCGGCGCCGTGCTGCACCTCATGCGCTCCGGCGCGCTGAACGAGGACACCGCCATCTCGCTCGCCCGCTCGATCGGCCAGCTGATGGACCGCATGGTGGTGTGGCAGATCGAGGCCCTCGTGGAGGACAAGATCGCCTCCGGGGGGATGTCCGACCCTTCGGCGCGCCGCGCGGCCGTGGACCTGCTGCCGGAGATCGTCTCCCCGCTCGAGGAGGCCATGGAGGTCGTCTACCGGCGGCAGCTCAACCGCGCCGTGCAGCGCCTCACCGTCCGCGTGGAGGCCGGCCTGGCCGCGAGCGAGCAGGGCCGCGACGGCTCGGAGCACGACGCCCCGCTTCCGCTCGCGCGCGCCGTGGGCTTCGCCGACATGGTCTCCTACACCACGCTCTCCCGCACGATGGACGAGCGGACGCTGGCCCGCATGGTGCAGCGCTTCGAGTCCCGGTGCGCGGAGATCATCTCCTCGGGCGGCGGCTGGCTCGTGAAGACGATCGGCGACGAGGTGCTCTTCAACGCCGAGTCGCCGGAGGCCGGTGCCACGATCGCGCTGAGCCTCTCCGAGGCGCTGGCCGACGACCCCGTGCTGCCCTCGGCGCGCGTCTCCCTCGCGTGGGGCCGCGTGCTCTCCCGCCTCGGTGACATCTACGGACCCACGGTGAACCTCGCCGCGCGCCTGACGTCGCTCGCGGATCCGGGTACGGTGCTCGTGGACGCCCTGACCGCCGCCGCCCTCTCGCAGGACGAACGGTTCGTCCTCGTCCCTCAGCCGCCGAGGATCGTTCGCGGGTTCGGAGAGGTCCGCCCCTCCCTGCTCATGAGCGGTGCCACGCAGACCCTGCTCGTCGACTGATCCCCGGCCGGCCCCGCGTCGGCCGTCCCCGCCACCGACGGAACCCGAGGACCCATGAGCCGCCCTGTGCAGGAGCCGCACCCGTCCGATCCCGCCCGCCCCGAGGCCGCCGCCCGCCCCGAGGCCGCCGCCCGCACCCACGTGGGAGCGGTCCGCGAGCTCAACGAGGACACGTGGGTCACCGTGGGGGAGCCGCTCGTGCTCGCCGCGGTGGCGGACGGGATGGGAGGCCACGAGGCCGGCGAGGTGGCGTCGGCCGCCGCCGTCGAGCTGTTGGAGCGGCGCGCCGCCGAGGTCCTCGCCCCCGGGAGCCCGCACACCCTGGAGCAGCTCGCCGCCCTCGTGCACGAGGCCGACGCGGCCGTGATCGAGGCCGGCCACGCCCGCTCCGGCACCACGCTGACCCTGCTGGCCTGCCTGGACGTCGAGCGCAGCCGCTGGGCGATCGCCAACGTGGGGGACTCCCGCGTCTACCGGCGGCCCGCCGACGCGCCGGTGCTCCAGCAGGTCACGGTGGACCACTCCGCCGTGCAGCTGCTCGTGGACGCCGGCCGGCTCACCGCGGACGAGGCGCGTGTGCACCCCCGGCGCAACGTGATCACCCGCGCCCTGGGCTCGCTCGAACCGCTCACCGTGGACGTGGCGGAGGTGGACGCCGCCTCCGGCGACACGTTCGTGCTGTGCAGCGACGGCCTCACGGGCGAGCTGACGGACGAGGAGATCCGGGCGCTGCTGGACGACGCCGCGGACCTCGAGGAGGCCGCCGAGCAGCTCGTCCACGCCGCCCTGTGGCGCGGTGGACGGGACAACATCACCGTGGTGCTGGTCCGGATCCCCTGAGGTGTCCGGGACGGGAACTAGGGTGGTCCCCGTGAGCACCCCCGAGCCCTCCGTCGGCCCCGACGCCCCCGGACAGATCCCCTCCGAGCGCCTCCGCGAGGAGTACGAGACGCTCGTCGAGCAGGTCCGCGCCGCGCGCACCGCGTACTACCAGCAGGACGCCCCGGAGCTCTCGGACGCGGAGTACGACGCGCTGTACCGCCGCCTCGAGGACATCGAGACGCTGCACCCGGAGATCGTCGCCAACGACTCGCCCACCCAGGAGGTCGGCGGCGAGGCCTCCGCCGCGTTCTCCCCGGTCACGCACGGGGCGCGCATGTACTCGCTCGAGGACCTGTTCTCCGAGGACGAGCTGCGCACCTGGTTCCTGCGCACCGCGGGCACCCTGACGGCGGGCCGCCCGGAGGCGGCTCCGGCGTGGACGGTCGAGGTGAAGATCGACGGGCTGGCCGTGAACCTGCGCTACCGGGAGGGCCGGCTCGTGCAGGCCGCCACCCGCGGCGACGGGCGCGTGGGCGAGGACGTCACGCAGAACGTGCGCACCATCGCCGACGTCCCCCAGACGCTCACGGGCAAGGGATGGCCGGCCGAGTTCGAGGTGCGCGGTGAGGTCTTCATGTCCTCCGCCGCCTTCGCGGAGCTCAACGCGCAGCGCGCAGAGGAGGGTCTGCCGCCCTTCGCGAACCCGCGCAACGCGGCCGCCGGCTCCCTGCGCCAGAAGGATCCCGCCGTCACGGCCCGGCGCCCGCTGTCCATGATCCTGCACGGCGTCGGCGCGGGGCCGGACCTCGGCGTCGCCTCCCAGCACGAGGCCTACGACGCGCTGGCGGCCTGGGGCCTGCCCGTGAGCCCGTACACGCGCCTCGTGGAGGGCGCGGACGAGGCCGCGCTGGCCGACGTCGTCGCGGTGATCGAGGAGTACGGGCGCCGCCGGCATGAGCTGATCCACGAGATCGACGGCATCGTGGTCAAGGCCGACGCCTTCGCGGACCAGCGCCTGCTCGGCCACACCTCCCGCGTGCCCCGCTGGGCGGCCGCGTTCAAGTACCCGCCGGAGGAGGTGCACACCCTCCTGCTCGACATCCTCGTCAGCGTGGGCCGCACCGGCCGCGTCACCCCCTTCGCCCACATGGAGCCCGTGTCGGTGGCCGGGTCCACCGTCTCCCTGGCCACGCTGCACAACCAGGACGTGGTCAAGGCCAAGGGCGTGCTGATCGGGGACACCGTCATCCTGCGCAAGGCGGGGGACGTGATCCCCGAGGTCGTGGGCCCCGTGCTGCCGCTGCGCGAGACCGCAGCCGAGCGGGGCATCGAGCTGCGCGAGTTCGTGATGCCCGCGGCATGCCCGTCCTGCGGGACCCCCCTGGCGCCTGCCAAGGAGGGGGACGTGGACCTGCGCTGCCCCAACGCTCGCTCGTGCCCCGCCCAGCTGGCCGGCCGCGTGGAGCACCTCGGCTCGCGCGGGGCGTTCGACGTCGAGGCGCTCGGCGAGGAGGCCGCCCGCTGGCTCGTGAACGGGCCCGGCCCGGATCCGGCCGAGAACGGCGGTCGGGTGCTCCCCGAGGGCGCCGGCGTCATCACCGCGGAGGCGCAGGTCTTCGACCTCGCCTCCGGCACGCCCGAGGAGATCACGGGCCCCCGCGGCGAGGACGGCCTGACGGACCTCCAGCGCTCGCTGGGCGACGTCCGGGTGTGGCGGGAGACGCGCACCAAGGTGGACGGCACGTTCGTGCCCTCCGGGAGGTTCGAGCTCAAGCCGTACTTCTTCACCGCGGGCACGGCGAAGAAGCCGTCCGGGCCCACCGCCAACACGCTGCGCCTCTTCGACGAGCTGGAGAAGGCCAAGTCCCAACCGCTGTGGCGCACCCTCGTGGCGCTGTCCATCCGGCACGTCGGCCCGACGGCGGCCCGCTCCCTGGCCACCGCGTTCGGGTCCATGGCGGCGCTGCGCGCGGCCGCGGAGGCGGGGCAGCGGGACCGGCTCGCGGAGATCGACGGCGTGGGCCCGATCATCGCGGACGCCCTCATCGAGTGGTTCGCGGAGGACTGGCACCGTGAGGTGGTGGACCGCTGGGCCGCCGCGGGCGTCTCCATGGAGGACGAGCAGGACGAGTTCATGCCCCGCACGCTGGAGGGCGTGACCGTGGTGGTCACCGGATCGCTCGAGGGCTTCTCCCGCGACTCCGCGAAGGAGGCCATCCTGGTGCGCGGCGGCAAGGCGTCCGGCTCCGTCTCCAAGAAGACCCACTTCCTCGTGGCCGGGGAGAACGCGGGAACCAAGCTGGAGAAGGCCGAGCAGCTCGGCGTGCCCGTGCTGGACGAGGCCGGGTTCGTCACGCTGCTGGCCGAGGGGCCGGCGGCGTTCGCGGGGGAGGAGACGGCCGAGGGGGAGGCCGGAACGGGGGAGGACGCCGGATGAGCCCCGCCCCGCAGCCCCGCGCCGCAGCGCGTCCGACCCCCACCACGGCGGGCCTGCTCGTCATCGCCAAGGCCGCCGCACGGGCCGGGGCGGACGTGCTCGCCCAGCGGTGGGTCCGTCACCACCCGGCCACCCCGCTGACCGCGGCCTCGCTCGGCGCCGAGACCAAGTCCTCCGGCTCGGACTGGGTCACGGACTACGACCGCCGCGCCGAACAAGCCGTCCGCGCCGTCATCACCGGCTACCGGCCGGACGACGAGCTCACGGGCGAGGAGTACGGCGCCACCGTCCCCTCGCGTCCGAGCGGGCTGCGCTGGAGCATCGACCCGCTGGACGGCACCACCAACTTCGTGCGAGGGATCCCGCAGTTCTGCACCTCCGTGGCCGTGATGGGCCCGGCGGACGCCGCCGTCGCCGAGCGCCTCGGCGTGCCGGAGGGGACGCCGCGCTGGCTGGCGGGCGCCGTCGTCGCCCCCGCGCTGGGGCGCACGTGGTTCGCGAGCGCGGGCGAGGGTGCCTTCAGCACCGCGGACGCGACGACGGCGGGTGTCGAGCTGCCGGGCCGGGACGAGGCCCCCGTGCGCCTGGCCGGCCCCGTGCCCGGCCGCTCCGGCAGGCTGTTGGCCACCGGCTTCGGCTACGGCCCGGCGCGTCGGCAGGTCCAGGTGCGCGCCCTCGAGGCGCTGCTGCCCGGCTTCGGGGACGTGCGCCGCATCGGCTCGGCCGCCCTGGACCTGTGCATGGTGGCGGACGGCACCCTGGACGCGTACGCCGAGTTCGGCACGCAGGAGTGGGACTGGGCCGCCGGCGCGCTGATCGCCGAGGAGGCCGGGGCCCGCGTGCGCCGGCCCGCGAGCGGCGACGGCACGGCTGATCCCGGCTGGATGGTGGCCGGGGACGTGGACGAGGCCGCCCTGACGGCGGCACAGGAGGTGACCGCGTGAGACGGCTGGTGGGCGATCCCTGGTTCTACCCGGTGCTGTTCGCGGCGTCGGGGATCTTCTTCGCGGTGTGGGGCACGGTGAACCGGAACCTCGCGGTGATCGCGTCCTCGCTGGTGCTGCTGTCCTTCGCGCTGCGCTCTCTCCGGGCCACCCGGGTGCGCTCCCGCCCGCTCGCCGGCGCGGAGGCGCACGTGGCGGCGGGCGGCGTCGTGGTGTTCTGGCGGCCCGGCTGCCAGTACTGCATGACGCTGATCAAGGCGCTCACGCCCGCGGAGCGCGCGGCGGCCTCCTGGGTGAACATCTGGACGGACGCCGAGGCTGCGGCCGCGCTGCGCCGCCTCCACGCACGGCGCGAAGGTCGCGAGCACGAGGCCGTCCCCACGGTGTGGGCGCGGAAGAAGGACTTCATCGTGGCCGACGACGCCTCGCGCGCCCGCCTGAAGGACATGCTGCGAGCGGCCACGCCCGCGCAGGAGGGGAGCGCCCGATGAGCGGGATCCACGTCCGGGCGCTGCGCCCCGAGGACCACGACGCCGTCGCCGCGCTCACGCTGGCCTCCTACGTGGACGGCGGGCACATCGACCCCGACTCCGCGTACGTGCGGACCCTCACGGACGTGGCCTCCCGGGCGGAGAAGGCGGAGGTCCTCGTCGCCGAGCTCGACGGGCAGGTGGTCGGCTCCGTGGTGCTCACCCCGCTGGGCTCGCCGATGGCGGAGACCGCCGTGGAGGGGGAGTACGAGTTCCGCATGCTGGCCGTGCACCCGGACCACCACCGCCGCGGCGTCGCCCGCGCCCTGATGGCCGCGATCGTGGAGCGGGCCCGGGCCCTGCCCGGGATCGAGGCCATCGCCCTGACCACCATGCCGACGATGACCGACGCCCACCGGCTCTACGAGCGCATGGGCTTCGTGCGGCTGCCCGAGCGGGACTGGCACCTGCGGGACGTGGTCCCGGACCTGGACCCGGCGGACGAGGCCGGTCCCTTCATCGTGTACCGGATGCCGCTGGGCTGACCCGCCCCCGCAGCCCGGCCCGGCTGCCGCCGTGTCCCGTCCGCGCGCGCCGCTAGACTCGGTCCGAACCGAAAGCGGCCCGTCCGGCCCCGTCGCGCGTCCGCGTGCCCGGCCCGGCCACGCCGTCCGACACCACCGTCGTGAAGGAGATCCATGCCGGAGATCACCCGGGAGCAGGTGGAGCACCTCGCCCGCCTGGCCCACATCCAGATGAGCGAGGAGGAGCTGGCCCAGATGCCGGGCGAGCTCGAGGAGATCCTCGCGGCCGTCGAGGACGTGCGCGCGGTGGCCACCGCGGACGTGGAGCCCACCTCCCACCCCATCGCCCTGCACAACGTGTTCCGCGAGGACGTGCCCACGGGCATGCTCACGCAGGAGCAGGCCCTGGACCAGGCGCCGGACGCCGAGGACGGCCAGTTCAAGGTCCCCGCGATCCTGGACGGAGAGTGATCACGAGCATGACCGAGACCTTCGATGTGAACGCCGAGGCGGGCGCCGACCAGCTGGTCCGCCTCACCGCCCTGCAGATGGCCGAGCGCCTGCGCGCCGGCACGACCACCTCCGTGGAGCTCGTCCAGGCGCACCTGGACCGCATCGCGGAGTTCGACGGCGACCCGCGCGCCGACGCCGCACAGGACCGCGGCGTGCGGGCGTACCTGCACGTCAACGCGGAGGAGGCGCTCGCCGTCGCCGCCGAGGTGGACGCGATCCGCGCCGCCGGGGGCGCCGAGGCCGAGGCCCTGCACCCGCTGGCCGGCGTGCCGGTGGCGATCAAGGACAACATCGTCACCGTCGGGCAGCCCACGACGGCGGCCTCCAGGATGCTCGACGGCTGGATGAGCCCGTACGACGCCACGGTCATCGAGCGGATCCGCGCCGCCCGCCTGCCGATCCTGGGCAAGACCAACATGGACGAGTTCGCGATGGGCGGCTCCACCGAGTACTCCGCGTTCGGCGTGACCCGCAACCCGTGGGACCTGGACCGGGTGCCCGGCGGCTCCGGTGGCGGCTCGGCCGCCGCGGTGGCCGCGTTCCTCGCCCCGTTCGCCCTGGGCTCGGACACGGGCGGCTCCATCCGCGAGCCCGCCGCGTTCACCGGCACCGTGGGCGTCAAGCCCACGTACGGCGCCGTGTCCCGCTTCGGCGTGATCGCGATGGCCTCCTCGCTGGACCAGGTGGGCCCCGCCGCGCGCACCGTGGCGGACGCCGCCGCGCTGCAGCAGGTGATCGCCGGCCATGACGAGCGCGACTCCACCTCGCTGCCCGAGGAGCCCGCCGACCTCGGCGCGGCCGCTGCCCGCGGGAACCTCTCCGGCCTGCGCATCGGCGTGATCGCCGACCTGCGCGAGGACGGCTACCACCCCGGTGTGAAGGCGGCCTTCGACGCCGACGTCGCCGCCCTGCGCGAGGCGGGCGCGGAGATCGTCGAGGTCTCCTGCCCGCACTTCCACGCGGCCCTGGGCGCGTACTACCTCATCATGCCCTCGGAGGTCTCCTCCAACCTGGCCCGCTTCGACGGCGTCCGCTACGGCAACCGCGTGGTCCCGGCCGGCGGCGGCACGATCGAGCAGGTCATGGGCGCCACCCGCGCCGCCGGCTTCGGCCCCGAGGTCAAGCGCCGCATCATCCTGGGCACCTACGCCCTCTCCGCGGGCTACTACGACGCCTACTACGGCTCCGCGCAGAAGGTCCGCACGCTCGTGCAGCAGGACTTCGCGGCCGCCTTCGAGCAGGTGGACGTGCTGCTGAGCCCCACCGCGCCGGGCACCGCGTTCGCGTTGGGGGAGCAGACGAAGGATCCGGTCACCATGTACCTCAACGACTACGCGACCATCCCGGCCAACCTGGCCGGGGTCCCGGGCATCTCGGTGCCCGGCGGCCTCGTGGACGGCCTGCCGTACGGCCTGCAGTTCACGGCCCCGGCGCGCGAGGACGCCCGCCTGTACGAGGTGGGCGCCGCCGTCGAGGCGCTGGTGACCCGCCGCGGCGGCTCGCCCGTGTGGGCGCAGGCCCCCGAGCTCGAGAAGGGCGCGCAGCGCCGCACCGGCGCCGAGCGCGCCACCACCACGGACGGAGGAGCCGCGTGAGCCACGCAGAGCAGACCATGGACGTCGCCGAGGCGATGGAGCGCTTCGACCCGGTGCTCGGGTTCGAGGTGCACGTGGAGCTGAACACCGCCACGAAGATCTTCTCCTCGGCCGCCAACGCGTTCGGCGACCAGCCGAACACCAACGTCACCCCGCTCGACCTCGGCCTGCCGGGCACGCTGCCCGTGCTGAACCGGCAGGCCGTGGAGTTCGCGATCCGCCTGGGCCTGGCCCTGAACGCGCAGATCGCCCCGACGTGCCGGTTCGCGCGGAAGAACTACTTCTACCCGGACACCCCGAAGAACTTCCAGACGTCCCAGTACGACGAGCCGATCGTGTTCGACGGCCACCTGGACGTGGAGCTCGAGGACGGCACCGTGTTCCGCGTGGAGATCGAGCGCGCCCACCTCGAGGACGACGCCGGCAAGCTCACCCACCAGGGCGGGTCCGGCCGCATCCAGGGCGCCTCGAGCTCCCTGGTGGACTACAACCGCGCGGGCGTGCCGCTCATCGAGATCGTGACCCGGCCCATCGTGGGCGCGGGGGAGCGGGCCCCGGAGATCGCGCGCGCCTACGTGGCCGCCATCCGGGACATCGTGAAGGCCATCGGCATCTCGGACGCCCGCATGGAGCACGGCAACGTGCGCTGCGACGCGAACGTCTCCCTCATGGAGAAGGGCGCCGAGGTCTTCGGCACGCGCACCGAGACCAAGAACGTGAGCTCCACGCGCGCCGTGCAGCACGCCGTCACCCACGAGATCCAGCGTCAGGCCGCCGTGCTCGCCGCGGGCGGGACCATCACGCAGGAGACCCGCCACTGGCACGAGGACACGCGCACGACGACGTCGGGCCGTCCCAAGTCCGACGCCGACGACTACCGCTACTTCCCCGAGCCGGACCTCGTGCCCGTCGTCGTGGACGAGGCGTGGATCGAGCGCGTGCGCGCCGAGCTGCCCGAGCTGCCGGCCGTGCGCAACAAGCGACTCAAGGCCGAGTGGGGCTTCTCGGACGAGGAGTTCCGCGACGTCGTCAACGCCGGCGTCCTGGACGAGATCGTCGCGACCGTGGAGGCCGGCGCCTCCGCGGCGGCCGCCCGCAAGTGGTGGATGGGCGAGATCGCTCGCCTGGCGAACGTCCGCGAGGTCACCGTCGCCGAGCTGGGGATCACCCCGGCGCACGTGGTGGAGGTCGAGGAGCTGATCGCCGCCAAGACGATCAACGACAAGATCGCCAAGCAGGTGCTCGGTCTGGTGGCCGACGGCGAGGGCGCCCCGAAGGAGGTCGTCTCGGCGAAGGGCCTGGCCGTGGTGTCCGACGACGGCGCGCTCACCGAGGCCGTCGACGCGGCGATCGCGGACAACCCGGACGTCGTCGAGAAGATCAGGGGCGGCAAGATGCAGGCCGTCGGTGCCCTGATCGGGCCCGTCATGAAGGCGACCCGCGGCCAGGCCGACGCCGGCCGCGTGCGCGAGATCGTGCTGGAGCGCCTCGGGGTGGGCTGAGCAGCCGACCGATGGGCTCACGCGCGGCGCGCGACGGGCGGTCGCCACTTGACCGCCCAGGAGGATGTGAGACCCCTGGTGTCCGGCGACCGTGTAGTAGATGATGGCCACACTTCTGACAGGTCGTCCTCTCCCGGCCCCCTGACGGCACAGGGTGGGCGGCGCGCCTCCGAAGTGTAGCTTCCATCCGAGAGAAGGGGTCCCTCCCATGACATGTCGACGCACTCTGCTGGGCGCCGGCCTCGGCGCCGTCGGCGCCGCGCTGATCGCCCCCGCCGCCTCGGCGGCCACCGGCTCCACCACGTACCGCCAGCTCGTGATCACCCGGGTCACCTACGACTACTACCGCCGCGAGTACGTGGGCACCGGCATGTACGGCGGCGAGCCCGTGCGAGTCCGTTACACCTACTCGTACCGCCTGTACCGCTGGATCGCACTGGTGGAGTCCACGACCCACCAGCAGTGTGAGGACGAGCGGATCGAGTCGGCCTCCCAGTGGACCTGCCTCAACGGGTGCTGGTACCCGGTGTACATCGTGTCTGCCTCTCGCGCGAAGAGGGTGGTAGCGGCTCCGCAGTGGGGCCGTGACCGTACCGGCATGACGGGAACAGGCAACGGGGCGGGGCGTCGAATCCGACGGTCCGCCCCGTTCTGCTGTGCGAACGCTGCGAGGGGCCGCAGTGCTCCCCCTCCCCGCCATCGGAACGTCATGTGCGGTGATTACTTGAGGTAAAGTTTGAGGTGGCAAAACTGAGATCCGGAACAAAGTGGACCCGAGGGTGCGACACACGCCTCTGCCGTCACCTCGACTCTCACCTCTGCCGTCACCTCGACTCTCACCTCTGCCGTCACTCGACTCTCACCCCAGGAGCACCCTCATGACCCAGTTGACTCGTCGTCGCGTCGCGCAGGGGCTGGCGTGGACCGCCCCGGCCATCGCCGCCGCCGCTGCCGCCCCCGCCTTCGCCGTCAGCCCCTCGCAGACGCTGGCCTATCGATTCCGTGGGTCGATCTTCACCTCCCTGGTCAACAACGGCGACCGCTGCACGAACACCACGTACGGTCGCTCCGGGTTTCGGCTCTCCAGCCTCTCGCTGTCCAACCAGGAGCGCTTCGGGACCTCGCCCCTGGGGTTCTCCATCGTGGAGATGCCACGCACCGACGGATCCGGCCTCTCGCCGCGGACCACGGCCACACTGGCCAACCCCGTGCAGCTCGTAGTCGCGTACCCCAGTGGGATGGTCGCGAACGTTGCGCAGCCGTTCACCTTCACCAACCGCACCGATGCCAACTGGAGCGCGCCGACCCGCCGCACGGACACTCTGAGGAGCCCCGACGGCATCACGCAGACCTACGACGTGTTCACGTTCACCTGGCTCGGCAACCGCTCTCAGTCCACGACACAGGATCGGACCGCCTCAGGAACCCGTCCCACCAGCTGGGCGGGCACCGCCCTCACCGGCAGCTGGGCGGTCAACACGAGCTACTGCGCTGTGGGTAACGCCTACTACCTCTCCAACTACTACTCCGGGGGCACCGCCGCGGCCCTCGGCCGCACCGCCGGCAGCTACGGCACCTTCACCACGGCCAACGGGTACACCGGTCTGGTGGTCTCCAACTTCCCGTCCACCGGCGGATGGATCGCGATCAACATCAACTGAGCCCGGCGGCGCCCGTCGCTCCGGACTTCGTCGGATCGCCGTGTCCCCGGAGGCTGCAGGACACCCTGGTGGTCGGGCCGTCTCAGTCGCCTGCCCCCGGAGGCGCAATGACGGCATGGTCGTCGGAGAGAGGGTCCTGAGCGGGACGTGCAGACTGACGGGCGGCCTATCAGCGCCCCGCGAGGGCGCAGGACGCCCGCTCGATGCGCGGCACCACCTTGCGCAGCAGCCGCCCCCAGCGGGGGGCGCGGCCGGTGAGCTCCTGGCGGGCTGCGGCGTCGTCGAGGGAGTCCAGGCCGGCGGCGCCCAGCCACACGCGGGCCCGGCGGGCCTCCGCGGGCGTGCGGGCGATGTCCTCGATCCGCTCCTCGCCGTGCCAGATCCCCAGGTAGGCCACGTTGCGGGCTCCGTCGCCGGCGTGGGCGAGGTCCCAGTCCAGGATCCCGGAGAGCTCCCACCGCACGTCGTCCCCGTCCGGGGCGGGCACCCAGTGCATGTTGTGCCCGGCCAGGTCCCCGTGCACCAGCGCGGGCCCGTCCGGGGGCGCGGCGGCCCACGCCGTCACCGCCCCCGCGATCCTCGCGACGAGGCCGGCCCAGTCCGCCGGTAGCGCTCCGGCGTGCTCTGTCGGCAGGGACGCGCCCAGCCGCCCCACGCGCGCCACGCGCTCCGCGGTCCACGGACCCCGGAACGCGAACGCCGGGCCGAGTCCCGCCGCGACGGCCGGGTCGGTCACGTCCACGGTGTCGAGGGCGTCCACGATTCCCCGCAGGACGGTCGGGTCGCCCTCGTGGGGCGGGTGCGGCTGCCCCGGCACGAACGCCTGGAGGACGGCCGCGGCGAGGGGGCGGCCGGCGTCGTCGTCCCGGCGGAGCACCGCCGACAGCGGACGCGGCACCGCGAAGGGCAGGCCCGCGTCCGCGAGGGCCGTCACCAGCCCCACGCGGCGCGGCAGGTGGGCGGCGGGGGAGTCCTCGGGCGCCCAGGCCGCGCCGACCGGGGCGCCGGCCTCGCTGACCCGGGCCATGCGCAGCACGGCCAGGCCGTCGAGCACCAGCACGCGGTGGAACTGGCCGGACTCCACCACGTGCCCGGCCGACCACGCGGCGGCGCGCAGCCGGTCCGCGAGCGCGGCGGGCACGTCCGGGAGCAGCCGGGTCAGGGCCTCGGCCGCCAGCTCGAGCTCGGACGCGACGGGGGAGGAGGTCATGTCCCCACGCTAGCGTCCGGGCGCGCGGGGGATACTGGCCCGCATGATCGGCCGCCCCGACCTCCGTTCCGACGCCGCCCCCGCCGCCCGGCCCGCGCTGCCCGCCCCGTCCGCCCGGACGGTCCGCTGGGAGATCGCGATCGTGCTCGGGCTCTCCCTCGGCCGCTCCGCGGTCTACGCGGTGGTGCAGCTGATCGACAAGGCCACCCGTGCCCCGCTGGGGGAGCAGACCACGGTGCTGAACCCCGCGCTCAGCCCGCGGTGGGGCTTCGACCTGACCTACCAGCTGCTGGACATCGGCTTCGCCCTCGTCCCCGTGCTGCTGGTGCTGCACCTGACGTGGCTGCGCGGGCGGAACCCGTTCCGCGCGTTCGGCCTGGACCTGCGCCGCCCGGGCCGCGACCTCGCCTGGGGCCTGGCGCTGTTCGTGGGGATCGGCCTGGGCACGCTCGCGGTGTACGCGGCCGGCCGCGCTGCCGGGGTCACGACGGCGATCGTCGCCGCCGCCCTCGACGACACCTGGTACCAGGTCCCCGTGCTGCTGCTCTCGGCCGCGCGGCACGCGCTCGTGGAGGAGGTGATCGTGGGGGTCTGGCTCGTCGACCGCCTCGGCTGGCTCCAGCGGCTGCACACCGCCCGGCGCGCCGGAGCCCCCGCGCCCGCCGCGGAGGGCCCGGGCCTCGTCCTGCCGGCCCGCATCTGGACCGTGGTGCTCGCCCTGGCCGTGCTGCGGGGCAGCTACCACCTCTACCAGGGCGTGGGGCCGGGCATCGGCAACGCGCTCATGGGGGTGGTGTTCACCCTGGTGCTGCTGCGCACGCGCCGGGTCATGCCTCTCGTCCTCGCCCACTTCCTGCTGGACGCGGCCGGGTTCGTGGCGTATCCGCTGCTGCACGAGGCAGGGCTGCTCGGGGTCTGAGCCCCGGACGAGGCCGGCCCCGCCTCGGGGAGGCGGGGCCGGCGTCGTCGTGGTCCGTCCGGGCGGGGAGGAGGGGTCAGAGGGTGACCGGGCCCGCGGGAGTCGTGAAGGTCACCGAGACGATGCCCGGGGTGCCGGAGGGCGCGACGTACTCGATGTTCACGTCCTGGACCTGGCCGTCCTCGTCCTCGCCGCCGAGCCACTCGGCGAGGCGCTCGGGGGAGCCGGCGATGTTCAGGTGCTCGATGGTGGCCTGCGGCTCGGCCGCCTGCGAGGGGTGCATGTCCTCCTGGCCGTCGGCCCAGCGCAGGATGTACGGCAGCTGCGGGTCCGCGAGGGTGCCCTTGATGCCGATCTGGCGCCAGGACAGCTCGCGGCCGTCGGGGAAGCGGCGGATGCCGGGCACGGCCTCGCGCTCCAGGCGGCGCTCGAAGCGGCCGATGTCCGGGGTGGAGACTGCCCAGCTCATCCAGCCGCCGCCCTGCTCGGAGCGGGCGCGGACGAGCTGACCGAAGGGGGCGCTGAGGGAGGCCGGGTGGTCCATGGCCTCCACGACCTCGAGCCACTGCCCGTTCCGCATGGGGAACAGGGCGTTGTGGGTGCCGAAGCGCGGGTGCACGCCGCCCTTGATGCGGTCGATGCCGAGGGTCTCGACGAGGCGCTCCACGGTGGCCTCGAGGCCCTCGGGCCCGGCGGCGTAGGAGACGTGGTCCATCCGGCAGGTGTTCACGGCGTTGTTCCTCTCCGAACCCCCGGGCGGGCCGGGCGTCGAACGCGATGGGAGGGCGGCGCCGTCGGCCCCTTGACCACCGAGCCGCCCCTGTGATTCACAGCGTATCCATGTGTGACACGCCCGATGAAATCGACCCCGCACCCGTGGCACACTGGCGGCACGGTCACGAGAGTCAGCGTCTTTGCCCCGGCATGCTGACCGGCAACCCTCCTTCCGCGGTGGGGTGCCCCGGGTGACGACCAGGCCGGCTCCCACACGGGCTGCCGGCAAGCGCGGGCCGTCCCCTCGGCCCCTCTCGACGACGCCGGGGCACCCCCGGCGCGAGGCGCCGGGTCGACCCGGAGCACCGACCGCCGGGAGGGACGCGGGTCCGGCCCCTGAGGAGCTCAGGAGAGTCCGCCATGACCGACCAGAACATCCCCGCCGAGACCACGCCCCTGACCCCGGCCGCCGCGTGGGGCTTCTCCACCGCGCAGGTCCACGCCGGCGCCGCCCCCGGCCAGCACGCCTTCGGCGCGACGGCCCTGCCCATCTACCAGACGACCTCGTTCGACTTCCCCTCCGCCGAGGTGGCGGCGGACCGGTTCGCCCTCAAGGACCTGGACCCGCTCTACACCCGCATCGGCAACCCGACCCAGTCCCCGGTGGAGGAGAAGATCGCCGCGCTCGAGGGCGGCGTGGGCGCGCTGCTGCTGGCCTCCGGCCAGGCGGCCACGACCTTCTCGATCCTCAACGTCGCCGGAGCCGGGGACCACGTCGTCGCCTCGGCGAGCCTCTACGGCGGCACGCAGAACCTGTTCAAGCACACCCTCGCCAAGGTCGGCGTCGAGACGACGTTCGTGACCGATCCGGACGACATCGAGTCCTGGCGCGCCGCCGTGAAGCCGAACACCAAGGCCTTCTTCGGGGAGACCCTCGGCAACCCCCGGGGCGACGTGCTGGACGTTCGGGCGGTGGCCGACGTCGCGCACGAGGCGGGCGTGCCGCTGATCGTGGACAACACGCTGGCCACCCCGTACCTGCTGCGCCCGATCGAGCACGGCGCGGACATCGTCACCCACTCGGCCACGAAGTACCTCGGCGGGCACGCCGCCGCCATGGCCGGCGTGATCGTCGACGGCGGCACGTTCGACTTCGCGCAGCACCCCGAGCGCTTCCCCGGGTTCAACGAGCCGGACGAGTCCTACCACGGCCTCGTCTACGCGCGGGACCTGGGCGTCGGCTCCGCCCTGGGCGCCAACCTCGCGTTCATCCTCAAGGCGCGCGTGCAGCTGCTGCGCGACTACGGCTCCTCGATCTCCCCGTTCAACGCCTTCCTCGTCAATCTCGGCCTCGAGACCCTCTCCCTGCGCATGCAGCGCGCCGTGGCCAACGCGACGGCCGTGGCCGAGTGGCTCGAGGCGCGCGACGACGTGGACTCCGTGGTCTACGCCGGCCTGCCCTCCAGCCCGTGGCACGAGCGGGCGCAGCGGTACCTGCCGCGCGGCGCAGGCGCGTTCGTCTCCTTCGAGATCGCGGGCGGCGCCGAGGCGGGCGCGGCGTTCGTGGACGGGCTTGAGCTGCTGCACCACGTGGCCAACATCGGCGACGTCCGCTCGCTCGTGGTGCACCCGGCCTCCACCACGCACGCCCAGCTCACCGACGACGAGCAGCGCGCCGCCGGTGTGACGCCCGGGCTGGTGCGCCTCTCGCTGGGCGTGGAGGACGCCGAGGACATCCTCGCCGACCTGGAGCGCGGCTTCGCGGCGGCGGCCGGTGCGGGGGAGGGCACCCGATGACCGCGGTCGCGAGCCGCCCGTCCCTGACCGTCGGCCTCCCCGAGGGCGCCCGCCACACCGTCTCGGTCGGGCCCCTGACCACCGAGACCGGCGGCTTCCTCCCGGACGTCACCCTCACGTACGAGACGTGGGGGACCCTGGACACCGACGGCTCCAACGCGGTCCTCGTGCTGCACGCCCTCACGGGCGACTCGCACGTGGCCGCACACGAGGAGGACCCGACGCCGGGCTGGTGGGAGGCGCTCGTCGGCCCGGGCCGCGCCGTGGACACGGACCGCTGGTTCGTCGTCGCCCCCGCGATGGTGGGCGGCTGTCACGGTTCCACGGGCCCGTCCTCGCCCGACCCCGACGGCGTGCCGTGGGGCTCGCGCTTCCCGTTCCTCACGCTGCGCGACGCGGTGGAGGCAGAGCGCCGCCTCGCCGACCACCTCGGGATCGACGTGTGGCAGGCCGTGATCGGCGGGTCGATGGGCGGGGCCCGCGCCCTGGAATGGGCGGTCTCCCACCCGGAGCGCGTGGCCGGCGTCGGGGTGCTCGCCTCGACGGCGCAGTCCTCGGCGGACCAGATCGCCTGGGGCCAGGCGCAGGCCGCGGCCATCCGGCTCGACCCGGCGCACCGCGAGGGCGACTACTACGGCGGACCCGGACCCGAGACGGGCCTCGGGATCGCCCGGCGCATCGCCCACACCACCTACCGCACGGCCGAGGAGCTCGAGTACCGCTTCGGCCGCGAGCCGCAAGGCGCGGAGGACCCGTTCGGGGCCGCCGTCGGGAGGCGGCAGGGACGCTACGCGGTGGAGTCCTACCTGGACCACCAGGCCGCGAAGCTGTCCGCGCGGTTCGACGCGAACTCCTACCTCGTGCTCACCGAGGCGCTCATGAGCCACGACGTCGCCCGCGGGCGGGGGAGCCTGTCCGAGGCGCTGGGGCGCTTCCGCGGGCGGGCCTTCGTGGCCGCCGTCGACTCCGACCGGCTGTACCGGCCCGAGGAGTCGGCGCTGCTCGCGGAGCTGCTGCCCGGCGAGGTGCCCGTCCACACGATCGTCTCGCCGATCGGCCATGACGGGTTCCTCACCGAGTACGGGCAGGTCGCCGACGCCCTGAAGGAGACCCTCGCCCTCTGACCGCTCAGGAGGCCGGCTCGGCGGGCGGCGTGACCGGCAGCGACTCCGTGTGGTCCGAGCCGTGCGGCATCTCCACGCCGAACAGCGGCTCGGGCACGGGGCGCTTGGCGCTGACCCCGTCGCCGGAGGAGACGCCGCGGATGCGTCGGATCACCCACGGCGCGAGGTGGGCCCGCGCCCACTTGGCGTTGGACACGCGGGCCTGACGCCACGTCCGGGGCGCGGCCGGCTTGGGCTGGAGGGGCTCCAGATCGTGCTCGACGCCGAGGGTGTCCAGCACCATCGCCGCGATGGTGTGGTGCCCGGTGGGGGAGAAGTGCAGCCGGTCCTCCGCCCACATCTCGGGCCTCGAGAGCTGCTTGAGCGACCACATGTCCGGCACGAGCGCGTCGTGGCGCAGCGCCACGGTGCGCACGTTCTCGTTGTAGATCGCCACCTTCCCCCGGATGCGTCCCAGCACGGGGGTGTCACGGACGTCGGTCACGTTGAACAGGAGCACGGTGGCGCCCGTTCCCGCGAGCTTCCCGACGGCGGCGTCCAGGCGGCGGGCGACGTCGTCCGGGTCGGCGCCGCGCAGGATGTCGTTGCCGCCCGCGCAGATGCTGATGAGATCCGGGGCCAGCTCGATGGCCGGGTCCACCTGGTCGGCGGCGATCTGGTCGATCAGCTTGCCGCGCACGGCGAGGTTCGCGTAGGCGAACGGCT
Source organism: Micrococcus sp. EYE_212 (assembly GCF_023147585.1). Classification (GTDB taxonomy): domain Bacteria; phylum Actinomycetota; class Actinomycetes; order Actinomycetales; family Micrococcaceae; genus Micrococcus. The sequence goes on from NZ_JAHXOZ010000017.1 coordinate 27,991, forward strand.
CCGGCCCCTCGGCGTGGCGGGCCAGCTCCTCGGCCACGCGGTCGGCCCAGCCGCGGTGGTAGCCGGGCTGGTCCGGGTCCGGATCCCCGATGCCCTCCGTGAAGGAGTCGCCGAGGGCCACGTAGCGGCGCCAGGGGTGACCGGTGGGCTGATCGTGGACGGGCGGCACGATGGTGTTACTCACGGGTAGCAGTCTGCTCCAGGGGCCGACCCACGGTCAATCGCTAGGCTGAGCCGGTGACCGAGCCCTCCCACACCCCCTCCGCCCCGAGCCCCGAGCCCGTCGTCCGCTGGTCCCGCCCCGAGGGCGAGCGCACCGAGCACCTGCTGATCCTGCTCCACGGCTACGGCGCGAGCGAGCACGACCTCTTCGGCCTCGTGCCCCAGCTGCCGGAGCCGTTCACGGTGGCCGCCGTCCGCGCCCCGCTGACCCTCCAGCCCGGCATGCACGCGTGGTTCCCGCTCTCCCAGGACCCGGTGACGGGGGAGATCGGCTCCGACGACGCTCCGGCCGTCCGCCGCGCGACAGAGGACCTGCACGCGTGGGTGCAGACCGTGCGCGGCGACTTCCGCACCGTCTCCCTGCTCGGCTTCTCGCAGGGCATGGCGCTGGCCACCGCTCTGCTGCGCCTGGACCCGGAGGCCTACGCGTGCACGGTCGCGCTCTCCGGCTTCGTGATCGACCCGGACCTCGCCGAGCCCGGCCTCGAGGGCCTCTTCATCCGCGACGACGAGGTCGCCCGGCTCACGCCGAAGGTCTTCTGGGGCCGTGGCCAGGACGACCCGGTCATCTCCGAGGCCCGCATCGAGTCCGCCCACGCGTGGCTCACCGCGCACACCGACCTCATGAAGATCGTCTACGCGGGCCTGCCCCACGCGATCAACCAGCAGGAGCTCGGCCACGTGCGCGAATACCTGCAGCACACGGTGCTGAAGGGCCGCTGAGGCTCAGGACTCGGCGGACTCCGCCTCGATCACCACGGCCTCGCCGTTGAACTCGACGACGTCGCCGTCGTGCAGCTGCGCGCCGCGGCGGGTCTCGACCGCGCCGTTCACGGTGACCATCCCGTCCGCGACGACGTCCCGGGCCATCGCGCCGTCCTCCACGAGGGAGGCGAGCTTGAGGGCCTGGCCGAGGCGGATCATCGTGTCACGGATCGGCAGGGGCTGAGCGTCCTCGGGGACGTCGACGGCGGTGGCGTCGGTCCCCGTGGCGCGGGACTCGTCATGGCTGTGGGCATCGGTCATGACGTCCATTGTGGCCGGTAGGCTGGTCCGCATCGACCGGCCCGGCCGTCCGAGACCGCCCGCGCCGCGCGCAGGGTGAGCGCGAGGACCCGGCGGGCCGCCGTCGTCGTGAACCCCTCCCGCCCCCGATGTGCACGGAAGTGATGCCCCCATGGCTGCCAAGTCCCCGCTCGAGAACGTCATCAGCCTGGCCAAGCGCCGCGGCTTCGTGTTCCAGGCCGGTGAGATCTACGGCGGCTCGCGCTCCGCGTGGGACTACGGGCCCCTGGGCGTGGAGCTGAAGGAGAACATCAAGGCGGAGTGGTGGAAGACCTTCGTGCGCTCGCGCGAGGACATGGTGGGCCTGGACTCCTCCATCATCCTGCCGCGGCAGGTCTGGCAGGCCTCGGGCCACGTGGACACCTTCACGGACCCGCTCGTGGAGTGCCAGCAGTGCCACAGGCGCCACCGCCAGGACCACCTGGTCGAGGCGTTCGAGGCCAAGAAGGGCCGTGCCCCGGAAGGCATGCAGGACATCGTCTGCCCGGACTGCGGCACCAAGGGCATGTTCACCGAGCCGCAGATGTTCTCCGGCCTCATGAAGACCTTCCTCGGCCCCGTGGACAACGAGGAGGGGCTGCACTACATGCGCCCCGAGACCGCGCAGGGCATCTTCGTGAACTTCCTCAACGTGCTCGGCGCCTCGCGGAAGAAGCCGCCGTTCGGCATCGGCCAGATCGGCAAGGCGTTCCGCAACGAGATCACGCCCGGCAACTTCATCTTCCGCACGCGCGAGTTCGAGCAGATGGAGATCGAGTACTTCGTGCCGCCGGCTGACGCCCAGCGGCACTTCGACACGTGGGTCGAGGCCTGCTGGAACTGGTTCATCGACCTCGGGATCGACCCGGAGAACCTGCGCCGCTTCGACGTCCCGGCGGAGGAGCGCGCCCACTACTCGGACGGCACCATCGACCTGGAGTACAAGTTCGGCTTCGGCGGCGGGGACGGCTGGGGCGAGCTCATGGGCGTGGCCAACCGCACCGACTACGACCTCTCGAGCCACACGACGGCCTCCGGCACCAAGCTGCAGTACTTCGACCAGGCCAACGGCGAGCACTACACGCCGTACGTGATCGAGCCCTCCTTCGGGCTGACCCGCTCCATGATGGCCTTCCTCGTGGACGCCTACGCCGAGGAGGAGGCGCCGAACGCGAAGGGCGGCACGGACGTGCGCACCGTGCTCCGCCTCGACCCGCGTCTGGCCCCGGTCAAGGCCGCCGTCCTCCCGCTGTCCAAGAAGGAGGAGCTGCAGCCGGCCACGCAGGCCCTCGCCGCCGAGCTGCGCCGCGAGTGGAACATCGAGACGGACGACTCCGGTGCCATCGGCCGCCGCTACCGCCGCCAGGACGAGATCGGCACCCCGTTCTGCATCACCGTGGACTTCGACACGCTCGAGGACCAGGCCGTCACCGTCCGCGAGCGGGACACCATGGCGCAGGAGCGCGTGGCCCTCTCCCAGGTGAAGGCCTACCTCGCCGAGCGCCTCACCAAGTGAGCGGGCGGGATCTGGAGGGGCATGGCCGGGACGGACACGGCGTGACCGACGACGGCGGCGCGGCCCTGCCCGCGGACATCACCCTGCGCCCGTGGCGCTCGGGGGTCGACCTCGCCCTCCTCGAGGTGTGGGGCGACCCCGCCAACGCGCAGCAGCACCAGGACCGCGCGATGCTCGCGGACGACGCAGACGTGCCGTGGCGCCGCTCCCTCGTGGCCGAGGCCGACGGCGTCCCGGTGGCGGCGGGCGTGGTCTACGCGTCCTCGCTGCACCCGCGGCGACTGTGGCTGTACGTGGAGACCGCCCCGTCCGAGCGGCGCCGCGGCATCGCCCGCGCGCTGCTGGCCGCGCTGCGCGGGCTCGCCGAGCAGGCCCACGCGGAGGGGCTCGTCCCCACGACCGCGCTCAAGGCGCGGTTCGCGCGCGAGGCGCTGGTCGGCGTCGCGGAGGAGGCCACCGCCGAGGGCACCCGCGCCGCGACGGCCGAGCTGGCCGCCGCCACCGAGGCGTTCCTGACCGCGCAGGGGTTCGCGCCCGTGCAGCGCTCGCGGCGCGTCGCCGTCGCCCCCGGGGCCGTGGACCTGCCCGCGCTGCGGGACGAGGAGCACCCGGACGGCGTCGTGCTGGAGGAGACGGCCACCGGATCGGTGGAGCTGACCCAGGCGGTCGTGGCGTTCTACCAGGCCACGCACGACTGGGACCCGGCGCACATGACCGTCGGCTCCGCCCAGACGCTCCTGCTCGGCCCCGCGACCGGGGCTGCCGGCGCCGTCGTGCTGCGGGACGCCCCGCGCGCCGAGGGCGGGAGGATCCGCGCGTTCGCCGTCTCCTACACCGCCCAGCGCCAGGACGCCCCCGCGGACGTGCTCCTCGGCTGGGACCCGGAGCTGTCCGAGGCGGACGCCCTGCAGGCGGTCGCCGACCTGCTCGCGCTGCTCGTGGCGCAGCACCCGGTGCAGCTCGAGGTGGACCAGGCCATGCGCCCCCTGGAGCGGATCATCGACGGGCTGATCGCCGGCGGCGCCGCGAAGCCCGTCCTGGACACCCTCGTGCTGGCCGATGACGCCGACTGAGACCGCTGCGCCGGACGCGGCCCGCCGGAGCGCGCTCCGGCGGGCCGTGCTCTGGGTGGCCGGGCTCAACCTGGCCTACATGGTCGCGGAGCTGCTCGTGGCGTTCGCCATCGGCTCGGTGTCCCTGGCCGCCGACGGCGTCGACTTCTTCGAGGACTTCGCCGTCAACCTGCTGATCGCCGTCGCGCTCGGCTGGTCGGCCGCGCGTCAGGCGACCGTCGGACGCGTGCTCGCCGGGATCATCCTGCTGCCCGCCGTCGCGGCGCTCGTCATGGCGGTGCTGAAGGCCGGCGACCCCGAGCCGCCCGCCGCCGGACCGCTGTTCTGGACCGCTCTCGGCGCGATCGCCGTGAACCTGGTGTGCACCGTGATCCTCGCCCGCTTCCGGAGCGACGCCGGCTCGCTCACGGCGGCCGCCTACCTGGCAGCCCGCAACGACCTCGTGGCCGGCGCGGCCATCCTGGTGCTCGCCGGCGTGACGCGCTGGACCGGATCGGGCTGGCCTGACATCCTGCTGGGCATCGGCCTCGTGCTCCTCAACGGAGCGGCGGCCAGGGAGGTCTGGGAGAAGGCCGGGGAGGAGCGCCTCGCGGAGCGGGCGCTGGAGGGGGAGTTCGATGACGACTGAGGACCAGGGCCGGGAACCGGAGGCCGGCGGCACGCCGTGGCGTCCGGCGACGGGCGACTCGCCCTACGAGCCGGCGACGCGGCTGCCGCCCGCGGGGGCGACAGCCCGGCGCGATCCGAAGCGCCGCCGCGCGTCCAAGGCCATCGTGATCGGCGGGACGCTCGCGCTCGCGGCGGCCATGACCGGCGTCGCGGTGACCTCGCAGTCCTCGCAGTCCTCCATCGAGTCCGCGCCCTCGGAGGAGAACGGGTGGACGAACGAGTTCGGGGAGACCGTCGCGGCCCCGGCGGAGCTGGAGCAGGACTACGCCCAGGTCTGCCAGGACACCCAGACGGGCGAGCGCATCGAGGACCAGTGGTGCGAGGACCCCTCGATCGCCGAGGGGCAGGCGGCCCAGGGCCAGGAGCAGGCGGCCGAGGGGGAGGAGCAGCAGACCTCGCACTACGGTGGCGGCTACGGCTGGTTCTTCATCCCGCTCTCCGGCGGACGCACCGTGCCCGCCGTCGGGAGCCCGCTGCGCGCCGGGACCACCCAGGCCCCGGCGGGGCGCTCGGTGACGAAGGTCCCGGCCTCTGGCGGCTCGTTCGCCAAGGCCGGCACCGTGTCCAAGGGCGGCTTCGGCACCAAGGGAGGCGGCGCCGGCTCCTGAGCCGCGCCGCGACGAGGAGGAGAGCACCGTGCAGCGCATCAGCACCGAGCCGCGTCCGGACTGGGAGGAGAAGGTCGCCTCCCAGGGGCTCGTCTTCTCCCCGACGCTCATGCCGGACGGCTCCGTCCTGCAGTACTGGAACGAGTCCGCCGCCTACGTCCTCACCATGGACGAGGTCATGCTCCTGGAGCAGGCCTCCGAGCGCCTGCACGCGATGTCCATGGAGGCCGCGCGCTTCCTGGCGTCCGAGCAGACGATCGCCGGATCGCCCTGGCGTGCGCTCGGCCTGCCCCGCGAGGCGGTCGTCCTCGCGGTGGAGTCCCTCGAGCGGGGGGACCCCCACCTCTACGGCCGCTTCGACCTCGTCTACTCCGGCCCGGACGCCCCGCCCAAGATGCTGGAGTACAACGCGGACACGCCCACCGGGCTGATCGAGGCCGCCGTCGCCCAGTGGTTCTGGAAGCAGGACGTCTTCGGCGAGGACGTGGACCAGTGGAACGGGATCTTCGAGGCCCTCGTGGACCGCTGGCGGGAGATCTACGCCCCCGAGCTCGCGGCGGGGGAGAGCCCGCGCGTGCACTTCGCCCACACGGAGCTGGACGAGACGGGCGAGGACGCCATGACGGTGGCCTGCCTCCGCGACGCCGCCGAGCAGGCGGGGCTGACCTGCGAGTCGCTCCTGATGAGCCAGATCGGCTTCGACACCGAGCAGCTGCGCTTCACGGGCGCGGACCTGCGCTACCTCACCGGCATCTTCAAGCTCTACCCGTGGGAGGACATGGCCCACGAGCGGTTCGGCCCGCGCCTGGCCCTGGACGAGCACGTGCGGTGGATCGAGCCGGCCTGGAAGATGCTGCTCTCCACCAAGGCGCTCTCCGCCGCCCTGTGGCACCTCTTCCCCGGGGACGACCTTCTCCTGCCCACCTACCTCAACGAGGTCCGCGGCCTCACCGAGTACGTGCGCAAGCCGCTGCACGGCCGCGAGGGCGCGGGCATCCGCATCGTCTCCTCGGACGTCACGACCTCCTCCGACCCGGGCCGCTGGGGAGAGGAGGGCCACGTCTTCCAGCAGTACCACCGCCTGCCCGACTTCCCCGGGCCGGACGGCCGGCCCAACCGGCCCGTGCTCGGCACGTGGATGGTGGGGGACGAGTGCTTCGGCGTCGGCATCCGCGAGTCCGACGGCCCGATCACCGACCCGTACTGCCGCTTCGTGCCCAACATCATCCGCGGCTGACCGCGCCCTCCCGCAGGGCCCAACCGCACCCGAACCCGAACGCCTCCCACCCGCCCGCGCCCGACCTCCCCGAGGATCCCCGCCGCCCATGCTCAGCACGCACCAGTCCGTCTCCGTGTCCACGTCCTCGGTGGCGCCGGTCTACTCCGCCGTCGTCACGGTGCCCCTCATCGTGGGCCTCGTCGGCTCGGGCGCGCCCCTGGCCTACCTGCTCGCCCTCGTGCCCATCGTGCTCGTGTGGGCCGGCATGTCCGAGAACGACGACCGGCAGCCGGACAAGGGCTCCATCTACGCGTGGGCGGTCCGCTCGCACCCGGTGATGGGGTGGATCGGCGGGTACTGCCTCGCGGTCACCGGCGTCGTCGCGACGTCGGGCCTCGCCTACGTCGCCCTCGACGCCTGGCTGCCCGGCCTGCCCGCGTGGGCCAAGGCCCTGGCCGGCGCGGTCCTCATCGCCGTGGCCACCGCCGTCAGCTCGACCAACGTCCGGATCACCTCCGCCGTCCAGACCGCCGGCGTCCTCGTGCAGGTGGCCGCCGCCGTCGTGCTGGTGTCCGTGTTCCTGAGGGTGGGGCCCACGCTGACCCCGATGACCGGCACGGCGACCGACTGGCTCCACGCCGTGCTGCTGGCCGTGTTCGCGTTCTGGGGCTTCGACGCCGTCTACGCGCTCTCAGAGGAGTCGCACCCGGGCGTGCCGCGCCGGGCGGCGGCGGTCTCCCTCGTCCTGCTCGTGGCGATCTTCCTGGTCTTCTCGCTGCTCGGCGCCTCCCCGCACCCCGACGCCGCGGAGGCCCTGGTGCACCCCGTGGTGGTGGCCGGCGTCGTGGTCTCCTGCGTGATGGCGCTCGGCTCCACCCTCATCCCGACGGCGCGGGGCGTCTCCGCCATGGCCGAGCGCGGGCACCTGCCCTCCGCCCTGGCCCCGCTGCGCACCGCCGAGGTCGCCTCCGCGGCGGGAGCGGTGGCCTGGCTCGCCCTCGCGCTGGTGGTGCCGGGGATCTTCTGGGACTCGATCGAGATGCTCTCGATCTTCGTGGGCGCGTACTTCACCATCTCCTCGCTCACGGCGGCCGCCCACGACCGCGGCGCCCTGAAGGTCGTCCACCTGGTGGGCGCCGCCCTCATGGGGCTCATCACCGCGGCCGCGCTCGTGACCATGTTCGACCCGGAGTACGGGGAGACGCGGATCGGGGACGTGGGCGGCGTCGGCCTGCTGGCGGTCGGGTTCACGGCGCTCGGCGTCGCGCTCGCGGTGCTCGTGGTCCGCGGACGCGGGGCCTCCGGAGGCGGTCGGGCCGTCAGCGCCTGAGCACAACGTGCGCGCAGGACTGGCCGTCGGCCGGTCGTCCGACCGAGCGACCGCCCGACCGCCCGACCCATATTCAGCCGACCGAGCCCTATGAGGGTGTTTCGGTGAATAAGGGTCGGTCCGGCCGAGGGGACATGCTTCCGTCCCGCGGGTGACCCTCCCCGCGCGGGCCTCAGCGGTCCCAGCCCAGGAGCCTCCAGACCTCCGCCCAGCCCTCGAAGAGGTGGGCGTTGTACTCCGGGCCGAGCTGGTTCGGGTTGGCGAACAGCACCCAGTCGGCGGCCTGGACGGCCCGGTCCGCGGACAGCTGCTCGGCGACCTCCTCGGGCGTGCCCGCGTAGGTCGGGCCGGAGACGGCGCGGCGGCCGTCGAGGCGCCCCGAGGACTCCCGGGAGGCTCGCTCGTGGCCGAAGTACATCTCGTCGCGGTCGTCCTGGATCACGAACGCGGAGCGGGTGACCGCCGTCCGGGGCGCGCCGGTGCGCCCGAGGGGGCTGACGCCGTCGTGGTGGCCGGCCGCTGCATGGGCCTCGAGGTAGCGGGCGATCTGGTCGGCCTGCTGGACGTGGAAGGGGCGGCCGTCGTCCTCGAGGAGCAGGGTGGAGGAGAGCATGTCGTACCCGGCCTCGCCTGCGCGGACGGCGGTCGCGGTCGTGCCGGCACCCCACCAGACGCGCTGCGCCAGCGTGGGGGAGTGCGGCTCGATGCGCAGGGGCCGGGAGGTGTGGGCCCAGCCGGAGGAGAGGTCCGGCGTCGCGATGCCCGCGCCCGAGATGCCCTCCATGAACCGGCGGCCGCGCTCCCAGGCGACGTCGGACCAGGTCTCGCCGGGGGCGAGGTCGTAGCCGAACCGGTGCTGGCCGTCCGCGGCGGCCTCGGGTGAGCCGCGCGAGATGCCGAGCTCGAGGCGCTCGCCGGCAAGCAGGTCCGTGGTCGCGGCGGCCTCGGCCATGGACAGGGGATTCTCGTACCGCAGGTCGATCACGCCGGTGCCGAGGTGGATGCGCTCGGTGCGGGCGGCCATCGCGGCGAGGATCGGGAAGGGCGAGGAGAACATCTGCTGCCAGTGGTGGCTGCGGATCCATGCGCCGTCCAGGCCGGCGGCCTCGGCGTCCACGGCCATCTGCACGACGTCGCGCAGGGCCTGCCCGGCGTCGGGCTCGACGGGGACGCGGTCCACGGCGGGGCGGTGGATCCAGTGCCCGAAGTTGAGGAATCCGAGGTGCTTCTTGGTCATGGGTGTTTAAACCTTGAAAGACCGGCGGTTGTTCCCGGAGTGCGTTTCGGTGCGGCGTGGGTCCGCCGCCGGGGCCGTCCGGTCCCATCCCGCTCGACCGGTTCCCGCCCACCCGACCGACCCTTATTCACGAAACAGCCCCCATAGGGGTCGGTCGATTGAATATGGGTCGGTCCGCCGGTCCGGCGGCCCGGCCGTCAGGCGGTGCCGCGGCCCGGCGCCGGTCCTCGCCGGCCCTCCCGGATCCACCCGCCCGCGTGCGGGAGAATGGACCCATGACACAGCAGTGGAGCGAGGAGTCCATGGAGCTGGCCGCGCAGCTCTTCGACCTGGCACGGAACGGGGACACGGCCACCCTCAAGGCGTACCTGGACCAGGGCCTGAAGCGGAACCTGCGCAACGGCAGCGGGGACACCTTCCTCACCCTCGCCGCGTACTACAGGCAGACGGACACGGTGCGCATGCTGATCGAGGCCGGCCTCGACGTCGCCGCCGTCAACGACCGCGGCCAGGACGCCCTCGGCTGCGCCACCTTCCGCAAGGACGAGGACGCCGTACGGGCCCTCCTCGCCGCGGGCGCGGACCCCGACGGCGGCTCACCCTCCGCGCGCGAGGTCGCCCGGACCTTCGGGCTCGATGAGATGCTCGCGCTGCTCGACGGCCGTGGCTGAGACGCCCGAGGGCACCCCCTCCGCCGACGAGGTGTACGCCGCCGTCCGCGCCGGGCTCCCCGAGCTCGTCGCGGACCTGACCCGCCTCCTCGGCCCCGGCTGGGACGTCGAGGCCGACCCGGGGGAGCCCAGTCACCCCCACCTGCGCCTGCACGGGTCCCTCGCCGACGACGGCCGCCGCCTCGTCGTGGACGTCCTCCCCGTCCGGTGCCGCTCCCCGCTCTTCCACGCCACCGTCGGCGTCTCCATGCTCCCCGGCGATCTCGACCCCGCCGGGCTGGGCGCCGACGTCGAGCCGGCGTGGATCACGCGGGTGCGGGCCCTGGGCGAGGCCATGGAGGCGACGGCGGCGGACCCCGTCCGCGTCTCCGCGCACCCGGGCGGCGGCAGCAAGGGCGCGGCGGCCGTGAAACTCGCGCTCGCAGACCGCTTCGGCCTGCCGCGCCGGTACGCCAAGGGCTGGCCGGACGAGTTCCTCGGCGTGCGGACGAGCCCCGTCCCGGGGGAGCGGTACGGGGAGTTCGCCCGGGCGCTCGCCGCCCAGATCCGGGTGCTGGACGCCGTCCCTCCACCGGCCTGACGCGTCCCTCGCGCGGTCTGGGAGAATGGGCGGGATATGACTGCCACCCCTGACACCGCCGCGCGGCCCGCCTCGGACACCCGCGCCGCCGACCCGAACGCCGTCCACTACGCGAAGGCCGCCGGCGCCGGCCGCCGCATCGCGGACGACGAGCAGCTGCACGAGGGCCGCCACGCGGCCCCCACCACGGACCGCTTGAGCCTTCCCGCGCTGAAGCTCGGCCCCATCACCGTGGACGTGCCCGTGGTGCTCGCGCCGATGGCCGGCATCACCAACACGGCCTTCCGCCGCCTGTGCCGCGAGTACGGCGGCGGCCTCTACGTGAACGAGATGGTGACGGCCCGCGCCCTCGTGGAGCGCAAGCCCGAGTCCATGCGCATCATCAAGCACGATCCGGACGAGGTGCCCCGCTCGGTGCAGCTCTACTCGGTGGACCCCGTCACCACGGGCGCCGCCGTCCGCATGCTCGTGGAGGAGGACCGCGCCGACCACATCGACATGAACTTCGGCTGCCCCGTCCCCAAGGTCACCCGCCGCGGCGGCGGCTCCGCGCTGCCCTGGAAGTCGGAGCTCTTCGCCTCGATCGTGAAGGCCGCCGTGACGGAGGCCTCCAAGAAGGACATCCCGGTCACCGTCAAGATGCGCCGCGGCATCGACGAGGACCACCTCACCTTCCTCGACGCCGGCCGCACCGCGCGGGACCTCGGCGTCGCCGCTGTGGCGCTCCACGGCCGCACGACGCGCCAGTTCTACTCCGGCACCGCCGTGTGGGAGGACATCGCGCGCCTGCGTGAGGCGCTGCCGGACATCCCGGTGCTCGGCAACGGGGACATCTGGTCCGCCGAGGACGCGATCGCGATGGTCGAGCAGACCGGCGTGGACGGCGTCGTGATCGGGCGCGGCTGCCAGGGCCGCCCGTGGCTGTTCGGGGACCTGCAGGCCGCGTTCGAGGGACGTCAGGAGCGCTTCCAGCCCACGCTCGGGCAGGTGGCGGACACGCTGTACCGCCACGCGGAGCTGCTCGTGGACACCTTCGAGGGGGACGAGCTCAAGGCGCTGCGGGACATCCGCAAGCATGTGGCCTGGTACTTCAAGGGCTACCCCGTGGGCTCCGAGATCCGCACGGCGCTCTCCACGGTGCCCACCCTGGAGGCCATGCGCGAGATCCTCGCGCGCGTGGACCGGGAGCAGCCGTACCCGGGCCTGGACGCCGAGGGCCCGCGCGGCCGCTCCGGCGCCCCCAAGCGGCCCCACCTGCCGGACGGCTGGCTGGACTCCCGCGAGCTCAACGCGGAGCAGAAGGCCATGATCTCGGCTGCCGAGCTGGACGTCTCCGGTGGCTGAGCCCACGACGCCGGCGCGCGCCGCCGCGTACGGGCCCGCCTCGCCGTCGTCGCCCTGGACCGGGGCCGCCCACCAGCCGGTGCTGTTCGGCTCCGAGGGCCGGCCCCCGTACGCCGGCCGCGCTGTGCAGACCCCCGGCTACACGCCGTGGGACCGGGAGCGGTGGCTGCCCGAGCCGCCCAAGTCCTCCTACCGTTCGGACTTCGAGCGGGACCGTGCCCGCGTGCTGCACTCCGCGGGCCTGCGTCGGCTGGGGGCCAAGACCCAGGTGGTCGCCCCGGACGCGGACGACTTCGCCCGCACCCGCCTGACGCACTCGCTCGAGGTGGCCCAGGTGGGGCGTGAACTCGGCCGGTCGCTGGGCTGCGACCCCGACCTCGTGGACACCGCCTGCCTGTCCCACGACCTCGGCCATCCGCCCTTCGGGCACAACGGGGAGAAGGCGCTCGACGCGGTCAGCGAGGACGTTGGCGGCTTCGAGGGCAACGCCCAGACCCTGCGGCTGCTGGCCCGCCTCGAGCAGAAGAAGCTCTTCGCGGACGGCTCCTCCGCGGGCCTGAACCTCACGCGCGCCGCCCTCGACGCCGCGTGCAAGTACCCCTGGACCCGTGAGGACGCCCCGCTGCGCCCCGACGGCACGCGTTCGCGCAAGTTCGGCGTCTACGCGGACGACCTGCCCGTGTTCCGCTGGTTCCGCGCCGGTGTGCCCGGCCCCCGGAAGTCCATGGAGGCCCAGGTCATGGACCTCGCGGACGACATCTCCTACTCCGTGCACGACGTCGAGGACGGCGTGGTCAACGCCGCGTTCCAGCTCAAGTGGCTGGCCATCCCGGAGCACCGGGAGCGCGTCGTGGAGACCACCCGCCAGTGGTACCTGCCGCACACGGACCCGGCCGAGGTCGACGCGGCCCTGGCCCGCCTCGAGGCCACCGACGTGTGGGTCTCCAAGATGGACGGCTCCCGGCGGGCGCTCGCGGCGATGAAGGACATGACGAGTCAGCTGATCGGCCGGTTCTGCAGCGCCGCCTTCGACGCCACGCGCCAGGTGTTCGGCAACGAGCCGCTGACCCGCCACGGCGCCGACGTCGTGGTGCCCGAGGAGACGGAGACCGAGATCGCCGTGATGAAGGGCATCGCGGCGGCCTACGTGATGACCGCGGAGCAGCGCCAGCCGCTCTACGCGCGGCAGCGCGAGGTGCTCGCGGAGCTCGTGGCGCTGCTGGACGCCACGGGGGACCGGTACCTCGAGCCGATGTTCGCGTTCGACTGGGCGCAGGCCCCCGACGACGCAGCCCGGCGCCGCGTGCTGATCGACCAGATCGCCTCGCTCACCGATTCGACCGCCGTCGAGTGGCACCACACCCTGGTGCGCGGCGAGCCGTTCACCCGCGTCTGGGTCTGAGCGCCTGGGCTGGAACGCGCAGCCGACGGGCTGCGGCCCGGTGACGATCAGTCCAGGTGGATCTCAAGGGCCGCCTCCAGCAGCGCGGCGCCGTCGTCGGGGGACAGTGGCCCGAAGTGGCCGAAGACCTCGGCGCTGACCGCACCGAGCAGAGCCGTCCAGGCACGGGTGGCCGCGGTGACCTGAGGCGCCGTGGCCTCCACCTGAAGCTCCTCGACGGCCTGCGCCACGAACGGCGGGCTGAGCCGGGCGGCGTCGTCGTCCTCGGTGCCGGGGGTTCGGAAGGCGCCGTCGGCGGCGGCCTGCAGACCGTGCCGGGTCAACCGCAGCCCGGGGCCTGAGGTGCGTTCGGCCGGGGCGTGGTAGCCGGGAACCGGTGAGCCGTAGATCAGCGCCCACTGCGCCGGGTGGGCCAGCGCCCAGGTGCGCATGGCGTGGGCGAGCGTCCGCATCCGGGTCCGCGGCTCGGTGATTCCCGCGATGTCCTGTTCCACCGCATCGGCCAGGGAAGAGAAGGCGTCCTCCAGCAGCCGGGTGAGCAGCTCGTCGCGGCTGGCCACGTACCGGTAGACGCCGGAGGGCACCACCCCGAGTTCGCGGGCGACCTCGCGCAGGGACAGTCCGGCGGCGCCGTGCTCGGCCAGCTGCCGCCGCCCGACAGCGAGCACTAGCTCATCCATCTCGGCACGGGTGCGGCGGGGGCGGGACATGGATCCATCATGGCATCCGCTCGCAGAGGCTCCGGCGCGGGGTGCAGAGGCGATAGAGTGAGCACCGCTCACTCACTGGTGAGCGGTGCTCACTCCCGGCTCGTGGGGTGCGCGTCTTCGCCGTCGTCCCGGGAGTCCCCATGCATGCCGCCGTCTTCGGTGCCGGTCAGATCAGCTCCGCCCTCGTCCCCCTGTTGCTCTCCGCTGGCCACTCCGTCAGCATCGTCCGCCGCCGCGCCTGGACGGACGAGGACGCCGCACGGCTGTCTCCGGCCGGTCAGCGCGGCGCGCTCACCCTGCTCACCGGCGACGTCGGCGACCCGGCTCTGCTGCGGCAGGCATTGGACGGTGCCGACGTGGTCTTCCACCTGATCCATGCCGCCTACTCCACCGAGGTGTGGCGCCGCGAGCTTCCGCCGCGGGAGCGGGCCGTCATGGACGCGGCCGCCGAGCGTGAGATCCCCGTCGTGTTCCCGGAGTCCGTCTACGCCTGGGGGCATCAGGCCGAGGACCTCCATGAGGGCCGAGCGGTCAGCCCGTGCTCTCCGCTGGGTCAGGTGCGCGCCGAGCTGCTGGCCGCGCGTCGAGAGCACCCGGCCCGGACCCTGTCCGTGGTTGCCTCCGACTTCATCGGGCCCACCGCGGCCGCCACCAGCGTGCAGGCCCTCGTCCTGGATCGCGCCGCCGCCGGCCGGCGTGCGGTGGTGTTCGGCGACCCGGACCAGCCGCACTCGCTGACACGGCTGCCGGACCTGGCCGCCGCCCTGCTGCGCTGCGCGGAGCACGCCGAGGACCTGGCCCCGTCCGGGGACGCGGTGCTGCACGCCCCGACGCCGCCGGCGCGCAGCCTGCGCGCCGAGGCCCACCAGGCGGCGACGACGGCCGGTGTGCCGCTGCGGGGGATGCTCGCCGTGCCCGGCCCCCTGCTGCGGGGCGCGGGACGGTTCTCCGCGACGGCGCGGGAGCTGCACCGGCAGCGCTACCTGTGGACGCGGCCCTGTGTGCTGCGGCCCGGCGTGCTCGGGCAGGCCCCGATCAGCTGAGCAGCGCGGGCAGGATCACCCCTGCCGGGCCGGCCAGGCGGTGGGTCACCGCGGGGGACAGCTCCGTGAGGTCCGGGTTGATCTCCACGACGGCGGCGCCGGCCCCCAGCGCGACGAACGGCAGGGACGCCGCCGGCTGCACGACGCCCGAGGTGCCGATCACGACGGCCAGATCGCACGCCTCGAGCGCGGCATAGGCGCGGTCCCATGCGTCGGCGGGGAGCATCTCGCCGAACCACACGATCCCCGGCCGGACGAGCCCATCGCCGCACACCGTGCACGGCGGCGGATGGTGCCCCAGCATCGCCTCGAGGTCGGCCTCGGAGCCCGCCGCGCCGTCGTCGGCGGCGCCGGGGTCCACGTCCGCGGGCGCGCCGCACTCCGCGCATCGGAACGCGAACAGGGAGCCGTGCAGGTGCGAGAGCACGCGGGAGCCGGCGCGCTCATGGAGATCGTCCACGTTCTGCGTGACGACCTCGAGCGCAGGCACCCGCTCCTGCCAGGCCGCGACGGCCGCGTGCCCCGCGTTCGGGGCGACGGCCCGGACCATGCGGGCGCGCCAGCGGTACCAGGACCACACCAGCGCGGGATCGGCGAGGAACGCCTCCTCCGTGGCGAGCGCCTCGGGGGAGAAGCGCTCCCACAGGCCGGTCTGCGCGTCGCGGAAGGTCGGCACGCCGGACTCGGCGCTCATGCCCGCGCCGGTGAGCACCACGGGGCGCTCGGCGGCGCGGATCAGGCGGCGGACGGCGTCGAGGTCGGGGGAGTCGAGCGGGGCGGAGGTCTGGTCGCTCATGAGCCCAGCCTACGAGGGGCGCGCGTCCCCGCTGCCGGTCACCCGTGCGAACGCCCGGCGCAGCGCCCCCGCCTTGAGCAGCACCTCGTCGTACTCCGCGTCGGCGTCCGAGTCGGCGACGATCGCCCCGCCCGCGCCGATCGACCAGCGGCCTGAGCCTCCGGTCGCGTCGTCGTCGGCTCCCGGGGCGAGGACCGCCGTGCGGATCACGATGCTCAGCTCGCACGCCCCGTCCGCGCTGAGCAGCCCGAGCGCCCCCGAATAGACCCCGCGCGGCGCCCCCTCCCACTGCGCCAGCAGCTCGACCGTGCGCCGCTTCGGCGCGCCCGTCATGGACCCGCCGGGGAAGAGGGAGCGGGCCACGTCCACGGCGGTCAGCCCCGGGAGGGCACGGCCCGTGACGGTGGAGACCAGCTGGTGCACGGACGCGTACGACTCGACCGCCATGAGCGAGGGCACCTGCACGGAGCCGGGCACGCACACACGCGTGAGGTCGTTGCGCAGCAGGTCCACGATCATGAGGTTCTCGGCGCGCGTCTTGGGGTCGGCGGCGAGCGCGCGGGCCGCGTCGGCGTCCTCGGCCGGATCCGCGTGCCGGGCCGCGGTGCCCTTGATCGGCTTGGTGCTGTACCTCCCGTCCCGGCCGGAGAGGAAGCGCTCGGGGGAGGCGGAGACCACGGCCCAGCGGTCCGGGCCGGCGCCGTGCTCGATCAGCGCCGCGTACGGGGTGGGGTGGTGCGCCGCGAGGTCCCGGAACAGGACGAGCGGGTCCACGCGCACGGCCGGGTCCACGTCGAAGCGGGTGGTCAGGCACAGCTCGTAGGACTCGCCCTCGCGCAGGGCACGGTGGCACCGCTCCATGAGCGCGGTGTAGGCGGCACGGTCCGCGCGCCAGGTCCCTGCCACCTGGGCCCCTCCGGCTGCCCCCGCCACCCCCGACGACGACGGCGCGCGCCCGCCGTCCCCGGCCGGTGCCGCGTGCGCCCGGGGGACGGTGAGGGCGTCGCGCACGCGGGCCGCCCACGCCTCGACGCCCCGCTCCGCCGCGGCCGCGTCCAGGGAGACGACGCAGCAGGTGAGCGAGCCGTCGTGATGGTCCACGACCGCGTACCGGCTGGGACGCAGCCAGAACAGCGCGGGCAGCGGCGCCGGGTCCGCCGGAGCGCGCGGTGGGGGCGCGACGCCCAGGTCGGCCAGGCCGAGCTCGTAGCCGAGGAACCCGACGTGCCCGCCGCGCAGGGGGAGGCCCTCGCCG
The DNA here is from genome assembly GCF_023147585.1 of Micrococcus sp. EYE_212. GTDB lineage: Bacteria > Actinomycetota > Actinomycetes > Actinomycetales > Micrococcaceae > Micrococcus. The sequence continues at coordinate 44,710 of NZ_JAHXOZ010000017.1, forward strand.
CCCACCACGGGGCGCGGGGCCGACGCCGCGGCCAGCTCAGCCCAGGCTGCCTCGGCGTCGCGGGGGTCCGGCCGGCGGAGCACGCGCGGCCCCGGCGAGGGGACGGCCTCGGGGGAGCCGTCGGCGGCGTCCTCGCCCAGGACGTCGACGGCGTCGCCCACGATGCTCCAGCGCGCCTCGCCCGCGTCCGGCAGGGCGGAGTCGAGCCAGAACGAGGGGGCGCCGCGCACGACGGCGTGCTCGGCGACGGCGCCGGCCGCGCTCGCGGCGGTGTGCCCGAGCCCCGTGAGGGCGCCCGCGTCCAGGACCCGGGTGGCGACGTGCAGCGGCGCGGACGCGGGGGGCCGAGGCGGGGTGGGCATGGGGACCACTGTAGGAGCCCCACCCGCGTCGATCGTGTCTGAACCGTGCCCTCGCCGTGATCGACCTCATGCGTGGCGTCTGCCTAGGGTGGGGCATGGCCCTCTCGCACTCCTCGCCTCTCCGTCGGCAGCGCCGCAGCGGCTTCGCGGCGCTGGCGGCCGTCGCCATGCTGGCCGGGGCCGGGTGTGCCGCGGAGCCCATCCCGTCCGAGGCGGCGCTGCCCACCGAGCGCGGCGCGGAGGTGCGCGAGCCCGACGTGCGCGAGACCGCGGAGAGCGTCCCGGGGGTCTCCGCGACGGCGCTCGAGTTCTGGCGGCCCGCGGAGTTGGTCATCGCCGAGGAGGTCGAACCCGCCGGCTCCCTCGTGGACCTGGCGGAACGGTCGGAGCTGGTGGTGTGCGGGACCGTCGCCGCGGTCCGCGAACGCGCCGATGGCTTCGAGGGTGCCACGACACTGATGGTGGACGTGGGGCAGGTCCTCAAGGGCTCGGCCGCGGGCCAGGTGCGCGTGGACGTCCACGTGCGGGTGGGGCGCACGATGGCGGGGGACGCCCTCGCGGCCCCGGACGAGGACTACCTCTGGTTCCTCACCCCGGGCGACGACGAGGGCGTCTGGTACGCCACCACCGTGACGGGCGTCCTGGGCCCGGGCACGGACGGACCCGTCACCGCCGTGCTCCAGCCGCAGGACACCACGATGGTGGTGCCGGCCGACGTCGCCTCCCTGGACGCCGCCGCCCAGCGCGCCGGCCTGGCGGACGCCTGAGGCCGACGCGGCTCCTGCACCGCCAGCGCGGCCTCGTCTCCCGTCCCCACCCGCGCGTCCGCCCGGGGCTGAGCGCGTCGCCGCCTCCCTAGAATGGTCCGCATGGCCGGACTGATCGTGCGCAAGGACATCGACCTCGTCCGCGAGCGCGCCGATCTGAAGGCCGTCGTGGAGGAGTTCGTCACGCTGCGCTCGGCAGGCGTCGGCTCCTACAAGGGCCTGTGCCCGTTCCACGACGAGCGGACCCCGTCCTTCCACGTGCGCCCCGGCGTCGGGACCTACCACTGCTTCGGGTGCGGCGAGCACGGGGACGTCATCGCGTTCCTCATGGCGCAGGAGCACACCACGTTCACCGAGACGGTCGAGCGCCTGGCCGCGCGGGTGGGCGTCGAGCTGCACTACGAGGACGGCGCCGGTCCTGACCGCGCCGAGGTGGGCAGACGCCAGCGCCTGCTCGAGGCCAACAAGATCGCGGACGAGTTCTACCGGCGCGCCCTCGGCTCGAAGGAGGCCCAGACCGCGCGGGACTTCCTCACCGGCCGCGGCTTCACCCAGGAGCACGCCGAGCGCTTCGCCAACGGCTACGCGCCCCAGGGCTGGTCCACGCTCCTGGACCACCTGCGCCAGCGCGGCTTCCGCGACGACGAGCTGCGGGCCACTGGCCTGTTCTCGGAGGGCCAGCGCGGCCTCTATGACCGCTTCCGTGGCCGCCTGCTGTGGCCCATCCGGGACATGACGGGCGCGACCATCGGCTTCGGCGCGCGCAAGCTCTACGAGGACGACCAGGGCCCCAAGTACCTCAACACCCCGGAGACGCAGCTCTACAAGAAGTCGCAGGTGCTCTACGGCATCGACCTGGCGAAGCGGGCCATCGCGAAGGAGCGCCAGCTCGTGCTCGTGGAGGGCTACACGGACGTCATGGCCGCGCACCTGGCGGGCGTCGGGACGGCCGTGGCCACGTGCGGCACCGCGTTCGGCGCGGACCACATCAAGGTGGCGCGCCGGCTGATCTCGGACGATGGCACGGGCGGCGAGGTGATCTTCACCTTCGACGGGGACGAGGCCGGACAGAAGGCCGCGCTCAAGGCGTTCGACGAGGACCACCGCTTCCTCGCCAAGACCTTCGTGGCGGTGGAGCCGAACGGCATGGACCCCTGCGACCTGCGTCAGCAGAAGGGCGACGAGGCCGTGCGCGCGCTCATCGCCTCCCGCCGCCCGCTCTTCGAGTTCGCCATCCGCGCCGGTCTGAAGGACTACGATCTGGACACCGTGGAGGGCCGCGCCGGCGCCCTGCGCCATGCCGCGCCCATCGTGGCCGGCATCAAGGACTCCGTGCTGCGCCCCGGGTATGAGCGCGAGCTCGCGGGCTGGCTCGGGCTCGATCCGAACGCGGTGCACCGGGCCGTCGCCGCCGCGGCGCGCTCCACCCCACGCTCCGAGCGCGGCGAACGGGGAGAGCAGGCGACGCCCGCCGCCTCGATGTCGGCGAACCCCACCTCGGCCACCCCCACGTCGGCGGACCCGGCGTCGGGCGAGGCCCCGCAGGTCCCCGTGGAGCCGCTGCTCGTGCGCGTGGACCCGCGCGATCCGGTGGCCCGGCGCGAGCGCGAGTCGCTCGAGGTGGTGCTGCAGCACCCCACACTGCTCTCCGCCGAGCAGTGGACGGCGCTGTACGAGGCGCGCTTCACCGTGCCGCAGTTCGCGGCCGTGCACCGGGGCGTCATGGCGGCGGGCTCCTCCGGCGCCACGCCCGCGCGCTGGGTGGACGCCGTGCGGGACGCGGTCCCCGAGGAGGTGGGCGGCGTCGTCTCCGAGCTGGCGGTCCGGGACCTGCCCGCCCGCACCGAGGCGGACGTGGACCGCTACTGCCGGGACATCATGAACCGCCTCTTCGCCCTCCAGATCGTGCACCGCAAGGAGGAGCTGCTGGGTCAGCTGCAGCGTCTGGGCCCGCAGGGCGATCCGGCCGAGTTCATGCGCCTCAACAGCGAGCTCATGGAACTCGAGGCCCGGCGACGGGCCCTGCGCGCCGACGACTGAGGGGCCACGGGCAGCGCGGGACCCCGCCACGTCGAGGCGTGACGGGGTCCCGTGGTCGCCGTGGCGGCGACGGCGCGGATCGGTGGCGTACCGATCAGTGGCGCGCCGTTCAGTCGATCTCGACGACCCCGTTGCTCTCGGCGTCGATCACATCGAAGGCGGCGTCGCGCCCGGCGGCCTCAGACGAGGAGGCGGAGGCGGCGCTCGGGTGGTGCAGACCCATCGGGTCTGGTAGTGTTTCCTCCGTTGCTCGGGCGGCTGGATCGCCCGAGACGCATTCCTCCGTAGCTCAATTGGCAGAGCATTCGACTGTTAATCGAAGGGTTGCTGGTTCGAGTCCAGCCGGAGGAGCCCATCAGAAGCCCCTGCACCGACCAGTTCGGTGTGGGGGCTTCGTCGTGTCTCGAGAATCTCCGGGCCGAGAAGCTCGGCGAGCGTGATGCCTAGCCATGCCGCGGTATCAGCCAACTCCACCAGCGTGAAGTCGCGCTTTCCAGTGATCCGAAGGTTCACGGCCCCTCGCGCGATCCCCAGGTGTCGCGCCAGATCGCTCTGACTCAGGTTGCGTCGGCCAAGCCACGCGCGAACCTCACCCCCAACGGTTCCTCGGAGGTCGTCAGCACTCGTATCCCTTGTGTTCGTCATGTCCCCAGCGTATCCGCGGGGGGCATGAACGTCCACGAAACGAGCACAGATCGTTCCGCCGCGGAAACATCTGCCTTGACGGGGTGTTCCACTGTGACGACACTGGTTCCATGACGAAACAGAAGCAACTCACCCTGCAGATCAGGTCACGCCTCGCCCTTGCCGACAAGACACTGTCCGACCTGGGCGAGGCTCTCGGCCTCGGACGCGCCGCAATGTCCGCCCGCATGAATGGCCACCGGGATTTTTCCTTCTCGGAGCTCGAGCTGGTCGCTGACTTCCTCGGTGTTCAGATGCGCGACCTGTTCGCGTTCGAAGATGCGGCCGTGGCTCGATGACCCAGATCCAGCTGAACACCCAAGCTCGTGAGTCGTGAGTTGAGTCCCGCATAGTGGTGTAGCGCCCGGTGGTCGGGCACGTCGTCTCAGACGTGGACGCGGCCACCGTGTGATCCTTCGAGTGAACCTCTCACAGCACCCTCGAATGGAGTCATCACGATGACCGCTCCTCATATTCTCGACCCTGCCGGCCTGCTGAGCGAAGCCCTGTCCGAAGCGTCCCCTGAAGCGCCCTGGGTCTGATGGAGACTCGCGCTATTTGATTCCGACCAGCTGTTCGCGGCCGGCTTCGACAGCATAGAACGTGTCCTCGAACTCGGCGGGTGGGACGTCGCCGAGGTAGCCGTGGAGGCGTTGCGTGTTGTGCCAGGACACCCACCCGAGGGTCGCG
>NZ_JAHXOZ010000018.1 GCF_023147585.1 Micrococcus sp. EYE_212
CGACTCGTACAAGTCCACCGCCCGCTGCCGGAACCCGTCCGTGTAGTTCTTCCTAGCCATCCCTTGGATTCTCGCTTCCCCATCATCGTGCTGGAATCAGCGTGTCCAAGATCAGGGGTCAAGCGCCGACCGCGAAGCAACACGCCGGGGCCAGCCATCAGCACATGTACCGTGGCATCTTGAACCGCGAGTTCAATTCCGGCTACTGGGCCGTCACGGGTTGCGAGCCCGTGGCGGCTCAGTGCTGTTTCGCTGCCAGAAAGCTTGAATCGAGATTCAGGCTTCGTGACACGAGAAACACTACATGCAGGATGTGAGGACAGACCCCTTCCCTACATGTAGTAGTCACACCTATGTAGTTGTCTGTCCACAGCCACTCAACGCATTACCCACAAGAGGATGCATTAGGAACTGGTGTGTTCACGCGCGATACGCGAGAGACCTGGGCGGCTGTCCACAACTAGGGGAGACCTGAAGAGGTGGTTTCCCCAATGCTGGTGTGAAATTCCCCCTGTCGCACAGCGGCGTGTCTGAACCCGCCAGACCACAACATCTAGGTGTGATGTCCAGGGACGTTGTTTCGGCGACACGGCCGTGAGGAGCTGAGAGGCGAGGGCCTCTGGTTGTGAAGTGGAGCTGTTGAGTTCAACCGCTTCACAAGACCTGGAGGCCCTCGTGTCCCACGCTAACGCTGCCCTGACCCCACGCGCACGACTCCGCCTGGCGCGCCTGATCGTCGAGGATCACTGGCCGCCATCAGTCGCGGCGAAGATGTTCATGGTCTCGCCTGTCACCGCCCGGAAATGGGCGGCGAGGTTCCGTGCCGAGGGCTCGGCAGGGATGGTCGATCGTTCGAGTCGGCCGCGGTCGATGCCGACGAAGACGCCGCTGCCGGTGGTCAAGCGGATCGTGAAGCGGCGGTGGCGGAGTCGCCTGGGACCGGTCCAGATCGCTGGCGAACTCGGCCTGCCCGCCTCGACCGTCCACGCGGTGCTGGTTCGATGCCGGATCAGCAGACTCAGCCATATCGACCGGGTCGACGGTGAGCCGATCCGCCGGTACGAACATAACTATCCCGGCTCGCTGATCCACGTCGATGTCACGAAGTTCGGCAACATCCCCGACGGCGGTGGTTGGCGCTTCGTCGGCCGCGTCCAGGGCGAACGTAACCGGGAGGCCACTGCCACCCGCCTGCGGAGCCGGAACAACCGCTACGAGCCTCGCCTGGGCACCGCGTTCGTCCACACCGTCATCGATGATCACTCCCGCGTCGCTTACGCCGAGATCTGCTCGGACGAGAAAGCCGCAACAGCGATCGAGGTCCTGCGCCGCGCCGTGACCTGGTTCGCAGCCCGCGGTGTCAGCGTCGAACGCGTCCTCTCAGACAACGGCTCGGCCTACAAGTCATACGCCTGGCGCGACGCCTGCGCAGAACTTGGGATCACGGCGAAGAAGACCCGCCCCTACCGACCACAAACGAACGGGAAGATTGAGCGCTTCCACCGCACGCTCGCCGACGGCTGGGCATACGCCCGCTTCTACGGATCCGAATCCGAACGCCGATCCGCGTTACCCGGCTGGCTCCACTTCTACAATCATCACAGGCACCACTCCGCGATCGGAGCCCCACCCATCAGCAGAATCGACAACAACCTGCCTGGACATCACATCTAGGGCGTGTCTGAGAATGAATCCAGGGGCCGGATGACACCCTGGAGGACGTGTCTCGTTTCCAGATGCTCTCCGATGCCCAGTGGGAGCTGATCGCCCCGATGCTCCCAGCCAGGACGGGCCGACAGGGGCGGCCGTTCGCCGATGCCCGCACGATGGTGGAGGCGATCATCTACCGGTACCGGTGCGGGATCCCCTGGCGGGATCTGCCCGAGGTCTACGGGCCCTGGCAGAGAAGTGTGGACCTGGCATCGGCGCCTGGCCGCCGAGGGCACCTGGGACACGGTGCTGGCAAAGCTGACCGCCGCAGCGGACGCGGAAGGCCTCATTGACTGGTCGGTCTCGGTGGACTCCACGATCGCCCGCGCGCATCAGCACGCGACGAACATCACCCGGCTCACAGGGGGCTGGATCGAATTACACGAATCTGCAGGATGAGCCTGCCGATCATGGCATCGGGCGCTCTCGGGGTGGGTTGAGCACGAAGATCCATCAGCTCGTGGACGGGGCGGGGCTGCCGTTGGTCAGCCTGATCACTCCAGGCCAGGCAGGGGACTCCCCGATGATGCTTCCTCTACTGGAAGAGCTGCGCGTGGCCCGGCCGGTGGGACGGCCTCGAACCCGCCCCGAGGCGGTACTGGACGACAAGGCCTACTCCTCCCGGGCGATCCGCACCCATCTGCGTGCCCGCCAGATCAAGGCGGTCATCCCTGAGCCGGCGGACCAGCAGGGCCACCGCAGACGCCGCGGCACCCGCGGCGGCCGACCCGTTGGCCTCGACGCGGCCGCCTATAAGGGCCGCAATGTGATCGAGCGCCACTACGCCCACCTCAAGCAGTGGCGAGGCCTGGCGACCCGGTACGACAAGTACGCGATCGTCTACCGGGCTGCCGTGATCCTGAACGCGGTGATCGCGTGGTCCAAACTATTGTCAGACACGCCCTAGACGCATGGAGGTCCAGATCACGTCCCTGCAGCCATCCCAAGCTTCTAACGCGACTTCGACTGAGGCGCAGGCCCGCCCAGTAAAAAACTGAACTCGATTGATGTGCACCGGCCGTACGCTTTCACTGCATATCAGACGCCAAAGACCCTGTTCTGGCAACAGATCAATAGAATCAGCGCCGAGACCACCGCTCACGCTGGCTCTGCCTAGGTAGCGCATTTGGTACTGGTCAAGCAACCCCCTCTATGCAAGCAGCTCAGCCTCCAGGTCTTCAGCACTCGGCAGCTCTCCCCTGTCAACAATCGCTTGGGCCGTGGAATGAAGAATCGACCAGCAGGCTGACCACGCCTGCCGATTCGCATCGGTCGGCTCAGAGAGGTCGTGACCATGTGCAACTTTCGATCTAACCTTGTAGGCGTCCTTGGCCTGCTTGAAGCGACGCACCCGGTCCGTCGAGTCCAATTGCGCAAGGTAGAGCGCGAGCCGAAAAGAGAGCTCGGCATGAATGGTCGGGAAGAGCGCTTCCAAACCAGTCCACATCTGCAAGATCCCCTGTCCGAGGTTGGCGATCTCAGGCGCGGTCAGGGCAGCGTCTTCGAGCACACGAAGTCGTGGGGTCTCTGCTAGCAGGCCGACCCAGACTTCCGCGGCCCGAGCCGCCGCAGAGAGAGTAGCAAAGTCTACTGATCGCTTCGCGTCATCAGGCGAAATTACGACCCTGCCACCGCGAACGCCGGCCAACCACACCGTTTCCTTTCCGGAAGCCAGAGCGCTGGCGCGCGCATGGCGCGGGTCGGTCTGATCGTCAGCGGACCGCTTGATTTCAGAAAAGTCATTGATCGAGTGGGTGGAGATCGTCGGGGTAGACATGGGCGCGACGTAGTTGGCCGCGAGAAACAGTCGTAGCGCCCGCACAAGACGAACTGCTTCAGATACGCCGTTGGCCTCGACAGCAAATTCCAGATTCACTTCCCTCGCCGCCAGATCAGCAAACTGGTATGGGACCTTCAAATTGTGTTCTATTGAAAGTAAAGCCCAGTCCCAGATGCCGACCCCCCATCTGCGCGGCACGAGCCGGAAGGGGCCGGCCTCGACCGAGGCCGAGACCTGGTCAGGAACTAGCCCCTGGGCCATGAAGTAGTAGGTGGACACTATGCAACTCTCCCCTATCGTCCGGGCGACGATCCACTGCGAAGTCAACATTGCTGCCAACTCCGCGAACGGGTCTGCCCTGAGTTTGGTTGACACGGGTTAGCAGGCGGCGGCAGCCGCCTGGACTGATTGAACCATCTCGAACTCGGCGGGGGTGAGCCTCACGAGACGGGCCTGCCTGCGACGGCCGTGATAGGTCCGCTCGATCCAGCTCACGATCGCGAGCCGGAGCTGGGCGAAGGAGTCCCAGCGACGCCGGTTCAGCACGTTCTTCTGCAACAGCGCGAAGAAGGACTCCATCGCCGCCGTGTCCCCTCGGGCACGTCACTGATCTTCCTCGCCCAGTCCTTGTTGGCCATCGCCCATACCTCCAGTGATTCTGGGGGTGTTGCGACGACCGATTGAATCCACCCGTCGGTGATGAAAGCGACGTAGCAGAACCCCGAGATCGTGCGCACGTAGGTGATGTCTGCGACCCAGAGCCGGTGTGGGCGCTCGGCAGTGAAGCGGCGCTCGACGAGGTCAGGACGAGCATCCGGCTCACCTGCCGGCCTCGTGGTGATCGGCTTACGGCCGCGCCGAACCCCTTCCACGCCGGCGAGCTTCATCAGGCGGGCGACCTGGTCCCGGCCGATCTCCCACCCGACGCGGGCCATCGCGTGGTGCATCTTCCGGACGCCGTAGACGCTGTAGTTCTCGGCGTGGATCCGGCGGAGTTCCTCCACGAGGATCTCGTCCCGCAGCGTTCTCGAAGACCTGGGGCGTGTCTTCGCGGCACGGTAGGCCCGGGAGGTGATGAACCCACACTCTGTCGCACGCAGGGTGCGGCAGATGGCCTCGACCCCGAACTGATCGCGGTGTTCGTCGATGAACGCGATCATCTCGTCGTGGGGCGGTCGAGTTCCGCTGCGAAAAAAGCCGAGGCCTTGCGCAGGATCTCGTTCGCGCGGCGCAGCTCGAGGTTCTCCCGGCGCAGCCGGCGCATCTCTTCAAACTCGTCAGTGCTCACACCGGGGGTCTCGCCTCGGTCGACACGGCTTTGCTTCTACCAGTTCCGCAGGGTGTGGGGTGAGATCCCGCCGAGGGCTTCGCCCACGGCCGCGCAGGCGGCCCAACCGGAGCACTGCTCGGCGCGGATGCGCTCCTCGATGAGCTGCAAGGCCTTCGCCTTGAACTCGGGGCTGTACTTCTGGGGCATGGTCCGATCCTCCTTGAGGAAGTAGGTTGGAACGAAACCCAGGGCGCTTCAGTGTGGGCCCGATGCCGGCGCATGACCGCCGAGGGCACCTGGGACATGGTCTTGGTCAAGCACCCCGCGGCCGCTGACTCCCAGGCGCTGGAGGACCGGTCTGTTTGAAATGGACTCCACGACCGCCCGCACCCACCAGCACGCCACGAACACCAGGCGCCACACTTCGGGGCTGGATCGAGCTACACGAATCCGCTGGATGAGCCCGCCGACCATGGGATCGGCCGCTCCCGGGGCGGGCTGAGCACGACAATCCACCAGCCCGTCGACGGGCCCGGGCCGCCACTGGCCAGCCTGACCACCCCTGGCCAGGTGAGGGGATTCCCCGATGCTGCTGCCCCTGCTGGGCCAGCTGCGCGGGGGCCGGCCGACGGGCCGGACCCGGACCCGCCCGGAGGCGGTTTTCGGGGGGGGGGGGGGACAAGGCGTACTCCTCCCGCCCGATCCGCGCCCACCTTCGCGCCCGAGGGATCAAGGCCGTCATCCCCGAGCCGGCGGACCAGCCAAGGCCACCGCCGGCGTCGTGGTTCCAGCGGCGGCCGCCCCGTCGGCCTCGACGCGGAGACCTACAAGGGGCGCAACGTGATCGAGCCCAGTACGCCCACCTGAAGCACTGACGGGGCCTGGCCACCCCGTACGCCAAGTACGGGTCGTCTACCGTGCCGCCGTGGTGTTGAACGCGGTCCTGACATGGTCGAAGCGATTGTCAGACGCGCCCTAGCCGTGCGTGCGCCCGTAGGGGGCGCGCCAGGCCGATTCTTCTGCCCGAATGCGGGTGACCCACCCAGCGGGCACCCATGCCTGCAACCGTTCGGTGCTGGGCGGCTCCTCCCAGGCGATCAGCACATGGGTGCTCGACCAGCGGGCAGCCATCGCATCGACCCGTCCCCGGTCGGGGAGCATGACCCGCACGTAGGGGGCGTCCTGGTAGAGCGCGGAGTGGACCTCCTCGGGGCTGCGGAAGGCCGGCGGCTCGTAGACCGGGATCACGATGCCGCGCGCGGGCCGCGGGCGGCGTCGTGGCGAGCCTTGCGGGCCGCGCGCATGCTGGCCTTCTGGGCCGGCTGCTCGTAGAGGACGAAGGCGGCCTCCCAGAGCAGCTCGGCGACGTCGGCGATCTCCTCGGCGGCGTACTGCACGCCGGCATGGATGCTGTCGTTGCCCACGACGCGGGACTCGTGCAGGTCCTCCAGCACCTCGGCGTCCAGCCGCGGGGTCAGGCTGTTGATCTTGGCCTTGAGGTCCCGGCCGGTGCCGCCCTGGTCCTTGACCATCTCCTCGGTAGCCGCCCGGTAGAGCACGCCAGCGGCGCGCAGAGCTCCCGCGCTCTCACACAGGCTGGCCTCCCGGTAGAGCGAGCGCATCTTCTCCGGCGCCTCCTCGGGCAGGTGGCGGACCGCGGCGAGCGGGTAGACCAGCGTGCGGGAGAGCCGGCGTGGCTCCGTGCCTTCATCCCACTGGTGCTCGGACCATGTGTCCATGACGGTGACGGGCTGCTCGCAGTGGTGGCACTGCATCACCACGATCTCTCGCGCCCCCGAAGTCGGCGGCGGAGAGTCGTTCGTCGGCGAGGGCCGGTACGGCTCCTCGTCGAGATGCGCGTACCTCGGGTAGATCTCGATACGGGACTCAGGGTCCATGGCCGCGTAGGCCTGGCAGTGCGGGCAGACGCCGGCCATGTTCTCGAAGAGGTACTCCATGGCCGCAGTTTAGGAGCGGGTCTGCGTGCCCTTCTCGCGCTGGGCCACACGGGCGCTGCGCAGGGCCCGGGGTCGCGGGGAGGTCTCGTGCTTGAAGGCCAAGTAGTCGACGACGTCGGCCTCGCACCAGAGCCGGCCGCGGGTGACCGGCTCGGGGAACTGGCGGTCGCGCTGGCGCAGGGAGCGGGCCGAGCGCTCTCCCACGCCCAGCAGCTCATTGACGCGGGCCTCGGCGACCAGGCCGATCACACGGGGGTCCAGGCCGGCATCGTGGAGCTGCTCGGCCGCAGCCGCCACGCGGTGGCGCACGGCGGTGGTGGCCGCCTCGTAGGAGTTGGCCCCGGCCGCGCGGGCGAGGATGTCCAGCAGTGCTGCGGGGGGCCGGTAGGGGCCCTGGTGTGCGTGGGGGTCCAGGGCCTCGTCCCACCGGCGTGCCGGCGGGGCCGGCTTCTCGTGCTGATTCATCCCCATCGGGTGCGTCCTCCTCGTCGTCCCCACCGGCGGGCGCCGGCCTCATCCTGGGCCACGCGTTCCTCCTTGGAGCGCACGGCGTTGAAGCTGGTCACGGACAGTCCCACCAGCTGGCCCTGCGTGACGGCGTCGCGGGCGTAGCGGTCGCCCATCTGGGAGGCGATCCATCCGCCCATGTCCCCGCCGTTGCGGTCGCGCACGTCGGAGACGACGTCGGCGGCCAGGTAGCCGCCCTTGGAGCCGACGTCGAAGGTGCGGGTGCGGCCGCCGCCGATGTCCACGGTGGCGCGGATGTGCACGCGCTTGTCCTGGTGGCGGGCGCCGCGGGCGACGTTGACGATGGACATGCGGGCCGCGTGCAGGCCGGCCCCGCGCTCGGGCGATCCGACGGTCTTGGGCAGCTGGATCCGCACGATGCGGTTGCCGTCGGGCAGGTGGGTGGTCGTGGTGGAGTGGCGGGTCAGGGAGGGCCCGCGCCGGGTGTCCTTGGGGACCACGGTGGGCTTCTTGGCACCTCGCTTGGCTCGCACGGGCACGATCTTGCCGGCCGCGTTGCGCCGGCGCCGGGGTGCCTTGGAGACGGCGCCGGTCTCGTGTAGCTCGGTCAGCGCGTCCCGGTAGGACTCGCCCGAGGTCTCCCCGCGGGCGATCTTCTGCATCATGCGCGGGGAGCGGTTCATGGCCGCACCGAGTTCGGCCCAGGTGAGTCCGTAGGCCGAGCGCACCCGGGTGACGAGCTCGGCGGGGCTCAGCTGTGCCGGGTCACTCACCGTCGGCCTCCTGCTCGTCGTCGCCGGGCAGGTAGTCCGTCCCGTCGACGGGGGCGGCCTGCATCTCGTATTCGGAGTAGGCGGCGTCCACGCCCAGGCGCGCGGCCTTGGCGCGCAGCCTGTTGCGGGCGGTCTCGTCGGCGGGAATCTTCAGCGGTCCGGGGACGTAGCCCTGGAGGCGCATGCGTCCCACCCGGCCGTCATCGCCGCCGCCACGCTCCTCGGTCAGGGACCAGGAGGGGACCTCGGTGGTGTAGATCGCGTCGCCGCGCACGCCCAGCAGGGTGTGGGCCGGCACGTGCAGGGCCCCGCCCTGGAGGCCACCGGCCATGGGTCCGGAGAGCATGCGCGCCCGGGCCCGGCCCCAGACCTGCACGGCGAACTCGGGGTGGTAGTAGCGCTGAGCCTGGCCGTCGAAGCGCGGCTTGGTGGTCCAGATGAAGGCCTTGCCGTGCTGCTTGACGTCGGGGGCATTGGCCGGGACCTCCTTGGGGTCGAAGGTGATGTGGGTCTGCACGCGCCCGCGGGCCGCAAAGTTGCCGATCGTGTTGATCAGGATCGAGCGCAGTGCCGCGGAGACGGCGGTCTTGATGATCTCGTCCATCAACGGGTCGCCGGCGACGGCGGCGCGAGCCTTGACCAGGTTGTCCTTCCAGGTGTCCAGCGGGCGTGCACGCACGCGCCGGTCGCGGTCGCGGGCGCCGGGGACATCGGTGGTGAACGCGACGGACTCGATCGGGTCCAGCTGCCAGCCGTGGCGGGCGGCGACGAAGAACTCGGCGGCGTCGATCCAGGCGCTCCCGGTGGCGCCGGGGCGGTTGGGCCAGTACCAGCCCTCGGAAGCCTTCTCGTGCTGGACGCCGATCAGGCCGATGTGGTCCCAGGTGTCGGGGACCTTGAACTGCACGTGCACGCGAGCGCGGGCGTAGGGGTTCTCCCGGAGCATGTCCGCGGTGTCGTCGCGGCGCAGCCGGTAGCCGGGGCCGATGCCCAGCTCACTGCACATGGCTCCGTACATGAAGCGGCCGTCGACGTAGGCGAAGCCGTCGATCTTGGGGGTCTTCGCCGGGTCGTGCAGGGGGATGCAGTCCGGGTGAGTGTCCGAGGAGGATCCGGCCACGAGGTGCTCGACGTGGTGCTGGCCGGAGGTGCGGTGCAGCTCCTCGGCGATGTCCTCGGTCAGCGGGTACGGCTCGAGGTTCTTCGGCAGGGTCAGGGCCCAGAGGTTGGCGCCGGTGGCGGTGGGGCTGTCCATGAGCTTGGCTCCGCGGAAGTGCGCACCGATGATGCCTTCGGTGGCCTGCCAGGCCAGGCGGGCCTGCTCCGGGCTCAGCGGGGCGTCGCCGAACCACCCGGAGACGAACTGCACCAGCATGCGCTTGCCGGTCTGGCGGTGCTCGAAACGGCCGGTGGCCGGGGAGCCGAGGTTGTGTCCTCCGTCGATCCAGCCGGGAGTCTGCACCAGCAGCCAGTGGCGCTTGCCCGGCGTGGCCACCGGGGTCTTGCCCGTGAAGAAGATCCGGTCCACACCGACGGCGGCCGCAGTGTCGAGCATGTCGGTGAGGTTCGGGTTCTTCCGACGCGGGCCGATCTTCGGCGGCACCGCCTGCCCGTTGTCCAACACGCCCCGGCCCGTGGTGTAGTCCGCCCACAGGTTCTTGCGGGCGGCGAGGTTGCGGTAGGCCACGGGGCGGAACGTGGTGGGGGTGTTGTCGCGCAGGCCAGCGCGCCCTCCGGGACGCTCGCGGTTGGAGTAGGCCATGGGGACCTCCGGTCGATCTGACAGTTAGGGCAACCCTACATTGCGCTAAGCCTCCTCGGTAGGGAGCAGGTCCAGCGCGTCGAGCTGGCCGGGCAGCACCGCGGGCGGGGACGTGTCGTGGAGATCGTCGGTGCCGGCCTCCGGGGTCGGTTGGCCGGCGTGGGCCAGCAGGGCGAGCTCGGCGGCCAGGGTGTGGGCGCCGCAGTGGCGGCTGCGGTGGCGGGCCAGGCGGCGACGGTCACCTGGCATGGGCCATCTCCGTCTCCAGGGAGATGCGCCAGAGCGAGGTGTGCACCACGGTGGAGCCGGCGGCCATGGTCTGGCCCAGGTGGTGGGCGATGCCGTGGCAGGAGACGGACAGGTGGATGCCGACGGAGCGGCCCAGGCGGTGGATGCCCAGCAGGAGGTTCTCGGCGACGTCGGCCTCGTGTTCCCCGGCCGGGGCGAGGTCGGCCCAGCGCTGGCGCAGATGGGCGTAGTCGTCCAGGACGAGCACGATGGGCTGGAAGGGCTCGGGGCGCTCCTTGGCGAGGGAGGCGACCTCCACCAGGTGGTAGCGCTCGCGCATCAGCTCGCTGGCGGCACGGATGCGCTCGAGCTGGTCGCTGACGTCGGCGGTGACCACCTGCGCGTACCGATGGTCCTCGACCTTGTCCAGCTCCCCGGGCAGGCCCAGGCCCCAGGCCTGCCAGCCCACGGAGACCGCGGTCTCCATGATCCCGCGCTGGATCACGCTCTTGCCGCTGTCGCGGTCGCCGATGATCAGCAGGTGACCCTGGTGGGGGTCCCAGAGCACGTGCTCTCCGGCCTCGACGGGGCCCAGGTCGATCGTGGCCTGCATGTCGGCGGCCGGCGCGGCCTCTGGGGCCGGGGAGGCGTAGCGGTCGGGGAGGTAGCCGTGCCAGTGCTCCCCGGTGGCCTCGTCCACGGTGACCGGCGCGCTGGAGTAGCCCATCTTGCGCAGCTTCTCGACGGCCGCGGGGTCCTGGGAGACGTCGACGAGGGTGTGCGGGATCTTGTGGGCGCGCAGGTGGGCCTTCACGGTCATGCAGGGGCCGCAGCCGGGGCTGGTGTAGATCGTGTACATGGGTGCTCCTCGGTCGGAGATGGTCGGGGCCGTGGCCGGCCCTCACTTCCCATAAGGCCGGCATCCGGCGCTGATGTCCCTCCCCGTTCCGGGGTCAGCTTTCATGCGCCGGGTGCAGCAGCAGCGCGTCGGCGGGGATCGTCGAGGTGTGCTCGAGGTGCCCGACCTCGAGGCCGGCGGCCAGCAGGGCCTGGACCGCGGGGTGGTCCTCGGCCAGGTCCTGGAGGAGGACCAGGGGGACGTGTCGCGGAGATGCGGCCGGCGCCGCTTCCTCGGCCGGCGCGGCCGGCAGCGGCGGCTCCGTCGCACTATCCGCAGTGAGGGTGCCTTCTGGCTCGGCTTCTGGCGTGGGTTGTGGTGTGGGGTCCAGGCCGGCCTTCCGTTGCAGGCGGGCGAGGTCGGCGTGGCGGGCCGGGGGCAGCTTGGCGGTCTCGAGCAGCTCGAGGGCGCGGGTGAGTCCGGTGTGGTCGCCGCTGGCGAGCCAGGTGGCCACGATCAGGCCCACGCGGCCGGCCTTGCCGGAGTCGTGGCCGGGGTCGCCGGGAACAGGGTGGGCCGCGGTGAGGTCGTCGAGCTGGGCGTGCTTGAGCCCGGCGGTGAGCAGGCCGGTCAGTGCACGGCGGTCGCGGGCGGAGAAGGTGCGGGGCACCTGGTCAGGATGCCAGGTAGCCCAGGACGGCGAGCAAGGCGAGCACGTGCCCGGCGACGAGGTACGGGGCCATGGGTACGCGGGTCTTGCGCTGGCCGCGCAGCAGGGCCGGGACCGCACCGAACAGGGCGGCGAGCACGTAGCTGGCCAGGATGGCCAGCACCCAGGCACCGGGGCCGTGGGCGCCGATGGCCAGGGCGGCCACGGTGACGAGCTTGACGTCGCCCATGCCGGTGCCGCCGATCAGGTGCATCACCATCAGCACGACGGCGGCGATCACGGTGACCACCAGCCCCTGGAGGGCCCAGGCGCCGTAGCCGGTGACCAGCAGCCCCACCGCGGCGCCGAGGTTGATGGCGCCCAGGGCGGCCACGGCCCAGTTCGGGATGAGCCGGTGGGCCCGGTCCACGCGCGCCATGTAGATGCCCAGGCAGGCCAGGGCGATCAGGGCGAGCGCGGCGTGGACCATGAGCACGGGCAGCCCGGCGACCGCGGCGCCAGCGATGCCCAGCAGGGCAGCCAGGGCCCCGCCGGGGCCGATCAGGGTGCGCACCGTCCGCGGCGGCACCGTGTAGGGCGCCGGCGCGGGGTCGGTGGCCGCGGGGGACGTGTCGTGGAGATCAGGCGACACGGTAGCCATGGGCCCGCAGCTCCTCGATCAGGGCGGTGGTCTCCACCTCGGGCTCGAGGTCCTCCTCGAAGGACTCCAGGTAGGAGTAGAGCTTCTCGATCAGGCGGGTGACCTCGGTGTGGTTGCCGGCGGCGGCCTCGGTGACCAGAGCGTCGCGCCAGGCGGCCTCGTTGGCGGGGTCGATGGCGCGGCCGACGCGGGCGGCCAGCTGGGCGTGCTCGCGGTGGCCGGCGGCCAGGGAGCGGGCCACGAGCTCGTGGGCGGCGTCGCAGATGGTCTGGACCATCTCCTGGACCAGGGTCTCGGTCCAGGCGACGTTGGAGGCCTTGGCGTGCTCGAAGGGCACTCCCCTCACCAGACGCATGGCGGCGACCAGGGCGGGGGTGGAGGCCTTCACGGGGTCATCGCCGATCAGGGACTGCACGACCTGCCAGTCGGTGAGCACGTCCTCGTGGACGCGGTAGCCCTCGCTGCCCACGGCGGGCAGGTAGGGGGCGCCGTCCGCGGCCTGGCCGAGCAGGCGGCGGGTCTGGCCGGTGAGCTTGTTGCGGTTGCTGGAGGCGGACTTGCCGTCGGAGCGCTGGGTGGGCCAGAACGCGGCGTGGACGGCCTCGGCGCTCGCGCCGGGGTGCAGGGCCAGGTAGGCGGCCAGGGCGACGCAGCGGGCGGTCTGGGTCGTCGAGACCTCGCCGGTGGCCGCGGTGACGGGGGCCTGGCCCTGGGCGCCGACGAGCTTGAGCTCGCCGAGCATCAGGATCATCGGGGCCTGGGTGGTGGCCTGCTCCAGCAGGTGTGCGGCGTCCAGGTCGATCTGCTTCTGCGGGTCGGTCGAGGCCAGCTGCTCGGGGGCGGCGTCCTTCTCGTCCTCGTCCTCGTCCTCCGCGGGGGACGTGTCGTGGAGATCGGTGGCCGCCTCCTGCTGCGCCGGCTCGGGCTCGGGCTCGGGCTCGGGCTCGGGCTCGGGCTCGGGGGCAGTCTCGGCGGGTCCCGCGGTCTCGGTGACTGCGACGACGGCCGGGGTCTGGTCCTGGGCCTCGGGGGTGATGTCCTCGGGCTCGGTCGGCACGGCGGTCGCCGCGGCCTGGTGCTGGCTCTCCTCGTCCTCGTCCTCGTCCTCGTCCATGGTGTCGTGCGGGGCGGGCGCAGGGGTCGGGGTGTGGCGGGCGGCCTGGGCGGCGAGCACGTCCTCCTTGTTCTCCTCGGCCGGATCGGTCTCGTCCTCGGCGGTCTCAGCGGCGGGGACCGCGGGCTCGGGGGTCAGGGGCAGGTCCTGG
Source organism: Micrococcus sp. EYE_212 (assembly GCF_023147585.1). GTDB lineage: Bacteria > Actinomycetota > Actinomycetes > Actinomycetales > Micrococcaceae > Micrococcus. The sequence goes on from NZ_JAHXOZ010000018.1 coordinate 13,363, forward strand.
GTGTTCTCCTCCTCGTGGAGCATCTCCTCGAGATCGGCCACCGCGCTGAGGTGGGGGCGCTCGTCCAGGACGGTGTTGATGTCGATCGTGGCGGTCGTCCCACGGCCGGTGGAGCGGGGGTCCTCCAGGGCGGTGGCCAGCAGCTCCTTGATCCGCTCGCCCTCCTCGGGGGTGATCTTCTGCGGGCGCAGGTGCTGATTGACCGGGAGCAGGTCGGCGTGGTCCTCGTCCTCGAGGTTCAGGATCCAGTCGGAGGCCAGGGGGTTGGCGGTGGTGACCGCGGCGATGCCCAGCCGCGGGATGGCGCCGGCCAGGTCGGTGAGGCGACGAGCCTGGGCGGGGGTGGGCTCCAGGCCCAGCAGGACGATCTCGGGGCCGAAGGCCTCTTCCTGGTTGGCGGCGCGGGCCTGGTCGAGGGTGGCGGCGTCCTGCTCGTCGAGGGCGCGGCGGATGTCCTTGGCCTTGCCGTCGAGCTGGCCGATCAGCTGGTCCAGGTCGTCGATCTGGCGGACGCGGCCGTCGCTGACGACCTTGGCCAGGCCGTCGGCGACTCCGACGAGCGTGATGGTGACGTTCTCGGACCAGCTGGAGGTGGCCAGCTCCACGGCCATGGCATCGAGGACCTGGGTGGTCAGCTGGGGGTCGCCGTCGATGCCGAGGGTGCCCAGGCGTTCGAGGTCGAGCAGGACCTGGGAGCGAGTGTCGTCCTGGCCGACGGTGACCAGCGAGGGGTAGGGGGCGGCGGGCAGGTCGGGGTCGATGTCGATGGAGCCGGAGGCCAGCGTCCAGACGACGCCGTCGTCGGTCTCGGCCACGAAGGGCTCGGGCAGCTGCGCGGGGGCCATGAGGTAGAGGGCGATCTGCTCGGGCGAGACGCGCACGAGGAACAGCTCGGGCAGGTCCTGGCCGTTCTCGTGGGCCCAGCGGGCCAGCCAGCGCTGGACGACGTCGAGCTCCTCAGCCTGCTCGGGCTCGGCGACCACGCGCAGCTGGGTCTCCAGCTGCGCGGTCTGCTCCTCGGGCATGGGGACGGACTGGCCGGGCTGGCGGCGGCGGCGCTGGAGCTGGCGGCGCAGGCCGACGATGCCCAGCAGTCCGGCCGCGGCGAAGGCGCCGATGCCGCCGATGGTGGCCCATGCGGGGACCTCCTCCGGGGCAGCCTGCTCCTGGTGGGAGGACAGATCGGCGGGGGCCGGCGCGGTCTGCGTGAACGCGCCGCCGGGGACGGCGGAGGGGCCCTCCTGCTCGGCGGGGGCCGTGGAGGGTGCCGCAGACACGGCCTCGCCGGGCAGCGGGTGCTGCGCGTCCTGGGCCGGCGTGGAGTCCGAGGCGGCGCTCGGGGCGGCGGCCGCCTCGGGGGCCGGCGTGGCCGAGTCGTCGGCAGGGGCGGAGGGTTCGGCCGACGCCGATACGGAGGGGGCCGCAGGAGCGGGGGCGGGCTGGCTCGGCGCCGCCGGTGCGGGGGCCGGCTGGGCGTCCGTGCCGGTCTGCGCCGGGGCGGGTGCCTGCTGGGAGGGGGACGGTGTCGCGGAGGTGGAGCCGGCGCCGGTGGGGCCGTCGGGCAGCTCCACGGTCCAGCCGGTCATGATGAGGTCGGGATCGGTGAGGGTCTGGCCGTCGGCCTGGGGCGTGGAGCGCATCTGCTCGGCGAGCTCGCCCCACCGGCTGCCCTGGCCCAGCTCGTCCCGGGCGATGCCCCAGAGCGTGTCTCCCTCCTGCACGGTGTAGGTCCGCTCCCCCGCGGCGGCCGGGGTGTCCTGGGTGGTCTGGCCCTCCTGGGCCATGGCGACGGCGGCGGGAGCGGAGGCGGTGTCCTGTGGGGTCAGGGCGAAGGCGGGGCTGCCACCGCCGAGAGCGAGCACGGCGGCGATCAGCGCGCCGGCCAGGGCCTGCTGCGGGCGCAGCGCTCCGCCCAGGTTGGGGGTCTCGACGCGGCGGATGAGGCTGATCACCTCGACCACGAGCGAGTAGACGAAGGAGGCCCAGAAGCCCCACGCGATCAGGGGCAGCACGGTGCCCATCAGGAACGTGCCGCCGAAGTCGATGCCGGTCAGGGCCTGCTGGAGCTCGGCGGTGCTGGGGATGGGGTTGCTGACCAGCAGGATCAGGGCGGCGGGGATGCCGACCACCAGGGCGGTCAGGGCCAGCAGGGCCGCAAGGCCTTTGAGGGTGCGCATGGGGCGTGTCTCCGCTCGCGTGGGTAGAGGTCTTCACGGGGTAGAAGGCTGGGGCGGTCCCCCGATGTCCCTTCTAAGTTGATCTGAGGTCAGTTTAGGCGGTGAGGTGGGCCGCCTCAAGGCTGTCACGCTCCGCGCCACCTTGCCGGAACAGCATCCGCATGGCCGCCAGGGCCGCGATTCGAGCCGGAGACTCCACTCCCGCGGCCGCCGCGCGCGCTCGCGCATCCGCCTGGCGATCCCGGTGCATCGCCTCGCGCGCCGCCTCCGCCCGCTCACGAGCTCGGGCAGAGGCTGAGGCGAGCACGAGCCCGCCGGGGTCCTTCCAGTGCTCCAGGCGCCACCGCAGGTAGCCGCGAGCTCGAGCGGCGTCCTGGCCGGCGTCCAGGCTGTGGAGCCGGTGCGCGCCCTGGGGGGTGTGGTCCAGGGCGTGGAGCAGGTCGGCCGGGGTCCAGCCGGCCTCGAGGAAGGGACGGATCAGCGAGCGGACGTCCCGGGCCGAGAGCACGCGCAGACCCAGAGCGCGATCCTGGACGGTGCGGGCGGCGGCCAGCTGCTGACGACGGGTGGCCACTGCGCGGTTGCAGGGCCAGAGCTCGACGAGTCCGCGGTCGCGCGCGTGCGTGGTTCCTCTACGAGTTCTAGTAAGTGAATCCTCTAGCGAGGAAGGGTGCCAGTTTTTCTCCACAGCCCCACGGATCCGACGCTGACCTGCACGCTCCCGTGCTTCGGCCGCGGCGTCGGCACGGTGCCTGGCGAGGATCTTCTCCACGTCCAGGTGGGCGGTGCAGCACAGCACGTAGACCGCCGCCTCGTTGATCCGCTTGCCACGCTCGTCCGGGGTCGCGTAGGCGGCAGAGCGTCCGGCGGCGACGCGTCCGATCACCCCGTGTCGCATCAGCCAGGCGATGGCCGCGGTCACCGTCGAGGCGCTCCGGCCGATCATCTTCGCCAGGCGCTTGTGCCCGGGACGGGAGATCATCTTCGACCAGTCCGCGCAGGCCGCCAGCGCACCCACCAGAGATTCCATCAGCCGCCGACGGATCCGGGAGAGGTCCTGCCAGGCAGGCAGTGCCCGCAGGGCGGGAACGGCGTCGCCCAGGTGCTCCAGACGCCGGGACCCGGCGGGCACCGCGGCCAAGATCACGTCGATGTCGCCCTCCCGGGCACGCGAGGGCCGGCGCCAGTTCTGACGACACGGATTCGTGATCCGACCCCGCACGGGCCGGGCTGGTTTCTGGCGATGGCGCAGCAGTCGGGCGAGGGTGGACTCCCCCAGGCACGGCGCCGAGGACACGGCCGACGGGAGGGGGGACGTGTCGCGGAGAGGGATTTTGGGTAGACTTGGGCACGACAAGAGCGACGTACCTCCTTCCAGGGAGGGACAGAGCCGGATCCCTTGGCGGGGATCCACCCGAGATCGAGAGCTTCACTGGCGAGTGAGAAGCAGCTCTCGAACAACTGAAATCTTCAGACAGGCACCCTTGGCGGGGTGCTAGTCGCAAGAAGGCGGTTCCGTTGGCGCGGGGCCGCCTTCTTGCATGCTCAGGCGATCTTCACGTCGAAGGCCTCCTGTCCGTTCGACTCGGGGACCTCGTTGGCGTCGAGGTCGGCCAGGATCAGGGATGCGACGTAGTCGGTGACGGTCTCGCCCCGGTAGTCCACGCGGGCGTGCAGCTTCTCCTCGTAGGACCTGGGGAGCTTCGTGGTCACGCTGAAGCGGTCTCCCTTGGACGGGCGACCGCCAGTGCGCCTGGTGGGGCGAGGGTTCGACGGGGGCGTGCGCATGGTCACAGAGTATCCCAATCCGATTCGTCCGAGCCTGCATCTGGAAACAACACGCCGGGGCAGACCAAAGGCCTGCCCCGGCGCGCACGTTACGGCCGCACGTTCAGCGCCTGGAACTCGCCGATCCGCACGTCCTGCGAGGAGCGCGTGAGGGTCTCGATCACCCCGGACTGGCCCTGGGCGGTCCACTCCACGGACCATGTCGTGATCGCCGTGACCTTGTAGGTGGGGTTGGACATCTTCATGTACGTGTGCCCGCAGTCCGGGGACTCCTGCTTGCCGAAGCGGTCCTCGTAGACGGTGCCGGGACCGTCGCAGACCACCTGCGTCCCATCGCCCATGTCCCAGGTGACGTGCACCGGCCGCGCCGTGGCCTGCACGGCGATCCCGTTCACGTCCTTGGAGACCGTGTACGGCCCCCACGCCTGCGGATCGTCAGGGTTCCCGACCCACATCCACGCCGGCAGACCCACAGCACCCGTGCCGTTTTCCGCCACCGGGTACGGCACCATGCCGATCTCGATGCCCTTGAGCTGCATCTCCTTCACGACTGTCTGGGCGGCCTGGCGGATCTCCCCCGGCCCGGCCTGCGTGGAATCCATCCAGCGCGTCTTCACTGGCTGACCGAGCGTCAGCCCATCGCTCGGGTTGCACTGCTCCCACGCGCCCCGTTCTGGATCCTTGCCCGCCGGCGGAGTCGGCTGCGGCGACATGTTCACCCACACGCAGTCATTGACCGGGTCGTAGTTCACGTCACAGCGGTACGGGACGCTGTCGCCAGGCAGAGGCTCGTTGATCTCGCAGAAGTTCGCCCGCTTCGGGGCCTTCCCGTCCCGGCCCAGCACGGGCTGCGCGTTCTGTCCCTTACCCGGCACCGTGGCCTCCACCAGGCAGCTAGAACCCGTGCTGCCTGCACGGCATCGCCCATCAGCGGTCGTCCCCGTGGCCTGGGCCGCTGCCCCCGTCGCGCCGACGAGAGCGCTCGCGGTCAGAACCCCCGCGGCCGCCATGGCGGCCCACCTGTTACGGGTCAGCACGAGGTCTCCTCCGGTCCGTTCAGCGGAGGCAGCTCGCTGGAGACGACGCTCCAGACGCCGTCGTCCTCGTTCCAGAGCACCGCGTACTTCACGATGAACCGCTGCGTGGCGCCGGTGTCCACAGGCTTGCCATCCTTGCCGGTGATCTTCACACCCGAGTTGTCCTCGCACACGCGCAGGTTCACCGAGGCGTTCTCGACCAAGGTGCCATCAGCATGGACGGACGGGCCCGCCAGGCCGTCGATCAGCTCCACCTTCGAGGCGCCCCGGTAGGTGGCCCCCGTGGCGAGCGTCTTCTCCACGTTGGCCTTCTGCTGAGTCAGCTCGCCCTGCTGTGCCGCCACGGACAGGCGATCCGCGTTCTTCGCGTCACCGCTGTTCAGCACGTCCGACGAGACCGTGTAGAGCAGCTCAACCGCCTTGAACGCGCTCGCCTTCGCCTCCTCCTGGCCCCCCGGCTTCTTCGAGGTGACCGGCTTGTACTCCGGCAGCGCAGACGACGACGCGCTCGTCGAGCTCGAGGAAGCGGAGGACGAAGACACGTTCGCGGACGACGACCCGTCCTCGATCGGCGCAAGCGAAGACTGCGAGGCGCTCGCGGACGTGGAGTTGCCACCCGGCGTGCCACCGCCGTTGCAGCCGGTGAGCGTGAGCGCCAGAGCCAGGACGGCTCCGGTGTATGCGGTGGTCTTGGTGACGCGGCTCATGGTGTCTCCTTGCGGTCAGCGGGTGTTCGAGTGGATCTGGGCGGTGCCCTGGCCGTGGCCGGTCAGGACGCCGGTGGGGATGAAGCGTGGGGTGTAGGGGACGTCGACGTCCACAGTGACCTTGGTGGGGGTGACGTTGACGGTGCCGGTGGCTCCGGCTTCGGCGATCATCCCCTGGGCGGCGCGCGCGGCGGCCGCTCTGTCCAGGGTGATGTCCTCGCCGCGGGCGGCTCCGGCCGTGGTGCCAGCGTTGGCGCCGGCGCGGGCGGCCTGGTGGGCGATGGTGACGGCCTCCTCGGAGGCGCGCACCTTGCCGTTCCAGTCGATGCCGATGCCGAAGCCGACGAGCACGATGATGGGGACGAGCATCAGGACCAGCAGGGAGGACTCTCCGTGCTCGCGGCCGAGCCAGGCGCGGAAGCGGGCGATCATGCTCAGCCCCTCTCTCGATAGGTGTCCACGGGGGACGTGGCGTCGGCGGTGATGGTCCAGGACCCGGGAGTGCCGGGGATGGCCAGGTCGGAGAGCGGCACCGTGCAGGTGATGGTGGCGGAGACGGACCCGGGGATGCCGGGGGCGTTGCGCAGGGCGGAGGTGTCCAGCGTGATGTTCTGGGAGCCGCACGTGAAGTCGGTCTGGTCCAGGGTCATGCGGGCGGACTGGCGCGCATTGGACTCGGCCTGGCCGGGGTTGCGGGCCAGGGTGGCCTCGCGGGCGGCGACGCCGGCCGCCGACTCGATGGAGGTCTGTGCTGCTCCGATGCGGCCGCCCATGACGGCGATGGCGATGAGCAGTCCGATGGCCGGAGCCACGATGAGCAGCCCGACGCCGGACTCGCCGCGCTCATCACGCAGCCAGGTCAGGGACGTGTCGCGGAGGTTCACTTGACCACCCTCTCGACGGGCCCGGTCACGGACCGGGAGACGGACGGGCTGATCCACTGCCCGGTGTAGGCCGGCGCGGTGCCGGTGACGGTGACGGTCATCCGCTCCCCGGTGGTGCTGATGTTCACGGAGGCGCCCTGGAGGGTGCCCGAGTGCTGGGAGATGACCTGCTGGGCGGCCGCCTGGCCCTCGGCGCTCGAGCCGCCCATGACTCGGGAAGTTGCGTAGGCCGCGTTGGCCGCGGACTGGGCCACGGTCGAGGCCTGGTAGTAGGCGCCGGCCTGGGGGACGAGGAACACGAGCAGGAGGGCCACCGGCACGATCAGCAGCGAGGCGATGTTCGAGGAACCCGTCTCGTTGCGTGCATGGGCCTCGAGGTGCGCTCGAAGCGGTGCCGTGATGTTCATGGTGACCCCCCTGCTCGTGGTGTTCCGTCCCTGGCTGGTCTAGTCAGCCCAGCTCGCCGACCTTGTTGGTAGCGAAGGTGTTGATGCCGGCCCAGACCAGGGCGGCCAGCACGACGGCGGCGAGCACGCCGAGGATGATCTCGATGGTCTCGGCGCCGGCCTCGTCCTCGTGCTTGTCCTGGATCCAGGCGCGGAGGATCAGGTACTGCTGCATCAGCTTGTTCATGGTGAGTCCCCTCGTGTGGTGGAAATGGCCTCGGGACGGTCCCGATGCGGGTGGGTGGGTGGATGGGAGATCACGATCTCCGGGAGGAGCTCGCGCGTCTCACGCGCTCATCAGCGTCAGCATCAGAGGGGTGAGGACGATTAGCGTGAACATCAACGCGATGAACATGATGATGTTCTTCATGCGGCCGGAAGCCTCATTCTCACGGGCTGCCTCGGCGTTGAGCATCCGCACGCGCATGTTGCGACCCAACGCGCGCAAAGGCTCGTAGACGCTGGCCCCATTGTCTCCGCTCAGGCGCATGATGCGGGCGGCATCGGTGAGCTCGGGGACGTGGAGCTGCGTGGCCAGGGTCTCCAGGGCGGTCCAGGGCTGGACCTTGGTGAAGCGAGCCCGGACCAGTTCCTGACGGATCCGCTGGAAAGCCCAGGTGTCGCCGATGGCGGCTGCGTTTTCCAGAGCCACCGTGGGCTGGGCGTTGCGGCCGCGCTCAGAGGCCAGCAGCTCGACGAATACCGCGACCGCGCGTGCGAAGTCAGTGCGTGCCTTGGTCGCTCGCTTGCGGGCGGCCGAGTCAGGTGCCAGCCAGGCGACGGCGGCGACGAGCAGGCTGATCAGCAGGGACAGCCACAGCGGCAGGGAGTAGAGCACCTGTGCGGCCACGCTCAGGGCGAGGCAGACCACGAACACGAGTGTGGCGCCGTAGATCTTGGCCCAGGTGTGGCGGCTGCGGGTGGTGCCCAGGATGTCCAGGTCGGCGTCGGTGAGGCCGTTGACCAGGGCCGGCGGCAGCGTGCGCATCGTCCACTGCGAGGCCCGCTCCTGCCAAGAGAGCGCGCCGCCTCCGGAGGTGCTGGTCACGATGCCGTCGAAGGCCGCCGCGCGCAGGCGCGGACGCTGGGGCAGCAGGGGCCAGATCAGCGCGGTCGCGGCCAGGCCGAACAGCATGCCGGCGATGATGATCATCATCATGACGAGCTCCTAGCGGTCAGCAGGCGGACCTGCGGCGGCGGGGCTACCACGCGGGTCATCCAGATGATGAGCCCTGCGGTGACCAGAGCCAGGACGAGGTAGAGCGCCTGGCCCAGCGGGGTCTGGTAGGCGGCCATGGGCCCGCCCATTCCGGGGACCAGGCACAGGGAAATCACCACGATAGTGATCACGATGCGGGCCTCACGGCGGGCGCCGGCGCGGTCGGCGTAGATGGCCCGGCGCTTGGAGACCTCTTCCTCCACGGAGGTGGAGAGGTCGTCCAGGGCGTTCGCCAGGCCCTGGCCGCGCTGATTGGCGGCCAGGATCAGCTGCATGACGACCAGGTCGCCGGTCTGGTCTCCCCATTCCAGGCCCAGGCGCTTGAGGGCGTCTGCGGTAGGCCAGCCGGCCTTGATGCGGGCATTCATCGTGGCGATCTCGTCCCGGATCAGGTCGCCGGCGTTGGGCATGGAAGCGGCCAGTGCGGTCTCCAGGGAGGTTCCTGCGACGATCAGGCCGGAGAGCGAGCGCGTCCACATCTCCATCTGCGCCAGCTTCTCGATCTGGGCCGATCCCCCGCCGGAGCCGAAGGCCAAGCGCAGAAGGATGACGGCGCCGGGCAGGGCGACGAGGTAGACGAGCAGGCCGGTGAACAGCGCAATGAAGAAGCCCACGGCGGCGGCGATGCCCACCATGATCCACGTGTTGCGGTCCATGCGGCGGCCGAGTCCCTTGAGGGCGGTGAGCCAGCGCGGATCGGGTGCAGGGGCCTTGGGAGGGGCGGGCCAGAGCCAGTTCACGGCAGCCATGCCCAGGCCGAGGATGCCCAGGGCAAAGCTCAGAGGGAGCAGGAGCGAGCTCATCGGGCACCTCCGGCCAGGCGCAGCAGGTCGAAGCCGGTGCGCTCGAGATCGTTGCGCAGGCGGTTGTCCACGGGAGGGGCCACGGGCACGGCGTTCTCGTCGCCGGGACCCATGCGGAACAGGTCGGCCACCGAAATGCCCTTGTCGGTGTCGCCGGGCAGCACCTCGGAGATCGAGATGATCTTGCGCTTCACCGAGCCATCGGGCTGAGGCACCTTGCGCATCTGCACGACGACGTCGATGTGGTAGCCCAGCTGGCGAGCCATGTAGGTCTCGGAGAACTCGTTCATGCCCAGGCCGACCAGACGGCGCACGGCCTCCTCGCCGGAGTAGGCGTGGACGGTGCAGTAAGTTCCCGCGCCGGTCTGCATCGCGGAGATCATCGCGCCGATCTCCGAACCGCGGACCTCGCCGACCAGGATGCGTGCGGAGTTCAGACGCAGGGCCTTCTCCATGGCCATGGTCAACGTGTACTCGCCGATGGTGCTGCCGTCGGCGGCGCGCTCGCCCGATCCGGGGCGAGCCTGAAGCTCGATCGGCGGGACCAGGCGAGAGTCGAGCCGGTCCAGGTGCAGCTCGCGCTCCTTCTCGATGGTCACGATCTGCTCCAGCGGGCCGATCTTCTCCGCCAGGGCGCGCATCAGGGTCGTCTTGCCGTCGCCGCCGAAGCCGCTGATGACGATCGTCTTGCCGGCCTGCACGAGCGCCGTGAGGAACTCGGCGGCCAGGGGGCTCAGGGTGCCGTTGTCGACCAGCTGCTCCAGGGTGATGTTCACCAGCCGATGGATGCGGAATACGGCGGTGGGCCGCGTGGAGACCGGGCGGGCGGTGGCGGCCAGACGGACCGAGCCCATCAGGTCCATGTCCAGGTCGGGGTGGGCCGCAGAGAAGGGGCGGGACTCCTCCCCCGCGTTCGCGGCGAGGAACTGGAGCTCGGCCATCATCTGCTCATCGGTCTCGAAGACGGGAGGGCGGCGCTCCATGCTGCCGCCGGCCTTCTCCACCCAGACGTGGTCGGAACCGATCATGTGGATGTTCTCCACCCCGGGCTCGTCCACGAGTGCCTGGAATCGGCCCAGACGGAACATCGCATCGAAGGTGGCCTGGCGCAGTGCCGCCTGCTCTTCGGCAGTCCATGCGGCGTCGCGGCCGCCGGTCTGCACGTTCTCACGCATCTGCTCGATGATCGCGCGGTCGATGTGCCGCCAGCCCATGGCGTGCAGCTCGCTCTCGGGCAGGTCGATGCGGTCGGCGGTCTCCTCGGCGTGCCAGTCCACGGCCTTGGCGCGCAGCACGTCGACGATCGACCAGAAGCCCGTCAGCTCCGTGGTGTTGCTCGGCCGGGCCGGGGCGCTCTGCTCGGCCTGCGGTGCCGGCTCGGGCACAGCAGTCAGCGGCCGGGACAGCCCGGGCAGCTCAGCGGAATCGGTGGGAGACGGGGTAGTGCCCAGCGGGCGAGCCAGGTGAGCGCCGGCGGAGGCGGGGATCAGGGACGGCCGGGCCGGCTTGGCCGGGGTGCTCTCGGTCAGGAACGGGAGGTTGAGCAGGTCCAGGGACATGTCGGGGGTCTGATCCTTCATCGCTGCTCTCCTCCGGTCTCGGTGGGCATGTCTGCCTCGATGAGCTGGCGGCGGGCCATCAGCGCGTCCGCGAGGGAGGCGTTGGCGGCACCGATGGCCCGCGTGTAGGAACGCAGCCTCCAGGACGTCGCCTGGGCGCCCCCGCCGAAGTGAGCGCCGGCTTCCGGGCTCTGGGGAAGGCGTCCACGCACCGGCAGGCCCAGCACCTTGGAGATGTCCTTGGAGGGGAACTCCTGGGCTCGATCTTCGACCACGAGCAGGGAGGACGTGTCCACTGCCCCCGCGGTGGCGCGGGCCTCCAGCACGGCCGGCAGATAGGCACGCGCCGCGGCCACGGAGACCAGGTCGCTGCGCACCACGACGCTCAGGTGGTCGCTGTCGCGCCAGAGCGCCTCCCGGCCGTGGGCGTTCTCGGAGCGGCCAGTGTCGACGATCACGTCGATGTCCTGGCCGGAGACGGCGCGCAGAGCCATCATCAACTCCGGCCAGAGGCCCCGCATGGATCGCGCGGCCAGCGGCTCGGACATGGCGGGCAGGAGCCAGCGGGAAGGCTGGCCAGCGTCCTGGCCCGTTCCCAGGTCGACGGCGTAGTCCCAGATGTCCTGCTCCGTCAGGGCCTGTCGCATGGAGTTGTGGGCGATGCCCATCAGGCCGCTGTCGGCCGGCATGCTGCCCTGCAACCACCCGGCGAGCACGGATGAGGGCTTGCTGACGTCGGCCTCCACGAGCAGCACAGGGCGCGGCCACTGCAACGTCATGGCCACGGCCGTGGTGCTCACCCCCGGGCTGACGCCGAAGGCCGCAAGGGTCAGGATGCTCACTTCTGCGCTCCCTGCATGATCACGCTGGCGGTGCCGGCGGCACCCCAGGTGGCGACCTTCTGGGCGTCGGCCTGCTTCACGCGCAGATCCACGGTGGTCTTCCCGCTGTTCTGGTCATGGTGGCTGGCCTCGATCACGGCCGCGACGGGGTCGTGATTCTGGTTCTCGTCACCGGCCTTGGTGTTCTGGTTGCCCGGGGTGAAGAGGACCTGGACGTGATCTCCTGCGGCCATCTCCCGGGCAGGCAGGCGCCCGACCTCCAGAGCCAGGCCCACCAGCGATTCGCCGTCCTCCACACCCAAGGACGTTGCCGTGGACGTGCGCGTGATGGTGCTGCCCGGCTGGAGGTCGGTCGTGGCCACCTGCCCCTGGATCTGCTGGGCCTCGGTCGCAGGGACCAGCGCGCTGGGGTCGCCAGCCACGCGCACGGACGACAGCATGGATGACTCGATCTTCTGCCCTCGCTCCACGGGAGCGTTCACCACCAGGTAGGGCTTGGCCTCGTTGGCCTGGGTCCCCACGAACGCGCCGAGGCCGCCCAGGGCAGCCAGGGCGACGGCGACAGCCACACCGCCCACGCGGCGCTTGGCCACCGGCGTCGGCGCAGGACGGCCCACGGGAGCCGCCGCGCTGGAGCCGGCCTCGCTGACGCGCGGGTTCTCGGTGGGGGTCACCTTGGGCGACCGCTTTCTCAGAGCCACCTTGGCCTGCCTTTCTCGCTACTGAGGGGACTGCACGGGGAGCGTATCAAACCTGCCAGCCGTAATGGCAGGTGGCTTGGTCCTTCACCAGACATAAAGCCCGGACCGCCCCCTCATGTCCCTCTGTACGGTAGACATTTCTGCATGAGCGCCCCCGCATCCCCCCTCGACACGGCCGTCGTCGCGTTCAACTCCACGCTGCGCATGCGCATCCTCGTGTTGATCGCCCGCTCCCCCGGCCTCGGCGCCCACGACCTCGCCACGTCCCTGGACGTCCCCCGCGCAACCCTCTCCCTGAACCTGCGCACCCTCGAGGAGGCCGGCCTGCTGACCTCCAGCGACACCTCCGAAGCGCGCCGGGGCCGACGCCTGACCTACCGCCTCAACCGGGAGGCCTACAGCGCGATGATCGAGGCCCTGGGCGCGATCGTCGAGCGGTGACCTCATGCCATACCGGCGCCACATCAGGAGTGCCGTGCATGCCATAACACCGCCGTCTGCGCGCCAGTCCCCAACCGTCCGCTACACCAGTTGAACGCCATAACACTGCGGGAAATCTCTCGGTATTTCCCGAGAGATGCAGTAGACTGGAGGAGTCAGATCACAGGGAACCTAGGAGGTCCTCATGTCCACCCCTGCGCGCTCATACGCCATCCCAGGCGTCCTGGCGGTCGCCAACGGCAAGGGCGGTACCGGCAAGACGTCGCTGGTCGCCAACCTCTCCGGTCTGGCCGCGGCCGCCGGCATCCGCACCCTCACCATCGACCTGGATCCCCAGGGCAACCTCTCCCCCGACCTCGGCCTAGAGAAGTCGGACGGAATCGAGCTGCGTCGAGCCCTCGAAGATGGGGCGCCGCTGCCGATCTCCACGGATCCCATGCGCCCAGGCCTGGGCGTCGTTCGCGGCGGTCCTCGTTTGGCCGACATCATCAGCCTGCTGGTGGCACGCGGCTACGACGCCCCGCCCCTCGGGGCTCTTCTGCACCGGAGCCTGAGCCAGGTCATGGAGGAGTGGGACCTGGTCGTCATCGACACGCCCCCGGGAGACCGCGCCCTGGTCGAGGCCGCCTTCAGCGTCGCCGAGGGCGTGGTCATCGTCTCCAAGACGGATCTCCGCTCCCTCGATGGCGTCGCTGTGACGGCCGAGCGCTTCCAGGCCGTTCACGAGACCACGAACCCCGACGTGCAGCTGTTGGGCCTGGCGCTGTTCGACGTGGAGGCGCGCGCCGTGAAGATCGAGCGAGAGGCCCGCCAGGCGCTCGAGCAGATGCTCCAGGGGCTGGCCTTCGACGAGGCCGTCTTCACCGCCCGTATTCGGCACGCCGCCGGCGCCGCCCAGGACCTGCGCAAGAGCGGACGCCTGGTGCACGAGCTCGAGAGCGATGTGGCCCGCGCTCACCGAGAGCGCTTCGCGCGCATCAAGGCCGGTGAAGCCTCGACCTTCCATGCGTCGACCATGGATGGCCTGGCAGGGGACTACGCCGCACTGGCCCAGGAGATTCTGGGACGCCTGAGCGCCCTGGGCCAGGACGAGGAGGAGGACGCCTGAGATGGAGACCCCCAATCGAGCAGACGGACTCGGCGCTGTGTTCAACGCGCGTGGCCGGGGCAAGAAGAAGCCGGCAGAGAAGGTCGACTCTGTGCCATACGCCATGCCAGAAACCACGCCAGATGCCACACCGGAATCCACGCAGGACACCACACCGGAAACGGTGCCTGTCGCCACGCGGGATACCGCACCGGAACTGATGCCAGACGTGAGGCGCGCGGTCCCGCAGGAAGGCGCGCAGGTGGTCGAGCTGGACCGTGTGGACGTCCCCGAAGAGGAAGAGCTGGTCGTGCGCAACACGGCCGTCTACCTCCCCGTCCCGGTCCTGGATCGGTTGCGGACCGCGGCCGCCAAGCGGCATCGGACCTACACGGACCTGCTGATCGACGCGTTCGACGAGCTCAGCGACGATCAGCTCTTGGCGGCCTGCGGGCACAAGCCGCGTGGGGACGGGGGGATGCCGCGTGGGCGCCGAGGTGCCGCGCGCGGCCAGGGCGGCGTGCAGGTGCAGCTGCGCCTGGATCAGGAGCAGCGGGGTTGGCTGGATGAACAGGTGGCCCGTCTAGGCGCCCCCTCCCGGAGCGCCATGGTCGCCTCGGTGTACGACGCCTGGCTGCCGAAGAGCTGAGCCGGCATGAGAAGGGGGGCGGCCCGGCAGGGCCGCCCCCCTTCGTGGTGCATCAGCCCACGCGCAGGTGCCGGGGGCGCTGGTGGGCTGCCCGCGGGACGTGGGTGGCGGAGGGGTGCAGGCGCAGGCCGGAGTCCACCACGGCCACCTTCGCCTGGGGGTAGATCAGCTTCACGGGCTCGAGGTTCTTCAAGAAGGCGGCCTTGAACTGGCGCGGCTGAGCGTACTGGGCGCCGAACTGGGTCTCCAGCTGGCGCCAGGAGACGGTGGTGGTGCGCTGGAGCGTGGACATCCTGTAGGAGAGCCAGACGTAGAGGTCCATGCGCATGGGGGAGCCGCCCAGGGCTGCCAGGGCGGAGGAGAGGACCGGGACGGGGGAGCGCATGACCTCCTCGAAGTAGGGCTCGCTGAGCTCGATGCGCGCGTGGTCGGCCCCACGCTGGTACGTGAGCTCGTAGCGGTGGGCCACGTGCATGTTCTGGCCGCTGAGGGTGCGCCGGTCGGGCGTCTCGCGGCTGGTCTCAATGATGATCGAGGTCGTGCTGAGCCGGTGGAGCTGGTCCATCACACGGCGCTGATTCGCCCCGGAGGGGTAGGTGCCGACGCTGGAGAGGAACGCGCGCAGGGAGGGGCCGGGGTCCAGGTGGCGGGAGCGGGTGCGCACGGCCTCGGTGGACATCCAGGTGAGCAGGGAGCGGGCCAGGACGCCGAAGGGGAAGCCAGCCGGGCCAGGGGAGAGCGTCAGGGTGGTGTCTCCGTTGCGTCGGCTCCAGTGGGGGACCGTGGCTCCAGGGTCGCGGTAGGGCAGGCTCAGCTGGGCCCAGATGCGGGTGGAGAAGGCGACCTCGCCGGGGTTCTGCTCGATCTCCTCGCTGAGCTCGAGCAGCCGCAGGCGCCTGGGCGAGAGGGCCGGGCGCGGGGCCGCGTCGATGGAGGTGATGTCCGGCGTGTGGTTCATGGCTGAGGTGACCTTTCGGACCCGATGACGGGTGGGCGTGGAGGGGACGGAGCGGGTGTGGAGAACTTCGGTCGCCGGGGAGTTATCCACGTGCATCTTGTGACGGGGGCTCATAGTCGGCGGAGTGGACGCAGATTGGGGGCGAAATCGGCGGGATCAAGCCGATCGCGTGTGTGCATCTTCTGACGGTGCGCCGGTCGGGCCGGAGGTTATCCACGTGCATCTTGTGACGGCCAGTGTGTGCATCTTGTGACGGCCACCCCGTCAGAATCGGCATGATTGCAACGATTTTGGAGGGTCCCCATGTAGTAAAACCACATGTATTCCTCCTGTAGTGGGGGGCGGTTTCGCTGTGCATCCGTGGATAGCCGTTCGGTGAGGTGGTCGCGGTCTGGGGTTCAGGCGGCCGGGGCCTGCTCCATGAGGGCCGCGTAGTCGGGAGCCAGCCCGCTGCGCTCCATGGCGTAGTCCTTCACGGCCTGGGTCAGGCGAGTGCGCAGGACGTTGATGCGCTTGCACAGGCCGCGGCCGCTGTAGCCGTACTCGTCGCTCAGGGCTGCGCGCTCGGCCTCGTCGGCCAGCTGGTAGCGCAGGAAGACCGCGGCGTCGCGGCTGGAGAAGACGGCGTTGTCTCGAGCCCAGGCGATCAGGGCGCACAGGTCCCGGGTGGCACGGCCGTTGTCGGCGGCCTCATCGTCGGCCGGCTCCTCGGCCAGCTGCGGCAGCCAGGAGGGCAGGGCCTCGACGTCGGACTGGCCGTCGTAGAGCTTGCGCTCGAGCAGGGAGTCCTTGAGCACGTCCATGGCGAGGTTGCCGATGCACGAGCCAGCCCGGTGCAGGGAGGGCCTGCGGATCCACTTCCACGCTGCGGCGATGACGGCGGCGGAGACCTCCTCGCGGGCGGAGTGGTCTCCGTGCATGGTGGCCATGCGCATGCGGGTGTGACGGCCGGCGATCAGGGTGAAGCGAGGCAGCATCAGCTGGAGGACGGCGCGGGCGCAGTCCTCGTCGCCGACCGCGGCCTGCTCGAGCAGGCCGCGCATGATCTGCTCGCGGACCTCCACGGTGCTGCGGGCCACCGTCTGGACGAGCTCGATGCCGGTCTGAGCGCCGTGAGGCCAGGGGTGGGAGGTCTCGGCGTAGCGCACGGCCCACTCGGCGTTCAGGCGGTCGATCACGGTCGGGGCGTAGGTGGTGGTGCTCATCGGACTCGGTCCCTCCATCAGTGGTGTCCGGGCGTCCCGGACGGGTCACTGACCAGCCAAACGAGCAGGTCGGGAAACGAATCTGGATCTGGATCTGGATCTGCCGATCGTCTGGATTTCCAGAACCTGGACCGCAGGAGATCGGCGTAATCATGCGGATGTGGGGGAGGGGCGGAGAAAAAGTTCCCGCACGGGAGGGACATCGGTTCCCGCGGGCGGCCTTTAGTCCGGTGAGAGATCGCCCGTCCAAGGAGCCCCCGTGATGTCCGAGCAGACCCCCGAGATCGTGACCGATGAGCAGCTGGCCAGCTTCGTGCGTGAGGGCCAGACCATGCGGGAGGCCGAGGCCGTCCTGGAGGCGGGTCTGGCGGACCTGTGTGCGCGGCCGTTCGACCAGGCCAGCCAGGAGGAGATGCGTCGCCTCCTGGACTCCGACCAGCTGCGCGAGGCCACCCTCATCGCCCGGCGGATGGGAGGGCAGGATCGGTGAAACTGCTCTCTCGCAAGAAGAAGACCGAGCCCGCCGCGGAGGCGCCGGAGCAGAACAGCCCGACGCCGGCCAAGTCCAAGGTGAACAGCCTGGCCTCCCGGGTCCTGCTCTACGGGTTCTACGGGGCGATGGTGCTGTGCCTGGGCCTGTCCGGCCTGGCCGTCGTCCTGGCCGCCTCGACGGCATCCCAGCCGGCGCCGACGGTGGAGGTGCCCGACACGTCCACCGCTGAGGGCGTGGCGACGTCCTACGTCTCGGCGTGGCTGCGTGCTACCCGCGACGACCAGAGCCTGCTGGAGCCCTATATCGGGGGGACGAAGATCCCCCAGCTGCCCGTGGAGCCGTTGGGTGTGCGCGACGTCGCCGTGGCCGGTGTCCAGCGCGGCAAGGACCCGAGCATCACCTCCGTGACCGTCGCTGCCCATGTGGAGCAGCGCTCCGGGGCGCCGAGCGCTCCGCAGGGAGCGGAGGCGACCAAGAGCCTGTCCCTGCTGGAGCAGGCGACCGCCTCGCCGACGTCCTCCGCCTCGCCGTCTCCCTCGCCGTCTTCGGCCAGTCCGTCTCCGGCGGCTGGGGCCACCGCCAAGCCGGTCCCCTACACGCTGCGGTACTACCAGGTGGCCGTTCACGAGCAGGCCCCCGGCCAGTTGCAGGTCATCGGCTACCCCACCCCGGTGCCGGGGCCGGCTCATGGAGACCCCGTCACCCTGAACTACTCCCAGCGGGTCGGCCCGGACACCGACCTGGGAAAGATGCTCGACGGCTTCCTCCAGGCCTACGGCGCCGGCCGCTCGGATGTCTCCCGCTTCCTGGCCCCCGGCTACAAGCTCGCCGCCATCGACCCCGCCCCCTACACCCGCCTGTTCATCCAGGAGATCCGCACCGATCAGGCCCTGGACTCCGTCCAGCCTGGCACCCCGGTGCGCGCCCTGATCCAGGCGGAGGCAGAGCTGCCCGATGAGCGCAACTCGCGTATGGGCGTGACGGTGCCGGTCACCGTGACCTTCCGCGACGGCCGATGGGAGGTGACCTCCCTCGACCCGGCCCCCCTGATCGACACCTCAGCCCCTCAGTCCGCCCCGACCCACTGACCCCTCATCTCTGAAAGGGAGACCTCGTGAACGTCTTCACCCCGTACCTCCACTCTTCCCTCACGCTCGGCGCCAACTTCTTCACCTCGATCAACAACCTGATCGCCCAGGCCCAGACCGTGCTCAACGCGCTGATCATCTTCCTGGGCGTGGTGATCTTCCTGATCGGCTCGGCCCGCGGCAAGTGGACCCTGCCGGCGATCCTGCTCTCCGCTCTGGCCGGCGGCCTGTTCATCTGGGGCGGCGTGGCCGGCGTCCAGTGGGCCGCGGACTCCGCCGGCTCGACCATCAAGTGATCGGCCAGGAGTAAGCCATGACCGAGACCGGACGGTTCTACAGCAGCATCCGCCGCATCCCCACCACGCTCTACCGGCTGCCCGACGGCACCCGCGTGCCCGGGGGCCCCTACACGCTCGTGCAGGGCGTGGGCGGGGCGATCACGGTGGCGCTGCTGTGGGCCGTCCGGGGGTCCTGGTCCACCGGCTTCGACCTGTTCGATTTCGCCGGCGCCCTGGCCGCTGGCTTGGCGGTCACCTGGCTGCTGCGCTTCGCCCCGGACAACCTCCACGAGCTGGGCCTGGTCATCACCGGAGCCTTCCTGGCCTGGTCCAAGCCCCCGCACGGGCATTACCGCGGCGAGACGTTCGCCCCCAAGAAGGCTCCCGCAGGGATGCCCGAGAAGCCCTCCAGTCCCACCGCTCTCACCCGCGCGCCGGCCACCGACGAACCGCAGGGCGAGCCCGCGCCGACGTACCGGCCGATGGGCACCTCCTCCGTGGCACGCCTCCTCCAGCAGAGCACGACCGAGAACAAGGACACCCAGCGATGAAGAACTCCCTCCTGTACCTGCGCGAGAACCTCATGTGGACCTCCACGGGCACGGTGTGGGCGATGTGGCGCGTGCACGGGCTGCCCTACGGCTTCGGCAAGGGCGAGCACAAGGAGCGGGCCATGCTCGCCCACCAGGCCCTCTTCCAGGGCCTGCGCGGGGAGGCCATGCTCATGGGCCTGTGCGCCGAGCTCGACCCCGCCGCCGTCGTCGAGCGCATGCTCGACGGTGTCGACCTGGAGCAGTGCCCCAACTACCTCGAGGAGGTCGAGCTCTCTTTGGACGAGCTCGAGACGATCCCCGTGGGCGAGCGAGCCTACTGGCTGGCCGTGCCGCTGCCGTCCAAGTCGATCACCGACCGCCTCCAGACCCTGATCCGCTCCGTCGACGGCAAGCTGCGCGAGCAGCTGGCCCTGCCCACCTGGCGACCCACGGAGGCGGAGATCCAGGCTCTGGGGCGCACGGCCGAGCACATCGGCCGGGCCATCCCCGCCGCCTTCAAGGCCGTCCCCTCCTCTCCGGCCGAGGTCGCCTGGATCTACGCCCACTCCCAGAGCCGGGGCCTGGGATCGGATCCCACTGCGCCCGCCGGCGGGGAGGACGTGCAGGCGTTCACCTCCGGGGCGAGCATTCCCGAGCCGCTTGTGGACGAGGGCGGCCAGTCCGACGTCAGCGCCAAGGAACGGCTGAACCCCTTCGGCCGCCGGTACGTGAAGATCGCCTCCGAGACCACGGCAGGACAGGCCTCGTACCAGGTGGTGATGGCCCTGACCGCCGGCCCCCGCGAGGGCTTCACCTTCCCCGACGACGAGTACGTCTCCTACATCGACTCCCTCAGCGTCAACGCGGACTGGATCATGCGCATGAACGTGCTGCCGGCCAAGCGCGCCGCCGCACGGAACAAGCGTGCCGAGGAGAAGCTCAACGAGGAGTACAACCAGCAGGAGGGCGACTCCCACGCGATCACCGGCGGATCCACCCGCCTGGACGCGATCGCCGAGGACCTCAAGGCCTACCACGCCGCACTGAACTCCTCGGAGGCCGAGGTCTCCATCGACGTCGCGGTGATGTTTATCGTCGGCGCCGAGACCCCCGAACAGGCCCAGGGCCAGGCCCAGATGATCCAGGCGGCCTACTCGGCGCGCGACTTCAAGGTGATCACGCCCCTGGGCTACCAGGAGTCGCTGTGGTGGGCGTGCCTGCCGGGCACGCCGGCCTCCTCCGTGGTGAAGAAGCTCGAGCTGCTGGTCACCGGCCGGCACCTGGCCTTCGGCGTGCCCCTGGTGACCGACGCGCTGGGCACCCGCACCGGATTCCGGCTGGGCACGAACATCTCCTCCTCGCGCCGCAGTCCGGTGTTCATGAACATCGGCGGCCTCATGGAGGCCGACATGTCCGGCTCGTTCGCCGTCACCGGCGAGAACGGCTCCGGCAAGTCCACCCTGCTGAAGATCGTGGCCGGCAACGTCTTCGACCGCGGAGGCCAGATCGTGGCCATCGACCGCTCCGACAACACCGAGTGGGCGGCCCTGGGTCGACTGCTCACCGAGCGCGAAGGCTCCCAGCCCACCGTCGTCGAGCTCGGCGACACCCGCTGGTCGATCGACCCCCTGCGCCTGTTCCCGGGCAAGGTCGCCGCGCGCGTGACCCGCTCCCTGGTCTCCGTGCTGCTGGGCTTCGGCTCGAACTCCGCCGAGGGCCGGCTGCTCGGCCAGCTGCTGCACCCCGACTACGCGGAGGAGCATCAGATCACCTCCATGGGGTCCCTGGTAGCCCACCTGCTCTCTGGCCAGGGCTTGGCGGGGGAGGAGCCGGAACAGACCCGCGCGATCGCGTTCGGCCTCCAGAACGTGCAGTCCACCGAGTTCGGGCCCCTGCTCTTCGACGAGTCCCTGCCGACCCTGGACCTGTCCTCGCGCTTCCTCACCTTCTGCACCCGCGGCGTGGAGCTGCCCCGACGCCAGGAGCTGGAGTCCGCCGCGCTGAAGTCGGAGCTGCCGGTGGAGAAGGTCATCGGCCGCGCCCTCTATGCCCTGATCGTGGCCGTCAGCCGCGTCGTGCTCTACGCCGACGACTCTATCGAGTCGCTGATGATCGTCGACGAGGCCCACCACGCCACCGGCTCCCCGGAGACCGAGCTGGAGCTGTCCAACGTGGTCCGCTACGGCCGCAAGCACAAGGCCGCTGTGGCGTTGGGCTCGCATGACGCGTCAACGGACTTCGGATCCCAGCAGCTCCAGGCGCTGATCCCCGTGCGCATCGTCTGCCGTTCCCGCGACTCCAAGATGGCCCAGCGCAACCTCGACTGGATGGCCGACATGGGGCAGGACGAGTGGGTCGAGCTGGTCACCTCCGGGCTCTCCCCCCTGGACGACAACGAGGAGGTGGCCCCCGAGCGCCGCGGTGAGGCGCTGATGCGTGACGCCTACGGAAACGTCGCCAAGATCAAGGTGCTTCCTCCGCTCTCGCCGGCCCGCTTCAAGGCCGTGATGAGCTCCCCGCCCAAGCGCGGAGCCTTCACCGAGACCGCCAAGGAGTTGGTGCACGCATGAGCGCACGCGGATGGATGCGACGAGCTGGCGTCAGCGCTGCCGTGTTGCTGAGCATGCTCTGGGCCGCCCCGGCCGCCTCTGCGGCCCCGGCAGCCCCGGCGCAGTCGGGGGTGATGGGCCTGGAGGAGTGGTCCCAGCAGGTCACCGACTCCTCCGGTGTGCCCATCTCCAAGTACGAGGCACTGCCCCTGGACCACGGCGCCGGCGGCATTGACATCAACCCCGCCCGCGACGCGCTGGTCTCCGTGCTCGACTTCTTCTGGGGCCTGCACTACATGTGCGTGACCACGTGCATGTGGCTGCTGCACACCCTGCTCGGCTTCCAGTGGGTCTCCTGGTTCTCCGGCCCGATGGAGGTCCTCGGCCAGAACTTCGGGCAGCTGGTCGCGCAGATCCACTGGATCCCGCTGGCGGCGATGATCTCCGGCACGACCATCGGCCTGCTGTTCTTCATGCGCAAGCGCGGCGCGGCCTGGGGGGAGATGTTCGTCTCCGTGATGATGGTCGTGGTCGCCACGAACATCGCGCTGAACCCGGTCGCCTACATCACCGGCCCGGACGGCGTCCTCCAGACCTCCCAGCAGACCGCGGCGCAGATCGCCGTGGAGGCCACCGGAGGTAAGGGCGCGATGGACGGCGGCGCGGACGCCTCCTCGGCCCTGGGCCAGTCCGTGATGGCCGACCTGACGGACGCGATGCTGCGCGGGCCCTCCCAGGCCGTCGCCTTCGGCCAGTTGCTCGAGGGCGGCTGCGCCAGCACCTTCACCGAGACGATGAAGGCCGCGGACCCCATGGATGTGGAGTCCAAGTCGGTGATGGACCCGGTCAAGGGGTGCAGTGATTCGGCCAAGAGCTGGTCCGAGTCGACCTCCTTCACCAAGGTCGCCCCCATGCTCATGACCAACCTGGGCTCGGCAGCCTTCGCCGTGCTCGTGGCCACCATGGCGGTAGTGCTGTTCCTGGCCGTGCTTATGGCCCTGTTCTACGGGGTCTACCAGGTGCTGGCCGTGATGATCTCGATCCTGCCGGGCACCTCCCGCAAGGAGTTCTTCGGCGCGTTCGTCGGCGTGATTGCCTGCGGTGTGGTCATCGTGGCCGCGATCGTGCTCGTGGCCGTGTCCCTACGCCTGGTGGCCAGCATGTTGCTGACTACCGCAGCCCTCGGCGTGACCCTCCAGATGCTGTTGCTGGTGCTCATGCTGGTCGCGCTGATCTGGCTGGTGCTGCGCGTGCGTCACGGGATCATGAAGAAGGGCGACCAGACCGCCCGCTGGCTTTCGCGCTTGGGCGCCGGCCAGGAGAAGAAGTCCAGCGTGCCGATGAAGTCGCTGGTGGGCATGGCCGGCACGGCCCTGGGCGGCTACAAGTTCGGCCGCCTCGGTCTGGCCAAGGGCGGCGGCCAGGACGGGCCTGCGCGCTCCCGGCCGACCGGCGGCGGCGGCCCCTCGGGCGGCTCCGATACGCCCAGCGGAGGACCGCGCCGGCCGGATCCCCGCGGCCCCCAGGTCTTCGGCCGTGCCGCGCGCGCCGACGGCGGCAGCGGGCCCGCGCGCCGGCGCCGTCCGGGCGGGCAGCTGCCCCCGGCTCCGCTGGTGCGTGCCGTCGGCGTCGGGGCGGCTGCCATCGGTGGTCCGATGGGTGGGGCGGTCAACGTCGTTGCCCAGGGCGCGGCCTGGTCCATCGAGCGCCAGAACCGCAAGGAGCTCACCGGCCCCGGCAAGCCCCAGCGGGTGCCTCGCCAGTCCCGGATCACGGTGGGCAGCGACGGCAAGGCCACCGTGGCCCCTCGCCGGCCCGAGGTTGTGGAGGGCACCGTCGTGGATTCGAGACAGGGCCCCCAGCAGCCCCCGCGGCGGCCGCGGTCGGACAGCACGGAGGCCACCCAGCGGATGCGCGAGCGCCTCCGGGCCGCCCAGGGCCCGCGGGGGCAGCACGCATGAAGCGCCGCGCCGTCTTCATCGGGGCCGGCGCCGTGGTGGCGGTCGTCGCCTTCGTGGTGGTGCTGATCCTGCTGATCATCCTGATGATCGGTGGCGCCCAGCAGAAGCTGAAGATGCAGCAGTCCTCTCTCTCCTGTGTCGTGGGGGGCCTGACTGCCGCGGACGGGTCCCTGGCCATCCCGCTGATGGGCCGGGTCACCTCCGACTACGGGCCGCGCCCGAACCCCTTCGGGCCCGGGTACATCCCCCCGGGCTACACGAGCGAGGCGCCCTTGCTTTTCCACGGTGGCGTGGACATCGGCGGCATCCCCGAGGGAACCCCCATCAACGCCGTCATGGGCGGCACGGTCATCGGCACCAACATGGAGGGTGAAGAGGGCGGCAACATCCTCAAGATCGACTCGGGCAACGGGATCGAGTGGCGCTATGTCCACATCGCCAACGGCACCACCGTGGTCAAGCCCGGCCAGCAGGTGAAGGCCGGGGACCACCTGGCCGGAGCCGGCGAGACCGGCGTGGCCACGGGCGTTCACCTGCACCTGATGCTCTACGTCAACGGCGAGCGGTCCAACCCGCAGACCTGGCTGGCCGAGCGCGGCCTGATCCTGGAGAAGGGCCAGATGCCCCGGCTGACCTCTCCGGCCGGCGGCGGTGCCGCGGGGGCGGCGTCCTCGAGCTCGGCGGCAGCCTCCTCAAGTTCGGCTCCCTCGGCCAAGCTGGCCAGCGGATCCTCGCCCACGGGCGCCGCCGCCTCGGACAGGCAGCCCCCCAAGGTCAACGGGCCGGTGCGGATCACCTTGCCCGAGGGCAGCGAGTGGACACTCTCCCCGGAGCAGGTGGAGAACGCGGCCCTGATCATCGGGGTGGCGCGCGAGCTCAACATCTCGGACAAGGGGATCCAGGTGGCGCTGATGACCGGGCTCCAGGAGACCATGCTCCAGAACATGGCGAACCCGACCCTGCCGGAGTCCATGAACTTCCCGCACCAGAAGACCGGCACCAACAAGGACTCGGTCAACGTCTTCCAGCAGCGCACCGTGGCCGGCTGGGGAAGCGTGCCGGAGCTGATGAACCCCGAGTACGCCGCACGAGCGTTCTTCGGCGGCCCAACCGGCCCGAACAAGGGCATGCCCCCGGGCCTGCTGGACATCCCCGGTTGGGAGGGCATGGCCCCCGGGTCGGCTGCCCAGGCCGTACAGAACTCGCGCCACCCCGACGAGTACAACAAGTGGGAGAACGCGGCGAACCAGATCCTGGGCCAGGTCACCGGCACCACCCCCATGATGTGCCAGGGCGCCGGCGGGGCTGAGGCCGCGGCCAGCGCCACCTCCAGCACCGCCCCCGAGGGCAACCACGCCCTGGACGAGGACACCAAGCGCCTGGAGATCCCGGCCGACTTCTCGCGCTCGAAGATCGTCTCCCGCGCCGAAGCCGGCATCGGCGGCACCTACACCTACGGTGCCGCGGACTTCCGATCCTGGGATGCCACCGGGCTGGTCTCACGCGTCTACCAGGACAACGGGATCGACATGCCCCGCCAAGCCCCGTGGACCGTGGGCAAGCGCACCGAGACCCCGCAGCCCGGCGACATCGTCGCCCAGAAGTGGGACCCCACCCGCGGGCGGTGGGAGCACGTGGGCATCTACGTCGGCGACGGCATGATGATCTCCGCGATCAACGAGTCCGCCGGCACCCGCAAGCACCCGGTCACCCAGACCGGCACCGACACCGTCTACTTCGACGTGTTCCAGGAGAAGAAGTGAGCCGCACGGACACCACCCGCCACCCCCAGGACCCCCAGCCCCGCACGGGGCGGGCCTGGCCCTTCCTGGTCGGCGCTCTCGCCGCGGCAGGCGCCGGCGCGTGGCTGCTCACCGGCACCCCCGGCGAGCAGGCGCCGGAGGGACCGGCCCCCACGCCCGCGGCGGCCGCGAGCTCGACGGCCGGGGCCTGGCCTCAGCCGTCGGCCAGCACCGCCCCGGCCAGCGCTGCGAGTCAGGAAACGAATCGGGAAACGACCCCCTCCACGGGGCCGTCGAAATCTGGAAACGCCCAGGTCAGCCCGTCAGCTGTCAGTGCGGCGCGCAGCTCCCAGATCGAGGTGGAGAAGGCCGCCCAGGAGCGAGCCGTCCAGGGTCTGGACCCCGACGCCCGCAAGCGTGCCGAGGACGTGGCCAGCCGGTTTGCGCAGGCCATGAACGCGCGCACGTGGCAGACCAGCCGGCAGCAGTGGCGGGAGGCGCTGGCGCCCACGGTGAGCCCTGAGCTGCTGAAGACGCTCGACGTCGATCGGGATTGGGAATCCGACGCCCAGCACCGCTTCGTACATGCCAAGGCCAGCACGTCGGTTCAGGTGCTCGAGTCGCGCGCGCAAACCGTTCAGGGCGAGCGCGTCGACGTCGCGCTCATGGTGGCCACCGAGACCACCGGCGAGGACCCCTGGGTCACCGCGCCGCGGACCGAGCGCCCCATGACCGTCGTCGTGGACACCACCCAGAACCGGGTTGTTGCACAGATCGACATGACCCCGCACGGCGGCCTCTGAGACGCCCCCCGGCCGGGCCCTACGACACGTAGACCAGCGGCTGCGACATCTTCACGCGAGCTCCCCAGCGGGAAGCCGTGCCATACGAGCACCAGCGACCGGCGAGCATCCAAGGAGCACCGAAGGTAGACGGGAGCCAGAGCGCAGCCGTGCGCGGGCGAGCAGACCGGGAGCAGGCAGCCAGGGGCCCGGCGGAAACCAAGCCGCACGAGGGCCAGGGGGAGGGGAGTCTGCCGCCACTGCCCGGCCACGGATCCACGGGAACCTCGAGGTAGGCCCGCCAGGTCCAGGCCAGCGAGCCGCCCCTGATCCACGCCCCAGAGACCCCCTCTGGGCCTGGATCAGGGGCGGCTCCGTTCGGGGGATGAGCAGCAGTGGCGAGGCGATGTGCATGGGCCACACGGGGGCGGGAGGTTGTCGAGATGCCGCGAAGATTTCACACGACACGCGGTGAACACTTCCGACATCCGAGGGACTGACGCACGTGTAGGTGACATACGATCTGTGGTGTTACCACACCGCAGGGAAGGATGTGCACCATGCCCGCCCCCTACCCCCAAGAGTTCCGCGACGACGTCGTCCGCGTCGCCCAGAACCGTGAGCCCGGCACCCACTTGAAGCAGATCGCGAAGGACTTCGGGATCAGCTTCTCCTGTCTGACGAACTGGATGCGCCAGGCCGAGATCGAAGCCGGCAACAAGCCCGGCACCACCGCCACGGAGGCCGAAGAACTCCGCGCAGCCCGCCGCAGGATCCGGCTGCTCGAGCAGGAGAACGAAGTCCTACGCCGCGCCGCGGCCTACCTCTCCCAGGCGAACCTGCCGAAAAAATGATGTACCCGCTCGTGTCCGAGCTCGCCGCCGACCAGATCCCGGTCGCGGTGTCCTTGCGGGTCCTCAAGCTCGCCCGCCAGCCCTACTACCGCTGGCGGGACCACCCCGTGAGTCCCTCCCACATCGAGCAGGCCTACCGGGCCAACGCGCTACACGACGCGCACCTCAACGATCCGGAGTTCGGGTACCGGCTGCTGCGGGACGAGGCCGAGGCGGCCGGGGAACCCATGGCCACCCGGACTGCCTGGCGGCTCTGCCATGAGAACCAGTGGCACTCCGCATTCGGGGCCAAGCACGGCAAGAACGGACGCCGCCCAGGCCCGCCCGTGCACGATGACCGCGTCCGCCGGGACTTCTCTGCCGAGGAGCCCAACCGGCTGTGGTTGACCGACATCACGGAGCACCCCACCGGTGAGGGCAAGCTCTACCTCTGCGCGATCAAGGATCTCTACGCCGGCAGGATCGTGGGGTACTCCATGGCCGGCCGTATGCAGGCCTCGTTGGCCGTGAACGCGCTCGAGCAGGCCGTGGCCCGCCGCGGAGGCACCGACGTGGTCGCCGGGTGCATCGTGCACTCGGACCGCGGCTCGCAGTTCCGCTCGGCCCTATTCCAGGACGCCCTCACCACCCACGGGCTGATCGGGTCCATGGGCCAGGTCGGTGCTGCCGGGGACAACGCGGCCATGGAATCCTTCTTCGCGTTGCTGCAGAAGAACGTGCTGGACCGACGCGACTGGGACACCCGGGACGAGCTGCGGGCCGGGATCATCACCTGGATCGAGCGGGCCTACCACCGCCGCCGCCGGCAGGTGCGCCTGGGCCGATTGACGCCGGTCGAGTACGAGTTGATCATGGACCACACGCCCGCAGACGCGGCGTGAAGACGACTGTCACCTATGGGTGCATCAGTCCCCTCGTCGGGCACGGACAGACTGTGAGCTGGTTCTGGCCGGTGGTGATACGGATCTGCGCGTCTTTGACGCATGGACGGGCTATTGGGTCGCCGAGTGGCGATGGGGTCGCCTACGCTGGTTGGCATGTTGGTTTACGGCACTGCTTCGCTGCGTCTGCGCAGCCGCTAACGGGTCAAGTCCCGAGTAGTGGTGTAACGCTCTGATCCTCCATTGGTGCTGTTAGGCGCTGAGTTCGAGGGTGGTTTCCGGTTCGGCGTTCACCTCGTTCCCGGTGTCGTCCACGGTGGTGAGGCGGCAGCGGGCCAACACCTCGAGGCCGAGGTAGCGGCGGCCCTCGGCCCACTCATCGGTCTGCTCAGCCAGCACCGCCCCGACCAGGCGCACGATCGCTGCCCGGTTCGGGAAGATGCCCACGGCGTCGGTGCGACGCCGGATCTCGCGGTTGAGCCGTTCGGCCGGGTTGTTCGACCAGATCTGGGTCCACACGTCCTTGGGGAACGTGGTGAACGCCAGGATGTCCGCCCGGGCACCATCGAGGTGCTCAGCCACGGTGGGCAGCTTTTCGCTGACGTAGTCCAGCAGCCGGTCGAACTGGGCGTCCACGCTGGCGGCGTCGGGCTGGTCATACACCGAGTGCAGCATGGCCTTCACGGCCGGCCACATGTTCTTCGGGGTGATGCCCATCAGGTTCGCCGCGTAGTGGGTCCGGCACCGCTGCCAGGTCGCTCCGGGCAGGTTCGCGGCGATGGCGTCCTTGAGCCCGGTGTGGGCGTCGGAAGTGACCAGGCGGACTCCGGTCAGGCCCCGGGCCACCAGGTCGGCGAAGAACTCGTTCCACGCCGACCCCGTCTCCGAGGTGGCCACCCGCAGGCCGAGGACCTCGCGGTGGCCGTCACCATTGACCCCGGTGGCCAGCAGCACCACGGCGTTGACCACCCGGCCGCCCTCGCGGACCTTCATGCTCAGCGCGTCGGCGGCCACGAACGTGAACGGCCCAGCCTCCCCGAGCGGGCGATGACGGAAGGACTCGACCTGCTCGTCCAGCTCGGTGGCCATCCGCGAGACCTGGGACTTCGACAGCGCGTTGATCCCGAGGGTCTTGACCAGTTTGTCCATCCGCCGGGTCGAGACCCCGGCCAGGTAGCAGTCGGCGACCACCGTGATCAGCGCGGATTCGGCCCTTTTGCGGCGCTCGAGCAGCCACTCCGGGAAGTACGTGCCCGACCTGAGTTTGGGGATCGCCACGTCCAGGGTCCCGACCCGGGTGTCCAGGTCCCGGTGCCGGTACCCGTTGCGCTGGGTAGCTCGGCCCGGGGTGGGTTTACCCCATTCGGCGCCGACCACCGCGTCGGCGTCAGCGGAGAGCAGGGAGTTGATCACGGTCTGCAGCAACGAACGCATCAAATCCGGGGATGCTTCGGACAGGGCTTCGCCGAGCAGGCCGGCAGGGTCGAGAATATGAGGAGCGGTCATCGTGATGACTCCGTTCGAGGATTCTGTGGAAGGTTGACTCGAAGGATCACACGGTGGCCGCGTCCACATCCGGAACGACGTGCCCAGTCACCGTGCGCTACACCACTCTATGGGGCACTACTCGCTAACGGCGGCGAGCACACTCCCACGCGTTGTTGCTCCCGCCCCCGGTGATCACGGCCGGGCGGCTCTTTCAGCGTGCCCGGCTCCGCAACAACCACGGAGCAAACAGTGCCTACCTATCAAGGTGGCCGTCATGAGCACGGCCAGAACTTCCTGACTGACCCATCCACCGTCACCACGATCACCCGGCTCGTGTCCGCCACCGAGGGCCCGATCATCGAGATCGGCCCCGGTGACGGAGCACTCACCTCGCCGTTGGCCCAGCTCGGGCGACCGGTCACAGCCGTCGAGATCGACACCCGGCTCGCCCGACGCTTGGCCCAACGGCTCCCGTCGCACGTGGAGGTCGTCGCCGATGACTTCTTGACCTACCGGCTTCCCACGTCTGCGCATGTGCTCGTCGGCAACCTGCCGTTTCACCAGACCACGGCAATGCTGCGACGCATCCTGCACGCCCCGGCATGGACCGATGCCATTGTGCTCGTGCAATGGGAAGTTGCGCGGCGCAGAGCGGGCGTTGGCGGTGCCACGATGATGACCGCGCAATGGGCGCCCTGGTTCACCTTCACGTTGCACAGTCGTGTTCCCGCTCGCGCGTTCACCCCGCGTCCGGGAGTCGACGGCGGAATCCTCACCATTCACCGTCGCGAACATCCGCTGCTGTCGCCGGCAGGGCGACGCCAGTTCCATGCCCTGGTCCACCGCGTCTACACCGGTCCCGGACGTGGGCTGGCCCAGATCCTCGCGCGCAACACCTCGCTCGGCTCGCCACAGGCGGCACAGGCGTGGCTGACACGCCAGGGCGTGAACGCTGCCGGACTGCCGAAGGACCTGCCCGTCGAGGCATGGGTGGACTTGTTCAAGACCACGGGCTCCTCGCCACCGTCCCGCCGCACGCAGTCGTCCTCAGGAAGGCGGCGGCGATGAGCATCGACCCCTCGTGGCGAGTCTGCCCGGACGAGACCACCCCCAGCCATGCGTGCCCGACTGAGACAGCCGTACACCATGCAGCACGGCTCCTCGCTCAAGACCCCGGACGGGATTGGCGACTTCGTGACCTTGCCGACCTCGTGCACCTGTCTACGTCACAATTGGGCAGGGCCTTCAGCCAACGTTTCGGGATGCCTCCCATCCAGTACCTGGCTCACCTTCGCGCCCACATACTGGCCGAGCTCCTGATAGAGACTGATCTTCCGATCGGTGTCGCCATGACACAGGTCGGGTGGCGCAGCCGCGGCCACGCCGCACGACAGTTCACCGCCATCGTCGGGGTCAGCCCATCCGCGTATCGACGTACCGCGACCCAACGAGCAAGCCTGAAATGCCCGTGCTGTGGACAGCGAAGCGAGTTGCCCCGATGACGGCCACAGAGCACTCTGGCCTCGGCCCTACCAGGACAGAGATCCGTGACACGGTCATTCGGATGCGAGCTGATCTCGCTCACCGGTGGACCTTGGCCGAACTCGCACAGGATGCCCATCTGTCGCCGTCGCGGCTCGGGGGGCGCTTGACCCCTGATCTTGGACACGCTGATTCCAGCACGATGATGGGGAAGCGAGAATCCAAGGGATGGCTAGGAAGAACTACACGGACGGGTTCCGGCAGCGGGCGGTGGACTTGTACGAGTCG
>NZ_JAHXOZ010000019.1 GCF_023147585.1 Micrococcus sp. EYE_212
AAGGGCCCCGGTGAGGGGCTCGCGCCTCTATTAGCGATCCGTGGTCACCAGACCGGTCCTCGGTGACAACACCCCCCGGATCATGCAGTCGACTGGGGGCAACGATCATGCCGAGGACCGGCTGGCCGGCACCTGCTCATCCTGATCGATGGAGGAGCCACGAGAAAGGTAACGGGGTCGCGGGGGAGAGGGCTCGGGACCACCGGGCAGCGCGCCGAGGGAGTCGCCGACGTGGGGACAGGCCAGGGGAGGAGGGGCCATGGCCCCTCCTCCCCTGATCAGCGCGTCGAGCGAGGGGCCGCGTCAGGGACGCGTGTCGACCCCGACCATCTGCGCCTGCGTGTCGGCGCGGTCCTGCGCCCGGGCTTCGACGATCTCGGCGTCGTCGTCGGCCATCACGTCGCCGCGCTCGGCGTCGTAGCGGGCCTGGTCCAGGATGCCCTCCTGCTTGGCCACGAGGGCCGGGATGAGCGCCTGGCCGGAGACGTTCAGGGCGGTGCGCCCCATGTCCACGATCGGGTCGACGGCGAGCAGCAGCGCCATGCCCTCGAGGGGCAGGCCCGCGGTGGAGAGGGTGAGCGTGAGCATCACGGTGGCGCCGGTGGTGCCGGCCGTGGCCGCCGAGCCCAGCACGGAGACGAGCACGATCAGCGCGTACTGGCCGAGGCTCAGGTCGATGCCGTAGAACTGCGCCACGAACACGGCCGCGATGGCGGGGTAGATGGCGGCGCAGCCGTCCATCTTGGTGGTGGCGCCCAGCGGGACGGCGAAGGAGGCGTAGCCGGTGGGCACGCCGAAGTTCCGCTCGGCCACGCGCTGGGTCACGGGCAGGGTGCCCAGCGAGGAGCGGGAGACGAAGCCCAGCTGGAACGCCGGCCACACGCCGGAGAAGAACTGCCGCACGGAGAGGCCGTGCGCTCGGGCCAGCAGCGGGTAGACCACGAGCATGATGAGGGCGAGGCCGATGTAGATGGCGATCACGAACTTCACGAGCGTGCCCATGGTGGACCAGCCGTAGGAGGCCACGGCGGTGCCCAGCAGGCCGATGGTGCCGATCGGTGCGAGGCGGATGATCCACCACAGGACCTTCTGGATGATGGCCAGCATCGAGCGGGAGAACGCGAGGAACGGCTCGGCCTTCTCACCCACCTTGAGGGCGGCGACGCCCACCGCGATCGAGATGACGAGCACCTGGAGCACGTTGAAGGTGGGGGAGGCGACGACGGCGCCGGCATCGCTGGTGGACGCCTTCACGGTGAGGCCGAGGAAGTTGACCGGGACCATGGAGGTCACGAAGTCGAGCCAGCCCACGTCGCGGGCGTTGTACGAGTCCGGGGCGGTCTGCCCGGTGCCGACGCCGGGCTGCAGCATCACGCCCACGGCGAGGCCCACCAGCACGGCGATGAGGCTCGTGATCGCGAACCACAGCAGGGTCTTCGCGGCCAGGCGGGCCGCGTTGGTCACCTGGGCGAGGTTGGCGATGGAGGCGACGACGGCGAAGAAGACCAGCGGGACGACCGCGGCCTTCAGGAGGGTCACGTAGATGCCGCCGATCAGGTCGAGCATCTCTCCGAGCCAGGTCGGGTTCTCCTCGGTGTGGCCCATGCCGCGGGCGAGGAGGCCGAGGACGAGGCCGAGGACGAGGGCGGCCACGATCTGCCAGCCGAAGTTGGTCATCCAGGCGGGGAGCCGGCGACGCGCGGCCGGTGCGGGGGAGGTCTGTGCTGTGCTCACCGGGAGAGGCTAGGAGGGTGCCTAGCACGACGACGAAACGGGTTGCGTTCTGTGACTCGGGCGTGACGCCGGTCTCGCCGCCGGCCCGTGCGCGAATCATGGCGGACCTCACGGGACCGCCCCGACCGTCACATCATCGGGGAGCTCCCATGCCGACCTCCATCTCCGGTCCTCCACCCGGACCCGCCCGACCCTGTGACCGCCGACGCACCCATCCCCGGCGCACCACCCCGTGGGCATAGAATCGCGGAAACCCCCGTCTCGGAAGGCCCCTTCGTGACCACCACCAGCACCGGCCCGTCCTCGGACCCCGTCCACTCCGCCGCCGATCCGTTCGGATTCTTCGGCCTGACGTACGACGACGTCCTCCTCCTGCCCAGCCACACGGACGTCATCCCGGCGGACGCGGACACCGGGACGCAGGTGACCAAGCGGATCCGCCTGAACATCCCCGTCATCTCGGCCGCCATGGACACGGTGACCGAGGCGCCGCTGGCCATCGCGATGGCGCGCCAGGGCGGCATGGGCATCATCCACCGCAACCTCTCCATCGAGGACCAGGCCTCGCACGTGGACACGGTGAAGCGCTCCGAGTCCGGCATGATCACGGACCCCGTCACCGTCGGCCCGGACGCCACCCTCGAGGAGCTCGACGAGCTGTGCGCGCAGTACCGCGTCTCCGGCCTGCCCGTGGTGGACACGGACGGCGTCCTGGTCGGCATCATCACCAACCGCGACGTCCGCTTCGTGGACCACGAGGACTTCGCCACCCGCACGGTGCGCTCGGCCATGACGCCGATGCCGCTCATCACGGGCCCCGTGGGCATCTCCCGCGAGGAGACGGTCGCGCTCTTCTCCCGCCACCGCATCGAGAAGCTCCCCCTCGTGGACGATCAGAACCGGCTGCAGGGCCTGATCACCGTCAAGGACTTCGACAAGGCGGAGAAGTACCCGGACGCCGCGAAGGACGAGGAGGGCCGCCTGCGCGTGGGCGGCGCCGTCGGCTTCTTCGGCGACGGCTGGGAGCGGGCCATGGCGCTCGTCGAGGCGGGCGTGGACGCCCTCGTGGTGGACACCGCCAACGGCCACACCCACGGCGTGCTGGACATGATCGCCCGCCTGAAGAAGGAGAAGGCCGCGGCGCACGTGGACATCATCGGCGGCCAGGCCGCCACGTACGCGGGCGCCAAGGCGATCGTCGACGCCGGCGCGGACGCCGTGAAGGTCGGCGTCGGCCCGGGCTCCATCTGCACCACGCGCGTGGTGGCCGGCGTCGGTGTCCCCCAGATCACCGCGATCTACGAGGCGGCCAAGGCCACGCGCCCCGCGGGCGTGCCGCTGATCGCCGACGGCGGCCTGCAGCACTCCGGCGACATCGGCAAGGCACTCGTGGCCGGCGCCGACTCCGTGATGCTCGGCTCCCTGCTGGCCGGCACCGCCGAGTCCCCGGGCGACCTGGTGTTCTACCAGGGCAAGCAGTTCAAGGCCTACCGCGGCATGGGCTCCCTGGGCGCCATGCAGACCCGCAACGGCAAGCGCTCCTACTCCAAGGACCGCTACTTCCAGGCGGACGTGCCGGCCGAGGACAAGCTGATCCCCGAGGGCATCGAGGGCCAGGTGCCCTACCGCGGCCACGTCGCCAACGTCGTGCACCAGCTCGTGGGCGGCCTGCGCCAGACCATGTTCTACACGGGCGCGCCCACCATCGCGGACCTCAAGGAGAACGGACGCTTCGTGCGCATCACCTCCGCGGGCCTCAAGGAGTCCCATCCGCACGACATCATGATGACCGTGGAGGCGCCGAACTACAGCTCCCGCTGAGCCCGGCGCCCTCCCCGGTGGCGCCCAGGATCCCTGGGATAGGCTGGGGAGGTGACGAATCAGATTGAGATCGGCCGTGGAAAGCGCGGCCGCCGCGCCTTCTCCCTCGACGACGTCTCCGTGGTGCCGGCCCGCCGGACCCGGGACCCGCGGGATGTGAACCTGTCCTGGCGGATCGACGCCTACACGTTCGACATGCCCGTGATCGGCGCCCCCATGGACTCCGTGATGAGCCCGGACACGGCCATCGCGCTGGGCCGCCTGGGCGGCCTCGGCGTGCTGAATCTCGAGGGCCTGTGGACCCGGCACGAGGATCCCGCGCCGCTGCTGGAGGAGATCGCCGCGCTCGAGGCGGCCCCCGGCAGCCCCGAGGTCACCCGCCGCCTCCAGGAGATCTACGACGCGCCGATCCAGGCGGAGCTGATCACGGAGCGCCTCGCGCAGATCCGCGAGGCCGGCGTCGTGGTGGCCGGCTCCCTCACTCCGCAGAACACGCAGCAGTTCTACAAGACCGTGCTCGCCGCGGGCGTGGACCTCTTCGTCATCCGCGGCACCACCGTCTCCGCCGAGCACGTGTCCTCCACGCACGAGCCGCTGGACCTCAAGCAGTTCATCTACGAGCTCGACGTCCCCGTGATCGTGGGCGGCGCCGCGGGCTACACCCCGGCGCTGCACCTCATGCGCACCGGCGCGGCCGGCGTGCTCGTGGGCTTCGGCGGCGGCGCCTCGACGACGACGCGCCGCGCCCTCGGCATCCGCGTCCCCATGGCCACGGCCATCTCGGACATCGCCGAGGCCCGGCGCGACTACATGGACGAGTCCGGCGGCCGCTACGTGCAAGTGATCGCCGACGGCGGCCTGGGCACGTCCGGCCAGATCGTCAAGGCCCTCGCGATGGGCGCCGACGCCGTCATGCTCGGCACCGCGCTCGCCCGCGCCGCCGAGGCGCCCGGAGCCGGCTGGCACTGGGGCCTCGAGGCCGCCCACCCGGACCTGCCGCGCGGCCACCGCACGCACGTCGGCACCGTCGCCCCGCTCGAGGAGCTCCTGTGGGGCCCCGGCCACCAGACGGACGGCACCTCCAACCTCATGGGCGCGCTCAAGCGCGCGATGGCGACGACGGGCTACACCGAGCTCAAGGACTTCCAGAAGGTGGAGGTCATCGTCGCGCCCACGCGCGTGATGTGACCACCGGCGCCGGGGCGGGCCACCGCCGGCCCCGGCCGACCGCCCCTCGGCCCGCCGTCGCTGCGGCCCGCCCGTCCCGTTCCGGAAGAAGTGATCTCGGGTGCTCCGTACCGCCCTGAAGCCCGTGTGGCTGGCCACACTCGCGCTGGCCCTCGTGGCGGCCGGCCTGTTCGTGGCCCTCTCGCGCTGGCAGTTCCAGTCCGCGGAGACGGCGGCCCCACCGCCCCGCACGCAGACGGAGAACGCCGTCCCGTTCACGGACCACGTCCGCCCCTCCGAGCCGCTCCTGGCCTCGCAGGCGGACCAGGTCGTCACCGCGTCCGGGGCGTTCCTCCCGGGCACGGACGCACTCATCGCCCGGCGCCTGCACGAGGGGCGGCAGGGCTTCTGGACCGTGACGGCCTTCCGGGTGGCCGGCGCCCCGGACGGCGAGGTCGTCCCCGTCGTGCGGGGCTGGTCGGAGGACGCCGCCCTCGTGGACCCGGCGCCCACGGGCGAGGTGACCCTGACCGGGCGCCTCCTGCCCCCGGACGGCCCCCTGCCCCGTTCCACGGAGCCCGCGGAGACCTCCGGGCGCCCCGTGTACACCACGCTCGCCCCCGGCCAGCTGGTCAACGTCTGGGACGAGCCCTCCTACGCCGCCTACGTGGCCGCGTTCGCGGTGACGGACGCGGTGGGCGCGGACGTCTCGGCGGGGGCCGCCCCGGGAGGCCTCGAGCCCGTGTGGGTGCCGCCGCAGCCGGAGGAGACGCAGGTCGTCTGGCTGAACGTGTTCTACGCGATCGAGTGGATCCTCTTCGCGGGCTTCGCCCTCTTCCTGTGGTGGCGGTTCGTGCGCGACGACCACGAGCGCGAGC
Source organism: Micrococcus sp. EYE_212 (assembly GCF_023147585.1). Lineage (GTDB taxonomy): Bacteria > Actinomycetota > Actinomycetes > Actinomycetales > Micrococcaceae > Micrococcus. The sequence continues at coordinate 5,601 of NZ_JAHXOZ010000019.1, forward strand.
TGCAGGAGGCCCGCCTGGACGAGGAGTGGGCCGCCCAGTGGCGGGCCGAGGAGCTCGCCCGGCGCCGGGCCGCGGCGCGCGAGGCCAAGGAGCGGGCGCTCGCGGCGCAGGCCGCGCGCACCCCGCACGACGACGGACCCGCGGGTCCCCCGAAGGAGCAGACATGATGAGCCATCCCGACCCCCAGTCCCGACCGGACGCGCACGCCGCGGTGGACCCGACGAGCCTGCCGGACCCCGAGGACATCACCGAGGCCGACCTCCCCGAGCCGCCGCCGCGCCCGGGCCGGGAGAGCCGCCGGTTCGCCGGCACGCAGCAGCAGATCCGCTCGGCCACCCGGTTCTACGTGGTGTGCGCGTGGATCACGGGCGTCATGCTCCTGCTGCTCGTGGCGGAGATGGTGTTCAAGTACGGCCTCCACCAGGAGCTGTTCGCGGGCGGCACCACGGTGGACGGCGAGCCCAACGTGCTGGGCCTGCATCCGGAGGACTCGGTGACCGGGGGAGTGAACCTCTCCCTCCTCATCCTCATCGCCCACGGCTGGATGTACGTGGTCTACCTCCTCGCGTGCTTCCGCCTGTGGTCCCTCATGCGCTGGGAGCCGGTGCGCCTGCTGGCGATGGCGGGCGGTGGCGTCGTGCCCTTCCTCTCCTTCATCGTGGAGAAGCGCATGACCCGCGTGGTGCGCGACGAGGTCCACCGGTACCCGTCCGCCGCTCGCCGCTACTGAGGCGCGGGCGCGGCGCCCCGGGACGCCTGGACTATCCTTGGTCGGGTGACGCAGAACCCCCCCACCCCCGAGAAGCCCGCCCCGCTGAGCGACGTGATGCCCACCGTCCTGGTGATGGACTTCGGTGCGCAGTACGCCCAGCTCATCGCCCGTCGCGTGCGTGAGGCCAACGTGTACTCCGAGGTGGTGCCGGCGTCCACGCCCGCCGCCGAGGTGCTCGCCCGTGAGCCCGCGGCGCTGATCCTCTCGGGCGGCCCCTCGTCCGTGTACGAGCCCGGCGCCCCCCGGCTCGACCCCGCGCTGCTCGAGGCCGGCGTGCCCGTGCTGGGCCTCTGCTACGGCTTCCAGTCCATCGCCCACGCGCTCGGCGGCGAGGTCGCCCGCACCGGGACCCGCGAGTACGGCTCCACGCGCCTCACCGAGGTGGATCCCGAGTCGGTGCTCTTCGCGGGCCAGGACGAGGAGCAGGTCGTGTGGATGTCCCACGGGGACGCCGTGACGGCGGCGCCCGAGGGCTTCGCGGTCACCGCCACCACCGTCGGCGCCCCCGTGGCCGCGTTCGAGGACCGCGAGCGGCGCATCTACGGCGTGCAGTGGCACCCCGAGGTGGGCCACTCCTCCCGCGGCCAGGAGGTGCTCGAGCACTTCCTGCACGACGGCGCCGGGCTCGCCTCCGACTGGACGGCCAGCAACGTGATCGAGGAGCAGGTCGAGCGCATCCGCGAGCAGATCGGCGACGCCCGCGCGATCTGCGGGCTCTCCGGAGGCGTGGACTCCGCCGTGGCCGCGGCCCTCGTGCAGCGCGCCATCGGCGACCGCCTGACCTGCGTGTACGTGGACCACGGCCTCATGCGCGAGGGCGAGTCCGCCGAGATCGAGAAGGCCTTCGGCGAGGCCCACGGCGGCGCGAAGCTCGTCATGGTGGACGCCCGCGAGGACTTCCTGGCCGCCCTGGCCGGCGTGACCGACCCCGAGCAGAAGCGCAAGACCATCGGCGAGCGCTTCATCCGCACGTTCGAGAAGGCCCAGGCGGACATCGTGCTCGAGTCCGCGCACGACCCGAACGCCCCCGAGGTCCGCTTCCTCGTCCAGGGCACGCTCTACCCGGACGTCGTGGAGTCCGGCGGCGGCGACGGCGCCGCCAACATCAAGTCCCACCACAACGTGGGCGGCCTGCCGGAGGACATCGAGTTCGAGCTGTGCGAGCCGCTGCGCGAGCTGTTCAAGGACGAGGTGCGCGCCGTGGGCGCCGAGCTCGGCCTGCCCGAGGGGATCGTGCACCGCCAGCCGTTCCCCGGCCCCGGCCTGGGCATCCGCATCATCGGCGAGGTCACGCAGGAGCGCCTGGACCTGCTGCGCCGCGCGGACGCCATCGTGCGCGCCGAGCTGACCGCGGCCGGCCTGGACCGGCAGATCTGGCAGTGCCCCGTGGTGCTGCTCGCGGACGTGCGCTCCGTGGGCGTGCAGGGCGACGGCCGCACCTACGGCCACCCCGTGGTGCTGCGCCCCGTCACCTCCGAGGACGCCATGACGGCGGACTGGGCCCGCATCCCGGAGGACGTGCTCTCCCGGATCTCCAACCGCATCACCAACGAGGTGGACGGCATCAACCGCGTGGTCCTGGACGTCACGTCCAAGCCCCCGGGCACCATCGAGTGGGAGTGAGCGGCGCCCTGCGCGCCGCGTGAGGGCCGCCCCGATCCGGGGCGGCATCAGGCTCGAATCCCGCCCGCCCGGGGCGGGCAGAGGAAGGACCGCACCGAAGTGACCGAGCAGGAGTTCCCCCGCCTGGCCCGCGCCCGCGCGGCCGCCCGCCCCGACGAGGGCGCCGCCCGTCCCGACCCGGCCACGTGGGTGGCCTCGCTCGGCTCGGGGGCGGAGAACGACACCATGCTGCGCTTCGCGCCCTCGGCGGCCAACAGCATCGACGTGACGGACGCCAACTCCTCCGGCGTCTCGCAGCTGCTGCTGGGGCGCCGCACGCGCCTGTCCACGCTGCTGCCGGCCGGCCCCGTGCTCGAGTCCGCCCACCAGGTCTCCCTCGGCCTGCGCGCCAAGGTGCGCGAGCTCTCGGAGGAGCGCGGCATCGACGTCGCGGCCCTCGCCGTGGGCGTGGCCACGTGGACAGCGCAGGAGGACGGCCGCCGGGAGCGCCGCTCCGCCCCCGTCCTGCTGGCCCGCGTGGCGCTCACCGTGCGCCGCGGCGCGCAGGACCGGGACGAGCTCGAGGTGCAGATCACCGAGCCGGCGCGGCTCAACCCCGCCCTGGTCCGCAACCTCCGCCGGCACCACGGGATCCGCCTGGACCCGGAGGCGTACCAGCACGCCGCCTACGCCACCGCGCGCATGGAGCCGGGCCCCGCCCTGGCGCTGCTGCGGGAGCAGGCCGGGTCCCTGGACGGCCTGCAGGTCTCGGAGCGCATGCTGCTCTCCACGTTCGCGGACCTCGGGGAGACGGCGAGCCTGCCGGACTCCCTCGAGCACCTGCCCGTGGTCCAGGCCCTCTACGACGCCGGCACCGGCATGGTGCCCCGTCCCGCCGAGCTCGGGCCCGTGGACGAACCGGACGGGGACGACCGCGCGCCGCAGGACGAGCGGCTCGTGCTCGACCTCGACCCCTCCCAGCAGGCGGTGCTGGACCACGCCTCCGCGGGCCGCTCGCTCGTGGTGCACGCCGCGCCCGGCACGGGCCAGACGCAGACCGCCGTCGCGCTGGCCGCCCGCCTGGCCTGGGAGGGCCGGCGCGTGCTGGTGGTGGCTGAGCGCTCCGCGGCCCTGGCCGACGTGCACGACCGCCTCGAGGAGGCCGGCCTGCGGGCCGCGGCCCTCGACGTGCCCGCCAACGCGGACCCGGAGTGGCTGCGGCGTCAGCTCGTGGCCGCCGTGCTGCGGACGGAACGCGCCGAGCAGCCGGACCGACGCCGCGCCGACGCCGAGCTCGTGGAGCGGCGCCGTCGCCTGCGCGAGCACGTGGGCTCGCTGCACCACGTGCGCCCCCGGTGGGGCTGCTCGCCGTTCCAGGCCATGCAGGCGCTCGCGGCCCTGACCGGCCTCGAGACCCCGCCCGCCACCACCGTGCGCCTGAAGCGCTCCGTGCTGGACTCCACCGTGAACCGCCACGCCGTGGCCGAGCAGCTCGAGCGGGCCGGCGAGCTGGGCGCGTTCTCGCCCCAGGCCACGCAGAGCCGCTGGTTCGGCGCGCGCGTGCGCAACGTGCAGGAGACCGAATCCGCCGCCGAGCTCGTGCAGGAGCTCGCGGCCACGCTCCACACCACGCGTCGCGCGGTGGACACCGCCGCGGCGCAGGCCGGGCTGCGCCCCGCGCGCACCGTGGCCGGCTGGCGTGAGCAGGTGGACCTGTACGAGCGGGTCGCCCGCTGCCTCGAGACCTTCACCCCCGAGGTGTTCGCGCAGGACCTCTCTCAGCTCGTGGCGGCCACCGCCTCCAGCGGGTGGCGTCGCCAGAACATGGTGGAGATGTCCTCCGTCGCCCGCTCCCGCGTGCGCCGCCAGGCCAAGGACGTGGTGCGTCCCGGCGTCCAGCCGCACGACCTGCACGCGGCGCTGCTGGAGGCGGAGGCCGTCGTCGAGGACTGGCGCCGCCATGCCGCCGAGCCCGGCTCCGTGCCGATGGTCCCGGACCAGGCCGCCCGCGGACTGGGCGCCGTGGCCGGCGTCGAGGACCGCCTCGAGCGGCTCACGGCCGTGCTGGCGCCGGAGGCCACCGCCGAGACCGCGCTCGCGGAGCGGGACGCCGACGACCTCGCCGCCGCGGTGGACGGCCTCGTGGCCGACCGCGAGACCCTCTCCTCCCTGCCCGAGCGCACGCTCGTGCTCGACCAGCTGCGCGACCACGGCCTCTCCGAGCTCCTCGCGGACCTCCACGACCGGGAGGTGCCGCCCGAACGGCTCAGCGCCGAGCTCGAGCTGGCCTGGTGGCAGTCCGCGCTCGAGGCCATGATCTCCGGCGACGACTTCCTGGCCATGATGAGCGGCACCGACCTGACCGAGGTCGAGCGCGGCTTCCGCGCGGCGGACCGGGACCTGCTGGCCTCCGGTGCCGACCGGCTCTCCGCCGCGCTGTCCGAGCGCTGGCGCGCCGCGCTGGGCACCTACCGCGCCGACGCCGCCGTGCTGCGGAACCTCCTCAAGCAGGGCCGCCCGAGCGTGGAGTCGCTCGCCACGCTCACACCGGAGGTCCTGCAGCCCCTCGTGCCGATCATGACCACCTCGCCCATGGCGCTCGCGGAGTTCCCCGCCGACTGGTCCGCCGACGTCGTGGTGCTGCTGGACGCGGACGCCACCGCGCTGGCCACCGTGATGGGCGCGCTCGTGCGCGCCCCCCAGGTGGTCTCGTTCGGCGACCCCGTGATCGGCCGGCCGCAGTCCTTCCAGGTGTCCGTGGACCCCACGGCCACCGCCGGCCCGCTGCGTCCGCTGCGCTCCGCGCACGAGGCGCTCGCCGAGGTGCTGCCCGTGCTGCCGCTGCGCACGGTGCACCGCGGGATGGAGCGGCGCCTCGTCCGCCTGATCTCCACGCTGGCCTACGACGGCGAGCTCGAGGCCGTGCCCACGGCCGGCGAGCTGACGGGGCACGGCCGCACCGTGACCGCCGAGTACGTGGCCGAGGGCACCGGCATCCCCATGACGGGGGGAGACGTGGTGGAGTCCACCGACGCCGAGGTGGCCCGCACCGTCCAGCGCGTGTTCGAGCACATCCGGGACCACGCCGACGAGTCGCTCGCCGTGGTCACCGTGTCCGAGCAGCACGCCCGCCGCGTGGCTGCCGCCGTGCAGGCCACCGCCGCGCGCGCGCCGTGGGCGCGGGACTTCCTGGCCCGCGGGCGGGGCGAGGACGAGTCGACCCGCGAGCCCTTCGTGATCGTCCCGGTCACGCGGGCCGCCTCCGTGGTGCGCGACGCCGTGATCCTCACCCCGGGCTACGGCCGCACCCCCCACGGCCGCGTGGTGCACCACTTCGGGGCCGTCTCGGAGCCGGACGGCGAGCGCATGATGGCGATCGCGGTGAGCCGGGCGCGCCGGCGCCTGCACCTGGTCTCCGCGGTGCGCGCCTCGGACCTCGAGGCGGAGCGACTGGACGGCGGCGCCCGCTGGTTCCTCACGCTGCTGGAGGCCTACCTCGGCTCGGGGGAGGAGCCCACGGGCGGCCAGGTGGACGATCCGCTCATGGCGGACCTGTGCGACCGCCTCGCGGAGCACGGCGCGCAGGTGCGCCCGCGGCTCGGCGGCGTCATGGACCTCGCGGCCGCCGGGCGGGGCGGGGCCGTGCGGCCGCTGGCCCTCGTGAGCGACGGCGGCCTGACGTACCGCTCGATGACCGTGCGCGAGCGCTCGCGGCGCCTGCCGGAGCAGCTCGAGGCGCGCGGCTGGGACACGGACACCCTCTGGGCGATCGACGTGTTCGCCGATCCCGAGTCCCTCGCGGACCGGCTGGCCGAGCGGCTCGGCCTGGACGAGCCGGTGGAGGAGTCGGAGGACGAGACCGACGCCGATGAGCGCTGAGCCGGGGCCCCCAGCCCACGGGCGTGCGGCGCGGGGGAGCGGTCCTCGGCGCGGCCGGTCCCGGCGCGCGGACGCCCCGGGCACGGGGCCGACGGCCGCCGACGGCCCGGAGCCGCGCGTCGCGGGGCTCGACGGGGCCGGTGCCCGCGCGCCCCGCTCCTCGCCCCGCCCCGGTGCCGCCGGTCAGGCGCCCGCGGGGCAGCCCGTGGCGGCGATGGACGAGCACGATCGCTGGCTGCTCGCGCAGCGCCCGCCGCACTGGGGCTGACGACGCCCCCGCCCCCGGGGTCAGGGACCACGGGGGCGGCGGAGGTCAGTCGGCCTTGGACGCCGAGGTCGGGGTGCCGGAGGACGAGCCGCCGTCGCCCGCGCCGGAGCCGGACGTGCCGGAGGAGGCCGTGCCGCCCGTCGACCCCTCGGAGCCGCTCGCCGGGACGCCGGCCGATCCGCCGCGCGAGTCGGTGCGGTAGAAGCCGGACCCCTTGAAGCTCACGCCCACGGAGCCGTACTGCTTGCGCAGGGTGCCGCCGCACTCGGGGCACTCGGTGAGGGCGTCGTCCGTGAAGGACTGGACGGCGTCGAAGGCGTGGCCGCAGTCCTTGCAGCGGTAGGCGTACGTGGGCATGGGTCCCCTCGGGTCGGGCGCGCCGTGGCGCGGGGCGGATGGTCCGGGCCCTGCGATGCTACTCCGCCGCGCCCCGCGGACCCGCCGGTCCGAGCCACCGCAGCCCGGCCGCCGTGACCACCCCGTCCACGGGCCGGTCCGTGGGCTCGGCGGGCACCTCTGTGGCCGGGAGCACCTCGTGGGCGAACAGCAGGGCCACGGTGGGCACGGCGGCCGGCAGATCCGCGAGGAAGCGGTCGTAGTACCCGCCGCCCTGGCCCAGGCGCATGCCGTCCTCGCCCACCGCGAGCCCCGGCAGCACCACCGCCGTGGCGTCGGCGAGGGCGTCCGCGCGGAGTCGCGGCCCGATCGGCTCGTCGATCGGGGCCGCCGTCGCCCGGGCCATGCCCACCCCGGGGTGCCACGCGGCCCAGCTCAGCCGCCGCCCCGGCTCGATCACGGGCACCAGGATGCGCGCCCCGGCGGCGTGGAGGCGCTCGCGCAGCGGGCCGGTGTCCGGCTCCGTGGGCATCGGCAGCACCGTGGCGACGACGGGCGTGGCGCCCCGCCCGCGCGTCGCCGCGACGCGCGGACCGAGCCACTCCCACAGGTGCGCGGCCGCCGCCTCGGCCTCGGCGGCGCGGCGCGCCGGATCCAGGGCCCGGCGTGCGGCGCGCACGCGGGCGCGCAGGGCGGCCTTCGCCAGGGCCGTCGCGCCGGACTCGTCGAGCGTCGACGCGGGGGAGGGCAGGGGTGCGTCGGGGGAGGCCATGGAGCCATTGTGCCCGCGCCCTGGGACTCCGGCCCACGTCCTAGGATCGAGGGCATGTCGAGCTCGTCCTGGCCCGTGGCGCTGCGCCACGACTCCCTCACCCTGCGCCCGCTGCGTCGGCGCGACGAGCGGGCGTGGCGGGAGCAGCGGACCGCCAACGAGCAGTGGCTGACGCCGTGGGACGCCACGAGCCCCGAGCCCGGCGCCGGCCCGGCCACGTTCGGGCAGATGGTCCGCTGGCACGGCCGCCATGCCCGCGCGGGCACCTCCTTCACGTGGGGCGTGGCCCTCGACGACGACGCCCCGGGGCGGGACCGCCTGATCGGGCTGCTGAGCCTCAGCGGGGTGCAGTACGGCTCCGTGCTCTCGGGCGCGATCGGCTACTGGATCGACCAGCGCCACGCGGGGCGGGGGCTCACGCCGACCGCCGTGGCGATGGCCGCGGACTGGGCCTTCTTCACCCTCGGGCTGCACCGCGTGGAGGTCAACATCCGTCCCGAGAACGCGGCGAGCCTGCGCGTGGTGGAGAAGCTCGGACTGCGGGAGGAGGGCCTGCGCCGGAGCTACCTGCACGTGGACGGCGACTGGCGCGACCACCGCAGCTTCGCGGTCACCGTGGACGAGGTGCCGCAGGGCCTCCTCGCGCGCTGGCTCGACGCGCGGCGTGCCCCTGCCGGCCGGTAGGCTGGCCCGCATGGACGAGTGGAACACCCTGGTGGCGGAGCTCGACTCCGCCCTCGGCGTGTTCGCGGGCCTCAAGGTCAGCGCCTCCGTGGTCATGCTGGTCCTCGTGGCGGTCGGGGTGGGGCGGCTCGTGCACCGCCGCCGAGCCCGCGCCGCCGCCGCCCGCCCGTACCGCTGGAGGACCTTCATGACGACCCGTGTGCAGAGCTCTCCGGCGGCCCGCGCCCTGGCCCGGCGGCTCTCCGCCGCCCGCCGCGCGGCCGCGCAGTTCTCCTCCGCCCGCCTCGCCGAGGTCTCGCCCGAGCTCTCGCGCCTCCACGTGCGCCGGGACCGTGCCGCCGTCGCCATGGTGGGAGCCCTGGCCCTCGTGGTCTTCCTCGTCACCGGCATGGGCGCGCTCTTCGGGGCCTCCAGCGCGGCCGCCGCCGGGTGGTCCCTGCTGATCGCCGCGGCCTCGCTGGGCGGCCTCCGGGCCCTCGCCCTGCGCGATCGCGCCGCGGATCGTCCCGCCGCCCCCGCCGACGACGCCCTCACCGGCGCCGCACCGGCCGAGGACGCGGACGCCACGGCTCCGCACGCCGATCCCGCGCGCGACCGCCGCACGCTCGAGACCGTCCTCGCCTTCGGCGCCCCCGCCGCCGCACCGGCCGCAGAGGAGACCGGGACGGCCGGCGTCGTCGGCGGCCGGGAAGCTGAGGCCCGCGCGGTGCCGGAGGCGCCGCGGAGCGCCGCGCCCGCCGTCCCGTCCGGCCACGGCTCCGTGGTCATCCCCGCCGTGCCGCGCCCCACCTACCTGGACGCACCGGAGATGGAGCGCCCCGCGCCGGCGCCGCTCGAGGCCGCGCCGGTGCCCGCGACCTCCGGGCGCATCAAGGACTCCCTGAGCCCCGAGACCGCCCGCGCGGAGGACATCAGCCCCACCGCCGAGCGGGACATCGCCGCACTGGACCTGGACAACGTCCTGGCCCGCCGCCGCGCCTCCTGAGCCCTCTCCGGCCCCACGCATGACGGCGGTCCCCCTCGCAGTCCTGGCCGCCCTCGAGGCGTCGGGGCTGCGCCTGCTGCGCGCCGCTCCGCCCCGCCTGCACCTGAGGCTCGGCCGGCGGGTCGCCCATGAGATCGACCTCGTGGTGGTGGCCGGGGCGGTGGGTGCCGGCGAGGCGTTCGCCCGCACCCTCGTGCTCGACGGCCCGCCCGCCGCCGCGGCTGAACACCCCGCCGTCATCTCCGTGGCCGACGACGATCCCGCGAACGACGATCCCGTGGCCGACGATGATCCCGCCGACGGCCCACTCTCCGGGCACCTCCCCGACGGGACCACGTGGTGGTGGCTGCCCCACGACGCCGCCCTGCCGGGCCTGCCCCTCGCCGTCGACCGCGAGCACGTGGGCGGATGGCTCGGCGGACTGGGCGTGCTGCGCTCCCTCGAGCAGGTGGCCTACCGGCCCGGAGAGCGGGCCGTCCTCGCCACCGCATGGGAGCCCCGGGAGGACGAGGCCCGCCCGGACCGCACCGTGTTCCTCAAGGTGCTCCCACCGGAGGCCGTCCACCCGCTGCACCGCCGCCTGCGCGCGGCCCTGGCGGCCGGCGTCCCGGTCCCACCGCTCGTGGCCCCGCCCCACCTCGGCGTCCTCGCGCTCGGCCGGGTCCCCGGCGTCCCGTGGCGCGGACTCCTCACCGGCCCGCGGGCGGACGCGCTGGATCCCCGCGCGGTCGAGGACGTGCTGGACCGCCTCCCCGCCGCGCTGGCCGCCGAGGACCCCGACGACGTCGGCGCCTCCGGCACGGCCGGCCGGGTCCCCGCGCCCGACGCCGCGGCCGCGGGCACCGGGGCATGGCGCGAGCTGCTCGACCACGCGACGTGGGCCGCCGCCGTGCTGGACCCGGCGACGGGCGCGCAGACGGGGCGCGCCGCGGGCGCCGCCCGGACGCTGCTGGACTCCGCCGATCCGGGGCCCGTGGTCCCCGTGCACGGAGACCTGCACCCCGGCAACCTCCTCGTGGGCCCCGCCGGCACGCGCGTGACGGGACTCCTGGACGCCGACACCCTCGGACCCGGCCACCGCGTGGACGACTGGGCCGCCCTGATCGGCCACCTGCGTGCCGCGCGCGCCGACCTCGGCGCGGGCGGGACCGCCCTCGACGGCGTGATCGCACGCTTCACCCGCCGGGCGGGGACGAGCGCGGACCCGGAGGCCCTCGCGGCGCGGACGGCCGCCACCCTGCTCGCGCTCGCGGCCCAGCCCGAGGCACCCCCGGCGGCACGCGAGGCACGTCGGGCGGCGGCGGCGGAGGTGCTGCACGGCCGGTGAGGGCCCTGGTCGGCCCGCGGTGCCCCCGGACAGCCCCCGTTGACCCCGGTCAGTCTCCGCTGACCCCGAGCCGCGCGCGGACGCTCTCGAGGTCGTCGCGCACGCGGGCCGCGCCCGCGTGGTCGCCCAGCGCGTCGAGGCACTGGTGCAGCCCCGTCAGCGCGCCGAGTCGCACGAGGTCCGATCCGGTGGAGTCCCCGACCAGCCGGAACAGGGTGGCGGCCTGCTCGGGGCGCCCGTCCTCGGCCACCACGTACGCGGCGAACAGCTCGGCCTGCGCGGCGCCGTTCGGGTCTCCCGCGGCCGTGAAGCGGTCGGCGGAGGTCAGCGCGGTGGACACGGCCTCCGGCCCGTTCTCCAGGGCCCACAGGGCGCGGGCCCGCGTGTCCAGGAAGTCGGCGGCCTGCCACGGCGCCGGGGCCTGCTCCGCGAGCGCGATCGCCTCGTCCAGCAGGGCCAGCCCCTCCGGGCGGCCGGACTCGCACAGCAGGTACCCCAGCGCGTGGAGCGCGGCGGGCAGCACGTCGCCGTCGTCCTCCTCGCCGGCCTCGTCCGCGGCGCGGCGGGCCGCCGTCGCCGCGCGCTCGAAGAGGTCGAGGGCGAGCGGGCGGGAGGCCGCGTCGCGCTCGCGGTTCACGAGGGCTCCGGCGGCCAGCAGCACGCGCGCGGCGTCCTCGGCCTGCCCGTGGGCCTCGAACAGGTCCGCGGCCTCGCGCCACAGCGGCAGGGCCTCGACGGAGCGGTCCTGGTCGTGGAGGGCGTGGCCGAGGTCCACGAGCGCGCGGGCCTGCTCCACGGCCTGCCCGCCCGCGGCGGCGCGGCGCACGAGCCCCTCGAGCACGGGCTCGGCCTCCTGCGGCCTGCCGGCCAGCACCAGCTGGTGGGCCCACCAGTAGGTCAGGACGGCCGCCTCCGGGGCTTCCGCCTTCTCGGCGTGGACGGCGGCCAGCCGCCACGCGAGGACGGCGGCCTCCTGCCGGTCGCCGTCGTCGGCCGCCCGGGCCACGAGCGCAGCGGCCGAGGCGGCCCCGCGCCGGAGCCCGGCCTCGCCCATGCCCGCGGTCGCGTCGAGCGCGAACCGCAGGGCGTCGTCGGGCCGTCCCTGCTCGTGGGCGGCGATGGCGCGCACCAGCAGCGCGGAGGCCCGGACGGCGCGGGCCGCTGGAAGGGAGAGGACGGTCAGGGCCTCCACCTCCGCCTCCGCGTGCTCGCCCCGCCACAGGTGGAGGCGGGCGAGCACGAGGTGGGCGCTGGCCCACGTGCCGGAGGGGAGCACCGCGCCGGCGGCCCGCAGCTCGCGCAGCAGCGCGATCGCCTCGCGCAGGTGCACCAGCGCCCCGTCCAGGTCGGACTCGTGGATGCGCTGGACGGCCAGGCCGAGGAGTGCCTCCGGGAGCACGGTGTCCGCCGGGTCGCCGCCGGATCCCTGCGCGCGGCGCCGCCGCTCGTCCTCCACGACGCCGGCCAGCACCGCGGCCTCGAACCCGTCCGGCTCGCGCACGAGGGCCGCGCCGAGCTGCGTCTCCAGGGCTGCCTGATGCGGCCGCCCGAGGGCCCGCAGCACGTCGGCCCGCTCCTCCACACGCCGGGCGAGGGCGTCCTCGTCGTCGGCCTGATCGGCGGCGAGCGCGAGCTGGCGCAGCAGGGTCAGGCGCGTGCCGGGCTGATCCCCGCCGGGGGCGAGGAGACCGGACTCCGCGCACCGGACGACGTCGGCCGGCTCCTCCCGGAGGGCGGCCTCGAGGGCGAGGTCGGACCACCCGTGCGCGTCGAGCGCGGCGCCCTGCGGGCCGGTGACGCCGGCCGGGTCGTCGGCGCCGGTCAGGTCGAGGCCGCCGGGTGCGGCCTGGGCCCGGGCGAGCAGCGTGGTGAGGCGGCCGAGGGCGTCGTCGCCGGCGGCGGCAGGGTCCTCGGGGGCGGGAGCCGCGGGGGCCATGGGCGGACTCCTTCCTCGGGCGGCGGGTGGTCCACCCACCCTAGCCAGGGTGCGTGCGGGCCGAGCCCCTGTTCGCGGCGGGCGGTGCTCGTAGACTGGGCCCGCCGGTCCGCCCCACCCCCATCCCCGTCCGGCAGGAGCCCGCCCGTGACCACCCGCCCCGCCGCCCCCGCCGCCGCCGCGCCCGAGCCCGGGCCGTTCCAGACGCGCGCGGGCGCCTACGCCCTGATCGTGTCCGAGGGCCGGATCCTGCTCTCCTCGTGGGAGGGCCCCGGCGAGGTGGTCTGGACGCTGCCCGGCGGCGGGCTGGAGCCGGGGGAGAGCCCCGAGGAGGCCTGCCGCCGCGAGGTGTGGGAGGAGACCGGCCACACGAGCGAGCTCACGGGCCTGCTGGGGGTCACCACGGGCCTCATCCCCGCCGAACGACGCCTGCGGGGCGAGGGCGTCCCTCTCCTCACCGTGCAGATCCTCTACACCGCGCGCCTCACGGGCGGGGTCCTCCGGCCCGAGGTGGGGGGATCCTCCACCGACGCCCGCTGGTTCGACCTGACCGCGCTCGACGAGGTCCGCACCGCCACGTGGGTGGCCCGCGCCCTGGAGCTCGCCGCGCAGCGCTCCGTCGGGGACGCCGCGTGAACGGCCGCCGCGTGAAGGACCGCCGCCCGGCGCGCCGCGCGCTCGTCCCCGCCGTCGCCCTCGGCCTGGCCGTGGCCCTCGGTGCGTGCTCGCCCGCCGGCCCTCCGGAGCCGTCGTCCGGCCCCACGGGGGCGCCCGTCACGGTGACCCACTCGAACGCCCCGCTCCAGACGGCCGTGGCCGCCGTCGTGGAGCGCAACCTGCGCCGCCGCGGCCACGCCGTCGCCCCCCAGCCCGCGGGTGCGCCCGCCCCGGCCCAGCCCTGGGACGCCGCGGGCGGCCGCACCGTGGCCGTCGTGGACACGCTCACCCTCGTCCTGACGGAGGACCCCGCCTCCCTGCTGCCCTCGGTGCCCGAGCCGAGTCCGCGCCCGACGACGGCCCCCACGGCGGCGGGCGCGGCGTCCACGAGCCTGCCCCCGCTCGACCCGGCGGCCCCGCCCCGCGTGCCCGCCGACCCCACGGCCGCGGCCTCGCCCACGCCCCTGCCGCGCGGGGAGTCGGCCCCGGACGCGGCCGCCACGCGGGGCATCGTCGAGGAGCTGCTGGCCGCCGGCGGCGCCGTGTCCTCCGGCGTCACGCCCGCCAGCGGCTCCTCCACCGCGGCAGCGGCCTCGGCCTTCCCGGGGGTGGCGCGCCCCCACGTGCTCTCCGCCTCCCGCGAACCGCTGCGCCTGGCCGCCGTGGTCACGGCCACCACCGCGACGCGGCTCGAGCTCGACTCCCTGGACGACCTCAACGGCCGCTGCGAAGAGCTGCGCGCCGCCACCCCTGCGGTGCTGGGCGGCGCCGAGCCCGGCGTCGCCGCGGTCCTGCTGCGCGAGCGGCTCGACCGCCTCGCCGGCTGCCGGATCGGGGAGTGGCTGCCGCCCGCGCAGGAGGCGATCCCCGCCGTCGTGCAGGACGAGGCCCAGGTCGGCCTGGCCTACCGCTTCGACCCGGAGATCGAGGCGAGCGCGCTCGTGCCCCTGGGGGACGGGGAACGGGTCCTCCCGGAGGGCAGCATCGCGGTGCTGGGAGATCCGGACGCGCTCGACGACGACGCCGAGGCCGCGATCCGCGAGGTCATGGACGGCCTCGACGAGGAGGGGCTGCGCCAGCTGGCCCGCCTCACCACCGGGGACGACGCGCTGAGCCCGGAGGACGCCGCGCAGTACTGGCTCGTGACACGAGGGCTCGAGGAGGCGCCCGAGGACTGGTTCGTCCCGCGGGGCTCCTGGTTCTGACACGGTGTTCCGGCCTGGTCGGCCGAGTGCCATCATGGAGCGCATGGCTTCCTCCAGCGACCCGCGACAGATCCGTCAGTCCTCCAAGCTGCTCAACGTCCGCTACGACGTGCGCGGCCCCATCCTGGAGGAGGCGCAGCGCATGGAGGCCGCCGGGCACCGGATCATGAAGCTGAACATCGGCAATCCGGCGCCGTTCGGCTTCGAGGCCCCGGACACGATCCTGCAGGGCATGTACCAGCACCTGCCGCACGCGCAGGGCTACTCCGACTCCAAGGGCGTCTACTCGGCGCGCACCGCGGTGTCCCAGTACTACGAGTCCCGCGGCATCCGGGACATCGGCGTCGAGGACGTCTACATCGGCAACGGCGTGTCCGAGATGATCTCCATGGTCCTCCAGGCCCTCGTGGACGACGGCGACGAGATCCTCATCCCTTCGCCCGACTACCCGCTGTGGACGGGGGCGACGACCCTGGCCGGCGGCCGCGCGGTGCACTACCGCTGCATCGAGGAGCAGGGCTGGGAGCCGGACCTGGAGCACATCGAGTCGCTCATCACGGAGCGCACCAAGGGCATCGTGGTCATCAACCCCAACAACCCGACGGGCGCGGTCTACTCCCGCGCCGTGCTGAACGGGCTGATCGACGTGGCCCGCCGCCACCACCTCGTGCTCATGGCGGACGAGATCTACGAGAAGATCACCTATGACGGCGCCCGCCACATCAACGCGGCCGGCCTCTCCGACGACGTCCTCACCCTCACCTTCTCCGGCCTGTCCAAGGCGTACCGCGTGGCCGGGTTCCGCTCCGGCTGGGTGGCCGTCTCCGGGCCCAAGCACCGCGCCCGCGACTTCCTCGAGGGCCTGACGCTCCTGGCGAACATGCGCATGTGCGCCAACGTGCCGGCGCAGCACGCCATCCAGGTGGCGCTCGGCGGCTACCAGTCCATCAACGACCTCGTGCTGCCCGGCGGCCGCCTGCTGGAGCAGCGCAACCTCGCGCAGAAGCGGCTCAACGAGATCCCCGGCGTCTCGGTGCAGCCCGCGCACGGCGCGCTCTACCTGTTCCCGCGCCTGGACCCGGAGGTCTACCGGATCGACGACGACGAGAGGTTCGTCATCGAGCTGCTGCGGGCGAAGAAGATCCTCGTCTCCCACGGCGGCGCCTTCAACTACCCGCACACCGACCACTTCCGGCTCGTCACGCTCCCGAGCGTGGAGGACCTGGAGGTGGCCCTGGACCGCCTGGAGGACTTCCTCGAGGAGTGGAGGGAGAGCCATGCCTGATCACACCATCCTGAGCCCCTTCGCCGAGCCGCTGCGGCGTGCCCTGCGCGCCCGCGCCGCGGACGGGGCGGTGCCGCCCCTGGCCGACGTCGACCCCCACGCCACGCCCGGATTCCACGGGGACAAGGCGGACGGCAAGGCGGCGCTGGCCACCCGCTCCGAGGAGCTGACCCGGCTCCAGGAGCTCCTCTTCGCGCAGTCCACGCGCGCGGACGCTGCGGGGCCGGCGCCGTCCGTGCTGCTCGTGGTGCAGGCCATGGACACCGCGGGCAAGGGCGGCATCATGCGGCACGTGGTGGGCGCGATGGACCCGCAGGGCGTGGACGTCGCGGCCTTCAAGGCGCCCACGCAGGAGGAGCGCGCGCACGACTTCCTGTGGCGCATCCGCCCGCACCTGCCCGAGCCGGGCTTCCTCGCGGTCTTCGACCGCTCCCACTACGAGGACGTGCTGGTCCACCGCGTCCGCGGACTCTCGCCCCTGGCCACGGTGGAGGAGCGCTACGGGCTCATCCGCGCGTTCGAGGAGGAGATCACGGCCGGCGGCACGCGGATCGTCAAGGTGATGCTGCACATCTCGAAGGAGGAGCAGCGCGAGCGGCTCGAGGCGCGCCTGGACGAGCCCGAGAAGCACTGGAAGTTCAACCCCGGGGACGTCGACGAGCGCGCGCACTGGGACGCCTACATGGACGCCTACCGCATCGCGATGGAGCGGACGGACACCGAGACGGCCCCGTGGTTCGTGGTGCCAGCGGACCGCAAGTGGTACGCCCGCCTCGCGGTGCAGGAGCTGCTCATCGAGACGCTCCAGGGCCTCGAGCTGACCTGGCCCGAGGCCGACTTCGACGTCGAGGAGCAGCGCCGCCGCCTCGCCGCAGGCTGACACCGCCCGCGTTCGGCTGATCCCCGCCCGCGGGGCGGCGCCCCTTGCCACCACCCCCGGGGAGCGTGCCTATGGTGGATCAGGCGCCATTCCGACGGCGCGCCACCGCAGAACGAAGGGATGCAGACCATGACGGACACCACCCAGCAGACCGAGACCACGGCGCCGCTCACCGGCAAGAAGGTCGCCTTCCTCGCCACCAAGGGCGTCGAGCAGGTCGAGCTCACCTCCCCGTGGGAGGCAGTGCTGGCCGCAGGCGGCACCCCCAGCCTCGTCTCGCTCGAGAAGGAGACGGTCACCGCGATGAAGCAGGACTGGGAGCACGGCGATTCCTTCCCCGTGGACCTCCACGTCTCCGAGGCCAAGGCCGAGGACTTCGCCGGCCTCGTCATGCCCGGCGGCACCCTGAACGCCGACGCCCTGCGCGGCGACGAGGACGTGCTGGCGTTCGTGCGCGACTTCTTCGCCCAGCACAAGCCCGTGGCCGCCATCTGCCACGCGCCCTGGACGCTGATCGACGCCGGCGTCGTCGAGGGCCGCGAGCTGACCAGCTACGCCTCCCTCAAGACGGACCTGAAGAACGCCGGCGCCACGTGGGTGGACAAGGAGGTCGTGGTCGACTCCGGCCTGACCACCTCCCGCAACCCGGGCGACCTGGACGCCTTCAACGCCAAGCTCGTCGAGGAGCTCGCCGAGGGCAGGCACGAGGGCCAGTCCGTCTGAGCCCGCCCCGCTGAGCACACCGACGGCGCCCCGCACCCTCCCGGTGCGGGGCGCCGTCGTCCGTGGCCGGCTCAGTCCTGGGCGGCGTCCGCGGTGCCGCGCACCTGGTCGAGCCGCGCGCGGGCGCCGTCGAGCCAGGCCTGGCAGCGCGCGGCCAGGGCCTCGCCGCGCTCCCAGAGGGCGAGGGACTCCTCGAGCCCGGCGCCGCCGGCCTCGAGCCGGGACACGGTCTCCACGAGCTCGGCGCGGGCGCGCTCGTAGCTCATGGCGGCCACGTCCGAGGTGTCCGCTCCGGCGAAGCCCTCCACCGGGGCGGCGTGGGGGGTGCTGCTCTGCTCCGTCATGACTGCTCCTGGGGGGTGGGGGCGGGGCCTGCGGCAGGCGCCGCCGGTGTGGTGTGCGTGACCTCGGCGGCCATGCGGCCGGCGGCCACGAGGACGTCGAGGGTGTCTCCGGGGGCCACCTGTGCGGCGTCGCGCACCAGGTGGCCGGCGTGCTGGACCACGGCGTACCCGCGGTCCAGGGTCTGCTGCGGGGAGAGGGAGCGCACCCGGGCCACCAGGTGCGCCACGGCGTCCCGCTCCAGCGTGAGGCGGTGCCCGGTGGAGCGCCGGGCGCGCTCCCGCCACGTGTGCAGGTCCTCCTCGCGCCGGTCCACCATCACCCTGGGATCGGCGAGGACGGGACGGGAGCGCAGCTGCGCCAGGCCCTCGCCCTCCCGCACCACGCGGCGCTCGACGGCGGCGGCCAGCCGGTGCCGTGCGTCCGCCACGCCGGCCGACTCCACGGCCGCGTCCGGCACGATCCGCTTCGCGGCGTCCGTGGGCGTGGAGGCGCGCAGGTCTGCGACGTCGTCCAGCACCGGGCGGTCCGCCTCATGGCCGATCGCGGAGACCACCGGGGTGCGGGCCGCCGCGACGGCGCGCACGAGGGCCTCGTCCGAGAACGGCAGGATGACCTCCTCGAGGGCGCCGCCGCCGCGGGCGATCACGACGACGTCCACGTCCGGACGGGCGTCCAGCTCCGCCAGGGCCGCCGCCACCTGGCGGGGCGCCTCCGGGCCCTGGACCGCCACCTCGCGGACCTCGAACCGCGCGGCGGGCCAGCGCAGCTGGGTGTTGCGCAGCACGTCCTTCTTCGCGTCCGAGTCCCGGCCGGTGATGAGCCCGATGACGCCGGGCAGCAGGGGGAGGGGCCGCTTGCGGGAGGCGTCCAGCAGCCCCTCCTCGCCCAGGCGGCGGCGCAGCAGCTCCACGCGGGCCAGCAGGTCTCCCAGGCCGACCGGGCGCATCTCCTGCACCACCATGGAGAGCCGGCCGCCCTTCGTCCAGAAGCTCGGCTTCACCCGGGCGACGACGCGCGAGCCCTGCTGCACCGTGCCCTCGAACCCCATGGCCACCGTGCGCCACGCGGTGACCGGCAGGGAGTACTCCTCCTCGAGGTCCCGCATGGTCATGTACACGTTGCCGCGGTTGTTCTTGTACTCGATCAGCTGGCCCTCGATCCACGTGGCCGGGGCCCGCTCGATGTGGATCTTCAGGTTCTCCGAGAGACGGCGCAGCGGCCAGGGCCGCTCGGCGGAGGTCTCCGAGGCGAGCGCGGGCACGTCCACCGGGCCGGGCGCGCCGGACGCTGCGGTCAGGGCGGGGTCGGTCTCGGTGCGCTGGGGTTCCACGGGATCTCCTGTCTCGGGCCGCTGGGGTGCCGGCGCGGCGGGACGACGGCGGCGGACGCCTCGGGCGGGCGGGCCCGCCGGGGACACGTCCCGAGTGTGTCAGTACCCTCGGACACAGTAATGCCCGGCCCGTCCGTGCCGCCGCACGCCGCCGTCGGTCGTCCTCGCCCGCACCGGAAGGTCCCGCCCATGCGCTCGCTCCTCGCCCTCCTCCTGGCCCTCCTCGCCGGACTGTCCGCCGTGCTCGCCACCGCCGGTGCGCTCGTGGACGAGGCTGCCCACCGGCCCGAGCTGGTCCGGGGCGTCGCCGAGCAGGTGGCCTCGGACGAGCAGGTGCGCGCCGCGATCCCCGGCGCCGTCACCGGGGCGGTGGAGGACCTGGTGCCGGAGGAGGTCCCGGACCCGCTCACGCAG
Organism: Micrococcus sp. EYE_212; assembly: GCF_023147585.1. Taxonomy (GTDB): domain Bacteria; phylum Actinomycetota; class Actinomycetes; order Actinomycetales; family Micrococcaceae; genus Micrococcus. The sequence continues at coordinate 25,001 of NZ_JAHXOZ010000019.1, forward strand.
GCCGTGGAGGACCTGATCCGGCCCGTGGCGCAGAACGTGGCGCAGGATCCCAGCGTGGTGCAGGGCTGGTCCGACACCGCGGACGAGGCGCGGCGCGCATGGCTGCTGGACCTCAAGGACGCCCGGGGGACCGAGGGCTTCGTGCCCGGAGGGGACTTCACCGTCCCCTTCGGCCCGGTGGCGCAGTCCGGCGTCGCGGCGGCGCTCGGCGACATCGAGACGCGCCTGCGCCGCAACGAGCTCGACGTGCCCGGCCAGGGGATCCTCGAGGCCGTGACGGGCACGGACTTCGGGGACTGGGCCGCGGACACCGTGATCGCCCCCATGTACGACCGCGCCGCCGAGCTGAGGGACAGCACGGACCTCACCATGACCGTCACGGTCGACTCCCTGAAGGACGTGGACCGCTCCACCGTCGCGTGGTGGGCCGCCGCCTCCGCGCACTGGAGGTGGGCCGCGGTGGCGGCGGGGCTGCTGCTCCTCGCGGCCCTCGTGCTGGCCCGGCCGCGGTGGCGGGGCCCCTCGATCGCGCTCGCGGGCGCCGTGATGCTCGTCGGCGGGATGCTGCTGGGCAACGCGACCCGCTCCGACGCGTTCTCCGTGGTGGCGCCCGACGGCGTCGCCGACGGCGTCGCCCACCTCGCGGTGGAGGCCCAGCGTGCCCTGCGCCCGGCGATCGACACGGCCCTGACCCCCTACGCGGCGACCCTCACGACGGCGGCCTGGATCACGCTCGGGGTCGGCGTGGTGGTGTTCCTCCTCGAGCTGGCCCTCACGCGAGGTCGCCCCCGCCGGTGAGCCAGGACGGCCCTGAGCGGCCGCGGGGCGCGGTCCGGACGGCGTCGCCGCCTTCGCGCTGAGCGGACGCCCCGCCCACCCGGAGGGGCCGGGCCACGGGCCGATACCATGGGGGGCATGTCCGTCACCGCTGCCGCCACCCGCCCGTCCGCCGTCGGCCTCGGCATGCCGCAGGTGCCCCGCACCCGCCGTTCCCGCGAGGAGGTGGAGGCCGCCGCGCCCGTCACGGGCGACAAGCGCGTCCTGCTCGCCGCCCCGCGCGGCTACTGCGCCGGCGTGGACCGCGCCGTCGTCGCCGTGGAGAAGGCCCTCGAGCACCACGGCGCCCCCGTGTACGTGCGCAAGGAGATCGTGCACAACCGCCACGTGGTGGACACCCTGACCGAGCGCGGCGTGGTGTTCGTGGACGAGCTGGACCAGGTGCCGGACGGCGCCCTCACCGTGTTCTCCGCGCACGGCGTCTCCCCGGCCGTGGTGGCCGAGGCCGCCGAGCGGAACCTGGAGACCATCGACGCCACGTGCCCGCTGGTCACGAAGGTGCACCGCGAGGCGGTGCGCTTCGCGAAGCAGGACAAGCACATCCTGCTGATCGGCCACGAGGGCCACGAAGAGGTCGAGGGCACGTTCGGCGAGGCCCCCGAGCACACCACGGTGATCAACGACGTCGCGGAGGCCCGCACCGTCCAGGTGGACGACCCGGACAGCCTCATCTGGCTCTCGCAGACCACGCTCTCCGTGGACGAGGCCCTCGAGATCGTCGCGGTGCTGCGCGAGCGCTTCCCGAACCTGCAGGACCCGCCCTCGGACGACATCTGCTACGCCACGTCCAACCGGCAGGCGGCGATCAAGCTGATCTCCCCGGAGTGCGACCTGGTCATCATCGTGGGATCGGCCAACTCCTCGAACTCGGTGCGCCTGAAGGAGGTCGCCTTCGAGTACGGCGCTTCGCGCGCCGAGCGCGTGGACTTCGCCAGCCAGATCGACGAGGCGTGGTTCGAGGGAGTGGCGACGGTGGGGCTGTCCTCCGGCGCGTCCGTGCCCGAGGTGCTCGTGCAGGACGTGCTCGCGCTCCTCGCGGACTACGGCTACGTGCAGGTGGACGAGGTGGTCACGGCCGAGGAGGACATCATCTTCTCCCTGCCCAAGGAGCTGCGTGCCGAGCTGAAGAAGGCCGGGGACGAGTCCCGCTCCCTCGGCGGGCATCGCCGTGGGGATGCCTGAACCGCTCGCCGGGACGGCCGTGGTGGTCATGGGCGTCTCCGGCTCGGGGAAGACGGCCCTGGCGACGCGGCTCGCGCAGCGCCTGGGGGCCCCGTTCGGGGAGGCCGACGACCTGCATTCACCGGAGGCGAAGGCCCTCATGGCCGCCGGGACGCCGCTGAAGGACGCGGACCGGCACCCGTGGCTGCTGCGGATGCGCGGCCGTCGCGGCCACTTCATGCCGACCGCCCTGCTGGACATGCAGATCGCCACCCTGGAGCCGCTCGGTCCGGACGAGGAGGGCGTGGTGCTGGCCAACGACGGCACGCTCGACCAGCTCACCACCCGGGGCCTGACTGCCCTGCGAGCGCTGCTGGCGGCGGGGCCGGCGACGGGGCACTGACGCGGCGCCGATCGCCCACGGGCTGAGGGGTCTGCCCGGCACGCTCCGACGCCTCACCCGGCGCGGCGGCCGCCGAATCCGTCGTCTTCGCTGAGCCTCTCCATGCCCAGCCCTTCCACCAGCTCCGGGGCGGAGAGCACCCGGGGCGCCGACTCGAGCGTGCGGATGCCTGCGGTGGGCGGCAGCCCCGGGTCGGCCTCGCGCAGCTTGCGCGCCGAGGGGAGGACCCGGGACTCGACCGTGCCGACGAGCTGGTTGTACCGGTCCACCGTGGTCTTCAGCGACCCGCCCATGCGGTCCAGGTGGGAGCCGAGGGTGCCGAGCCGGTCGTAGAGCTCGCGTGCGCTCGTGACGATGAACTGGGCGTTCTCTGCGAGCCGATCCTGTCGCCACGCGTACGCCACGGACTTCAGCGCGGTCAGCAGGGACACCGGCGCCACGAGCGCCACGTTCTTGGAGAAGGCGTGGTCCAGCAGGCCGCCGTCCGCGTCCAGGGCCGCGGCGAGCAAGGACTCGGCCGGCAGGAAGCACAGCACGAGCTCGGGTGAGTGGCTGAGACCGGACCAGTACGACTTCGCGGCCAGCTGGTCCACGTGCCGGCGCACGGCGGCGGCGTGCTGTGCGGCCAGTGCCCGGCGACGCTCGGCGGCCTCCTCTCCCGGCTCGTCCGCGAGGGCCTCGGCGGCGAGCGCGTCCCCGAGCGGGGCCTTGGCGTCCACGGCCAGGGACTTGCCTCCGGGCAGGGACACCACGAGGTCCGGCCGCAGCCGCTCGCCCTCGGTGCCGACGATGGTGGTCTGCTCGGAGAAGTCCACGTGGTGCAGCATGCCCGCCGCCTCCACCACGCGGCGCAGCTGCGCCTCTCCCCAGTGCCCGCGTGCCGAGGTGGACTTCAGCGTGGCCATGAGCGAGGTGGTCTGGTTGAGCAGGTCCCGGTCCGTGGCGGCGGCCACGCGCAGCTGCTCGCCGAGCTGGCCGAACTGCTCCACGCGGTCCCGCTCGAGCACGCTCACCTGCTTCTGCAGGGAGGCCAGCTGCTGGCCGAGCGGGGCGAGGGTGCTCAGCACGCGGGACTCGGCCTGGGCGCGTTCCGCGTCCTCACTGCGCTGGGCGGTGACGGCGCGGTTCTCCGCGCGCACGGCGGCCAGCTCCTCGCGTGCGCTCTGGTGCTCGGTGCGCAGCGCGTCCAGCTCTCGCCGCACGTGCGCCGCCTCGCCGGTGCCGCCGCTCAGACGGCGCCACACGAGCCATGCGCCCAGCAGTGCGCCCAGGACGAGGCCGAGCAGCAGGGCCAGCAGGAGACTCAGGTTTTCCATGCGGACCACTGTCCCAGCTGGAGCGGACACGGTAAGGCCGCCACGCGGCGCGGCGGCCCCAGATCCCTGCGGCAGGGCCCTCAGAACGCGCCGAACAGGGGGTTCGGGCCGTTGGCGGCCACCTCCGGATCGCCCTCGACCTGCGCGTCCAGACCCGCCGCGGGCACGCCGGGAAGGTAGCGGACGATCACGCGCACCGAGGTCAGCGACCCCGCCTCGAACGCCTCGACGGCGACGGCGGGCCGCGGCCCGTCCGGCGTCTCCACCTCGCCGTCGAACACGGCGACGGCGCGCTCGGGGCGCGGCACGAGCTCGGCCACGGCCTGCGCCGCCCCCTCAGGCGTGAGGTCCGGGTGGGTCCACATCCCCTGCATCCCCTCGGCCGTCACGGCCAGGATGGTGGGGTGGAAGACGGGCTGCGAGGAGAGCGTGTCGAAGACGTGCTCCACGCCCAGCGTGATGAGGGGAAGCATCGCCGCGGACGGCGGGGTGGGCTGGGCGGCAGCGGGGGACTGGTCGGCGGGGTTCTGATCGGCGGAGCTCACCGGCCCGAGGCTACCGGCCCTGTCCGGGGCTCGCCCAGGCCCCTACGGTGGCACGCATGAAGCTGGTCATCGCCCCCGGGGACATCACCGCCACCGCAGCCGACGCCGTCGTGAACGCGGCCAACTCCCGCCTCCTCGGCGGGGGCGGCGTGGACGGCGCCATCCACCGCCGGGGCGGCCCGGAGATCCTCGCCGAGTGCCGGGCGTTGCGGGAGACCACGCTGCCGGACGGCCTGCCCGCCGGGCAGGCCGTGGCGACGACGGCGGGGCGCCTGCCCGCACGCTGGGTCATCCACACGGTGGGTCCGGTGTGGGCCAAGACCAAGGACAAGTCTGACATCCTCGCCTCCTGCTACCGCGAGTCGCTTCGGGTGGCGCAGCAGCTCGGCGCGCGGACGGTGGCGTTCCCCGCCATCTCCGCGGGCGTCTACGGCTGGCCCATGGACGACGCCGCGCGCATCGCCGTCGAGACCTCCGACGCCATGGCGGAGGAGGTGGGACACACCGTGCGCGAGGTGATCTTCGTGCCGTACGGCGAGAAGGCGGAGCAGGCCTTCCGCACGGCGCTCGCCGTGGTCCGCCCCTAGAGCCCGCCGCGGTCCCGCGCGACGACGGCCACCTGCCCGTGCGTCGTCGCCGCCGCCAGGAGGTGGGCATGACGGATGTCATGGGTGCGCGGGAGCGGGGCGGCGCGGAGCGAGCCCGCGCCAGGAGGCCGCCGCGAACGCCAGTCCGAGCGCACCGATCCCGACCAGCACCAGGCCCACCGCGGGCAGGCCGAGGGACGCGCCGAGGATCCCCGCGAGCGGATAGGTCAGCAGGAAGCACGCGTGGGAGAGGGAGAACTGCGCGGCGAAGACGGCGGGGCGGTCCTGCTCCGTGCTGCCTCGGCGCAGCAGTCGGGCGGACGGGGTGAGCACGGCCGAGGTGGCCGCGCCCAGCAGGGCCCAGACCGTGAGCAGCGCGGCCCACCGTGCCGTGCCCTCCATCCCCACGAGCGCACCGACGCCGGCCAGCAAGAGCAGGGGCAGGACAGCGGCGCCGGCGAGCATGACACGGCGGTCGGGAACACGGTCGAGCCAGGACGGCAAGGTCAGGGCCACGAGCATGGAGCCGACGCCGTGCGCGGTCAGCAGCAGCGCGACGTCCTCCTGCGGCCGGCCCAGCTCGGCCTGCACGAGGACGACGGTGTTGACGATGACCATGGCCGTCGTCGTGGCGACCACGAGGTTGAGGCCGAGCAGCCCCCGCAGCTCGGGGGAGGCCAGGAAGAGGCGCGTGCCCCGGGTGAGCCGGTCCAGGAAGGGCGCGGGGGCGGGGGCCTGCACCGCGGGGAAGCGGGCTGAGGCCACGAGCGCCGCTGAGGCGAGGAAGCCGACCACGGTGCCCACGAAGAGGCTGTGGTAGCTCATCGCTGTCAGGAGGGCGGCGGCGAGCAGGGGGCTGACGAGGGACTCGACGTCGTAGGCGAGGCGGGAGAGGGAGAGCGCGCGGGTGTACTCCCGCTCCTCGGGGAGCACGGTGGGGATCACGGCCTGGAACGTGGGGGTGAACGTGGCCGAGGCGGACTGCAGCAGGAACACCAGCGCGTACGTCTGCCACGCCTCGGTGACGAACGGCAGGGAGAGCGCGACGGCGGCCCGCACCAGGTCCGCGCCGATCAGGACGGGGCGCGCAGGCAGGCGGGCGACGAGCGCCGTGGTGACAGGGGAGATGAGCACATACGCGATCATCTTGACGGCCATGACGGTGCCCATCACGACGCCGGCGTCCGCGCCCGCGATGTCGTAGGCGAGCAGGCCCAGCGCCACGGTGAGCAGGCCGGTTCCGAGCAGCGCGATGACCTGCGCGCCGAACAGCCGCGCGTAGGTGGGCTGGCGCAGGACGCTGAGCATGGGAGGGACCTCTCCGGCGGCGGGGCGGGTACGCCGTCAGGGTAGAGCGTGGGTGCGGCGTGAGGACTTGAGCGAAAGTGACTCAGGTTCGCGGAATACCCGCGGGGGGACGAGCGTTGCACCGGGCGGACGCCGCTCACCGGGAGCGGCCGCACCACACTGACGAGGAGTGAATGATGGCTCGTACTGTTGATCCCTTCCGTGAGATGGACCGCTTCATGAACGGCATCGCGCGCGTGGCCGGCCAGGGCTCGATGCCCATGAACCTCTACCGGGAGGGCGACCGGTTCGTCGCCGAGGTGGAGCTGCCGGGCGTGGACCCGAGCTCGATCGACGTGGACGTGGAGGAGCGCACGCTCACCATCCGCGCCGAGCGCAAGGAGAAGTCCGACGGCGAGGGTCGCCAGTGGCTGACCCGCGAGCGTTCCGCCGGCGCCTTCGCCCGCCAGCTGACCCTGGGCCGCGGCCTCGCCCTGGACAAGGTGGAGGCGGACTACGCCGACGGCGTGCTGACGCTGACCATTCCGGTGGCCGAGCAGGCCAAGCCGCGCAAGATCGACGTGAAGCACTCCGGTGCCGCCACCCAGATCTCCGGGGAGACCGTGGAGAACGAGCCCGGTGCGTGGGAGCAGGAGACCTCCGGCGAGTGACGCACCGGCGGCGGTGAACCGCCCGCGCGAGGCGACACGACGGCGTCGTGCCGCGCGGCCACGTGGACGGGGCCGTTCCCTTCGGGGAGCGGCCCCGTTGCCATGCCGATGGGAGACGGAGCCGCCGGTAGACTGCCGGACTGTGGCTTTGACTATCGGATTCGTGGGACTGCCCAACGTGGGCAAGTCGACCCTGTTCAACGCGCTGACGCGCCAGACCGTGCTCGCGGCGAACTACCCGTTCGCGACGATCGAGCCGAACGTGGGCGTGGTGAACCTGCCGGACGAGCGGCTGCCCCAGCTGGCCGAGATCTTCAGCTCCGAGCGCATCCTGCCGGCCACGGTGTCCTTCGTGGACATCGCCGGCATCGTGAAGGGCGCCTCCGAGGGGGAGGGCCTGGGCAACCAGTTCCTGGCGAACATCCGCGAGGCCCACGCGATCGCCCAGGTGGTGCGCGCGTTCGACGACGGCGACGTCGTCCACGTGGACGGCAAGGTGGACCCGGCCTCGGACATGGAGACCATCAACACCGAGCTGATCATCGCGGACATGCAGACCGTGGAGAAGGCGATCCCGCGCGTCGAGAAGGAGGTCAAGGGCAAGAAGAAGGAGCCCGCCGACCTCGAGGCGCTCAAGGCCGCGCTCGCGGTGCTGGAGCGGGGCGAGACGATCTTCGCGGCGAAGGACAAGGACAAGCTGGACATGGACCGGCTGCGGGAGCTGAGCCTGCTCACCGCCAAGCCGTTCATCTACGTGTTCAACTCGGACGACGGCGTGCTGGGGGACGAGGCCAGGCAGCAGGAGCTGCGCGACCTGGTGGCTCCCGCTCAGGCCGTGTTCCTGGACGCCAAGCTGGAGTCCGACCTCGTGGAGCTCTCCGAGGACGAGGCCCGCGAGATGCTGGAGATGAACGGCCAGGACGAGTCCGGGCTGGACCAGCTGGCTCGCGTCGGCTTCTCAACGCTCGGCCTGCAGACGTATCTGACGGCGGGGCCGAAGGAGACGCGCGCGTGGACCATCCCCGTCGGCGCGACGGCGCCCGAGGCCGCCGGCGTGATCCACACCGACTTCCAGCGCGGCTTCATCAAGGCGGAGATCGTGAGCTTCGACGACCTGATCGCCGCCGGGTCCATGAACGACGCCAAGGCCGCCGGCAAGGTGCGCATGGAGGGCAAGGAGTACGTCATGCGCGACGGGGACGTGGTGGAGTTCCGTACAGGGATTCCGTCTGGGAGCAAGAAATGAAGACAACTGATCTCGCCAAGGTTCGCTCGACGCTGTGGAGCGCCGCGGACGAGCTGCGCGCGAACTCCAAGCTGACACCCGTCCAATACCGCGACCCGGTCCTCGGACTGGTGTTCCTCGCGTACGCCGAGAACCGTTTCGAGACCGTGCGGGGGGAGGTCGAAGCCAAGTCCAGCACACGTAACCCTGCGACGGCCGCGGACTACAAGGCGAAATCGGTGCTGTACGTCCCCGATGAGGCTCGCCTCTCCCACCTTGTCGACCTGCCCGAAGGTGCCGATATCGGGAAAGCCACCGACGAGGCGATCAAGGCTATCGAGGAGGCCAACCCTGAGCTCAAGGACATCCTGCCCCGCGGCTACCAGAAGCTTGAGCGTTCGACACTGATCGAGTTGCTTCGACTCTTCGCGCCGCTGCCCGCCCAGCTCGAGGGCGATGCCTTCGGCTTCATCTATGAGGACTTTCTCTCCAACTTCGCCGCGCAGGAGGGCAAGGGCGGTGGCGAGTACTTCACGCCATACTCCATCGTCCGACTCATCGTCGAGATCCTCCAGCCGTTCCAAGGACGAGTCTTCGACCCCGCGTGTGGGTCGGGCGGCATGTTCGTCCAGTGCGCCAAATTCGTCGAGCGGCATCACGAATCGGCCAGCCGCCAGCTCTCTGTCTTCGGGACGGAGAAGACCGAGGACACCGTCCCGCTGGCCAAGATGAACCTTGCGCTGCATGGGCTCTCCGGGGATATTCGCCAGGCTAACAGCTACTACGATGACCCGCATGGCGCGGTCGGCGCCTTCGACTACGTGATGGCCAACCCTCCCTTCAACGTCGACAAAATCAAGAAGGATCAGCTCGCTGGTGACAAGCGCTTCCCGTTTGGGCTTCCCAGGGCCGATAACGGCAACTTCCTGTGGATCCAACAGTTCTATGCTGCGCTGTCACCCAAGGGCCGTGCGGGCTTCGTCATGGCCAACTCGGCCGGTGATGCTGGCCACTCCGAGAAGGAGATCCGCAAGCAGCTGGTCGAGTCGGGAACCGTCGACGTGATTGTAGGCATCAGCCCCAACTTCTTCTACACAGTCACCTTGCCGGTGACGCTGTGGTTCCTCGACAAGGCCAAGGTCGGGACGCCGCGCGAGGACACGGTGTTGTTCATCGACGCCCGGCACATCTTCCATCAGATCGATCGCGCCCACCGTGACTTCACGCCCGAGCAGATTGAGTTCCTGGCCAACATCGTGCGGCTCTACCGCGGCGAGGACGTTGAGTCCGTGGATGGCAGCGATGTCCTACTCAAGGAGAACTTTCCTGATGGCAAGTACGTTGATGTCGGCGGCCTGTGCAAGGTCGCCACTCGAGCTGAGATCGAAGCTCAAGGTTGGAGCCTCAACCCGGGCCGCTATACCGGCACTGCTGCCGTCGACGAGAGCGATGTCGATTTCATGGGCGATCTCGCTGCGTTGTACGAGGAATTCACTGCGCTAAGTGACGAGGCCGACGTGCTGCGATCCAAGGTCGACGTGGCCCTTCAAGGGGTTCTCGACGTATGAGCACTCCATTTCATGAGCTTGTGAGCTACAACATTGGAGGTGGCTGGGGAACGGACGTGGTCAAACCAGACTCGTCGTCAATCGGGTATGTCATACGAGGGACTGATATTCCCCGAGTTGCAGTGGGCGACGTGTCGACTGTACCGCGCCGATTTCACAAGGCATCAAATCTGGCCTCACGAGTCTTGCGGCCTGGCGACATCGTCTTCGAGGTTTCAGGGGGTAGCAAGGGTCAGCCCGTGGGACGCGCGCTTCAGATCACGGAGCGACTGCTCTCGAGCTTTGATAACGATGTCATGTGTGCGAGTTTCTGTAAGCTCATTCGCGTTGATCCGGCTATCGCAGATCCTGGTTTTGTCTTTCGCGTTCTTCAGGCGGCCTACGCCGACGGGAAGCTGGACGCGTACCAGGTGCAGTCCACGGGTATAACTAACTTCAAGTGGAAGCCCTTCTTGAAACACTTCGACGTCTACCTTCCCGATCGCGACGTTCAGGAGCGGGTCGCTGCGGCCCTTGATGTTTTCGACGACCTGATCGAGAACAACCGACGTCGGGTTGAGATCCTGGAAGAGATGGCCCGGTCCATCTACCGTGAGTGGTTCGTGAAGTTCCGTTACCCCGGCCACGAGGATGTGCCCATGGTCGACTCCGCCCTCGGTCTGATACCCGATGGATGGGAGGTCCAACCCCTTTCCGCCATCGCCACAGTTAATGGCTCTTCTCGTAAACCAGGTGGTGACGAGGTATTCCGATACCTCGATATCTCGGCTCTCTCGGAGCGCCACATCGGCGAGCTGGAGGCTATTGGCGGCTCGAGTGCACCCGGCAGGGCTCGTCGAGTTGTGAGCCCTGGCGACACTGTATGGGCAACCGTGCGGCCCAACCGTAGAGCGCACGCTCTGCTCGTTGCCCCCGATAGCGACTGGATCGCATCGACTGGGTTGGCGGTGCTGACCCCGTCGACGGTCTCGCCGGATTTCCTCTTCGAGACATCATCGGCGACAGCGTTCTCAGACTGGCTCGTCGGGCGTGCAACCGGGTCGGCGTATCCCGCGGTTCGAGCGAAGGACTTTGAGGAAGCTCCGATTGTCGTCCCCGATGTCGCCGTCGACGCGGCGTTTGCCGACAAGGTGTCTCCAATGCACGATCTGAGCTGGAGGCTGCGCAATGAGTGCTCCCGTCTCGCCGCGCTCCGAGATCTCCTACTGCCGAAGTTGGTAACTGGCCAGATCGACGTGTCGTCGCTCGATCTTGATGCGGTGATTTCGACGGGCTCAACCGAAGAGAGCGCGGTGGCGCAATGACTCCCACGGGCCCGGAGTACTGGTACGTCGAGAAGCCGAGCATCGAGCTTCTGGCGGAGCTCGGCTGGACTCCAGTCGACGCCTTCCAGGAGATCTTGGGACCCGAGGGCAGCCTGGGGCGCGACTCCCAACGTGATGTCGTGCTCGTTCACCGGCTGCGGCTTGCTATGCGCAAGATCAACTCTGAATACGTGCCCGATATCGCTATCAACGAGGCGATCGAGGTGCTGACGAAGGACCGCACAGCCATGGACCGGGTCCGCGCCAATCGGGAAGTCCATGACCTGCTGCGTGACGGCTATCTGGCGGAGTGGACTGACGACCAGGGCACGAAGCAGATTGAGACCTTACGGTTCCTCGACTTCAAGGATTCATCGAACAATGACTTGCTGGCGGTGCAGCAGATGTGGGTCAAGGGCAACCTGCACAGCCGGCGGCTGGATCTGGCGCTGTTCGTCAACGGGGTACCGCTAGTGCTGATGGAGTTCAAGGAGCCCAACGAGTCGGTCAAGGCGGCCTACGACAACAACTTGACCGACTACCGCGACACCATCCCGCAGCTATTCATCCCTAACTGCTTCGTGTTGCTGTCCAATGGAAGCCAGGCGAAGGTCGGGTCAACTTACGCGCCGTGGGAGTTCTTCAACGATTGGAAGGTCATCGACGCCCACGGTACCCGCGGTGCGGTCGCCCTGGAGACTGCGCTTCGAGGTACCTGCGACCCGTCCGTTCTGCTAGACCTACTAGAGAACTTCGTCGCGTACATGGAGCGGCCCGGTGGCCTGATCAAGGTTCTCGCGCGATCCCACCAGTTCCTCGGAGTCAACGCCGCGATCGAGAACCTGCACCGGGCGCGTGCTGAGCAGGACAAGCGCCTGGGAGTCTTCTGGCATACCCAGGGCTCGGGCAAGTCGCTGTCGATGCTGTGGTTCAGCCAGAAGGTGCTGCGACGGGTGCCGGGCAGGTGGACGTTTGTCATGGTCACCGACCGCACCGAGCTCGACACTCAGCTCCACGGGGAGTTCGCCGACGCCGGGGCGATCTCGCCCGAGGCCAGGGTGCACGCGGACTCCGTGGCGCACCTGCGTGAGCTGCTGGCGGCTGACCACCGGTACGTGTTCACGTTGATCCACAAGTTCCAGCCGTCGAAGGCGTTGGGGGAGCGGCAGATGCCGGTTCTCTCAACCCGTTCGGATGTCATCGTCATCACCGACGAGGCGCACCGAAGCCAGTACGACACTCTCGCACTGAACATGCGCACTGCGCTACCGAACGCCTCGATGATGGGCTTCACCGGCACACCGCTGATCGAAGGTGAAGAGCAGGCCACGCGCGAGCAGTTCGGTGACTACGTCAGCGTCTATAACTTCCGTGATGCCATTGAAGATGGCGCGACGGTCCCGCTCTATTACGAGAACCGCATTCCCGAACTTCAGCTCACCAATGAAAACTTCTCCGACGAGCTTGAAGCCATCCTCGAGGATGCTGAGCTCGACGAGGACGCAGAAGGCCAGCTAGCCCGCGACTTCGGCACGCAGTACACGTTGCTTACCCGCCCGGAGCGATTGAAGACACTTGCCAAGGACCTTGTCGCACACTTCGTAGGGCGTGGGTTCAGCGGCAAAGCAATGTACGTCGGGCTCGACAAGGCTGCTGCCGTCCGCATGTATAACCTCGTCCAGGATGCCTGGGGGGAGCACTTGGCGGCATTGAAAGCCGAGCACGACGAACTACCGGAGCTCGAGCGGCCATGGCTCGCCTCGCGGATCGAGCTCATGGAGACCACCGACATGGCGGTGGTCGTCTCGCAGAGTCAGAACGAGTTGAAGATGCTCGACGAACTCGGGCTGGATATCCGACCGCACCGTGAGCGGATGAATCGCGAGGACTTGGCGGAGAAGTTCAAGGACGCCGAGGACCCGCTGCGACTGGTGTTTGTCTGCGCGATGTGGATGACTGGCTTTGACGCGCCGAGTGTCTCGACGATCTATCTCGATCGCCCGATGCGTAACCACACGTTGATGCAGACGATCGCCCGTGCGAACCGTGTCTTCCCGGAGAAGGACAACGGTCTGATTGTTGACTACGTCGGCGTTTTCCGAAACCTGGAGAAGGCCCTGGCGATCTACGGTGCCGCGAACGCCGGCGACTCGCCCATCGAGATCATCGACGCACTCGCGGGTGAGCTGGAGGCAGCCGTGACCGACTTGTTCACCTTCTGCTCCAGTGTCGGAGTCGATCTTGCGGCGATGAGGGACGCGGAGGGGTTCGACCATATCGCCAAACGCGACGCTGCAGTCGAGGCGCTGCTGGTGGATGAAGAGACCCGCAACGACTTCCAACAGAAGGCACGGCAGGTCCGAAAACTCTTCAAGGCCCTCCTGCCAGATCCGAGCGCAGCAGGCCAGCAGCGCAACGTGGCAGCAATACGTGTTCTCGCCGAACGCATCGCGGAGGTCACGAGGCCACCCGAGGCCGACCTCGGGACGGTGGCGGATGCGGTGGACGCCTTGCTCGACCGGTCAGTGGGTGCCGAGGAGTACGTCATTCGCGCCGCTGCCGAAGGCACCAAGCCAGACCCGCTGATCGATCTGTCTTTGATCGACTTCGAGGGCCTTGCGACCAAGTTCGCTGGTCGTAAGCGAGCCGAGACAGACCGGCTGGCGCAACTGCTCCGCCAGCAGGCCATCGCCTCGGCGACCCGTAATCCCACCCGGTACGAACTCGTCGAGCGGATCGAGCAGCTGATCGACGACTACAACTCCGGCAGCGTGAACATCGACGAGTACCTGCGGCGCTTGATCGACTTGTCGCAGAACCTGACCGAGGAGGAGGAACGGTCGGCTCGTGAGGGGATGACTGAGGAAGAGCTAGCGATCTTCGACCTGCTGACCCAGCCTGATCCTGTGCTCACCGACGACGAGCGCTACACAGTGAAGACCAGCGCGAAGAAGCTGCTGGAAAATCTCCACGACAAACTAGTCCAAGACTGGCGACGTAAGGTCGACGTGATGAATGACGTCGACAGCACGATCCGACGAGTTCTGGACCAAGAGTTGCCTGAGACACCCTACACGCTTGACATCTTCTCCTCGAAGGTGCGGCTTGTCTTTGATCATGTCCTCACCGCCTACGGCGACGACGGAGAGAGCGCTTACACCCCGCGGGTCGATTTCCAGTGGCCCGCGGAGTCGGTGGAGTATGACGGCCCAGACGGGCCTCTTGATGTAAACAAGATCGCCGACGACGTCGTCGCCCGCATCCACGATGACCCGACCTTCGCCGCCCATGTTGCTGCACAGTTGGGTGCTACCGACTCAGCGACGTGAAACGCACAAGAGTTTCTGAAAGTGCCGACAATGGCCTCGATGATGCAACGTCGGTTTGGGCGAGCACGGCGACCAGGAGAGTGCGATGACACGTGAAGCGCCCTGGGTCTGATGGAGACTCGCGCTATTTGATTCCGACCAGCTGTTCGCGGCCGGCTTCGACAGCATAGAACGTGTCCTCGAACTCGGCGGGTGGGACGTCGCCGAGGTAGCCGTGGAGGCGTTGCGTGTTGTGCCAGGACACCCACCCGAGGGTCGCG
>NZ_JAHXOZ010000002.1:0-10404 GCF_023147585.1 Micrococcus sp. EYE_212
TTACGGCGGTCATAGCGTGGGGGAAACGCCCGGTTCCATTCCGAACCCGGAAGCTAAGGCCCACAGCGCCGATGGTACTGCAACCGGGAGGTTGTGGGAGAGTAGGTCGCCGCCGGACATCTTTTGAGGCAAAGGCCCCGCATTCGTGCGGGGCCTTTGCTGCGTTCAGGGGTCTTCTCCGCTCCGTTCCACCACGGCGAGCACGGGGAAGCCCCGAGCCCTCAGTCCTCCAGCAGCTCTCCCTGGGCCTCCAGGGCTGAGGTCAGGACACGCGTGAGCCGGCGCCGTGATCCTTCGACCCGCCGGCCCAGGACCTCGATCTGCCGAGCGAACTCGTCGGCGTGCCAGGGCTTCTGGTCGTCTGGGATGGCGAGGAACGCGTCCACGGCTCGGGGGAGGTGCCGCTGCAGGACGTCGAGCACGTCGAGAGCCTCCGCTGCGCGCGCGGCGGCCATCCGATCCCAGGCGGGAAGCAGTGCCTCCACCCCGGCATGGAGGTCCCACAGTTCCCTCCACGTGTCCGGGCGCAGACGGTCACTCTCCCGCGTCAGCAGCTCGCGGAGGCCGTCGGCGGCGGCCTTGAGGTCCTCCCTCGGGGCCAGGTTCTCACGGACGCCTCGCGGCCGGTCCTCGGCGCGAGCGGGCATGTCGGCGCGGGAGGAGTGCCTCCAGGGCGGCCAGTGCATCTCTCCTCCTCTGCTGTCACCTGCGGCGGCGGCGTCGTGACCATCCTGCCTGACGAGCGGGGGCATGGGCTGATTTGGCTCCGTCACTCCAACGTGGTAGTGTGGCTCCCTGTTGGATTCCGGTCTTCGACCGCCAACGGGGTGTGGCGCAGCTTGGTAGCGCGCGTCGTTCGGGACGACGAGGCCGCAGGTTCAAATCCTGTCACCCCGACCACAGGGAAGGCCCCCGCTCAGCTGAGCGGGGGCCTTCGTCGTCGGCACCGTCAAGGTGCCGAGCAGCCGTCGTCATCCCCGTTGCCGTGGACGGTGCCGACCACACGGCGGCCGGCGGTGCCCCACCGGGCCGCGCCTGCCTGCTCGAACAAGCGGGAGGGGCGGGACGCGCGTCCCGCCCCTCCCGTTCTGAGGCCGTCAGGGACGACCGTTGCCCTTGCCGGGGTGGCCGTCGCGGTGTCCCGGGGGGACGCCGTCCTTGAGGCCCTTGCCCTTGCCGGGGTGGCCGTCGCGGTGTCCCGGGGGGACGCCGTCCTTGAGGCCCTTGCCCTTGCCGGGATGCCAGGGGGCAGGTCCCGGCTCCACCTCGACGGGCGGCTCGGTGGGGGACACGACGACGAACTCACGCACGGCGCTGAGGTCGACGGCGCCGTACGGGTCCTCGGTGCGGATGTACCAGCCGTACTCGCCGGGCGTCAGGCCTGCCCAGGTCGAGCTCACGGTGGAACCGGAGGCCACGTCGGCCTGCTGGTCGATGAGCTTGCCGGTCAGCACCTCGACGGTGACGGCGTCGGTCCCGAGGGTCTTGGTCCGCGACTCGATGCCGAGCTGGGCGTAGGACACCTCGAACTCCTGGTGCTGCGGCTCCAGGGACGGATCATCGGCGTTGTAGTCCTGCAGGGACGGCGAGTAGGTCCGGGCGAGCATCCGCTGCCCCTCGTTGTCGAAGTGCAGCAGGCGCAGGTATCCCAGGCCGCCCTCAGGGAGACGTTCGGGTTGGTCGCCACGACCTCGTCGTAGATCCGCTGCGGGATCGGTCCGAGGCCGCCGGTCGTCAGCATGTACTCGTGGAGGTTGAGGACCGCGGTGCGCTCGGGGTACTGGGCCAGCACCTCGTTCATCCAGGCGATCTCCTCGTCGCCGGCCCCCCACCCCTGGTACAGCATGATGAAGTCCACGCCGTCGACCGTGATGAGGTCGTAGTGGCCCCGGTTGTCCTCGTACGACCCGCCGTACCAGTGGTTGCCGTCGAACCGCTCCGCGCCGAAGAACGTGCCGTAGGGCCCGTAGTCCTCAAGGGCGTGCCCCACGTCGTGGTTGCCGGCCAGGACTCCATACGGCAGACCCGCTTCGTCGAGCATCCGGTAGGCGTCGTCGGCGCGCTCCCACTGCTCCGGCTTGTCCCACTCGTCCACGATGTCGCCCGTGTGGACGACGTAGGCCAGGTTGAGCCGCTCGCGCGCCTGGAGGAAGTACTCGTGGATCGCGAGCTGATGCTCGTACCAGGTCTCGTTGTAGTACTGCGTGTCCGACTCCCAGCCGAGGGTGAAGTCGTACTCGGAGCGGGGCACGTCCTCCGGGTGGCCGCCGGCCACCGCGGACTCGCGGGTGCTCAGGTCGGTGTGGGCGAAGCCCTCCGAGTGCTGGACGAGCAGCTGGACGCTGCCGTCGCGCACGTGGTCTGCGACGTCGACGAGGCCCTCGAGCGTGAACTCCGTCGGGTTGTCCCCGGTCGTCAGGGCGCGGTCGAGCTCCTCCCAGCGACCGGTGGCGGTGTTCAGCACCGAGAGGATCACCTTGGCGTCCGGATTGGCGCTGCCGTCCCAGGTGACGCGCACCTTCCCCTCGGCGGTGACGTCGTCGACGGGGACCTCGAGGAGCTGGTACGGGAATGCGTCGTCCGAGCTCACGACGTGCTCACGGCCGTCGTCGGCGCCCATCAGCTCGAGCGCCGCGGCGTCGGCCACGACCTTGCCGTCCCGCTCGGTGGCCGCGGCCACGGTGGTCTCACCGGTCCACACGTCGAGGCCCTCCTCGCCCGGAACGACCTCCCGGCCCGCGTAGAAGTCGACGTCGAGCGCATCGCCGCTGGGGTCCGTGACGGTCGCGGACAGCTCCACGTCCGGGCCGTCGACGGCTGCGCCGTCCGCCGGTGACACCGGCGTCGCCCCGGGCTGCTCGACCGGGGTCGTGAACGTGATCGTCCGGGTCGAGGTGTTGCCGGCCAGGTCCCGCGCGGTGAGCACGAGCCGGTGCTCGCCCGCCGGCAGGCTCAGCGAGCTGATCTCATGGGGAAGCTCGACGGGCGTGCCGTCCAGCTCGGCGGTGAGGACGTCCACGCCGGCCCCGGCATCGGAGGCAGTGGCCTGAAGGGTGTGGGCGCCGCGGACCTCCGCGCCGTCGGCCAGGTCGGTGCTGATCTCCGGTCCCGTGTTGTCCACGGTGACGGTCCGGGTGACCGTCGTGGTGCCGTCCGTCGCCGTCACGGTGTGCTCGCCGTCGGCCACCGTGGTGGTGTCCCAGTCGAACGCGGTCGCGGAGAAGGCGTCCTGGGGCAGGTCGAAGGCGGCGTCGACGTAGTCGTTCTTGCCCGCGGAGTCGCCCATGGGAATCCACTGCGTGCCGTCCTCGAGGCCTGCCGGGCGCAGGGTGCGGCCGTCCGGCAGGACGAGGCGCAGGTTGCGGATCTGGAAGTCGTCGTTGTTCTCGTCCGGGTCGATCTTCGGCCAGGCCTTGGTGCCCGCATAGACGCTGAGCGTCAGCGGCTCGCCGGCGGTGATGTGCTCGAGCGGCACGTCGACGGGCACGGTGACCTCTCGGTCGTAGAAGCCCTCGTCGAAGATGTGCAGCACCTCGTCACCGACGAGCACGCCGTTGCGGAAGAAGGCGTCGGTGCTGGTGGCCCCGAAGGCGAACACCGGGCGACCTTCGAGTGCGGCCTCGGTGCCCTCCACACGCACGCCGTCCACCGCGACGGTGGTCGTGGAGGGGTAGGCGTCGCCGCCGGCGGTGATCCGTTCGCGGCCGGAGACGACCTCGCCCTCGGCCACGGACAGGCGGACGCCACTCTGATCGACGCCCGCGACCGGCACACGGCGGGTCTCCAGCTCCGTGGTGTGCGTGCCGTCGGAGGCCACGACGGAGTACTCGACCCACCGCTGACCGGTGAGGTCGACTGCGTTGATGACGTGCCGGTAGAGGTCGCCTTCGGCAGCCCGCAGGGTGTGCGTGACGGGCTCGGCCATGCCGGAGGTCCGCACCGCCACGGTGACCGTCTTGACCTGGACGTCGTCAGCGGTGTGCAGCTCGATGGGGAAGTCCGCCGCCGGGTCGACCTCGGTGGCGGTCCGGTCCTCGATGACGGGTCCGGCGGCGTCCGCGGCGGGAAGCATGAGGCCGGCGGGGACCTGCTCGGTGGTGACGCTGCCGGGGGAGGCGGGGGCGGTGCCGACGAGGGTCTGCCGATTCGGGTCAGCCGGGTCGACGGCGTACTGGATGCCCTGGTCGGCGATCGCGTCGTCCGCGCCGTTCAGGTTGTAGTAGGCCGTGTTCACCGGGAAGCCGGTGTTCGTGACGATCTGCAGGCCACGCGGGCTGCCGTTGGCCATGCCGCCGGTGTGGATCTCCACCAGCTCGGTTCCGGCCGCGAGGTCGGTGCCGAAGTGGGTGTTGAAGTCGTCCGATGTGAGGTGGTCGTTCTTGCCGTTCTTGATCCAGAACACGACGGTCTCGCCCGGCTGAATGAGGAAGGAGACGGGATCTGCCGGCCACGTGACGACGTTGTTGTTGGTCAGATCGTCCGCGGGGTACAGGTAGTCGAGCGTGTAGTCGCCGAAGTCCACCGGTTCGGAGGTCGCGTTGTAGACCTCGATGAACTCGTAACCGTCTGCGCCGTCGACGTTCGCCGTGTCAGGAGTGACCTCGGTGATCTGCAGCGGCGCCGTGGCCAGCGAGGGATCCGGCACCGGCGCCGGCTCCCCGGGATCGGGCACCGGCACCGGCTCCCCGGGATCGGGCTCCGGGGTCGGGGAGGCGAGCGCGTCGGACGAGACCTGGCCCGGGGTCGGGACGGCCGGCCCCTCCAGCAGCGCGGTTCCGGCGTCGCCGTCGTCGTCCACGAGGAACTGTGCGGTGCGGCCCGCCGAGGTCGAGCCCGCGGGATAGAAGGACCACGTCGTCGTGCCGTCGGGCAGGGTGAGGCGAACGCCCCGCTCATCGCCGTTGGCCATGCCGGGCTGGCCCTCCACGTGCACGAGGCGGTAGTCGGTCCCGGCGCCCTCGGTGGCCCAGTAGTCGCGGAAGTCCTGCTCGGTGCGGGCGAAGCTGTCGACGGTGCTGCTCGTGTAGGAGAGCCACAGCACGACCGTCTCGCCCGGCTGCACCAGCGTGCCCGACGGCACCCTCAGGGCGACGTCGCGGGACGTGTCGTCGCTGTCCGCGTAGATGTAGGCGAGACCGGCCTGCGACAGGTCGACGGCGGTGTCGCCGGTGTTCCGGACCTCGATGAACTCGAAGTGGTCGGAGCCCGCGGTGTCCGGGGCGATCTCGGTGATCATCAGCGCCGGCAGGGTGGGCGCGGCGCTGGCGGGCGAGGCCGCGAGCGGCGAGGCCACGAGGGCGGCGGCAGCCGTCAGGGCGACGAGCTGACGTGATCCGTGGGGCAGGGGAGCCATGGGTGATCCTTCGGGTGACTTCCGCACTGTTCCAGTCGTGGGCGGCGACGATTCGATCGTTCGGCCACGGGAAGGTGAACGGTCGACGACGGCCCGGCCGTGAGGGCACTTCCAGCGCCTGACAAGGACGCGGAGGGCGTGGGGTGTGGTGCCGTTGGGGGTGTGCGCCGCTCTGAGGAGGCCGTGGGGAGGATCCGGATGGCGGGGCCGTGGCTCTGAGGGGCGCGGCGGAAAGGTATTGACTGTCAATAGGTTCCGGTCGAAACTCGGGTCATGACACATCGCCTCACCACCTGGGTGCTCCAGGCGCTGCTCGCGGTCGCCGGGGTGCTCATCCTCCTCCTGCAGGTGATCGGCCTGCCGGCCCTGGGCGCGGAGATGGCCCGAGAGCTCCCCGCCGAGGCCCACATGCGCTGGCCCATCACCGTTCTCGCGATCCTCGGCCTGGCGTGCGTCCAGGGCGGGATCGTGTGCACCATCCGCCTGTTGGCCCTGACCCGGTCGGACCGCATCTTCACCTCCCGCGCGCTGCCATGGGTGAACGCCATCGTGGGCGCCTTCCTCGGCGGCGCTCTCGTGTGCGCGGCCACGCTCACCTATCAGTCCGCCACCGTCGCCGGCCCGCCGCTGTGGCTCCTCCTGCTGTTCGCCGGTGTCGCCACGGGCCTGGCCATGGCGCTGCTCATGCTCGTGATGCGGGCCCTCCTGGTGCGCGCCACGCGGCTGCGCACCGAGATGGACGAGGTGATCTGATGCCCATCGTGGTGAGGATCGACGTCGAACTGGCCCGCCGCAAGATGTCCGTGGGGGAGTTCGCCGAGCGGGTGGGCATCACGCCGGCCAACGTGGCGGTGCTGAAGAACGGGCGGGCCAAGGCGGTGCGGTTGACCACCCTCGATCGGATGTGCGAGGTCCTGCAGTGCCAGCCGGGAGATCTGCTGGAGTGGGTCCCGGAGGGCGACGACGTCGGCGCCCGCGCCTGAGGCAGGCCAGGCCCGGCGGAGCAGGCGCCGGCGCCCCGCTCAGAAGCTGCCCGACGAACCGGAGCCCGAGAACGAGCCGCCGGAGGAGCCGTAGCCGGTGCCCGAGCCCGTCGAGCTCTGGTGGGACGATTCCACGGAGGAGACGCCGGCGCGGTAGCCGGCGTCGAACGAGGTGATCGTCCAGTACGTCCGCCAGCCGTCGCCGGCGTCGAGGATCGAGCCGCGCGCGTCCCGCGGACGACGGCGATGTTCGTCCAGCCCCTCCTCCATGAGCCGGGTGTCGTCCGAGTCGTCCTGTGCGAGCGAGACGGCCTGGGCGACCTGCTCCAGGAGGTCGGTGAGCCGGCGGCGGAGGCGGTCGAGCGACTCGAGCGCCGCCTGCGGGGTGACCCTCCGCTCGGTCAGGCCGGCACCGGTCGACTCGAGCTCGCCCAGGGCCTCGGTGCGGAAGGACTCGAGTGCGCCCAGCGGGGCCGCCGCGCCCGCGACCCCGTCGAGGTGGTCGCGCAGGTCGCCGACGTGGTCCAGGTCCGAGCGCAGGGGCCCGGCCTGGCGGTCCCAGGCGTCCTCCCAGCCGGGGAGGCGGTTGAGGAACGTGTTCGCATCGGCGATCGCGTCGTCGAGGCGGTCGAGCTCCGCGACGTCGTCGCGCAGGCTGCCGGCGTCCTTCCTGAAGGACTTCGCGTGACGGCGGCCCGGCGGCACGGCGTCGAGGTCCTCGAGCCGCCGCGTCGCGTCGAGGGTGGACTGGTGGAAGCCCCGGAACCGCTCCATCAGGCGCGCGCCGAACGGGTCGTCGGTCGGCACGGTGGAGGCGTTCACCTCCGTGGCGTCCCAGTCCATCGTCACGCTGGTGAGGTGGGTGCGGGCCGCGTCGAGGTCGGCCTCGGCCTTCCGGCGCTGGGATCGCCGGGTGGCGACCACCGCCGCGGCCGCGGCCGCCCCTCCGACCGCGGCGCCGCCCGCGCCGAACCACAGGCCCGGCTCCTCGTGCAGCGGCCGCCCGATGTGGGAGGCCGCCGAGTCCACGATGTCCACGACGGCGTCCGTCCACCGCGCGTCGCGGGCCGCGTCCTTGCCGTCGTCGCGGACGGCCGCCTGTGTGTCCGTGCTGAGCCTGCGGTCCTCGCCCTGGTACACGCCGAGCATCCGGTTGTCCGGGTCCACGGCGACGATCACGAGCCCGTCCGCCCACTTCTGCCCGTCCGCGCTGAGCCAGTCGGGCCGCTGCGTGCGGGCGTGGTCGAGGACGCGCCCGTTGAAGGCCTGGGACCGGCGGTCCTCGTCGAGGTCCCGGATGTCCGGGCCGCGCTCGGTGAAGACGGCGACGCGCGTGGGCTCGCGGAACTCGATCTCCGCGAGGTCGCGCAGCAGCTGGTTCCGGTCGAGGATCCCCGCGGTGTCCGCGAGGTCCACCTGCTCGGCCGGGACGGCGCTCGCGGCAGGCGCGAGGGTGAGGGCCGCGGCCGCGGACGTCCCGGCGACGGCCCCCGCGGTCAGGGCGGGCGTCCCCGCACCGACCACCGCGGCGGCAGCCAGGGCCAGGGCGGCCGCCCGAGAGGCGGTGCGGTGCGGGCCCGAGCAGCGCGGGGAGGAGAGCGGAGCGTCGGGCGTCGGCCGGGTCATGGTGGTCCTCTCGGGGTCCGGGTGATCAGTCGATGACAGCCTACGCACAGGCGCGGGCGGCGTCGGCGTCATTCCCGCGGCCACGCGTCCGGTCGCGCATCCGGCCACTCCGGAGAGGATCTCATGCGGCGGGACAGCTCCTCGAGGTCTCCGCCGGAGCCGAACGCGGGGCCGCCGGGCTCGAGCCGGGCTCCCTCCTCGAACCCCTGGTACACGACCCCGTCGAAGCCCATCGCGTGGACGAGGTCGATCACCGTGTCCCGGGCGCGCAGCCGCTCCCGCCCGCCGGGGAGGGCATGCCCCCCGCCGTCGGTGTGCCGCTCCGTGCCGATGGCGAGCGCCCAGCGCGGTGCCTCGGTGCGGCCTGCGACGCCCAGGTCGTGGTGCGAGATCTCGGAGAACGCGCGGACCAGGGGCGCCGTGAGCCCGGCCGCCGCCCAGCGCGCGGCGAGGCGCTCCGTGCCGAGTCGTGGGTCGCCGTCGTGCGGGTCCATCCAGTCCGGCAGGGGCTCGGCCTCCCAGGTGTTGGTCATGTCCACCACCGCCCGGGTGGCGGGCCCGGCGAACCAGGCGGGGTCGACGTCGTCGAGGGCCTCGCGGGGGACGGCGACCACGGTCAGCTCCGCCTGAGCGAGGTCCTCCGGGGCGACCGCCACCGCCTCCGGGGCGTAGATGCCGAGGTGGCGCTGCACCGCCGCGGGCCGGCGCGTGGCGGCCATGACGACGTCAGGCGCGGCGATCCAGGGATGGAGCCGGGGGATGCGCGCGAGGGCGCGGGCGAGCGCGGTGCCGGCGCGGCCGGCCCCCAGGATCCCGACGGTCGACGGGAGATGCGGGAACCGGGGGAGGGCGGGGTCCACGGACGTCGGGCTCATGGGACCATCCCATCACGGGAGGAGGGAACGAGCCCTGCGTCGTCGTCCACGTCCGGCGCCGATGGGCCCCACAGCGCAGGGCTCGTCTCTCAGGTGGTCCCGCCCCGCACCGACTGTTCACCGCCGCGCCACCGGCCCGGCGTCTGCGCGCCGTACCGTGGCCGCCGTCGTCGTCCCCTCCCGAAGGAGTCTCCCCATGCGTCCCCTCCGCACCCTCAGTGCCGCGATCGCCGTCGGCGCGCTCGCGGTGACCGGCGCCGTCGCCTCCGGCGCGGCTCCCGCCCCGCACGCCAAAGCCCGCGCCGCCGTCGAGGCCGGACCGGCGAAGGCCGTCGAGGCCCGCACCAAGCACGACGTGCGCATCGCCACGTACAACGCGTCCCTGAACCGCGGCGCCGAGGGCCAGCTGGTCCGCGACCTCTCCACGCCGGACAACGCGCAGGCCCAGAACATCGCCGAGGTCGTGCAGACCACGCGCCCCGAGATCCTGCTGGTCAACGAGTTCGACTTCGACGCCGCCGGTGAGGGCGCCCGCCTGTTCCAGGAGAACTACCTCTCCGTGGGCCAGAACGGCCACGAGCCCATCGAGTACGCGTACCGCTACACCGCTCCCGTGAACACCGGCGTCCCCTCGGGCCTGGACCTGAACAACGACGGCACGGTCGGCGGCCCGGACGACGCGTGGGGCTTCGGCGTGTTCCCGGGCCAGTACGGCATGGTCGTCTACTCGCAGCACCCCATTCTCGAGGACGAGATCCGCACCTTCCAGGACTTCCGCTGGCAGGACATGCCGGGCAACGTCATGCCCACCGACTTCTACAGCCCCGAGGAGCAGGAGCAGCTGCGCCTGTCCTCGAAGTCCCACTGGGACGTGCCCGTGCAGGTCGGCACCACGACGCTGCACCTCCTCGCCGCGCACCCCACCCCGCCGTCCTTCGACGGCCCGGAGATGCGCAACAAGCGCCGCAACCACGACGAGATCCGCCTGTGGGCCGACTACGTCACCGGCGGCAAGACCGCCGAGTACCTCTACGACGACGCCGGCGTGCACGGCGGCCTGGACCGTGGCGAGCGCTTCGTCATCCTGGGCGACTACAACGCCGACCCGGTGGACGGCGACTCGTGGGACGGCGCGATCGACCAGCTGCTCTTCCACTCCCGCATCCGCGACCCGAAGCCCACCTCCGCGGGCGGCGCCGAGGCGTCCGTGCTGCAGGGCGGCGCCAACCTGACGCACGAGGGCGACCCGAGCCTCGACACGGCCGACTTCAACGACAGCCCGGCCCCGGGCAACCTCCGCGTGGACCTGGCGCTGCCGTCCAAGAACCTCCCGCTGCGCGGCGCTGGCGTCTTCTGGCCCGAGAAGGGCCAGCCCGGCTCCGAGCTGACCGGCGAGTATCCGTTCCCCACCTCCGACCACCGCCTCACCTGGGTGGACGTGAAGGTGCCCGGCAAGCGCTGAGGCCCCTCAGCTCCAGACGAGCCCTGTGTCGTCGCGCCTGTCCGCCGCGGACAGGCGCGACGACGCAGGGCGCGGCGCCGGCAGGGCGGTTCAGCAGAGCGCGGT
>NZ_JAHXOZ010000002.1:10414-222741 GCF_023147585.1 Micrococcus sp. EYE_212
CCCCCCCCCGCGCCCCCCCCCGGCGGTGGGGGCCGCCCGGGGCGGCCCCCGGATGGCAGCGACGACGCAGGGCTCGTCGCCGTCTGCGCGGATCAGCAGAGCTCGTTGCGCTGCCGGCCCAGCCCGGTGATCTCCACCTCCACGACGTCGCCGGCGCGCAGCCACGGGCGGCGGCCCTCCTCGTCCTTGCGGGCCAGCGCGACGCCGGCCGGGGTGCCGGTGAGGATGAGGTCGCCCGGGTTCAGCGTGATCAGCTGCGAGGCGTAGGCCACGAGCTGCTCGGGGGAGAACACGACGTCGGCCACGCGGCTCTCCTGCCGCACCTCCCCGTTCACGTGGGTCAGGATGCGGGCGTCCTTGGACAGCTCGTCCGGGGTGACGAGCCACGGGCCCACGGGGGTGGAAGCCTCCCAGACCTTCCCCTGGAGCCACTCGGAGGTGCGGCCCTGGAAGCCGCGCATCGAGACGTCGTCGGCCACGGCGAACCCGGCGATGTGCTCGCGCGCGTCCTCGACCGCGATCCGCCGCCCGGGCTCGCCGATCACGATGCACAGCTCGCCCTCGTAGTCCACGCGGTGGTCCTCCTCGGGGACCTCGATCGGGTCCAGCGCGCCCGTGAGCGACTGCGCGAACTTCGCGAACAGCGTGGGATGCTCGGGGCGCTCCTGGCCCGTCTCCGCGATGTGGTCCGTGTAGTTCAGCCCCACGCAGATCACCTTCGTGGGGAACGGGATGAGCGTGTCGTACACCAGCTGCGTGGTGTCCAGCAGGAGGGAGTGGTCCTCCTTGGCGGCGCGCAGCGCCAGCTCCACGCGCTCCTTCTGCTCCTGCGGCGTCGAGGTCAGGTGCTCGCCGACGTCGCGGCAGCCGGGGAGGGCCACGGCGCGCACCGCGACCTCGGGGTCATCCGGGTGCACCGAGGTGACGACGGCGGCGAAGGTGTCCCCGGGGTAGGCGGCGTCGGAGTCGGGCTGGCGGAACGTGGCGAGCTTCATGCGCCCATCTCACCACAGGGCCCCATGAGACGCTGAGGGCATGAGCACCGCCGAGCACGCCGCCGCGTCCCCGCTGATCCTGGGCACCATGGGATGGGGCGTCCCCGTCGACGACGGCGAGGGTCCCCACAGCGCAGGCCCCGGCGCCGACGTCGCCCTGGCGCGGGCGCGCGGCGCACTGCGCGCTGGCCTCGAGGCCGGCATCACGGTGCTGGACACCGCGGACATCTACGGCGGCGGCCTCTCCGAGTCGACGACCGGGGCCCTGCTGGCCGAGCTGGACCCGGCCGAGCGGGGGCGCCTGCGTGTGCAGACGAAGGCCGGGATCGTGCTCCCCGGGCAGGACCCCGCGGGAGGCGGCGTCACGCGCTACGACTCCTCTCCGGCGCACGTGCGCCGCGCCCTCGAGGGTTCGCTGAGCCGCCTGGGCACGGGCGCGGTGGAGACGCTGATCATCCACCGCCCGGACGTGCTCACTCCCGTAGAGGACACGGTGCGGGCGTTCCTCGACGCGCGGGAGGCCGGGCTGGTGCGCCGGCTCGGGGTGTCCAACCTCGGCACCGGTCGCCTCCTGTCGTTCCAGCGCGCCCTCGGCCGCCTCGCCGCAGACGGCACGGGCCTGGCCTGCGCGCAGCTCGAGCTGGGCCTGCACCACCGCACCCTCGTGGAGGCCGAGGTCCTCGCCAATCACGGCGCGGCCCCGGCCACCGCCGGCGCGGCGGACCTGGGGCGGGTGTGCGCCGAGGAGGGGATCGAGCTTCAGGCCTGGGGTCCGCTCGGCCAGGGCCGCTTCACCCCGGGCTCGGACGGCTCGGTGCCCACCGACCCCGCCGAGGCCGCCGCGCTGGCCTCGGCGGGCGGGCCGGCAGCCGTCGTGGCGCAGGTGGCACAAGAGCTGGGCGCGGGGCGGGAGGCCGTGGTCCTCGCCTGGCTGCTCAAGCTGCCGTGGGGCGTGCGCCCCGTGGTGGGAAGCCAGGACCCCGGCCGACTTGCGGCGTGCGCCGCAGCGCCCGAGGTGGCCGCCGCGATGGATGCGGCGCAGTGGCATCGGCTCTGGACCGCCGCGCGCGGCGAGAACCTGCCCTGACCCCGCCCTCCAGGGCGGAGCGGGTGAATCCGCGTCCGCGGCACGGGCACTCGATGTGACATGGCCCACAATGGAGCCATGGACTTCTCGCGTGTGGACCTCTGGACGCCCTGGATCCTCTACTGGACGGCCGCGGTCGCGGCCGTGGCGGGCGTCGCCCTCGTGGTCGCGGGGGCGTGGCGCGCGCACCGGCACCGCCGGTTCGCGGCGTCGACGGGGCGCAACCAGGACGTGCGGCTGCTGCGGGACACCCGCACGCAGCGCCGCGTGGGCATGGGATTCCTCGCGGTGACGGGGCTGCTGCTGGGGCTCGGCGTCTGGCTGCACCTCAGCGGGCTCGCCGGCCTCCGGGAGAACCTCGTGCGGAAGTACGGCTACACGGCCGTGGAGGGCATCCGGCAGTCCGGCAGCGGCTTCACGGCCGACCTCACCACCGCGGACGGCACGGTTCTGGAGGACGAGCTGGTGCTCCTCGAGCCCACGGGGGAGCCCCTGGTGGGGGAGGACATCTTCTACGACTTGCCCGGGGGCGCTGAGCCCCCTCGGCGCGGGCGGCGACGTCCGGTCCTCCTGCCGCGTCCGGAGCCTCTGTTAGCGTCGGCGGAGTGATCCCCGCTGAGCGTCCCGTGCCCGCTTCCACCTATCGGCTCCAGGTCAGCCCGGACCTCCCGTTGCCCTCCGTGGCCGAGCTCGTGCCGTACCTGCACCGGCTCGGGGTGGACTGGCTCTACCTCTCCCCGCTGCTCGCCGCGGAGCCGGGCTCGGACCACGGCTACGACGTCGTGGACCCCAGCCGCGTGGACCCCGCCCGCGGAGGCGCCGAGGGCCTCGCCGAGGTGGCGCGCGCCGCGCACGAGGTGGGGATGAAGGTCCTCGTGGACATCGTCCCCAACCACGTGGGAGTGGCCACGCCCGAGGCGAACCCGGCGTGGTGGGACCTGCTGGCGCACGGCCGGGAAGCGCAGCACGCCGCGTGGTTCGACGTGGACTGGGGGGCCGGGGACGGCCGTGTGCTCATTCCCGTCCTGGAGGACGGTCCTGAGGGAGACGATCGCGGGGACGACGCCGCGATCGAGCGCCTCGTGGTGGTCCCGGGCGAGGGGACGGACGCCGGCCGGCTCCTGCACTGGGACACCGCCTATCCGCTGGCCCCCGGCTCGCTCGAGCGTGCCGAGGCCGCCACCGGCCTGCGCGCCGCTGAGGTGTTCGCCGGCGCCCGCCCCGAGGACGATCCGACCCCCGAGCTCGCCCGCCTGGCCCACGCCGTGCACGAGCTGCAGCACTACCGCCTCATCGGCTGGCGCCGCGGGGACGCCGAGCTGAACTACCGGCGCTTCTTCACCGTGACCACCCTCGCGGGCGTCCGCGTCGAGGACCCGGAGGTCTTCGACGCCACCCACGCGGAGATCGCCCGATGGGTGCGCGAGGGGCTCGTCTCGGGGCTGCGCGTGGACCATCCGGACGGCTTGACGGACCCGGCCGGCTACCTCCGCCTCCTGCGTCGACGCGTGCTGCCGCAGGGCTGGCTCGTCGTGGAGAAGATCCTGGAGCCCGGCGAGCTCCTGCCTGCGGCGTGGGACGCGGACGGGACCACCGGCTACGACGCCCTGGGCGAGGTCGAGCGCGTGTTCATGCCCCGCGCCGCTGTGGGGACGCCCGAGCAGGACGCGGCCCGCCGCGCGGAATGGCACGAGCTGATCGCCGAGGCCAAGGAGGACGTGGCCACCGGCTCCCTCGCGGCCGAGACCGGGCGCCTCGTGCGGGAGGCCCGCGCGGACGGCGTCCTCGGCGCCCACGACGACGAAGCCCTCACCGCGGGCCTGGCGGAGGTGCTCGCCCAGCTGCCCGTGTACCGCACCTACCTCCCCGTGGGACAGGGCCACCTCGAGGAGGCCGTCGAGGCGGCCGCCGCGGAGCGACCGGAGCTCGCACCCGTGCTCGCGGACCTCTTCGCGGTGCTCTCGGACCCG
The DNA here is from genome assembly GCF_023147585.1 of Micrococcus sp. EYE_212. Lineage (GTDB taxonomy): Bacteria > Actinomycetota > Actinomycetes > Actinomycetales > Micrococcaceae > Micrococcus. Next base: position 14,467 of record NZ_JAHXOZ010000002.1, read on the forward strand.
GAGTCCCCGGTGGCCCGCCGCTTCCAGCAGACCTCCGGCATGGTGATGGCCAAGGGCGTGGAGGACCGCTCCTTCTACCGGTATGCCCGGTGGGCCAACCTCAACGAGGTGGGCGGGGACCCCGCGCACGTCGCCCTCACCCTGAGCGGGTTCCACGCTGCGCAGCAGGCCCGGCAGGCGTCCTGGCCCACCTCCATGACCACACTCACCACGCATGACACGAAGCGCAGCGAGGACGTGCGCGCCCGCATCGCCGTGCTGGCCGAGGACCCCGAGCGCTGGGCGGCCGATCTGACGCAGCTGTGTGCCCTCCACCCGTTGGGGGAGCCGGACGCCGCGCGCCTGGTGTGGGAGTCCATCGTGGGCGTGTGGCCCACGGACGGCACCGCGCCGGACGCCGAGCGCGTGCTCGGCTTCCTCCAGAAGGCGGCGCGCGAGGCCGCCGTCCACACCACGTGGACGGACCAGGATGCCGACTACGAGGCCCGCCTCGCGGAGCTGGCCCACGCCGTCACGGCGGCGGACGGCCCCGCGCGCGGCCTCGTGCAGGCGGTGGCGGACCGGATCTCCGAGGCCGGGCTCGCGGTGCAGCTGGGCCACAAGCTCGTGCAGCTCACGGCGCCGGGCGTCCCGGACGTCTACCAGGGCACCGAGCTCCCGTTCCCCTCGCTCGTGGACCCGGACAACCGCCGCCCGGTGGACTTCGCGGCCCGCGCCGCCCTCCTCGACCGCCTCGACACGGGGTGGCGCCCCACGCGCCAGGACCCCGACGCGGCCAAGCTCGCCGTGGTCGCCGCGGCGCTGCGCACCCGCCGCGACCGACCGGAGCTGTTCACGGGATACCGCCCGCTGGACGTCTCCGGTCCGGCCGCCGAGCACGCCGTGGCCTTCAGCCGCGGAGGCGCCCTCGCCGTGGCCACCCGCTGGCCCGCCACGCTCACCGAGCGCGGCGGCTGGGGGGAGACCACCGTGACCGTCCCGGCCGGGGCGTGGGAGGACGCCGTGACGGGCCGCCGCGTCCAACCGGACGAGCGGGGCGCCGTGCGGCTCGCCGAGCTGCTGCACGACCTCCCGGTGGCGCTGCTCGTGCCCGCCGCCTGACCGATCCGTCCACCCCAGGAGACCCGCCATGCGCGACCACACCGCCCCCGACACCGCCCCTTCCCGCGCGCCGCAGGCCGCCGCGGACGTCGTCGCCGCCGCCCCCGTGCCGGATGCGGGCCTCGGCCTGCGCCGCATCGGGGCCGACCCGGTGGACCCCACCGGTGCGGAGCCGGAGGCCGCGGCCCAGGCGCGGCGCACCCCCTACGCGGTCTGGGCTCCGCACGCGCAGACCGTCGAACTCGTGCTCGTGGACACCGTGCCCGGGTCGCGGCACGACGCGCAGGACCGCTGGGCGGGCGCCCGCGCGGTGGCCATGGACCGCGCGGCCGGCGGGCGGTGGACGCCGTCGCAGGACCCGGCGGCCGTGCTCGGCGCCCCGGCCCCCGCCGACCCCGGCTACGGCTACCGCGTGGACGGCGGCGACCCCGTGCCGGATCCGCGCTCGCGCCGCCAGCCGGACACGGTGCACGGGCCCTCCCGCCGCGACGTCGAGGGCGCGGACTTCGCGTGGACGGACGCTGACTGGCGCGGGCCGGCCGGCGTGCTCGCGGATCCGGCCGCCCCGCAGGGCGGGGGGCTGCGCGGCGCGGTGCTGTACGAGCTGCACGTGGGGACCTTCACGGCGGAGGGGACGCTCGAGGCCGCGATCGAGCGGCTTCCCCATCTCGTCGAGCTGGGCGTGACCCATCTCGAGCTGCTGCCCGTGAACTCCTTCAACGGCCCCCGCAACTGGGGCTACGACGGCGTCGCGTGGTTCGCGGTGGACGAGTCCTACGGCGGCCCTCAGGCGTACCGGCGCTTCGTGGACGCCGCGCACGCCGCGGGGCTCGGCGTGGTGCAGGACGTGGTCTACAACCACCTCGGCCCCGCGGGGAACTACCTCGGGGCCTTCGGCCCGTACCTCACCGCGGGGGACACCGGCTGGGGCGAGGGCGTCAACCTGGACGGTCCGGACTCGGACGAGGTGCGCCGCCACATCCTGGACAACCTGCGCATGTGGATCGAGGAGTTCCACGTGGACGGGCTGCGCCTGGACGCCGTGCATACCCTGCGGGACACCCGCGCCGTGCACCTCCTCGAGGAGATGGCCGCGCTCGCGGACGAGGCCGCGGCCCGCGCGGGCCGCCCCGTGCCGCTCATGGCGGAGTCCGACCTCAACGACCCCCGGCTCGTGCTCCCGCGCTCCGCCGGCGGGCTGGGGCTGGCCGCCGCGTGGAACGACGACGTCCATCACGCCCTGCACGTCGCGACGACGGGGGAGACGGGCGGCTACTACGCGGACTTCGCACCCCTGGAGGCGGTGGCCAAGGTGATGGAGCGGGCGTACTTCCACGACGGCACCCGCTCGACGTTCCGCGGACGGGACCACGGACGTCCCGTTCCGGCGGACGTGCCGAACGAGGCGTTCATCGTGAGCATCCAGAACCACGACCAGGTGGGCAACCGCGCCGCCGGGGACCGCACCGGGGCGACTCTGAGCGAGGGGTCGCTGGCCGCGGAGGCGGCCCTCCTGCTCACCGGCCCGAACGTGCCCCTGCTCTTCATGGGCGAGGAGTTCGCGGCGAGCACACCGTGGGCGTTCTTCACCTCGTTCCCGGACGAGGAGCTGGGCGAGGCGGTGCGCCAGGGCCGGCGTCGCGAGTTCGCCGAGCACGGCTGGGACCCGGCCGACGTGCCCGACCCCCAGGACCGGGTCACCCGCGACTCCGCGGTGCTCGACTGGGCCGAGCCGGGGCAGGGCCGCGGGGCCCGCGTGCAGGAGACGTACCGCCGCCTCATCGGGCTGCGCCGCACCCTGCCGGCACTCACGGAGCCGCGGCGCTCGCTCACCCGCGCGTGGGTGGACCCCGAGCGACGGCACGTGCGCCTCGAGCGCGGACGGGCCGAGCAGGCGGCGTGCGGCGACGTCGTGCTCCTCGCCGCCCTCGGCGACCTCCCGCTCACCGTCCCGGAGGACCTGCGGGGCGCGCACGTGCTCGCCGGCCACACCGACGCCGGCCCGCTCGCCGCGGACGCGGACGCGCCCGCCGCCGCGCCGGTGGAGGTGGCCGCGCCGGGCTTCCTGCTGCTGCAGCGCTGAGCCGGCTCAGCCCGCGCCGGGCTCCGGGTCGGGCACGGCCCGCAGCATCGTGGTGGTGGGGTGCAGGGCGAGCGCGTCCTCGTCCCTGCGGGCGCGCAGGATCGTGTCCACGTAGGAGTCCACGGCCTCCTGGAGGGGCACGGCTGCGCCGCGCGCCTCGGAGAGGTACCAGCGGTGCTCGAGAAGCTGGTGCATGATCTCGGCAGGCTCGAGCTTGGCGCGCAGCTCGAGTGGGACGGAGTGCACCACGGGATCGAAGACCTCCACGACCCAGCGGTGGGCGGCCCCCTCCATGTCCAGGTACGGGTCCCAGGCCCGCCGGGCCGCGTCGATGTCCACGAGCAGGCGTCGGGCCTGGTTCTCCTGCACGTGCAGGCCCGTGAGCCGCTCGAGGCGGCGCCGGTGGAACCCTGCGAGGACCTCCGTGGGCCGGGCCGTCATCATGCCGGGGGCCTCCGCCGCCCGCAGGGAGTACTCCTCCACCTCGAAGCCGAGCTCGCCGAGGCGGCGGAATCGGCGGTCCATGCGCCACGGCTCGGCACGGGGGAAGGCGACCGGAGCGGTCAGCTCCTCCCACAGCCGGCGGTACGAGTCCACCATGAGGTCGGGGGTGGCCGCGGGGTCCACGTCCGGGTCGGCGAGCCCGCTGGCCAGCAGGTCCAGCAGTTCGCCGCCCACGTTCACGCGGGCCACTTCGAGATCGTGCTCGCGCTGGCCCGTGGAGAGCCGCTCCCGCAGCTCGCCGGTCTCCGCGTCCACCAGGTGCGCCGCGAATCCGCCCGCGTCCCGGCGGAACAGCACGTTGGAGAGCGAGACGTCGCCCCAGAAGAACCCCTCCAGGTGCAGCTCCACCAGCAGGGTCGCCAGCGCCTCCATGAGCCGCACGAGGGTCGGCCGCTGCAGCCGCTCGGAGAACACGGCGCGGTAGGGCAGGGAGAAGCGCAGGTGCCGGGTGACCAGTGCCGCGGGCAGGGGCGTGCCGTGGTCGCGGGTGCGTCCGGTGACGACCGCGACGGGCTCCACCGACGGCGGCGGGCGGTCCGCGAGGCGGCGCAGCAGCCGATATTCGCGGAAGGCGAGCTCCTCCGTGGTCTCCTTGACGGCCACGATGCTCCCGCCCACGTGGGCGAAGCGCACCACGTGCCGCGAGATGCCGCGTGGCAGGGCGGCGAGGACGTCCTCCGGCCACTCCTCGAGCGGCGTGGACCACGGCAGCGCGAGCAGGGCCGTCGCGGGGTCCTCGGTCGCGTCGCCGGACGGGGCGCCGGTGACGGTCAGGCGGTCGGCGGGGGAGGGGGCGTTCGTCTCCGGGGGGGCCATGCCGCCGATCCTCCCAGACTGGGCGGATATGCTCGCCTCGGGCATCGCGAGCCCGGCCCCGGCAGGTGCCCGCGCCCGCCGCCCGGAGCGCACCGGGACGCACACTTCGACCCCAGGAGGACCCTTGGCCAGCAGCAGAGCCTCGACGCCGTCGACCGACGCCCGAGCGCGCGCCCGCCGCATGCAGGAGGAGCAGCAGCGCAGGGACCGCCGCCGCCGCTCCCTCTGGATCTGGGGCGCCGTGCTCGCCGCCGCGCTCGCGGCCGCCCTCGTGGTGGCGCTCGTGGCGAACCAGGGCCGCGACGCCGCCGCCGAGGCCGGGCCCCTGCCCGCCGTCGCGAACACCGAGGGCGGCGTGGCCCTCACCTCCACCACCGCGCTTGCCGACGGCGGGGAGGACGTCGGCGAGGTCAAGGCCGCCGACGTGCAGGTCCCCGAGGGCGCCGGCGGCCAGCCGGAGAGTGTCCCGGGCGCCGAGGCGCCCGCCGACGGGGAGCCCCACCACGTGGTGGTGTACGCCGACTTCAACTGCGTGCACTGCGCCGAGTTCGAGAAGAGCAACGCCGAGCAGCTGAACACGTGGCTCGACGAGGGCAAGGCGACCGTCGAGTACCGGATCGTCGACTTCCTCAGCACCCCGGGCAACCAGAACTACTCGGCCCGCGCCGCGAACGCGGCGTACTGCGTGGCCGAGCAGAAGCCCGAGGCCTACAACGCCTTCGTCGAGGGCCTGTTCGCGGCCTACCAGCAGCACGGGGGCAAGGGCATCTCCGACGACGAGCTCGTGGACCGCGCCGAGGAGCTCGGCGCGGACATCTCCTCCTGCGTGAAGGACGACGCCTACCGGCCCGCCGTGGCGTACGCGACCGCCAAGGCCAAGGCCGCCGGCGTCGGCGGCACGCCGACCGTGCTCATGGACGGCAAGAACTGGGCCATCGACGGCGCCGAGGACTCCTTCGGCGACTGGGCGTCCGCCAAGATCGAGGGCTGATCCCGGTATCCTTCAGGGGGTCGGTGCCGCGCCCGCGCGGACCCGGCCCCCTGCCCGCCCCCTTAGCTCAGCTGGCCAGAGCATCTGCCTTGTAAACAGAGGGTCACCGGTTCGAATCCGGTAGGGGGCTCGCGACGACCTCTGCATCCGTGCTGGTCAATTCCGCGCGACATGCCCTAGCGTGAGCCGCGTCACCCCCGGTGCCCGATCCCTCGGACTCCACCGCAGGCGGTGGCCCGTCCCCTCGAGGAGCAGCACGATGACGCCCTCTCCCCCCTCCCGTACGCGTCGTCTCGGCGCCCTGCTCGCCGCCGCCGTCGTGGCCGGCAGCGCCCTCGGCGCCTCGCCGGCCGTCGCCGTCGACGCCGTCCCCGACGCCTCACGCCCTGCGGCCTCCGCCCCGGCGCGCACGGCCGCGTCCACCGCCGCGGACCCGAACGCGGACGGCTACGACTCCTTCATCGTCACCTACAAGGAGACCGCGTCCGTCTCCCGCCCGAAGGGCAGGGCCCTCGCGTGGGGCAAGGCGGCGAAGGAGGCGGGCGTGTCCGTGAAGGAGCTGCGCGAGACCGCGCTCGGCTCCCACGTGATCGCCACGGACGAGAAGCTCAGCCCCTCCGCGTCCGCCGCGTTCATGGCGGACCTGAAGGCCTCGAGCCTGGTGGAGGCCGTGGAGCCGAACGCCATCATGACCGCGAGCGGCCTCACCCCCGCCGATCCGTCCTACGGGCAGCAGTGGGGCTTCACCGGGGTGAACGGCATGCGCGTGCCGGGGGCGTGGGACAGCACCACGGGCACCGGCTCGATCGTCGCCGTGATCGACACCGGCATCACCTCCCATGCGGATCTCAACGCCAACGTGGTGGCCGGCTACGACTTCATCTCCAACACCACCTCCTCGCGTGACGGCAACGGCCGTGACGCCAACCCCGCCGACGAGGGCGACTGGTACCTCGCCGGCGAGTGCGGCGATCCCAACCCGTCGAACTCGTCCTGGCACGGCACGCACGTGGCCGGCACCGTGGCGGCCGCGGCGAACACGGTGGGCGTCGTGGGCGTGGCCCCGAACGCGAAGATCCAGCCGGTGCGCGTGCTGGGCAAGTGCGGCGGCTCGCTCGCCGACATCGCCGATGCGATCGTGTGGTCCGCGGGCGGCTCCGTGCCCGGCGCCCCCCTGAACGCCACCCCGGCCGACGTGATCAACATGTCCCTCGGCGGCTCCGGCACCTGCGGGACCACCTACCAGAACGCCATCAACGCGGCCGTGGGTCGCGGGGTGCCCGTCGTCGTGGCCGCCGGCAACGAGAACCAGCCCGCCGCCAACGCCCGCCCCGCCAACTGCCAGAACACCATCACCGTGGCCGCGTCCGACTCCTCCGGCCGCCGCTCCTCCTTCTCCAACTACGGCAGCGCCGTGGACGTGACGGCGCCGGGCAGCTCCATCATCTCCACGGTCAACACGGGCACCACCCGGCCGTCCGGCGCGGGCTACGCCTCCTACAACGGCACCTCGATGGCCACCCCGCACGTGGCGGGCCTGACCGCGCTCATGCTCACGAAGCAGCCCGGCCTGACCCCGGCACAGGTCGAGTCCACCCTGAAGTCGACCGCCCGCGCCATGCCCGTGACCTGCTCCGAGGGCTGCGGCGCCGGCCTGGCCGACGCCACCGCGGCCGTCGCCGCCGTCGGCGGGACGGCGCCGACCGACCCGACTGCTCCCGTGGAGCCGGCCCCCGCACCCTCCGGCAACCTGCTGGTGAACCCGGGCTTCGAGTCGGGCGCCACCGGCTGGAGCGGCACCGGCCGGTCGCGGTACGAGTCCGTCTCCCCGCACTCGGGGATCTACCACGGCGTGCTCAACAACCTCGGCTACGCGAACACCGCGACCCTCTCGCAGACCGTGGCCGTGCCCGCCGGCACGACCACGACGCTGTCCTACTGGGTGCGCGTCGACTCGGCCGAGACCAGCTCGTCCACCGCGTACGACAAGCTGTCCGTGCAGGTCCGCGACGGCGCGTACGGCACGTACACCCTCAAGACCCACTCCAACCTGGAGAAGGGTCGCGGCTGGGTGCAGCACACCGTGGACGTCTCCCGCTTCGCGGGCAGGACGGTGACCCTGCAGTTCCGGGGCGTGGAGGACTCGTCCGCCTGGACGGCCTTCAGCCTCGACGACCTCGCGCTCTCCGCGAAGTGAGGTGAGCGGCAGGAGGGCCGGCCGGCCCTCCTGCCGCCGCGCGGACTTGCCCCCGCCGGGGGGATCCGGTAGAGTTCTGCGAGTTGTCCGGTCCGCCACGGCGGATCGGGACGCACGCGGATCTTTAGCTCAGTTGGTTAGAGCGTTCGCTTCACACGCGAGAGGTCGCTGGTTCGAGTCCAGTAAGATCCACCGCAGCGGGGCCCTCCTTCGGGAGGGCCCTTTTGCGTGCCCGAAGGTGCGTCCGGCGTGATTGGATGTCACCGGCGACCAGCCGCGATCGAGGAGCAGCCAGGCGCAGAGCGCAGGAAGGACACGGTGGACGGCGTGGACCCGGACGGCCCCCAGGAGGCGGAGCGCTTCGACCCGCGCATCCCCGAGCCCGCCGCGGAGCCCACCCTGATCCCCGTGATCCGCCCCGCGGCCGCCGCGGAGTCCCCCGGGCGGCCGGTGCCCCCGGTGATGCTCACCCCGGACTCGGCGGTGGACCTGGACCCGCTGCTGCTGGACGAGGACGCCGTCAACGAGACCGGGCTCGCGGCAGACCCCGGCCTCCACCCGGACCAGGGCGTCGTCCAGGCGGACGGGGCGGAGGACGCCACTCCCACCCCGGCCGCCGACTCGCCCCTGACCGAGCCGCCGCTCTCGGAGCAGGTGCCCACCTCGGTGCTCTCCCCGGCGGACGCCGACGGCGCCCTGCCCGCGCCGGCCGTGATCCCCGAACCGGACGTCACCGTCCCGGACCCGGTGGTCCCGCACGGCCCGCCGGAGAAGAAGGGCCGGCGCCGAGGGCGGCGGGGGCGCCAGGACCGCGCCGTGTTCGAGGAGGCCCTGCCCACGCAGACCCTCGCCATGGTGGAGCGTCTGCAGAGCTCGCCGTACGGGCGCAGGATGCGCTCCACCCTCCAGCAGCGCAGGGACGTCGAGCACCATTCCGTCGAGGCGCGGACCACCCTGGACTTCGCCCTCAAGCTGGGGGAGACGATGTTCAGCTTCGGGGCCACCTCGCTGGACGTGGAGACCTCGATCATCGTGGTGACCCAGGCCTACGGCATCCAGGAGACCGAGGTGGACCTGACCAACCAGGCCATCTCCCTCAACTACGCGCCCGACTCCTCCCGCGGCGAGGTGCCGTACACGCTGCAGCGCGTGGTGCGCTCCTCGTCCACGCACTTCGACGGCCTCGTGGCCGTCCACCGCCTCGTGGAGCAGATCTCCGAGGGGAAGGTCGAGCGCTCCGAGGCGCAGCGCCGTCTCGTGGAGATCCGCCACCGGCCCAAGCCGTTCCCGCCCTTCTTCGAGGTCCTGTTCGCGGGCGTGTTCGCGGGCTGCTTCGTCCCGTTCATCGGCGGCTCCTGGGAGGGCGCTCTGCTGGGCATGGTCTCCACGTGGCTGGTGTTCTGGCTCAAGGTCCAGGCGGACAGGGCCCGCTTCCCCGAGATCTTCTCCGCCATGTTCGCCGCCTTCCTCGCCACGGTCATCGCCCTGGTGGCGTTCGCCCTCCGGGTGCCCGTCAACCCCGCCGTGGTGACCGCGGGCGGCATCATGATGCTCCTGCCGACGGTGCGGTTCGTGACGGCCACCCAGGACGCGATCAACGGGTTCCCCGTCACGGCCGCCGGCCGCTTCATCTCCGCCCTGCTCGTCTACGCGGGGATCATGGGCGGGATCATGCTCGCGGTGGGGGTGGCGGAGATGGTCGGGCTGCCGCCGCTGGACCTCGCCGAGACCTCGCAGGAGAGCCACCCGTTCCTGCTCCTGCTGGCCCTCGTGGCGGTGGCGTCCATGTCCGACGCGGTGGTGGAGCAGAACCGCAGTCGTGCCATCCTCGCGAGCGGGGCCGTCTCCGCGGTGGGCTACCTCGTCTTCACGGCGGTCACCGCGGCGGGCACGAGCGGTCGGCTCGCCCCGGCGATCGCGGCGGCCGCGATCGGCTTCACGGCGCGGATCGTGGCGGAGCGGATCGGTGCTCCCGCCCTCGTGGTCGCGCTGCCCAGCGTGCTCTTCCTGCTCCCCGGCCTGACCATCTTCCGCTCCCTCTACGGATTCACCGTGGAGTCCAAGTCGGAGATGCTCGGGATCGTCGGGATCGTCGACGCGATCGTCATCGTCGCCGCGATCGCCGCCGGCGTGGCCCTGGGCAACACGGTGGCCAAGCCCGTCACGGACCGCCTGCGGGACTCCTCGCCCCGCGCGCTGCCGCCGCGCCTGCGCTGACGGGACCCGCCCGGCGTCGTCGGGGCGGGCGGGACCGACTCAGGCCGGGAGGCGCCAGTCCACCGGCTCCGCGCCCGCCTCGGCGAGGAGGGCGTTGACCCGGCTGAACGGCCGCGAGCCGAAGAAGCCCCGCTGCGCGCTCAGGGGGAGGGGTGCGGGGACTCCACGACGCCGCACCCCGCCTCGCGCAGCACCGGAGCCATGCGCCGGGCATCGGCGCCCCACAGCAGGCCCACGAGGGGGGTGCCGCGCCCTGCCAGCGCCCGCACGGCGGCCTCGGTGATCTGCTCCCAGCCCATCCCTCGGTGGCTCGCCGGCGCGCCCGCGCGCACCGTGAGGACGCGGTTGAGCAGGAGCACCCCCTGGTCCGTCCACGCGGTCAGGTCGCCGTGCTCGGGGGGCGTGACGCCGACGTCGTCGTGGAGCTCCCGGTAGATGTTGGCCAGGGAGCGCGGCAGCGGACGCACACGGCGGTCCACCGCGAAGCACATCCCGATCGGGTGGCCCGGCGTGGGGTAGGGGTCCTGGCCCAGCACCAGCACGCGCACGCCGTCGAAGGGCTGGCGGAAGGCCCGGAGGATGTCCTCCGGCGCGGGCAGGACGTGCTCGCCGGCGTCGCGGCGCGCGCGCAGGGCGGCGCCGACGTGCTCGAAGGCGTCCGACTGCGCGGCCAGCGCCCTCTCCCATCCGGGGTCCAGGGGTGCGAGGAGATCCATGCTCCGAGCGTATCCGCGCGCCGACGGCCGCGACGGTCACTACAGTGGCCGTCATGCCTCAGCCGGATCTCCGCCCCGACGACGCCGCCGCGCGCGCCTCCCGCGCGCCCCTCGGCGGTCTCACGGAGCAGGAACGGGCCGTCCTCGACCTCGAGGCCGCGACCTGGCGGCACACCGGCGCGAAGGACCACGCGATCCGGGAGCGCCTCGGACTGGCGCCGACCGCCTACTATCAGGTGTTGAACGGACTGCTGGATCGCGAGGCCGCCCTGGCCTACCGCCCCCTCCTCGTCCGCCGCCTGCTGCGCACGCGCGGCACCCGGCGCCGGGCGATCAGGAGGCCCGTGACTCCCTCGTCCACCGCTCCCGCTTCCCCCCGCCAGGAGAACTGACCGATGGCATACCGGCCCGACCGCTTCGACGACGTCCCCGAGTACACCGACCAGCGCGGCGCGCACCGCGCGTCCTTCGCACCGGCCGCCGCCGGCGCCACCGCCGCGTCCGGCGGCGCAGGCGGGGGCGCTCTCCGCCCGCTGCTGCTGCTCGCCGGGCTCGTGCTGCTCGCGGGCCTGTTCCTGGGTGTGATCCTGCCGTGGCTCACCGGCGGGGACGACCGCCCGACGGCCGGCGCGGCGGACTCCTCGTCCTCCTCGGCACCCACGGACAGCACGACCGAGGCCCCGGCCTCCTCCTCCGAGGCCGCCGCGTCCTCGACCGAGCCTGCCCCGCCCTCCGCGACCACGGACGCGTCGAGCAGCGGGCCCGCCCCGGCCGCCGAGTCCTCCCGTGCCGCGCAGGAGTCCGCCGCCCAGGCGTCCCGTGACGCGGAGGCCTCCCGCGCCGCCGAGCAGTCCTCCGCTGCCGCGCAGGCCGCCGAGTCCTCCGCCGCCGCGCAGGCCGCCGCCCAGGCGTCCCGTGACGCGGAGGCCTCCCGCTCGGCCGCCGCGTCGGCCGAGGCCGCCCGCGCCGCCGAGGCATCGCGCTCCCAGGCTGCCGAGGCCTCCCGCTCGCAGGCCGCCGAGGCATCGCGCTCCCAGGCTGCCGAGGCCTCCCGCTCGCAGGCCGCCGAGGCATCGCGCTCCCAGGCTGCCGAGGCCTCCCGCTCGCAGGCCGCCGAGGCGTCCCGCAAGGCCGAGGCCTCCCGTGCCGCCGCAGCGGCGAAGAGCACCCGTGTGACGGTGTACAACGCGACCCGCATCAACCGCCTGGCCGCCCGCAACGCGCAGGAGCTCAAGAACGCCGGCTTCACGTCGGTGTCCGCCCAGAACTGGAGCGGCCCCCGCGTGGGCGCCTCCACCGTGATGTACAACCGCTCCGGGGACAAGGCCGCCGCCGAGGCCGTCGGCCGCGAGCTGGGCCTCCCCGTCGTCCAGAGCCCGAACCTGCAGGTCGATGGCGTCGCCGTCGTCGTCACCGGCTGACCCCGTCGGCGGCGCGTCCGCCGACGCTGTGCGACCCCCGTGGGCGCCACCCCCTGAGGGGACGGCGCCCACGGGGGTCGCGTGCATCCGGACCCGCACGCCGTCCTCGTGTCGTCCGCCCGGTGCGGATGCGGGCGGACGACGCCCCAGCCTTTTGCACTCTCCCGGGGAGAGTGCTCATAATGGGGTTAGCACTCCGAAGGTGGGACTGCCAGTCGTACCCCGGCCGGCACCCCCGTGGAGGAGGACCTGTCCATCGGTGAGGCCCCGTTCCGGGCCGTCCGTCGCGGGCATCGGTGCGGGTCAGCCACCAGCAAGGAACGTGACGTCCAGAAAGGACATGCACTCATGGCCAAGACCATCGCATTCGACGAAGAGGCCCGCCGCGGTCTGGAGAAGGGTCTGAACACCCTCGCGGACGCCGTGAAGGTGACGCTCGGCCCCCGCGGCCGCAACGTGGTGCTCGAGAAGAAGTGGGGCGCCCCCACCATCACCAACGACGGCGTGTCCATCGCCAAGGAGATCGAGCTCGAGGACCCCTACGAGAAGATCGGCGCGGAGCTCGTCAAGGAGGTCGCCAAGAAGACCGACGACGTCGCCGGCGACGGCACCACCACCGCCACCGTGCTCGCCCAGGCGCTCGTGCGCGAGGGCCTGCGCAACGTGGCCGCCGGCGCCGATCCGCTCTCCCTGAAGCGCGGCATCGAGAAGGCCGTCGAGGCCGTCACCGCCGAGCTGCTCTCCGCGTCCCGCGAGATCGAGACCAAGGAGCAGATCGCCGCCACCGCGTCCATCTCCGCCGCCGACCCGCAGATCGGCGCCCTCATCGCCGAGGCGCTGGACAAGGTCGGCAAGGAGGGCGTCATCACCGTCGAGGAGTCCAACACCTTCGGCCTCGAGCTCGAGCTCACCGAGGGCATGCGGTTCGACAAGGGCTACATCTCCGGCTACTTCGTCACGGACACGGACCGCCAGGAGGCCGTCCTCGAGGATCCCTACATCCTCATCGTCAACTCGAAGATCTCCACCGTGAAGGACATGGTGGCGATCCTCGAGAAGGTCATGCAGTCCGGCAAGCCGCTGCTGATCATCGCCGAGGACGTCGACGGCGAGGCCCTGGCCACGCTGGTGGTCAACAAGATCCGCGGCACCTTCAAGTCCGTGGCCGTGAAGGCTCCGGGCTTCGGCGACCGCCGCAAGGCCATGCTCGCCGACATCGCCATCCTCACCGGCGGCCAGGTCATCTCCTCCGAGGTCGGCCTCTCCCTGGAGAACGCCACCCTCGACCTGCTGGGCACCGCCCGCAAGGTGGTCATCACCAAGGACGAGACCACCATCGTGGAGGGTGCCGGCGACGCCGAGCAGATCGCCGGCCGCGTGGCCCAGATCCGCGCCGAGATCGAGAACACCGACTCGGACTACGACCGCGAGAAGCTCCAGGAGCGCCTCGCCAAGCTGGCCGGCGGCGTGGCCGTCATCAAGGCCGGCGCGGCCACCGAGGTGGAGCTCAAGGAGCGCAAGCACCGCATCGAGGACGCCGTGCGCAACGCCAAGGCGGCCGTGGAGGAGGGCATCGTCGCCGGCGGCGGCGTGGCCCTGATCCAGGCCGGCGCGAAGGCGTTCGAGGGCCTGCAGCTCGAGGGCGACGAGGCCACCGGCGCGAACATCGTCAAGGTCGCCATCGAGGCCCCGCTGAAGCAGATCGCCTTCAACGCGGGCATGGAGCCGGGCGTCGTGGCGGACAAGGTCAAGACCCTCGAGGCCGGCCACGGCCTGAACGCTGCCACCGGCGAGTACGAGGACCTGCTGGCCGCGGGCATCAACGACCCGGTCAAGGTGACCCGCTCCGCCCTGCAGAACGCCGCGTCCATCGCGGGCCTGTTCCTCACCACCGAGGCCGTCGTGGCCGACAAGCCGGAGAAGAACCCGGCCGGCGGTGCCGAGGGCATGGACCCGATGGGCGGCATGGGCGGCATGATGTGACCACCCGCTGAGCCCGCCCGGTCCTCCCGGGCGCCCAGCACGCGAGGCCCGTCTTCCCGGTCCGGGGAGGCGGGCCTCGCCGTGTCGGCTCAGGAGCACAGGGCCTCCAGCTCGCGGCGCAGGTTCAGACGCGCCGGCTGCTCCCAGCGGGCGCGGCCGGTGGCGGTGGCGTAGAGGTGCTCGGCGGAGAGCAGGTGCTGGAGGACGGCAGCCCTCCCGGTGCGCCAGTGCGCGTCAGCGACGTGCGCGAAGTCCGCGCGCACGGCCTCGACGTAGCGGTCATACCCCTGGGGGGAGCTGCCGAGCACCGCGAGGTCCGCGTCGCTCAGAGCAGCCCCGGCGGGGTCGCCCGGGGCTGGGCGGTGGTCCACGGTGAGCAGCACGAGCCGCTCGACCTCGGCGACGAGGGCGGTGGGCACCCGCAGCCGCGGATCGCCGAGCAGGTGGAGGGCGAGCTCGGCCGAGTCCGCCTCGTCCTGGCCGGGGTCGGCCGTCTGGTCCGCCGCGTAGACGGCGTCGTGGAACCAGGCCGCCAGACGCACGGCGCGGGGGTCCGCGCCGAGGTCCTCACCAGCGGCGTCGAGCTCGTCCAGCGCCTCGAGCACGGCGAGCAGGTGCGCGGGGGAGTGGTAGTGGCGGTGCTCCTCGGCCCACCGCGTCAGCAGCTCCTGACCCGTCGCGAGCACCGCGTCCGGGTGGGCACCGGCCCCCGCGAAGAGCCGCTCCCAACGGCGGCGCAGCACCGGGGCGATCCGCGCCGGCCGGCGTCGGGCCGGAACGCGCAGGCCCGATCGGACGAGGCGCCGGACCAGCTCCGCGCCGCTGACCTCCTCCGCCCCTGCCGCCACGAGGTCCGCGTGGCGGTGCGCAGGCACGTCGTAGTGGTCCAGGTCGAAGGCGCGCGGGCTGAGGCCAGCCGTCCGCGCGAAGGCGTGCAGCTCCTCGAGGGAGGCGTCCGAGACGAGGTGCGAGAACACCGTGCCGTGCGCGGGCCAGACGGGTGGGTCGATGAGCACGCTCATGACCGCCACTCTAGGCCGCGCGCGGCACGGGCCCCGGATCAGAAGCGGAACATCGAGGCGTTCGCCGCCTCTGCGTCCTGGTACTGCTGGGCGGCGGCGTCCATGGCCTGGCGGATGGACGCCAGGGAGGCCTCCACGCGCTGCTGGGTGGCGCGCCACTCGGTCAGCACGCCCTGGAAGTTGCTGGACGCCTGGCCGCGCCACGTGTCCTGGAGCTGGCGGAGGCTCGCCTCCATGGTGTTCACCTCGGCCTGCAGGCGGCCGATGGACCCCTCGACGGCGCCGCTCTTGGCGCGCAGGTCCTCGATGTCGATCTGGACGATGGTCATGTGCGTGTCCCCTCTGTGAACGCCGGAGGTGCGGCCGGCTCCGCTGACCCCCACGCTAGGGACGGCCGCTGCCGGCCCGCCGTCGGTCCCCGCGGTCTGGGGACCGGCCGGGGGAGCGGTGAGCCCTGTGCAGGAGCCGCGGCCGGGCCGCGGGACTCAGCCGCCGTCGCGCGGGCCGCGGTCGCGACGGCTGGCCGCAGCGCGGCGCAGTCGTCCGGCGACCCGCGTCAGCCGACGGCGCTGGACCGCGGACGAGGCGCCCGCCCCCGAGGGGGCCGCAGAGGAGGAGGCGCGTCCGGCGGGATCCGCCGTCGGACGCCCGCCCTCCGGGCCGTCCTCCTCGAGGCCGGCGTCGACGTCGTCCTCGTGCCCGGATTCGCCGTCATCCTCGAGGTCGTCGTCCTCGAAGGGGGTCCACGGCAGGTGCACGGAGAACGTGGCGCCGCCGCCCTCGGTCTCCAGGAGCCGGACGGAGCCGCCGTGCTGGGCGGCGATCGCGGCGACGATCGCCAGGCCCAGCCCTGTGCCGCCGGTCTCGCGGTGGCGCGAGGAGTCCGCGCGGTAGAACCGCTCGAAGATCCGTGCGCGGTCCTCCTCGGAGACGCCCTGGCCGTGGTCGCGGATCTCGATCACCGAGTCCCGGTCCGGTCCCCCGCCGGGGCCGCCGGAGCCGCCGGAGGGGATCTCCACGGTGCCCACCGCGATCTCGATCGGGGTGCCGGCCGGGGTGTACCGCAGCGCGTTCGTCATGAGGTTGACCACCACCTGGCGGATGCGGTTCTCGTCGCCCATGAGGGGGGCCGAGGAGGCCCGTCCGCCGTCCAGCCCGACGAGCCGCACCGTGCGGTCCGGGGCGTTGACCGAGGCGTCCATCATGGAGTCCACGCCCAGCACGAGCAGGTCCACCGGCGCGTGCTCGAGGGGCCGCTGCTCGTCCAGGCGGGCGAGGGTCAGCAGGTCCTCCACGAGGCGCGTCATGCGGGCCGCCTCGGACTCGATCCGGCCCATCGCCGCGGCCACGTCCTCCTCCTTCGTGATGCCGCCGTGGCGGTAGAGCTCGGAGAAGCCGCGGATGGTCACGAGCGGGGTGCGCAGCTCATGGGACGCGTCCTGCACGAACCGGCGCATCTTGCCCTCGGAGACCTCCTTGTCCCGGAAGGCGGACTCGATGTGAGCGAGCATCGCGTTGAGCGAGCGGGACAGTCGCCCCACCTCGGTGTCCGGGGGCGCGGTCTCGACGCGCTGGCTCAGATCGCCCGCCGCGATCTTCGCGGCCGTGCGCTCCACGCGGTTCAGCGTCCGGAAGGCGCGCTCCACCGCCAGGTTGGCCACCACGACGGCGCCCGCCGTCGCCAGCAGCCCGATGGTCACCACGAGCGCGGTGACCCGCTCCACGGAGGAGGAGACGGTGTGCAGGGGCAGGGCGATGGCGATGGAGCCCTCGCCGCTGCGCAGGGGGTACAGCTGGACCCGCCAGCCGTTCGAGTCCGCCTGCGTGCCGGGCACCTCGAAGGACTCGGAGCCGATCTCGCGCACGCGATCCAGGGAGAGCCCCTCGAGGCGCGGGGCGTCCGCGTCCATGATCACGGGGGTGCTGACGACCGGCGCGCCCGTGGTGTCCCACAGGGCGCCGTAGAAGCGCAGGATCCCGTGCTGGGGCGTGTAGTACCCGCCGGTCTGGACCACGGTGGTCAGGTACACGGACACCGCGTCCCGGTTGGTGACCATGTCCTCGTCCAGCTGCCGCACGAGCTCCTGCCGGAACAGGGCGGAGGTGACGAGGGCGGTGACCGCCACGAGGGTGAGCATGAGCGCCGTGATCATCACGACGAGCTTGGTGCGCAGGGACTGGGCCGACCACGCGCCCCGAGCCCACGTGCGGGGGTACCGCAGCCGGGACGACGCGACGCGGAGGCGCTCCGCCACCTCAGCGCTTGTCGGCCGTGCGCAGCATGTAGCCCACCCCGCGCTTGGTGTGGATCATGCGGTCCCGCCCGCCCACGTCGATCTTGCGACGCAGGTAGGAGATGTAGGACTCCACGATGGAGGCGTCCCCGTTGAAGTCGTACTCCCACACGTGGTCCAGGATCTGGGCCTTGGAGAGGACGCGGTTCGGGTTCATCATCAGGTAGCGCAGGAGCTTGAACTCGGTGGGGGAGAGGTCCACCACCTCGCCGCCGCGACGCACCTCGTGCGCGTCGTCGTCCAGTTCGAGGTCGTCCACGCGCAGCACGGCGCCGTCGTCGTCCAGGGACGCGGTGCGCCGCAGCACCGCGCGGATGCGGGCCACCACCTCGTCCAGCGAGAAGGGCTTGGTAACGTAGTCGTCCCCGCCCACGGTGAGGCCGGTGACCTTGTCCTCGGTGCCGTCCCGGGCGGTGAGGAACACCACGGGGAAGTGGCGGCCCGCGGCGCGCAGCCGGCGGGTCACGGTGAATCCGTCCATGTCCGGGAGCATCACGTCCAGCACCGCCAGGTCCGGCTGGAACTCCTCCGCCGCCTCGAGGGCGTCGTGGCCGTTGGCGGCGGCGCGCACCTCGAAGCCCGCGAAGCGCAGGGACGTGGAGAGGAGCGCGCGGATGTTGGGCTCGTCGTCCACCACGAGGAGGCGGGCTTCAGGGTTCTGAGACTGCATGAGTCCAGTCTGGCCACTCCACCTGGGAGTCCGCTGGGCGTTCGCTGACGTGCCGGGCCGCTCAGGAGCGGGCGCGCCGCACGGCCGAGAGGACCAGGTGCAGCACCAGCAGGCCGAACCCCGCGGGAAGCCCGTAGAGGGCCAGGCGGTACAGGAGGGGCAGGGCCGGGGCCGAGAGGAAGTAGGCCACCAGGAGGGCCGCCAGCGCGAGGGCGGAGACCGCCGTGACGGCCACGCCCGCCACGAGCACCGCGCGCAGCCACGGGCTGGGCGCGCGGCCTTCCGCGAGGTCGGTGGCGGGTCGGCGCGCGGCGGAGGGGACGGTGGCAGGCATGGCCGCCACTGTAGTCCGGCTATCCTGGAGGATCAGTGCAGCACGTCCATCGCCGTCCCTCGAGGGCTCACGGTCAGAGGCGGTCCCCCCGATGCCGCGGCCTCACCGCGCCGGTGCAGTCCAGGACCCCGCCGATCCCTCGGGCGAGACCCGGCCGAGCGCCCGTCGGAGACGGCGGCGGCGCCCGCCGGAGAGGCCGCTGGGCGACCCGACGACGAAGAAGCAGGTACCAGAGATGCCCACCGGTCGCATCAAGTTCTACGACTCCGCCAAGGGGTTCGGATTCGCCCACACCGACGAGGGCGAGGAGGTCCACGTGCCCTCGTCGGCCCTGCCCGCGGGCGTGACGGAGCTCCACTCCGGGGCTCGCGTCGAGTTCGGCGTGGCCGAGGGGCGGCGCGGAAAGCAGGCGCTCTCCCTGCGCGTGCTCGACTCCGCCCCCTCCGTGGTCCGCAACCACCGCCCCAAGCCCGATGAGATGGCGGTCCTCCTGGAGGACCTCATCCGGGTGCTGGACCAGACCTCCAACGGCCTGCGCCGCGGGCGCTACCCGCAGCCCGCCCAGGCCGGCAAGATCGCGCAGGTCCTGCGCCGCGTCGCGGACGACCTCGAGGCATGAGCGCCGTGAAGCACGAGACGGAGCAGCCTGTGACGCCGTCCGCGAGCGGTCAGAGCCCCGAGACCGAGGCGGCCGCCGTGCCGGCGCCTCCCGTCCGGCGTCGGGCCCCCAAGCGGGACGAGCTGCTGGCGGAGGCCGTGGAGACCGCGCGCGCCGCGCTGGCCGAGGATGCGGAGGAGGGCCAGGTGGGCGAGCACCTGGACGCCACGGCGGACGACGACCGGCTCGTCACCCACCGCTTCGCCGCGCACCTGCCCGGCTACGCGGGGTGGGCCTGGTACTGCACCCTCGCCCGGGCCCCGCGCTCGAAGCACGTGACCGTGTGCGAGCTGGGGATCCAGGCGCATGACGGGGCCCTCGTGGCCCCGCCGTGGGTGCCCTACGCCGAGCGCGTGAACGAGGACGAGCGCGAGCGTCTGGCGGCCGTCGCCGAGGGCCGCGTCCCCGACGAGGCCTGAGCCCTGCTCAGCCCAGGCGCTCGACCACGTGGTCGATGCAGGCCAGCAGCGCCGTGACGTCGTCCGGCTCGATGGCCGCGAACGTGGCGATGCGCAGCTGGTTGCGCCCGAGCTTGCGGTAGGGCTCCACGTCCACGACGCCGTTGGCGCGCAGCACCTTCGCCACGGCGGCGGCGTCCACCGCCTCGTCGAAGTCGACGGTGCAGATGACGGCGGAGCGGTCCTCGGGGCGCGTCACGAACGGGGTGGCCACCGCGTGCCGCTCGGCCCACTCGTACACCCGGCGCGAGGACTCGGCGGTGCGCGCGGTGGTGAAGTCCAGGCCGCCGTTGCCGTTCATCCACTGCAGCTGCGCGTCCATCATCACCAGGGTGGCCAGGGCCGGCGTGTTGTACGTCTGGTCCTTGAGCGAGTTGTCCACGGCGGTGGCCAGGTCCAGGAACTCCGGGATCCACCGGCCCGAGGCCGAGACCTCCTGCACCCGCTCGAGCGCAGCGGGGGAGAACAGCGCGAGCCACAGGCCGCCGTCGGAGGCGAAGTTCTTCTGCGGGGCGAAGTAGTAGACGTCCGCCTGCGCCACGTCCACGGGCAGGCCGCCGGCCGCGGAGGTGGCGTCGATCAGCACGAGCGCGTCGTCGTCGATCCCCGCGGGGCGCTCCACGGGCGCCATGACGCCCGTGGACGTCTCGTTGTGGGGCCACGCGTACACGTCGACGCCGGCCACGGCCTCCGGCTCCGGGCGCGTGCCCGGCTCCGCGATGCGGATGTCCGAGGCGCCGAGGAACGGGGCGGCGTCCGTGGCGCGGGCGAACTTGGAGCCGAACTCGCCGAAGCTCAGGTGCTGCGCACGCTCGTGGACCAGTCCGAAGGAGGCGGCGTCCCAGAACGCGGTGGACCCGCCGACCCCGAGGACCACCTCGTAGCCCGCGGGGGCGGAGAAGAGCTCGGCGACGCCGGCGCGCACGCGGCCCACGAGGTCCTTCACGGGCTTCTGGCGATGGGAGGTCCCCATGAGCCCGGCGGCGTCGGCCACGGCCTGCAGCTGCTCGGGGCGGACCTTGGACGGTCCAGCGCCGAACCGGCCGTCCGCCGGCAGCATGTCCGTGGGGATGACGATCTCGGCGGGGGAGGTCGGGTTCATGGTGCGCTCCTGGGCAGGGGACGGGGTCGTCCTCATTGTGGCCCAGCGGCGCTCGCGCCCCGTGAACGTGACCCCGGTCCCGTGGCTAGGATGGCGCGAGAGGAAGACCACGGGAAGAGGACGGCGCGATGACCGATTTGATCGACACCACGGAGATGTACCTGCGCACCATCCTCGAGCTCGAGGAGGAGGGCATCACGCCCCTGCGTGCGCGCATCGTGGAGCGGCTGGACCACTCCGGCCCCACGGTCTCCCAGACGGTGGCCCGCATGGAGCGCGACGGCCTCGTGCACGTCGGCGCCGACCGCCGCCTGGACCTCACCGTGGACGGGCGCGAGCGTGCCGTTGCCGTGCTGCGCAAGCACCGCCTGGCCGAGCGCCTGCTCTCGGACGTCATCGGCCTGGACTGGGCGCTCGTGCACGACGAGGCCTGCCGCTGGGAGCACGTCATGAGCGACCAGGTGGAGCGCCGCCTGCTCGAGATCCTGGAGAACCCGAGCGTCACCCCGTACGGCACCCCGATCCCGCCGCGCCCCGAGCAGCGCTCCGCCGAGGACTGGAGCCGGGACATGGGCCTCGCCGGGGAGAGGCTGGCGACGGCGGCCGCCACCCCCGGCCGGTTCCGCGTCCTCAGCCTCGCCGAGGGGATCCAGGCCGACCCGGAGCTCCTGACGGACCTCGCCGCCGCGGGCGTCGTGCCCGGCGGCGTCCTCCGGGCGCAGCCCGCGCTCGAGGCCGGATACGTCCGGATCGAGGCGGAGGCGGACGGCGACGCCGCCGCCGGCGACGCGCTGGAGCTGCACGGGGACACCGCCGCGCACGTGTGGGTGGAGGCCCTGCCCGGCGAGTGACCGGCGCGTGAGGCGCAGGTGACCGATCGGTGAAGACTTTGCGCACCCGCGTGCGACACGCCGCGCGCAGGGACCGGAGGCCCGTAGCGTGGGACCGTCCGCTCCCCGTCCCGAGGCCCGCCATGCGCACACTCGTCCTCAACGCCGGCTACGAACCCCTCTCGGTGGTCTCCGACCGCCGAGCGCTCCTGCTCGTGGCCACGGGCAAGGCCAGCGTCCTGGAGGACGGCGGGGATCCCATGCTGAGCCCGACGCGCGCGTGGGGCCGCCCCCTGGTGATCCTCCTGCACCAGTACATCCGCGTCCCCCACGGGGAGGCGGCACCCGTCTCCCGCAAGGGCGTGCTGCGCCGGGACGGCCACCGCTGCGCCTACTGCGGGGCCCACGCCACCACGGTGGACCACGTCCGGCCCCGTTCGCGCGGCGGGGAGAACTCGTGGGAGAACCTGGTGGCGTGCTGCCTGCGCTGCAACGGCGCCAAGGCGGACCGCTCGCTCGAGTCCCTGGGGTGGCGGCTGCGCGTGGACCCGGTGCGCCCGCGCGGTGCGCAGTGGCGTATCCGCGAGCTCGACCGCCCCGCCGAGGCGTGGCAGGGCTACCTGGGCCTGGCGGCCTGACGCTCCCAGCGGAATCCCCCCGCCGCTCCCGGGGCGCTCCCTAGACTGCTCTCGGTCACGAGACGACAGGGGAGTGATGCGCATGAGCATGGAGTCGGCGGCACGGGCGTCCATGATGCGCATGACGCGCAGCGGCCCGGAGGCGTCCCAGTCCCTCAAGAAGGGCACCGTGCGGCGCGCGGTCGCGTTCGCCGGACGGTACCGCGCCCGGCTGGTCGTGTTCGTCCTCGCCTCGATCCTGGGGGCCGTGCTCGGCGTCGCCTCGCCGGTCCTCGCGGGCGACGTCGTCAACGCGATCACCGGCGGCCGGGACGGCGACCTGATCGTGCGGCTCGCGCTGCTCATCGCCGCGGTCGCCATCGCCGACGCCGTCCTCGGCGTGTTCACCAAGTGGCTCTCCGCGGGCCTCGGCGAACGGGTCATCTTCGACCTGCGCACGCAGGTCTTCGACCACGTGCAGCGCATGCCCGTGGCCTTCTTCCAGCGCACCCGCACCGGGGCGCTCGTCTCCCGCCTGAACAACGACGTGATCGGCGCGCAGTCGGCGATCTCCCGGACGCTCTCCGGCGTGGTCGCCAACGTGGTCTCCGTGGCGCTGACCCTGGGCGTCATGGTGGCCACCAGCTGGCAGGTCACCGTCCTGTCCCTCGTGATGCTGCCCGTGTTCCTCCTCCCGGCGCGGGCGGTCGGCTCGAAGCTGGCGGGGCTGTCCCGCGAGCGGGCCGGGCACAACGCCGCCATGGGCGACCAGATGACCGAGCGCTTCTCCGCCCCCGGCGCCACCCTCATCAAGCTCTTCGGCCGCCCCGCCGCCGAGTCCGCCGAGTTCGCCCGCCGCGCGGACCGCGTGCGCGCCACCGGCGTGGACATCTCCGTGCGCCAGGCCGTGTTCACCACGCTGCTCACCCTGGTCTCCGCGCTGGCGCTCGCCGCCGTGTACGGGGTGGGCGGCCTGCAGGCGATCGCCGGCACCCTCGACGCCGGCGACGTCGTCACCCTCGCCCTGCTGCTCACCCGCCTGTACGCCCCGCTGACGGCCCTGGCCAACGCCCGGGTGGAGATCATGAGCGCGCTCGTGAGCTTCGAGCGGGTGTTCGAGGTGCTGGACCTGCAGCCCCTGATCACCGAGGCGGAGCATCCGGCGGCCCTGCCGGCCGGGCCGCTGTCCGTGCGGCTGCGGGACGTGCGGTTCGCCTACCCGTCCGCGCAGCAGGTGTCCCTGGCCTCCCTCGAGGAGGTGGCCGTGCTGGACACCCGCGGCGGCGAGGAGGTGCTCCACGGGATCGACGTCAGCGTCCCCGCCGGCGCCACCGTGGCGCTCGTGGGCTCCTCGGGCGCCGGCAAGTCCACGATCGCCTCCCTGGTCACCCGCCTGCACGACGTGTCCTCCGGCGCGGTGGAGCTCGGCGGCGTGGACGTGCGGGACCTGACCTTCGCGGACCTGCAGGAGGCCGTGGGCATGGTGACCCAGGACGGGCACCTGTTCCACGACTCCGTGCGGGACAACCTGCTGTTGGCCCGCCCGGACGCCACGGACGCCCAGCTGTGGGACGCCGTCGAGCGGGCGCGCCTGCGGCCGGTGATCGAGGCGCTCCCGGACGGACTGGACACCGTGGTGGGCGAACGCGGATACCGGCTCTCCGGCGGCGAGCGCCAGCGCATGACCATCGCCCGGCTGCTGCTGGCCGCCCCGCGCGTCGTGGTCCTGGACGAGGCGACGGCGGCCCTGGACTCCACCAACGAACGCGCCATCCAGGAGGCCCTGGGGGAGGCGCTGGCCGGGCGGACGGCGATCGTGATCGCGCACCGGCTCTCCACGGTGCGCAATGCGGACGAGATCCTCGTGGTCGAGGCCGGACGGATCGTGGAGCGCGGCCCGCACGCGCAGCTGCTGGCGGCGGGCGGACGGTACGCGGAGCTCTACACCACGCAGTTCGCGGACGCGGAGTGAGGGGCGGGCGTCAGGCGGCCTGTGGGCCCTCCTGGCCACAGCTATGCCAGCGGAGGCGACCGGTTCACCAAGCCCCTAGGTGGAGTTCACAGCGCCTGCTCTGTACGACCTGGCCTAAAGAATCTGGATGGCGTGCGGGCCCGGTACTGAGTCTCGCGCTATTACGACTTCTCAGGTCGCGAGGCCTGGGTGAGTGCAATGAGGAATTGGATAAGACCTGTTTGGGACTCGCTACCGGACGAGCTGACTTCTTTATCCCCGGCCTTGGAAGGATCCATCTTGGATGGGCTGAAGGTGCGCTCAGAGAAGCTACTCCGTGCGGCATCTCGAAGGGTTTGGTCACTGATTTCTGCGAGGAAGGGGCCCATGGCGCTAACGTCCATAGAGAGTCGCTTATGCTGCTGCGATGAGTCAAGGAATTTGGACCCAAGTTTGAATGCCACAGTTGTAGCGGTTAAGGCAATTGCTGTCACCGTAAGGCGGTTAACAATGTATGACCACTGGCCGTTCTCGGCCATGTCGATCGGGCTGGATATAGTTAGGTACAACAAAGTGAGAACAAGTATGACAACTCCCACAAGGTAGGAGAACAGGGACGTCTTGAACTCCGTTCTAGAAGATTTATTGTAGCTTTCAGAAACAAACTTTCCAGCAGATATTTGGGAGATAGTTTTTGTGTCGTCGCGGAGGTTCTTGATCTCAGTGAGCGCCTCCTCGCCCGCTTCGGTGATTCTCCTAGTCTCCGTGTTAAATGCGGAGAAGGACTCCTCGTATGCAGCTGTCATTCTCGTCTGAATGTTTTCCTCAAACGCAATGAGTCTATTCCGGGTCTCCGCCCTTATGACTTCACTCTCCTTAAGTGCTGAAGAACTTGATTCCTTAACCCTCTGTTCCAGCTGATCTAAGTGTGACTGCAGAGCGGCAAGTCTCGCTTCTATAGAGTTAGCTTGCCGCGCCGGGTCTGATATTTCGGAGGGAGGAGTCCTATCTCCCTCATCGGTCATTCCAGTGTTGATTCCAGCTTCGAAAGCAGCCATTTCAGCGTATTTAGTCGCCCTTTGCAGTAGGTGGGCGCGCTGATTTTCGTGTGAATTATCGTCTATTAAATTCAGGATTTCTAGAATTCTATTCCAAAGACTATAGATATTATCTAAGGTGTCAGAATTCAATGAACTCGGAGCGTTCGAAGACCCCCATTTTAAGGTATCGTAGGTGAGTGTGCGCAAAGTGCGCGTACCTGGATCTTTGGCGAGGTCAGGATGCGACTTTAGATACCTTCTAATTGCATTAACTTGAGAAACAATTTGATCAATAAATTCGGTCACTGGTTCCCCCTGGCTGGCTCAACTCAAAGGTATTGGGTGCCCCAGGCCGGAATCGAACCGACGGCCTACCCTTTAGGAGAGGGTCGCTCTATCCAACTGAGCTACTGGGGCGCGGACCGCGCGTCGTGCCCGCGGTCCGGTGAGCGAGTCTAGCCGAGGGCTCAGACCCGCCGCGCAGCGGGGCGACGACGCCGCCCGGCCACCAGCATCACCGCCACCGCGAGCGCGATCAGCGCCAGCAGGACCCAGCGGGTGAGCGTCAGCGCGGCCGCCAGCTCGGCGCCCGGACCGCCGGCGGCGATCGCGTGCTCGATCGCGACGTTCTCGGCGATGTCCACCACGGCGAACAGCACGCCCGCGCCGAGGGCCGCCCACTTGGCCCCCACGGGCCGCAGCCGCCACGCGCCGACCGCGGCCACGGTGAGGGCCACCGCCACCGGGAAGATCACCCCGGCGGTCTTGTGCACCCAGTTGAGCTGGCCGCGCGCGTCCTCGTCCATGACGCCGGCCAGCGCACGGATGTGGTCCGGCCCGTAGAGGAGCAGGGAGTCGGGCATGGCCAGGCCGCCCGAGAGCTGGGTCATCTGCTGGAGGACCAGCAGGTGCAGGTAGGCGCCCACCAGCAGGGTGGTGGCGATCAGGGCGCTCACCGGGATCGCCGGGCTGCCCTCCTGCCGGCCGGCGTCGGCGAGGTCCGCGCGGACGTCGACGTCCCGCAGGGTGGGCTGGGCGCGGGCGGGGTCGGCCTCCGGGCGCGCGGTGGACGAGCCGGCGCGCGCGGCGGGCTGCGACGGGCGGGGACGGGACTTGCGGGACTTCTGGGACACGGGCACCTCCGCCGACCATCATCCCAGACCCGGAGACGGTCCACTCTCGGACGTGGAACGGGCGCCGGGAGGGCTCAGCCCGCGTGGCGGGGCCGCAGCGGCGTCGTCGTGGTGGTGGCGGCGGCGACGGGCGGCCGCGGGGTGCGGCCCCGACCCGCGGTGGGGAACTCGTAGAGCCACCGGACTCGGGGGTAGACGGCGGCCAGCAACAGGGGGACGAGGAAGGACGGGCCGGCCACGGCGAGGTAGAAGTCGATGGGCCGGGTCGCCGCGAGCCCCTGGGCCCAGCCGACGGCCAGGATCAGCACGGGCATGTGGGTCACGTACAGGACCACCGAGCGGCGGCCGCAGAACTCGAGGAACGGCAGACGGGGCAGCCGCGGCCCGATCCACAGCACCGCCAGGATCCCGGGCAGGGCCGCGAACACCGACCACGGATGGCGTTCGGCGACCACCAGCTCCCCGGCGCGGGTGGCGACCACCGTGAGGACCATCAGGATCAGGGCGATCGCGCCCACGGCCAGCGGCGCCCGGCGGATGCGAGGCAGCAGGCGGGCCGACGCGGCCCCGAGGAAGAAGTACACGCCCCAGTACAGCGGGCGCACCCAGTCGCGGGGGCCGCTGACGAGCTCCAACAGCACCACGAAGACGACGGCGGCCACCACCAGTGCGGGGACCCACCGGGTGAGCGGGCCCACCAGGTAGCAGAGCATCAGCACCCACAGGAACCACAGGTGCCATGCGCCGCCGCGCCAGTACTCCCACGAGCCGAGGGACTCCGGCGTGCCCAGGGCCAGGGCGAGCAGGACCATCCAGACGAGGAACGGCCACAGGATGCGCTCGGCCTTGCCGCGGTAGTACGTGGCGGTCGGCTTGGCCACGGAGCGCGGCAGGAGCACACCGGCGAGGAAGACGAGCATCGGCATCCGCCAGGACTGGAACACCTGCACGATGTTCGCGAAGGCGACGGAGCTGAAGGTCGCGTCCAGCCCCTGGGGCATCGTGTAGGTGTGGGTGAAGACCACCAGGAGCACGGCTACCCCGCGCAGGGCGTCCATCCAGTGCTCCCGGGGGGAGGTGGAGCCGTGGGTCGGCGGACGGGGCTGCTCCTGGACAGGGGGCATCGTCGCTCCTGAGGCGTGGTGGCGGTGGGGATGTGAGGCCCCGCCGGCACAGGGCGCGGAACTCCCGCAAGACCCTAGCCCACGCGGGGGAGCGGCCCGCCCCGGTGTCGGCTGCGCTGTCCGGGGCCCCGCCTAGACTGGATCCGCCATGGCTGACCTCTTCTCCTCGCTCGGACGCGACCCGCTGACCACCGCCCGGACCCGCCGCCCCGCGGACCCGGAGACCACCCTGCCCGGGCTCGTTCCCACGGCCGTCACGCGCGCCGCGGCCGACCCCGGGGCGTGGGGGCAGGACGACGGGAACGGCGCGGGCACCGCCGCCCACACCCCGGAGTCCCTCGTGGAGGGGCTGAACCCCCAGCAGGCGGCGGCGGTGACCCATGCCGGGGCGCCGCTGCTGATCGTCGCCGGGGCCGGCTCGGGCAAGACGCGCGTGCTGACCCATCGGATCGCGCACCTGCTGGCCACGGGGCGGGCTCGCCCGCACGAGATCCTGGCCATCACCTTCACGAACAAGGCCGCCGCGGAGATGCGCGAGCGCGTCGCCGGGCTCATCGGCCCCACGGCGCAGCGCATGTGGATCTCGACGTTCCACTCCTCCGCTGTGCGCATCCTGCGCAACGAGGCGGCGAGCATCGGGCTGAAGTCCACCTTCACCATCTACGACGCGGCGGACAGCCTGCGGCTGGTCACCACGATCGCCAAGCTGCACGAGCTGGACCCCAAGCGCTTCGCGCCCAAGGCCCTGCTCAACCGCATCAGCTCCCTCAAGAACGAGCTCATCGAGGCGGACGACTATGCGGGCACCGTGTCCGAGACGGATCCGTGGGCCCAGGCGGTGGCCGCGGTGTACCGCGACTACACGGCGCGGCTGCGCCAGGCCAACGCCCTGGACTTCGACGACCTGATCGGCATGACCGTCCACATGTTCGAGGCGTTCCCGCGCGTGCTGGACAGCTACCGCCGCCGCTTCCGCCACGTGCTCGTGGACGAGTACCAGGACACCAACCACGCGCAGTACCGCCTCGTGCGGCTGCTCACCGGCCCGGCCGGCGAGCCCGAGGGTGTGGACACCCCCGGCGGCGAGCTCACCGTGGTGGGCGACTCGGACCAGTCGATCTACGCCTTCCGCGGCGCGGACATCCGCAACATCGTGGAGTTCGAGCAGGACTTCACGGACGCGGCCACCATCCGGCTCGAGCAGAACTACCGCTCCACGCAGACCATCCTGGACGCGGCCAACGCGGTCATCCAGAACAATCCGGACCGCCGCAAGAAGGATCTGTGGACGGCCGAGGGTGCGGGGGAGAAGATCACCGGCTACGCCGCGGAGAACGAGTCCGCGGAGGCCGAGTGGATCTCCTCCACCATCGACCGCCTCCAGGACGAGGGCGGGGTGCGCCCGGCCGACGTCGCCGTGTTCTACCGCACCAACGCCCAGTCCCGCGCCCTCGAGGAGCGCCTCGTCACCCGCGGCATCCCGTACCGCGTGATCGGCGGCACGCGGTTCTACGACCGCAAGGAGATCAAGGACGCCCTCGCGTACCTGCGCGTGGTGGTCAACCCGGCCGACGACGTCAACGTGCGCCGCATCCTCAATGAGCCCAAGCGCGGCATCGGCGACCGTGCTGAGGGCGCCGTGGCCGCGTGGGCGCAGCGCCAGCGCACCACGTTCTTCGACGCCCTGCGGGACGCGGAGAACGCCCCGGGCATGGCCGCGCGATCCGTGAAGGCGATCCGCGGGTTCGTCCAGATGATGGACGACCTCATGCAGCTGGCGGAGGGCGAGAGCCCGGCCACCGTCCTCGAGGCCGTCCTCGAGCAGTCCGGCATGCTCGCCGCACTGCGCGAGTCGGAGGACCTGCAGGACGAGTCCCGCGCGGACAACCTCGGCGAGCTCGTGGCCGTGGTGCGGGCCTTCTCCACCGCCCACCCGGACGGCACGCTCTCGGACTTCCTCGAGCAGGTGGCGCTCGTGGCGGACGCGGACCAGCTGCCCTCGCCGTCGGACGCCGAGGGCGCGGACCTCGCCGAGGCGCAGGGCCAGGTGACGCTCATGACGCTGCACACGGCCAAGGGCCTGGAGTTCCCGGTCGTCTTCCTCACGGGCATGGAGCACGGCGTCTTCCCGCACGCCCGCTCCATGACGGATGAGAAGGAGCTCGCGGAGGAGCGCCGCCTGGCCTACGTGGGGCTGACCCGCGCCCGTGAACGGCTGTTCCTCTCCCGCGCGGAGGCGCGCTCCCTGTGGGGCCAGCACCAGTTCAACCCGCCCAGCCAGTTCCTCGGGGAGATCCCCGAGCGGCTCATCGAGTGGGAGCGCGAGGGGACCACGCGCTCGGCCGGCTCCCTGACCTCGCTCACGGGGGCGGGGACCTCGCGGTACGCGGGGCGGTTCGGCTCCGGCGGCGAGGGCGGCCGGCCCTCGTGGGCCTCTCGCGATGACGGCACCGGCGCGCGCCCCGCGCGCCTCACCCGCGGCGAGGAGGCCGCGGACCTGACCGTGCCGTCGTCGGTGGTGCGCGGCAAGGCCCCCTCACGGGTGCAGCCGCAGAAGGAGATCGCGGCCCTGAACCCCGGAGACCGCGTGTCCCACGCCACCTTCGGTGCGGGCCGCGTAGACGCCGTCACCGGAGCCGGGGACAAGACCGTGGCCACGGTCACGTTCGAGGACTCGGGGGCCCAGAAGCGCCTGCTGCTGCGCTATGCACCCCTCACCCAGCTGGAGGGCTGAGAGCCCTCTGCGCGCCGGGCGGTGTGGACTACAGTGACGGAGGAGAGCTCCTCGACGCCGTCTCCGCGCCTCCGCGCGCGGCGGACCGGCGCGGGGCCCGCTCCCGCCGAGGCGCCGTGATGCGGCACCCCGGCAGACCGAAGTCTTCGACCCAGAAGGACATCCACCGTGGACCTGTATGAGTACCAGGCGCGCGATCTGTTCGAGAAGCACGGCGTCCCCGTGCTCGCCGGCATCGTGGCGCAGACCCCGGAAGAGGCCAAGGCGGCCGCTGAGAAGATCGGCGGCGTGACCGTCGTCAAGGCGCAGGTGAAGGTCGGCGGCCGCGGCAAGGCCGGCGGCGTCAAGGTCGCGAAGACCGCCGACGAGGCGTACGAGCACGCCAAGGCCATCCTGGGGATGGACATCAAGGGCCACACCGTGCACCAGGTCATGATCGCGCAGGGCGCCGACATCGCCGAGGAGTACTACTTCTCCGTGCTGCTGGACCGCGCGAACCGCACCTACCTGGCCATGTGCTCGGTGGAGGGCGGCATGGACATCGAGACCCTCGCCGAGGAGCGCCCCGAGGCCCTCGCCAAGGTGCCCGTCTCCGCGCTGACCGGCATCGACGCCGAGACCGCCCAGAAGATCGTCGCCGAGGCGAACTTCCCCGAGGAGCTGCGTGCAGACGTCGCCGACGTCCTGCAGACGCTGTGGACCGTCTTCGAGAAGGAGGACGCCACCCTCGTCGAGGTCAACCCGCTGGTGAAGACCGGCGACGGCAAGATCCTCGCCCTCGACGGCAAGGTCTCCCTCGATGACAACGCCGAGTTCCGCCAGGAGGGCCACGCGGCCCTCGTCGACGAGCGCACCGAGGACCCGCTGGAGGCCAAGGCCAAGGCGAACGACCTCAACTACGTGAAGCTCGACGGCCAGGTCGGCGTGATCGGCAACGGCGCCGGCCTCGTGATGTCCACCCTCGACGTGGTGGCCTACGCGGGCGAGAAGCACGGCGGCGTGAAGCCCGCCAACTTCCTTGACATCGGCGGCGGCGCCAACGCCGAGGTCATGGCCAACGGCCTCGACGTCATCCTCGGCGACGAGCAGGTCAAGTCCGTGTTCGTGAACGTCTTCGGCGGCATCACCGCGTGCGACGCCGTCGCCAACGGCATCGTCAAGGCCCTCGAGATCCTGGGCGACTCCGCCACCAAGCCGCTGGTCGTCCGCCTGGACGGCAACGCCGTGGAGGAGGGCCGCCGCATCCTGCAGGAGGCCAACCACCCGCTGGTCACCCTGGCCGCCACCATGGACGAGGGCGCCGACAAGGCCGCCGAGCTCGCCCACTCCGCGAACTGACCGTTCGGAAAGACTGAGGAACAGCTATGTCGATCTACCTGAACAAGGACTCCAAGGTCATCGTGCAGGGCATCACCGGCGGTGAGGGCACCAAGCACACCCGCCTGATGCTCAAGGCCGGCACGAACATCGTGGGCGGCGTGAACGCCCGCAAGGCCGGCACCACCGTGTCCCATGAGGACAAGGACGGCAACGCCGTCGAGCTGCCCGTCTTCGGCTCCGTCACGGAGGCCATGGAGAAGACCGGCGCCGACGTGTCCGTCGCCTTCGTGCCGCCGGCCTTCGCCAAGGACGCCGCGATCGAGGCCATCGAGGCCGAGATCCCGCTGCTCGTGGTCATCACCGAGGGCATCCCGGTGCAGGACTCCGCCGAGTTCTTCGCCCTGTCCCAGTCGAAGACCGGCGCGGACGGCAAGCCGAAGACCCGCATCATCGGCCCGAACTGCCCCGGCATCATCACCCCGGGCGAGGCCCTGGCCGGCATCACCCCGGCGTCGATCACCGGCTCCGGCCCCATCGGCCTCGTGTCCAAGTCCGGCACGCTGACCTACCAGATGATGTACGAGCTGCGTGACTTCGGCTTCTCCACCGCCATCGGCATCGGCGGCGACCCGGTCATCGGCACCACCCACATCGACGCCCTCGAGGCGTTCGAGGCGGACCCGGAGACCAAGGCCATCGTCATGATCGGCGAGATCGGCGGCGACGCCGAGGAGCGCGCGGCCGACTACATCAAGGCCAACGTCACCAAGCCCGTCGTCGGCTACGTCGCGGGCTTCACCGCCCCCGAGGGCAAGACCATGGGCCACGCGGGCGCCATCGTGTCCGGCTCTGCGGGCACCGCGGCCGCCAAGAAGGAGGCCCTCGAGGCCGCCGGCGTGAAGGTGGGCAAGACTCCCTCCGAGACCGCCGAGCTCATGCGTGAGATCATGAAGGGCCTCTGAGT
This sequence comes from Micrococcus sp. EYE_212, assembly GCF_023147585.1. Lineage (GTDB taxonomy): Bacteria > Actinomycetota > Actinomycetes > Actinomycetales > Micrococcaceae > Micrococcus. The sequence continues at coordinate 46,747 of NZ_JAHXOZ010000002.1, forward strand.
CCCCAGATCTCGGGCTGATCCCGACGACGCGGGCCCCGTGCCTCCCGAGAGGGAGGTGCGGGGCCCACTGCGTTCTTGCTCCCGTTGTTCCTGCGTTGTTCCTGCGTCGTTCCTGCGTGCGGGAGGGCTGACATGGACGCTGCCGCCGATGAGCTGGGCGCAGTACTGCCAGGTAACCCCCGAGGTTACCTGGCAGTACTGCGCCCAGCTCAGGTGGACGCCGCCTGTTGCGCCTGTCGCGCCTGGTGCTGCCGTGGCGGCCCTTGCACCCGTGGCCGAACCCCGGAGCACCCGGAGGTCAGCCCACGTCGCCGCCCACCAGCATGCCCAGCACGTAGGTCACGGCGGCGGCGCCGTAGCCGATCGCGAGCTGGCGCAGGCCCCGGGCCAGCGGTGAGGAGCCGGACAGCAGCCCGACCACACCGCCGGTGAAGAGCAGGGCCACGCCCACCATCGCCGCCGCCAGGCCCAGGGCCCACAGCCCGGACATGCCGAAGATGTACGGCAGGATCGGGATGAGCGCGCCGGAGGCGAAGAACGCGAAGCTGGACAGGGACGCGCTCCACGCCGAGCCGATCTCCGCGAAGGAGCCCGAGTGGTCCACCGGTCCCTGGGAACCGTCGGGACGGGCGGAGAACTGCGGGTTGCAGTCGCACGTGAGATAGCCGAGGCGCTCGAGCGCGCGGTGCTCGGCGTCCTCGGGCGTCATGCCGCGGGCCAGGTAGACGAGCTTGAGCTCGTTGTGGTCCAGGTCCAGGTGCTGGGCCGCCTCGAGGGTGATCTGGGTGGGGGAGGAGGCCTCCAGCAGCTCTCGCTGGGACCGCACCGAGACGTACTCGCCGGCCGCCATGGACAGGGCACCCGCCAGCAGTCCGGCCACGCCGGTGAACAGCACCACGGACGACGCCACGCCCGTCGCACCGATGCCCATCACGAGCGCCAGGTTGGAGACCAGCCCGTCGTTCATGCCGAAGACGGCGGCGCGGAAGTTGCCGGCCAGCTGCTCGCGGCCCCGGGCGGCCAGGCCGCGCACGACCTCCTCGTGGATGGCCTCATCCGCCACCATGCCCTCGGGCGCGTCCTGGTCCTCTGCGTAAGGGGTGTCCGACTCGGCGCGCTGGGCCAGGGCCAGCACGAACACGGAGCCGAAGATCCGCGCGAGCCAGCGCAGCAGGATGCGGTGGACGGAGGGGCGCGGCGGGTTCTCGGCGTGCTCGCCCAGGAGGGCCCGCCAGTGCTGCTCGTGGCGGCGCTCGGCCTCGGCGAGGCCGAGCAGGATGTCGCGCTCCACACCGTCCTTGCGGGCGGCGATGTCGCGGTAGATCTGGCCTTCGGCGATCTCGTCGGCGAGGTAGCGGCGCCAGCGGCGGACCTGTTCACGGGTGGGTTCGGGCAGTGCCGCGGGGGTGGCGGCATGGGCGGGACTCATGGGGCTCCATCGGACGGGCGGGACGGGGATGGGGCGCCGCCGTCGCGGGCCGCGGCGGCCGGGCGCGCTCGACCGGCCAGTCTACGCCGCCACTACCATGGCCGCATGGACGCAGCGCAGACTCCCGAAGGCCCCGAGGCCACCGCGCACGACGGCGGCCGGCCGGCCTGGCAGCGCCGCCTCCTGGCGGGTGGGGACGAGCCGGACCCCCGATTCACGCTCGCCAACGAGCGCACGTTCCTGGCCTGGGTCCGGACGTCGCTGGCGCTGCTGGCCGGCGGGGTCGCGGTGGAGGCGTTCACCGGCGCCCTGTTCGCGCCGCCGGTTCGGGTGGCGCTGAGCACGGTGCTGCTCGTCCTTGCGGCGCTGCTCGCCCTGGGCGCGGGTGCGCGCTGGCTCCGGGTGGAGCGGGCGATGCGCCGCGGCCGTCCGCTGCCGCTGCCACTGATCGTCCCGGTCCTGGCGGGGGGAGTCGTGCTGGCCGTCGTGGTGCTGATGCTCGCCGTCGTCCTGCCGCGGGGCTGAGGCGATGCGCCTGCACCACGACCCCGGGCTGCAGCCCGAGCGCACCGTGATGAGCTGGGGCCGCACGGTCCTGGCGCTGGGCGTCCTCAGCCTCACGTTCCTGAGGTGGTGGCCGGCCGTCGGCGCGTGGGCGTTCGGGCCTGCGGTGGTGGCGGCCGTCGGCGGGGCGGCTGTGCTGGCCACGCAGCGCCGGCGCTACGTGGCGCAGGCGGACGGGATCGCGCGGGAGCAGGCCCGGCCGGCCCTGGCGTCGGTGGCCTGCATGGTCGCGCTGGTGGTGGGCCTGGCGGCCCTCGGGATCACCGCCACGCTGCTGCACGCGGCCTGATCCGCGGACGACGACGGCGCCCCTCACCTGCGCGGGCAGGTGAGGGGCGCCGTCGTGCCGCCGGAGGCGAACCGCTCAGCGGGCGATCATGCCGTGGGGGTCGATGACGAACTTGTCCACGGAGCCCTGGTCGAACTCCGCGTAGGCCTGGGGTGCCTCGTCCAGGCTGATCACGCGCGGGTTGACCATCTCCGTCAGGTACGGCATCCGGTCCCACAGGATCGACATCATCAGCTGACGGTTGTAGCGCATGATGGGCGCCTGGCCGCCGATGATGTGGGGCGACTTGATCCAGGCCTTGCCGAAGTCCACCGGGAAGGTGCCCTCCTGCTCGGCCTTCGTCTCCGCGATCGGGTCCGGCCCGTAGATGCCGATGATGCCCGTGGCACCGCCCGGACGGGTGATGTCCAGGACCTGGTTCACGGCGGCGATGGGCTGCATCTCATCGGACGCGGAGCCCAGGCCGTGGGCCTCGGAGCCGACGCAGTCCACCGCGCAGTCCACCATCGGCTCGCCGAGGATGTCGTTCACGGCGTCCTGCAGGTTCTCCGTGACGGAGAGGTCGATGGTCTCGCAGCCGTGCTTGCGCACCAGCTCCAGTCGCGAGGCGTCCTGGTCGCCCACGATGATGCACGAGGCGCCCAGCAGCCGAGCGGCGGCCGCGGCGCACCGGCCCACGGGGCCGGCACCGGCGATGTAGACGGTGGAGCCGGGCTTGGCGCCGGCCTCCATGAGACCGTGGAACGCCGTGGGGAGGATGTCCGAGAGCACGGTCAGATCCAGGATCTTCTCCATCGCCTGCTCCTGGTCCGGGAAGCGCAGCAGCTGGAAGTCGGCGTACGGCACGAACAGGTACTCGGCCTGCCCGCCCTGGAAGTTGCCCAGATTGAAGCCGTAGGCGGCGCAGGCCTGCTCCGGGTTGGCGGTCTCGCAGATCTCGGTGCGGCCGGCGCGGCAGTTGCGGCAGCGGCCGCAGGCCACGTTGAACGGCACGGAGACGAGGTCGCCCTCCTTCAGGAACTGGACGTCGCTGCCGATCTCCAGCACCTGGCCGGTCATCTCGTGACCCAGCACCATGCCCTCGGGCACGGGGAAGGAGCCGCGGTAGATGTGCAGGTCGCTGCCGCAGATGTTGGTGGCGACGATCTTGAGGATGACGCCGTGCGGGGCGGCGGAGCCGTCAGGCATCTCCAGCTTGGGGAAGTCCAGCTCGTCGACGCGCACGTCCTTGATGCCGTGGAATGCCACGGCGCGGTTCTTGGTGGTCATGGGAACTGTTGCCTTTCTGTCTCCAGCGAGTCCCTTGGCGGGGCGGGAGGAGGGGCGAACCCGAGGGGGAGTCCCTGTCACGGGCTGTTCGGCAACACTAGGGGCCGGGAGGAGCCAGAGGAAGGATTGCCCGCCGCCGCATCGCCTGGCCTGACCATCGTGCGGGCATCGGAGGACCGCAGGCCCCGGAATTCCTGGTCAGAGACGCTCTCGGGCCGCGGCGTCGACGCCGTGGCGGGAGCGCACGCGCCAGGCCTCGAGGACAGCGGGGTCGGTGGGCGGGGTCACCAGGCTGAGGAGGACGTACACGACGGCGGAGGCGGCCAGGCCGACGTAGATCGGCTCGTTCGCGAAGACGCCCTCGAAGGGCTCCGCCGCGTTCAGCTCGAGCCAGCCCATGGTGCCGAGGGTTCCCAGCGTCCCGACCACCATGGACCACAGGGCCGCCGTCCCGGTGCCCCGCTTCCACACGAGGCCGCCGACGATCGCGACGAACAGGCCGCCCACGAGGATGTCGTACGCGATGGTCAGGGCCGCCACCACGTCCGGGACGACGATCGCCAGCCCCAGCACGACGGCGCCGAGCAGCAGCACCCAGCCGCGGTTCGAGGCGAGATCCGCCGCGGTCTCCGGGGCCTCGTCCTCGGCGGTGGTGTCGTCCTCGGGGGCGGTGGCCTCGCCGCGGAAGATGGGGAGGATGTCCGTGCGCATCACGGTCGAGGACGCGATGATCGCGCCCGAGGCGGTGGACATCATGGCCGCGACGGCGGCCGCCAGGGCCACGCCGCCGACGCCGACGGGCAGCAGGTTCTGGGCGACCCACGCGAACACGTCGTCCTTGGTGGCGATGTCCGCGGTGACCGTGCGGGCGGCCATGCCGATCACGGCGCCTGCGAGGCCGTAGGCGATGCAGTACAGGCCCGCGGTGGCGCCGCCGATCTGCGCCACGCGCGGGGAGCGGGCCGTGAACACCCGCTGCCAGACGTCCTGGCCGATCAGCAGGCCGAGGGTGTAGACCACGAAGTAGGTGATGATCGACTGCACGCCGATCCCGTCCCAGCTGAAGAACTCGGCGCCCAGGCGCTCCTGCATGGCACTCCAGCCGCCGGCGTTGGCCAGGGAGAGGGGGAGCATGAGGGCGAACAGGCCGATGGTCATGATGAGGAACTGGGCCATGTCCGCCAGGGTGATGGACCACATGCCGCCGAGCACGGAGTAGGCCAGCACGATGCCGCCGCCCACCAGGACGGACAGCCAGCGGTCCCAGCCGAAGAGCACCACGAAGATCGACGCGTAGGCGCCGGTGGAGGTGGCGGCGAGCATGAGCGTGTACGCGAGCATCACGAACGACGACGCGTGGGATGCTCCCCCGCGGCCGTAGCGCAGGCGGAGCATCTGCGAGACGGTGTAGATCTTCAGGCGGGCGAGGATCGGGGCGAACGCCACCGACAGGATGAGCACGCCGACGCCGATGGCGGCCACGAGCCACGCACCGGAGAGCCCGAACTGGTACCCCAGGCCGACGCCGCCCACGGTGGCGGCGCCGCCGAGCACCGCGGCGGCCATGGTGCCGGTGAACAGCGCCGGCCCGAGGCGACGGCCCGCCACGAGGTAGTCCTCCGCGCTGGCTGCGCGGGTCTTGCCCCACCAGCCGAAGGCGAGCATGCCGACCAGGTAGACGGCGACGATGGTCAGGTTGATGGTCACGGGTGGTCCTTGGGGCGAGGGGATCCACGGCGCCGGGGATGCGGAGGCGCTGTGGGCGAGCGGGGCGCGGCCAGCGTGTTGCCGATCACACGATCAGGGTCTATGGTAAACATATGTTGTCCATCGGGCAACATGCCGTCCAGGATGACATCGCGACGTCGCCCGACGCGAGGAAGGAGCGCGATGAAGGCCCTCCCGCGCGAGACCGCACCGGCCCAGGCCTTGATCGGTCGTCGGCTGCGCGCGCTGCGCGAGGCGCGGCGGCTCACCGTGGCGCAGCTGGCCGAGGCGGCCGGGGTCAGCAAAGGTTTCCTCTCCCGCCTCGAGCGAGACCTGACGAGCCCGTCCGTCAACACGCTCGTCACCCTGTGCCAGGTGCTCGGCGCGAGCCCGGGCGACGTCCTGGACGCGCCCGAGGTGACGGTCGTGCGCCTCGCCGACGCGCCCGCCATCAGCCTCGGCGGTGAGGGCATCCGCGAGCGCCTGATCACCCCGCGCGGCAACCGCGACCTGCAGATCCTACGCGCGGAGATCGCGCCGCACGGCCGCGGTGAGACGGAGCTGTACACCGTGGACTGCCGAGTGGAGGCGGTGCACGTCGTCACCGGCCGCCTCGAGCTGCGGACCACCGAGGCCGTGCACCTGCTGGAGGAGGGGGACACCGTCACCTTCCCCGGCCGCGAGCCCCACTCGTGGACCAATCCGGACGGCCACCCCGCCGTCGTGCTGTGGACCCTCGTGGGCCACGCCTGAACCCGTGCGGCGCGCCCGCACCTGACAGGCCCCACCGACCAGCCCGACCAGACCGAACTGAACCACCCAGAGAGGACATCCAGATGCTCGAGATCCCCCGCGTCGAGGACAACGGCCGCCTCGGCCCCGTGAACTCCGCCCTCGTGCCCCGCTACGGCGGCGCCCCCACCTACGCCCTGCTGCCCCGCCTCGACGAGGCCGCCGCGGCCGGCGTCGCCCCGGAGATCAAGGTCGTGGGCGTGCCGTTCGACGCCGGCGTGTCCTACCGCCCCGGCGCGCGCTTCGGCTCCGGCCACGTGCGCCAGTCCTCGCGCCTGCTGCGCCCGTACAACCCGGCCACGGACACCTCCCCCTTCGCGCAGGCCCAGGTGGTGGACGCCGGCGACATGGCGGTGAACCCGTTCAACATCAACGAGGCCATCGAGTCCATCCAGCAGGACGCGATGGACCTGACCGAGGACGGCTCCTCGCTCATGACCATCGGCGGCGACCACACGATCGCCCTGCCGCTGCTGCGCGCCGCCGCGGCCCGCGCCGGCCAGCCGGTGGCCATGCTCCACTTCGACGCCCACCTGGACACGTGGGACACCTACTTCGGCGCCGAGTACACCCACGGCACCCCCTTCCGCCGCGCCGTGGAGGAGGGCATCCTGGACACGGAGGCCATCTCCCACGTCGGCACCCGCGGTCCCCTGTACGGCAAGAAGGACCTCGACGACGACCACCGCATGGGCTTCGGCATCGTCACCTCCTCGGACGTGTTCCGCAAGGGCGTGGACGAGATCGTGGACCAGCTGCGCACCCGCATCGGCGACCGCCCGCTGTACATCTCCGTGGACATCGACGTCCTCGATCCGGCCCACGCACCCGGCACCGGCACCCCCGAGGCCGGCGGCCTCACCAGCCGCGAGCTGCTGGAGATCCTCCGCGGCCTGCGCGGCCTGGACATCGTCGGCGCCGACCTCGTGGAGGTCGCCCCGGCCTACGACCACGCCGAGCTGACCGGCGTCGCCGCCTCGCACGTGGCCTACGACCTGGTGTCCCTCATGGCCGACCGCCGCGCCCAGCGCGCGGCCGCCGGGGTCGGAGCGTCCGCGTGAGCGGGCAGCACGCCTCCGCCCCGCACGAGGCCGCGGACATGGCGGCCGCTGCCGAGCACGCCGGCGGCGACACGCCGGTGCGCAACGGCGGCGACCTGGCCGTGGAGACCCTGCACGCGCTCGGCGCCAGGACCGTGTTCGGCATCCCGGGCCAGCACGCGCTCGGGCTGTTCGACGCGCTCTCCCGCTCGCCGCTGGAGTTCGTCTCGAACCGCGTGGAGAACAACGCGGCCTTCGCGGCGGACGGGTACGCCCGGGCCACCGGCGAGGTCGGCGTGCTGTTCCTCTCCACGGGCCCGGGCGCGCTGACGTCCCTGGCCGGTCTCCAGGAGGCCTACGCCACGGGCGTGCCCATGCTCGTCATCGCCTCCCAGATCCCGCTCTCGGGACTCGGGGCGCGCCGCAAGGGGATGCTGCACCAGTTGGACGACCAGAAGGCCTCCGCGAAGAACGTCACCAAGGCCCAGTTCACGGTGCACCACGCCTCCGGCATCCCCTCGGCCATCCAGGACGCGTGGGCGGACGCCGTCACCGTGCCCCAGGGCCCCGTGTGGGTGGAGATCCCGCAGGACGTGCTGCTCGGGGAGGTCATGGTGCCGCCCGTGCAGGACGCGCTCGCGGTGCCCTATGACCACCCGCCGCGCGCCGAGCTCGTGGACGAGTCCGTGCGCTGGCTGAAGGAGGCCTCCCGCGTGGCGATCGTGGCCGGCGGCGGCGTGCGCCGCTCCGGCCGCGCCGCCATGGAGTCCCTCAAGGACGTCGCGGAGCTGCTGCAGGCCCCCGTGGTCTGCTCTCCCGGCGGCAACACGGCCTTCCCGTGGGAGCACCCGCTCTCCCTGGGCGGATGGGTCGAGGACCGCGTCGTCACGGACCTGCTCGAGGACGCCGAGGTGCTCCTCGTGGTGGGCTCCGCGCTCGGCGAGGTCACGTCCAACTACTTCACGCTCGAGCCCCGCGGCCGCCTCATCCAGGTGGACGCGGAGCCGCGCGTGCTGGAGACGAACCACCCCACGCTCGGCGTCCGCGCCGACGCCGGCCAGATGCTCGCCATGCTCGCCGACGCCCTCCGCGAGGCCGGCGTCACCCGCGCCCAGCGGGAGGCGGGCTGGCACGGCCGGGCCGCGGCCGACGTCGTGGCCGAGACCAACGCCAGGGTCATCGCCCGCCTCGACGCGCAGGACCTCGGCCGGGAGCGCCGCCTCATGGCGGACATCCGCGCCGCGGTCCCGGCGGGCATGCAGACCTACTGGGACATGACCATCGCCGCGTACTGGGGCTGGAACTGCTGGGACGCGCAGGACGGCGAGTTCCACTCGGCGCAGGGCGCCGGCGGCCTCGGCTACGGCTTCCCCGCGGCGTTCGGCGGCGCGCTGGGCCTGGCCCACCTCGGCCGGACCGGCATCGAGGGGCGCGTGCTCGCCGTGGCCGGCGACGGCTCGGCCATGTACTCCATCGCCGAGCTCGCGGCGGCGAAGCAGCACGATGCGGCGGTCACGTGGCTGATCGTCGACGACGGCGGCTACGGCATCCTCCGCGAGTACATGGAGGGTGCGTTCGGCAAGGCCACCGCCACCGAGCTCGACCGGCCGGACTTCCAGCGGCTCGCGGAGTCGTTCGGGGTCCCGGCCGAGACGGTGGCGGTCGAGGATGTGCGGGGCGCGCTCGAGAGAGCGTTCCAGGCCGAGGGGCCGAACGTCGTCGTGGTGCAGACGCGCCTGGCGATGTGGGCGCCGAGCCACCTGGGGGAGGCCCCGGAGGTCTGATCCGCCCCCGCCTGAGCGACGAGCCCGGCGGGACCTCAGTACAGTGGCGCCATGACCACTGTGAGCCCCGTCACTGCCCGCTCCGAGCACCGCGCCGACGTCGTCGTCCTCGGGCACGGCCTCGCCGGGCTCGTGGCCGCCGCCGAGCTGCTCGGGGCGGGCCGGCGCGTGGTGCTCGTGGATCAGGAGCGCGCCGTCGACCTCGGCGGGCAGGCGTGGTGGAGCTTCGGCGGCCTCTTCCTCGTGGACTCGCCCGAGCAGCGGCGCCTCCGCGTGAAGGACTCCGTCGACCTGGCCTGGTCCGACTGGCAGGCCACCGCGGGCTTCACCGACCACCCCGACGACGCCATGCCCCGCGCGTGGGCCGAGGCCTACGTGCACTTCGCCCACGGGGAGAAGCGCGCCTGGCTGCGCGAGCGCGGCCACCGGCTCTTCCCCGTGGTCGGCTGGGCGGAGCGGAAGGTCCCCGCGCCCGGCGTGGGCGGCAACTCCGTGCCCCGCTTCCACATCACGTGGGGGACCGGCCCGGGCATCGTGGAGCCGTTCTCCCGCATCGTCGAGCGCGCCGCCTTCGACGGCCGCCTCACCTACCTGCCCCGCCACCGCGTCACGCGCCTGATCACGGAGTCCGGTGCCGTCACGGGCGTGGAGGGCCACGTCCTCGCCGACGACGACGGCGCCCGCGGCACGGCCTCCAGCCGCACCGTGACGGGGGAGTTCCGGGTGGGCGGGGCCGCCGTCGTGGTGGCCAGCGGCGGGGTGGGCGCCGACCACGACGCCGTGCGCGCCGCGTGGCCCGACCGGCTGGGGACTCCGCCCGCCGAGATGCTCTGCGGCGTCCCCGCCTCCGTGGACGGCTCCGGCATGCGGGCGGCCCGGGAGGCGGGCGCCGCTCTCGTGCACCCGGACCGCATGTGGCACTACACGGAGGGCGTGGCCAACCACGACCCGATCTGGCCTGGTCACGGCATCCGGATCCTGCCCGGGCCGTCGTCGCTGTGGCTCGACGCGACGGGCCGGCGCCTGCCGCATCCGCGTTGGCCCGGATTCGACACCCTCGGCACGCTGCAGGACATCCGCTCGCCCGGCTCGACGGCGGCGGGCGGCCGGGCCACGGAGCAGCGGCCCCCGGCGGACCACACGTGGTTCGTGCTCAACCGGCGGATCATCGGCAAGGAGTTCGCGCTCTCCGGGTCCGAGCAGAACCCCGACCTGACCGGTCGCTCGATCCGCCAGGTGCTGGGCCGCGTCACGCAGGACGTGCCCGGCCCCGTGCAGGCGTTCCTGGATCGCGGCGAGGACTTCGTGCAGGCCGACTCCGTGGGGGAGCTGGTCGCGCGGATGAACGCGCTCGTCCCGGACGGCCCCGCGGTGGACGAGGCGGCGGTGCGGGCCGCCGTCGCCGAGCACGAGGCCGGGGCCGAGCGCCCCGGCGCGGACCGCCAGGTGGACGCCGTGCGCGACGCACGCCGCTACCTCGGCGACCGGATCATCCGCACGGCCGCCCCGCATCGGCTCACCGATCCGAAGGCGGGGCCGCTCATCGCGGTGCGCCTGCGCACGCTGACCCGCAAGACCCTCGGCGGGCTGCACACGGACCTGCAGGGGCGGGTGCTGGACGCCGGCGCCGCCGTGATCCCGGGTCTCTACGCGGCGGGCGAGGCGGCCGGCTTCGGCGGGGGCGGCATGCACGGGCACCGCGCGCTCGAGGGAACGTTCCTCGGCGGGTGCCTCTTCAGCGGCCGCACGGCCGGACGGGCCGCCGCGGCCGAGACGGCCTGATCAGTCCGTGCGGTGCGCGTCGATGCTGGCCGCGCCGTCGTCGTCGGTGCGCTCGGGGTGCTTCCCGAACGTGAAGTGGCGGCCGCTCAGGCGGGTGACGTCCACGCGGACGTAGTAGTCCTTCAGTGTGGGCACCCACGGCGTGATGCCGAGCGCCTCGGCCTCGGTCACCTCCGCCTTCGTCTCGAGGCGGCGCGCGGTGCCGCGGGCGAGCACGGACCACGCCTGGTCGGCGAGGATGCCGTCCGCCTGCACCACCACGTTGGGGTTGACGGCGAGCTCCGCCAGCTTCGAGCCGGGGGCCGTGCGGAAGTACACGCCGCCGTCGTGGACGCGCACGTTCACGGGCACGATGTCCGGCTCGCCGTTCACGGCCAGGCCGAGGCGCGCGTGGCGGGTGTGCCCGAGGAGCCTCCACGACTGCTCGTCGGTCAGGGTGAGCACGGGCTCGCCGTCGGCGTGCGGGAACATCAGCCCGTCGCCGGGGCGCGCCGCGGGGTCGAGGCGCTGCATCGGGGGAGCGGTGGGGTCCTGGTGGCGATCGGTCATCACGGCCTCCTCGGGGGGTGAGAGGACGGCGCCACGGGATGCGACGCCGGTCACGTCTCCACTCTAGGCCCGGCTGTCGGCGCGGACGGCCAGCAGCTCGCCCAGCACCGCCTCCGCGGTCGGCGCCGCCCGGTGCGGGGCGAGCGCCAGCGCGAACGCCGCTTCGTGCGCGCGCGGCGAGTCCGGGGTGAGGCCGGCACCGCCGGGGCCCGCCGGCGTCAGGTACGCGCCCCCGGCCCGGCGCAGGATGAGCTGCCCCGCCGCGACATCCCACGGCTTCGTGTCCACGAGCAGCGCGGCGTCCGCCCAGCCGGCGGCCACGTGGCAGAGCTCGAGCGCTCCGGACACCGTGCGGCGCACCGTGGCGTACGTCGCCACGAGCCGCCCGAAGCGGCGCAGCGCGCCCTCGCCCTCCGCGTCCAGCGCCTCGCCCGCCGGATAGGAGGTCACGACGTTCAGCGCACGCTCACCGCCGGCGGGGGCCGGGCGCCCGACGTCGGCCAGCGGCGCGTCCCCGAGGTACGCCCCGGTCTCGTCGGCGGAGAACGCGAGCCCGTTGACCGGGTCCAGCACGACGCCGGCCACCACCTCGCCGTGCACGGCGGCCGCGATGGACACGGAGAACATGGCGAAGCCGTGCGCGAAGTTGGAGGTGCCGTCGATCGGATCCACGATCCACTCGAGCGGGGGACCGCCCTCGGCGTCCGCGCCGCCCCCGTGGCGCCCGAGCTCCTCCCCGAGCACCCGTGAGCCCGGCACCGCGGCGGTCAGTGCGGCGACGATCCGCTCCTCGGTCCTCCGGTCGTGCACGGTGACCAGGTCGTGGTGGTTCGACTTGGTCTCGGCGGACGCCGGGGCGCCGCGGGTGGGGCCGCCACGGAACGCCGCGGCCAGCGCGGGCGCCACCGCCCGGGCCGCCGAGAGCGCGACGGCGCGCAGGGCACCGGGGGGTGGGACGACGTCGTGGGGGGAGGCGGCGGGGGCGACCATGGCTCCCAGCGTAGGCGCGGGGGACAATGGGGGGACCCGACGCAGAGGAGACGCCCATGAGCGAGGACCGCACGCTGACCGGCCCCCAGGAGCCCACCCCGGAGCGCGTGGCCGCGGTGCGCACCCTGCGCGCGGTGCTGGCCGGGGGCGAGGGGACGCCGGAGGGCGTGCCCGCGGGGGATGCGCCGTCCCCGTCCGCCGACGACGACCGCGTGATGAGCGGGCTGATCGCCGCGCAGGAGCTCTCCGGCGTGGATCTCGACTACCTGCGGCACGTGGACGCCGTGAGCGACCGCGGGATCGCCGCGGCCTCCCTGGCAGACCTCGGCACGCTGTTCACGTACGTGCTGCGAGGCGAGCGGTTCTCCGAGGGTCACATCCGGGCGGCGATCGCCACGGGCAAGGTCGCCCGCATGCTGGACCGCCTCGCGGAGTGGGTGCCCGAGACCCGCTGAGACCCGCGGTCGCCGCGGTGCACTACCCTCGGCGGTGGACGCCGCCGGGCCGCACGCACCGGGCGGCGCCTCGGCCCCTGCTCGTGGAAGGACGCCCCGGTGCCCCGCCCCGTCGCCTCGAACTCCGCCTACTTCCCCGGCCTGGACGGCCTGCGCGCGCTCGCGGTCCTGCTCGTGGTGGCCTACCATCTGGGCGTGCCGCACGCCTCCGGCGGCCTGCTCGGCGTGGGCGTGTTCTTCACCCTCTCCGGCTTCCTCATCACCGCGCTGCTGCTGCGCCGGCACGAGCGGCACGGCGACCTCGACCTCAAGGACTTCTGGATCCGCCGCTTCCGGCGCCTGCTGCCGGCCGTCGTCCTGGTGCTGATCGCCGTGCTGGCCGCCACCGCGCTCGTGGATCCGGGGGAGTGGGACGAACGCGTCGGCGAGTCCCTCGCCGCCCTGTTCTACGTGGCCAACTGGCACACGATCCTCACGGGCGGCAGCTACTTCGAGCAGATGGACGGCCCCGGGCCGCTGGACCACCTGTGGTCCCTCGCCGTGGAGGAGCAGTTCTACCTCGTCTGGCCCCTCCTTCTGCTCGGGCTGCTGGCCCTCACCCGCGGCCTGGGCGGACGGCGGCGCACCGTGGTGCTGTTCGTCGTCGTCGTCCTGCTGGGCGCGGCGTCCATGGTGCTGCTGGCTCTCCTCGCGGATCCGCTGGGGGACACGACGCGGGCCTACGAGGGCACCGACACGCGGGCCGGCGGCCTGCTGTGGGGCGCGGCCCTCGCGCTCCTGTGGCGGCCCGCGAGCGTGGGGCGGGTGCGCGGCGCGGCCGTCTGGGCCCTCGACCTCGTGGGCGTCCTGGGCCTCGCCGGGATCCTGGCCCTGGTGGCCACCACGGACCAGGACTCGCCCTCCCTCTACACGTGGGGCATCGCCGCGCTGACCGTGGCCACGTGCGCCGCCGTCCTTCCCCTCGTGCACCCCGCGTCCCGGCTCGGCCGCGTCCTCGGCGTCGCGCCGCTGCGCTGGATCGGCGCGCGCAGCTACGGGATCTACCTGTGGCACATGCCCGTGGTCGCCTTCCTGCCGGACCGCGCGCTCTACGGCCAGCCCGTGCTGCGCGGGGCCCTCATCCTGGGGCTCACCCTGCTCATCGCGGCCCTGTCCTGGCGGTTCGTGGAGGACCCCATCCGCCACCACGGCCTCCGCGCCGTCCTGACGGGCCGCGCGCCCGCGCGGCGGTCCGGGGCGGAGGGGACGACGACGTCGGGCGCCTCCGCGCGCTCGCGGGGGTCCCGCGGGGTGCGGTCCGGCCTGGCCGCGGCGGCCGTGGCCGCGCTCGCCGCGGCGGGCCTGGCCGGACTGACGGCCCTGCCGCAGACCTCCACCAGGGAGATCGCGGCGCAGGCCGGGCACGCGGACCCGGCAGTGCAGGACGCCGACCCGGCTCAGGGCGCCTCCACGCCGCCCGGGGAGGGCCCCGGCTCACCCGTGGCGGCCCCGGCCTCCGCGGCGAGCCCGTCGGCCGCCGCCTCGTCGGCCCCCGCGCCCGCCACGACCTCCTGCACCGAGGTGGTGCACATCGGCGACTCCAGCTCCCTGGCCTCCGGCAACACCGACGCGACCGTGATCAAGGACCCCGCCCTGCGCATCACGGCCCAGTACGAGGACGTGGGCGTGGAGGAGGTCGTGGAGGACATCCGGCCCGGGCGCGGGATCGTCGAGCGCTTCGAGAAGGACCCTGGCCAGACCAACGCCGTGCAGGCCATCACGGCCCATCTGCCCGACCTCGACCCGGACGGCTGCTTCGTGGTCAACGTCGGCATGAACGACGCTGCCCTGTTCACCAAGGTGGACATGTGGGACCAGCGGGAGCCGCGGATCGACATGGTGATGAAGGCCGCCCAGGGCCGACGCGTCCTGTGGGTGGACGTGATGCTGATGCCGTGGGCCGCCCTCCCGAACTACACCATGGAGGGTGCGGCCCGTTTCAACGAGGGGCTCGTCGCCGCCACTGAGCGCCACCCCAACCTGTGGGTCTACGACTGGGCGCACGACGCGGCGGACCGCCCCGAGTGGTTCGGTGAGAAGGACTCCCTCCACAACACCGTGGCGGGGGCGGTCGCAAAGGCCGCGAACATGGCCGAGGCCCTCACGCTGGCCTTCCCCGCGGGCCGGGAGCCCTCCACGGAGCGGGTCATCGTCGTCGGGTGAGAGCCGCACCCCCCGGCGCACCCCCGACCGGGCCCATGCGACATACTGGGGCCCATGCCCGCCGACGCCGCCCGCACCGATCCCGCCCGCCCGCCGCGCCAGGCGGGGGTTCCGACCCCCGCCGAGAACATGGCCACCCACCTCCAGGAGAGCTGGAACCGGTGGCACCGTGCCCGCGCCCTGCGCGCCGGCCACGTGCCCACGGTCATGGCGTTCACGGGCTACGGCTCCACCTCGTGGGTGCGGGTCCTCTCCCGCGTGGTGATCGCCAACGACGCCGACTTCCTCAACGGCCGGCGTCTGTCCAAGGTCGTGGCCGACGGCGTGCGAGGCTGGCGCAACTTCGTGGCCCCGCCCATGGCGTACGCCGAGGTCACGGTCACCGTGGGGGAGCGGACCACCACGGTGCGCGCCGACCGCATGGGTGTGGTGGACGCCGTCATCGACGTCCAGCTGGAGCCCGGCTGGCAGACCGCCACGCTGGACGTCGGCGACGAGGAGTCCGTGACCATGGACCTCTACATCGCGGACCCGGCGGCGCGCGTCGGCCTCGTCTCGGACATCGACGACACCGTGGTGGTCACGTCCCTCCCTCGCCCGATGCTGGCCGCGTGGAACTCGTTCGTGATCGACGAGCACGCCCGCACGCCCACTCCGGGCATGGCGGTGCTGCTGCGGCGCATCGCCGAGCTGGAGCCGCACGCGCCCGTGATCTACCTGTCCACGGGCGCATGGAACGTGGCGCAGACCCTCTCCCGCTTCCTGGGCCGCAACCTGTACCCGCTGGGCGCGCTGCTGCTCACCACGTGGGGTCCCACGAAGGACCGCTGGTTCCGCTCCGGCCAGGAGCACAAGGTCACCCAGCTCCAGCGCCTGGCCGAGGAGTTCCCGGACATGCAGTGGATCCTCGTGGGCGACGACGGCCAGCACGACCCCGAGATCTACGCCGACTTCGCGCATCGCCACCCGGACAAGGTCAAGGCGATCGTGATCCGTCAGCTGACCCCCTCGGAGGCCCTGCTCGCGGGCGGCCGCGCGGAGGGCACCCGTCAGTCCACCCCCGGCATCCCGTGGTGCTACGGGCCGGACGGGGCCGCCCTGTCCGAGCAGCTCGAGAAGCTGGGCATCCTGCCCGTGGAGTTCGTGGACGTGCACCCGGAGGGCTGGCGGGAGGACATCCTGGGCGACGACGCGACGGCGCTGGGAGTGCGGGAGACGTCGGACGAGGCGGCGGAGGACGACGCGCTGGCGCGGCGTTCCGTGGCGGAGGGCTCGTGACCGGCGCCGCGGAGCTGCGCTCCGTGGAGGTGCGCATCCCGCTGCGCTGGGCGGACATGGACGCCTACGGCCACATCAACAACATCGCCGTGGTGCAGCTGCTCGAGGAGGCGCGCGTGTTCGCGTTCGGCGTCCCCTCGGGGACGGGCGCGGGCGGCGGGGCGCCGGCGCCGATCGACCTGCTCGAGGGCGTCGGCGAGGGCGTGCGCACGTTCATCTCCGAGCACACCGTGAAGTACCGCGCGCAGATGCCGTACCGGCCCGTGCCGCTGCGCGTTGTCGTGAGCGTGGACGCGGTGAAGGCGGCATCCGTGCACGTGGGCTACCGGCTGCACGACGGCGTGGACGACGCCCTGTGCGCCACCGCCACGTCCGTCATGGTGTTCGTCGACGGCGCCACCGGCCGCCCGGTGCGGGTGACCCCGGAGCAGCGGGCGGCGCTGGCCGGCTGAGGTGGGCCGCTGACCGGTCGGCAGCCGCCCAGCGACATCACCGCCGTGCAGCACGGCTGCGATGTCGCAGAGCGGAGGTCGACCGCTCGGGCTCGCAGAGTCGAGACAGGGCCCGCGGGATGGCCGCGGATCAGACCGAGCGGGGGACGCCCGCGGCGGTGAGGATCCGCGCCAGCCGGTCCGGCCGCAGGAGATCGCCCCACGTCCAGTGCGCGCCCGCCCGGGTGACCAGCTGCAGGGCCACCTCCCGTTCCTTCTCCCGGCGGATGCTGGCGCGGCGGGCCGTGTCGTCACCGTCGAAGAACGACAGGTCGTACTTGCCCAGCCCGTCGAACTCCCCGTACACCCGCACCTGCTCCCACCAGAAGTCCGTGCGGGCCACCTCGCGTCCGTTCGCATCCCGGTGGCGATGTTGCAGCGCCGTGGGCGGGACGAAGCCGAGCTCGTGGAGGATGGCCCGGCTGTAGGACTCCCCGGCGGATTCCGCCCGCGCGTCCGCGAAGTGCCAGGCCCGCTCGAATCGGCGGAGGGCGGCCGCGGATTCGAGTCGGCTCTCCGCCTGCCGCGCCCAGCGTGCGGCCTCCTCGGGCCGGGCTCGGACGAGCGCGTCCAGCGGGGCCACGGCGTCGCGGAACGGGGTGGCCGCCCCCAGCACCAGCAGCACCGTGGGCAGCGGATCCGCCAGGACGGTTCCCAGGCTCTGCCCGTCCGACAGGACGGCCCCGACCGGCTGAGGCGCGGCGGGGGCCGCCTCTGGCAGCCCCCATCGGGGTCGGCGGCGCGGCGGGACGGGAAGCCGGCGATCGTGGGCCACCACGGAGGGGGCGAAGGGACGGCGGATCAGCGGCCCGGCGCCGTGATGCCCGGGCGAGGGGGCGCGCAGCTCGAGCGCGGGCGGCTCGACGGCCGGCCCCAGACCGTGCAACCGGGCCGCGGTCAGGCCCGTGAACACCGTCGCGGGGCGGGCGATCGAGAGGGCGACGGCGGACACGACCGCCCTGTCCCACGGACGCAGCGCGGCCCAGTCGCCGGCGCTGATGTACACGCGCGGGCAGAGCCGCACGAGGACCCCGCGGGTCCAGGCGCGTTCGAGACGGCGCCGCGCCGCCCCGTCGTGGGGGTCCGCCGCGCTGAGCAGGGGCCCGCGTCCCGGGAGCAGCGCACGCGCGTGGTCGGAGAGCTGGGTCATGCGGCCCAGTGTCGTGGGCCCGTCCGGGGCGCGAGGGGTCGACCGCGCCGGACGGTGGAGGGCACCCGCCATCGGGGGTCCTGTGCAGGAGTCGGGTGCCCTCGAACGACCGCCGCCCTGCGACATCACCGCGCGTCAGAACGGCGGTGATGTCGCAGGGCGGCGGAGGATCACGGAAGGGGCATGGCCGGGCCTCAGACGATGCCCTGGGCGATCATGGCGTCGGCCACCTTGATGAAGCCCGCGATGTTCGCGCCGGCCACGTAGTTGCCCGGCGTGCCGTACTCCTCGGCGATCTCCACGCAGCGGTCGTGGATGTCCCGCATGATCTGCTCGAGGCGGTCGTGGGTGTACTCGAAGCCCCACGAGTCACGCACCGCGTTCTGCTGCATCTCCAGGGCGGACGTGGCCACACCGCCGGCGTTGGCCGCCTTGCCGGGGCCGAACAGCGTGCCGGCGGCCGCGAACAGGTGGGCGGCGGACTCGGTGCAGGGCATGTTCGCGCCCTCGGCCACGGCCTTCACGCCCTGCTTCAGAAGCGTCTTCGCGGCGTTCTCGTCGAGCTCGTTCTGCGTGGCGCAGGGCAGCGCGACCGTGCCCTCGACGTCCCACACGGAGCCGCCGGCCACGTAGCGGACGCGGCCGCCCTTGCGCTCGGCGTACTCGGAGATGCGGGCGCGCTCGACCTCCTTGAGCTGCTTGAGCAGGTCGACGTCGATCCCGTCCGGGTCCACGATGTAGCCGGCGGAGTCCGAGGCCGTGAGCACGGTGGCACCGAGGGCGGCCGCCTTCTCCGCGGCGTAGATCGCCACGTTGCCGGAGCCGGAGATGAGGACCTGCTGGCCGTCCATCGACTCGCCGCGGGTGCGGAGCATGGAGTCGGCGAACATGACGGCGCCGTAGCCGGTGGCCTCGGTGCGCACGAGCGAGCCGCCCCAGGTGAGGCCCTTGCCCGTCAGCACGCCGGCCTCGAAGCGGTTGGTGAGGCGCTTGTACTGGCCGAACATGTAGCCGATCTCGCGCCCGCCCACGCCGATGTCTCCCGCGGGGACGTCCGTGTGCTCGCCGATGTGGCGGTGCAGCTCGGTCATGAACGACTGGCAGAAGCGCATGATCTCGCCGTCGGAGCGGCCGGCCGGGTCGAAGTCCGAGCCGCCCTTGCCGCCGCCGATCGGCATGCCGGTGAGGGAGTTCTTGAAGATCTGCTCGAAGCCCAGGAACTTGATGATGCCCAGGTACACCGAGGGGTGGAAGCGCAGCCCGCCCTTGTACGGGCCGAGGGCCGAGTTGAACTCCACACGGAAGCCGCGGTTGACCTGCACGGTGCCCTGGTCGTCGACCCACGGCACGCGGAAGATGATCTGGCGCTCCGGCTCGCAGAGGCGGTGCAGGACGCCCGCCTCCACGTACTGGGGGTGGCGCTCCACCACGGGATCCAGTGCCTCGAACACCTCGGACACGGCCTGGTGGAACTCGGCCTCACCGGGGTTGCGGGCGAAGACCTCGTCGCGGAGCGTGTGCAGAACCTGATGCATGGTGTCCTCCTTGTGGACGTCTCGTCGGGGGCGGTGCGGGCCCGCCTCGCCGACGGCGTCCGCAGCGGAGGAGGGAGGCCGCGGTGCCCGCCGTCATCCTGGCATGTGACCTGGTTCATGACGGAATTGAGACGCGGACCGTCGGATGGTCCGTATGTTGAGACGGCCGGGCCCCGCTCGCCTCATCCGAAGACGCGGTGGGCCAGCAGGGCCGGCGAGGTGAGCAGACGCCGCGCCAGCTCGCCGCGGCGGCGGTGCTGCACGTGGATGGCCTTCTCGTAGTAGCCTACGAGCTGCTCGCACAGCACGGGCCACGTGCGGCCCTGCACGGACTCCCACGCGGCGTGCGCGAAGGCGGCGCGCTTGACGTCGTCGTACACGAGGTCGGCGACGCGGTCCCGCATCTCGTCGAGGTCGCCGGGCTGGTAGATCCAGCCGGTGCGGGAGGAGTCCACGATGTCCAGCGGGCCGCCGCGGCCCACGGCCACGACGGGCACGCCCGAGGCCATGGCCTCCTGGAGGGTCTGACCGAAGGTGTCCGACTCGCCGGGGTGCACGAACAGGTCCAGGCTGGCCACGTGCCGGGCGAGGTCCTCGCCTCCCTGGAAGCCGGCGAAGTGGGCGCCGGGCAGCTGGCGCTCGAGCGTCTCGCGCAGGGGGCCCGAACCGATGACGACGAGGCGCGTGCCGGGCAGGTCCGCGAGCGCGCGGAGGTCCTCCACCTGCTTCTCGTGCGCCAGACGCCCCACGAAGCCGATGAGGCGCTCGCCGTGGGGGGCCAGCTCGGCGCGCAGCGCCTCGTCCCGCTTGGCGGGGTGGAAGCGGCGGGAGTCCACGCCGCGGCCCCACAGGTGCACGCGGCGCACGCCCACGCGGTGCAGCTGGCGCACGGTGAACGACGACGGCGCGAGCGTGAGGGTGGCCGTGTTGTGCAGGCGGGCCACGTGGTTCCAGAGCACGTCCTCGAGCCACGGGAGCCCGTACTTGGTGGCGTAGCGCGGCACTTCGGTCTGGTAGACGGCCACGGAGGGGATGCCGAGCTCCTCGGCGGCCTGCACGCCGCGCCAGCCGAGCACGAACGGGGAGGCGATGTGCACCACGTCCGGGCCGAAGTCCGCCAGGATGCCGCGCAGGCGGGCCACGGTGCCGGCGGCCACGCGCACGGACGCGTAGCCGGACATGGGCATGGAGGGGAGGGCGTGCACGGGGAAGCCCTCGACCTCGCGGGGGGCGTGGCCGGCGCCCGCGCGCTGGGTCCAGCCCGCGGTCCACGAGGCGGCGGGGGCGATCACGATGGCCTCGTCGCCGCGCCCCCGCAGGTGACGCAGCACCTGGAGGATGGAGTTGGTGACCCCGTTCATGTGGGGCAGGAAGGACTCAGCGATCACGGCTACACGCACAGGGCCAGCGTAGGGGCCGCGGGCCACCGCACGGGCATGTCCCGGCGACCCGCCGGTGGCCCGAGGGTGAACGTTCGGTGACCCCGCCGTGCCCGCGCCCGGCCGGCCGCGGGTGGCACCATAGAGGGGGTGAGCCGCCGAATGCCCCCTCTCCTGCGCCCCCTGCCCCTGCCGCTCTGGCTCCAGGGGGTGGTGGAGGCGCTCGTGACGGCGCTGATCAGCCTGCTCATCGTGCTGATCCCCACCCTGCTGGTGTGGGTGACCGGCGGGTTCCACCGTCCCCGCATCGACGACGTGCTGCAGGTGGGCGGAACCCTGTGGCTCGTGCAGCACGCCGTGCCCGTCACGGTCACCACCGCCCTGCCCTCGGCCGCGGAGGAGAGCCTCGTCGGGACGGCGTGGCTCGTGCCATGGGGGCTCACCCTCGTCCCGCTCGCGCTCAGCTGGCGCGCCGGGCGGCGGCTCGCCCGGGCCTCGTACCGCGATCAGGCGTGGCAGGCCTTCGCGGGCGCGGTGGCCGCCTACGCGCTCGTCGGCCTGACCGTGGCCCTGCTGCCGGGCACGGGGGAGCTCACGGTCTCCCCGTGGGCCGGCACCCTGCTGCCCGCCCTGCTCTTCACGGGCGCGGCGCTCGCGGGCGCCCGCCGGGAGGCCGGCACGTGGGCCCACCTGATCGGCGTGGACCTCACCGAGCGGATCGCCCGCCGGTCCCAGTACGAGCGCTGGGCCGGCACGTACGCGTGGTCGGTGGTCCGCGCCGCCGTCGTGGCGCTCGTGACCCTCGCCGGCCTGTGCGCGCTCCTGGTCGCGGGGCGCCTCGTGGGCGAGTGGACCGCCGTCGTGCACCTCTACCAGGAGGTCGGCGCCGGGACGCTCGGCGGGACCATGCTCACGCTCCTGCACGTGGGCTACCTGCCCACCTTCACGGCGTGGGCCGCGGCGTGGACGGCGGGCCCCGGGTTCTCCGTGGGCTCGGACAGCCTGTACTCGGCCTTCGGGGCGACGGCGTCCGCCGCCCCCGCGCTGCCCGTCTTCGCCGCGCTGCCCGCGCCGGGGCAGCCATGGCATCCCGTGTTCGTGCTGGTCCCCGTGCTCGCCGGGGCCGTCGCCGGCTGGTGGCTGCTGCGCGAGGGGGAGAACCACCTCGACGACTGGCTCGACGCCCGCTTCCCGAACCGCGCCGCGTCCCTCGCGCTCTCCACGCTCGCGCTCTCGGTGCTCCTGGGCCTCGTGGCCGCGCTGCTCGCGCTGCTTCCGCTCGCCCTCACCAACGGGACGCTCGGGGTGGGCACGCTGACGCAGATCGGGTCGAACGTGGGGGCCGTCGCGGCCGCTCTGGCCGGGTGGCTCGCGCTGGGCTGCGCCGTCGGCTATCTGGCGGCCCTCGCCCTGCAGGACCGCCCGTGGGAGGGCGCGCGGGCCCGCGCCGGGACCGCGGCGCGGCGCGGGGCCGCCGGCGGTGCGTCGGCCGTCCGGGACCGGGCGCTCGCCACGGGTGCGCGCGTGCGCTCTGCGGGGGAGGGGCTGCTGGTGCGGGGACGACGCGCGGGCCAGGACGGGTGGGCCGCCGCGCGCGCACGCATGCCGCGCCGCGGGTCTCGGGCCGTGACACCCCAGGACGCGCCGACGCCGTCGGGCTCCGGCTCGAGCGCCGCGCCGTCTGCGGGCGAGGCACCCGCCTCCGGTCAGGCAGCCGCCGCCGGTGAGGCTCCCGCCCGTCCTGCGGCACCGGCCGATGCTGGACGTCGGACCCCACGGTCCCGATCGCGGCCGCGCCGCGCCCTGGACTGAGCGCGACGCCGGGGCGTCAGCCCGCCTGCGGCAGCCCGGTGAGCTCCTCCACCTGACGCGTGAACTCCGCGGCGCACTCCTGCTGGGCCCGCACGGTGAGGGCGGAGGCGGTGCACTGTTCGAGCTGGACGGTCTGGTTCCACGCGAGCAGGGGCAGGGCGCCGATCGTGAGGCCGAGGAGGCCCAGGGCGATCCCGGCGGCGGCCGCCGCACGTCCGGCCCCCGTCGCCCCGGCGCCGGACCCGCGGGAGCCCGCGCTGCCCGCGCCGCTGCGCCCGGCGCGGCGGGAGACGGTCCAGGTGCGCACGCCGAGCACCACGGCGGCCAGGGCGAGCGCGAGCGTCAGCAGCTTCCACGGCAGCGGGAGGGAGAACGCCCCGATCATCCCCAGCAGGGCCGCGGACTGCCACAGCAGCAGCCGTCCGACGCGGGCGCGGCCGGGATCCGGGGCGCCGTCGGGGGTGCGGGAGGTGGGGGGAGGCAGGGGCTCGGACACCCCCTCACCCTACGAGACGCCCGCCCTACGATGGGGGCATGCGCATCGTTGCCCTCGTCTCCGGTTCCGGCACCAACCTCCAGGCCGTCCTGGACGCCGTCGCGTCCGGGGCGCTGGACGTGGAGGTCGCCGCCGTCGGCTCGGACGTTCCCGCCGCCCAGGGCCTGGAGCGCGCCCGAGCACACGGGATCCCGGTGTTCGCGGTGCCGCCGGCGGAGCACGCCTCCCGCGCGGAGTGGGACGCCGCGCTCGCGGATGCCGTGGCCGCCCACGAGCCGGACTGGGTGGTCTGCTCCGGGTTCATGCGGATCCTCGGCGCGCCCCTGCTCGAGCGCTTCCCCGGGCACATCCTCAACACCCACCCGGCCCTATTGCCCGCGTTCCCCGGAGCCCACGGCGTGCGGGACGCCCTCGCACACGGCGTGAAGGTCGCCGGCTGCACCGTGCACGTGGTGGACGCCGGCGTGGACACCGGGCCGATCCTGGCGCAGGCCGCCGTCCCGGTGCTGGACACGGACACGGAGGAGACCCTCCACGAGCGCATCAAGGTGCAGGAGCGCGCGCTGCTGCTGCGCACCCTCGGCGAGCTGTCCGGGGCGCCGCGCCCCTGACGCCGCGCCCCGGCGGCCCTCAGTGCGCGTCCACCTCCAGGGCGCGGCCGCGGGTCTCGGGGGCGAAGGCGAACATCACGACGGCGGCGAGCACCACGAGGCCGCCCGTCACGGCGAAGGCGCCGGGCAGCCCCAGCGCGGGGACGAGCGTCCCCACGAAGAACAGCGGGCCCAGGCCCGCGCCCACGCGGGACGCGGCGGAGGCCCACCCGAACCCGGAGGCCCGCAGCGAGGTGGGGTAGAGCTCGGTCACGTAGGTGTAGAGCACGGGGATGGCCACCTGCACGATGAAGCCGAAGACGAGCACGAGCGGGAGGGCGGCGGCGGGCACGCCGATCACGGCGGCCAGCGCCACGAGCACGCCGCTCGCGAGGATCGAGCTGACGGCGAGCAGCCAGCGGCGGCCCGTGCTCTCCACCAGGAGCGCGGAGACCACCACGCCGAGCAGGCCGACGGCGGCCATGCCCGAGGTCATCACGAACGCCCGGTCCTCGGCGTAGCCGGCCTCGATGAGGAACTGCGGCAGCCACTGCAGGGCGATGTAGTAGGTGAGCATGATGGTCACGAACAGGGCCCAGGCCGCGGCCGTGATGCGCGGAGAGAAGCGCCACACGGCGGCCAGCTGGGAGCCGATCGCCCCGAGGCCGCCCGCCTGGCGCTCCTGGGCGGCGGGCATCACGTACGGGCGGGGCTCGGCGCCGGTCGCGGCGACCATCCGGTCGATCACGCGGCGCGCCTCGGCCTCGCGGCGGTGGCTCATCAGGAACAGCGGCGACTCGGGGATGCCCAGGCGCACGACGAACACGAGCAGGGCGGGCAGCACCATGACGAGCAGGGGCAGGCGCCAGTCGCCCCACGTGCTCACGAGCCATGCGGAGACCACGCCACACAGGGCCGCGCCCACCGGCCACCAGCCGTCCATGGCGGTGAGCACCCGGCCCCGCAGCCGCTTCGGAGTGAACTCGCTGACCAGCGCGTAGTCCACGGGGATGGTGCCGCCCAGGCCGATGCCGGCCAGGAAGCGGAACGCCGCGAACCACACGAGCGAGTCCGCCAGGGCGCCGGCCACCGTGAAGACGGCGAACACGAGGAGGGTCCAGGAGAACGCGGCCTTGCGGCCGATCCGGTCGGCCACGGTGCCCCACAGGAACGCGCCCAGGCCCATGCCGATGAGGTTGGCGGTGCCGATCCAGGCCGCCTCGGGCCGCGTGAGGCCCCACTCGGCGGAGAGCAGCGGGATCATGACGCCGTTCAGGGCCACGTCCCACGCGTCGAACATGAAGCCGAGGCCGCCGATGAGGAAGATCCGGCCCTGGACGGACCAGCGCCAGGGCAGCTCCTGCACGACGGACTCGCCGGTGGGCGGGGCGGGGGAGTCCAGGGGGGAGGTGCGGGTGGCTGAGGACACGGTGACGGGCTCCCTTGTGACGGCCGGGCGGGACGGGTGTGGGGCCATTATGCGCGGTCCTAGACTGGGAGGCGGCCCCGCACCGCTTCCCCCCCCCCACCGAAGGAGAGTCCCCCGTGACCTCAGCCCAGTCCGCCCCCACCGTCCTGGACACGGTCCCGCTCAAGCGCGCGCTGATCTCCGTCTATGACAAGACCGGGCTGGAGGAGCTGGCCGCGGGCCTGCACGCCGCGGGCGTGCAGATCGTCTCCACGGGCTCGACGGCGCAGCGCATCGCCGGCGCCGGTGTCCCGGTCACGGAGGTCGCCGACGTCACCGGGTTCCAGGAGTGCCTGGACGGCCGCGTGAAGACCCTGCACCCGCGTGTGCACGCCGGCATCCTCGCGGACCGCCGCCGGGAGGACCACGTGGCGCAGCTGCGCGACCTCGAGGTGGAGCCCTTCGACCTCGTGGTGGTGAACCTCTACCCCTTCGTGGACACCGTGAAGTCGGGCGCCGGGGAGGACGCCGTCGTCGAGCAGATCGACATCGGCGGCCCCTCCATGGTCCGCGCCGCGGCGAAGAACCACGCCTCCGTGGCGATCGTCGTCGACCCGGCGCGCTACGGGGACGTCGTGGCCGCGGCCCAGTCCGGCGGCTTCGACCTGCGCACCCGCAGGCGCCTGGCCTCGCTGGCCTTCGCGCACACCGCCGCCTACGACAACGCGGTGGCCGCCTGGACCGCGTCCCACTTCGGCGACGAGGACGCGGACGAGACCCCCGTGTTCCCGCCCTACGCCGGCTTCTCCCTCGAGCGCGCCGCGAGCCTGCGCTACGGCGAGAACCCGCACCAGCCGGCCGCGCTCTACGTGGACCACGCGGCCACCCCGGGCATCGCGCAGGCGGAGCTGCTGCACGGCAAGGCCATGAGCTACAACAACTACGTGGACGCGGACGCCGCCGTGCGCGCCGCCTTCGACCACGCGGCCCCCGCCGTGGCGATCGTCAAGCACGCCAACCCGTGCGGCGTGGCCGTGGCGGGCGAGGGCGAGGACGTGGCCGTGGCGCATGCCAAGGCGCACGCGTGCGACCCCGTCTCCGCGTTCGGCGGCGTGATCGCGGCCAACCGCCCCGTCACCGCCGCCATGGCGCAGCAGGTCAAGGACGTGTTCACGGAGGTCGTGGTGGCGCCGTCCTTCGACGTCGAGGCCGTGGAGATCCTCTCCGCGAAGAAGAACCTGCGCCTGCTGAGCCTGCCGGCGGGCTTCGCCCACGACTCCGTGGAGGCCAAGCAGGTCTCCGGCGGCATGCTGCTGCAGGTCGCGGACGCCGTGGACGCCGAGGGCGACGACCCGGCGACCTGGACCCGCGCCGCCGGTCCCGCCGCCGACGAGGCCACGCTGGCCGACCTCGCCTTCGCGTGGCGCGCGGTGCGCGCCGCCAAGTCGAACGCCGTGCTGCTGGCCTCCGACGGTGCCACCGTGGGCGTCGGCATGGGCCAGGTCAACCGCCTCGACTCGTGCCGCCTGGCCGTGGAGCGCGCCAACACGCTCGGCGCGGCGCAGACCGGCGGCCAGGACGTGGTCAAGGAGATCACGACGGCGGGCGGCGCGGAGAACGTCTCCGGCACCGGCGCCCCTGAGCGGGCCCGCGGCGCCGTGGCGGCCTCGGACGCGTTCTTCCCCTTCGCGGACGGTCTGCAGATCCTGATCGACGCCGGCGTCAAGGCCGTCGTCCAGCCCGGCGGCTCCGTGCGGGACGAGGAGGTCATGGCCGCGGCCGAGGCGGCCGGGATCACGATGTACCTCACCGGGGCGCGGCACTTCTTCCACGGCTGACCATGGCGTCCGCCCCCGGCGGTGTCCAGTCTGGGCGCATGATGGGGGACGGCATGATGACCGAGGTGCTGATCGGCAGCGGCTGGGCAGGGCTGCTCGCGTGCATGGTGGTGGGCACCATCGCCCGGATCCTTCTGGCCGCGGCGGAGCGCCGGCGTCGGGCAGCGCAGGAACAGATCGATCACGCCGCGCGCCTCGGGGCGGCGTTCCGAGGCGCGAGGGCCGCGTCGGGCACGCACCCCGGCGGCGAGGCCGGCGTGGACGACGGCCTCGGCGCCCGCTCCCCGGCCGCGCCGCCGGCATCGGCGGACAGGAGGCCGGGCTGGTACTCGTCGGAGGGTCCGGACCGGCAGGGTCCCGAGCCCCGCTGACAGCGCGCAGCCGGGGCGTGCCCGCCGGCGTCGCGCGCGTCCACACGCTGTGACGCGTGCGACCCGCCGGGTAGATTGGCGGTGAGACACCCGTCCCATGCCGACCACGGACGTGCCCCCGAGCGCGGCCAGAATGGAGAGATCCGCATGTCGAAGATCATCTACACGCTCACCGACGAGGCGCCCATGCTGGCGACCGCCTCCCTGCTGCCGATCGTGCGCGCCTACGCGGGCACCGCCGGCGTCGAGATCGAGACCCGGGACATCTCCCTGGCCGGCCGCATCCTCGCCGCCTTCAAGGACGTCCTCCCCGAGGACCAGCGCGTCGACGACGCCCTCGCCGAGCTCGGCGAGCTCGTGAAGACCCCCGAGGCCAACGTCATCAAGCTCCCGAACATCTCCGCCTCCGTGCCGCAGCTGCGCGCCGCGGTCAAGGAGCTCCAGGCGGACGGCTACGCCCTGCCGGACTACCTCGACGACCCGCAGACCGACGAGGAGAAGGACGCCCGCAAGCGCTTCGACTCCGTCAAGGGCTCCGCCGTGAACCCGGTGCTGCGCGAGGGCAACTCGGACCGTCGCGCGCCCAAGGCCGTGAAGAACTACGCCAAGAAGTTCCCCCACTCGATGGGCGCGTGGTCCGCGGACTCCAAGACCGCCGTCGCCACCATGGGCGCGGACGACTTCCGCGCCAACGAGCAGTCCGTGACCCTGCCGGCCGCCGACGTGCTGACGATCGAGTTCACCGGCGAGGACGGGAAGACCACCGTGCTCAAGGAGGGCCTGAAGGTCCTCAAGGGCGAGGTCGTGGACGGCACGTTCATGTCCGCCAAGGCACTGGACGCGTTCCTCGCCGAGCAGGTCAAGCGCGCCAAGGAGGAGGGGATCCTCTTCTCCGCGCACCTGAAGGCCACCATGATGAAGGTCTCCGACCCGGTGATCTTCGGCCACGTCGTGAAGGCCTACTTCTCCGAGCTGTTCGAGAAGTACGGCGAGCAGCTGGCCGCCGCCGGCCTGTCCGCGAACAACGGCCTCGCCGCGATCGAGGGCGGCCTGGACAAGCTCGACGCCGAGACCGCCGAGGGTGTGCGCGCCGCCATCGCCGCCGCCTACGAGAACGGCCCGGACGTGGCCATGGTGAACTCCGCCAAGGGCATCACCAACCTCCACGTGCCCTCCGACGTGATCGTGGACGCCTCCATGCCCGCCATGATCCGCACCTCCGGCCGCATGTGGAACAAGGACGACCAGACCCAGGACACCCTGGCCGTCATCCCGGACTCCTCCTACGCCGGCGTCTACCAGGCCGTGATCGACGACTGCAAGGCCAACGGCGCCTACGACCCCACCACCATGGGCACCGTCCCGAACGTGGGGCTCATGGCGCAGAAGGCCGAGGAGTACGGCTCGCACGACAAGACGTTCATCATGGACGCCGCGGGCACCGTGGCCGTGAAGAACTCCGCCGGGGAGACCCTGCTCTCCCACGAGGTCGAGGCCGGCGACATCTGGCGCGCCTGCCAGACCAAGGACGTCCCGGTGCGCGACTGGGTGAAGCTGGCCGTGACCCGCGCCCGCGCGTCCCAGACCCCGGCCGTGTTCTGGCTGGACGAGACCCGCGCCCACGACCGCGAGCTCATCAAGAAGGTCGAGGAGTACCTCAAGGAGCACGACACCGAGGACCTGGACATCCGCATCCTCTCCCCGGTGGAGGCCGCCAAGCTCTCGGTGGAGCGCATCCGCCGCGGCGAGGACACCATCTCCGTGACCGGCAACGTGCTGCGTGACTACAACACGGACCTGTTCCCGATCCTCGAGCTGGGCACCTCCGCGAAGATGCTCTCGGTCGTCCCGCTGCTCAACGGCGGCGGCCTGTTCGAGACCGGTGCGGGCGGCTCCGCCCCGAAGCACGTGCAGCAGCTGGTGGAGGAGAACCACCTGCGCTGGGACTCCCTCGGTGAGTTCCTCGCGCTGGCCGTGTCCTTCGAGCACGAGGCGGTCGCGAACGAGAACCACCGCGCGCAGGTCCTGGCGGACACCCTGGACGCCGCCACGGGCACCCTGCTGATCGAGGGCAAGTCCCCGCAGCGCAAGGTCGGCGAGCTGGACAACCGCGGCAGCCACTTCTACCTGGCGCTGTACTGGGCCCGCGAGCTGGCGAAGCAGACCGAGGACGCCGAGCTGGCGGCCGCGGCGAAGCCGGTCGCCGAGGAGCTGGAGGCCCAGGAGCAGACCATCCTGGCCGAGCTCAACGGCGTGCAGGGCAAGCCCGTGGACATCGAGGGCTACTACGCGCCGTCCATGGACAAGGTCGTCGACGTCATGCGTCCCTCTGCCACGCTGAACGCGATCATGGACAAGCTGTCCGTCTGATCCACTGAGCCCGGCGTCCCCTCAGGGGGCGGGACAACACGAGGGCCCCGGCACCGTCATGGTGCCGGGGCCCTCGTGCGCCCGGGGGTCAGGCCGCGTGCCGCGCCTCGTGCTCCAGCAGCGCCCGCTTGGCGGCGGGGCCGTACAGGTACTGTCCGACCCCGCCGGAGGTCGGCACCACGCGGTGGCACGGCACGACGACGGCCACCAGGTTCGCGGCGCACGCCCCGCCGGCGGCACGCACGGCTCGCGGCGACCCGGCGCGCAGGGCCAGCTCCGTGTACGAGACGGGCGCGCCGGGCGTGATCCCCCGCAGCGCCGCCCACGCGGCCTGGCGGAAGGCGGTGCCCGGCTGCGCCACCGCAAGGGCGTCGAGCGCGGCGACGTCGCCGGCCGCATACGCCCCGAGCGCATCGGCCACGGGCTGCGCCACGCCCGCACGGGGCTCGACCGGCAGCGGGTGCATCTCGCGGTCCGCCGTCGGCGGGTCCAGCACGGCCAGTCGGTCCATCAGCGTCAGCAGGAGGCGGCCGATCGCCGCGGCGTGCGGCTCGCCGTCGTCGGGGACGGCCACCCCGGAGGCCCGCACGGTGTGGTCCTCGGGGGAGTACACGGCCACGAGGTTCAGGCCCGTGTCGGGGAGGGCGGCGGCGGTCCAGCGCAGCTCGGGGGCGAAGTCCATGCCCCCATTGTCCGTCAGCCCGGGCGCGCCCCGCTCCGGTGTGCCAGGGTGAGGGCATGACCGAGACCCACGTGTTCGAGCACCGCACCCTCCTGCGCCACCCCCGCGACGTCGTGTTCCGCTGGCTGGCCAACCCCGGGGCGCTCCAGCGCATGAACCCGCCGTTCGCCTCCGAACTCGTGCACGGGCCCACGAACGGCCTGGCGGTCGGCTCGGAGACCCGACTGCGCATCAGCCCGCCGGGCTCGCTCGGACTGCTCGCGGACACCTCCCGGGGCCTGCTGGCCGGCATGCTGCCGGACGCCGTGTCCTCCCGCATCCCGGCGGCCGCCACGCCCAAGGTGCCGTGGCACGCGCGGCACACGGCATACGAGGAGGGCCGGATGTTCCGGGACGAGATGGTCTCGGGCCCCCTGCGCTCCTGGACGCACACGCACACTCTGGAGGACGCAGCCCCCGGCGAGGCGGACACGGCCGCCGGCACCCCGGGCACGGTGGTGCTGGACCGCATCGAGTACGTGCTGCCGGGGGAGGGGCTGCTGGGCCGCGTGCCCGGCATCGGCGGCACCGCGGCCGCATGGGCCGGCCGCGGCTTCGAGGCCGAGCTGCGCCGCCAGTTCGCCTACCGCGCCCGCGTGATGGCCGACGACCTCGCCTTCCACGCCGCACACCCCGGCCCGCTCACCGGAGGGCCCGCACGCACCGTGGCGGTCACCGGGGCGTCCGGGCTGATCGGCGCCCAGCTGACCGCGCTGCTCATGAGCGGCGGGCACCGCGTGATCCGCCTCGTGCGCAGCCCGGAGCAGGCTGCGGCCCCGGACGCCGCCCTGTGGGACCCGGCGCGCGAGCGGGTGGACGAGTCCGCGCTCGCCCAGGTGGACGTGATCGTCAACCTCGCGGGGGAGCCGATCGCCGGCCGCTTCACGGACGCGCACAAGGAGGCCGTGCACGACTCCCGTGTGCGCGGCACGCGCACCCTCGTCGACGCGATGGGGCGCCTGCCCCGGGTCCCCGCGCTCGTGAACTGCTCGGCCATCGGCTACTACGGCGCGCACGCCGGCACCGGCCCGTTCGGCGCGGGGCTCGGGGAGGAGCTCGAGCCCGGCGACGACTTCCTCGCGGAGGTCTGCGCGGACTGGGAGGCCGAGGCCGTGCGGGCCGAGGCCTTCGGCGCCCGGGTGGCCCGCGTGCGGGTGGGCGTGGTGCTCAGCCCCGCAGGCGGCATGCTCCAGCAGGTGCTGCCGCTCTTCCTCGCCGGGCTCGGCGGCCCCATGGCTACCTCCGGCGGCGAGAGCCACGACGGGAGCCCGTGGGTCAGCTGGGTGGGGGCCGACGACGTCGCCGGGGCCTTCGCTCACGCGGTGCTCGACGACGACGTGGCCGGGCCGCTCAACGCCGTCGCCCCCGAGCCCGTCACGGCCAAGGAGTTCGCCACCGTGCTGGGCCGCGTGCTGCACCGTCCGTCCGTGCTGCCGGTGCCCGCCTTCGGGCCGCGGCTCCTGCTCGGCGCGGAGGGGGACGCGGAGACCGTCCGCGCGGACCAGAAGGTGGAGGCCGGGCGACTCGTGGACTCGGGCTATGCGATGCGGGACGACGAGCTGGAGGGCGCGTTGCGCCACGTGCTCGGGCGCTGAGTCGCCCGCCGCGGTCGCCGCGCGGTGCGGTCGCCACGCCGCGGCCGCGCCGAGCCCGTCGGCCCTCAGTCCTGCAGGGCGCCCGTCTCGCGGATGAGCTGGCCCAGGGCAGTGAAGGCGTCGCGCGCCAGCGCCTCCCACAGCTTGATGGCCAGCTGCGGAGAGCCCTCCTGCAGGGCGTACATCACGTGCGCGGTCAGGACCCGGGCGGTGACGTCGCCACGGGCGCTCACCGTGGAGGGCTGACGGCCGGACTGGCCGAGCGCCATCTCGCCGAAGGTCATCCCCGGGGTGAGCACGGTCCTGCGGGTGCGCCGCCCGCCCGTGCCCTGCCCCGTGAGCTCCACGCGGCCGGACGTGATCACGTAGATGCCGCCGAAGGGCTGGCCCGCGCGGCGGATGATCTGCCCGTCCGTGTACACGCGCTCGTCCATCATGGACTCGAGCAGGCCCGCGTCCTCGGCGGAGAGGTGCTGCAGTAGGGGCGCCACCGCGGCCTCCTCCTGCGAGTGGGGCAGCAGCTGCGGGGCGTGGCGGACCAGCAGGCGCTGCTCGGCCCACTGGATGGCCCGGGAGCGGGAGTCGAAGAACAGGAACTCCGGGCGGTCCGGGGCGGACTCGAGGTCCCGCGCGGCCTCCTGGCGGGGATCCGGCAGGCTCACGTCCACGGACTCCTCGACGGCGGCCATCAGCTCCGCCACCATGGCCTCGTCCCGGTCCACGAGCACCACGTCCAACCCCGAGTCCAGGGCATAGGCGAACCACCGCGCCACGAGCAGGCGGGCGGAGCGGGTCACGGTGCTGACGGACCGGATGTCCACGAGCAGGGTCTCCAGCTCGTCCGGGAGGCCGCGCACCACGCGGGCGAGCGCGTCCACCTGGCTGAACCCGACGTGCCCGCCCAGCTCCAGCACGTGCACCGTGTTCCCGAACGCGTCCAGTGCGTCCTGCACCTGGGCGCTGCGCACCGCGCCGGAGGGTGCCTGGTCCACGCGGTAGTGGGCGCGGAAGGCGGCCCGGGGCGAGCCGGTGACCACGGAGGGGTGCAGCTCGAAGTCCTCCACGAGGCAGCGCAGCGCGGCCATGCCGGCGGCGGACACGCGGTGCTCGTCCAGGTCAGGCGCCTGCAGGGCCAGGCCCATGTGCCCGGGCACGACCACCATGATCGTGCCGCCGCGGGTGGACGCCCAGCCGGGCTGGCCGACGTCGTACGCCCACAGGGGCTGCCGGGTGTCCATGCCGCACGAGTCCAGCACGGAGAGCACGGCGCGGACGGTCTCCTCCTCCAGCACGCGGGCCCCGGTGACGGGGTGGATGCCGCCGTGGGCCAGGGTGCCCGCCACGAGGGCGAGGTCCTCGACCTTCACGGGCACGGCGCGCAGGGTCGCGATGTCCTCGAGCAAGGGCTCCGGGTCCGTGTCCAGCACGTCCAGGGACTTCAGCAGCCACGCGGCGGCGCGCGTCTGGTGCTGGGCGCGGTTCTCCACCTTGACGGCCGTCTCCGTGACGCTGACCTCGCGGTCCAGGAGGGTGGAGAGCAGCTGGAGCAGGCGTCCGGCCCGGTCCCGCCCGCCGCGGCCCTTGACGAGGGCGGCGGTGGCCACCACGCCCGTGTTCTGCAGCGGGTTGAACGCGCGTCCCGTCTCCGCCTCCACCTCGAGCCGGGAGTCGTCCTCCGGGACGGGCGTGCCGCCCACCCGCTCGGCCACGCCCGCCGCGCCGAGGTCCTCCACGGCGAGGGCGTGGAGGACGGGGGAGGCCAGGGCCGCCAGCGGCACGGCGGCCGAGGACCCGGAGACGTAGCGGTGCCCGTCCACGAGGGTCACGGCCACGCCCAGGCCGCCCCTGCCCTCGTCGTCGCCGGGGAAGGCGGCGGTCAGGCGGTCGAGGTGGTCCTGGACGGGAGTCATCATGCGCCTCAGCCTAGTCAGTGCCCCGCGCGCCGGACAGGTCCGCGGCGGCCGCCACAATGGACGGTGATGCCCACCTCCGCCAGCCGCCCCCACACGCCCTCGGACCCCGTCGCCTCCCGCCGGCCGGGGGCCCCGCCCGTGACGCCGCAGGGCCGGATCGCGGCCGCCCTCGATGCGCTCGGGGCCGGCCTCACGGTCACCGCGGTGCTGCCCGAGCTGGAGGCCGCCCTCGAGGCGCACGGGGCCGCCGTGGTCCACGCCCCGCCCGGCACGGGCAAGACCACCGTGGTGCCGCCCGCCGTCGCCGTCCGGCTCGCGCGGCAGGACGGTGGGCGCACCCTGGTCACGCAGCCGCGCCGGGTGGCCGTGCGCGCCGCGTGGCGGCGCCTGCACACGGCCGTCGGCTCAGACGATCCTGACGACGCAGTCGGCTACGCGGTGCGCGGCGAGTCGGTGGGCGGAGGCCGCTCGGCGGTCGAGTTCGTGACTCCGGGCCTGCTGCTGCGCCGCCTCCTGGCCGACCCGGGCCTCGACGGCGTCGGTGCCGTGATCCTGGACGAGGTCCACGAGCGCGACCTGGACACGGACGTCCTGTTCGCCCTCCTCGCCGACCTGCGGCAGCTGCGTCCCGAGCTGCTGCTCGTGGCCATGTCCGCCACGGTGGACGCCGAGTCCCTGGCCGCGCGCTGGGCCGCCGGCATGGGCGTCGACGCCGACGCCGTCCCGGTGGTGCGCACCCCGGCCGTCCTGCACCCGCTGCGCGAGGAGCACGCCCCGTTCGGCGCCCCGCGCCTCACCGCGGACGGCCGCGTCGAGCGGGCCTTCCTGGACCACGTGGCCGACGTCGCCGTCCGCTCCCACGCGGAGGCCCTCGCGGCCGACCCCACCGTGGACGCGCTCGTCTTCCTCCCCGGCGTCGCGGAGGTGGAGGCGGTGGCCGAGCGCATCACGCGGCGCGCCCCCGGCACCGAGGTGCACACCCTGCACGGCCGCCAGGAGGCCGCCGAGCAGGACGCCGCCCTCGCCGGACGCACGCGGCCGGAGGTTCCCCGCGTGGTGGTCACGACGGCGGTGGCCGAGTCCTCCCTGACCGTCCCGGGGGTCCGGCTCGTCGTCGACTCCGGGCTGGCGCGCGAGCCCCGGCGGGACCGCGGCCGCGGCATGACCGGCCTTGTCACGGTGCAGGCCTCCCGCGCGGCCGCCGGCCAGCGGGCAGGCCGCGCCGCCCGCCTCGGCCCCGGCACGGTGGTGCGCTGCCACAGTGCCGCGGCCCTCGGCGCCGCCCCCGCCGCCCCGACGCCGGCCCTGGCCGTGGTGGACCTCGCCCCCGTGGCGCTCGCGCTCGCGGCGTGGGGCGCGCCGGGCGGAGAGGGCGTGGTGCTGCCCGAGGATCCGCCCGCCGACGCGATGGCCGAGGCCCGTCGAACGCTCGCCGAGCTCGGAGCCGTGGACGGGGACGGCCGCATCACGGCGCACGGGACGGTCCTGGCCGGCCTGCCGGTGGACCCGGCGCTCGGCCACGCGCTCCTGGCCGGCGCGGACCGCGTGGGCGCGCGCGCCGCCGCCGCGGCCGTGGCCCTCCTCGCCCTCGACGTGCGCGCGCCCGGCGCCGACCTCGAGGCGCTGCTCGCCGCGCTGCGGGGCGGGGGCCACCCCGAGTCCGGCCGATGGCGGCGGGAGGCCGAGCGGCTCGAGCGGATCGTGACCCGGGGGTCGAGCGGCGGACGGGAGACGGGGCGACGCGCCGGCCGGGCCTCCGACGGGGGCGCTGACGGGGGCCGGGCCGCGCACGCGGCGGGCATCGTCGTCGCACTGAGCGCCCCGGGCCGGGTGGCGCGGCGGGTGGAGGACACGGACGCCTACCTGCTCGCCTCGGGGACGCGCGCATCCCTGCCGCGCAGCGGCGGGGGAGAGCTGCGGGGCGCGGCGTGGCTCGCCGTCGCGGAGGCCTCCCGCGCCGCCGGCGACGCCGAGGGCACCGGCGCCGTGATCCGCGCGGCCGCCCCGATCACCCGGGAGATCGCCGAGGACGCCGCGGCGGCACTCCTCCGGGACGAGGCGGACGCGGCGTGGAAGGGCGGACGGCTCACGGGCCGCCGCAGGACGATGCTGGGGGCGATCCCGCTCGCGGAGGGGCCCGCGCGCGTCGACGCCGCCGCGGCCGCGGACGCCGTGCGCGCCGCCCTGGCCGCGGAGGGGCTGGCCCGCTTCGAGCCCGGGGCCGGACCAGGTGCGGGGGAGCGCCTTCGCCGCCGCGTCCACCTCCTGCACCGGGTGCTGGGCCGGCCGTGGCCGGACCTCTCCACCGCCGCCCTCCCGGACCTCGGGCCGCTCGTGGCCGAGATCGCGGCGGAGCTCGCGGCGGGCCGCTCGGCCGCCTCCGTGGACGTCGCCGGGCTGCTGCGCGGGATCCTGCCGTGGCCGGAGGCCGGGCGCCTCGACGAGCTGGCCCCCGAACGGCTGCCCATCCCCAGCGGGCGGACGGCGGCCGTGGAGTACCCGGCCACGGACGAGGAGACGGCGCCGGTGGTGGCGGCCAAGCTGCAGGAGTTCCTGGGGGCCGCGCAGAGCCCCGCCGTGGCGGACGGCCGGCTGCCCGTGGTGCTGCACCTGCTCTCCCCGGCGGGGCGGCCGCTCGCCGTCACCGCGGACCTGCCCTCCTTCTGGGCGGGACCCTACGCCCACGTACGTGCGGAGAACCGGGGCCGCTACCCCAAGCACCCGTGGCCTGAGGACCCCGCGACGGCGTCGCCCACGGCGAAGACGAAGCGCGCCGCCGGCGCCTGATGTGAGGTGGGCCACGCGCATCCGCGCGGAGTAGGGTGTGTGTCACAACTTCCGGAGCGAACGAGGTTTGCAGTGACGAGACAGCAGCGGGCTCGGCTCTCACGGGGGGCGACGATGGCCTCCGTGATGACCGCCGGAGCGCTCATACTGGCCGGATGCGCCCCGGCCGAGGAGGGGGCGCCCACCCTCACCTGGTACACCAACCCGGACGACGGCGGGCAGGCGGCCATCGCGAAGCAGTGCACGGACGCGGCCGGCGGCGAGTACGCCGTCGAGACGTCCATGCTGCCCACGGACGCGGCCTCCCAGCGGGAGCAGCTGACGCGCCGGCTCGCGGCGGGCGACACCTCGATGGACATCATGTCCCTCGACCCGCCCTTCGTCCCCGAGCTCGCGGAGCCCGGCTTCCTGGCCCCCGTGCCGGAGGATCTGCAGCAGCAGGCGAGGGCGCACGCCCTCGAGGGTGCGCTGGCCGGCGCCACATGGAAGGACGAGATCGTCACGGTCCCGTTCTGGGCCAACACGCAGCTGCTGTGGTACCGCAAGTCGGTGGCCGAGGAGGCTGGGCTGGACATGTCCCAGCCCGTCACGTGGGACCAGCTCATCGAGGTGGCCCGCGAGCAGGACAAGGAGCTGGGCGTCCAGGGCGCCCGCGGGGAGTCCATGACCGTGTGGCTCAACGCCCTCGTGGAGGGCGGTGGCGAGCACATCCTCGCCAACCCCGACGCGCCCGCGGACGAGGTGCAGACGAACTTCGGGTCCGAGGCCGGCCGCAAGGCCGCCGAGATCATCTCCACGATCGGCAAGGAGGGGCTCGGCAGCGCCGGCCTCCCCACGCAGGACGAGAACGCCTCGATGCTGCTCTTCCAGGGCGACTCCGGGTCCTTCATGGTGAACTGGCCGTTCGTGTGGCCGGCCACCCTCGCCTCCGTCAAGGAGGGCTCCCTGCCGGAGGACCTCCCCGAGGACATCGGCTGGGCCCTCTACCCCCAGACGACGCAGGGGAAGGACTCCGCCCCGCCCGTGGGCGGCATCAACCTGGGCGTGGGCGCGAAGTCCGAGCACGCGGACCTCGCGTGGAAGGCGGTCCAGTGCATCACCACCGCCGAGCACCAGGCCCAGTACTTCCGGGACAACGGCAACCCGCCGGCCGACCCCGTCGCCTACGAGGACCCCGAGGTCATCGAGAAGTACCCCATGGCGCCCGCGATCCGGGAGTCCCTGGAACAGGGCGCACCGCGCCCGCAGACGCCGTACTACAACGAGGTGTCCACCGCGATCCAGCAGCGCTACGCGCCGCCGTCGAACGTGGACCCGGCCGTCACCCCGGCCGAGACCGACGCCTTCATCCAGGAAGTCCTCCGAGGGGAGCGCCTGCTGTGAGCACCGCTGTCACGTCCATCACCGCACCGGAGCAGTCGCGCCGGCCGCGCCGTCGGAAGTCCGCTCGCGCGACGTCCGAGGCCCGCCTCGGCTGGATGCTCGCCGGCCCGGCGTTCTTCGTCATGCTGTTCGTGGTGCTCTACCCGATCCTGCAGGCGCTCTACGACTCGCTGTTCACCTACCGCTTGACGGCGCCGGGGGAGCGGGAGTTCGTGGGGCTCGGCAACTACGGCGTGATCCTCTCCGACCCGGTCTTCTGGCGGGATCTCGGGATCACTCTGCTGATCACCCTGGTCACCGTGGTGGTGGAGCTGATCCTCGGCTTCCTGCTGGCCCTGGCCATGCACCACGCCATCACGAGCACCCGCGGGCTGATCCGCACCATGATCCTGGTGCCCTACGGCATCATCACCGTGGTGTCCGCCTTCGCGTGGTTCTACATGTTCTCCATCGACTCCGGCTTCATCAACCACTGGTTCGACTGGGTGCCGGGGATCAGCACGGACCTGAACTGGTTCGCCCAGGGCTCCACGGCGCTGTCCGTGATCATGCTCTCGGAGATCTGGAAGACCACGCCGTTCATCTCCCTGCTCCTGCTGGCCGGCCTGGCCCAGGTGCCGGGCGACCTCACCGAGGCAGCCGCCGTGGACGGCGCCTCGTGGTGGCAGCGCATGCGCCTCGTGATCCTGCCGACGATGAAGGCGTCCATCATGGTGGCCGTGCTGTTCCGCGCGATGGACGCGTTCCGCATCTTCGACTCCATCTACATCATGACCAACGGCGCCTACGGCACCGAGGTCCTCTCGCTGCTGGCCTACCGCACCTCCATCGGACGGCTCGAGATCGGCATGGGCTCCGCGATCTCCGTGCTCCTGTTCCTGTGCGTGGCGCTGATGGCGTTCATCGCGATGAAGGTCTTCAAGGTGGACCTGGCCGACCGAGGAGGTTCCAAGTGAGCAGCGCCGTCCCCGTCCCCTCGGTCGAACCCGCCGACCACCCCGAGCTGACCGCGGCTCCCGTCGACCGCCACACTCCCGCCCGCCGTCCAGGCGCCGCCCGCCAGAGCCTGCTGTGGTGGCTCCTCGCCGTGGTGATCGGCGTGTGGTGCCTCTTCCCGCTGTTCTCCATCTTCGCCACGAGCTTCAAGACGCCCGCGGACCTGGCGAACGGGAAGCTGCTGCCCACGCAGTGGTCCACGGTCAACTACGAGGAGATCTTCGTGGGCGGCTCCCGCGAGCTGTTCCTCACGGCGCTGCGCAACTCGATCGGCATCACGGTGATCGCCACCCTGATCGCCGTCGTCCTGGCCACGCTGTGCGCCTACGCGATCGCCCGCCTGGACTTCCCGGGCAAGAAGCTCGTGCTCACCGTGTCACTCATGGTGTCCATGTTCCCCGTGATCTCGCTCGTCACGCCCCTGTTCAACATGTGGCGCACGCTCGGGCTCTACGACACCTGGCTCGGCCTGATCATCCCCTACCTGTCCCTGACGCTGCCGATCTCCATCTGGACCCTGACCGCGTTCTTCCGGCAGATCCCGTGGGAGCTGGACCAGGCCGCTCAGGTGGACGGGGCCACGCCGCTCGAGGCCTTCCGCAAGGTGATCGTGCCGCTGGCCGCCCCCGGTGTCTTCACGACGGCGATCATCGCCTTCTTCATCGCGTGGAACGACTTCGTGTTCGGCATCTCGCTGACCTCCACCGAGGACGCCCGCACGGTCCCCGCCGCGCTGGCCTTCTTCACCGGCGCCTCGCAGTTCGAGTCGCCCACGGGCGCGATCTCCGCGGCCGCCATCATCGTGACCATCCCGATCGTGATCCTGGTGCTGCTCTTCCAGCGCCAGATCGTCGCCGGTCTGACCAACGGCGCGGTCAAGGGCTGAGGCCCGCGAACGAGACCTTCCCGAAAGGACCCACCCCATGGCCTCCATCACCCTGAACCACATCGACAAGACCTACGACGACGGCTACCACGCCATCTCGGACGTGAACCTCGACATCGAGGACGGCGAGTTCGTCATCCTCGTGGGCCCCTCCGGCTCCGGCAAGTCCACGCTCCTGCGCATGATCGTGGGCCTCGAGGACATCACCGACGGCGAGCTGCTGATCGGCGGGCGCCGCGTGAACGAGGCGGCCCCCAAGGACCGCAACCTCGCGATGGTGTTCCAGAACTACGCGCTCTACCCCCACCTGACGGTGTACGAGAACATCGCGTTCCCGCTGCGCCTCGTCCGCGACGGCAAGCCCTCCGACGAGGAGATCGACCGCAAGGTGCGCGACGCCGCCCGCGTCCTCGAGCTGACGGACCACCTGGAGCGCAAGCCGGGCAACCTCTCCGGCGGCCAGCGCCAGCGCGTGGCCATGGGCCGCGCGATCGTCCGCGAGGCGGACGCGTTCCTCTTCGACGAGCCGCTCTCCAACCTGGACGCCAAGCTCCGCGGCCAGATGCGCGCGGAGATCTCCCAGCTGCAGCGCCGCCTGGCCACCACCTCCGTGTACGTGACCCATGACCAGACCGAGGCCATGACGCTCGGCGACCGCGTGGCCGTCCTCAAGAAGGGCGTGCTCCAGCAGGTCGCCAGCCCGCGCGAGCTCTACGAGCAGCCGCTGAACCTGTTCGTGGCCGGCTTCATCGGCTCGCCGTCCATGAACTTCCTGCCCGCCTCGCTGCGCTCCGAGGGCGGACGGCACGTGCTGTCCTCCCCGATCGGCGACATCCCGATCCCCGAGGCGAAGGCGCGCGCCGCCGCCGGCCGGGACCTCGTCCTCGTCGGCCTGCGCCCTGAGTTCTTCGAGGACGCCTCCCTCGTGGACGAGGACAAGAAGGCGGCGGGCTCCGTGTTCCGGGCCTCCCTCACCCACCTCGAGTGGCTGGGCCACGAGCAGTACGGCTACATCGAGTTCCAGCCGGACCCCGAGGTCGCGGGCGTGCTCGCAGACCTCGCCAAGGACCTGGACGCGGACGAGATGCGCCCCGTCGTCGTGACCACGCTCTCCGCGGAGTCCCTGGCCCGCCCCGGGACGCCCCTGGACCTGTGGGTGGACACCTCCCGCCTGCACCTGTTCGACCCCGAGTCCGGGGAGAACCTGACCCGGGATCCGGAGGCCGGTGCGGAGCTGACCCGCCGCGCCGCGGACGAGCGCCGCCGGCAGATCGAGCTCGCCACCCAGCGGGACGCCGCACCGCGAGCCTGAGGCGTCCCGGGGGAGGTCAGGACTGCGTGACGGTCTCCTCCCCGGGCATCTCCTCCGTCACGACCGCGGCGCGGTGGGCGGCGGCCAGTTCCAGGTACGTCGCGGCGTTGGCCTTCAGTCCCTCGCGCTCCTCGTCGGTGAGGGGGCGGCGCACCGTGGCGGGGACGCCGGCCACGAGGGAGCCCGGCGGCACCTGCGTGCCCTCCAGCACGACGGCGCCCGCCGCCACGAGGGTGCCCGCCCCAATCACGGCGCCGTTCATCACGGTGGCGGACATGCCGATGAGGCAGTCGTCGCCGACCGTGGCGCCGTGCACCACGGCGGCGTGGCCCACGGAGACGCCCGCACCGAGGGTGCAGGGGACGTGCTCGTCCGCGTGGAGGACGACGTTGTCCTGCAGGTTGGTGCGCTCGCCGACGCGGATGGGCGCAGAGTCGCCGCGAACGGAGACGCCGTAGAACGCGGAGCAGCGCTCGGCCATCTCCACGTCGCCGGTGATCGCGGCGGTGGGGGCGAGGAAGACGGTCTCGTGGATGCGGGGCGTGGCGCCCTGGACGGTGAGGATGTGTGCCATGCCACGAGCGTACGCACGCGGGGCGGCCGCCGTCAGGGGCGCGTGACGAGCCGCCTCACGCGAACACCACCGTCCGCCTCCCGTCCACCAGCACGCGGTGCTCGGCGTGCCAGCGCACGGCCTGGACGAGCGTGGAGCCCTCCACGTCCCGGCCGCGCTCCACGAAGTCCTCCGCGGTCTGGGCGTGGGTCACGGGCTGGACGGACTGGGCGATGATCGGCCCCTCGTCGAGGTCGGCGGTGACGTAGTGGGCCGTGGCGCCGATGATCTTCACGCCGCGCTCGTGCGCCTGGTGGTAGGGCCGCGCCCCCTTGAACGAGGGCAGGAACGAGTGATGGATGTTGATGGCCATGCCCTCGAGGTCCCCGCACAGCTCGTCCGAGAGGATCTGCATGTAGCGGGCGAGGACCACGAGGTCGATGTCGTGCTCGCGGATCAGCTCGCGCAGGCGCGCCTCGGCGGCGGCCTTGGTGCCGCGGCTCGCCGGGTCCGTGGAGATCGGCACGTGCACGAAGGGCACGCCGTAGAAGGCGGCGAGGGGCTGCAGGTCGAGATGGTTCGAGACGACGACGGGCACCTCGATCGGCAGGCTGCCCGCGCGCTGCTGGAACAGCAGGTCGTTGAGCGTGTGCCCGTCCTTCGAGCACATCACGAGCGTGCGCATGCGGCGGCCCGCGTCCCACAGCTGGGCGCGCATCCCGAACTCGGCGCGAACCGGGGCCAGAGCGGCCTCGACGGCGGAGCGCGCCTCCGGCGTCGTGAACTGCACCCGCAGGAAGAAGTCGCCCGAGTCGGGGGAGCCGTACTGCTGCGACTCCGCGATGTCCGCGCCGGCGCCCAGCAGCGCCCCGGACACCGCGTGCACGATCCCCTTGCGGTCCGGGCACGCGACGGTGAGGACGAACGGGTTCTCCCCGGGCGGAGGCTCGAGCGGTGCGGCGGGGGAGGGCAGGGCGGGGTCCATGCCCCGATGCTAGCCACGCGTCGGTGCCCGTCTGCTTCATGACGGGGCCGCGCATCGTGGCCCCGGGGCGGGGCAGTGTGACACCCTGAGAGCTGGTCCGCCACACCGCCTTGCCGGTGAGGGGCGGACGGTGGCGCCGGGCTGGCCGGCCGCCCCGAGCTACCGAGGAGTCCCTCATGACGAATGCCCAGCTGTACTGGATCATCGGGGCGATCATCGTCCTGATCGCCATCGCCCTCCTGATCACCCTGATGTCCCGCCGCGGTCGCGGTGACGACGTCGTGGAGACCCGCCATGAGGAGCCGGTCCGCCCTGCCGCCGCGCGCCCCGAGGCCACCGCGACGACGGTGCGCCCCGCCGGGGACGAGCAGTCCCGCACCCGCCTCTCCTCGCTGGACGCGACGGCCGCTCCGGCAGACGACAGGGCGACCGCCTCGAAGGCCGACGGCGCCGGCGCGTCTGCCCTCCGCGCCTTCGACGCGACCGCGATCGACGAGAAGGGCGCTGGGACGTCCGCCCCCGCGCCGTCAGCGTCCCTGAAGCCCGCGCCGTCCTTCGGCTCCACCGCCTCGCCGGCCCCGGTCGAGGCCGCCGAGACCGCCCCCGCCCCGCAGGCCGTCGATCCGCTCGCGGCCGCCGTCGAGGCGCTGCCGGACCAGACTCCCGCCGAGATCGCCGCCGAGGCCCTCGAGGACGCGGCGCCCGCCGCCGAGACCTCCGCGGTGACGAAGCCCGCGGCCGCCGCCCCGGCCACCGTCGCGCTGCCCGTGACCGAGCGCACCGACTCCGCGTCCTCGACGTCCGAGGGCACCCTCGGCCTCGGCGCGGCGGGCGTGGCCGGCGGCACCGGCGTCGTGGTGGACGAGAACCAGGGCGGCGTGGACCTGCCCGAGCCGGCAAAGCCCGCCGAGCCCGTTGTGAAGGCCGAGCCGGCGCAGCCCGCCGTCGCGGTGAAGCCCGCCCCGGCCGTGAAGTCTGCTGAGACCGCCGCTGCGGACGAGACCATCGCCCCCGCCGTCACGGCCGAGCACGACGCCGAGGACGCCCCGGCCGAGGCGATGGTCCCGCCGGTCCTGGCGCCGGCTGTCGACCCCGCGCCGACGTCCTCCAGCCAGACGCCCGTCACCCCCGTGGCCGGGCAGGTCCTGCGGGACGAGAAGCAGGGCTCGGCCGCGGGGATCTCCGCCGCCGGTGCCGCCGCGGCCTCCGTGAGCGTCGGCGTCGCCGGGGGGACCGGCGTGACCGTGGACGAACAGGTGGCACCGGCTGCCGCCGCGACGACCACGACCGCAGCCGCGACCACGCCCCGCGCGTCCGCCCAGGCCCCCGGCCTGATCGGCACCGCGGAGTCGCACCCCACCACGCCCATCCCCGCGGCGGAGGCCCCGGCCGCTCCGCGCGGTCCCGTCGTGGACGGCACCCCCGGTGTCCCCGGCCGCGTGGCCTTCACCGCCCCGGACCGCCACGACGAGGTCGTCGCCGTCTCCCCGGACGAGGCAGTGCACGAGTCCGGCATCCTCGGCAGGGCCGCCGAGACCTTCAAGGAGAAGGCGGCCCCGCTCGCCGAGAAGGCCGCCCCGCTGAAGGACAAGGCCGCCCCCCTCATCGAGAAGGCGGTCCACACCGCCGCCCCGATCGTGGAGAAGGCCGTGGACTCCGCCGTGCCGCTGGCCAAGAAGGCCGCCTCCACCCTCAAGGACAAGCTGGCCCAGGCGCAGCAGCGCCGCTGGGGCAAGCGCTGACCCCGGGGCCGGCGTGCCGGCCCACCCCTGAGCCGACCCCCGCCACCGGTCACGGTGGCGGGGGTCGCCTCGTCGGGGCGCGTCCGGCCGAGGGCGTCCGGCGCCGCCGCGCCCCCGCACGCGTCCGGAGGAGGCGGAGCCGCGCAGTGTCCGCCGGATCACTAGGATGGGCGGCACCGGCCCGTTCCGGTGCCCGCTGCCCCCAGTCGAAGGGAAATCCCGTGACGCAGTCGCCCGACATCAACACCCAGCCCCTCTCCGAGGTGGATCCGGAGATCGCCGCGGCCCTCGCGGACGAGCTCGGCCGCCAGCGGGGCACCCTCGAGATGATCGCCTCGGAGAACTTCGTCCCGC
Organism: Micrococcus sp. EYE_212; assembly: GCF_023147585.1. Taxonomy (GTDB): domain Bacteria; phylum Actinomycetota; class Actinomycetes; order Actinomycetales; family Micrococcaceae; genus Micrococcus. The sequence goes on from NZ_JAHXOZ010000002.1 coordinate 91,544, forward strand.
GCGCCATCCTGCAGACCCAGGGCTCCGTGCTGACCAACAAGTACGCCGAGGGCTACCCGGGGCGCCGCTACTACGGCGGCTGCGAGTTCGTGGACGTCGCCGAGAACCTGGCCATCCAGCGCGCGAAGGACCTGTTCGGCGCCGAGCACGCCAACGTGCAGCCGCATGCCGGCGCGCAGGCCAACGTGGCCGTGATGACCGCGCTGATGGACCACGGGGACACCATGATGGGCCTGTCCCTCGCCCATGGCGGCCACCTCACCCACGGCATGAAGATCAACTTCTCCGGCAAGAACTACAAGATCGCCGCGTACGAGGTGGAGCCGGACACCTACCGGATCGACATGGACACGGTGCGCGAGGCCGCGAAGGCCGCGCAGCCGAAGGTGATCGTCGCCGGCTGGTCCGCCTATCCGCGTCAGCTGGACTTCGCGGCGTTCCGCGAGATCGCCGACGAGGTCGGCGCCAAGCTCTGGGTGGACATGGCCCACTTCGCGGGCCTCGTGGCCGCCGGCCTGCACCCGAACCCGGTCCCGCATGCCGATGTCGTCACCTCGACGGTGCACAAGACCCTCGCCGGCCCGCGCTCCGGCTTCATCCTCGCCAAAGAGGAGCTCAAGAAGAAGATCGACTCCGCCGTGTTCCCGGGCCAGCAGGGCGGGCCGCTCATGCACGCGATCGCCGGCAAGGCCGTGGCGTTCAAGATCGCCGGCTCGGCGGACTTCAAGGAGAAGCAGGAGCGCACCCTGCAGGGCGCCCAGATCCTCGCCGAGCGACTCACCGCCCCGGACATGGCGGAGCTGGGCATCTCCGTGCTCACCGGCGGCACGGACGTCCACCTCGTGCTCGTGGACCTGCGCGAGTCCCAGCTGGACGGCAAGCAGGGCGAGGACATCCTGCACGAGGTCGGCATCACCGTGAACCGCAACTCCGTGCCGTGGGACCCGCGCCCGCCGATGACCACCTCAGGCCTGCGCATCGGCACCCCGGCCCTGGCTTCCCGCGGCTTCGGCGAGGCCGAGTTCCGCGAGGTCGCCGAGATCATCGCGGCCGCCCTCACGCCGAGCCCGGACGTGGAGGCGCTGCGCGCCCGCGTGGTGAAGCTGACCGAGGACTTCCCGCTGTACGACGGCCTCGAGGGCTGGTGAGCCGCCGATGACCGCGAAGGTGCTGGACGGCAAGGCGACGGCGGCCGCCATCAGGCAGGAGCTGCGCGGGCGCGTGCAGGCCCTCGCCGAGCGAGGGATCACCCCGGGGCTCGGCACGCTGCTCGTGGGGGAGGACGCCGGCTCGCAGAAGTACGTGGCCGGCAAGCACCGCGACTGCGCCGAGGTGGGCATCGAGTCCATCCAGAAGGAGCTGCCGGCGGACGCCACCGAGGAGCAGATCCTCGAGGTCGTGCGGGAGCTGAACGAGGACCCGGCCTGCACCGGGTACATCGTCCAGCTGCCCCTGCCGAAGCACGTGGACACGCAGAAGGTCCTCGAGGCCATCGACCCGGACAAGGACGCCGACGGCCTGCACCCCATGAACCTCGGGCGCCTCGTGGCCTCCGTGGGCGGGGAGCTGGACTCGCCGCTGCCGTGCACCCCCGCCGGGTGCGTCGAGCTGCTGAAGCACCACGGCGTGGAGCTCGCGGGCAAGCACGTCCTCGTGATCGGCCGCGGCGTGACCATCGGCCGTCCCGCGGGACTGGTGCTCACGCGCCGCGAGGTCAACGCCACCGTGACGCTGGCCCACACGGGCACCACGAACCTGGACGAGCTGCTGGCGCAGGCCGACGTCGTGATCGCCGCCGCCGGCTCCGCGCACATGGTGAAGCCCGAGCAGGTGAAGGACGGCGTGATCGTCCTGGACGTGGGCGTCTCCCGCGTGACCGGCGAGGACGGGAGGAGCCGCGTGCTCGGCGACGTCGACCCGGCCGTGAAGGAGAAGGCGTCCTGGATGGCGCCGAACCCGGGCGGCGTCGGGCCGATGACCCGCGTCATGCTCCTGGCCAACGTGGTGGAAGCGGCCTCGCGTAGGATCCCTCCCTGTGAGCCACACCACTCCCTCCGCTGACGCGCCCGAGACCGCCGGGCGCCCCGCCGTCACGCCCGGAGCCGCCGCCCCCGTCATCCGCGCGCGCGGCCTGCGCAAGCAGTACGGGGACTTCCACGCGGTCAAGGGCATCGACCTCGACGTGCGCCCGGGGGAGTGCTTCGGCCTGCTCGGGCCCAACGGCGCGGGCAAGTCCACCACGATGCGCATGCTCGCCGGCACGTCGCAGCGGACGGCGGGCGAGCTGAGCATCATGGGCATCGACCCGGAGGATGACGGCCCCGCCGTCCGTGCGCACCTGGGCGTGGTGCCCCAGCAGGACAACCTCGACGAGGAGCTCACGGCGCGGGAGAACATCCTCATCTACGGCCGCTACTTCGGCTTGCCGTACTCCTACCTCAAGCCCAAGGCGCAGGAGCTGCTCGAGTTCGCCCAGCTCACCGAGAAGGCCGACGCCAAGGTCACCGACCTCTCCGGCGGCATGAAGCGCCGCCTCGTGATCGCCCGGGCGCTCGTCAACGAGCCGGCCCTGTTCCTCCTGGACGAGCCCACCACGGGCCTGGACCCCCAGGCCCGCCACACCCTGTGGGACCGCCTCTACCGGCTCAAGGAGCGTGGCACCACCCTCCTGCTCACCACGCACTACATGGACGAGGCGGAGCAGCTGTGCGACCGGCTCGTGGTGGTGGACGCGGGCGAGATCATGGCGGCCGGCACGCCCGCGGAGCTCATCCGCGAGCACGCCTCCCGCGAGGTCCTGGAGGCCCGCTTCGGCACGGACCGCAACGAGGCCGCCGCCCGCACCCTGCAGGCCCACGTGGGCGACGGCGTCGTGCACCGCGTGGAGGTCCTGCCCGACCGCGTCCTCCTCTACGCCGAGCGCGCGGACGACCTCCAGCACGCGCTCCAGCGACTCGTCGACGACGGCGCCGTGCCCGCCCCCGCCACCACCCTCACCCGCCGCGCGAGCCTCGAGGACGTGTTCCTCATCCTCACCGGCCGCACCCTGGTGGACTGAGCCGTGGCCGCCTCCGCCTCCACCCCGCCCGCCCCGGACTCGCCCCCGACGACGGCGCCCGCCGCCGCCCCGACGACCGCCGCCCCGACGACCGCCGGCCCCCTGCGGCCCCCGATCTCCGCGGCCGAGAGCGCCGAGCGCGTGCGGGCCCGTGGCGTGCTCTTCTACGCCGAGCACACGTTGCGGACCATGCGCCGCTACGGGGCGGTCCTGATCGTCGGCGCGCTCGGCGAGCCGCTCCTCTACCTGCTCGCCATGGGCCTCGGGCTCGCCCAGCTCATGGGCGGCGGCGCCCCGCAGGAGGTCCTCGGCGGCGTCTCCTACGTCGCGTTCATCGCCCCCGCGCTGCTGGCCTCGGGCGCCCTGATGACGGCCTCCGTGGAGTTCTCCTACCCCGTCATGGGCGGGTTCCAGTGGCACAGGACGTACTACGCCGCGCAGGCCACCCCGCTGTCCCCGGCGCAGATCGCGCTCGGGCACCTCGCGGCCGTGAGCCTGCGGTTCCTCTTCCAGGCGGCCGTATTCTTCGCGGTCATGCTGGCCTTCGGCGTGGTCTCGAGCCCGTGGGGCTGGCTGCAGGTGCTCACGGCCACGCTCGGCGGCCTGGCCGTGGGCGCGCCGATCATGGCGTTCGCGGCGTCCCTCACGGAGGACAGGGGCCAGTTCGCCACCCTGCAGCGCCTCGTGATCATGCCGCTGTTCCTCTTCTCGGCCACGTTCTACCCGCTCGACGCCCTGCCCGTGGGGCTGCGGTGGATCGGCTGGATCTCCCCGCAGTGGCACGCCGCCCAGCTCGGCCGCGTGCTCTCCTACGGCATGGCCGAGCCCGCCTGGCTCACGGCCGTGCACCTGCTCGTCCTGCTCGCCCTCGCCGGCATCGGCACGTGGCTCGCCGTCCGCGTCTACACGCGCCGGCTCGGCTGGAGGCGGGGTGCCCCGGATCGCGACGCCGTCGCCGTGCCCCGCACGCGCACCGCCTCCCGCCTCGGGGGGAGGCCGAGCCCCGCCGAGGCGGCGTCGGCCGCCCGGCCCGGCGCGTCGTCGTCCGCGGCGGTGGGGTCGGCCGCGGACGCCGTGCCGCCCATGCCGCCCATCACGGTGCGCCGCGGCCCGCTGTCCGGCATGTACTCGGGGAACGTGCGGGCCGTCATGGAGCGGGCCCTCCTCTCCCTGAAGTCCAACAACTGGGTGGTGTTCTTCTCCGGCTTCTTCGAGCCGGTGCTGTACCTGGCCTCGATGGGCATCGGCCTGGGCACGCTCGTCGGCGACGTCACGGGGCCCGACGGCACGCCCGTCCCGTACGGCATGTTCATCGCCCCGGCGCTGCTGGCGGTCTCCGCGATGAACGGCGCGATCTACGACTCCACGTGGAACGTGTTCTTCAAGCTGCGCTACGCCAAGACGTACCAGACCATGCTCGCCACCCGGCTGGGGCCGCTGGACGTGGCCGTCGGCGAGATCGCCATGGCCCTGCTGCGCGGGCTCATCTACGCGGTCGGGTTCCTGATCGTCATGACGGTCGCCGGCCTGGTCACGTCGTGGACGGCCGTGCTCATGATCCCGGGCGCGCTGCTGGTGGCGCTCGGCTTCGCCTCCCTGGGCATGGCGGTCACCAGCTTCATGAAGACGTTCCAGCACATGGACTGGATCCAGATCGTCCTCATGCCGATGTTCCTCTTCTCCGCCACGTTCTTCCCGCTCAGCGTGTATCCGCCGGCCATCCAGGGGGTCATCCAGGTGTTCCCGCTGTGGCACGCCGTGGAGATGATGCGCGCGCTCGCGGTGGGTGTGATGACGTGGGGCACGCTCGGGCACGTCGCCTACTTCGTGGCGATGGCCGCCGTGGGCGTGTGGCTCACCTCGCGGCGGCTGGGCGCGCTGTTCCTGCGCTGAGGGTGCCCGGCCCGGTGCCGCGCGTCGGCGGTGCCGCTCAGGCCGCGCGGGCCCGGGACCGACGGCGGCGCAGCAGGTCCGCGCCCGCGGAGACCAGCACGAGGGCCCAGCTGCCGGCCACCACCGCCAGCGCGCTGCCGCCCGCCACGCCGTACTCGTGGGCGGTGGGGGCGTGGCCCGTGCCCGCGAGGGCGGAGAAGTACACGCCGGTGACCATGGCCAGGCCGATCGAGGTGCCCACGCGCTGCGCGGTCTGGGCGACGCCGCCGGCCGACCCCGCCTCCTCGGGGAGGACGTCGTCCATCATGAGCACCTGGGCGCTCGTCATGATGAGCGCCTGGGACGCGCCCTGCGGGATGAGCAGCGCGGCGAGCGTCCAGAGGGGCCACGCGCCGTCGGCCACGCGGACGAAGGCGAGCATGAGGGCGAGCATGGAGGCCACGCCCAGGGCCGCGCCCGTGAACACGAACCACGGGCCGAACCGGTGCACCTGCGAGCCGATCCACGTGGAGGACGCCGTCACCAGGAGGGCGGAGGCCAGGGTGATCATGCCCGCCGCGAGGGCGGAGTGCCCCAGGCCCTGCTGCACGAACACCGCGATGACGGCGAACGCGCCCGGCATGGTGCCCATGTAGACGGAGGTGTGCAGGGTGGCGAACGTGAACGAGGGGCGCCGCAGCAGGGCCGGGTCCACCATGGGGTGGACCCCCGTGTGCGGGGCGGCGGCCCGCACCCGCTTCTCCCACAGCCACCACGCGGTGAGGAGGGCGGCCGCCACGGCCAGCAGCCACCAGGTGCCCGGTAGGATGAACGGGAGCATGAGGGACACGGTGGCCGCCCCCAGCAGCACGACGCCGACGGGATCCAGGGCGCGCAGCCCGCGCGGGACGACGGCGGCGGTCCGCGTCGGCGGGTGCAGCCACAGCACGCCCAGGAGCAGGGCGAGCAGCCCGATCGGGGCGTTGACGAGGAACGACGCGCGCCACCCCGCCTCCGGACCGAGCAGCCCCATGAGCAGCCCGCCCAGGAGCGGCCCCACCGCCACGCCCAGGCCGATCACGGTGCCGAACATCCCGTAGGCCGTGCCGCGCGCCCGCCCGGAGAAGGTGGACTGGATGACCCCGATGATCTGCGGGTTGAACAGTCCCGCGCCGATGCCCATCAGGAGCCGGGCACCGTTGAGCACCACGGGGCTCCAGGCCAGGCCCGCGAGCAGCGAGCCGAGGACGTAGACCGCGATCCCGGCGAGGAACAACGGCTTGCGGCCCCACAGGTCGCCGGCCCGTCCGGCCGCCACGAGGACGACGCCGAACGTGAGGGTGTAGCCCGAGAGCACCCACTGGAGGTCCGCGCTGCTCGCCCCCAGGCCCGCCTCGATCGCGGGCAGGGCCACGTTCACCACGGACACGCTCATGAGCGCCAGGAACAGCGGCATCAGGAGGATCGCGAGCACGCGCCGCTGCTCCGGGGTGAAGTGGGCGTCTGCGGGGCCGGGCGCGGCCGCGGGAGAGGAGGTGGGGGTCACCGCCCAAGGATAGGGCCCGTGCGCCGCTCGATTCGGAGCGCGGCGCCCGCGTGCGGGATGATGGTGGCCAGCCTCGTCCGCCTCCCGTCAGGATCCCCATGTCCAGCAGCCTGCCCACCGGTTCCGCCGCTCCCAGCCGTCGCGCCCGCGCCTCCCGCGCGGGACTGCCCATCGGCTCCACCGCCTTCACGGTGATGATCATCGTGCTCCTGGTGGCCATCGTCTTCGCGGCCAACGCGAACGACGTCATCGGCTGGCTCGTGGTGGCCATCGCCGCGGGGTGGCTGGTCTTCGCGGTGATCGTGTTCCTGCAGCTGCGCGCGGGCGTGCGCTCGGCGGCGGCCACGGTGGACCGCACCGTGGACACGGTGCGCGCCGACGTCGCCGCCCTCGGCAAGCCCATGGTGCGGGGCGAGACCGTGGAGCCTGTGGTCGACCCGATGCGGGACACCAAGCTGGACCACTCCTTCAAGATCGTCCAGGTGCAGGCCCGCGTGGTGAAGGAGCAGCTCGCCGCGGAGGGCGGCATGGACCGCGAGATGGTGGACCGCGCCCTCGAGACCATCCACATCACCTCCGCCAACGCGCGGGACATGCTGACGGACGACGGGGCCGCGCGATGAGCGAGTCGACGCCGGCCGAGCCCGTCGTGCACGCGAACGCGGGCGCCCCCAAGGCCGACGGCGCGGTGCGCATCGCCACCGTGAACGTCAACGGCATCCGCGCCTCCCACCGCAAGGGCATGGTCCAGTGGTTCGCCGGCCGCGGCGTGGACGTGCTGACGCTGCAGGAGGTCCGCGCACCCCGCGCGATCACGGAGAAGCTCGTCCCCGAGATCGTGGGCGGCGAGTGGACCCAGGTCCACGTCGCGGACCACGAGGCCGCCGCGAAGGGCCGCGCCGGCGTCGCGATCGCTTCGCGCTTCCCCATCGAGGACGTGCGCGCGGGCATCAGGGACGAGCGCGGGTACTTCGACGACGCCGGCCGCTGGCTCGAGGCGGACCTGCGCCTGCCGGACGGCTCGCTCCTGACCGTGGTCTCCGCCTACGTGCACTCGGGCGAGGCCGGCACCCCCAAGCAGGACGACAAGTACCTCTTCCTCGGCGAGATGTCCCGCCGCCTGGCCGAGCTCTCCGCCGCCGGCCACCCGGCCCTCGTGACGGGCGACCTCAACGTGGGCCACACCGAGCGGGACATCAAGAACTGGAAGGGCAACCTGACGAAGGCCGGCTTCCTCCTCGAGGAGCGCGCCTACTTCGACCGCTTCTTCGGCGAGCTCGGCTGGGTGGACGTGCACCGCGCCCTCGCCGGGGACGTGCCCGGCCCCTACACGTGGTGGTCCATGCGCGGGAAGGCGTTCGACACGGACGCGGGCTGGCGCATCGACTACCACATGGCCACCCCGGACCTCGCCGAGAGGGCGAGCGGCGCCGTCGTGGACCGTGCCCCCAGCTGGGCCACCCGCTTCTCCGACCACGCCCCGCTCGTGGTCGACTACCAGTACTGACCCCCACCGACGCGAAGCATCGAGGCACGCCGTGAACACCCCCCAGAAGAAGAACACCGTGCAGGACGTCCTGGCCACCGACGTCTCCGCCACCGCCCACCTCACCGGCGCCTCCACGCGCCACCGCGTGCTCTCCGGCATGCAGCCCTCCGCGGACTCCCTGCACCTGGGCAACTACCTCGGTGCGCTCGTGAACTGGGTGAGGACGCAGGACGACTTCGACGCCTACTTCTTCATCCCCGACCTGCACGCCATCACGGTGCCGCAGGACCCGGACGCCCTGGCCCAGCGCACCCGCGTGGCGGCCGCCCAGTTCATCGCCGGCGGGATCGACCCCGAGCGCTCCACGCTGTTCGTGCAGTCCCAGGTCCCCGAGCACGCGCAGCTCGCGTGGATCCTCACGTGCATGACCGGCATGGGCGAGGCCATGCGGATGACCCAGTTCAAGGACAAGTCCGCCAAGCAGGGCGCCGACGCCGCCGGCGTGGGCCTGCTGGCCTACCCCATGCTCATGGCCGCGGACATCCTGCTCTACCAGCCGCACGGCGTGCCCGTGGGCGACGACCAGCGCCAGCACGTGGAGCTCACCCGCGTCCTCGCGCAGCGCTTCAACCACCACCACGGCGAGACGTTCGTGGTGCCCACGGGCTTCTACCCGGAGACCGGCGCGCGCATCTACGACCTGCAGAACCCGACCGCGAAGATGTCCAAGTCCGCGGAGTCCCCGAACGGGCTGATCAACATCCTCGACGAGCCGAAGGTGATCGCCAAGCGCATCAGGTCCGCCGTGACCGACGACGGCACGGAGGTCCGCTTCGACCGCGACGCCAAGCCCGGCGTCTCCAACCTGCTGACCATCCTCTCGGCCGTCACGGACACCCCGATCGCCCAGCTCGAGGAGCGCTACGTCGGGAAGATGTACGGCCACCTCAAGGTGGACGTGGCGGACGCCGTCGTCGAGCGCCTGAGCCCGATCCGGGAGCGCGCCACCGAGCTGCTCGCCGACCCCGCAGAGCTGGACCGGATCCTCGCCGTGGGCGCGGCCAAGGCCCGCGAGGTGGCCACCCCGGTGCTCCAGGACGTGTACGGCCGGCTCGGCTTCCTTCCTCCGCTCGGCTGAGGCCGCTCCTCCCTTCGTCGCGGCAGGATCATCCCCGCGGGGGAGGCGCCCGACCCGGGCCCTGTGTCACGCTGGGGCCGGCGCCCGCGACGGGCGGGCGCCGCCCGCCCCGTGCACGGGACGCGGGCCTCAGCGCAGAGGGAGAGCACGTGAGCCACACCGTCCACACGACCGCGGGGGCACGCCCCCCGGGTGATGCGATGCCGTTCGGCGGGGTCGAGCCGATCCTGGAGACCGAGAACCTGGTGAAGGTCTACGGTCGCGGCGAGTCCCGCTTCGACGCGCTCAAGGGCGTCACCCTCCAGCTGCGCGCGGGGGAGTCCGTGGCCGTCGTGGGCAAGTCCGGCTCGGGCAAGTCCACCCTCATGCACCTGCTCGCGCTGCTGGACCGCCCGACCTCCGGCGTCGTCGCGATGGACGGCCGGCCGGTCTCGGGCGTGAGCCCTGCCGAGGTGTCCCGCCTGCGCAACGCGACCTTCGGGTTCGTGTTCCAGCAGTTCTTCCTCAACGGGAACCAGAGCGTGCTGGAGAACGTGGTGCTGCCGCTCAAGATCGCGGGCGTGCCCCGCCGCGAGCGCCGGGAGCGCGGCATGGACGTGCTCGCCCAGCTCGGGATGGCGGACAAGGCCGGCAACCGGGCCACCGACCTCTCGGGCGGCCAGAAGCAGCGCGTGTGCATCGCCCGCGCCCTGGTCAACCGCCCCACGGTGCTCTTCGCGGACGAGCCCACGGGCAACCTGGACTCGGCCACCTCGCGGTCCGTGGAGGACATCCTCTTCGGCCTCCAGCGGGAGCAGGGCATCACCCTCGTGGTGGTCACGCACGACGACGACCTCGCGGCACGCTGCGACCGTCGGCTCGTGATGCAGGACGGGATGATCGTGGACGAGGAGTCGGGGGCGCGCGCATGAGGACCACGGACCTGGTGGGCACCGCGCTCGCCAACACGATGCGCTCCAAGCTGCGCACCTTCCTGACCGTGATCGCGATCGTGATCGGCGCGTTCACCCTCACCCTGACCACGGGCCTCGGCGCCGGCATCAACAAGTACGTGGACAACATGGTGGAGGGCTTCGGCGCCCCGGACGAGATGACCGTGACCAAGCAGGCGGACATGGGCAGCGGGTTCTCCATGGGCGGGGCGCCCTCCGAGTACGACCCCGAGGGGGCCTCCTCCGGGGAGATGTTCGGCATGCCCCTGCTCACGGGGAAGGACCTCGAGACGATCCGGGACGCCGAGCACGTGACGGCCGTGGAGACCGCCCGCCTCGTGGAGCCGGAGTTCATCGAGGGCGCGGACGGCCGCCAGTGGGCCGTGCCCTTCATGGGAGCCTCGTACGAGATCGGCACGCTCTCCATGGCCGCCGGACGCGAGCCCGCCGAGGACGCGGCCGAGATCACGGTGCCGACGGACTGGGTCGAGGCGCTGGGCGGCACGGAGCCTGAGGACGTCCTCGGGCAGACGGTGACCCTGGTGGCCGCGGATCCGCTGGGCGAGCAGAGCGGGATGGAGGCGGAGGTGGTCGGCGTGACCGAGGCCGTCGCCTCGGGCTCGGGTGTCGGGCCGGTGCCCTCCCGCGCCGTCGAGGACCGCCTGCACGAGATCCAGACCGCAGGGCTGCCCGAGGAGCAGCGCGACACCTACTTCTCCGCCACGGTGACGGTGGAGGGCATGCCCGAGAACGAGGCGGCCGTGCAGGCGGCCCTCGCGGAGCAGGGCTACTCCGCCCAGACCCTCGAGGACCAGCTCGGCGTGATCCGAGGGATCATCGACGCGGTGACGTGGGTGCTCAACGGCTTCGCCCTGATCGCCCTGCTGGCGGCCAGCTTCGGCATCATCAACACCCTCCTCATGGCGGTGCAGGAGCGCACCCGGGAGATCGGCCTCATGAAGGCCCTCGGCATGACGGGCGGCCGGATCTTCGGGCTCTTCACCCTGGAGGCCGTGATGATCGGCCTGCTGGGGTCGCTGATCGGCATCGGGCTGGGCGTGGCCGTGGGCCTGACCGCGAACGCGCTGCTCACGCAGGGCGCCCTGAGCGGGGTCACCGGCTTGGTGCTGTACGCCGTCGAGCCGCTCTCCCTGCTGCTGATCGCCCTGCTGATCCTGGCGATCGCGTTCCTGGCCGGCACCCTTCCCGCCGCCCGGGCCGCCCGCAAGGACCCCATCGAGGCACTGCGCTACGAGTGAGCGGCCCCGCCCACGCCTGAGTCCACCATCCCCTGAGAGGAACCGACATGACGACCACCCCTCCCCAGAACCCGAGCCCCTACGGTGAGCCCGACCCGATCGACCGGCCCCAGTACTCCACTCCGGGCCAGTACCCCGCCGCAGGCCAGTACCCCGCGCCCAGCCAGGACCCCGCACCGGGCACGGCCCCCGGCTCGCGGTACGGCACCCAGCCGTACGCACCGATGGGCCAGGGCGGTGTCCTCCCCGAGCCCCGCCGGCACCGCACCCTGCTGACCCTCACCCTGGCGTCCGCGGCGCTGTGGCTGCTCGCGAACGTCCCCCCGCTCTTCGGACTCGACGACATGATGCGCGTGGTCCGCGAGTCCGTCTCGGCCGAGGGCGGCGTTCCGCCGGAGGACGTCGACAGGTTCGAGGCCTTCTTCCGGGCCTCGTTCATCGGCGGCGTCGTGGTGGCCCTGCTGATCGGCCTCGCCGTGTACGCCCTCGTGTACTTCGGCCTTCGGGCCGTGAAGAACTGGGCGCGGATCGTGGGCATCGTCGCCGCGATCCTGGGCACGCTCGGCGCCCTCGCCGGACTCCTCAGCTTCACCACGTTCCCCGGCCTCGCGGGCGTGATCGCGTCCCTGGCCAGCCTCGGCCTCCTGGTCGTGAACATCCTGTGGCTGGTGAACGCGTTCAGTGGCGAGGAGGCCGCCTACACCCGGCAGGGCCGCCCCGCCGGCGCCTGACCTCGGCGCTCGACCGTCGCGGACCCTCCACCCTCGCCTGCCCGTTCCGTGAGCGCATCCGGCTCCGCCGCGACGCACGGTGCTCAGCGGACCCCGGCCGACCGGAACGACTCCCGCACCGGAGGGGGAATCCCTGAACAGTCCCCCTCCTGTGCGGGTGTCGTCGCATCCGGGGGAGGATGGGGACATGCACGCGCACCCCTCTGACTCCTCGCCCGCGGGCGCCGACCCGGCGCCCGAGACGTCCCTCGACGCCGCCGCCGTCCACGACCGCGTGGTCCGCCGCCCGATCCGTCGCCTTCAGTTCCTGACGCTCGTGACGGGGGTGCTCAGCGCCGCCGCCACGGCGGGCGTGCTCGCCCTCCAGTCGGTCTCGGGCTACGCCCGCGCGGTGCTCGAGGCGCGTGCGTGGGGGGCGGTGGCGGTGACGGACGCCGACGTCGCCTCCTTCCTCACCCCGCCGGGGCTGCTGCCGGCCGCCGTCGTGGGGATCCTGGCGGCCACCGCGCTCCTGATGTGGGGCGCGGCGCGCCTGATCGGCGCCACCCGCTGGGTCGGCACGGTGCTCGTGGGGATCGGCCTGCTCACCGCGGCCTTCTGGATGGTCGACGGCGGCCGCATGGTCGCCGCCGGAGGGGCGGGGCCCCTCGTGCTCGCGTCGGTGGTGGCCATGCTCATCGCGTGCGCGGCGTGGCTGTTCATCACGCATCTGCGCTCCACCCGCGACGCCTTCGACGGCTGAGCCGCGACCCCGTGGACGCAGAACGGCGGCCCGTCTCCCCGCGTGGGGAGACGGGCCGCCGTCGTGGTGGCGAGGCCCGGGAGCCCGGGCCTCAGTCGATCAGAAGGAGCGCGCCAGGATGGCGTTCTTGACCTCGGCGATCGCCTGGGTCACCTGGATGCCGCGCGGGCACGCGTCGGTGCAGTTGAAGGTCGTGCGGCAGCGCCACACGCCCTCCTTGTCGTTGAGGATCTCCAGGCGCATGTCGCCGGCGTCGTCGCGCGAGTCGAAGATGAACCGGTGCGCGTTCACGATGGCGGCCGGGCCGAAGTACTGGCCGTCCGTCCAGAACACGGGGCAGGAGGAGGTGCACGCGGCGCACAGGATGCACTTGGTGGTGTCGTCGTAGATCGCCCGGTCGGCCTGGGACTGGTAGCGCTCCTGGGTGGGCTCGTGGCCCTTGGCCACGAGGAACGGCATGACCTCGCGGTAGGACTGGAAGAACGGCTCCATGTCCACGATCAGGTCCTTCTCCACCGGCAGGCCCTTGATGGGCTCCACCAGGATGGGCTTGGACAGGTCGAGGTCCTTCAGCAGGGTCTTGCAGGCCAGGCGGTTGCGGCCGTTGATGCGCATGGCATCGGAGCCGCACACGCCGTGGGCGCAGGAGCGACGGAAGGACAGCGTGCCGTCCAGGTCCCACTTCACCTTGTGCAGGGCGTCCAGCACGCGGTCGGTGCCGTACATGGTCAGGCGCCACTCGTCCCAGTAGGACTCCTCGGAGGTGTCCGGCAGGAAGCGGCGGACCTTCAGGACGATGTCGAACGACTCGATCTCGCCGACGCCGCCCGAGGTCTTCTGCTCGGTCGGCTCGGCGACCTCGACGGTCTGCTCGGCCACGGGGGTCTCGGTCTCGTGTGCTGCGTGGCTCATCAGTACTTACGCTCCATCGGCTGGTAACGGGTCACGACGACGGGCTTCGTCTCGAAGCGGATGCCCTTGACGCCCTCCATCTCCGCGGTCTCGTCACGGTAGATCATGGTGTGCGCCATGAAGTTGGCGTCGTCGCGGTCGGGGTAGTCCTCGCGGTAGTGGCCGCCGCGGGACTCCTTGCGGCCCAGGGCCGCGAGGGTCATGGCCTCGGCGATGTCGAGCAGGTAGCCGAGCTCCATGCCCTCGAGCAGGTCGAGGTTGAAGCGCTGGCCCTTGTCCTGCACCGACACGTTCTCGTAGCGGCCGCGCAGCTCCTCGATCTTGGCCAGGGCGCGGCGGATGGAGTCCTCGTCGCGGAACACCTGCATGTCCGCGTCCATGGACTCCTGCAGCTCGGCGCGGATGTCCGCGACGCGCTCGCTGCCCGTGGCCGAGCGCAGGCTCTCGATGTGCTGGCGGGTCGGCGCCTCGCCGTTCTCCGGGAGCTCCACCCAGTCGGCGGTCGCCGCGTACTCGGCGGCGAAGATGCCGGCACGGCGGCCGAAGACGTTGATGTCCAGCAGCGAGTTGGTGCCCAGGCGGTTGGAGCCGTGCACGGACACGCAGGCCACCTCGCCGGCGGCGTACAGGCCCGGCACCACGGTGTCGTTGTCCTGCAGGACCTCGGCCTTGATGTTCGTGGGCATGCCGCCCATGAAGTAGTGGCACGTGGGGAACACCGGCACCGGCTCCGTGTAGGGCTCGACGCCCAGGTAGGTGCGGGCGAACTCGGTGATGTCCGGGAGCTTCTCGTCGATGTGAGCGGGCTCCAGGTGCGTCAGGTCGAGCAGCACGTAGTCCTTGTTCGGACCGGCGCCGCGGCCCTGGCGGACCTCCTCGGCCATGGAGCGCGCCACGATGTCGCGCGGCGCGAGGTCCTTGATGGTGGGGGCGTAGCGCTCCATGAAGCGCTCGCCGTCCGCGTTGCGCAGGATGCCGCCCTCGCCGCGGGCCGCCTCCGAGAGGAGGATGCCCAGGCCGGCCAGGCCGGTCGGGTGGAACTGCACGAACTCCATGTCCTCGAGCGGCAGGCCGGAGCGGTACGCGATGGCCATGCCGTCGCCCGTGAGGGTGTGGGCGTTGGAGGTGGTCTTGTACACCTTGCCGGCGCCGCCGGTGGCGAACACCACGGACTTGGCCTGGAAGGTGTGCAGCTCGCCGGTGGCCAGCTCGTAGGCCACGACGCCGGCCACGCGCTTCTGCGTGAACGGGGTGCCGTCGGCGCGGGTCGCGTCCTCGTCCACCATGAGCAGGTCGAGCACGTAGAACTCGTTGTAGAACTCCACGTTGTGCTTGACGCAGTTCTGGTAGAGCGTCTGGAGGATCATGTGGCCGGTGCGGTCCGCGGCGTAGCACGCGCGGCGCACGGGCGCCTTGCCGTGGTCACGGGTGTGGCCGCCGAAGCGGCGCTGGTCGATCTTGCCCTCGGGGGTGCGGTTGAAGGGCAGGCCCATCTTCTCCAGGTCGAGCACCGCGTCGATGGCCTCCTTGGCCATGACCTCGGCGGCGTCCTGGTCCACCAGGTAGTCGCCGCCCTTCACGGTGTCGAACGTGTGCCACTCCCAGTTGTCCTCCTCGACGTTGGCGAGGGCCGCGCACATACCGCCCTGGGCCGCGCCGGTGTGGGAGCGGGTGGGGTAGATCTTGGTGAGGACGGCCGTGCGGGCGCGCTGGCCGGACTCGATCGCGGCACGCATTCCCGCGCCGCCTGCGCCGACGATCACCACGTCGTACTTGTGTACCTGCATTCAGGTTTCTCTCTCTCGGTGTCTTGCGGGCGCGGTGGCCGGGGGGTCACGCCGCGCGAGCGGGGGAGGCGGATCCGGTGGGGATCAGCGGCAGATGGCGGGGGAGCGCTCCATGAGAGCGCCGGAGGCGTCCACCATGCAGGCGTCGAACGTGAAGATCACGAGGGTGCCCAGGATGATGATCGCGGCGGTGGCGATGTACAGGATCATCGACAGCCAGAAGCGGACGCGGTCGCGCTCGGCGTAGTCGTTGATGATGGTGCGCATGCCGTTGGCGCCGTGCAGCATGGCCAGCCACAGGAGGGCCAGGTCCCAGAACTGCCACAGCGGGTGCGCCCACTTGCCGGCCACGAAGCCGAAGTCGATCCCGGAGATGCCGTCTCCCACCATGAGGTTGGTGAAGAGGTGCGTGAAGAGCAGGACCACGAGGATCACGCCGGACACGCGCATGAAGAGCCACGCGAGCATCTCGAAGTTGCCCTCGCCGCCCTTGGAGCGGGTGTACTTGGGGTCCAGCTTGCCCGAGCGGGGGGCCGCGAGGGGGGTCTCAGCGGTGGTGCTCATGATCAGTGACCTCCCAGAGCCAGGCCGAAGTGGCGGATGCAGAAGCCGAGGACCAGGACGGCCCAGACGGCCAGGACGATCCACAGCAGGGTCTTGTGGTGGCGCGTGCCGCCCTTCCAGAAGTCCACGGCGATGATGCGCAGGCCGTTGAGGGCGTGGAAGAGGATCGCGGCCACGAGGCCGGCCTCGCCGAGTGCGAAGTACCAGGTCTTGTAGGCGCCGATGACGACGTCGTAGGCCTCGGGGGAGACCCGGACCATGGACGTGTCCAGGACGTGGACGAGCAGGTAGAAGAAGATGACGACGCCGGTGACGCGGTGGCCCACCCAGGACCACATGCCGCCGTGGCCCCGATACAGGGTTCCGCGGCCGCTCTGAGCCGGGGCCTGCGCAGTGGCGCTAGACACGGTTGATACCTCCAGGGGGAATGCACGATCCCTGGCCTGGGCAGGGTTCTGCCGGGGCGCGGGACGTGTGCGAGTGGATTCCTCCGACCAGGGTAGACCCTCGGGGGCCCGCCGCGCGTGCGGGCGCCGCCACTGTGACGCGTCCCGTCGGGCCCGCGGAGCCCGCCCCGGCGGCGCACCCCGCGGGCGCGCCCGGCGCCGCCGCGCCCGCGGGGCCGATTGGTGCCCCCTGGGGCGGTTTCGTACCCTGAGCCGGTGAGCACCGACCGAAACCCCGCCGCCGCGCCCTCGGACGCCGAGGCCCCCGCCCTGGCCCGCTTCCACGCCGTGATCCCCGCGGGAGGCGTGGGCACCCGCCTGTGGCCCCTCTCGCGGGCAGCGGCGCCGAAGTTCCTCCACGACCTCACCGGCTCGGGCCAGACCCTGATCCGCGCCACGTGGGACCGCCTCGCGCCGCTGGCCGCCGGGATGATGGTGGTGACCGGAGAGGCGCACCAGGACGCCGTGTGCCACCAGCTCCCGGCCCTGCAGGACGGAGACCTGGTGCTCGAGCCCTCGCCCAAGGACTCCGCCGCCGCGATCGGGCTTGCCGCGGCCATCCTCTCCCTGCGCGATCCGGACACGATCATGGGCTCCTTCGCCGCGGACCAGGTGATCGGCCCCGTGGAGGTGTTCCAGGACGCCGTGCGCCAGGCCGTGGCCACCGCTGCCACGGGGCGGATCGTCACCATCGGCATCACCCCCTCGCACGCCGCCACCGGCTTCGGCTACATCCGCCAGGGGCGCGCGCTGAAGGTGCCCGGCGCCCCGGACGCGCACGACGTCGCGGCCTTCGTGGAGAAGCCGGACCAGAAGGTGGCGGAGCGCTACGTGAAGTCCGGCCGCTACCTGTGGAACGCGGGCATGTTCGTGGCCCCGGTCGGCCTCATGCTCGAGCACCTCGAGGCGAACGAGCCGGAGCTGCACGCGGGACTCATGGAGATCGCCCACGCGTGGGCGACGGACCGGCGTGACGAGGTCATGCAGCGGGTGTGGCCCACGCTCAAGAAGACCGCGATCGACTACGCGGTGGCCGAGCCTGCCGCCACGGCCGGTGACGTGGCCGTCATCCCCGGCACCTTCACGTGGGACGACGTGGGCGACTTCGCCGCGATCGCCCGCCTGAACCCGGTGAAGGACGCCTCCGGCATCACCGTCATCGGGGACACCCCCCGGGTGTACTCGGACGACGCGTCCGGCGTGGTGGTCACGGACACGAAGCGCGTGATCGCGCTCATCGGCATCGAGGACGTCGTGATCGTGGACACCGAGGACGCCCTCCTGGTGACCACCACGGCCCACGCGCAGGACGTGAAGAAGGCCGTGGAGTCGCTCAAGGCCACCGGCGCCGACGACGTCCTCTGACGGCGGGCCCTGACGCGGGGCGCGGGGACGCCGGCGGTCACCGGGCGGGGACGTCCGCCCGCGCTGCGGGTAGGGTCCTGCCCCATGAGCACCTCCGACTCCGTCCTCCGCGACGCCCGCGCGCCCGCGGCCGTGCCGTCCGTGGCCGCGGTCGTCCGTGACCTCGAGGACGTGGCGGTGGCCGTGCGCCGCGAGCTGCACCGCCACCCCGAGCTCTCCTTCGAGGAGTACCGCACCACGGACCTGATCGTGGAGACGCTCGCGGACTACGGACTGAACCCCGTGCGCCTCGAGGGGACGGGCCTCTACGTGGACGTCGGCGAGGGGCCGATCGTGCTGGCGCTGCGCGCGGACATCGACGCGCTGCCGGTGGAGGAGGAGACGGGGCTGCCCTACGTCTCGGTCAAGGACGGGGTGGCCCACGCGTGCGGCCACGACGTGCACACCGCCGTCATGCTCGGCACGGCCCTGTCCCTCGCCCGCATCCTGCGCGGCTCCACGCCCGACCCGCGGCTGCGCGCCGCCGCCGAGCGGGTGCGGGGCCGGGTGCGCATCATCTTCCAGCCCGCCGAGGAACGCCTGCCCGGCGGCTCGCTCTCCGTGATCCGCCAGGGCGTGCTCGAGGGCGTGCCGCGCATCCTCGCGGCCCACTGCGACCCTCACGTCGACGTCGGCACGATCGGCACGCGCATCGGCGCCATCACCTCGGCCGCGGACACCATCCGCATCACGCTCACCGGACGCGGCGGCCACACCTCCCGCCCGCACCTGACCGAGGACATGGTGTTCGCGCTCTCGCAGATCGCGATCAACGTGCCCGCCGTGCTCTCGCGCCGCATCGACGTGCGCTCCGCCGTCTCCGTGGTGTGGGGCCAGATCGCCGCCGGCAGCGCGCCGAACGCGATCGACAACACCGGCTACCTCGCGGGCACCATGCGCTGCCTCGACGCGGACGTGTGGGAGGAGGCGGGCGAGCTCCTCGACGAGGTGGTCACGCAGGTGGCCGCCCCCTACGGGGTGGACGTGGGCCTCGAGCACATCCGCGGTGTGCCGCCCGTGCACAACGCGGAGACGGAGACGGCCCTGATCGAGCACGCGGCGCGCCGCGAGCTCGGCCCCCGTGCCATCCAGCTCACCCCGCAGTCCATGGGCGGCGAGGACTTCGCGTGGATGACGCAGACGGTGCCCGGCTCCATGCTGCGCCTGGGCACCCGCACCCCGGGCGGCATCACGTACGACCTGCACCGCGGCGACTACGTCCCGGACGAGCGGGCCATCGGCGTGGGCATGCGGGTCTTCGCGGCGGCCGCGCTCGAGGCGCTGACCGGGGGGGAGACCCTCTGACCTGGACCCCGCCCGAGGGTCCGGGGCACGGCGTGCGGACACGGAGAGAACATTGGGTAAACTCACGCGCATCGAGCGCGCGGGCGCTCGCCGTGCCCCGCACCGGCCCGTCCGCCGTCGCCGTCGCAGGCCTCCCCGGAGGTCCGCTCTCATCGCATCGCGCCTTCCGAAAGAGGACCCCATGGGCATCGTCTCCGCCTCGTCCGACCGCCGCCGTCTCCTGATCCCCGCCGCCGTGCTCGGCTCCAGCCTCCTGCTGGCCGGCTGCGGCGCCCCGCCGGAGGAGTCCTCCTCCTCCGCCGCCGGCTCGACCGGTGCCTCCGCCGAGGCCGCCGCCGGCTCGGACAACAAGGACTACAAGGCCTGCATCGTCTCGGACGAGGGCGGCTTCGACGACCGCTCGTTCAACCAGTCCTCCCACGAGGGCCTGGTCGCGGCCAAGGAGCAGTACGGCATCGAGACCGCGCAGGCGGAGTCGAAGGACGCGAGCGAGTTCACCCCCAACGTGACCTCCATGGTCAACGCGGACTGCGACGCCGTGATCGGCGTGGGCTACCTCCTGGGCGACGCCATGAAGCCCATCGCGGAGCAGAACAAGGACACGCACTTCTTCGGCGTCGACGTCACCGCGGACGGCTTCTCGGACAATGTCCAGAAGCTCACCTACGACACCGCGCAGGCCGCGTTCCTGGCCGGCTACGTGGCCGCCGGCACCACCCAGACCGGCACCGTGGCCACGTACGGCGGCATGGAGATCCCCACCGTCACCGTCTTCATGGACGGCTTCGCCCGCGGGGTGGAGCACTACAACGAGGCCAAGGGCAAGGACGTCAAGGTGCTCGGCTGGGACACCGAGGCCAAGACGGGCTCCTTCACCGGCGACTTCTCCAATCAGGCCGCGGGCAAGACCAACACGGCCAACTTCATCAACGAAGGCGCGGACATCGTCATGCCCGTTGCCGGCCCCGTGGGCCTCGGCACCCTGGACGCGGTCAAGGAGGCCAACCAGGGCGGCAAGGACGTCAAGGTCATCTGGCCGGACTCCGACGGCTACGAGTCCACCGAGGACGGCGAGGTCATCCTCACCTCCGTGGTGAAGAACATGGGCCAGTCGGTCACCGACGTTCTCGGCCAGGACCTCAAGGGCGAGTTCTCCTCCGAGCCCTACGTGGGCACGCTGGAGAACAAGGGCGTCGAGCTGGCACCGTTCCACGACTTCGACGCGAAGGTCCCGCAGGAGCTCAAGGACGAGGTCGCGAAGCTGCAGGAGCAGATCGTCTCCGGCGAGCTCGAGGTCGGCTCCGAGTACTCCCCGAAGTCCTGACCCTCTCCGCGTGCGGCGGGGCCGGCCCGGGGTCACCGGGCCGGCCCCGCCGCACGCGGTGGCGCGGAGGCCCCGACCACGGGGAGGGATGCCGATGAGCACCCGACACCTGGAAGGGCACCGATGAGGCTCGAACTGCGCGGCATCACCAAGCGCTTCGGCGACTTCGCCGCCAATGAGGACGTGGACCTGACCGTGGAGTCCGGCCGGGTGCACACCCTGCTCGGCGAGAACGGCGCCGGCAAGTCCACCCTGATGAACGTCCTCTTCGGGCTCTACGAGCCCACCGAGGGCGAGATCCTCCTGGACGGGCGGCCGGTCCGCTTCTCCGGCCCGGGCGAGGCCATGCGCGCCGGCATCGGCATGGTCCACCAGCACTTCATGCTGGTGCCCGTGTTCACGGTGGCCGAGAACGTGGCCCTCGGCGACGAGAACACCCGCGCCGCCGGCGTCCTGGACCTCGAGGCCACCCGGCGTCGGATCCGCGAGATCTCCGACCAGTACGGGTTCCACGTGGACCCGGACGCCGTCGTCGAGGACCTGCCCGTGGGCGTGCAGCAGCGCGTGGAGATCATCAAGGCGCTCGTGCGGGACGCCCGCATCCTCATCCTCGACGAGCCCACCGCCGTGCTCACCCCGCAGGAGACCGACGAGCTGCTGGAGATCATCCGCCAGCTGCGCGCGGACGGCACGGCGATCGTGTTCATCTCCCACAAGCTGCGCGAGGTCAAGGCGATCTCCGACGACATCACGGTGCTGCGCCGCGGCCGTGTGGTCGGCACCGCCGACCCCTCCGCGGAGGCCTCCGAGCTCGCCGCGCTGATGGTGGGCCGCGACGTCGTGCTGCACCGCGAGAAGACGCCGCCGCGCGCGGGGGAGGAGACCTTCCGGGTCACCGACCTCACCGTGGTCTCTCCCACGGGCCAGGTGCTCGTGGACGGCGTGTCCTTCGGCATCCGGCAGGGCGAGGTCCTCGCCGTCGCCGGCGTGCAGGGCAACGGCCAGACCGAGCTGACCGAGGCGATCTTGGGCCTGCACCGGGCCACGGGGTCCGTCGTCCTGGACGGCCACGAGCTCCTCGGCCGCTCGACGCGCCAGATCATCCGCGCCGGCGTCGGCTACGTGCCCGAGGACCGCTCCACGGACGGCCTTGTCGGCTCGTTCTCCGTGGCCGAGAACATGGTCCTCAACCGCTTCGACGTCGACCCGGCCGGATCCGCCCTCCAGGTGCGGCCGGGCGCGATCCGCGCGCTCGCCGAGCGGCGGGTCGAGGAGTTCGACGTGCGCACGCAGGGCGTGGACGTCCCCGTGAGCACGCTCTCCGGCGGCAACCAGCAGAAGGTCGTCATGGCGCGGGAGCTGGTGGACGGCCTGCGGCTGTTCATCGCTTCCCAGCCCACGCGCGGTGTGGACGTCGGCTCGATCGAGTTCCTCCACGACCGGATCATCGCGGAGCGGGACGCCGGGACCCCCGTGCTGATCGTCTCCACCGAGCTGGACGAGGTGCGCGACCTCGCCGACCGGATCGCCGTCATGTACCACGGCAGGATCGTGGGCATCGTCCCCGGCGACGCCTCGCGCGAGCGGCTCGGCCTCATGATGGCCGGCCAGGACGACCCCGACACCGCCCCCGTCTCGGAAGGACACCGCCCGTGAGCACCGCCGCCCCCCAGCGGCCCGCGGCCGAGCCCGGAGCCGCCGGGCCGCGCCGCGCGCCGTCCCCCGAGGCGCAGGGCCCCTCCGCCCTGCGCGCCATGCTCTCCGGCAACGGCGCCGTGACCGCCCTGGCGATCCTGCTCTCCCTGCTGCTCTCCGGCCTGCTGATCATCCTCACCGACGAGGACGTGCAGGAGGCCGCCGGCTACTTCTTCGCCCGCCCGGGGGACCTGCTCTCCGCCGCCTGGACGGCGTTCTCCGGCGCGTTCCTGGCGCTGTTCCGCGGCGCGGTGTTCAACGACGAGGCCTCCTCGCTCCAGGGCATGCTCTACCCGCTCGCGGAGACGCTCACGGTGGCCACGCCGCTGATCATCGTCTCCCTGGGCGTGGCGATCGCGTTCCGGGCCGGACTGTTCAACATCGGCGCACAGGGCCAGTTCATCTTCGGCGCCATGTTCGCCACCTGGTTCGGCGTCCACCTGCAGCTGCCCTTCGTGCTGCACCTGCTGCTCGTGCTCGTGGCGGGCGTGCTCGGCGGCGTGCTGTGGGGCTCGGTGGTGGGCGTGCTCAAGGCGCTCACCGGGGCCCACGAGGTCATCCTCACCATCATGCTCAACTACGTGGCGGTCAATCTGCTCGCCTACCTGCTGAACACGCCGGTGCTGCGCCGCCCGGGCACGTCCAACCCCGTCTCGGACTTCCTGCCGGACTCGGCCATGTTCCCTCGGCTCTTCGGCGAGGGCTTCCGCCTGCACGCCGGCTTCCTCGTGGCCCTCGCGGCCACCGCGTTCGCGTGGTGGCTGCTGCGCCGCTCCACCCTGGGCTTCCGCCTGCGCGCGGTGGGCGCCAATCCGGACGCCGCCCGCACCGCCGGCATCTCCGTGAAGGGCGCCTACGTGGCCGCGATGGCCATCTCCGGCGGCCTGGCCGGCCTGGCCGGCATGGTGCACGTGGCCGGCACGGAGGGCAGCCTGAACACCTCGGTGGCCGGCTCCTTCGGCTTCGACGCCATCACCGTGGCGCTGCTGGGCCGCTCCCATCCGGTGGGCGTGCTCTTCGCGGGCCTGCTGTTCGGCGCGCTGCGCGCCGGCGGCGTGACCATGCAGACCCAGACCGGTGTGCCGATCGACATCGTGCTCGTGGTCCAGTCCTTCATCGTGCTGTTCATCGCGGCCCCGCCGCTCGTGCGCACGATCTTCCGCCTGCCGGCCCCGGGTGCCGCCCGCGCCCGCCGCGCCGCGGACCCCGTGACCCAGCCTGCCGTGGCCGGCGCGGCCGCCACCGGCGCGGCCGGCCAGGCGGTCGTCCCGTCCGCCGGCGTGCAGGACGCCGCGACGACGGCGGCCTCCGCGCCCGCCGCCCAGCACGAGGGGGAGAACCGATGAGCTCGACCGCCACCCGACGCACCGCCCCGCAGCAGACCCCCTCCCCGGGGGCCGAGGCCGCCCAGCCCGAGCGCGTCACCGTGCGCCGCTGGTCCACGCCCGTGCTGCTCTCGGTGTTCGCCCTCCTCTCCCTGGGCCTCTTCGCCCTCGGAGCCCCGGACGCCACCGCCGTCTTCCGCCTCTCCAATCCGGGCGACGCCGTCGTGCTCCCGGACCTCACGGCGTCCGCCCCGCTGTGGGGCTGGCTGCTGAGCGCGATCCTGCTCGGGGTCGCCGGGCTGGCGTGGTGGCTCACCGCCTCCGGCCGGGGCGTGCCCGCGTGGCTCGCCGGGGTCTTCACCGCCGCGTTCGTGGCCGCGTTCCTCGTGTGGGTGGTGGGCTCGGCGGGCACCACCACGGTGTTCCTCACCGGCTTGATCGCCGGCTCGTTCGCCCTGGCCGTGCCGCTGATCTTCGGCTCGATGGCCGGCATCCTCTCCGAGCGGGCGGGCGTGGTGAACATCGCGATCGAGGGTCAGCTGCTGGCCGGCGCCTTCACGGCCGCCGTCGTCGGCTCCGCCACGGGCTCGGCGTGGGCGGGCCTGCTGGCCGCCGTCGTGGCCGGGGCGCTGGTCTCCCTGCTGCTGGCCGTGTTCGCCATCAAGTACCTCGTGGACCAGGTGATCGTGGGCGTGGTGCTCAACGTGCTCGTGGCGGGCCTGACCAGCTTCCTGTTCTCCACGGTGCTCTCCGGCGGCGGCTCGACCCTGAACTCGCCGCCGCACTTCCCGAACCTGCGCATCCCCGGCCTCGCGGACATCCCGGTGATCGGCCCCATCCTGTTCGACCAGACGATCCTGGGCTACGGGATGTACCTGATCGTGGGCCTGCTCTGGTTCGGGCTGTTCCGCACGCGCTGGGGCCTGCGGGTCCGCGCGGTGGGCGAGCACCCGAAGGCCGCGGACACCGTCGGCATCGACGTCAACCGCACCCGCTACGTCAACGTGCTGCTGGGCGGCATGGTGGCCGGCATGGGCGGCGCGTTCTTCACCCTGGTCTCCGCGTCCTCGTTCTCCAAGGAGATGACCGCCGGCCAGGGCTTCATCGCCCTCGCGGCGGTGATCTTCGGCCGCTGGAATCCGATCGGCGCGTTCTTCGCGGCGCTGCTCTTCGGCTTCGCCACCAACATGCAGTACGTGTTCGCCATCCTCGGCACGCCCGTGCCGAGCCAGTTCATGGCCATGCTCCCGTACCTCGTCACGGTGTTCGCCGTCGCGGGCCTCGTGGGCCGCTCGCGCGGTCCCGCCGCGGCCGGCACGCCCTACGTGAAGGAGTGAGCATGGACGTGGACTGGGCCGCCCTGCGCGCCGAGGCCCTCGCGGCCACCGCGCACGCCTACGTGCCGTACTCGGGCTTCCGGGTCGGGGCGGCGGCGCTCACCGCGGACGGCCGCGTGGTCCGCGGCTGCAACATCGAGAACGCGTCCTACGGGCTGACCCTGTGCGCCGAGTGCTCGCTCGTGGCGGACCTCCGCATGGGCGGGGGCGGGGCGCTCGTGGCGTTCGTGTGCGTCAACGGGGATGATGTGCTGACCATGCCGTGCGGCCGCTGCCGCCAGCTGCTGTGGGAGTTCCGGGCCCCCGGCATGGTCCTGCTGACCCCGTCGGGTCAGCGCACCATGGAACAGGTGCTCCCGGACGCCTTCGGCCCGGAGGACCTGGACCGCGCGCCCGACGCCGCGCCCGCCGCCGTCGCGGCCGACGCCTGACCGACCAGAGACGAGGACACCGTGAGCACCGAGAGCCAGAGCAACGCCGAGCCGTTCGACGCCATCGAGGTCATCCACGCCAAGCGGGACGGCCACGCGCTGACCCGCGAGCAGATCGACTGGGTGGTGGACGCCTACACGCGTGACGTCGTGGCGGACGAGCAGATGTCCGCCCTCACCATGGCGATCTTCCTCAACGGCATGGAGCGTCGGGAGATCGCAGAGTGGACCGCCGCCATGATCGCGTCGGGCGAGCGCATGGACTTCGCGGGGCTCACCACGCCGGAGGGTCGCCCCCTGGCCACCACGGACAAGCACTCCACGGGCGGCGTGGGGGACAAGATCACGCTGCCGCTGGCCCCGCTCGTGGCCTCCTACGGCGTGGCCGTCCCGCAGCTCTCCGGCCGCGGCCTCGGCCACACGGGCGGCACGCTGGACAAGCTCGAGTCCATCCCCGGCTGGCGCGCGGACCTCTCCAACCAGGAGATGATGCGGCAGCTGAGCGAGGTGGGCGCCGTCATCTGTGCCGCCGGCGCCGGCCTGGCGCCCGCGGACAAGCGCCTCTATGCCCTGCGCGACGTCACCGGCACGGTGGAGGCCATCCCGCTGATCGCCTCCTCCATCATGTCCAAGAAGATCGCCGAGGGCACCGGCACGCTCGTGCTCGACGTGAAGTGCGGCTCCGGCGCCTTCATGAAGAACGAGGAGGACGCTCGCGAGCTGGCCCGCACCATGGTGGACCTCGGCCGCGACGCCGGGGTGACCACCACCGCGCTGCTCACCGACATGTCCGTGCCGCTCGGCCTGACCGCGGGCAACGCCCTCGAGGTGCGTGAGTCGGTGGAGGTGCTCGCCGGCGGCGGCCCGGCCGACGTCGTGGAGCTGACCGTGGAGCTCGCCCGCGCGATGCTCGCCGGCGCGGGCGTCACCGGCGTGGACCCCGCGGAGAACCTCCGCAACGGCCGTGCGATGGACGTCTGGACCCGCGTGATCGAGGCGCAGGGCGGAGACCCGCGCGCGCAGCTCCCGACGGCGGCGCACACGGAGGCCGTGACCGCGGAGACGGACGGCGTGCTCACCGAGCTCGACGCGATGGCCGTGGGCCTGGCGGCGTGGCGCCTCGGCGCGGGCCGCGAGCGTCAGGGCCAGCCGGTCCAGGCGGGCGCGGGCGTCGAGCTGCACGCCCGCCCGGGCGACCGCGTGGCGAAGGGCCAGACGCTCATGACCCTGCACACCGACACCCCGGAGCGCTTCGAGCGCGCGAAGGCGGCGCTCGCCGGCGGCTGGGCCGTGGCCGAGGCGGACGAGGCGGCTGCCGCCGCGCTGCGGGAGCGCTCGGTGATCCTGGACCGGATCGGCTGAGGACGTCCGTGCTGGCCTGGCTCGAGGACACCATCCGGGAGGCGGCGGCGCAGTGGTGGGTCCTCCCGCTCACCGCGGCGCTGTGCCTGCTGGACGGCGTCGTGCCGGTCTTCCCCTCCGAGTCCGTGATCGTGGCCCTCGCCTCGATCGTGCACGACGGCCATCCGTTCTCCCTCGGGGCCCTCTGGGCGGCCGGCTTCCTCGGGGCGTTCCTCGGTGACCTCGCCGCCTACCTGATCGGGCGCTCGGTCGGGGTGGAGCGCTGGCGCTGGATGCGCACCGCGCGGATCCAGGCGAGCGTGGCCGTCGCGCGTCATCACCTCACGGACCACGGGGCGCTCATGCTCTTCACCGCCCGGTTCATCCCGGGCGGCCGGGTGGCCGTGAACCTCACCGCGGGGGCGGTCCGGTACCCGTTCTGGCGGTTCGGCCTGTTGGACGTGTTCTCCACCATGGCGTGGTCCGCGTACTCCATCCTGATCGCGCGGCTGACGGCCGGCTGGCTGCACAACGCGGTGCTGCAGATCCTGCTCTCCGTGGCGGTCGCCGGGGCCGTGGGACTCCTGGTGGACCGGGCCGTGAAGGCCGTGCTGCGCCGCCGCCTCGCGCGGGATGCCGGGGGCCTCACCCCGCAGGAGCACGAGGCCCTGGGCTGACTCGCTCCCTGTCGTAGAGTGAGGCCGTGAACACCGCCACGCAGACCCCGGACTCCGCCGCCCCCTCGCCCCTGCAGATCGACCTGGCCGCGTTGCCCAAGGTCTGCCTGCACGACCACCTCGACGGCGGCCTGCGCGTGGCCACCGTGCTCGAGCTCGCCCGCGAGGCGGGCACGGACGTCCCGGCCGAGAACGAGGACGCCCTCGCCGCGTGGATCGCCTCCCACGCCAACGGGGAGTCCCTCGAGAAGTACCTCGAGGTGTTCGCCCTGACCACGTCCGTGATGCAGACCCGCGAGCAGCTGCGCCGCGTGGCCCGCGAGTTCGTGGAGGACCTCGTGGAGGACGGCGTGGTCTACGCGGAGATCCGCTGGGCCCCGGAGCAGCATCTGACTGCCGGCCTGAGCCTGGACGAGGCCGTCGAGACCGTGCAGGCGGGCCTCGAGGAGGCCGTGGACGCCGCCGACGAGGCCGGCCACCTGATCCGCGTGGGCCAGCTCCTCACGGCCATGCGCCACGCCGACCGCGCCCAGGAGATCGCCGAGCTCGCCGTCCGCCACCGCGAGAAGGGCGTGGTGGGCTTCGACATCGCCGGCGCCGAGGCCGGCTTCCCGCCCTCCCGCTTCGCCGAGACCTTCACCTGGCTCGCCGAGCAGCACCTGCCCGTCACGGTGCACGCCGGCGAGGGCGACGGGCTGGCCTCCGTCCAGGACGCGCTCGTGCACGGCCGCGCCCTGCGCCTGGGCCACGGCGTGCGGATCGCCGACGACATCTCGGTGGAGTACGGCGCCGTGGACGAGGACGGCGAGCGCCTGCCCGAGGACACCGGGATCGTGGACCTCGGCCCCACGGCCGCGTGGGTGCGCGACCGCCAGATCGCCCTCGAGGTCTGCCCCTCCTCGAACCTGCAGACCGGGGCGGTCGCCGCCGCCGAGGGCATCGTGGGCCACCCGATCGACCTGCTCATGCAGCTCGGCTTCCGCGTCACCGTGAACACGGACAACCGCCTGGTCTCGGATGTCTCCCTCACGGACGAGCTGTACCTGCTGGCCGAGACCTTCGAGTACTCCCTGGCCCAGCTGCTGGACCTGCAGCTCAACGCCGCCGAGGCCGCCTTCCTGCCCGTGGACGAGCGGGAGGACCTCGCCGAGATCCTCGTGGCCGGCTGGGGCGAGGCCATCTCCGGCGGCGCCTCCGACGCCGCGCTCGAGGAGCTCGCGTCGGACGACGACGCCGAGGACGCCTGATCCGCGCGGGCGGGGCCACCCATGAGTGAGTCGGTCGACCGACTGGTCGGGGTGGTCGAGGCGCTGCGCGACCACTGCCCCTGGACGGCCGCGCTCACCCACGCCGACCTCACGGAGCACCTCGTGGAGGAGGCGTACGAGGCGGTCGCCGAGATCGAGTCCCGCGACGCCGCGTCCTGGGCGGACACGGCGGCGCGGCGCGCGGACGGCTCCTACGCGGCGCTGGCCGGGGAGATGGGCGACGTCCTCTTCCAGGTGGTCCTGCACGCGGCGGTCTCGCGTGCGCCGGGGACGCCGACGGCGGCGGCCGGCTTCCGCCTCGACGACGCCGCGGACGCGCTCGCGGCCAAGATGATCCGCCGCAACCCGCTCGTGCTCACCCCCGAGGGCGGCCTGCGTTCGGCCGAGGAGCGGGCCGCCGTGACGCCCGAGGCCGTCGAGCTGGCGTGGGAGCGGGTCAAGGCCGCCGAGCGCGCCGCTGGCGCCCGCGCCGCCTCGAGCCTCCGCGACGACGGGGAGAGCGGTGCGGGCGCGAGCAGTGCCGGCGACGCCGCCGTCTCCTTCGGCGACATCCCCGACCGGCTCCCCGCGCTGGCTGCCGCCGCGATGATCGCCGACCGTGCCGCCCGGCAGCCCGAGGACCCGCTCCGGAGGCACGCGCCGCTCGCCCCGGCCGAGCACGTAGGCGCCGGCGCCGACGTCGCCGGCTGGGCGGACGAGGCCGAGCTCGGCCGCGAGCTGTTCGCCCTGGTGCGTCGTGCCCGCGCCGCCGGCCTGGACCCCGAGCGGGCCCTGCGCGCCCTCACCGTCCGCGTGCGCGCGGGGGAGTGGGACGCGCTCAGCGCCGCCCCCGACGCCGGCTGACCGAGCGCCCGTCACGCGGTCCGTGGCGCGGGGCACGCCGGTAGGCTGAGGACGTGCCCGCCGATGCGCACGCTTCGACTCGATTGAAGGAGACCCGTTCCATGGCCCTGATCGACGCCATCCACGCCCGCGAGATCCTCGACTCCCGCGGCAACCCCACCGTCGAGGTGGAGGTGCTGCTCACCGACGGCTCCCTCGGCCGCGCCGCCGTCCCCTCGGGCGCCTCGACGGGCGAGTTCGAGGCCGTCGAGCGCCGCGACGGGGACAAGGACCGCTACCTCGGCAAGGGCGTCCGGGACGCCGTCGCCGCCGTGGGCGAGCTCGCGGAGGAGCTCGAGGGCGAGTTCGCGGCGGACCAGCGCGCCGTGGACCGCCTCATGCTGGACATGGACGGCACGGAGAACAAGGGCAAGCTCGGCGCCAACGCGGTGCTCGGCGTCTCCATGGCCGTGGCCGTGGCCGCCGCGCAGTCCGCGGACCTGCCGCTCTACAAGTACCTGGGCGGCCCGAACGCCCACGTGCTGCCCGTGCCCATGATGAACATCCTCAACGGCGGCGCCCACGCGGACTCCAACGTGGACATCCAGGAGTTCATGATCGCCCCGATCGGTGCGCCCTCCTTCGCGGAGGCCCTGCGCTGGGGCGCCGAGGTCTACCACGAGCTCAAGAAGGTGCTCCAGGAGAAGGGACTGTCCACCGGCCTGGGCGACGAGGGCGGCTTCGCCCCCTCGCTGGAGTCCAACCGCGCCGCCCTGGACCTGATCGGCGAGGCCGTGGGCCGCGCCGGCTACACCCTCGGCACGGACATCGCCCTCGCTCTGGACGTGGCCTCCTCCGAGTTCTTCGAGAACGGCTCCTACACCTTCGAGGGCCAGCAGCGCTCCGCGGAGGACATGGCCGCCTACTACGGCGAGCTCGTGGACAACTACCCGATCGTCTCCATCGAGGACCCGCTCGACGAGGACGACTGGGAGGGCTGGAAGCACCTCACCGAGCAGCTCGGCGAGCGCGTGCAGCTCGTGGGCGACGACCTCTTCGTCACCAACGTGGAGCGCCTGCAGCGCGGCATCGACGAGCGCTCGGCCAACGCCCTGCTGGTGAAGGTGAACCAGATCGGCTCGCTGACCGAGACCTTCGACGCGATCGCCCTGGCTCAGCGCCACATGTTCCGCTGCATGATCTCGCACCGCTCGGGCGAGACCGAGGACACCTTCATCGCGGACCTCGCCGTGGCCACCAACGCCGGCCAGATCAAGACCGGCGCCCCGGCCCGCTCGGACCGCGTGGCCAAGTACAACCAGCTGCTGCGCATCGAGGAGGACCTGGGCGACGCCGCCGTGTACGCCGGCCGCTCCGCGTTCCCGCGCCACCAGGGCTGACCCGCTCCGCCCACCGAGACGGCCGCGCCCCGCACCGGGGCGCGGCCGTCGCCGTCCCTCCTCCCAGGCGGGCCGACTACCCTGGAGGCGTCCCCGCGACCGCACCGCACCGGTCCCGCGATCCCCGAAGGAGGCCGCGCATGAGCCCTCGCCGCCCCCGCGTTCCCCGGGTGGACCCCGCGCTCGCGCCGCAGGATCCCGATGCCGCCGCACCCCGCGCGACGCCGGATCCGACCCCGGCCGCCGAGCCCACCCGGCAGGCCCGCCCCGAGCCCACCCGGCAGGCCCGCCCCGAGCCCACCCGGCAGGCCCGCCCCGGGCCGGTCACGCTGCAGGTGGTGACCACCGGCCCCGCGGAGGAAGAGGCGGACGTCGAGGAGTCGGCGCCGTCCTCATCAGCCCCGGCCACGGCGGACGAGGCACCGCCGCGGGCACCGCGTCGCGCGGCGCAGGCCGGTGCGGTCAGCCAGGCCGCCCGTCGTCGTGCTCCGCTGCCCGAGCCGGTCCCCGCCCGCCAGATCACGGGCCGCTCCCTCCTCGTGGTGGCCGCGCTCCTCGTGGCCGCCGTCCTGCTGGCCCCCACCCTGCGCGTGTTCCTGAACCAGCAGCTGGAGATCTCCGCCACGCGAGCGGACATCGCCGAGCGCAAGGAGGAGCAGGCCCGGTACGAGGAGCGCATCCGCCGGTGGGACGACCCCGCCTACGTGGCGCAGCAGGCCCGGGACCGCCTGGACCTCGTGATGCCGGGAGAGACCCTCTACACCGTCTCCGGCCTGCCCGAGGAGGGCGCCACGCCGGCGGAGGACGAGGATCAACCCGCTCCCACCGACGCCGTGAACGCCCGCCTGCCGTGGGCCGAGGGCCTGTGGGACTCGGTGGTCCGCTCCGCCACGGAGTGACCGTCCGCCGCCCGGCCCGCCCCCGCCATCCACTCTTGAAGGACGCCATGACCGACACCTCCCGCCCCGCCGCCTCCGACGCCGCGTCCCGCGCCGTCACCGATGAGGACCGCGACACGCTCTCGCTGCAGCTCGGCCGCCCCGTGCGCGACGTGGTGGAGATCGGCGCGCGCTGCGTGTGCGGCAACCCGCTCGTGGCCACCACGGCCCCGCGGCTGTCCAACGGCATCCCGTTCCCCACCACCTTCTACCTGACGCACCCCGTGCTGACCGCGGCGGTCTCGCGCCTCGAGGCGGACGGGGAGATGGCACGCATGAACGAGAGGCTCGCCACGGACCCGGAGCTCGCCGCCGCGCACCGCGCCGCGCACGAGGCCTACCTCGCCGAGCGGGCCCGCGTGGGCGCCGACGCCGGCACGGGCGAGGTCCCGGAGATCGACGGGATCTCGGCCGGCGGCATGCCGGAGCGCGTGAAGTGCCTGCACGTGCTCGTGGGCCACGCGCTCGCGGCGGGGCCCGGCGTGAACCGCCTGGGCGACGAGGCGCTCGCGCTCGTGGCCGAGTGGTGGACCCCGGACTCCTGCGCGTGCGAGGGCGCGTGGGACGCCGACGCCGCCGTGCCCACCCGCGACCTCTCCCGCCACGTGAAACACCTGGAGCGCGTGGCGGAGCTGGAGCGGATCACCGTGGCCGGCGTCGACTGCGGGACCAACTCGATCCGCCTGCTCATCTCCCGTCCCGCGGAGGGCGCGGACGGCGCCGCCGCCCCGCTCGCCGACGTCGTGCGCGAGATGCGCGTGGTGCGCCTGGGGGAGGGCGTGGACGCGACCGGTGCGTTTGCCGAGGCCGCCCTCGAGCGCACGTTCGCCGCGGTGGACGAGTACGCCCGCCTGGTCCAGCGCCACCACGCCGGCCGCGTGCGCTTCGTGGCCACCTCCGCCAGCCGCGACGTCTCCAACCGGGCCGGGTTCGTGGCCGGGGTGGCCGAGCGCCTGGGGGTGGAGCCCGAGGTGGTCTCGGGCGAGGAGGAGGCGCGGCTCTCCTTCTCCGGCGCGGTCTCCGCCGTGGACGTCGCGGGACTCGGCGCGGAGGACCTGATCCTCGTGGTGGACCTCGGCGGCGGCTCCACCGAGTTCGTGGTGGGCACCGCGGACGGCGCGGTGGTGGACGCCGTGAGCACGGACATGGGCTGCGTGCGCTTCACCGAGCGCTTCCTGCACTCGGACCCGCCGTCGGCGGACGAGGTGGCGGCGGCGCGGGCCGCCGTCGGGGAGATCCTCGACGACGTCGCCGCCCGCCTGCCGCTCGAGCGCGTCGCCCGCGTGGTCGGCGTGGCGGGGACCGTGACCACCGTGACCGCGGAGGCCCTCGGCCTCGAGGAGTACGACGCCGAGCGGATCCACGGCACGCACCTCCCCGTGGAGCGCTTCCGCGCGGCCGCCGAGGCCCTGCTGACGGCCTCGAGGTCCCAGCGTGCCGAGCGCGGCTTCCTGCATCCGGGCCGAACGGACGTGATCGGCGCCGGCTCCCTCATCTGGGCCCAGCTGCTCGAGCGGGTCGCAGCGGTCTCCGGCGTGGCGGAGGCGTGGGCGAGCGAGCACGACATCCTCGACGGGATCGTGCTGTCCCTGCGCTCCTGAAGGGGCCCCGAGGGGCTGAGCCGGCGGCCGGGCTGGGCGTAGGATGGGCACCATGTCACTGACCCCTGAGCTCTCTCCCCAGCCGCGCCTGCTGATCGTCGGCGGCGGCTATGCCGGCTTCCACATCGCCAAGGCCCTGCAGACGAAGGTGAAGGATCGGGGTGGCGTCGTCACCCTGGTGGACCCCCTGCCCTACATGCAGTACCAGCCCTTCCTGCCCGAGATCGTGGGCGGCCACATCGAGGGCCGCCACGCCGTGGTGGACCACCAGACCCACCTCAAGGACACCGAGGTCGTCCGCGGCACCGTCGTGAAGGTGGAGCACGCCCGCAAGGTCGCCACCGTGCGCGGCGAGGACGGCGCCGAGTTCGAGCTCCCCTACCAGGACGTCGTCATGACGGCCGGCGCCACCACGCGCGTCTTCCCGATCCCGGGCCTGGGCGAGAACGGGATCGGCCTGAAGACCGTGGAGGAGGCCGTCGCGCTGCGCAACCAGATCCTGGAGCGCCTCGACGCCGCGTCCCTGTCCACCGACGCCGAGGAGCGCCGACGGGCCCTGACCTTCGTGGTGGTCGGCGGTGGCTTCGCCGGCATCGAGACGGTGGCGGAGATGGAGAACGTCATCCGCACCGCCGTGGAGCGCAACGAGCGTCTCTCCCAGTCCGAGGTCCGCATCGTCCTCGTCGAGGCCATGGGCCGCATCATGCCCGAGGTCTCCGAGGACCAGGCCGAGAACGTGGTGAAGCACCTGCAGGACCGCGGCATCGAGGTCCTCCTGAACACCTCGCTGGGCGATGCGACCGGCCGCGTCATGACGCTGACCGACATGAAGAGCGAGGACAAGGCCGTCAAGGAGAAGTTCCCGGCAGACACCCTCGTGTGGACCGCGGGCGTGGCCGCCAACGGCGTGGCCAAGCAGACCGACTTCCCCGTGGAGCAGCGCGGCCGCATCGAGGTCACCCCCACCCTCCAGGTGAAGGACGGCGAGTCCGGCGTGCTCGAGGGCGCGTGGGGCTGCGGCGACGTGTGCGCCGTGCCCGACCTCACCGGCTCCGGCCCCGGCGGCTTCTGCGTGCCGAACGCCCAGCACGCCGTGCGCCAGGCCAAGCAGCTGGCCGCCAACTACATGGCCGTCCGCCACGGCGAGGGCGAGGTCGCGGAGTACGTGCACAAGTCCCTCGGCGCCGTCGCCGGCCTCGGCTTCCTCAAGGGCGTCGGCAACCCGATGGGCCTGAAGATCAACGGCGTGCCGGCCTGGCTCGCCCACCGCGGCTACCACATCTACGCCATGCCCACCCTGGAGCGCCGCTTCCGCATCGCCTCGGGCTGGATCGCCGAGACCCTCTTCGGCCGTGACTCCACCTCCGTGAGCGGCCAGGACACCCCGTTCAACGCCTTCCGCGCGGCGGCCGGCGTCGAGCTGGAGCCCGTCCGCTTCGAGCAGCGCGAGCGGGACACGGCCCAGGCCGAGCCCGCGATCTGATCCTGCCGACCCGCGGCGGCCCCGTCCGAGGAATCGGGCGGGGCCGCTGCTCGTCCGCGGTGTGCGGGGCCCGCCCCGCCGCCGCCCCCGTGGCCCAACTGGCAGAGGCGGCCGACTTAAAATCGGTGTGTTGCGGGTTCGAGTCCCGCCGGGGGCACCAGGGGTGCCATGCGCTCGGTGCGCCGGCAGGCCCGCCCAGCGCAGGCCCAGGAACTGCGCCCACCGTGAACAGCCGACGGCCGCATGCGGGGGATCGCCGTCGCCCGCAGACGTCCGTGGAGCATCCCGATATACTGGAGCGGATCCTCCGGAGCATGCGCGGCGTCCCCCCGGCGTCCGCGTGACCGGGCCGACCATGACCCAAGGAGCACGCCGTGGCTAACCCGGTGATGAACTCACAGAACTTCCAGCAGCAGATGCATGCCGGCCAGCAGCAGCCGGGGTGGTACCAGGGCGGCACGCAGAGCGCCCAGGCCCCCTACGGCCAGCCGCCGTCGCCCTACGGCCAGGCCCAGGCGTTCGGCGCCGGCCAGGCCGCCCAGCAGCACGCGCACCAGCAGAGCATGGAGGACGCGTTCCGCGGCCCCGCCGCCGGTGCCGAGCACACGGGCCGCATGACCTACAACGACATCATCGGCAAGACCGGCCTCATGCTGATCCTCGTGATCGTGGGCGCGGCGGTCGGCTGGGCCCTGCCCGCGCTCATGGCGATCGGCGCGATCGTGGGCCTCGTCCTCGGCCTGGTCAACTCGTTCAAGAAGAACCCCTCGCCGGCCCTGATCATGCTCTACGCGCTCGCCGAGGGCCTGTTCATCGGCGGCATCTCGCGGGTGTTCGAGAGCAGCTACCCGGGCATCGTGGTGCAGGCCGTGCTCGGCACGTTCTCCGTGTTCGCCGTGATGCTCGCGCTCTACACCTCGGGCAAGTTCCGCCCCACGCCGAAGATGACCAAGATCGTCATGGCCGCCATGCTCGGCTACCTCCTCTTCTCCCTGATCAACATGGTCCTGACCTGGACCGGTGTGCTCGAGGGCTTCGGCATGCGTGAGGGCCCCCTCGGCCTGCTGATCGGCGCCGTGGCCGTGCTCCTCGCCGCGTACTCCCTCACCATGGACTTCGAGATGGGTGCGGAGGGCGTGAAGGCCGGAGCTCCGCAGAAGTACTCCTGGACCGTGGCCTTCGGCCTGACGGTCACGCTCGTGTGGCTGTACGTGGAGATCCTTCGCCTCCTGGCGATCTTCCGCAACAACGACTGACCCGGCGCCGGGCGGCCTCCCGCCCCCCGCCGGCTCCCGCAGGCCGCCCCGTCCCTCACCGGACGGGGTGGCCTGCGTGCTGAACGCGTAGATTGGGCATGATCGCCCCCGCCCCCTCACTGCTCAGGAGCTCGTGTGACCCCCTCTGAGACGCCTCCGGCCGCCTTCGGCGCGGCCGCGGCCGGCGGCACCCAGTACCGCCTCGAGCGGGCGGGCGCCGAGGCCGTCGTCGTCGGCCTGGCCGGCGCGCTGCGCACGTACCGCGTGCACGGGGTGGACCTCACGGAGCCCTACGGCGAGGACGTGATCCCGCCCGCCGGCAACGGCATCCAGATGAGTCCGTGGCCCAACCGCGTGGCCGCCGGCCGCTGGAGCCTGGGCGGGGTCGAGCAGCAGCTGGACATCACCGAGCCGGCCCGCGGCCACGCGATCCACGGGCTGCTGCGGAACACGCAGTTCGTGCCCGAGCAGGTCTCCGCGCACGAGGTGCGCCTGCGCGCGGAGGTGCACCCGCAGCACGGCTGGCCCTTCCGCCTCACGCACCGCGTCGCGTACGCGCTCGGCGACGACGGCGCCCTCACGGTCACCATGGAGCTGGAGAACCACGCGGCCGCCGCCGCGCCCGTCGCGTTCGGAGCGCACCCCTACCTGCGCGTCGGGGACGTGCCGACCCAGGACCTCACGCTCACCGTCCCCGCCGCGGCCTGGATCCGCACGGGGGAGGACCTGATCCCCGTGGAGACCCTGTCCGTGGAGGGCACGGACCGCGACTTCCGCGCCGGACGCGCCGTGGGCACGGCCGGCCTCGACGTCGGCCTCACGCAGCTGCGGGCCGACGACGACGGACGCCACCGCCAGACCCTCCGCGCCCCGGACGGCCGGTCCGTGACCCTGTGGACCGATCCGGCCTTCGCCTGGACCCACGTGTTCGTGACCGACCGGCTCCCGGGCCGGGAGACCGCCCTCGCCGTGGAGCCGCTCACGGCCCCCGCGGACGCCCTGAACTCGGGTGAGGGCCTGCACCGCCTCGCCCCCGGCGCCCGCTGGTCCGCCCAGTGGGGCCTCATTCCGTCCATCGCACCCGAGGAGACCGACGCATGAGCTCCACGCTCTCCGCGCAGACCAAGATCAACAAGGACGTGCCCTACGGGCTGACGGTGGCCGCGGCGTGGTCGTGGCGCATCGTGGCGATCATCGTGGGCCTCGCCGTCGTGTGGCACCTGGCGAGCTTCGTCAGCCTGATCATCATCCCGCTGCTCGTGGCCGCCCTGCTCGCCACGCTGCTCGCCCCGGTCTACGAGGCACTGCGCAAGGGCGGGGTCACCAAGGTCCTCGCGTCGCTCCTGTGCGTGCTGCTGCTGATCCTCGTGGTGGTCGGGCTCGCCGCGCTGGCGGGCCAGCAGGTCGTCCAGGGGTTCGCCGACCTGAGCGAGAGGCTCGGCCAGGCCGTGGACGGCGCCGTCGCCTGGCTGGGCACCATGGGCGTGAACACGCAGATCAGCTCGGAGAGCCTGGACAGCATGTGGCAGACGATCCGGGACCACTCGGGCGCGGTCATGGACAGCGCGCTGAGCTTCGGCACCACCGCGGCCAACATCGGCACCGGCGTCTTCATCGCCCTGTTCACCCTGATCTTCTTCCTCTACGACGGCGACCGCATCTGGCGCTTCCTGCTGCTCTTCGTGCCCAAGGCGCATCGCCACACCGCCGACCGCGCGGGCCGCTCCGGCTGGCGCTCCCTCGGCTCCTACGTGCGCGTGCAGATCCTGGTGGCCTTCATCGACGCCGTGGGCATCGGCCTGGGCGCGCTGCTCCTCGGGGTGCCGCTGCCCATTCCGCTCGCGGTGCTCGTCTTCCTGGCCTCCTTCATCCCCATGGTCGGCGCCGTGGTCAGCGGCGGCCTGGCCGTGCTCCTGGCCCTCATGGCCAACGGGCCGGTCAACGCGCTGCTCATGCTCGGCGTGGTCATCCTCGTGCAGCAGCTGGAGTCGAACGTCCTCCAGCCGCTCGTGATGGGCAAGGCGGTCGCGCTGCATCCGCTCGCCGTCTTCCTCGCCGTGGCCACCGGCTCCACCGTGATGGGCCTCGTGGGCGCCGTCTTCTCCGTGCCGCTGCTCGCGTTCGTGAACTCGTTCATCCGAGGGCTCAGCGTCGAGGAGCCGGAGTCCCTCACCTCCCGTTCCGACGCACACCTCGACCCGGCAGCGTCCGTGGACGCCGCGGGATCGCACAGGCACGTCCCCGACGACCACCAGGACCCCGCCCTGGCCTCCCAGGAGGAGGCCGCCACGCACACGGACCGCGCGTGAGCGCCGCACAGGGAGAAGGGGACGTCGGCCACGTGGCCGGATCCGACGTCGGGGTGCGCTGGGTGCGCCCCGCGCCGCGGGACCCCGCGGCAGATCCGGGCCGTGCCCTGCCCGTGACCCTGGCCGACGTCGAGCGGGCCCGGGAGGTGCTCGCCGACGTCGCCGAGGTGACCCCGCTGCAGCACGCGCGTCCGCTCAGCCGGGAGGCGGGCACCCCGGTGCACCTCAAATGCGAGAACCTGCAGCGCGCAGGATCGTTCAAGGTGCGCGGCGCGTACGTGCGCATGGCCGCGCTCTCCCCCGAGGAGCGGGCGCGCGGCGTGGTGGCCGCCTCCGCCGGCAACCACGCGCAGGGCGTGGCCTCGGCGGCGGCGCGGCTCGGCATCCGTGCGCGGATCGTGATGCCCCGCGGCGTCGCCCTGCCGAAGCTGCAGGCCACGCGGGAGCACGGCGCCGAGGTCGTGCTGCACGGGTCCACCGTGGACGAGGCGCTCGCGGAGGCCCAGCGGCACGCCGACGAGACGGGCGCGGTGTTCATCCACCCGTTCGACAGCGCCGACGTGGTGGCCGGCCAGGGGACCGTGGGCCTCGAGATCCTGGATGCCCTGCCCGAGGTGGACACCGTCATCGTGGGCATCGGCGGTGGCGGGCTGATCTCCGGCGTCGCCGTCGCCATGAAGGAGAGGGCCCGCCTCTCCGGGCGCGAGGTCCGCGTGGTGGGGGTGCAGGCGGCGGGCGCGGCGGCCTATCCGCCCTCGCTCGCCGAGGGTCGCGCGCAGGCCCTCGAGCACACCTCCACCATCGCGGACGGGATCGCGGTGGGCCGGCCCGGCGCCGTGCCGTTCGCGATCGTCTCCGCGCTCGTGGACGCAGTGGTCACCGTGACCGACGACGAGATCGCCGCGGCCCTCGTGCACCTGCTGGAGCGCTCCAAGCTCGTGGTGGAGCCGGCGGGCGCGGTGGGGGTGGCGGCGCTGCTCTCCGGGCGCGTCGCGGACCTGGGCTTCGAGCTCGGCACCACCGCGGTGGTGCTCTCCGGCGGGAACATCGACCCCATGCTGCTGCTGAAGTCCATCCAGTCCGGCCTCTCGGCCGCGGGCCGCTACATGACCGTGCGGATCCCGCTGCGGGACCGGCCGGGCGAGCTCGCGACGATCTCCCGGATCATCGCGGAGGAGGAGGTCAACGTGGTGCGCGTGGACCACACGCGCGTGGGCCCGCAGCTCTCCCTGGGCGGGGTGCACATCACGATCGACATGGAGACGCGCGGCCATGAGCACTCCCTCGCGGTGCTCGAGGCGCTGCGGTCCGCCGGCTACAGCCCTCGGCAGCACCTCTGAGAGGCGCCGCCCGGCGCGTCAGTCGGACGTGACCCCGGCCGCGGTGGCCGCGATCGCGCCGCCGCGCCCGGCCACCGCCGCCCGCACGGCCTGCACCAGCAGGTCGGAGCGGGTGAGGGCCTCGATGCGGCGGGTGAACTCGCGGCGGTCGTAGCGCTCGTGCGCGCCGGGCAGCAGACGGCGGGCGAGGTTGAGGTGCTGGAGGATTCCGAGGAGCAGGACGTCCTCGGCGGTGGGATCGGCCTCGTCCAGCACGACGGCGGTGAGGTGGGACGTGAGGCCGTCCTTGACGGAGGTGGTCACCGGCACGCGGCGGGTGGTGAGGAAGGCCTTGTGCTCCTCGAGCTCCCCGGTCTCCACGAGGTGCGCCGCCACGGGCTTGAGCGCCGCCGGCCTGCCCTTGGCGACCACCGCGGACACCTTCTCGCCGGAGAGCGCGTCCACGCCCGGGAGCAGCCCGTCCAGCACGGGGTCGCCCGCCGTGCCGCCGGCCACCACCCACAGCCGGGCGGACGCCACGGGGGCGTCCTCCACCCGCACCATGCCCGCCTCGCGCAGGTCCGCGAGCGCGGCGGCGGACAGGGCGATCCCGTGGTGGGCAGGGGACTCGGAGCGGCCGTCGGCGCGGGTGAGGAGCAGGTGGGTCTTCTCGGCGGTGAGCATGGCCACAGCGTAGCAACGCCGGGGGACGCACGACGGCGGCCGGTGCGCCCGCTCTCGGGTGCTCCGGCCGCCGTCGCGCGTGCCCGGGGGAGGGGTCAGCCCTTGTACGGCTGGACGTCCTTGACCTCGACCTTGATCTCCTTGCCGTTCGGCGCGGTGTAGGTGACCTTGTGGCCCTTCGTGGCGCCGTTGATGGCCTCGCCGAGCGGGGAGCGCTCGGAGTAGACCTCGAGGGACTCGTCGTCGGCCGCGATCTCGCGGTTGCCGAAGAGGAACGTCATCTCGTCGCCGGCGACGACGGCGGTCACCACGGTGCCCGGGTGCACGGCGCCGTCGTTCTCGGCGGCCTCGCCCACGCGGGCGGTCTCGAGGAGGTGCTTGAGCTCGGCGATGCGGCCCTCGTTCTTGGACTGCTCCTCGCGGGCGGCGTGGTAGCCGCCGTTCTCCTTGAGGTCGCCTTCGTCGCGGGCCGCCTCGATGCGCTCGATGATCTCCTGGCGCCCGGGGCCGGAGATGTGCTCGAGCTCCTTGGACAGGCGATCGAACGCCTCCTGGGTCAGCCACGGGGCGTCGGACTGGTTCGTCGTCATGCTGGCCGCCTTTCTCGTCGTCATGGGGATGGGTGGGCGTGGTCGGCGCGGACGGGGGTCCGGGGCCGGCCTGCGCCCACATGCGAAGAACCCCGCCGTCCAGGTGACCGCGGGATCCTGGAGGGATCCGCAGGCGCCTGCCTGACCGGCGGGGCGGGAAACTCGGGCCAGTCTACGTCAGCGGCGGGCGTCACACCAAGGTCCACGGGTGCGCGGCGGGAGGACGGTGATCGTCCGCCGGCCGGTCGGGGGCGCGTCAGCGACTGGTCAGGGGCGCGTCAGACGGCGCGGCACGTGTCCACGACCCCGGTCACGCCCCGGCCGACCGTGCGGACGTCCACGGTGTAGGACCAGGTGGAGTCGGAGGGCCGCGTCCGCTCGTCGGCGGGGAGCGATGCGGGCCGCACGGTCCGGAAGCCCACCGGGGCGGCCTGGGCGTCCATCACCACGATGTCGCACTCGGCGGTGACGTCCTCCGGGACGCTCACCTGGAACGTGACGCGCGCGAGGGAGTCGTCCACGATCTCGTAGCCGATCTCCTTGGACTCGATCCGCCCCACCGAGACGCTCAGGCCGATCACGATCGCCAGGGCCACGGCGGAGAGGAACGCGACGACACCCAGGGCGATCCAGGCGCGTCGGCGGCCCGGGCGCGACTGGTCCGTCCCGTAGCGGTTGGCTAGGGTGGGCTCCTGCGCGTGAGCGGCGTGCGGGGTGGCGGAGGACATCGCCGCCCAGCCTATCCTGCACGGTCCGTGCGGCGCCGCTGAGCCGCTCCCCTGCACCCCCTCCGCCCCGTCGAAAGCGAGCCACCGACCGTGAACGCGCAGCCCTCCGCCACCACCGATCCGGCCGCGCGGGTGCCGGCCTCGCAGGGTCTGCGCCTCATGGCCGTGCACGCCCACCCGGACGACGAGTCCTCGAAGGGCGCGGCCATGATGGCCGCCTACGTGGAGGCCGGCGCCGAGGTGATGGTGGTGACCTGCACGGGCGGCGAGGCCGGCGACCTGCTGAACCCGCAGTACGAGGACGCCGTGCGCACGGACCGGGACATCGCCGCGGTGCGCCGGGACGAGATGGCCGAGGCCGTGGCCGCGCTCGGCATCCGGCACGAGTGGCTGGGCTTCCTCGACTCCGGCCTGCCCGAGGGCGACCCGCTGCCGGCCCTGCCGTCGAACTGCTTCGCCGTGACGCCGCTGCGCACCGCCGCCGCCCCGCTGGTGTCCCTCGTGCGGAGCTTCCGGCCGCACGTGCTGATCGCGTACGACGAGGAGGGCGGCTACCCGCACCCGGACCACATCCAGGCGCACCACGTGACGGTCGAGGCCTACCGCGCCGCCGGCGATCCGGCGGCGTACCCCGAGACCGGCCCCGCGTGGGAGGTCTCGAAGCTGTACTACGACCGCGCGTTCAACCCGGAGAGGTACCGCACGCTCCACGAGGCGTTCGTGGCGGCCGGGGACGAGTCCCCCTTCGGCCAGCGGATGTCCTTCTACGCACAGATGGAGGCCATGCGGGAGGTGCTGCGTCGTCGGGAGGCCGGGGAGGACGTCCCGGACCCGGAGCACGTGCCCGCGTGGGTGATGCCGGACCACCCCGTGACCACGCAGGTCCCCGTGGCCGACTACCTCGAGCACCGGGACGCCGCCCTGCGCGCGCACCGCACCCAGGTGGACCCGGACGGCCCGTTCTTCGCCGCCCCGAACGAGATGCTGCGGGCCGCGTGGCCGTGGGAGGACTACTGCCTCGTGGACTCCCGCGTGCCCACCCAGCTGCCGGAGGACGACGTCTTCGCCGGGCTGCGCTGAGCCGGCCGGCCGGTAGAGTGGGCGGTCGTGATCACCCTGTCTGGCCTGTCCCTCGCCCTCTCCGCCGCCGCGGCGGCCGCGAGCACGGCGCCCCTGCCGGCCGCGCCCGAGCCCACCCTGCGTCCCGGCCTCGAGGAGGCGGACGTGACCCCGGGCATCGAGGGGTTCCTGTTCACCGCCCTCATGGTGGCCATGGCCGTCATCGTGCTGCGGCTCATGGTCCGCTCCGTGCGCCGCGTGCAGCAGCGCTCCCCGCAGGCC
The DNA here is from genome assembly GCF_023147585.1 of Micrococcus sp. EYE_212. GTDB lineage: Bacteria > Actinomycetota > Actinomycetes > Actinomycetales > Micrococcaceae > Micrococcus. Next base: position 134,598 of record NZ_JAHXOZ010000002.1, read on the forward strand.
GAGGCCATGCTCGTGGACCGGCACCAGCGGCACCTCCCGGAGGAGGTCCGGGAGGGCGGCGAGCACCTGGACGCCGACGCCGAGGACCGCCTCGAGCGCCTCCGCGCCAAGTACCCCGGCTACCTCGCCGAGCCCACCCCGGAGCCGAAGGCGCCGGACACCGGACGCCCCTGACCCACGCGTCGTCCCCCAGGACGCGGGAGCCGCCGTCGCCGCTCAGCGCGCGGCCAGGACCACCATCATGATGGCCACGAAGTGGCACACGAACCCGCCCACCGTGAACACGTGGAAGAGCTCGTGGAAGCCGAACCACTCACGGTGGATCGTGGGCGCCTTCAGGGCGTAGAACACGGCCCCCACGATGTACGCCGCGCCGCCGGCGCACACGAGGACGGCGGCGGGCACGCTCGCGGCGAAGAAGTCGCCGATGAACAGCAGCGCCGCCAGGCCCAGGAGCACGTACACGGGCGTGTACAGCCAGCGCGGCGCGTCCGTCCACACGACGCGGAACGCGACGCCGGCCACCGCGCCCACCCACACGAGCGTGAGCAGCAGCCGGGCCGTGTCCGGCGGCAGCATCGCCAGCGCGAGCGGCGTGTACGTCCCGGAGATCACGAGCATGATGTTCGTGTGGTCCAGCCGCTTGAGCACGCGGGAGACCGTCTCGTTCCACTGGATGAGGTGGTAGGTGGCCGAGACGCCGAACAGCAGCAGCCCGGTGATCACGTAGACCACGCACGCGGCGCGCAGGTGCGGCGGCGCCAGGGCGATCAGCACGATGCCCGCCACGAGCACGAGCGGGGCCATCACCGCGTGCACCCAGCCGCGCAGCCGCGGCTTGTACAGGGGGTGCTCGGGGTCGCGGACCCGTTCGATCCGCCAGCGCGGGGGTCGGGGCCGGGTGGTGGCGTCCGTGCGGGGCGTCGCGTCGTCCATGCCCTCCATCTTCCTCCTCTGCCGGTGGTGCCGCCTCCAGGGACCTCCGAGGCGGACGCACGTATCCTGAGACCTCCGGAACCTGCCGCCCGGCCCCTCGGCCGGCCGTGAAAGCGAGGTGCGCCGTGCGCCAGCCCGACGTCTTCTACCGCCTGTACGAGCGGCGACTGGCCCGCGGCCTGGACGCGGAGCGCCTCCCGCACCACGTGGGCGTGCTCGTGGACGGCAACCGCCGCTGGGCCCGCGCGTTCGGCGCCAGCACGCAGGAGGGGCACCAGGCCGGTGCGGAGCGGATCCTGGACTTCATCGGGTGGTGCGACGACGTCGGGGTGCCCGTGGTGACCCTGTACATGCTCTCCACCGAGAACCTCAGCCGCCCCGAGGAGGAGCTCGCGCCCCTGCTGGAGATCATCATGTCCACCGCCGAGCGCCTCGCCGAGCCGACCGAGGGCCGGCGGCCCGTGCGCGTGCAGCCGGTGGGCGCCGTGGACCTGCTCCCGCCCGGCATGGCCCGGCGGCTGCGCGCCCTCGCGGAGCGCACGCAGGGGCACGACGGGGTGCACGTGAACGTGGCGGTGGGCTACGGGGGCCGGCTCGAGATCGTGGACGCGGTGCGCGAGCTGCTGCGCGAGGCCGACGCCGAGGGCCGCTCTGCCGCGGACGTGGCCGCCGAGCTGACGGTGGACAAGATCTCCTCGCGCCTCTACACCCGCGGCCAGCCGGACCCGGACCTGGTGATCCGCACCTCGGGTGAGCAGCGGCTCTCCGGCTTCCTCACGTGGCAGTCCGCGTACTCGGAGTTCTACTTCTGCGAGGCCATGTGGCCCGCGTTCCGCCGCGTGGACTTCCTGCGTGCCCTGCGCGACTACGGCTCGCGGCAGCGTCGCTTCGGCGCCTGAGGCGCGGCGCATCGGCCACGGTGCTGGGCACCGGACCGCTGTGCCGGGCACAGTACCGCTTTGCCGGTCACCTCACCGCTGTGCTGGGCGCAGTACTGCCAAGTAAGCGGCGACCTACTTGGCAGTACTGCGCCCAGCGGGCGGGGGTGCTGCCTCAGAACCAGCGCTGCTCCGGGGCGGAGGCGAGGGCGGCGTCGTCGCGGGAGGCACGCCGCTCCAGGGCGCGGGCGGCGCGGTCCCGGCGGCCCCACCACAGCGCCAGCAGCACCCCGACGACGGCGCCGGCCAGGTGCCCCGTCCAGGACAGGCCCGGCTGGGGCAGCAGGCCGAGGAGCGAGGAGCCCAGGTGGGTGACCGCCACGACCACGGAGACCACGACGGCCAGGGCGCGCCGGGCCACGATGCCGTAGACGAGCAGGAACGCGATGAGCGCGTAGACGATGCCCGAGGCGCCGATGTGCACCCCCGGCGTGCCGATGAGCCAGGTGAGCAGGCCCGAGCCGAGCCACGAGGCGGCCAGGAGCGCGACCGGGCGGCGGGAGACGAGCGCGGCCACCGGGCCGAGGACGATCAGCGCCGTGGTGTTGCCGATCAGGTGGCCCCAGCCGGCATGGAGGATCGGGGAGAAGAGCACGCCGTCCAGGCCCGCCAGGTGGCGCGGGATCAGCCCGGCGCCGGGGATGATCAGGCGGCCGCCCACGATCAGCACGAGCTGGGCGATCCACATGAGGACGATCAGCACGGCGGTGGGGGCGGCGGCGCGCAGCAGGCCGGCACTGGCGCGGTCGGCGCGGGAGGCGAGGCCGGCGCCGCGGGAGGACTCGGGGGACGCGAGGGGGCCGGGGGTGCTGCGCATGGGGGCTCCTGACGGAGGACGGGGTGGGCTGGGCCCCAGTCTAGGAAGCCGACCCGGCCGGTGCCCGGATTCTTCATCCAGGGTTCACCCTCGGCGTCGCCCGCGTTCCCCGCGCGGACCTAGCGTGAGCCGCAGGCGGGCGCCGCCCGCCCTTCACCCCGGCACAGGAGGCACGCAGCATGGAGCAGCAGGCGCAGACCGCGGAGACGGGCACCCGGAGCCCGCGGGGGGACAGGGCGAGCGTGGGGGAGCGCTCCTATGTGGTGGACACCTCGGTGCTCCTCTCGGATCCGCGGGCGCTGCTGCGCTTCGCCGAGCATGAGGTGATCCTGCCGCTCGTGGTGATCTCCGAGCTCGAGGCCAAGCGTGCCGATCCGGACCTGGGCTACTTCGCGCGCACTGCGCTGCGCATCCTCGACGACCTGCGCACGCGCCACGGCGCCCTGGACCGCGACGTCCCGCTCACGCCCGAGGGCGGGACCCTGCGGGTTGAGCTGAACCACGTCTCCACGGACGTCCTGCCGTTCGGCATCCGCGGGACGGACAACGACTCGCGCATCCTCGCCGTCGCGAAGGCCTTCGCGGACGAGGGGCGGGAGGTGACCGTGGTGTCCAAGGACCTGCCGATGCGCGTGAAGGCCGCGGCCATGGGCCTGTCCGCGGACGAGTACCGCCACGAGCTCGTGCGGGACTCGGGCTGGCGCGGCACCGTGGCCCTGCCGCTGGACGAGGAGCGGCTCGACACGCTGTACGAGGAGGGCGTGGTCTCCCTCGAGGGCGTGCCGCTCCCGGACCTGCGCGGCACGGGTGTGGAGGAGCGCCCGGGGCAGGAGCAGCCGGGCGCCGAGAGCCTCCCGGTGAACACGGGGCTGGTGCTCTCCTCGACGCGCGGCTCCGCACTCGCCCGCGTGGTCGACGGCGGTCGGGCGCGTCTGGTGCGCGGGGACAAGGACGTGTTCGGACTGCACGGCCGCTCGGCGGAGCAGCGCCTGGCCATCGACCTGCTGATGGACTCCAGCGTCGGGATCGTCTCGCTGGGTGGCCGCGCGGGCACGGGCAAGTCGGCCCTCGCGCTGTGCGCAGGCCTGGAGGCCGTCATGGAGCGCCGGGAGCACCGCAAGGTCGTGGTGTTCCGGCCGCTGTACGCCGTGGGCGGCCAGGAGCTCGGCTACCTGCCCGGCGGAGAGGGCGAGAAGATGGGCCCGTGGGCGCAGGCGGTGTTCGACACCCTCTCCGCGCTCGTCTCCCCGTCCGTGATCGATGAGGTGACGGACCGCGGGATGCTCGAGATCCTGCCGCTCACCCACATCCGCGGCCGTTCCCTGCACGACGCGTGGGTGATCGTGGACGAGGCGCAGTCATTGGAGCGCAACGTGCTGCTGACCGTGCTGAGCCGCATGGGCAGGAACTCCAAGGTGGTGCTCACCCACGACGTCGGCCAGCGGGACAACCTGCGCGTGGGCCGGCACGATGGGATCGCGGCCGTGGTGGAGACCCTGAAGGGGCACCCGCTGTTCGGGCACGTCACCCTCACCCGATCCGAGCGCTCGCCGATCGCGGCGCTGGTGACCGAGCTGCTCGAGGAGGAGCGCTGAGCGGGAGGCCGCGCCGGAGATGACAGAGGGGCCGCTGCACAAGGCAGCGGCCCCAACGGCGGGGGTGCTCGGCCCCGCGGAGGGGGGATTGGGGACCGAGGAAGCCCGCCACCATGGCCCCTCAAAAACGGGATCGGGGCCATGGAGTCTCAGGAATGATCCGACCCTGGGGCCTGACCATCACTGAACTGTAGCCCCACTCTTGCGGGGGACGCAACGTTGTGTTCCGTATGTGAGAGAGCTGACGGCGGGCCGGGAGAAGTGCGGCGCATCGGGATCCGCGGCCTGTGGATGAGCGGGTGCGCGCCAGGGAGACGGCCCTACGCTGGGCCGGGGAGGGGGGTGGTCCGCATGGGCTGGTGGGCGTGGGCGGTGGCTGCCGGGCACATCACGACGGCGGCGGTGTGGGTGCTGGCCGTCGCGTGGTTCGCGCTGTGCTGCGCGGTGCTCGTGCGGACGGACCTGCGGGAGCACCGGCTGCCGAATCGCTGGACCCTGCGGCTCGCGCTGGGCGGGCTCGTGGGGATGGCCGGGGGAGCGGCGCTCGCGGGACGGTGGGACCTCGTGGCGGGCGGCATGCTCGGCGGGCTCGGCTACGCCGTGGCGATGTTCGTGCTGCATCTGCTCAGCGGAGGCGGCCTCGGCATGGGCGACGTGAAGCTCGCCGCGGGCCTGGGCCTCTACACGGGCGTGGCCGGCGGGCCGGCCGCCGTGGTGGCGGCCGGCGTCGGGGCGATCCTGCTGGGCGGGCTCACAGCGCTCGTGCTGGTGGCGCTGCGGCGGGCGAGCCGGTCCACTGCGCTGCCGTTCGGGCCGGCGATGGTGGCGGCGGCCGTCGGGGTGCTGGTGATGGTCCGCTGAGAGTCCTGACGACGTCCAGGGGGCGCGGCTCAGACTGGCGCCCGGACGTCGTGGTCGGTCACGGTGGGTCCTTGAGAGACTCTTCGGCGCGGCCACCACAGATGCCAGAGTCGCCGACACCCCGACGCACAGCGAAGGCCACCCCCCGCCGGGAGGTGGCCTTCGTCGTCGTGGGTCAGGGCAGCGGCGCTCAGCCGCCCGGGAGGATCACTCCGGGTGCGTCATGGACATGGTGTCCAGGGCCTTGTCGAGCTGCTCCTCGGTGACCTCGCCGCGCTCCACGTAGCCGAGGTCCACCACGGCCTCGCGCACGGTCATCTTGTTCTTCACCGAGTGCTTGGCGATCGCGGCGGCGGCCTCGTAGCCGATCACCTTGTTCAGCGGGGTGACGATGGACGGGGAGGCGCCGGCCAGGAAGGTGCAGCGCTCCTCGTTGGCCTCGAGGCCGTCGATCATCTTGTCCGCCATCACGCGGGCGGTGTTGGCCAGCAGGCGGATGGACTCGAGCAGGTTGGCGGCCATCACGGGGATGCCCACGTTCAGCTCGAACGCGCCGTTGGTGGAGGAGAGGGCGATCGTGGTGTCGTTGCCGATCACCTGGGCGCACACCATGATGGCGGCCTCGCAGATCACGGGGTTGACCTTGCCCGGCATGATCGAGGAGCCCGGCTGCAGGTCCGGGATCGCGATCTCGCCGAGGCCGGTGTTGGGGCCGGAGCCCATCCAGCGCAGGTCGTTGTTGATCTTCATGATCGAGTAGGCGATGTTGCGCAGCTGGCCGGAGGCCTCGATCAGGCCGTCGCGGTTGGCCTGCGCCTCGAAGTGGTCGCGGGCCTCGGTGATCGGCAGGCCGGTCTCCTCGGCGAGCAGCTCGATCACGCGGGCGGAGAAGCCCTTCGGGGTGTTGATGCCGGTGCCGACGGCGGTGCCGCCGAGGGGCACCTCGGCCACGCGGGGCAGGGAGGCGTCGATGCGCTCGATGCCGTAGCGCACCTGGGCGGCGTAGCCGCCGAACTCCTGGCCCAGGGTCACCGGGGTCGCGTCCATGAGGTGGGTGCGGCCGGACTTCACGATGCCGGAGAACGCCTCGGCCTTCTTCTCCAGCGAGGCGGCCAGGTGGTCCAGGGCCGGCTTCAGGTCGTTGATCAGCGCGCCGGTCACGGCCACGTGCACGGAGGTGGGGAACACGTCGTTGGAGGACTGCGAGGCGTTCACGTGGTCGTTCGGGTGGACGGTCTCCTCGGAGCCGGCCGCCTGGAGCGACTGCGTGGCGAGGTTCGCGAGCACCTCGTTGGTGTTCATGTTCGAGGAGGTGCCGGAGCCGGTCTGGAACACGTCGATCGGGTACTGGTCGTCGTGCTCGCCGGCGATCACCTCGTCCGCGGCGGCCACGATCGCGTCCGCGCGCTCCTGGGAGATGATCCCGAGCTCGGCGTTCGCCTTCGCGGCGGCCTTCTTGATCTGGGCCAGCGCGTGGATGTGGGCGGGCTCGAGGGTCTTGCCGGAGATCGGGAAGTTCTCCACGGCGCGCTGCGTCTGGGCGCTGTAGAGCGCGTCGACCGGGACCTTCACCTCGCCCATGGTGTCGTGCTCGATGCGGAACTGCGGCTCACTGTTCTGTGCGGTCATGCCGCCATCCTAGTTCTCGGGCCCTACCGCGCACCGTCTTTCGCTTTCGCTCGGGAAACCGTCGTCTCGCCGTCACGACGGCGACGGGGAGACGACGATCTCCCGAACGGAAGTGCCGGGGCTCAGACCTCGAGGTCGCCGAGCACGCGGCCGGGCTGCGCGGTGCCCTCGGCCAGCGAGTAGGTCAGGCCGACGACGGCGGCGCGCCCGTCCCGGACGGCGCGGTACAGGGAGCGCGAGCTCTCCACGAGGCGGTCGCAGGTCTGGTCCACGTGCTCCGCGACCGTGCCGTCCACGTCCGTCACGCCGGCGCGCTGCGCGGCGAACACGGACGGGGTGATGCGCTCCACGAGCGAGCGGATGAAGCCGGCCGGCATCGTCCCGGTCTCGTAGGCCTCGACGGCGGCGGTCACCGCGCCGCACGAGTCGTGGCCGAGCACCACCACGAGCGGGATGTCCAGGACGTCCACGGCGTACTCGAGCGTGCCGAGCACGGCGTCGTCGATGACCTGGCCCGCCGTGCGGATGACGAACACGTCGCCGAGGCCCACGTCGAAGATGATCTCCGCGGCGAGGCGGGAGTCGGAGCAGCCGAAGATCGCCGCGATGGGCTCCTGCCCGGCGGTCAGGTGGGAGCGGCGCTCGGCGTCCTGGTTGGGATGGCCGGGGTCGCCCTCCACGAACCGGCGGTTGCCCTCCTGCAGGAGGCGCCAGGCCTCGGCCGGGGTGTGCGGGCGCCGGGCCATCGGGGCCGCGGCGGCGGCGGGCTTCTGGGGGGTGGTCATCGGATCTCCTTTGCGACGGCGCGGGCCAGGTCTTCCAGGACCTCGCGTCCGCCGGTGGTGGTCAGCACCACGATGCTGCCGTCCACCTCGGCCACGAAGTGCTGCTCGGCGGACTCCTTGGGCTCCATGTGCTGCCACGTGATCCCGTCCACGTCCACGGACTCCTCGGCCGGGGCGGTGCCCACGCGGAGCGCGAGCCAGGTGGGGTCGGCGTCCGCGGTCTGCCGCAGCCCGGCGAACACGGTGTCCGTCACCACCCAGCCGACGTCCCACGTCTGCAGCCCGTCCATCGGCTGCAGTCGGGCGTAGTTGGCGTACCAGGGCTCCGGGACCTCGGGGGCCAGGGCCGGGAGGGCGCCGTCGTCGTGAGGGACCGTGGCGGCGGCCTCCGCCACGTCCACCCGGTCCCCGGGAGCGCGCGGCGCGGGGTTCGGGTTGAGCGCGACCACCACGAGCACGAGGGCGAGGGTGGCGAGCACCGAGAGCAGCATGCCGATCCACGGCTGGTTGGCCCGCTGCGCCTGCTTGGCGGTCAGGACGGGGCGGGGCGCCGGCGCGGCCGGTGCGGTCTCGGGTGCGGGGGAGCTCACCCGAGGCATTCTGCCACTCCCGCCGTAGGATGACGGGGAGGGCAGAGCTGCCCACACGCCAGTCCGCAGCGACGGCGCACCGCGAGAAGGATCGGAGACACGATGACGAACGCGTCCTCGGAGAAGACCGGCTACGAGAACCATGTCCCGGACCGCAACCTGGCGATGGAGCTGGTGCGAGTGACGGAGGCGGCCGCCATCGCCGCGAGCCCGTGGGTGGGCTACGGCGACAAGAACAAGGCCGACGGTGCCGCCGTCGACGCCATGCGCTCCTTCATGGACACCGTGGCGATGGACGGCACCGTGGTGATCGGCGAGGGCGAGAAGGACGAGGCCCCGATGCTGTTCAACGGGGAGAGGGTCGGCGACGGCGCCGGCGCCCCCGTGGACGTGGCCGTGGACCCGATCGACGGCACCCGCCTCACCGCGATGGGCTACAACAACGCCCTCTCCGTGTTCGCCGTGGCCGAGCGCGGCACCATGTTCGACCCCTCCGCCGTGTTCTACATGGACAAGCTCGTGGTGGGTCCCGAGGCCGCCGACTTCGTGGACATGCGCCTGCCCGTGAAGCAGAACGTGAACCTCGTGGCCAAGGCCCTCGGCAAGCCCGTCTCCCAGGTGACCGTGTGCGTGCTGGACCGCCCGCGCCACGAGGGCCTCGTGAAGGAGATCCGCGCGGCCGGCGCCCGCGTGAAGTTCATCCTCGACGGCGACGTGGCCGGCGCGATCGCCGCGGCCCGCCCGGACACCGGCGTGGACATGATGATGGGCATCGGCGGCACCCCGGAGGGCATCGTCACCGCGTGCGCCATCAAGGCCACCGGCGGCGTGATCCAGGGCCGCCTGGCCCCCGTGGACGAGGCCGAGCGCCAGAAGGCCCTCGACGCCGGCCTGGACCTGGACGCCGTGCTCACCACGGACGAGCTCGTCACCTCGGACCACTGCTACTTCGCCGCCACCGGCATCACCGACGGCGACCTGCTGCGCGGCGTGCGCTTCGTGAACGGCCGCGTGCAGACCCAGTCGATCGTGATGCGCTCGAAGTCCGGCACCGTCCGCACCGTGGACGCCGAGCACGACGTCAAGAAGTGGGCCAAGTGGCTCGAGGAGCGCTGAGCCGCTGACCCCCACCCCCTGCCTTTTCGCTAGGGAAATCGTCGCCTCCATCCCAACGTTCTGGGATGGAGGCGACGATTTCCCTAGCGAAAGTGCTCAGTGGCGGGGCAGGCCCGCCGCGTGGACGGTCGCCGGGGCGCCGTCCGCGCTCGCGACGACGAGCGGGCCGCCCGCCGTCTCCGCGGCCGGCAGGAACACGGCCTCGCCCGGACCGAGCACGACCTCCTGCCCGGCGAGGGCGAGCCGGGCCCGCCCCCGGGTGACCACCGCGAGGCCCGGGCCGGAGAGCGTCAGCGCGCGGTCGCCGTCGTCGTCGAGGGTGGCCTGCAGCAGCTCGAACTCCTCGAACGGCGGCCGGTACGCCACCACGGAGTCCGCCACGCGCTCGGGCTCGGTGTAGGGCACGGGCAGCGCCTCGAACGCCACCACGCGCCGCAGCTCCGGGATGTCCACGTGCTTGACGGTCAGCCCCCCGCGCAGCACGTTGTCCGACGCCGCCATGACCTCCACGCCCAGCCCGTGCAGGTAGGCGTGCACGTTGCCGGCCGGCAGGTGCACCGCCTGGCCGGGGGCCAGGTCCACGCGGTTGAGCAGGACGGCCACGAGCACGCCCGGGTCGTCGGGGTGGTGCCGGGCCAGCTCGACGGCCGTGGCCAGCGCAGGATCCTGCAGGATCAGCTGCTCCGCGCCCTGCAGCGCCTCCACGGCCTGGGCCACGGCACCGGGGGCGGACCACGCGGACTCGCCGTCGAGCAGCGCGCAGAACGTCCCCTCCAGATCGCCCGTGGCGAGCGCCTGGCTCATGCGGGCGGCGGCGACGGCGGCCACGGACGTCTGCCCGTCCGCGTACTCGGTGAGGGTCTGGGCGAGCCGCTCGAAGCTCAGGGAGGACTCCTCGGTGGGGCGGAAGCCGCACAGGGCGGAGAACTCCGTGAGGGCCACGAGCATCTCGGGCTTGTGGTTGTCGTCCTTGTAGTTGCGGTGCGGCGCGTCGCGCGGCACGTCCGCGGCCTCCTCGGCGGCGAACCCGGCGCGGGCCTGCTCGAGCGTGGGGTGGGCCTGGATGGAGAGCGGCTGCCCCGCCGCGAGCAGCTTCACGAGGTACGGCAGCCGCCCGCCGGGGGCCGCGGCTCCCAGCATGGCCTCGGGGTCCGCGGCCACGAGCTCGTCGAGGCCCACGCGCCGCCCGTCTCCCATCGGAACGCCGCACGGGGCGCCGGGGTGGGCGCCGAGCCACAGCTCCGCCTCCGGCTCACCGGTGGGCTCGCGGCCCTGCAGACCGGCCAGCAGGGTGGTGGAGCCCCACGCGTAGTCACGGATGATCGGCTCGAGGACATGCATGCCCTCCAGCTTAGGCGAGGGGCCTCGGGGCAGGCGGCTCAGGCCGGTGCGCACTGTCCGTTGGTCGAGGACACCAGGTTCAGCACGTCCTCCTGCCCGGCGTCCTCGGCCCGCATGAGGTCCTCGGCGGTGTAGGGCTGCCCGTCGGGCCGGGTGGGGGCCGCGGGCCAGGTCCTCGGGTCGTCCTTGTCCACGCCGTCCTCCTCCGCGGCGGCCTGGGACAGCACGGCGAGCAGCGGCAGCGGGCTCACGCCCGCCTCGCCCGTCCTGCCCGCCTCGCCCGTCCTGCCCGACGACGACGCGTTCTCCGACGACGCGTCCGAGGAGGAGCCCGTCCCGGCGAGCGCCTCGTCCACGCGGCGGTGGACCTCGTCGTAGTCGGGGTAGGTGGTGAAGTGGTCCTCGGCGGTGCCGAAGTCCGGGGGGCCGATGGTCAGGCGCTCCATCTCCTGGCCGCGGGAGCGCTCGGCCAGGTCCACGAACGTGCCGAGCTGGCTCTGCGGCAGGTTGGTGGTGACCACCTGCTGGCCCGCCTTCAGGATCTCCTCGAAGCGGGTGAGCACGGTGGCCGGGGTGAACTGCTGCAGCATGGCGGCCTGCATGCACTGCTGGCGGCGGATGCGGGCGTAGTCCGAGGACCAGTGCCGCGAGCGCGCGAAGGCGAGGGCGTCCTCGCCGTTGAAGTGGTGCTCGCCCGGGGCCCACCACACGTTGCCCCACTCGCCGTCCGGGCGCTGTCCGCGGTGGGTGACGTACCCGCCGGAGACCACGTCCACGCCGCCCATGGCGTCGATCAGCTGGGCGAAGCCGCCCATGTCCATGAGCGCGTACCCGGTGATCTCCAGCCCGAGGATGCCGCCGGCGGCGTCCATCATGGCCTCCGCTCCGGGGTCGGCGGCCCCCGGGTAGAGGTCGGCGTGCTTCTTGGTGACGTCCATGTAGAGGGCGTTGAGGATGCAGTCGTCGCCGCAGGAGAAGCCGTCCGGGTACGCCTGCCACAGCGGCGAGTCCTGCGTGAAGGGCGCGTTCTGCAGGTTCCGGGGCAGGGAGAGCATCACCATCCGGCCGGTGCGCGCGTCCACGGAGGCCACGTGCATGGAGTCGGGCCGCAGCCCGGTGCGTCCCTCGCCGGCGTCGCCGCCCATCACGAGGATGTTGTAGCGGCCGTCGGCCTGGGCCACCGCCGGCCCGTCCCCGAACACCTGGCCGAGCGTGCTCCGGCCCGCGTTCATGGCCCAGCCGCCGTAGAGCAGCCCGCCGGTGGTGAGGAGCAGGGCGAGGATCGTGGACGCGGCGGTGAGGTTGCGCGCCCCGGGGGCGAGGAGGTTCACGCGGATCAGGCGGAAGGTGTCCACCCACAGCACGCCCCAGCCCACGGCCAGCGCGGCCAGCAGTGCGGAGAGCGCCAGCAGCACGCTGTCCTGGGCCAGGAGGTTCAGCAGGACGCCGCGGGCCGTCAGCCACAGCACGAGCCCCACGATCAGCACCGCCCACACGGCCATGGTCACGCGCAGCGCGAGGCGGCCGAGCCGGCGGCTGCCCGCCACCACCTGCGCGCCGCCGGGCACGAGGGCGGTGAGCGCCAGCAGGATGGCCCCGCGGCGGGTGCGCTCGGTGGGCGTGGCGGCGCGGGGGTCGCGGACGGGGTCCCGCACGGGATCCAGGCGGTCGGCGGCGGCGATGCTGCCCATCAGCGCTCGGCGGCCATCCGGTCTCGCAGGCGGGAGCCCTTGGCCTGGGCCTGGGCGTTGAGGCCGGCGGCGTGCGCCACCAGGGCGTCCCGCAGGCGGGCGGCCTCCGCGCCCTCGCCCGCGGCGAGGATGCGGGCGGCCAGCAGGCCGGCGTTCGCGGCGCCGTCCACGGAGACGGTGGCCACGGGCACGCCGGAGGGCATCTGCACGATCGAGAGCAGCGAGTCCATCCCGTCCAGGCTCTTGAGCTTCACGGGCACGCCGATCACGGGCAGCGGGGTGACGGCGGCCAGCATGCCGGGCAGGTGCGCCGCGCCGCCGGCGCCGGCCACGATCACGCGGATGCCGCGCTCGTGGGCGCGCGCCCCGAACTCGACCATCTCGTGGGGCATGCGGTGCGCGGAGACCACGCCCACCTCGACGGGCACGCCCAGCTCGCGCAGGGCCTCGGCGGCCGCGCTCATCACGGGCCAGTCGGAGTCCGAGCCCATCACGACGGCGACGACGGGCGCCTCGTCCTGCAGCGGCTGGGTCAGGGGCGCGTCGGCCTGGGTCTCGGGTGCGCTCACGGGCGGGCCTCCGGGGTGTCGGACGCGGTGGCGTCGGGGGTGGTCGGGCGGGTGGACGACGACGGCGCCGCCGCCGCGCCGTCGCGCAGGATCGCCGCGGCGGACTCAGCCTCGGCGACGACGTCGGCGAGGGCCTCACCGGGCGCGGCGACCACGTTCACGTGGCCCACCTTGCGGCCCGGCGAGACGTCCTTGCCGTAGGTGTGGACCTTGGCCGCGGGGTGGGCCGCCATGGCCTCGGCGAAGCCGGCGTAGAGGTCCTCGCGCGCGCCGCCCAGGATGTTCTTCATCACCACGGTGCCGCGCGGGGCGGTCTCGCCCAGCGGCAGGCCGAGCACGGCGCGCACGTGCTGCTCGAACTGCCCGGTGACGGCGCCGTCCATGGACCAGTGCCCCGAGTTGTGGGGGCGCATCGCGAGCTCGTTCACCTGGAAGCCCGGGCCCACGCCGGGGGTCTCGAACAGCTCGACGGCCAGCATGCCGGTCACGCCGAGCTCCTCGGCGATCCGCGCGGCGGCGGCGCTCGCGGCCGCGGCCACGGCGGGGTCGAGGTCCGGCGCGGGGGCGATCACCAGGTCGCACACGCCGGCGGTCTGCACGGACTCCACCACGGGGTAGGCGGCGGCCTCGCCGGAGGGCGTGCGCGCCGCCTGGACGGAGAGCTCGCGGGCGAAGGGCACGAGGGCCTCGGCCAGCAGGGGCGTGATGTCGGCCGCGAGCCACGTGCCCAGCGTGCCGTCCGCCGCGGACGCGCGGGCGTCGTCGGCGTCGTCCAGCGTGAGGACGCCCTTGCCGTCGTAGCCGCCGCGGGGGGTCTTCAGGATCATGGGCCAGCCGTGCTCGTCGCCGAACGCCACCACGTCCTCGAGCGTGTCCACCGCGGCCCACGCGGGGTTGGGCAGGCCCAGCCGCTCGACCGCCTCGCGCATCAGCAGCTTGTCCTGCGCGTACTGGAGCGCGTCCGGGCCGGGGTGCACGGCGACGTCGAGGGACTCCAGCGCGCGCAGGTGCTCGGTGGGCACGTGCTCGTGGTCGAAGGTGAGGACGTCCACGGTGGAGGCGAACGCGCGCAGCGTGGCCAGGTCCGTGTGGTCGCCCACCTCATGCGGGGCCACCTGGGCTGCGGAGGAGTCCTCCGCCTCCGCGAGGACGCGGAAGGGCACGCCCAGCTCCGCGGCCGGGGCCGCCATCATGCGCGCCAACTGGCCGCCGCCGATCACTCCGAGTCGAGGGAAAGTCACCTCGCCAGGGTAGTCCGGCGGTCTGGGAAGTCCGTCACGGATCTCTGTGAACCCGCCCACGCGCCCCGCCCGCGGCGCGTCGTCGCCCACACCCGGGGCTACAGTGTTCCCAGCCGTCCGGGGGGTCCGCTCTGCGCTCCCCCCTCTTCCCTTCTCCCATCCGAACGAGGTGCCCCCGCCCATGAACGATCTCTGGCAGCGCTTCACGGGGCTCGTCTCGATGCTCTGGCGCGAAGTCGCCAAGTTCGGCACCGTGGGCGCGCTGGCCTTCGTGATCGACTCCGCCGTGTTCTGGTGGCTCATGACCGGCCCCATGGAGGGCTCCAACGTCAAGGCGAAGATCTGGGCCGGCGTGGTGGCCACCCTCTTCAGCTGGGTGGCCAACCGCTACTGGACCTTCCGCCACAAGCGCCAGGCCAACGTGGTCCGCGAGCTCGTCATGTTCCTCGTGATGAACGCGATCGGCCTGGGCATCCAGGCCGGCTGCGTGTTCATCGCGCAGTACCTCATGGGCGTCACCGACCCCACGGGCCTGTTCATCGCCGGCAACGTGATCGGCCTCTTCTTCGGCACGACGTTCCGGTACTTCGCCTACCGCTTCTGGGTGTTCAAGGACGAGCTGGACGCCGAGCCGGGCTACGAGGGGGACATCGCCCTCCTCACGGGCCAGCTGCCGGTGCTCCACCACCACGACCGGCACCCGGGCGAGCCCATGCCCCAGGACGGCGCCGTCACCCCCGAACGCTGACCGCCCGACCCGCGTCCCACGCCTCCAGGGCGTGACGCACGGAGGCGAGGCTGAGGCGCGCCCGCCCCGACCCCGTCGTGGCATCCTCCTTCTCCCCGACCTTCTCCCCGACGCCGTCGGCCCCCGCCGGCAGCATCCCCGGCGTCACGTGGTCCACGGGGCCGGGGAGCGCGTCCGGCTGCGCGCGGATCTCCGCCGCCACGTCCACGACGCCGGGCTCCAGGTCCGCGTCCCCGCCGAACTCGGGCTCGAGCCCGCGCGGCAGCGCGACGGCGAGCACCGCCGTCGCCGGGTCCGTCCAGTCCTGCGGCCGGTCGGTGAGCACCGCGGCGGGCGCGGGGGAGGGACCCGGGCCGGCGCCGCCGTCGTCGGGAGCCCCCGCCGAGAGCTCGGCGCCCGCACACAGCGCGCCGAGCGCGAGGGCGTGGGAGAGCCAGTGCTCGGGCAGGTCCACGTGCACGGCGTCACCGGGGGCGATGCCCTCGTCCGCCAGCAGGCCGGCCGCCTTCGCCGCCCAGTTCACGGTGACCGCGCCGGAGAGCTCGATGCGCTGGTCCACGGCGCCGTGCTCGTCCGCCGCGGGGGCGCCGGCCGGGGAGGGCTCCTGCACGATCGCGGGGCGCGGGGAGGAGGCGAGGCGGGCCACGAGCGGGCCGCCGGAACGGGGCGTGGAGAGGGAGACCATGGGGCCAGTGTGGCACCCTTCCCGCGGGGCGGATCGGCCTCGGCGGCTGCGAATCACACCCGTGTAACTCCCCGTGTAGGGTGTGCTCTGAACCATGCACGCAACGCCCCGGGAGGCCGTCATCATGGAGAGCATGCAGCGCGCCGAGGACGCATTCGCGGGGGAGTCGCGTCAGGCCGCCGCTCGCGCCCGCGCCGTGCCGAGCGACTGGTTCCTGGACCCCGCGGATCCGGCCGCCGGCTGGGCGCAGGAGGAGGGCCTGGAGGCGCAGGCCTCGGCCTTCCTCGCCGCCCACGACGTCGACGACGCCCCGCGTGCCACCGTCACCGCCCTCTTCCCGCAGCAGGTGCCGCAGCGGCCCGCGCCCGCTGTGGCCCCGGCCGTCGGATCCCCGTGGGAGGCGCTGCCCGGCGTCGTGACGGAGCCCGTGGAGGGCGACCTCGCGTGGCAGGTGGACGCGCTGTGCGCGCAGACGGACCCCGAGGCGTTCTTCCCGGAGAAGGGCGGCTCCACGCGCGAGGCCAAGAAGGTGTGCGCCGCGTGCGACGTGCGCCGCCAGTGCCTGGACTACGCCATGGCGAACGACGAGCGCTTCGGGATCTGGGGTGGGCTCTCCGAGCGGGAGCGCCGCCGCCTGCGCCGTGAGCGCGGCTGAGTCCCAGGGCCGTCCGGCCCGCACTTCGGGCTAGGCCCGGCCCCAGCTCGGGTCCAGCACCTGAGGGTCCACGCCGAGGGCCTGCGCACACCGGCTCAGCGCCACGCCGTAGACCGCGCCGTCCAGGTCCCCCGGGTCCGCCGACTCCACGAGGGGACGTTCGAACAGGGTGAGCAGCACGCCGTCCGGGCCCTCGCGCTCCGCCCGCGCGAACAGCGACTCCTCGTCCTGCTCCGCGCCCGCGTGGAGCAGCCGCAGCCGTTCCTCCAGGCGGTCCGGGATGCGCTCGACGCGCACGATCACGCGGGCCAGGCCCGGCGCCTCGAGGTCGCCCAGGCGCTCCACCGCCTTCTCGACGGCCGTCAGCAGCGCCTCGCTGCGGCCGCGCTCCGAGCGGGCCCCGAAGGGGCGCGGGTGTCGGAGCCCGCGGGCGTGGCGGTCGCGCAGGCCGGAGCGACGGCGCCGTCGTCGCCTGCCGGCCCCCGGGGAGCCGTCGTCCGCTCCGCTGCCCGCGCCCGTCCCGTCGCGCGGCGCGTCACCCGTTCCGCCGCCCGGCACGGGCGCGAGGGGGTCGAGAGGGTCCGGCGCGGTCATGCGGACACTGTAGGACACGAGGCCCGGGGCGGGCCCGGCGCCCGGGGCCGAGTAGGCTGGGTCGCCGTGGGAGCCATGCGACGCTGCAGCAAGACCGGATGCCAGGGGGACGCCCTGGCCACGCTGACGTACAACTACGCGGACTCCACGGTGGTGATCGGCCCGCTCTCGCGCCGCGCCGAGCCCCACACCTACGACCTCTGCGGCGAGCACGCCCGCCGCACCACCGCCCCCCGCGGGTGGGAGGTGCTGCGCCTCGCGCTGCCCGAGCGCTACGAGCCGGTCCCGCCGCAGGGCGCCGCCGGCGCCGTGCCCCCGGCCGAGGCGCCGCCCGCGCCGTCCGCCTGCGCCGCTCCGCCCGCGCCCGCCGCGCGCCCGGGCCTGCGCCTCGTCCGCGACGAGGGGCCCGAGAATCCGGTGCACCCCTGACACCGTCTGGCCGCCCCCGGGGGAGCTGACCGGTGACGGAGCCGCCGACGATTCTGTGGGCACCCGGCCCGCGGGGGCGCCCACGTCGGTAGGCTGACCGCATGACTGAGACCCCCGCCAGCCCCGCCGTGCCCCGCACCCCCGACGTCGACCCGGCCTACGCCAACCGCGCCACCGTCCCCGGCGCCACGTTCGACTTCACGGTCCGCGACCTGGGCCTGGCCGAGGCCGGCCGCCACCAGATCCGCCTCGCCGAGCACGAGATGCCGGGCCTGATGTCCCTGCGCGAGGAGTATGCACAGTCCCAGCCGCTCGCCGGCGCGCGCATCGCCGGCTCGCTGCACATGACCGTGCAGACCGCCGTGCTGATCGAGACCCTCACCGCGCTCGGCGCCGAGGTCCGCTGGGCCTCCTGCAACATCTTCTCCACGCAGGACGAGGCCGCGGCCGCCGTCGTGGTGGGCTCCGGCACCCCGGAGGAGCCCGCGGGCGTGCCCGTGTTCGCGTGGAAGAACGAGTCCCTGACGGACTACTGGTGGACCGCCTCCCAGATCCTCACGTGGCCCGGCGCCGCCGAGGACCCGGAGAAGGGTCCCAACATGATCCTGGACGACGGCGGCGACGCCACCCTGCTCGTGCACAAGGGCGTGGAGTTCGAGGCCGCCGGCGCCGTGCCGTCCGCCACGGAGGACGACCCGGAGGAGTACCGCATCGTCCTCGAGACCCTGCGCCGCTCCCTCGAGGAGGACCCCCAGCAGTGGACCCGCACCGCGGAGACCCTGCGCGGCGTCTCCGAGGAGACCACCACGGGCGTGCTGCGCCTCTACCAGCTGGCGCAGGAGGGCACGCTCCTCTTCCCGGCCATCAACGTGAACGACTCGGTCACGAAGTCCAAGTTCGACAACAAGTACGGCATCCGCCACTCGCTGCCGGACGGCATCATGCGCGCCACGGACGTGCTGATCGGCGGCAAGGTGGCCGTGGTGTGCGGCTACGGCGACGTCGGCAAGGGCGCCGCGGAGGCGCTGCGCGGCCAGGGGGCCCGCGTGATCGTCACGGAGATCGACCCGATCTGCGCGCTCCAGGCCGCGATGGACGGCTACCAGGTGGCCACCCTCGACGACGTCGTGGGCCTCGGCGACATCTTCGTCACCACCACGGGCGGCAAGGACATCATCATGGCCGAGGACATGCTGCGCATGAAGGACAAGGCCATCGTGGGCAACGTCGGCCACTTCGACAATGAGATCGACATGGCCGGCCTGGGCCGCGTGCCGGGCGTGGTGAAGACCGAGATCAAGCCGCAGGTCCACGAGTGGACGTTCGAGGCCGGCACGGACGCCGAGCGCTCGATCATCGTCCTCTCCGAGGGCCGCCTGCTGAACCTCGGCAACGCCACCGGCCACCCGTCCTTCGTGATGTCCGCGTCCTTCACCAACCAGGTGATGGCGCAGATCGAGCTGTTCGGCGGCTCCACCGGCACCGGCGCCCTCACCGGTCAGCACTACGAGAAGCAGGTCTACACCCTGCCGAAGATCCTCGACGAGAAGGTGGCGCGCCTGCACCTGGACGCCCTTGGCGTCGGGCTCTCGGAGCTGACCAAGTCCCAGGCCGAGTACCTCGGCGTGGACGTGGCCGGCCCGTACAAGTCCGACCACTACCGCTACTGACCCCCTCGCGCCGCGGAGCCTCCGGGGTGCCCACCGCAGGACCGATCAAGGAGACACCCATGAGTTCATTCCCGGCGGGCCGCGGGCGCGAGGAGCGCTCCGGGTCCGGCAGTGCCGACTCCGGAGAGTTCGAGTCCGGCCTGGACTACGGCGCCTTCGCGGAGGATGAGCCGCAGACCGACCGCACCCAGGCGCTGCCGCGCACGGGCGCGGACGGAGGCGACCAGCACACCACCGCCCTGGACCCGGACGAGCTGGCCCGCCTGCGCGGCGCCGACGCCCCGTCCGGGGCAGCGGGGTCCTCGGCGGCGGCCCCGGCCGAGGACATCGTGGCCTCGCGGCCGGTGGCCAGCACCACGCCCCTGCACGTCGAGGAGCCGGCGCGCCGCACCGCGCCCATGGAGGCCGTGGCCCCCGCCGCGGCCGCCCAGGCGTGGCCGGGCGCTGCGGGCGCGCCGGCGGCGGGCGGCCGCCCGGCGGGCGCCGTGGCCGAGGGGCCGAGCCCCGAGGAGCGGGCGCGGCTGCCCAAGGGCGGCCCGCGCGTCGCGCAGACGCTGCTGGCCATCCTGGCGCCGCTCTGGCTGCTGCTGACCGCCGTGAAGCTCGTGGCGAGCCCGGCGTTCCTGTGGCTCGAGTACCACCGGCCCGGCTTCCCGGCGGACCGCTTCGGCTTCACCATGGACGACCGCATGCACTACGGATCCGCGGGCCTGGACTACCTGGGCAATCTGGCGGGCACGCGCTACCTCTCGAGCCTGACGCACGAGGGGGCGCCGCTGTTCACGGATCCGGAGATCGCCCACATGGCGGACGTCAAGACCGTGATGCTCTGGGCCACCGTGGCCCTCGTGGCCCTGACCGTGCTGTGCGTCCTGCTGATCGTGCACCTGCTGCGGAACAGCCCGGGCGGCGTGCGCCGCGCGCTCTTCGCCGCGGCGGCCTGGTTCATCGTGGCCCTCATCGTGCTGGCCGTCCTGGCCGTCATCGGCTGGTCCTCGTTCTTCGCGGGCTTCCACTCGCTGTTCTTCGCGGACGGCACCTGGACGTTCTCCGTGCAGGACGCGCTGATCCGCCTGTACCCGAGCCAGTTCTGGATCGACGCCGCCGTCGCGGTGGGCCTCCTCAGCCTGCTGACCGCCCTGCTCACGCTCGTCTTCACCTGGCCGACGCGCCGCCGTCGCGAGCGCACCGCGGACCAGCGCAGTGCCTTCGAGTCCACGCGCCTGCGCTGGGCCCGCGAGGAGGACGCGCAGCTGCGGTGACGGGCCGCTGAGGCCCCCGCACGAACGCGCCCCGCCCCCCTGTGATGGGAGGCGGGGCGCGGTGCGTCCGGCGGGTGTGCGGGTCTCAGGAGGACGGGGACCCGTCCACGAACGGGTAGTCCGTGTAGCCGTGCGCCCCGCCCGTGTAGAACGTCGTCGGGTCCGGCTCGTTGAGGGGCAGCCCCTCGCGCCAGCGGCGCGCCAGGTCCGGGTTGGCGATCAGCTCGCGGCCCACGGCCACCGCGTCGGCCAGGCCGTCCTCCACGATCCGGCGGGCCTCCTCCAGGCCCGTGACCGCGCCGAAGCCGCTGTTGAGCACCAGGGGTCCGGAGAAGGACTCGCGCAGGTGCGCCGCGAGGTCACCGGCCACGTCCTGGTGGAGGACGGAGAGGTAGGCCAGGTCCAGGTCGGCGAGGCCGGCCAGGAGAGCGTCGTAGGTGGCCAGGACGTCCGCGCGGTCCTCCTCGATGGTGCCCTGCACGTTGTGCTCGGGGGAGATGCGCAGGGCGGTGCGCTCGGCGCCGATGGCCTGGGCGACGGCGCGCACCACCTCCACCGTGAGGCGCGCCCGGTTCTCGGGGGAGCCGCCGTAGGCGTCGTCGCGGGTGTTGCTGGAGGGTGCCAGGAACTCGTGGAGCAGGTACCCGTTGGCGCCGTGCACCTCCACGCCGTCCAGCCCGGCCTCGACGGCCCGGCGGGCGGCGTCGACGAACTCGGCCACCACGCGGGGCAGCTCCTCCGTGTCCAGGGCGCGGGGCACCGGCCCCTCCGTCTTGCCGCTGAACCCGCGCACCGGCACCCCGGGGGCGATGGCGCTGGGGGCCTCCGGCTCCGCGCCGCGCAGCAGGTCCGGATGGCACATGCGCCCGCCGTGCATGACCTGGACGAACACGTGTCCGCCGGCCTCATGGACGGCCTGCGCCACGGCACGCCACCCCTCGGTCTGGGCGTCGTCGGCGAGGCCGGTCTGGCCGGGGAACGCCCGGCTGCGGAAGGAGGGGAAGGCGCCCTCGGTGACGAGCAGCCCGGCGGTGGCGCGCTGGGCGTAGTGCTCGGCGTGCAGCTCGGTGGGGACGCCGTCCTCGCCCGCCCTCTGGCGGGTCAGGGGGGCCATGACGATGCGGTTGTCCAGGCGCAGGGCGCCGACGTCCAGGGGGTCGAACAGGGAGGGCACGGTGGTTCCGATCGCTCGGGGAGATGGTCCTCCGCGCCAACCGGCCGCCGCCGGAGGTTATTCCGGAGGCACGGCCGCGCCGCGTCTCATCGGCGGTAGAGCGCCTCGATGTCCGCGGCGTAGTCGGCGAGCACCTGGGAGCGCTTGAGCTTCTGGGACTGCGTCATGTGGCCGGAGGCCTCGGTCAGCTCGTGGTCCAGGATGAGGAAGCGGCGGATGGACTCGGCGCGGGAGACGCCCGCGTTGACGGCGTCCACCTGCTCCTGGATCGCCGCCAGGACGGCGGGGTGCGTCGCGGCCTCCTCCAGGGTGAGGTCGAGCTCGCGGTCCATGCTCCAGCGCTTGAGCTCGTCCGGGTCCAGCGTCAGGAGGGCGCCGACGAAGGGGCGGTCGTCGCCGACCACCACGACGTGCCCCACGAGCCGGTGCTCGCGCAGCTTCTCCTCCATGGGCGCCGGGTAGACGTTCTTGCCGCCCGCGGTGACGATGATGTCCTTCTTGCGGCCGGTGATCCGCAGGAAGCCGTGCTCGTCGAGGGAGCCGAGGTCGCCGGTGCGGAAGAAGCCGTCCTCCATGACCGCGGCGCTGGCCTCGGGCTGCTCGTGGTAGCCGCCGAACACCACCGGGCCGGAGAGCAGGATCTCCCCGTCCTCGGCGATGCGCACGGTCACGCCGGGCACGGGGAGGCCCACGGTGCCCACGCGCATGGCGGCGGGGATGTTCACGGTGGCGGGCGCCGTCGTCTCGGTGAGGCCGTAGCCCTCCACGATCGGCACGCCGACGCCACGGAAGAAGTGCACCAGCTCGGAGGAGAGCGCGGAGGCGCCTGAGACGCAGGAGACGACCTCGCCGCCCAGCGCCTGACGGATCTTGCGGTAGACCAGGCGGTCGAAGAGGGCGTGGCGGGCGCGCAGCGCGCGGGAGGGGCCGGGGCCGCCGTCGTACGCGCGGGCCTCCTCGGCCTCGGAGAACGCGATGGCCGTCTGCTTCGCGGCGGCGTAGATCCGTCCAGTCCCGGCGCGCTCGGCATTGGCCGCGACGCCGGCCTCGAGCTTCTCGAACACGCGCGGCACGGCGAGCAGCCAGGTCGGGCGGTAGGAGGGCAGGTCCTGCATGAGCGTGGCGGGGGAGGGGGCGTGCGCCACCTGGATCCGCGCGTAGAGGCAGATGACCTGCACGGCGTGGGCCAGCACGTGCGCGAGCGGCAGGAACATCAGGGTTCGGGAGTGGAGGCCCGGCCCCCACTGGACGACGTCGCGCGCGAAGTGCAGCTCGTTGATCGCGGCCGCCGCGAAGTTCCCATGGGTGATGATCGCGCCCTTGGGCGAGCCCGTGGTGCCGGAGGTGTAGACGATCGAGGCGGGGTCGGCGAGGGACGGGCGCGCGCGGGCGGCCTCGAGCTCCTCGGGGGCGACGGCGGCGCCGTCCTCTTCGAGGGCGGCCAGGCCCGCCTCGGTCAGGGGGAACAGGTCCAGCTCGACGCCGGCCGAGTCCGCCGCGGCGCGCGCGAGGTCGCCGAGCGTGTCATCGGCGTGGGCCAGGACGCGGGTCCCGGAGTCGGCGAGGATGTGGCGGACCTGGCTCTCGGAGGAGGTCTCGTAGATCGGCACGGAGACCGCGCCGGCGAACCACACCGCCTGGTCGAGGACAGCCCACTCGTAGCTCGTGGGGGCGAAGATCGCGACCCGGTCGCCGGGGGCCACGCCGCGGGCGATCAGTCCCCGCGCGACGGCCCGGACGCGGTCCAGAAAGGCGCCGAAGCGCACGTCCGTCCAGCCGCCGGCGCCGTTGCGCAGGGCGTAGACGGGCGCCGTCGGATCCTCGGCGCAGGAGGCGAGGATGAGGTCGGTGAGGTTGCTCTCCGCGGGAGGCATCGCCACGAGGTCGGTGGCGGACTCGGTGAGCGGGCTGGAAGTGGTCACCCCCCGAGGGTAGCCATACCGGTGGTCGCCGTCAGTTCCATGTACCCACGTCAGGGCAGGCTATGTCAGGCCGGGGTCGCTCAGATCCAGCTGCTGAACCACATGCGCCAGCGCCACTGCGGGTAGGGGATGGTCTCGCCGATCCACACGGGCAGGAAGAACAGGGACACGGCGACGGCGAGCGCCACGTACGCGGCGACGATCGCCCCGCCCCAGCGCGGGCCGGGCCGATGGCCGGGGCGCAGCAACAGGGAGAGGACGAGCACGATCATCAGGATGAGGAAGGGCTCGTAGGCGATCGAGTAGAAGAAGAACATGGTGCGCTCGGGCCACAGGAACCACACGATCTGCCCGGCCACGTAGGCGCCCAGGAGGGCGCCGGCACGCCAGTCGCGGTACCGGACGAGCACGGCCAGGCAGACGAGCACGGCCGCCAGGCCGGTCCACCACACGAACGGGTTGGCGATGTCCGTGATGGCCGCCGCGCAGTCCGCGGCGGCGCTCGCGGGACAGCCGTCCTCCCCGGGCTTGCCGCCCTCGTAGTAGTAGCTGACGGGGCGCCCCATGAAGGGCCATGTGTACGGGCTGGCGCCGTAGTCGTGGGGGCTCGTCAGGCTCTCGTGGAACGCCGTGGACTCGAGGTGGTAGTGCACCAGCGAGCGCAGCGGTCCGGGCACCAGCGCCGCCGGCCCCTGCGCCGGGTTCTCCTCCGCCCAGTGCCGGTGGTAGCCGCCGTCGGTCACGAACCAGCCGGTCCACGAGGCCAGGTACGTCAGCGCGCCGCCGCCCACGACGGACGCGAACGCCAGGAATCCGTCCCGGCGCACGGCCGCGCTGATCCACTGGCGGATGCCTGCGGTCCGGCGGGCCTCCATGTCCCACAGCACCGTGAGCAGGCCGAACACGGCCATGAAGGCCAGCCCGGAGAGCTTCACGGCGCAGCCCGCGCCCAGCAGCAGCCCGGCCAGCAGGCGCCAGGGCCGCCAGCCCAGCCACGGGCCGGTGGCGAGGGGGTCGGGGTGGCCGCGCCCGACGTCGCGGGCGATGCGCGCGGCCAGCTGCCGCCGCCCGTGCACGCGGTCCGCCAGGAGTGCCGCGAAGGCGGCGATCACGAAGAAGGAGAGGAACATGTCCAGCAGGCCGATGCGGGACATCACCAGGTGGTGGCCCTCGGTGGCGAGCAGCAGCCCGGCGACGGCGCCGAGGGCGACGGAGCGGAACAGGTGCTGGGCGATCAGCGTGGTGATCAGCACGGAGAGCGTGCCCGCCACCGCCGCGCTGAACCGCCATCCCACGCCGTTGTCCGCGCCGAAAGCCAGCATGCCCAGGCCGATCAGCCACTTGCCCAGCGGCGGGTGGACCACGTAGGCGGGGTCGGGGAGCGGCTCGGCCTCGCCGCGGGCGAAGGCGTCGTTCACGTCCTCCTCCCAGCGGCGCTCGTAGCCGGACTCCAGGAGGGAGTAGGCGTCCTTGGGGTAGTAGGTCTCGTCGAAGATCAGCTGGTCCGGGAAGCCCAGGTTGGTGAAGCGGACGACGGCGGCCAGCGCCGTGACCAGCAGCGGCACGATCCAGTGCCAGCGGGTCAGCGCCGCGTCGGGGACGCCCAGGCGCTCGCGGAGGGCGGGCGCGGAGAACGGCGCGCGACGGGCGGCATGCGCCCCCCGAGGGACGGCAGGGCCGGACGACGGGCGCGAGGCGAGGGCGGAGGCGGGCACGCGCCCATGCTACGGGGGCGGTGCGGCGGGGCGGGGGCCGAGGCTGACGCCTCGACTCAGGTCAAGACGATGGGGAGGCGCTTGCGCACCGGGGCTGGCAGATGGGACGCCGCCCGCAGGATCTGCTCCTTGTGCGGACGAAGGCGGTACTTCACCGCGCCGACGGCGTCGCCCTTCCGCTCCCGCCACGTCCGCTGCCAGCCGCCGAACGGGCTGCGGACCCTCACGTGGTACTTGTCCAGCAACGCCTCCGGCACCAGTTCCTGACCCACGCCCCAGCGCTCGGCGAACCGGGCGATGCCCAGCTCCTTGTCCGGGTATCCCGTGAAGTGCATGACGAACGAATCGGCCAGGGACGTCTCGTAGTAATGGCCTCGCGAGTTGAGCTCGCGGTGCCCGACGATGCGGACGGAATGCTCGTGACCGCGGGTGCGGATGACCCACCACATCTGGTCCTGGTCTCCGTTCGTGAAGAGCCCGTCGCGGTTGTCATCCCACCAGGCCCGCACCTCGGTGAGGTCCGCCGTGGCCGTCTCCTCCACGATCGCCCGCCCGACCTCGTCGTTGCGGATGAGCATGACGCCCGTGTTGATGCGGGACCAGAACCCATTGGGCTCGAGAGGGCCCTCGGCGATCACCAGGCTGATCCCGTCCCGCTCCGCGTCTGCGATGAGGTCCTGGATGTTCGTGGCCGCGAAGTCCGTGACGAAGGCGTCGTCGTCAAGCCAGACGAGCCAGTCGTACATCGGCAGCAGGCGGCGCAGGATGGAGACCTTGTAGTCGAACTTCGAGCGGATCTCCGGGTCGATGCCCGTCTCCAGGCGGAAATCCATGCCGTGTTCGCGGGCGTAGATCGCGTGGTTCAGGTAGGAGCGCAGGCGGATCTCATCCCCGCCGGAGGTGATGCAGATGCGCGGGAGGTCATTCATGGTCCGGGGCCTTCCGACGGCTGAATGGGGCGGGGAGATGCCCCTACGATCTTGACACATGGCACCCCTTCCCCCTGGCTCCGCGGCGGGCTCCTCCGCCGGCCGCCTCGTCCTCGCCGCCACCCCCATCGGCAACCTCGGCGACGCCTCCCAGCGCCTGCGGGACCTGCTCGCCGAGGCCGACGTCATCGCCGCCGAGGACACGCGCACGGCCCGGCGGCTGTGCCAGGGACTCGGCGTGACCCCCGTCGGCCGCCTCATGGCGCACCACGAGCACAACGAGGAGGCCTCCGCGCGGGGGCTGCTGGAGCAGGTGCGCGCCGGCGCGACCGTGGTCATGGTGTCCGATGCCGGCATGCCCACGGTGTCCGACCCGGGCTACCGGCTGGTTGCCGCCGCGGTCGCCGAGGGGATCCCCGTGACGTGCGCGCCCGGGCCGAGTGCGGTCACCACGGCGCTTGCCCTGTCCGGCATGCCCACGGACCGCTTCGCCTTCGACGGCTTCCTGCCCCGCAAGGACGGCGACCGGCGCCGTCGCTTCGAGGAGATCCGGGGCGAGGCGCGGACGGTGGTGTACTTCGAGTCGCCGCAGCGGATCGCGGGGGCACTCGCCTTGCTGGCCGAGACGCTGGGACCGCAGCGGCCGGTGTGCGTGGCAAGGGAGCTGACCAAGCTGCACGAGGAGGTCGTGCGCGGCCCCGCGCAGGAGGTCCTCGCCTGGGCGCGGGAGCGCGAGGCGAGCGAGGGTGGGATCCGGGGGGAGATCGTGCTCGTGGTGGGACCCGCGTCGGCCACGGAAGGAGCCGAGGAGGTCAGCGAGGTGGACGCCGTCGCCGAGGTCGGCGTGCTGGTGGCCTCGGGCACCCGCCTCAAGGAGGCCGTGGCCGCCGTCGCCGGGGCGCACGGGCTGCGCAGCCGGGATCTCTACCAGGCGGTGCTGGCGGCGCGCGCTGGCTAGGATCCCAGGTGGGCGCCGCGTGCCGCGCGCGTCGGAATAGGACGGGTCACCAGGCGGTTGACCTGCGCGTGTGCGGGATGCCGTTCGGCCCCCGCGACCGAGTTGAAAGAGGTGCACCCATGACCGTGACCCCCGAGCAGGAGAAGGCCCTCCTGGAGTCCGTCCCCACGGGCCTGCTGATCGACGGCGAGTGGCGTGACGCCTCCTCCGGCAAGACCTTCGACGTGAAGGATCCGGCCACCGGCAAGGTCATCGCGAGCCTGCAGGACGCGAACTCCGACGACGCCATGGCCGCCTTCGACGCCGCGTGCGCCGCGCAGGCCGACTGGGCCCGCACCCCGGCCCGCGAGCGCGCGGACATCCTCCGCCGCGCCTACGACATGATCAACGAGCGCGCCGAGGACTTCGCGCTGCTCATGACCCTCGAGATGGGCAAGCCGCTGGCCGAGGCCCGCGGTGAGGTCGTCTACGGCAACGGGTTCCTCCGCTGGTTCTCCGAGGAGGCCGTCCGCCACTACGGGCGCACCCTCACCATGCCGGAGGGCACCCTGAAGATGCAGGTGCACCACAAGCCGGTCGGCCCGTGCCTGCTCATCACCCCCTGGAACTTCCCGCTGGCCATGGCCACGCGCAAGGTCGGCCCCGCCGTCGCCGCCGGCTGCACCATGGTGCTCAAGGCCGCCAAGCTGACCCCGCTCACCACCCAGCTCTTCGCCCAGGTGATGCTGGAGGCCGGCCTGCCCAAGGGCGTCCTCAACGTGGTCTCCGGCTCCTCCGCTTCGGCCATCTCCGGCCCGATCATGCAGGACCCGCGCCTGCGCAAGGTGTCCTTCACCGGCTCCACCCCGGTGGGCGTGCGCCTGATGAAGGACGCCGCGGACAACGTGCTGCGCACCTCCATGGAGCTCGGCGGCAACGCCCCGCTCATCGTCTTCGAGGACGCGGACGTCGACGCCGCCGTCGAGGGCGCCTTCGCAGCCAAGATGCGCAACATGGGCGAGGCCTGCACCGCGGCCAACCGCTTCCTCGTGCACGAGGACGTCGCCGAGGAGTTCACGCAGAAGTTCGTCGCCAAGCTGGAGGCCCTCAAGCCCCTGCGCGGCACCGATCCGGAGTCCACGCTCGGCCCGATCATCTCCGAGGACGCCCGCGAGGACATCCACGCGCTCGTCAGCGAGGCCGTCGAGGCCGGTGCCGAGGTGCTCACCGGCGGGCAGAAGATCGAGGGCGACGGCTACTTCTACGCGCCCACCGCGCTGAAGGTCCAGAAGGGCAACCCGATCCTGAAGCAGGAGATCTTCGGCCCCGTGGCCCCGATCGTCACCTTCTCCACTGAGCAGGAGGCCATCGAGATGGCCAACGACACCGAGTACGGCCTGGCCTCCTACCTGTTCACCCGCGACTACACCCGCATGTACCGCGTGGCCGAACAGATCGAGTTCGGCCTCATGGGCTACAACGTGGGCGTCATCTCCAACCCGGCGGCCCCGTTCGGCGGCATGAAGCAGTCCGGCCTCGGCCGCGAGGGCGGCGCCGAGGGCATCGAGGAGTACACCACGGTGCAGTACATCGGCATCGCCGACCCCTACGCGGACGCGCCGGCCCCGGCCGCTCCGCAGGACGGCGCGGTCAACGCCGACTGACCTCTCGCCGAGCGCATGACGCGGCCCGCCGCCCCCGGAATGCACGGGGCGGCGGGCCGCCGTGCCGTTCACGGCCGCCGGGCTATCCTCCGAGGGGGGAAGCCGTGAAGAACCTCGCCCGCCGTGCCGCGCTCGCCGCGGCGGTGCCGGCCGTGACTGCCCTCGACGCCTGGCGCTGCCGGGGCCGGGACACCGCCGACCTCGCCTCCGACGTCACCGTCTGCGTCAAGACGTTCGAGCGACCGGCCGTCATGGCCCGCTTCGTGCGCAGCACCCGGCGGATCTTCTCCGGGCTGCCCGTGGTGGCCAAGGCCCCGCAGGTGTACCTGGCGCGCACGGCGTCCCTCCGGAAGGTGGGGTGGGACGAGGACCTCCGCATGGTCGACCACCGGGACTTCTTCTCTCGGGCCAGCGGCACGCTCGTGTTCGTCACGGCGCCGTTCCCCGCGTACCACTCCCGTCCCCCGTGGAACCGCTTCTTCACGGAGCATCGGAACGACGTCGAGGGAGACTTCTCACTGCTGCACCGCAAGTGGAGCGATCGCGCCGCAGCGGGGGCCCCGGTGCGTCCGCGGCCGGCGCCGGTCGGCTCGTTGACGTCCGACCTCTGAGCCGTGCCGTCACGGCCGTGAACCTACAGTGGTGGGCATGACCGACCCGCATGCCCCCCGATCGACTGCCCCGCACTCCGACAACGCGGATCACGAGGCCGGCGTTCCGGTGGCCTATCGGCCGCCCTCGATCTCGGACTCCGTGGCAGCGGACGACGCAGGGACCGGACCCCGCCGCGACGCGCGGGAGGAGAAGTCGGGACGCCGGCGCCGTCTCGAGTACCCGCCCGCCCCGGAGCCGTTGCCGGTGGCCGTGGTGGACAACCACACGCATCTGGACTTCCGGGACGGCCTGGTCCGCGTGGACGTGCATCAGGCCATGGACGCCTCGGAGGCTGTCGGTGTGGTCGGTGCGGTGCAGGTGGGGTGCGACGTCGAGTCGGCCCGCTTCACGGTGGAGGCGATCGAGGCCGAGCCGCGGCTGCTGGGTGCCGTGGCCATCCACCCGAACGACGCCGCCCGGCACGCCGAGCGCGGCGACCTGGACGCGGCGCTCGCGGTGATCGAAGAGCTCGCACGGCACCCCCGGGTGCGCGCGGTGGGGGAGACGGGACTCGACTACTTCCGCACGCAGGACGAAGCGGGCCAGGCCGCTCAGCACGAGGCCTTCCGCTGGCACATCCGCCTGGCCCGCGCCCTCGGCAAGGCGCTGCAGATCCACGACCGGGACGCGCACGACGACGTCGTCCGGATCCTGCTCGAGGAGGAGGCCGACGGCGGCCTGCCGCCCCACGTCGTGTTCCACTACTTCTCCGGGGGACCCGAACTGGCGCAGACGTGCATCGAGCACGGGTGGCACATGAGCTTCGCCGGGCCCGTCACGTTCAAGGCCAACGACGCACTGCGCGATGCGCTGCGTCTGGCACCTGCGGAGCTGCTGCTGGTGGAGACCGACGCTCCCTTCCTCACCCCGCACCCGCACCGCGGCCGACCCAACGCGCCCTACCTGATCCCACTGACCCTGCGGGGCATGGCGGAAACGCGGGGCGAGGACGTGGCCGACCTGGGACGGGCCGTGATGGTCAACACCACTCGGGTCTACGGCGAGTGCTGATCCAGGTACTCCGCCTACGATGGATCGCGTGCTGACCCGATTCCTGAAGAGGCGACTCCCGGACGGGACGCAGTACCTCGTCGACCGGGGCATGCGCATCCGCCTGGTGTTCGTCGTGCTCGGCTCCATCGTCGTCGCGCTCCTGGAGATGGCGGCGCTGGCTTCCATCCTGCCGCTCGTGAACCTCCTGACCTCCGGGAAGACCGGCGTCCCCGTCCTCGAGGGCCTGCTGGCGAGCTGGGGCGCGACCACGGTGGGCAGGCAGGCCCTCGCGTTTTCCGGGATCATCGTGGTGGCGTTCCTCCTCAAGGCCGTGCTCGTCCTGGCCTTCCGCTGGTGGACCATGGGGTTCACCAACCGGAACCTGATCGAAACCTCGTCCAAGCTCCTCCGGTACTACCTGCGCGCCGACTACGGCCTGCATCTGACCCGCACGGTGGGCACGCTGGTGAACAATGTCACCGGTACATCCACCATGGCGTACACCGGGGTGATCAACGGCGCCGTCACCCTGCTGACCGAGGCGGTCACCCTCGTGGCCGTTGCGGTGGTGCTGGGCGTGTCCATGCCGCTGACGGCGCTGGGAATGGCGGTCTACTTCCTGCTGGTCACCTTCGCGCTCAAGCAGTTCATCCGCCGCCCTGCCAGCAGGCTCGGCTGGATGCTGGTGACCACGGGCGAGGCCGCGAACACCGCCGCGCTGCAGGGCCTGGAGAACTACAAGGACGTGAAGATCCGGGGCAACGACTCGGCCTTCATGAACCAGTACCGCAACGCCCGCACCGCGGGCGCGGCCGCCACCCGGCTCAAGTTGATCCTCACGATGATGCCCCGGTACGTGCTCGAGGTGGCCTTCGTGGCCGCCATCGCCGGACTGGTGGCCTTCGCGTTCCTCTCCGGGCGAGGCGAGGAGGCCTTCGGCTCCCTCGCGCTCCTCGCCATGGCGGGCTTCCGCGTGCTCCCCTCGATGGCGGCCATCATGGCCACGAGCAACGAGATCCGGACGTCCTGGCCGGCCTTCGAGCGCACAGTGTCGGAACTCAAGGACGCCCAGCCCGTGCTCGCCTCGGCAGACCGCGCGTACGAGCACATCGACTTCACGCGCTCCTTGGAGGTACGGGACGCGAGTTTCACCTACCCCGGCAAGGACGAGCCGGTCCTGAAGGACATCGACCTCACCATCCCGTTCGGCTCCTCCTACGCCTTCGTGGGCGGCAGCGGCGCCGGCAAGACCACGCTCATCGACCTGCTGATCGGCTTCCACCACGCGCAGGCCGGCGGCGTGTACGTGGACGGGCAGAAGCTCGAGGCGAACCCGCGCGGCTGGTGGGACAACGTGGGGTTCGTCCCGCAGTCCGTCACCGTGGTCAACGGCACCGTGCTGCACAACGTCCTGCTGGACACCGAGGCCGCCGAGACCGTGGACCGCTCCGAGGTGGAGCGCGTCCTCCGCGACGCCCAGCTCGGCGAGTGGCTGGACGCCTTGCCCGACGGCCTGGACACCGTCATCGGCGAGGGCGCCGTCGGCGTCTCCGGCGGCCAGCGCCAGCGCCTCGGCATCGCCCGCGCGCTGTACCGGCGCCCGCGGCTCCTCGTGCTGGACGAGGCGACGTCGGCGCTCGACAACCTCACGGAGCGCCGCGTGACGGACGTGATCCAGGCTCTCAGCGGGAGGATCACCGTGCTGGTGGTGGCCCACCGGCTCTCCACCGTGAAGCACTGCGATCAGATCGTCCTCATGGACCAGGGCCGCATCGCCGGCCAGGGGACCTTCCAGGGACTCCAGGAGACCAGCCCGGAGTTCCGCGAGCTCGTCGAGCTCGGCGACCTGTCCACGTGATCCGGAGGCGCCCGCCCCTATCGCGTCCCGCTCCGCCGATAGACTCCCACGCATGACCCAGCACCCCGAGGCACCCGCGCCGGCCCCGCTCCTCAGCGCAGCGGACGTGCGGCGCATCGCCGCGGAGCTGGACCTGCGCCCCACCAAGCAGTGGGGCCAGAACTTCGTGATCGATCCCAACACCATCCGGCGCATCGTGCAGGCGGCCGGAGTCGGCCCGGAGGAGCACGTGCTGGAGATCGGGCCCGGTCTCGGCTCCCTCACGCTGGGCCTGCTGGACGCCGCGTCCGCGGTCACCGCGGTGGAGATCGACCCGGTGACCGCCGCGCGGCTGCCCCGCACGGTGGCCGACTACCGGCCGGAGGCGGCGGACGCCCTCGCGGTGCTGCACGCGGACGCCATGACCCTCTCCGCGCACGAGCTGGACGCGGTCCGGCCCGCGGCCGCCGGCACGGGCCCCACGGCCCTCGTGGCCAACCTCCCGTACAACGTCGCCGTGCCCGTGCTGCTGCACGCGCTCGCGGTCCTGCCAGGACTGCGTCACGGACTCGTGATGGTGCAGGACGAGGTCGCGGACCGCCTCGCCGCCCCGCCCGGCTCCCGGGTCTACGGCGTCCCCTCCGCCAAGGCCGCCTGGTACGCGGACGTCCGCAAGGCCGGCGTGATCGGCACGCAGGTGTTCTGGCCCGCCCCGCGCATCCACTCCGGCCTCGTCGCCTTCACACGCCGCGAGCCCCCGGTCTCGGACGTCGACCGCCAGGACGTGTTCGCCGCGGTGGACGCCGCGTTCTCCCAGCGCCGCAAGACCCTGCGGGCCGCCCTCGCGAGCTGGGCCGGCACGCCGGCGCTCGCGGAGGAGGCGCTCCGCGCCGCCGGCGTGGACCCCCGCGCGCGGGGCGAGCAGCTGGACATCGCCGCCTTCGCGCGCATCGCGCGGCACCGCCCTGCGGCAGGGGAGGCCCGCCCGTGAGCCAGGACCCCACCGCCCGCCACGTCACGGCCACCGCCCCCGGCAAGGTCAACCTGTCCCTGCGGGTCGGCCCGCCCGGCCTCGACGGCTACCACCCGGTGGCCACCGTGTACCTCGCCGTCAGCCTGCGGGAGACCGTCACGGCCATCGTCCGCCCGGACGCCCGGATCACGGTCGCCCCGTCGCAGCGCCAGGTGAGCCTCGTCGACACCGCGGACGTGCCGTGGGACGAGCGCAACCTCGCCCATCGGGCGGCCGTCCACCTCCGGGAGACCCTCGGCCTGGAGGCGGACACCCACGGCGTGGACCTCGAGGTCGCCAAGCAGGTGCCCGTGGCCGGAGGCATGGGCGGCGGCTCCGCGGACGCGGCCGCCGCACTCCTCGCGTGCGCCGCCCTGTGGGAGACGGGCCTGACCCGCAGCCAGCTCGCCGAGATCGCGGCCCCCCTCGGCGCGGACGTGCCGTTCGCCGTCATGGGCGGCGCCGCCGTCGGGCTGGGCACCGGGGCGGACCTCACCCCCGTGGCAGCGCGCCGCCCCGTGCACCTCGTGCTCGTGCCGGCCGACGCCGGACTCTCCACTCCCGTGGTGTTCCGCACCCTGGACGAGCTGCGCCGGGACGGCGTCCTGACGGATGCCGCCGGGGCACCGGAGGTCAACCAGGACGTGCTGCGCGCGCTCACCGCCGCGGACCCGCTCGACCTCGCCACCGCGATGGACAACGACCTCCAGACCCCGGCGGTCGCCCTGTTCCCGGACCTCTCGGACATGCTCGACCTGGGCCTGGACGAGGGGGCCCTGGGCGGCATGGTCTCCGGCTCCGGGCCCACCCTGCTCTTCGTGACGCACACGGAGCAGGACGCCCTGCGCCTGGCCACGGCCATCCAGGAGCGCACCGGCGTGGACGCCCTGCCCGTGCGCGGCCCCGTTCCCGGGTCCCACGTGCTCTGACGCTCCGCGCGCCTCTGCTCTCGCCCCCCGCACCCGCCTCTCCCCGCCTCCTTCCGGAAGGACCTCCACCCCATGGCCCACCTGCTCGGCGCCGAGAACATCGGCATCGCCTTCGGCACCCGCACCATCCTCGAGGGGCTCTCCCTGGGGGTGGACGAGGGCGACCGCATCGGCCTGGTGGGCCGCAACGGCGACGGCAAGTCCACCCTCCTGCGCATCCTCGCCGGCCTGCAGACGCCGGACTCGGGGCGCGTCACCCGGCGTGGAGGGGTGCGCGTGGGCGTGCTGGACCAGCAGGACCGCCTGGACCCGGAGGACACGGTGCGCCACGCTGTCGTCGGGGACGTGGACGACCACGTGTGGGCCTCGGACCCCACGATCCGGGACGTCCTCGGCGGCCTCCTCACGGGCCTGGACCTCGAGCAGAGGGTCGAGGGCCTCTCCGGCGGCCAGCGCCGCCGCGTCGCGCTCGCTCGGCTCCTCGCCGGGGACGACGACGTGGTCTTCCTCGACGAGCCCACCAACCACCTCGACGTGGAGGGCGTGGCCTGGCTCGCCCAGCACCTGAACTCCCGCTGGCGGCCCACCGACGGCGGCCTCGTGATCGTGACCCACGACCGCTGGTTCCTCGACGCCGTGTGCACGCGCACGTGGGAGGTCCACGACGCCACCGTGGACCCCTTCGACGGCGGCTACGCGGCCTGGGTGCTCGCGCGCGCGGAGCGCGCCCGC
Organism: Micrococcus sp. EYE_212; assembly: GCF_023147585.1. Classification (GTDB taxonomy): domain Bacteria; phylum Actinomycetota; class Actinomycetes; order Actinomycetales; family Micrococcaceae; genus Micrococcus. Next base: position 169,248 of record NZ_JAHXOZ010000002.1, read on the forward strand.
CAGAGCGCCGTGGTGGAGCAGAAGCGCCAGCAGCTCATGAAGAAGGAGCTGGCCTGGCTGCGCCGCGGCGCCCCGGCCCGCACCGCCAAGCCCAAGTTCCGCATCGAGGCCGCCAACGCGATCATCGCGGACATGCCGGAGCCGCGGGACTCCGTCTCCCTCGCCAAGACCGCCACGGCACGCCTGGGCAAGGACGTGCTGGACCTCGAGGACGTGAGCCTGACCCTGGGGGACAAGCGGATCCTCGAGGACGTCACCCTGCGCCTCGCCCCCGGCGAGCGCCTCGGGATCGTGGGCGTCAACGGCGCGGGCAAGTCCACGCTCCTGCGCCTCCTCGACGGCAGGCTGGCCCCGGACTCCGGGAAGATCAAGCGCGGCAAGACCGTGGTCACCGCCACTCTCACGCAGGACGTGAAGGAGCTGGACGAGGTCTCCCACCTGCGCGTGGCCGAGGTGATGGCACGCGAGGGGACCACATTCCAGGTGGGCGGCAAGGACGTCTCCGCGGGGCAGCTGCTGGAGCAGCTCGGGTTCGGTCCCACCCGTCAGTGGACCCGCGTGGACGAGCTCTCCGGCGGCGAGCGGCGCCGTCTGCAGCTGCTGCGCCTGCTCGTGGGGGAGCCCAACGTCCTCATGCTGGACGAGCCCACCAACGACCTGGACACGGACACCCTGGCCGCCGTGGAGGACGTCCTGGACGGCTGGCCCGGCACGCTCGTCGTCGTCTCGCACGACCGCTACCTCCTCGAGCGCGTCACCGACCACCAGATCGCCCTGCTGGGGGACGGGAAGGTGCGCGGCCTGCCCGGCGGCGTGGAGCAGTACCTCGAGCTGCGCGCCGCCATGGAGGACGGCGCCGCGGCCCCGGCGGGCTCCGGCGCGCCGTCGCGGGGGCGGAACAACGCCGTCGGCACGTGCGCAGGGATGGGAAACCCGAGGTCGGCTGCCGCCTCCGGCGGCTCCGAGGCGGAGCGCCGCCAGGCGCGCAAGGACATGGCCCGGATCGAGCGGCAGATGGACCGGCTGCGCGAGAAGCGCGCCCGGCTGGACGCCCGCATGGCCGAACTCGGCCAGGCCCAGGAGTTCGACGGGCTGTCCGCCGTCTCCGCCGAGGTGCGCGACGTGGATGCTCAGCTCGAGGTCCTCGAGGAGGAGTGGCTGGCCGCCGCAGAACTCGAGGGCTGATCCGGGCGGGTGCTGCACCACTGCAGCACAGGATCCGCTGTGCGGAGGGGAACGCTCCGTCTATGATTCTTCAGGAACCTGCGTCATACGGTGAAACACGGAGTGAGGAGTCGAGACAGGTGCCTGACACCAACGCAGCGTCGCCGGCCCCCTCGGGGCTGTCGGCCGGCGCCACGGTCCGACGCCGCGTCCTCGGTGCCCCGTGGGAGCAGGGGCTGCCGCGACTCGTGCTCCTCGTGGACGTGCTGGCCGTGGTGCTGGCCACGTTCCTCTCCGCCGAACTGCGCTTCGGCGCCGCCGGTCTCGAGCCGATCCCCGGCCTGGACGCCGTGAACTACGGGATCATCAACGTGGTCCTGAGCGTCCTGTGGGTGCTCACGCTGGGGGTGGAGGGCGCCCGGGACATCCGCATCCTCAGCGTCGGCGCGGAGGAGTACAAACGGGTCCTGCGCGCCACGCTCCACCTCTTCGGCGTGGTGGCCATCGTGGCCTTCGCGGCCGGGCTCGAGGTGGCCCGCGGCTACATCGCCCTCGCCCTTCCCCTGGGCGTCCTGCTCCTGCTGATCGGCAGGTTCGTGGTGCGCGGCTGGGTGGCCCGCCGGCGCCAGACGGGCGCGTTCCGCCGTCGCCTGCTGCTGGTGGGCGGCCCGCGGGCCGTCCAGCACGTGTTCGACGCGCTCGACTCGGAGGCCGGTGCCGGCTACGCGCCCGTGGCCGCGCTGCTGCCCGGCTACAAGCCGCGCGCGGCCGGATGGCTGCCCGTTCCCGTCCGCACGGACGTGGAGGGCGTGGCCGAGGTGGTCGCCCAGGTGGAGGCCCTGGAGATCGACGCGGTGGTGATCACCTCGGGCCACCCCTTCGTGCCGAGCGACGTCCGGCAGCTGGGCTGGGGGCTGCAGGAGCGCGGGGTCTCCCTCATCATGGCCCCGGCCCTGCTGGACGTGGCCGGGCCCCGGCTGCACACGCAGCCGCTGGCCGGCCTGCCGCTGATCCACCTCTCCACCCCTCGCCTGGCGCCGGGCAAGGCATTCACCAAGCGGGCCTTCGACCTGGTGGCCGCGTGCCTGGGCCTCGTCGTCATCTCCCCGCTGCTGCTGGCCGTCGCCATCGCCGTGAAGGCCACCGACGGCGGCCCCGTCCTCTTCCGTCAGGAGCGCATCGGCCTGGGGGGCGTCCCGTTCACCATGCTCAAGTTCCGTTCCATGGTGGCGGACGCGGAGGAGGTCAAGGCGCAGCTGGAGTCCGATTCCGGCGAGGGCAACGTGCTGTTCAAGATGAAGGAGGATCCGCGCATCACGAAGGTGGGCAAGCTCATCCGGCGCACGAGCATCGACGAGCTGCCCCAGCTGGTGAACGTGGTGAAGGGGGACATGTCCCTCGTGGGTCCCCGGCCGCACCTGGCGCACGAGGTGGAGCAGTACGAGGAGCACGTGCACCGCCGCTTCCTGGTGCAGCCCGGCATCACGGGCCTGTGGCAGGTCTCCGGGCGCTCGGACCTCTCGTGGGAGGACGCCGTGCGCCTGGACCTGTACTACGTGGAGAACTGGTCCATCCTGGGGGACATGGTGATCCTCGCCCGCACCGCCCGTGCGGTGGTGGCCGCCGAGGGCGCCTACTGAGCCTGTGGAAGAATGAGCCGTCGTCGCGCCCGGCGTGGGCCGTGACGCTCCGCCCTGGTGTAATGGCAGCACGCCGGCCTTTGGAGCCGTGCAGTCTAGGTTCGAATCCTAGGGGCGGAACGCCCGCACCCTGACCGGGAGCGCGGCACGCCCCGCTTCCCCGAGCATCAGGAGCCCCGCGCATGACGCAGCCTGCCGTCCGTCCCTCCGCCGTGATCGTGCTGGCCGCCGGCCAGGGCACCCGCATGAAGTCGGCCACGCCGAAGATCATGCACGCCATCGGCGGCCGCTCGCTCGTGGGCCACGCGCTCGCCGCCGCGCAGTCGCTGCAGCCGGAGCACCTCGTGGCCGTCGTGCGCCACGAGCGGGACCGCGTGGCCGAGCACATCGAGGGCGTCGCGCAGGACCTGGGCATCACGGGCCTCGCAATCGCGGACCAGGACGAGGTGCCGGGCACCGGCCGGGCCGTCGAGCTCGGCCTCGCCGCCCTGCCGGGGGACCTCGCGGGCACCGTGGTGGTCACGTACGGCGACGTCCCGCTGCTCACCCCGGAGACCCTCGCGGACCTCGTGGCCACCCACGAGGCGGACGGCAACGCCGTCACCGTGCTCACCGCCACCCTCGAGGACGCCACCGGCTACGGGCGCATCGTCCGCGACGCGGAGGGCCTCGTGGAGCGCATCATGGAGCACAAGGACGCCCTGGCCCACGCCGCGTCCACCGGCGACTCCTCCTTCGTGGAGATCGCCGAGGTCAACTCCGGCATCTACGCCTTCGATGCCGCCCTGCTGCGCCGCACCCTCCCGCTGCTCTCCACGGAGAACGTGCAGGGCGAGAAGTACCTCACCGACGTGCTGGGCATGGCTCGCGCCGAGGGCGGCCGCGTGGCCTCCGTGGGCACGGAGGACGTGTGGGAGGTGGAGGGGGCCAACGACCGCCGCCAGCTCTCCGACCTCGGCCGCCAGCTCAACGACCGCGTGCTGCGCCGCTGGATGAAGGAGGGCGTCACCGTCGTGGACCCGTCCTCCACCTGGGTCGACGTCACCGTCACGCTCGCCTCGGACGTCACCCTCACGCCCGGCACGCAGCTCCACGGCACCACCACGGTGGCCACCGGAGCGGTCGTCGGACCGGACTCCACGCTCACCGACACCCGCGTGGGGGAGCGCGCCACCGTCAAGCGCACCGACGCCACCGAAGCCGTGATCGGTGACGACGCCTCCGTGGGCCCGTTCACCTACCTGCGCCCGGGCACGGTGCTGGGCGAGGAGGGCAAGATCGGCGCGTTCTACGAGACCAAGAAGGTCACCGTGGGCCGCGGCGCCAAGCTCTCCCACCTCGGCTACGCGGGGGACGCGGAGATCGGCGAGTACACCAACATCGGCTGCGGCAACATCACCGCCAACTACGACGGCGTGAACAAGCACCGCACCGTGATCGGCGCCCACGTGCGCACCGGCTCCAACACCGTGTTCACCGCACCGGTGACCGTGGGCGACGGCGCCTACACCGGCGCCGGCGCCGTGGTGCGCGAGGACGTGCCCGCCGGAGCGCTGGCCCTGAACGCGGTGAGCCAGCGGACCATCGAGGGCTGGGTCACCTCCCGCCGGCCCGGCACCTCCTCGGCGCAGGCCGCCGAGGCCGCCGGAACGGGGACCGATGCGGATCAGCGCGGCGGCGCGGGCGCCTGAGCGGGCGCTCGGCCTGGGCGCACACGCCTAGGATGGGAGGCAGGATCAGCGCGGGGGGCGCCTGGCAGGCACAAGCAGCGAGCAGTGGCCGCGGATCCGCGGCCACGGAGAGCAGGGACGTCATGAGTGAACTGAGCCGGAGCGAGGACAAGCGGCTGGTGTTGGCCACGGGGCGGGCACACCCCGAGCTCGCGCAGGAGATCGCCGATGCCCTGGGCACCGAGCTGCTGCCCATGAGCGCGTACGACTTCGCCAACGGGGAGATCTACGTCCGCTCGGGCGAGTCGGTGCGCGGCAAGGACGTCTTCGTCATCCAGTCCCACCCGGCGCCGCTGAACAACCACCTCATGGAGCAGCTCATCATGCTGGACTCCATGAAGCGCGCCTCGGCCCGCCGCATCAACGTGGTCTCCCCGTTCTACCCCTACGCCCGCCAGGACAAGAAGGGCCGCGGGCGCGAGCCCATCTCGGCCCGCCTGGTGGCGGACCTCTACAAGACCGCCGGTGCCTCGCGCATCATGAGCGTGGACCTGCACACCGCGCAGATCCAGGGCTTCTTCGACGGCCCGGTGGACCATCTCTTCGCCATCCCGCTGCTCGCGGACTACATCCGCGGCCAGGTGGAGGGGGAGAAGGTCACCGTGGTCTCCCCGGACACCGGCCGCGTGCGCGTGGCCGAGCAGTGGGCGGACCGCCTGGGTGGCGTGCCGCTCGCGTTCGTGCACAAGAGCCGCGACCTCACCACGCCGAACAAGGCCGAGTCCAAGACCGTGGTGGGCGACGTCGAGGGACGCGTGTGCGTGCTGATCGACGACATGATCGACACGGGCGGCACGATCGCCGGCGCTGTGCGCATCCTCAAGGACGCCGGCGCGAAGGACGTCATCATCGCCGCCACGCACGCCGTGTTCTCGGACCCGGCCGCGCAGCGCCTCGGCGACTCCGGGGCCCGCGAGATCGTGGTGACCAACACCCTGCCGATCCCGCCGGAGAAGCGCTTCGAGAAGCTCACCGTGCTCTCGATCGCCCCGCTGATCGCCCGCGCCATCCGCGAGGTGTTCGAGGACGGCTCCGTGACCAGCCTGTTCGACGGCGACGCCTGAGCATGACGGGTACCACGGCCGCCGCTGAGCCGAAGCACGCCCGCCTGCCCGGATGGCTGGCGGTGCTGCTGAACGTGGCCGTCGCGATCATCGTGGTGGCGGTGGTCCAGGCGTTCTGGGTGAAGGTCTACTCCGTGCCGTCGGGCTCGATGGAGAACACCCTGGAGATCGGGGACCGCATGCTGGTGAACCGGACCGCCTACCCGGACGGCAGGGCGGAGCAGCAGGACGTGGTGGTGTTCAACGCCAACGAGGACTGGGCCCAGGAGATGCCCGAGGACGGCCCGCTCGAGGCCGTGGTGCGTGGATTCGGCGATCTCACGGGCATCGGCCGCTCCCATGAGCAGGCGCTCGTGAAGCGCGTCATCGGTGAGGCCGGGCAGACGGTCTCCTGCTGCACCTCGGCCGGCCAGGTGGTGGTGGACGGCTCGCCCCAGGACGAGCCGTACGTGTACGGGGACCTGCCGTTCGTGCCCGGCCGGCTCGACTGCGAGTCCGACGTGGTCTCGTCGCGGTGCTTCGGCCCCGTGACCGTCCCCGCGGACTCCATGCTCGTGATGGGCGACCACCGCTCGAACTCCGCCGACTCCGTGATCGCCTGCCGGGGCACCGTGGGGGAGCAGACCGACGGCTGCGCCCGCTTCGTGCGGCGTGACGACATCGTGGGGAAGGTGTTCACCACGGTGTGGCCGCCCTCGAACTGGGGCGGGCACTGAGCCGTCCGTGGACACGACGGCGGGCCGTCACCCTCGAGGGGTGGCGGCCCGCGGCGCGCTGTGGGCAGAGGGTCATTCGGCGCGGAGGAGTCCTTGCTCGGAGAGCTGGGCCACCGCTGCCTCCACTCTGTCGGCGGCGTCTGGGGGCACGGGCCCGTTGCTGCTCAGCCGGTCGAGGATCTCCTCCGGCGTGAGGGGCTCCGTCAAGAGGAACCAGATCGCCGGTCCGAGCCCTGCGAGCATCACGAGCTCGGTGTCGTGCAGCAGCACGAGGGTGTGGTCGGCGGTGAGGATGCCGTCGTCGGCTCCGCGGCGGCGGATGCGCCGGGGGTCCGTGCTGGGCTCGCCCGCATCCGTCGGGGAGGTCGGGGACGTCGGCTCGCTCGAAGGAGCCAGCTCGTCGTCCTCCAGCGGATCCCATGACCGGTCGAGCCGGACCGGAGCATCGTCGAGGAGCTCCTCCAGCACCGGGCGGAGTCCCTCCGCCTCGGTGTAGACCAGGCGGTGGGCGCCGCCCACGCGGTCCAGGACGCCGCACAGCGTCACGAGGCCGCGGGGCAGCTGCGAGAGGGAGGACGTCTGCGGCACCAGCAGCTGCAGCGCCTCCAGCAGGGGAAGGGGCTCCGCCCGGGCGGGCACGTCCTCCGTCGCATCGCGCACGCGGTCCAGCACGGCCACACACCGCACCGTGCCCGGCACGGTCGGCCCCAGACCGAGTCCGTCCGGTCCCACTTGGTGCTTCGGACGCACGCCGGCGTCCCCCAGCAGGGAGAGCGGCTTGGCGTACGGGGTCACCCCCAGGTCTGCGGGATCCACGATGGCCGTCTCGTCGGTGAGGTAGGCGAAGTGGGGGCCGAGGCGTCGTGTCGCGGTGGTCTTCCCCGTGCCGGAGGCGGCGGCCAGCACGACGGCGGCGCCCGTCTCCGGGACGGCGAGGCAGGCGCCGTGGAACATCAGGTGGGTGCCGCGGCAGGAGCCGATCGCCGCGGACGTGGCCGCGTACACGATCGACTCGTGGAAGACGTCCCAGTCCTGACCCTCGGCCCGTTCGAGGTCGGCGGCGGCCGGGGTGGGGATCGGGGTGGGGCTGCACCGGGACCAGTCACGGCACAGCGTCTCGCTGGCGGTCTCGTCGAGGCCGCTCACCGTCAGGGTGTCCAGGCCTGCCGTCAGGCGCAGGGAGCGGGGCGTCCCGGCATCAGAGGTGGGCATCGAGGTCTCCCATTCGGCAGCGGGGCGAAGGTCACGGCGAGCGACCGCCTCCCTCCGGCACGGGCCCGAGAGGCGAGTCCAGTCTACGGAGTGCCTGCGGGGCCCGGGGCCGGCGCCCGCTGGCCGCCGGCCGCCGACGCCCCGCCGCCTATACTGGAGCCGCAGCGTGCACCCTTCGCGCCGCTGAGTCTGCCTGCCGGAGGACCCCATGCCTGAGATCGTCCCCGAACCGTCCGTCACGGTGGTGATCCCGCACTACGGGGACCCGGCTCCCACGGCGGCACTCGCTGCCTCCCTCCTGGAGGCCCGGTCCACCTGCCTGGCCGGCGTCGTCGTCGCCGATGACGCCTCGCCCGTGCCCTACCCGGGCAGCGACGACGCCCGCCTCACCGTGGTGCGTCGTCCCGCCAACGGGGGCTTCGGCGCGAACGTGAACACCGGTCTGGCCGAGGTCCGCACGGAGTACGCCCTCGTGCTCAACTCGGACGCGCTCATCACGGGCGAGCAGATCGACGCGCTCGTGGCCGCTGCGGCACCGTTCCAGCCGGCCGTGGTGAGTCCGCAGGTGGTGAATGAGGACGGGACACCTCAGTGGTCCGGGCGTCACTTCCCCACGGTGCTGCACCAGACCGTGGAATGGCTCACTCCGCTCGCCCGGTTCCGCCACCTGCCCCTGCTGCACGAGGCCGTGGGCCATGACGTGCACGCGGCTGAGGCCACCGGGCCCGTGCCCGTGGACTGGGTGATGGGCGCCGTGCTGCTGCTGCCGATGGCCGAGGTCCGCGCGGTGGGGGGCTTCGACGAGGCCTACTTCATGAACTCCGAGGAGGTGGACCTCCAGCAGCGGCTCCGCCGGCGGGGGATCCCCTCGATCGTGATTCCCACCATCCACGTCACGCATGGCCTGCACGGCTCCTCGGATCCGCTGCGGCGTCGCGCGTGGCTCGTGGACTCGCGGTTCCGCTATGCCCGCAAGTTCGGCCGGCCGCGCGCGCTCAGGGCCGCGCTCACCGCGGCCACGGGTGCCAACCTCGCCGTCAACGCCCTTCGGCAGGCCCGGGGCACGGACGTGGACGCGCGCCGTGTGGCGAAGGACGAGCTGCGCCTGATCTGGCGGGGGACCCGCCGATGACCGCCCGCACCTACACCGTCCTCGCGCCCCTGGGCTCCACTCCCGCCCGCGTCGGCGTGCCCGCAGGGCGCCGCACCGAGCGCTTGTTCCTCGTCTCGCCCGCCTTCCACGGCTATCACCGCTCCATCGCCCGCGCGTGGGCGCAGCAGGGCTTCGACGTCACGGTGCACTGCTACGACGCGTACGTCACCCCTGCCATGAAGCTGCGCAACAAGGCCCTCCTGGAGCTGCCGCAGAGGGTCGGCATGGACCGCACGGCCGCCCGCGTCGCGTGGGACACCCAGCGGGCGGTCGCCGCCCTGCGCGAGGCCAAGCCCGACCGCGTGCTCGTCATCAAGGGCGACTCCCTCGGCGAGCAGTTCTGGGACGAAGTCCGAGCGCTCGGCGTGCCCCGCATGCTGTGGCTCTACGACGACCTCCACCGTCACGACTACTCCCTGGACTTCCTGCGCACCGTGGGTCCCGTGCTGAGCTATGCCCGCTCCGAGGCGGACGAGCTCACGGCCGACGGCGTGGACGCCCACTATCTGCCCAACGGCTTCGACCCGGACCTGGAGGTGCCGTCCCTCGAACGGAGGGATGAGCTCGTGTTCGTGGGCTCGCGCTACCCCAACCGTGTGGAGCTGCTCGAACGCCTCGCCGCCGCGGGCGTCCCCGTGCGCGCCTACGGCCGGCAGTGGAGCCACCACCCCGTGGACCGTCTGCGCACGTGGGAGCTGGCCCGGCCGGACCTGCCGGCCGAACGGGACATCCCTCTCAACGAGGCGTACGCCGTGCAGGCGGCCGCCGCGGGCGCCATCAACATCCACGGCCTGCAGGCCGGCCATGCGATGCGCACCTTCGAGGTGCCCGGCATGGGTGGGCTCCAACTGGTGGACCGGGCGGACGTGGCGGAGTTCTACGAGCCCGGCGCGGAGGTCCTCGTGTTCGAGAGCCCCGAGCACCTCGTGGAGCTGGGCTCCCGCGCGGTGCGCGAGCCCGCGTGGGGCGAGCGCATCCGCGCCGCCGGCCGCCGCCGCTCCCACGCGGAGCACACCTTCGCGCACCGCGCCGCCGCCGCGCAGGACTGGTGGACCTGATGGCCGGCGGCGCTGACGCCCCCCTGTTCTGGAGGCCCGAGGACCTGCCCCGGTGGCAGCGGTGGCAACGGGCCCAGTGGCCGGCCTCGCGGCGCGCTGCGGACGCCGCGCGCTCTGCCATCCGTGCCGCCCGGGGCACCGCGGCCGGCGCCGAGAGCCCGATGCTGATGCTCCCCGAGGGGGAGGTTCACTCGCTCGTGGCGCTGGAGTCCTTCGGCCCCACGCAGCTCGCCGCGCTGGCCGCGCCCGTCGCGGCCCTGCCGCCGGAGGCTGCCGCCGGCGTCGGATGGGTCCTCCCCGGGGAGGCCACCGCGGAGCAGATCGCGGCGTTGCCGGGGGCACGGACCCCGGGCGTGCGCCTGACGCCGATCCCTGCGGCCGCTGGGCCGTTGCTGCTGCCCCGCCTCGCAGGGCTGCGCCGCGTGCTGGTGGCGGGGGAGTACCTGTCCTCTGGCCGCGCGGCCGTGCGCTGGGCCCGCGAGCGCGGCGCCGAGGTGGCGGTGGTGCAGCACGGACTGCTCGCCGTCTCCACCCCGCCGGTGCCTCGCGAGAGCACGCTCTACGCCTTCACCTCCGAGGACGCCGCGTGGTGGACGCAGGGCCGCGCCGACGTGCGCGTCCGCGCGGTCGGGTCCGCCCTCCTGGAGGACGCCCGTCGGACTGCGGCGCACCGGCCCGCCGGCCCCGACGCCGCGGGCCCCGGCGTCTTCCTCGGCCAGCTGCACGGCGCCGAGCTGCCCCGTGCTGACTTCGCCCGGGCGGCGGAGGACTACATCCGCGTCACCGGTGCCGTGTACCGCCCGCATCCGGCCGAGAAGGACCGACTCTCCCGTGCGCAGCACGCCCGCTGGGAGGCGCAGGGCATCACGGTCGACCGCTCCGACGTCCCGCTCACGCAGACCACGGGCCCCGTGGTCTCGGTCTTCTCCACGGGCGTGCTGGAGGCGGCGCAGTCGGGCCGGCCCGCGTGGGTCACGCACCCCGACCCGCCGGCGTGGCTCGAGGGGTTCTGGGAGCGCTACGGCATGCGCCGCTGGAGACCGGGCCACCGGCCCGATCCCACGCCGCCGCTGGCTTCGCCCACGCCCGATCCCGCCGCCGCCATCGCGGCCGACCTCTGGAGGAGCGCCTCATGAGCATCCTGTGCGTCATCCCCGTGCGCGGCGGCTCCCGCGGCCTGCCGGGCAAGAACGTCCGCCTGCTCGGCGGCCACCCGCTCGTGGCGTGGACCATTCAGTCCGCGCTCGAGGCGGAGGCGGACCTGCATGTGGTGGTCTCCACGGACTCCGAGGAGATCGCCGAGGTGGCCACGCGCTACGGCGCGGACGTGCCGGGCCTGCGTCCGGCCCACCTGGCCCAGGACTCGACCCCCACCGAGCCCGTGATCGAGCACGTGCTCGCGGCCGAGCGCGCGGCCGGCGTCGAACCCGAGGGCGTGATGCTGCTCCAGGCCACCAGCCCGCTGCGCCTGCCCGGCACGCTGGACCGCGCCGTCGCGCAGTTCCGCGCCACCGGCGTGGACTCCCTCGTCGGCGTCGTGCCGGTCTCCCCGTTCGTGTGGCGCCATGCACCGGACCCGGCGGCGGCCCCCATCCCGGACTTCGACGTCACGCACCGCAAGCGCCGTCAGGACATGACGCGCACGGACCTGCGCTTCCGGGAGAACGGCTCGCTCTACCTGACGAAGCCGTGGGTGTACGACGAGCTCCACAACCGCCTCGGCGGCCGGATCGGCATGCTGGAGCTGGACGACCTCGAGGGAGTGGACATCGACACCGAGCTCGACTTCGCCCTCGCAGAGCAGCAGATGGACCAGTACCTGGCCGTGCACAAGGTGCTGCAGAAGCACCCCGACCTCGGTGCCCCGCGCACCGCCGAGACCCCCACCACCGGCCCGAACCGCACCCTCGGAGGCACGCAGTGATCATCGAACGCAGGCTCACCCCCTATCTCGTCTTCCCCGAGGACTCGCTCCTGGCCGCCCTGCAGAAGATGACCGACAACCGCGAGCGCACCGTGTTCGTGGTGGACTCCCACGGCTTCCTCGTCGGCTCGCTGACGGACGGGGACGTGCGCCGCTGGCTGGTGGCGCGGCCGGAGGCGTCGCTGGACGTGGCCGCGGCCGACGTCGCCCATCGCGACCCGGCGACGGCGCCCCTGGGCGCCTCCCCGGCCGAGATGCGCGAGGCCCTGCCCACCGGGGCGCTGCACCTGCCGCTGTTGGACGAGCGCGGCCGCCTGACGGCCCTGGCGATCAACCGGGAGGCGGAGCTGCGGATCGGCGGGCACCGGATCGGGGAGGGCCACCCGGCGTTCCTGATCGCGGAGATCGGCAACAACCATCAGGGCGATGTGGACCTGGCCCGCCGTCTCGTGGACCTGGCCGTCGTGGCGGGCGCGGACGCCGTGAAGTTCCAGCTGCGGGACATGGACGCCCTGTACCGGCAGTCCGGTGCGGCCACCGCCGGTGAGGACCTGGGGGCCCAGCGCACCCTGGACGAGCTGGCCAAGTTCTCGCTCTCCGCCGAGGACATGGTGCGGGTGTTCGACCACGTCCGGGACGCCGGTGTCGCCCTGATGTGCACCCCGTGGGACGCCCCGTCCATGCGGGTGCTGCGCGAGTACCCGGTGGACGGCGTGAAGATCGCCTCGGCGGACCTGACGAACCACGGTCTGCTGCGGGACGCGGCCGCCTCCGGCCTGCCGATGGTGCTCTCCACCGGCATGTCCCGGGAGGAGGAGATCCGCGAGGCGGCGGCCCTGGTGCGCTCCTCCGGCGTCCCCTTCGCGATGCTGCACGCCCAGTCCACGTACCCCGCCCCCTACAAGGACGTGAATCTGGCCTACCTGGACCGGCTCGCGGAGATCGCGCAGACGCCGGTGGGCTACTCGGGCCACGAGCGCGGCTTCCACGTGGCCCTGGCCGCGGTGGCCCGGGGCGCCGCGATCATCGAGAAGCACTTCACCGTGGACCGCGGGCTCGAGGGCAACGACCACAAGGTCTCCCTGCTGCCGGAGGAGTTCGCGCAGATGGTGCGGCAGACCCGGGACATCGAGGAGTCGATCGGCGTCGGGAACGAGCGCGTGGTCTCCACGGGCGAGGCGATGAACCGCATCAACCTGGCCAAGTCCCTGGTGGCGGCCCGTCCGCTGCGGGCCGGCGCCACGATCACCGCGGACGACGTGACCGTGAAGTCCCCGGGCCGCGGCCTGCAGCCCAACGAGCTGCCGCGCCTGGTCGGCCGCACGTTGCACCGCGAGATGGCCGAGGGCGACTTCTTCTTCGCCGGCGACCTCACGGACACGGTGCCCACCGGGCGCCAGTTTCAGTTCCGGCGCCCCTGGGGCCTACCGGTGCGCTATCACGACGTCGCGGCGCTGACGAAGGACTGCACCCCGGACTTCCTGGAGTTCCACTTCTCCTACAAGGACCTCGAGATCGACATCGACTCGGTGTTCACCGAGCCCATGCCGATGGGCTTCACCACCCACCTGCCGGACATCTTCTCCGGCGACTTCCTCGTGGACCTGGCCAGCGACGACGACGCCGTGTGGGAGCGCTCGATCGTCGAGGTGCAGCGCACGATCGACATCACCCGGGACCTGAAGCGCTGGTTCCCGTCCGAGGAGGAGCCCATCATGGTCATCACCATGGGCGGGTTCACCCTGGACCGGCACATCCGCCCGGAGGAGCGGCTGCCGAAGTACGAGCGCATCGCCGAGGCCGTGAAGCGCCTGGACACCTCCGGCATCCGGATCGCCGCGCAGACGCTGCCGCCGTTCCCATGGTTGATGGGCGGTCAGCAGTACCACAACCTCTTCATGGACCCGGACGACACCGTGGCGTTCGTGGAGGCCACGGGGGTGCCCCTGTGCTTGGACATCTCCCACTCCAAGCTCTCGGCCACGTTCCTGGGGATCCCCTTCTCGGAGATGGTGGAGAAGCTGACCCCGCACACCATCCACCTGCACCTCGTGGACGCCACCGGTGTGGACGGGGAGGGGCCGCAGATCGGAGAGGGCGACGTCGACTGGCCCGTGCTGTGCGAGCAGCTGGACCGCCTGGCGCCCGGGGTGAGCTTCATCCCGGAGATCTGGCAGGGCCACATCAACAACGGCGAGGGCTTCTGGACGGCCCTGGACCGCCTGGAGCAGTGGCTGTGATCCCGGAGGCGGCGACGACCACCCCGGCCCCGCTGACGCTCTGGGTGGTGCCCGTCGCCGACCTCGGCGGCGTGGCCCGGCACGTCCTCGACGTCGCACGCGTCGGCCTGCCCGGCCTGCGGCTGGGGGTGCTCTGCCCCGAGGGGCCGCTCGCCGAGCGCCTGCGCGAGCAGGGCGCGGCGGTGTTCACGGGGGACGTCGGGCCCGACGCCGGCCTGGCCGCCTCGGTGCGCACGCTCCGCACGGCGGTGCGCACCCTGCGCCCGGCCGCGGTCCACACGCACCTGGCCTACGCCGACCTCGCGGCCTTCACGGCGCTGGGCGCGGGGCGGGCCCTGCGGCGGGCCGGTGCGCCGGCGCTGCTCAGCACCGAGCACGGGATCGCCCCGGACGACGGGCTGTACAACCGCGCCGCGGCGGCCCGGGTGAAGAACGCCGCGCACCGCGCCCGGCTGCGCGGCACGGACCTCGTGATCGCGGTGGCGCAGTCCACCGCGGACGTGCTGCGCCGCAAATGGGGCGCGGGGGCGCCCCTCACCGTGGTGCGCAACGGCGTGGACGGGCCCGCGGTGCGCGCCGCGGCCGCGGGGCAGCGGCGCGCACCGGGGGAGGGGTTGCGGATCCTCTCCCTGTCCCGGCTGGCCCCCGAGAAGAACCTCGACCGGCTGATCGCCGCACTGCCCGCCCTGCTGGAGCGCGACCCCGGGGCGCGGTTGACGTTGGCCGGCACCGGGCCGCTCGCGGCGGCGCTGCGTGCGCAGGCCGAGGACCTCGGCGTCGCGGATGCGGTCGACCTGCCCGGCTTCGTGGAGCCGTGGGGCACCATGGCCGAGCACGACGTGCTGGTGCAGCTCTCCTCTTGGGAGAACCTCAGCTACACCCTGCTCGACGCCGCGGCCGCCGGCCTGCCCGCCGTCGCCACGGATGTGGGCGGCAACGGAGAGATCCTGCCGCCTGAGCGCCTGGTCCACGAGACCACCCCGGCGGCCATCGCTGACGCCGTCGTGCGTGCCGCGGCCGACGGCCCGGGCGAGGTGCGCGTGGGCGACGTGGAGACCATGGCTCGGGCCACCGCCGAGGCGACCCTCGAGGTGCTCGGGCGCCGGGCGGGGAAGGGCGGGCACCGATGACCGCGGCAAGCCCGAACGAGCCGGGATCGGCGTCGGTGGCCCCGGCCGAGAAGCGAGTGCCGGGGCCCCGGTTCCGGGAGCTGGACGGCCTTCGGGGGATCGCGGCGCTGGCCGTGGTGTTCTCGCACTTCGGCGGGACGCACAATTTCCACTACCGCGACGATCCCCCGGCTTTTCATGACTTCGTCTGGGGTGGCACGGGGGTCCAGCTGTTTTTTTTATCAGCGGTTTCGTGATCCTCATGACCGCGCGCCGTGCCTCGCGTCCCAGCGATTTCGTCATCTCCCGAGTGGCGCGGCTGTACCCGCCGTACTGGCTCTCGCTTGCATTCGCCGTGGTGATCCTCGCCCTCGTTCAGGTGCCGGGGTACTCGCTGAGTCCGGGGCAGATCTTCGTCAATCTCACGATGGTCCAACGATGGTTGCTGGTCGACGATGTGGTCGACGTCTACTGGACCCTGGCGGTCGAGATGCAGTTCTACGCACTTGTCTTGACCCTCCTCATCCTCAGCCGGTGTCGCCTGTCGGACCGTCTGGTCCTGTGGGCATGCCTGGGTTGGTCTGTGTTGTCCTGGACGGTGGTGGCTGTGACTTCACAGGCCGCGGCGCCACGCCCAGCGGGGGACCCCACGTGGGTCAAACTCGTCAACAACATCACTGTTGCCGAGTATGCGCCCATGTTCGTCCTGGGCATGGTGGTGTTCCTGGCACGGGAGACGGGTCGCCACCGACGAGCGGTGGCCGCAGCCTATGCATCGGCTGTCGTGAGCCCCTTCGTCTTGCGCGACATGACCCTTGGTCTCTGGGTGCTGGCAGCGGCGACCCTGTTCACTGCTGTGGCCCTCCGACGAAGGACGTGGCTCCTCACAACGCCGCCCTTCCAGTTCTACGGCCGGATCAGCTACTCCCTGTACATCATCCACGTCATTCCCGGTTATCTGGTCATCCATGCTCTATGGCCATACGTAGGCCGGAACATGGCCATGCTCGTGGCCTTGGCCGTGGTCTCCGTACTCGCCTGGGCCCTGCAGAGGTACGGCGAGGAGCACCTCGGCCGCGCGGCCAAGCGGGGGCTGACCCGCGTCCGCTCCATCATGGACGCGCGGACCGGACATCCCCGATCCCGGGAGCCGGCCCGATGAACGGACGCATCTGGATCCTGGCGAACCAGGGTGAGGTGGGCGGCGGCGAGGTGATGCTGCACCACCTCGCCACGGCCCTGCGCGAGATCGGGCGGGACGTGGGCGTCGTGGCCCCGGCGCACCCGGCCGAGACCGCCGATCGCCTGGCCGCGGACGGCTTCGACGTGGTCCGACTGGGTGGGCCCGGACGCCTGGGGTATCTGCGCGCTCTCCGCGCCTGGGACCGTGGCCGAGGCGGGGACGACGTCGCGTGGTGCAACGGGCTGCTGCCGGCGACGGCGCTGGCCGGTCGGCCGCGCCGGATCGTGCACCTGCACCAGGTGCCCGAGAAGCCGCTTCTGCGCGTGTTCTCCGCCCTGGCGCGTCCCGGTGCGCTCGCGGTCCTCGTGCCCTCCCGATTCGCGGCGGACCGCATCCGCGGGGCCCGCGTGCTCCACAACTGGGTCCCGGCCCCGACGGCACCGCAGACAGGGCGGGCCCGCGGTGCCGATGAGCCGGTGACCGTGGGATTCCTCGGCCGGCTGTCCGAGGACAAGGGCATCGTGACCCTGCTGGAGGCCGCCGCGCTGCTGCGGAAGACCGACCCGGGTGCTTTCGTGTTCCGCGTCGCGGGGGAGAGCCGGTTCGTGGCGGATGACGAGGCCGAGCGGCTCGCCACCGCCCTGAAGACGGCGGGCGAGGACGTCCAGGTGCTCGGCTGGCAGGACACCGCCGAGTTCCTGGCCACCGTGGACGTGCTGGCCGTACCGTCTCATGTGGCGGAGTCATTCGGCCTGGTGACGGCCGAGGCGATGGCCGCGGGCGTTCCGGTGGTGGCTTCCGATGCGGGGGCCGTTCCCGAGGTGGTCGGCAGCGGGCACCCCTTCGTTGTTCCGCAGCGGGACGCTGCCGCGCTCGCGGACTGCCTGCGGGCCGTGCGCGCGGTCGATCTGGGGGCGGTGGCCCATTCCCAGCGGCGCCGCTGGGAGTCGCTGTTCTCACCTGAGGCCGGCCGCGCCGCCGTCGCCGAGCTCCTGGATGACCTGTCCCTATGACCCCCGCGGAGGACTCATGACCGAGACACCCCTGACCCCCGAGGCCAGCGTGATCGTCCCCAGCCGGGGCGGAGCCCAGCGGCTGCCGCGCCTGATCGGCGCGCTCGCCGCGCAGGAGGACGCCCCGCCGTTCGAGGTCCACGTGGTCGTGGACGGGGACGTGGACGGGTCGGAAGCGGTGCTCGCCAAGTTGGCCGCGGAACATCCGGGCCTGGACCTGAGCTGGACCGTCTTCCCCGAGAACCGCGGACGGGTCGCCGCGCTCAACGCAGGTGCCGACGCGACGTCCGGCCGCATCCTCATCCGGGCCGACGACGACTTGGAGCCCGGACCTCACTACATCCGGGACCACGTGGCCGCCCACTCGGGCGGGCCCGGCGGAGCGATCGGGCTTTACTTGAACGTCCTGGAGCCCACCCCGTATCAGCGCGCCTACGGTGACGCTCAGGACGTCCTGCACCGCGAACACGCGTATGCGCTGCCGGCGGATCAGCAGTGGCGGCACTGGGCCGGCAACGTGTCCGTCCCCCGTGCCCTGCACCAGCAGAGCGGCGGCTACGACCCGGACTACCGACAGTACGGGTGGGAGGACATCGACTACGGCTACCGGCTGCACGCGGCAGGCTATCCCGTGGTGATCCGCCCCGAGCTGGAGACGCGGCACCACGCCGCCGCCGTGACGACGCACTCGAAGGCGGTGCGGGCCTTGCACGGCACGGCCGCGCGGAACCTGTTCGTGAGCAAGCACGGGGCAGCACCGCTCGGCACCATCGGTGCTCCGCGAGGCGTGTGGGGTGCTGCCGTGCGCCTGGTGGCGTTGGGCACCACCGAAGCCACGCTCACGCGCTCCAGTGCGTTGATCGACGCCGTCGCGGACCACCTGCCCCGGGGGCTCGCCCGTCGACTCATCGCCCTCCAGGTGGAGGGTGCCGCCGAGGCCGGACGGGCCCACCCCCACCGCGCGCAACGGGCCATCTGAGGGGACACGATGTCGGAACAGACCCCCGCAAAGATCGCCATCGCCCACGACTACCTCACCCAGAAGGGCGGGGCGGAACGGGTGGTGCTCGCCCTGCACCGGATGTGGCCGGACGCGCCCATCTACACGACGTTCTACGACCCCGAGGGAACCTTCCCGGAGTTCAAGGACGCGCACATCATCACCTCACCCCTGAACCGGGTGGGGCTCCTGCGGACGGACCCGCGGAGAGCACTGCCGCTGCTGCCCCTGGCCTCCTCGCTGATGCA
This sequence comes from Micrococcus sp. EYE_212, assembly GCF_023147585.1. GTDB lineage: Bacteria > Actinomycetota > Actinomycetes > Actinomycetales > Micrococcaceae > Micrococcus. The sequence goes on from NZ_JAHXOZ010000002.1 coordinate 187,702, forward strand.
CGTGAAGGAACCGGTCGCCGTCGTCTCAACCTCCGGCTGGGCGCACGGATTCCGCTACGACGGCGCCACGCTCGTCTACTGCCACACGCCCGCGCGCTGGGTGTACCTGCTGGACGACTACCTGGGCGAGGGAGGTCGGAACAGCATCAAGGGCCGGATCGCCCGCGTCCTGCGCCCGGGTCTGCGCGGGTGGGACCGCGCGGCCGTCCGGCGCCGATCACGCTACGTGGCCAACTCGACCGTGGTGAAGCGTCGCATCGAGGACGTCTACGGGATGAGGGAGGTGCCGATCGTCTTCCCCCCGCATTCGGTGGACGTGGACGGGCCGCAGGAGGCCATTCCCGGGGCTGAACGGATCGCAGAGGAAGGCTACCTGCTCTCGGTGGCCCGGCTCATGCCCTACAAGCATGTGGACGTGACGATCCAGGCCGCTGAACGGACCGGGCAGAACCTGCTGGTGATCGGCAAAGGGCCGGAGGAGGCCCGTCTGAAGGAGATGGCGGGGCCAAATGTGGTCTTCGGCCAGGATCTCAGCGACGCCCAGCTGCGCTGGGCCTACGCCCACGCCACGGCACTCGTGGCGGCCAGCCATGAGGACTTCGGCATCACCCCGCTGGAGGCGAGTGCGTGGGGCGTGCCGACGGTGGCGTTGCGTGCAGGCGGCTACCTGGACACGATCGCGGAGGGTGTGAACGGGACATTCGTGGCGGGACCCCGAGTGGACGCGGTGGCGGAGGGGGTGAGGAGGGTCCGGGCAGCCGAGTGGGATCGCCTGGCCATGCGTAGGCATGCGGGGAGGTTCTCCGAGCAGGAGTTCGCGGCAGCCATCCTGGAGGAGATCGAGTTCCTCGGTTCGGGGAGTCCTCTGCCGATGAACCGCGCAGGGAATTGGTCTTAAGCTGATGCCCATGCGCGCCCCCGGCACCGGCCGATTCTCGGTCATCATCCCCACGCTCCAACGGTCGGACGACCTGGACGCGCTGGTCCGTCAGTGTGCGGAGCACGACGACGTCCTTGAAGTGCTCGTGATCAACAACGCGCCCTCCCCTCTCAGCTGGCCCTCGCCGAAAGTGCGCGTCTTCCAGCAGGAGGAGAACATCTTCGTGAACCCGGCATGGAATCTGGGGGCCGCGGCGGCTCAGGGCGAGTACCTGGCCATCGTCAACGACGACGTGCTGTTCAGCGACGACGTCTTCCCCTACGCGGCCCGGCTGTTGGCCGACGGGAATGTCGGATTGGTGGAACCTTCTCCACGTGCCTTCGGCCGTTTCGCCGGTGGTCGGATCAGACACCGGCTGGCATCGGACTACTCCCTGCGCCGTGGGTTCGGCACCTGCATGATGCTCCGTCGGGAGGACTATGTGCCGATCCCGGAGAGCATCAAGGTGTGGGGCGGCGATTCGTGGCTCCTGCTCGTCCAGAAGTACCCGAGTGTCGAGCTTCTGGGGCCACGGTTCCGCACCGAGATGTCCACGACCGCACGATCGCCTGAATTCCAAGCTTTCCGGCGGCAGGAAGCTGAGGAATCCTTCCGGATCCTGGCTCCGTTGGTCGGAACGCGTCAGTGGCATGCCGCTGCAGGGCGCCTGGCTCGCCGACACGCGCGCGAGGCCGAGGTCGTCGGCAAGGCCTCTCGGGCGGTGGATCTCATCGGACGTCTGCGTCATGGCCGGGGCTCTTCCACAGTGAGACGCTGACAGCACGCGCCGAGCCCCTGCGTGCCCCACCCCCGGCTCTGGCTCGAGGAGTTGCCACGTGACGGCCGTGCGCCGTCCCCGACCTGAGGAGCACCCCCGAATGATCTCAACACCACGAGGTGGAGCACCCCTCACCGTTGCGGTGGCCTACCCCGGAGACCCGACTGATCCGCGCCACTGGTCCGGGACCCCTGCCGGGCTTGTGGCAGGACTCCGTGCTGCCGACGTCGATGTCCGCCCGGTGGACCTCACGCCTCCGGCGGCTGTGGCGCGGGTGTGGACGCGGGCCGTGGCTGGCCGGCTCCGCCCATCGCCAGAGCACCTGCTCGGGGTGACCCGGCAGGGCGCTCCGTATGCGCAGTTGGTGAGTGCCGTCGCTCGCCTGCGCATCCCCCGGGACGTCCATGCGGTGCTGCAGATCGGCACGGGTTACCGCGTGGAGCATCCCGTGGTGGCGACCTTCGAGGACATGACGGTGGCCCAGGCGCGGCGCCACCGATGGGGCCCGTTCGCATCTCTGCCAGCCCGCGTCGCCGAAGGGCGTGAGAGGCTGCAGCGGCGGGCATATGAGGACGCTGCTGTGTGCTTCATGGCCACGCGCTGGTCCGCACGCTCAGTGGTGGAGGACTACGGTATCGACCCGGCGAAGGTCTGTGCGACGGGACTTGGCATCAACCGTGCGGCGCCTGCCCCGTCGGAGCGGAACTGGCAGACGCCGACCTTCCTCTTCGTCGGCAACGACTGGGCGCGCAAGAATGGTGAGATGGTCCTCCGAGCCTTCCGGGCGGTGCGCCGTCTTCACCCGCAGGCTCGGCTCCACCTGGTCGGCCACGGGATTCCAGGAGTCCAAGAGCCCGGCGTCCGGGTCCACGGGCCGATGCCGATGGGAGACCCGGCGGCGCAGGCCCGGCTTGCCGCCCTCTTCGGGCAGTCCACCTGCCTCGTGGTCCCCAGCCGTCTCGAACCGGCTGGCATCGTCTACGCCGAGGCCGCCAGTGCAGGGATGCCCTCGATCGGATCCACCGTCGGCGGTGCCGCAGACATGATCGGGGGAGGGGGAGAAGTCGTGGATCCCGAGGACGCCGGTGCCCTCACCGCGGCGATGCTGAGGATGGCGGATCCCGCGGCGGCCCGAGCGGCGGGAGAGCGCGCCCAGGCTCATGCACGCACTCTCACATGGGCCGCGGTGGGCGAGGTGGTCGCAGACCGGCTCCGGTTGGAGGTCAGCGGCACGCGGGCAGTCGTTCGATGAGAACCTGGTCGCGGCCCGCCACGAGGTAGCGGGAATAGGGGACGGAGGTGACGTCGGAGGTCTCTCCGGTGGGCGTGGCGAGCGATACGAGCGCACATTGCCGCGAATCCTCGAAGAGGGTCCAGCCGCCGAGTGCCTCGTCTCGAACCGGCTGCGGGGCCACAGCGGAGGACGAGTGGTAGCCGACCCAGGCGAAACCGGCGTCGACGTCCCTCGGATCCATACCCTCGGCCACGAGGGATTCTGCCGCACGCCACGCCGCGCCCGTGCTGGTCCAGGTGTGGAGGGCGATGGCCGCTGAACCCAGACTCACGAAGGCCAGGGCGCTGACTGCCAGGAGGGTCCGCACCCGGTCCAGGCGCACTCCACGCAGTGCCAGGATCGCCAGGGGTGCGATCACCGGATAGAAATAGCGTTCGAAGATCCCTTGACCGCTCAACGTCTGAAGGAAGGTCCCGCCCAGGTACAGGGCGATGAAGAGGACCAGCAGTGCCGTCTGGCCATGACCCCAGGTCATGCGCCCACGTCCCACCCGCCGTGACAGGAGGAGAACGTCACTCGTGCGCAGGGCGAGGGCCACGAGGGCGACCACCGCCAGGAGGCCAGCGCCCCAGAAATACGCCTGCGGGAGGGTCTCGCGTGTGCCGTAGAACATCGCCAGGTAGGCGCCGTCAAGGGTGAAGTAGTTGCCCAACAGCATGCCGGGCCCCAGCAGTCCGAGCAGGGCTCCTCCGGCCAAGGCGGCGGCCGCGCCCATGAGGATCCGAGTCTTCCCGCCAGCCCGACGGAGCGTTCCCAGCAGAACCGGCGAAGAGACGAAGAGAAGTGTCATGGACCCCATAGCGGTGCCGCGCAGGGCGTAGCCCAGCCCCAGCCCGAGCTGCGGAGGATCGTCCCCCGCCTGGGAGCGGCGCCATACTTCGAAGACTATGACGAGCGTGAGGGCGAGGAAACTGATGAGCGCGCTCGTTGCGCGACGATCCCTGCGGTATGCCAATCCGGCCGCGAGTACGGCGACGAGTGCGGCCAGGGCCTGCTCGCGGACCGTGACGCCCCATAGTCCGAATCCGGCAGCCAGCGCCAGATGAAGGGGCCTCCCTGCACTGATGAACCGTGAGCCGAAGTAGAGGGCCCCGGAGATCCCTGCCATCATCGGCACGTCTGTCATGTATGACGTGCTCAGAAGCGCGAAGCCGGGTGCTGCGCCCACGGTCGCCGCCACCAGCGCGGCGGCCCGACGCCCGAGGAACTGGCGGGCGAGAGCGTAGCTGAAGCCCACCACGGCGCTGCCGCACGCCATGACGAACAGGTGCTGTGCCACGATGCTGGCACCGAGGGGCCCGAGCGGTGCCATCATCCCCACCATCGCTGCGCGATTGAAGCCGATCAGCTGCAGCGTCCCCGTCTCGGCGAGCGTTGCCGCGATCCGTGAGTGCGCCCACGAGTCGTTGTGGGGGATCCAGAGGGCGCCGGCGGCGGCAGCGGCGGCGGCCGGGAGGCCGATGGTCAGCACCACGAGGGCGAGGACGATGCCGACGTTGGTCGAGTGCCGGGCGCCGGAGGGGCGATGGAAGGCAGCGCCGCTCATGACCGGCTCAGTGATCCGAGTCGAGGAGTTCGAGCAGGTAGGCGCCGTAGCCGGACTTCACCAGTGGGATCGCCCGTTCCCGGAGCTCGTCGTCAGAGAGGAACCCCTGGCGCCAGGCCACCTCCTCCGGAGCGCTCACCTTGAGGCCCTGGCGGGAGTCGATCGTGCGGATGAAGTTGGAGGCGTCATTGAGGTCGCGGAACGTGCCGGTGTCCAGCCAGGCGGTGCCTCGGGGGAGCACCTCCACATTGAGGGCTCCCCGCTGGAGGTAGGTGCGGTTGACGTCGGTGATCTCCAGCTCGCCCCGGCTGGACGGCTTCAGGCTCTTGGCGATCTCCACGACGTCGTTGTCATAGAAGTAGAGGCCGGGGACGGCGTAGTTGCTCTTGGGCTCTGCGGGCTTCTCCTCGAGGGAGATGGCCTTGCCCGTCCCATCGAACTCGACGACGCCGTAGGCCGTGGGATCGGCAACCCAGTAGCCGAAGACCGTGGCCCCGTCCACTTCCGTGTGACGCCGAAGTTGCTGGCCCATGCCGGGGCCGTAGAAGATGTTGTCACCAAGGACGAGGGCAACTTTTTCCGCGCCGATGTGCTTCTCGCCGAGGATGAAGGCCTGGGCCAGGCCATCCGGCGAAGGCTGCTGGACGTAGGTCAAAGAGACGCCGAACTTCGATCCATCGCCCAGGAGCCGCTGGAACTGCTCCGTGTCCTGGGGGGTGGTGATGATCAGGATGTCTCGGATGCCCGCCAGGATCAGCGTGGACAAGGGGTAGTAGATCATCGGCTTGTCGTACACCGGCACGAGCTGCTTGGAGATGCCGTGGGTGATGGGGTGCAGACGAGAACCGGTGCCTCCGGCCAGGATGATGCCCTTCATGGGCACGACTGTAGCGGGCGCTTGGAGCCGTGGGCGCCCGCCATGCGACAATCGGGGGTGTTGCGTATCGGCCCCCTGGGGCCCCATGCGACCCGTGGCCTTGGAACCGCCGGCACCATGAATGGCAGGCCACTCCCCATGACCGTGTTCCCCACGGAAGGCGACGTCCATGCGCATCTCCCACGCCCCCCGTCATCTCGCCGCCTTGGCGCTGAGGACAGTGCGTCATCGCGAGCCCGCGGTGATCTGGGGCAACGAACCGATGAACGGGGGCAACTTCCTCTTCTTGTGGGCCACCGCGTGGGCCAGGCACCGCGCGACCGGGACGACGTGGGTGGTGCGATACAAGCCCAAGATGCAGCCCTGGCTCCAGGAGTTCCCGGCGTTGTGGCGTCTCACGGTCAAGGAAGAGGATGTCTCCTTCCTCCAGCCGCGCACCGTGGAGTGGGGGCACGACATCAACGAGGACTTCCTCTACCCGGACCTCAAGGCGTTCTGCAGGGAGGTCCTCCTCGCGGGGTCGGACTTCCCCCGGCGTTGGGGCACGGTGGTGCCTGATGCGACGGTGGTGAATGTCCGGCGGGGCGACTACTACAGCGTTCCCGAGCACCGCGCGAAGTACGGGATGAACATCCGCGGTTATCTCTCGGCTGCACTGCGGGCCTTGGGGGCCCCGGCCGACTCGCCGGTGGTCCTGGTCTCCGACGACCCGGCGTGGTGCGTCGAGAACCTCAGCGACCTCTTCGGGGATGCATCCGTGACCACGATGCCGGAACCGCATGACATGTTCCAGGATCTCGCCCAGCTCTCGGCGGCGAGGCGTCTGATCCTGGCCAACTCCACCTTCTCCTATTGGGCGGGGTACCTTGCGACCTCACGCCCCAGGGGGGAACGTCCGGAGCGGGTGGTGGCGCCGCTGTTCTTCGGCCGCCACTACCCCTACGGCGAGTCTGCTCTGCTCCTTCCCGAGTGGCTGGCGATTCCCGCTGACGAATACGAGCAGGAGCGGTGATGGGTCCCTCCCACCGATCTCCTCAGTCGGCCCGGCTGGGCTATGTGCTCCCCGGCCCTGTCCTGACCCACGGGGACAGTGTCCTGATGGAGGCGCGCGGCTACTCGGCTCTGGAAGCGACGGCGCGTCATTGGCCGGGGGAATTGGTGGTGATCGCCCCCGCTGTCATCTCGGTGGACACCCCCATGCTGCGGGCGCACTCGCGCATCGCCTTCTCGGATCTCCCCTTCGCCGTGGTGGAGGCGGAGCCTGAACCAGAGGCCATCGATGCCCAGGGCTTGGACTTGGTCACGGGCCTGCTGGCCGCGCCGTGGCGTGGTCTCACGGCGGCACGGACCCCTGCGGTGCTGACCGCGGAGGTGAACTACGGGATCCGGTTGGGGATCTACCGGGCGACACTGAAGGGGCTGCCCCTGGCCCGGGCGGCCGTCGGGCTGGTGAGGGTCGAGCGGGGGATCCGGGAGCAGGCGCGTGCCGCCCGGTCATTGCAGTGCAATGGTCCTGCAGCGATCAAGACCTACGGGCCCCTCACCGCGGATCCCTTGCCCTACATGGACCACCGCATCACGCGGGCCGACGTCCACGCCGCGAATGGTGTCGAGGCGTGGAACGGGGATCGCCCCCTGAGGCTGGCGTTCTCTGGCCGCCTCGATCCCATCAAGGGGCCGCAATACGCAGTGGAGCTGGCACGGCGCGCCCGGTCGGCAGGACTGCCTGTCGAGTTCAGCGTCTTCGGCAGCGGACCCCTTGAGGAGGACCTGCGGGCAGGGGCTGAGGCGTGGATGGAGTTCCGAGGGTTCCGGGACTTCCGCACCCACTGGCTCGACGACGTCCGCCAAGGCGTGGATCTCATGGTGTTGCCGCATCAGCAAGGCGACCCGTCATGCACCTATGTCGAGGCGCTGGGATCTGGGGCCCCTGTGCTCGGCTTCCACAACGCCACTCTCACGCCGCTCGTGCGGGAGCATGGGATCGGGTGGGCGACCCGCCGCGGTGACGTGGAGGGCCTGCTGCAGCAGCTGGTCCGCATCCTGGACGATCCCGCCCTCCTCCAGCGGGCCCGGCGTGCAGGCCTCGATCTCGTGGGACGGAACGACTTCGAGTCGACGACTGCACGCCGGGTGGCCCATCTGCGGCGTCATGCCGCCGTGATGTGAGCCTCTATCTCCTGTGCAGGAGAGCGCGTGCGGTGTGGGCCATCGCGCGAAGGGGGGATGCCGCACCGGTGCGCGCTTCCCGCATCTTGGCGAGGACCTCGCAACGGGGCATCCCGGTGGCGGAGGCTCGCTTGGCCAGCTCCCATCGACGGGCGCGCGCGTCTTCGCGGGCTTCGAGGGAGGTGCCTTCCTCCGCATGCAGGAGGGCCGCGTACATGGACCGGATGAAGCGCGGGCTGCTGTGCGCGAATCCGGTCGTCCCCAGCGACGATTCGAGACGGCGGACGGACACGAGCGGTTCCTCCGTGTAGACGAACCTGTGCCGAGCCGACAGTCGCATCAGCAGCTCGAAATCCTCATAGAACAGGTCTTCTGCATAGCCCCCGGAGGTGCGCAGCACCTCTGTGCGCATGAAGAAAGATGCGGCGGGGATCCAGTTCGCCCGGACGAGGCAGGCCTGTGTGTCGGAACTGCGAGCCGGTTCTTCCGGCCAGGGGAATTCGACACGAGACGTCTCATGGAGGACGCGGGATTCCCCGTCGATGACAGACGCGTCGCTGTACGCCAGCGCTACCTCGGGGCCGCTGTTGCGCAACAGGTCCTCATGGATCTCGATCCGTGTCGGAGCCATGGTGTCGTCAGCCGCGATGTAGGTGACGAACTCCGTGGTGACCTGCGCCAACAGACGGTTGAGCGTCCGATTCAATCCCAGGTTCGTCGTTTGGGGGATGTACCGCCAGGTCGTCGGCGCACCGGACAGGAACTCCTGCACTATGGCCTCGGTGGCTGTGGCTCCTGGAGAGGCGTCGTCCGTGATGAGCACGGCTGCTGGCTGGCGCGTCTGCCGCCGGATGCTTTCCAACGTCTCCAGAATGTAGTCCTGGTGGTTGTACGCGACGACGAGGACAGTGGTTCCGACGCATGCCGGAGGGGCCGTCCGCTGGAGGGGAGAATCACCGGGACTGTTGAGACCGAGGCCGACGTGGCTGGCCGGGCTGTGACGCAGGATGCGATGCTGCAGCCACCCTTCCGTCAGACCCCAGGCCGCAGCCCCGCGGTCCAGGACCCCGGGCCAGTCTCGGCGCTTGATCCCGAGCGCCATGGCGCCCGCCGCTCCGACCGCCTTCCCGAGTTCGACGAGCGGGGGCCGGCGGAATTCCGTGGCATCCGCCCACGCCCCACGGGTGGCTGCGACCTGGGCCAGCGCGCGGCCGGCCTTGCGACGTGTTCGTATGCGGGCCACGGGGCGCCCCGGGCGTGCATACAGGATGCTCATGGCGCCGCAGTCGAAGACGGGCACTCCTGCCCGATGCAGTCGCAGCCCGAGGTCGTTGTCCTCCCCTCCGTCCACCAGGGCGGCGTCGAAGCCCCCCACCCGCAGCAGCACCTCCCGCCGGGCGGCGAAGTTCCCACCCATGAGGGCCGGGCCGAGCGAGCCCCTGCCTGCGAGTCTCGGAGGAATCGGGCGGGTCTCCTCTTCAAGGAGCTTCTGGCGTTCCTCTCGGGAGAGTCCAGCGAGTTCGACGTCGTCCCTGACGACGACCCCCCCGGACACCACCGGGTATTGGGCAAGCAGTTCCACGGCGGTACGTGTCCATTCAGGATGGACGAGGTCGTCGTCGTCGCAGAAGGCGAGGAAGGGAGCTTGGGCCGCGGCGATGCCCCTGTTGCGAGCGTAGGCGGCACCGCGTGTCTCCATTGCATCGATGCAACGGAGCACGGCAGCCGTCTGGTTGAGTCTGGCTACCCACTGCCGGAGCCATGGGTTGCCGCCGTTGTCGCAGAGGAGGATCTCCATCCGCGGCGCATTCCGTTGCTCGATCAGTGCTTGGACCTGTTCTCGAAGGCTCTCGCCGCTGTGGCTGCAGGGGATGATGACGGAAAGGATGGGGCTGTTCGACACCGAGGTCCCTTTCGAAAGGCGAGTGGGCGACCGATCGCACGAGCTCACCCTAGTTGGTGCACCGGGTGCAGTTCTTCAGGCGAGATGCAAGGGAATTAGGCCCGTGGCTTCCGTCTGGCGGCTAGTCTCCTGACGTGCCCATGCCTCCTCCCGCGCCGCTGTCCGTCATCATCCCCACGCTGCAGAGATCCGCGGAGCTGCGAGAGGTGGCTCAACTCTGTGGGAACCATCCGCAGGTTCTCGAAGTGCTCATCGTGAACAACGCGCCCCAGCCTCTCCCATGGGTGCAGGGAAAGATCCGCGTCCTGCAACAGGAGGGGAACATCTTTGTGAACCCTGCCTGGAACCTGGGTGTCGAGCAGGCACGGGGCAGGCTCGTCGCGATCCTGAATGACGATGTCCTCTTCCATCCTTCCGTTCTCGATGCGGTGGCCAGATGGCTGAATCTTCCCTGGGTGGGAATGATCGGTGTGGATGGAGCAGGGATGAACATGCCCGGGGACACCCGCCTACGGCTCCGCCCAGCCTCATATGAGGATGTCAGGACGGGTTTCGGCGTGTTCATGGCTCTGCGACGCTCTGACTATGTGCCCATCCCCCCCTGACGGTCCTCGGATCTGGGGCGGAGACGACTGGTTGTTCCAGGCTCAGCGTCGGCCTAATTGGGTGATCCGCGGAGGTGGCTTCACGACTGATATGAGTGCCACGTCAGGAAGCCCCGAGTTCGTGGCATTGCGACGGCGAGAAATCGAAGCGACACGGGAGATGCTCGCCGCCTGGGGGGAGCCTCGCTGGTGGAACAAGGGCGCAGCATTGCTCACGCGGCTGCGCCGCCTGCACGGGAAATAGAGATGTGGCCCTAGTTGATACAGCGTGCCGGGCATGGCGAGCCGGAGCCTCTGTAGTCTGACCCCATGCACCTCCTCGTCACCGGCGGCGCCGGGTTCATCGGCTCGAACTTCGTCCACCATGTCGTCCGCGAGACCGGGCACGACGTCGTCGTCCTGGACAAGCTGACCTACGCCGGCAACCGGGAGAACCTCGCCGGCCTGCCCGAGGACCGCGTCACTCTCGAGGTCGGGGACATCTGCGACGCGGCCCTGGTGGACCGCCTGGTCGCCGAGTCGGACGCCGTCGTGCACTACGCGGCGGAGTCCCACAACGACAATTCGCTGAACGATCCCTCGCCGTTCATCCAGACGAACATCGTCGGGACCTTCGTCCTCCTGGAGGCGGTCCGCAAGCACGGCAAGCGGTTCCACCACGTGTCCACGGACGAGGTCTACGGCGACCTCGAGCTCGACGATCCGGCGAAGTTCACCGAGACCACCCCGTACAACCCCTCCAGCCCGTATTCGGCCTCGAAGGCCGGCTCGGACCACCTGGTGCGCGCGTGGGTGCGCTCCTTCGGCGTGCAGGCCACGCTGAGCAACTGCTCCAACAACTACGGGCCGTACCAGCACATCGAGAAGTTCATCCCGCGCCAGATCACCAACCTGATCGACGGCGTCCGCCCCCGCCTCTACGGCCAGGGCGTCAACGTCCGGGACTGGATCCACACGGAGGACCACTCCTCGGCCGTGCTGCGCATCCTCGAACGCGGGGAGATCGGCCGCACGTACCTGATCGGCTCCGATGGGGAGCAGAACAACAAGCAGATCGTGGAGATCCTCCTCGAGCTCTTCGACCGCCCCGCAGACGACTACGACCTCGTGGCCGACCGCCCCGGCCACGACCTGCGCTACGCGATCGACAACACCGCGCTGCGCACCGAGCTCGGTTGGGAGCCGCGGTTCACGGACATCCGCGCCGGCCTGGCGGACACCGTGCGCTGGTACCGCGAGAACGAGGCCTGGTGGCGCCCCGCCAAGGACGCCGTCGAGGCCAAGTACGCTGCCCAGGGTCAGTGAGGGAGAACCGCTGATGCGCATCACCGAGACCGCCATCCCCGGCCTGCTCGTCCTCGACCTCGACGTCCACGGGGACAACCGCGGCTGGTTCAAGGAGAACTGGCAGCGGGAGAAGATCCGCGCCCTCGCCGCCGAGCACCCCCGCCTCGCCTCGCTCGCCCCGGTGCAGAACAACATCTCCTTCAACGACGCCGTCGGCACCACCCGCGGCATCCATGCGGAACCCTGGGACAAGTATGTGGCCGTCGCCCACGGTCGGATCTTCGGCGCCTGGGTGGACCTGCGCGAGGGGCCGTCCTTCGGCGCCGTCGCCACCGTGGAGCTCGGCCCGGAGAAGGCCGTCTTCGTACCGCGCGGGGTGGGCAACTCCTACCAGACGCTCGAGCCGGACACCGCCTACACCTACCTGGTGAACGACCACTGGTCCGCCGACGCGCAGGGCCGGTACACGTTCCTCAACCTCGCGGACCCGACGGCGGCCATCGCCTGGCCCATCCCGCTCGAGGACGCCGAGCTCTCGGACAAGGACCGCGCCCACCCGATGCTCGCGGACGTCACCCCCATGCCGCCCGCCCCGATCCTCGTGCTCGGCGCCGGCGGCCAGCTCGGCCGCGCCCTCGTGGCCCGGGCCGAAGCGGCGGGCATCCCCGTGGAGGCCCACGACCGCGCCTCGTGGGACCTCACCGACCCTGCTGCCTGGCCGCGCGAGCACTTCCGCGGCCTCCGCGCCGTCGTCAACGCCTCCGCCATGACGGCCGTGGACGCCGCCGAGACCCCCGCGGGCCGCGCCCAGGCGTGGGCGGTCAACGCCACGGCCGTGGCGGAGCTCGCCCGACGCTGCTCCGAGGCCGGCGTCCCCCTGGCCCACGTCTCCACGGACTACGTGTTCGACGGCACCCTCCCCGTGGGGCAGGAGCACCCGGTGGACCACCCGCTCGCGCCGCTGGGCGTCTACGGCCAGTCGAAGGCCGCCGGCGAGGCCGCGGTGCGCACCGTGCCGCGGCACTGGATCGTCCGCACCTCCTGGGTGATCGGGGAGGGGAAGAACTTCGTGGCCACCATGGCCTCCCTCGCCGAACGCGGGATCGACCCGGCCGTCGTCGCCGACCAGCACGGCCGCCTCACCTTCGCCGACGACCTCGCCGACGCCCTGCTGCACCTGGTCACCACCGAGGCGCCCACCGGCACCTACCACATGACCAACAGCGGCGACGCGGTCTCCTGGCACGAGGTCGCCCGCTGGGTGTTCGAGGAGACCGGCCACGACGCCGGCCGCGTCTCCGGCACCACCACGGCGGAGTACACGGCCGGCAAGGAGGGCATCGCCCCCCGCCCGACCAACAGCGCTCTCGACCTCGGGCCCCTGGCCGCCGTCGGCTACACCGCCCCGGGTCAGCGCGAACGCCTGCGCGCGTACCTGGCCGCACGCGGCTGAGCCCACCCCGGCCGGAAACCCCGCAGCGCGGCGCACCGGATCACCTCGGCGAAGGGCCTCGCACCGATGATCGGTGCGGGCCCTTCGCGTCGGAGTGGGGGCGCTGTCAGCTGTTGCGGCGCCGGCCGGGGGTCTTCTCCGCGCGGCGGCTGAGATGCGCCTCCCTGGCGGCGCGCTTGGACTCCGCGCGGGAGGGGCGGGCGTCGTTGCCCTTCAGGTAGGCGTCGTGCGACGTGTGGTAGTCGCCGTATCCGTAGCCATAGCCGTACCCGCCCCGCTTGGAGGAGGTCACGCCGTTCAGCACGGTCCCGAGCACCGTGGCGTCCACGCCGGTGAGGAGCTCGGTGGCGGCCTCCAGGTGGTCCTTGCGGGTCTGGCCGGCGCGCACCACGAGCACGGTGCCGTCCACGGCGGTGGACAGGAGCGCGGCGTCCGTAACGGGCAGCACGGGCGGGCTGTCCACCACCACGAAGTAGTCCTGGGAGGCCAGCTGGAGCAGGGCGCGCATGCGCTCGGAGCCGACGAGCTCGGAGGGGTTCGGGGGCGTCCGCCCGGCGGGCAGGAGGGTGAGGTTCTCGATGCCCGTGTCGGCCAGTGCCTCGTCCGCGGGAACCTGGCCGGCGAGCACCTCGGAGAGGCCGACGTCGCCCGGCACCTGGAAGAGGTCGTGCTGACGGGGGCGGCGCAGGTCGGCGTCGATCAGCAGCACGCGCTCACCGGCGAGGGCGAGGGAGCGGGCCAGGTTGGAGGCGACGGTGGACTTGCCCTCGGAGGGGTTGGCGCTGGTGAAGGCCACCGCGCGGGGCGGGTGGTCCACCGAGACGAACTTGAGGTTGGTGCGCAGCTGGCGGATCGCCTCGCCGGCGCGGGGGTCGAGGTCCACGGCGGACTCGCCCTTCTTCGCCAGGGTGATGTTCTCGGGGATCGAGCCGATGACGCCGACGCCCGTGATCTCTCGCACGTCGTTCCGGGTGCGGACCTTGACGTCCAGCATGCGGCGCAGCAGCGCCCACAGCAGGCCGAGGACCAGGCCGGCCAGGGCACCCGTGAGGACGTTCTTCGAGGTGTCCGGGCTGATGGGGGTGCTGGGGACCTTGGCGTCCGAGAGCGGGATGACCTCCACCGGGCTGTTCCGGTCCACCTCCGCGGCCACGTCCGCCGTCGCCTTGAGGGCGGAGTTGGCCAGGGTGGCCGCCATCTGAGGGTCGGTGGAGGTGGCCGTCACCTTGATGAGGTTGGAGTCCGGCACCATCGCGGCGGTGAGCGAGCCGCTCACGTCCTGCCCCGTCTCCTCCCGCACGCGGTCCAGCACGGCGGCGCTGTTGGTGAGCGCGAGGTAGGACGCGCCGCGGGACTCGCCCGGCATGCCGCCCGTGATCACGCTGTTCTCCGTGTTGCTGGGCGCCAGGAAGCCCGTGGACTCCGAGGCGTAGAGGCGCGGCTGCAGGGCCGAGTAGCCAAAGGCGAGCGCTGCCCCCAGCAGGGCGGTCAGCGCGAGGAGGAGCAGGTTCGCCCGCAGGAGGCGGAGGAAGTCGACGACCGTCACGGGTACCTCGTTCGGGGCATGGCAGTAGGCGGGGCGGGTGGTGCCCCAGTGCGCCCACGGTATCAACAGAACGCGAGCGGCTCGGGCCGCGTGGCCGGTGCTCCTTCTGTGGCGTCCGACCGTGCCCAGTACGCTGAGGGGCGTCAGCCCGCCGCCGTCAGAAAGAAAGGGTGCCGACGCATGGTCGCGACCCCTCCGCCGTCAGCCGCCGTGACGAATCTCACCCTGACCAGCGGCGACGGATCCCGGGCGGCCGCGGGTGTCTCGCGGTCTGGCCGCCCGAGGCGCCTCCCGGGCCTGGCCCCGGCTCCGCAGGCGGCGTGGACGGCCTCGGCCTGGAACCCGCTGGTCTCCAGCGCGTCCCCCCGCCTCCTGGACGTGATGCTCGGAGCCGGCCTCATGATGGAGGCGGTGCCCGGATGGACCGTCGGAATCCCCTTCCCCGAGATGTGCGCCATCCTCCTGCTGGCGGTGGCGGCCTTCCGTCCGCCGCGGCGCGACCTCTCCCGGTTCGGGCTCGTAGCGGTGGCGGCGGCAGCGCTCCTCGTCTATCTCGTCGTCGTCACCCTCATGAACGACCTCGACCCGCTGCGGCGCGGCGTGCGCATCATGGTTCTCATGCTGTTCATCGTGGCCATCGCTGAGGAGCGCCTCGACGTACGGGGGCTGCTGCAGGGCATGGCCATGGGCGGGCTGATCAACGTGCCGCTCTTCTACGCCGGCCTCGTCTCCCGGGACTACGGCTCCTACCTGACGGGCTTCCTGGGGGACAAGAACGTCGCCGGGCTGTTCTATGCGCTCATCGGGCCGCTCCTCGTCTCAACCGTCCAGCGGACGTGGGTGAAGGCCGCGATCCTGGCCGCGGCGTTCGGGCTCACGTTCCTCACCGGCTCCCGGACGTCGCTCGCGGCGCTCGCGTGCGCCACCCTGTGGATCCTCCTGACGCCGTACCTCGGCCGGGTGATGCGGCTGGGCCTGCTGTGGGGCATGGCCCAGCTGGTGACCTTCGCCGAGGAGAACCTCGCCACCCTCTCCGTGTTCGGGGACCGCACGGGAACGGACTGGTTCCGCGAGCAGATCCATGCTGCGGCGCAGGCGAAGACCGCCGCGGCCCCGTGGTACGGCTCAGGGCTCAGCACCGCCGTCGTCGACCTGGAGCAGGGGCAGTTCTTCTACCACAACTCCTACTGGGCGCTGATCACGGAGGGCGGCTGGGTCTTCCTCCTGACCGTGGTGGGGGCCTATGTCCTGGTGTGCCTGCGCCCGTTCACACAGACACGTCGCACGCCGACGCGGGTGGCCCTGGAGGCTGCAGCGGTCGTCATCCTCGTGACCTCGCTCCAGCTCGGCGAGGTCTTCATCACGATCTACGGAGCTCTCGCCCTGGGGATGGCCCTGCTCCTGGCCGCCCACGAGGCGGAGACGGCGCAGACGGGGACATCGTCCCGCACCGCCCGCATCGTGGAGCAGGCGCGGCGGGACCGGCTGCGCGGCCTCGCGTGAGCGCGTCTCCAGCTCGACCCCTCGGATCGCCCGCCGTCGACCGCCGTCGCCCGCTCCAGCCTCGGCTCTCCCACCGCCGGTGGTATCCTGATCCGGTTGCCCAGGCGAGGGAGCGCTGCTCCGTGATCGACGAGGCCGCCGCGCCGTCCCGGTGAGCTCCGCTCCCGACGGCCCGGCACCCTTCCTGGCCACATCCGCGCCCCGCACCCGGGGTGGGGACAAGAACACCAGAGGAGGACACCATGTCTGACAAGATCAAGATCAAGGTCACCCGCCGCACCGACTTCGGCAAGGGGGCCGCCCGCCAGGCCCGCCGCGCCGGCCAGATCCCCGCGGTCGTGTACGGCCACGGCGCCGATCCCATCCACCTGCTGCTGCCGGCCCGCGAGACCACGCTGGCCGTCCGCAACCCCAACGCCCTGCTCACCGTGGTGAGCGAGGCCGGCGAGGAGCACATGGTGCTCCCCAAGGACATCCAGCGCCACGCCCTGAAGGACACCGTGGAGCACCTGGACCTCATCGAGGTCCGCCGCGGCGAGAAGGTCGTCGTGGACGTCACCGTGCACGTGGAGGGCGAGGTCGCCCAGGGCAACGAGTACGTGCTCGACTACCCCACCGTGCCGGTCGAGGCCGAGGCCACCCACCTGCCCGAGTCCGTCTCGATCTCCGTCGAGGGCCGCGCGGCCGGCGAGCACGCGTACGCCACCGACGTGCAGGTCCCCGCCGGCTCCGTGCTGCAGCTCGACGACGAGATCGTCATCGCGACCGTCTCCGAGGTCGTCGAGCAGGACCTGGGCGACGAGTCCGTCCAGGAGGAGCAGGCCGCCGAGGGCGGGGAGTCGGCCGAGGGTGCCGAGGGCGAGTCCGAGGGCGGCGAGTCCGCCGAGGGCGACGCCGAGAAGTCCGAGGACTGATCCGCCGTGACGGGCACGCACCTGATCATGGGCCTCGGCAACCCCGGGCCCGAGTACGAGCGCACCCGTCACAACATCGGCCACATGGTGGCGGGTGAGCTCGCCTCCCGCATGGGAAGCGGGTTCACCCGCCACAAGGCCGGCGCCACGGTGGCCACGGGCCGGCTCGGCATCGGTGGGCCCCGCGTGGTGCTCGCGATGTCCACCGGGTACATGAACACCTCCGGCGGCCCCACGTCCGCCCTCCTGAAGTTCTACGGCCTGGAGCCGGCGGACCTCGTGGTGGTGCACGACGAGCTGGACATCCCCTTCGACACGCTGCGCCTGAAGCGCGGCGGGGGAGAGGGCGGCCACAACGGCCTGAAGTCCATCACCAGGTCGATCGGCACGCCGGACTACGTCCGCGTCCGCGCCGGCATCGGCCGTCCGCCCGGCCGCATGGACGTGGCCGACTTCGTGCTACGTCCCTTCACCTCCGAGGAGCAGAAGGCGCTGCCCTTCCACGTGGACCGCGCCGCGGACGCCGTCGAGAAGCTCCTGGCCGACGGGCTGGAGGCCGCCCAGCAGTCGTTCCACTGAGCCGGCGCTCAGCCCTCCGAGGGGGACAGCGCCCGGGTGAGGGCACGGGCGATCTCCTCGATGGCGGGGTCCATGACGTCGGCCATCTCGGCGTAGGCCGAGTCGGGGAGTCCGTACGGATCCCGGATGTCCAGTGTGCCGGCACCCGCGCGCACCCGTGCGCGCTCGCGCCCCGCGCGGGCCACCAGGTCCGGGAGCTCGATCCCCGCGATGTCCTCGCTCACCTCCGCGCCGGCCTGCGCCCTCTTCCGGATCGCGCGCAGGATCGCGGCGAACTCCAGCACGGTGAAGGTGCGGTGGGCGGCCCGGGGCGCGTCCTGCAGCACGGCGGGGCGGTGCCGCTGGGACGCCACGAGCACCAGGTCGGCGTGCTGCACCGCGGGCGCCACGAGCGGCGCGGGACGGTGCTCCGCCAAGCCGGGCACACCCCGCTGCTCCGCGATCTCCAGGAGGGGCGGGGGCACCGTGAGGGCCCGGTCGGGAGCCGTGCCCAGACTGGCCACCTCGACCCGGCCGGGCACCCGCGCGTCGAGCTCTGCCTGGAGCGCGTGCGCCCCATAGGCCGAGCGGCAGATGTTCCCCGTGCAGACGAGGAGCACGGCGCCCGGGGCTGCGCCCGCCGAATGCCGCGCGGAGCGGCGGGGAGCAGGAGCGGGCCCAGGCCGGGTGAGGCGGAAGGGGGGAAGGGGCATCAGGCCTGGGAGGGCTGACCGCCGCGCTCGATCCACGCGGTGATCGCGCGGGCCTGGCGGTCCACGACCTTGCCGACCATGGGCTCGGCCTTGGCGGCCAGCTTGGAGCCCACCAGCGGGATCTTGCACACCAGGGTGCCGTCCACGGCGAACTGGCTGCCCTCGCCGGCGGCGGCCAGGCTCAGGGTGCCGTCCGCGGTCGCCTTGGCGGCGGGGACGGTGATGGTGGTGGTGCCGGTGCGGGAGCCGTCCGCGGCGGGGGCGCCCCAGCGCTCCACCTGCTCCACCTGCAGCGAGCCGCCGATGACCTTGCGGGCCATGTCCGGCAGGCGGTCCGCGGGCGCGGAGCGCACCGTGGTGACGGTCATCTCGCCCTCGGGGGACCCGGTCACGGAGAAGGAGACCAGCGCGCCGCCGAAGGACTCCACCACGGAGCGGTGGAAGTCCTCGGAGACGAGGGCCTCGGCCACGGCGGCCGGGGGGTGCGGAATGGACTGCTGAGCGGAAAAGGCCACGGTCTCTCCTCTGGGTTCGGCCGCCGGGAGGGCGGCGTGCATCGACGCCTCAGCCTATATGCTGGCAGTCGCGTTCCGGGCGGTGCGAGGCACGCTCATCGGCGCCTCCGGGGCCCGCGGACGCTCGTTCCGCACACGCTCTCCCCCTCCTCGAAGAAGGTGCGCCCGAATGCCGGCACTGTGGGCCCTGGCCGTGATCATGCTCTGCAGCGGGGTGGCCACGCTGCGCTCCCGGGAGGACGTGGGGGAGACCTTCCGGCGCCTCAAGGTGCCGCGTCCCTTCGACGCCCCGGCGCTCGCCCGCGCCTTCCCGTACCTGGAGCTCCTCCTGGCCGTGGGGCTCGTGCAGCCCTTCACCGTGCTGCGCCCGTTCGTGGGCGTGGCCGCCGTCGCGCTGTTCGTGGTGTTCCTCCTCCTGGTGCTGCGCGCCAAGGGCGACGGCGTCTCGTGCGGCTGCTTCGGCGAGGCCTCGGCCGCGCCGATCTCCGGGACCACCGTGGCCCGCAACGTCCTCTTCCTCGCGCTCGCCGTCATGGCCCTGGCGGAGGGCGTGCTCACCCTCGTGCGGCTCGGCGGCACCGTGAACTGGCTCCCGCTGGACGCCTTCGGCCCCGCCGCGTGGGCCTGGGCCCTCGTCGTGGTCCTGCTGCTCTCCGCCGCCGCGCTCCTGGTGGGCCGGGAGTCCGTGCCCCCGGCCGATGACGGCGCCCACCCGGACCGTGCCCACCCGGACGACGCCGGCCTCGACGACCCGCCGCGCCTGCCCTTCGGCGACGCCGTCGTGATCCAGGACGGCCATTACGTGGGCCTGCACCAGATCGTCTCCCAGCACGCGGTGGTGGCGCTGCGCCTCTCCACGGGCTGTGGGTCGTGCTCCTCCGTGATCGCCCGCCTGCCCGAGTTCCAGGACGCCCTCGGCCCCGTCCAGCTGCGCGTGCTCATGCCCCAGCACTCTCCCGAGGCCCTGACCCCCGCGAGCCTCGGCGCCATCCCCCCGGAGCTCGTCCTCGGGGACCCGGGCGGCATGGCCGCCTCCGCCGTCGGCCTGACCCGCTTCCCCATGGCCGTGCTGCTGGGCACGGACCGCCTCACTGCGGGCGGCCCCGTGGGCGGGGCGCAGGACGTGCTCGACTTCCTCGAGGAGATCCGGGACATCATGACCACCGAGCTGCCCGCCGTCGACGCCGCCGAGGCCACCGCGTGAGCGCGGCCGCCCCCGTCCTCGCCGGACTCCTGCCGCTGCTGGGCGGCGAGCGAGCGTTCGAGGCCGCCGTCGCCTCCGCCACCCGCCCCCTGGACGCCCGCGGCACGGAGCTGGAGATCGGCCTGCCCGACGGCGCCCGCGCCCCGCTCTTCGCCCTCCTCGCCGACGCGCTGGGCACGGCTCACGCCGCCGACGCGGCCGTGCTGGTGGTCACCGCCACCACGCGCGAGGCCGAGGACCTCATGGCCGACCTCGCCGCGTGGATGCCCGCGGGCTCCGCCGCCCTGTTCCCCTCGTGGGAGACCCTGCCGCACGAGCGGCTCTCCCCGCGCTCGGACACCGTGGGCGCCCGGCTGGCCGTCCTGCGCCGTCTGGCCCACCCGGAAGCGGAGGGGCAGTCGCCGCTGCGCGTCGTCGTCGCCCCCGTGCGCGCCGTGCTCCAGCCGCTCGTGGCCGGCCTCGGGGACCTGGCCCCTGTGAGCCTGCGCGTGGGGCAGGAGGCGGACTTCGCGGAGACCGTGGCCGCGCTCGCGGACGCCGCCTACGCCCGCGTGGACATGGTGTCCCGGCGCGGGGAGTTCGCGGTGCGCGGCGGGCTGATCGACGTGTTCCCGCCGACGGCGGACCACCCGCTGCGCGTGGAGTTCTTCGGGGACGAGGTGGAGCAGATGCGCTTCTTCTCCGTGGCCGACCAGCGCTCCCTCCAGGACACGTCCGGCGACGGCACCGGCCACCCCACCGAGCTGCACGCCCCGCCGTGCCGCGAGCTGCTGATCACGGACCACGTGCGCGCCAAGGCCCGCGAGCTGCAGGTGCGCCTGCCGGGGGCGGCGGACATGCTCGAGCGGATCGCCGAGGGCGTGGCCGTGGAGGGCATGGAGTCCCTCTCCCCGCTGCTGGCCGAGGCCATGACCTCCGTGCCGGCCCAGCTGCCGGAGGGCTCGCTCACCGTGCTCGTGGAGCCCGAGCGCATCCGCGGACGTGCGGACGACCTGCTGGCCACCAATGAGGAGTTCCTCCACGCCGCGTGGGCCGGCGCCGCCCAGGGCGCGGCCGCTCCCGTGGACCTGGCCGAGCTCGACCAGTCCGCCGCCGGCGGCTTCCTCTCCGTGGCCGAGCTGCGCGAGGAGTCGCTGACCCGGCGCCAGGGGTTCTGGTCCACCACCGCCCTCTCCTCGGACGAGGAGCTCCTGCCGGACGCCGCCACCCTGCGCTCCTCACTCGGCGTGCCGAAGACCTTCGCGGGGGACATGGCCGCCATGGTGGCCCACACGCGCACGCGCCTCGCCGAGGGCTGGCATGCCGTGCTGCTCACGGACGGCCCGGGCTCGGCCCGCCGAGTCGCCGAGCTGCACGCCGACGCCGGGCTCACCGCGTCGGTGGTGACCGGTCCCGTGCCCGCCGTGCCCGTGGCGGGCCAGGTCACGGTGGCCGCGGCCGCCGTCGGGACGGGCTTCACGGTGCCCGAGGCCAAGCTGGCCCTGATCACCGAGCAGGACCTGTTCGGCCGCCACCGCACGCAGGGCACGCGCGCCGCGGGCGCGCCGCTGGCCCGCAAGCGGCGCAACGCCGTGGACCCGCTGACCCTGCAGCCCGGCGACCACGTGGTGCACTCCCAGCACGGGATCGCCCGCTTCGTGGAGCTGCAGCGCCGCAAGGTGACCGGCGGGCCGCGCACCGCGCCGGGGGCCGAGGAGTCCTACCGCGAGTACCTGGTGCTGGAGTACGCCTCCTCCAAGCGGGGTGCTCCGGGGGACCGGCTGTTCGTGCCCACGGACCAGCTGGACCTCATCACCGCCTACGTGGGCGGCGAGGCGCCGGCGCTGTCCAAGATGGGCGGCTCGGACTGGGCGCAGACGAAGTCCAAGGCCAAGCGGGCCACCAAGGAGATCGCGGGCGAGCTGATCCGCCTCTACTCGGCGCGCATGGCCTCACGCGGGCACGCCTTCGGCCCGGACACCCCGTGGCAGGGCGAGCTGGAGGAGGCGTTCCCGTTCATCGAGACGCCGGACCAGCTGACCACCATCGAGGAGGTCAAGAAGGACATGGAGGCCGAGGTGCCCATGGACCGCCTGGTCTCCGGCGACGTCGGCTTCGGCAAGACCGAGGTGGCCGTGCGCGCCGCGTTCAAGGCGGTGCAGGACGGCAAGCAGGTGGCCGTGCTGGTGCCCACCACGCTGCTGGCCCGCCAGCACCACGAGACGTTCACGGACCGCTTCGCCGGCTTCCCCGTGCAGGTGGCCGCGCTCTCCCGCTTCCAGACCGCCAAGGAGTCCAAGGAGGTGCTCGCCGGGCTGGCCTCCGGTGAGGTGGACGTGGTGATCGGCACGCACCGCCTGCTCTCGGACCAGGTGCAGTTCAAAGACCTGGGCCTCGTGATCGTGGACGAGGAGCAGCGCTTCGGCGTGGAGCACAAGGAGGCGCTCAAGAAGATGCGCACCAATGTGGACGTGCTGGCCATGTCCGCCACGCCCATCCCGCGCACCCTCGAGATGTCCCTGACGGGCATCCGCGAGACCTCCACGCTGGCCACCGCCCCGGAGGAGCGGCACCCCGTGCTCACCTCCGTGGGCCCGTACACGGACCAGCAGGTCACCGCGGCCATCCGCCGCGAGCTCATGCGCGAGGGCCAGGTGTTCTACGTGCACAACCGCGTCACCACGATCGACAAGGTGGCCAAGCGGATCGCGGACCTCGTGCCGGAGGCGCGGATCGCCGTCGCCCACGGCAAGATGACCGAGTCCCGCCTCGAGCAGATCATGGTGGACTTCTGGGAGCGGAAGTTCGACGTGCTCGTCTCCACGACGATCATCGAGACCGGCCTGGACATCGCCAACGCCAACACCCTGATCGTGGAGGACGCGCACCGCTACGGCCTGAGCCAGCTGCACCAGCTGCGCGGCCGTGTGGGCCGCGGGCGCGAGCGCGCCTACGCCTACTTCCTCTACGACCCGCAGAAGCCCCTCGGCGAGGTGGCCCTCGAGCGGCTCAAGGCCGTGGCCCTGCACAACGAGCTCGGCGCCGGCATGCAGCTGGCCATGAAGGACCTCGAGATCCGCGGCGCCGGCAACCTGCTGGGCGGCGAGCAGTCCGGGCACATCGCCGGCGTGGGGTTCGACCTCTACCTGCGCATGGTCGGCGAGGCCGTGGCCGACTTCAAGGGCGAGGAGGACACCACGCCCGCCGAGGTGAAGGTGGAGCTGCCCGTCAACGCGCACCTGCCGCACGACTACGTGCCGGGGGAGCGGCTGCGCCTCGAGATGTACCGGGCGCTGGCCAAGGCCAACGACGACGCCGCGATCGACGCCGTGGTGGAGGAGATGAAGGACCGCTACGGCGAGCCGCCGGAGCCCGCCCAGGCCCTCGTGGCGGTGGCGCGGTTCCGCAACCGGGCGCGCGCCGCCGGCGTCACCGAGGTGATGCTGCTGGGCCAGAACGTGAAGTTCGGCCCCGCCGCGGACCTGCCCGAGTCCCGCCGGCTGCGCCTGGCCCGCATGTACAAGGGCGCCCAGGTGAAGCCAGGGATCAACGCCGTGCTCATCCCACGGCCCAAGACCAAGCCGGTCATGGGCCAGGACCTCGTGGACGCCCCGCTCCTGGAGTGGGCGGACCAGGTGGTCAGCGCGGTGTTCGCGCCGGAGGGCGCCGCGGGCTGAGGCGCGGCCGGACGGGGCGGCTGCGGGCTCAGCCCCGGGCTCAGGCCCGGGCGACCACGCCGTGCTGCTCGAGCAGGGCGAGGAAGGCGGAGACGTCCGCGGCGATCGACTCGGGGGCCATGCCGGCGGCGCGGGCGACCTCGGCCACGAGGTCCTCCTCCGTCCACGGGGTGAGCGGGGGAGCGGCGATGTCCTCCGCCGGGGTGCGGCCCTCGACGAGGACCTCCCACACGAGCGAACCCGTGGCGCTGAGGCGCAGCGGGATGCCCGCGGCCATGCCCATCACGACGGCGTCGTCGTCCGCCGTGCGCGTCCACGCGGTGTCTGGGTCCACGCGCCACGTGGCGGGGGCGGCGGCGGCGGTCGCGGTGTTAGCGGGTCGGAGCTGCTCAGCGGCCACGGGACACGGCCTTCTCTCGGATCCATCCGGCCAGGGCGCCAGCGCGGTGGGCCTGCTCGCGGAGGATGTCCGCGCGCGTCGGCGGGCGACCGAGCCGCATCTGGAGGTGGGGCCGGTTCACGGGGAGGGTGTGCAGCACGAGCGCGGCCCGCTCGCGGGTGGACTCGGCCGCGCGCCAGCGCGTGGTGAACAGCTGCATGCCGCTCTCCTGGGAACGGAGCGCGGTGAAGAGGGTGAGGTCGTGCTCGTCCATGCCGGCGGCGTCCTCGTCCGTGGCCACGTGCCACGCGGCCGTCGCACCGAGGACCTCGGCCTGCTCGCGCACCTCCGTCCATTCGGGATCACTGAGGGTCTCGCGGAGGTGGGCGACGTCGGCGGCGCCGCGGTAGGGGTCCCGCGCACCGTGCACCAGCACGATGAGGCGCTGGTGGCGCAGGCTCGGGACGGGCACGGCCCTGCCGGCGATGACGCGCGTGCGGTGTTCGGCCCAGAGCTGTTCGAACGTCCGCTCGTCCGAGGATCCCAGCCCGGGGAAGAGCCGGTGGACGTCCACGTAGCCGAGGTGGTCGTGCCACAGGGTGGCGGCGTGCTCGAAGATCGAGCCCTCCGAGAACGCGGCGACCGTGTTCCAGCCCTGGCCCGTCAGCAGGTCCAGGACGTGCTCCGCCTCCGACGGGTGGACCAGGAGGTCCACGTCCGAGCTGGAGCGAGCCTCGCGGTAGACGCCGAGATCCATGGCGTAGCCCTTCACGTGAAGCCCGCGGACCCCGTTCTGCTCGAGGATGTGCGCGATGCGCGCGTGCGCCAGGTGGACGCGCGCGCGAAGCTCGAGGGGCGGCACGGCATCGACCTGGGAGGAAGGGGAGACGCCGGTCATGGATCTCAGACTAGTGGAGCGAGTGGGGAGCGGTGGTGCCCGAATGTTGCCGATTCGTTACCGTGTTTTCCACCTGGTCGCTAGTGGCATCCGTGGTATGCGTCTAGACTCCTGAATGGAGCTCCACAGCTGAAACACATGTATCGGCGGTGCAGGGCTCTCTACGGCTGGACCTCCTCGACGGCGTTCCGGCCCTCTAGACCTCGACCCGACCTGAGTGAGCTCCACATGAACACCCCCTCTTCCATCTCCCGCCGCAAGGTGACCACTGGCATCGCCTGGTCCGTCCCCGCCGTGGCCGCGGTTGCCGCGGCCCCCTTCGCTGCCGCGTCGCCGGTCATCTGCCCCGAGGTCTCGGGTGTCGGCGGCGCCATCAAGTTCCCGGGCAACAGCAAGATCAAAGGCATCAAGCAGGCCTACGGCTTCGACGTCACCCTCACCAACGACACCTCCGAGACCATCGTGATCTCCGGCGGTTCCGCCTACATCGAGTTCACGAAGTTCGGCAACAAGTCCGGTGCCCCCCTGCTCTACACCGCCGATCCGTGCAAGGGTGGCGTGCCGATCGAGTCCGGCAGCGACCTGCTGACGCTCGAGCCCGGTGAGAAGCTTCCGTTGTTCTTCGTCGTGAACGACACCGGCAACTCCGCGAACGACTCCGGTTGCATCTACGCCACCTTCAACGTCTCTCTCGTCGGTGGCCAGCCGGTCGACACCGATCACTGCGAGGTCATCGTCGTTCCCAAGGTGTGCTTCAACGACACCCCGCCGCAGGGCTGCTGATTCCAGCACTCTCGATGGAGGGCCCCGCCACCCGGCGGGGCCCTCTCGCGTCGCCCCACGGATGGGCAGTGCGCGCTGGACTGGGGCGCAGACGGCGGCGCCGGTTCCCCTCGATGGGGAACCGGCGCCACCCACAAGGCCCAGGTCCAAGTCAGCCGACGGCGTGCGATCCCGCCGCGGGAGCCTCCGGATGCGGGGGAGCCGGCTGGGCGGACGCATCGCGTGCCACCCGGGCGGCCCGGCGGCCTGAGCGGGCGAGCCGGGACTGACGCGGCGCCTGGTAGTACGAGCCGTACGAGTCACCATGCGCGGAGTAGCCACCGCCGTAGTAGTCGGCGCCGACGCCGGAGGTGGGCGTGCCGTTGAGCACCACGCCGAGCACGCGGGCGTTCACCCCGCCCAGCATGTCCCTGGCCACCTGGAGGTGGTCCTTGCGCGTCTTGCCGTGGCGGACCACCAGCACCGTGCCGTCCACGGCGGCGGCCAGCAGGGTGGAGTCGGTCACGGGGAGCACCGGCGGGGCGTCCACGAGAACCATGTGCGTCTCGGCCAGCGCCGCAAGGAGCTGGCGCATGCGCTCCGAGCCGAGCTGCTCGGAGGGGTTCGGGGGCGTGCGACCGGCCGGCAGGAGCAGGAGGCCGTCGTCGCCCACGGGATGCAGCACGTCCTGGAGCTCCACGTCCCCGTTGAGGACCTCGGAGAGGCCCACGCGGCCCTCCACGCCGAACTGGCTGGCCTGGCGGGGGCGGCGCAGGTCGGCGTCGATGAGGATGACCGGCTGGCCGGCCGCGGCGATGGCCAGGGCCAGGTTGCCGACGACGGTGGACTTGCCCTCACTGGGGTTCGAGCTGGTGAAGGCGATGGTGCGCGGCGGGTCGTCCACCGCGGCGAAGCGCAGGTTGGTGCGCAGCTGGCGGATGGTCTCGGCCGCGCGGGGAGAGAGCTCCATGATGCGGGAGGTGCGCTCGGCCTTCAAGGTCTTGTCCTGCGGGATTGCGCCCAGCAGGCCGGCGCCCGCGCCCACCTGAGCGTCCGTGGTGGTGCGCACGTTCACGTCCAGCATCCGGCGCAGGAAGGCGATCGCCAGGCCGATGAGCCCACCGATGGCCAGCCCGTACAGGATGTTGCGGAGATGGTTGGGGCTGGAAGGCACGGTGGGTGCGAGGGCGTCCTCCAAGGCCGTGACCTCCACGTTGGAGGTCGGATCCAGGTTGTTGGCCACCTCGGCCGTCGCCACGAGGGCCGTGTTGGCCAGGTTGGCCGCGTTCGTGGCGTCCGGTGCCGTCGCGGACACGGTGATCAGGTTCGAGCCGGCCACCACCTCGGCGCTGAGGCGGGCCCCCCGCGTGTCCAGGCCCTCGGTCTGCGCGATGCGATCGCGCACCGTGCGGCTGTTGATGAGCGGGATGTAGGACTGCGCCCGGGTCTGGGCCGTCTCCGTGCCGGAGATGCTGGCCTCGCCCTGCACGGTGACGAACCCCGTGGAGGTGGCGGTGTACAGCGTGGGCTGAAGGAGGGAGTACACGAGCCCGGCGAGGGCGCCCACGGTGAGGCACACCAGGAGCACCAGACGGTTCGCGCGCAGGACCTTGAAGAAGTCGAGGATGTTCATGGTGCCCCTGATCGGAGGGATGACGGCTCAGCTCACTCTAACAAGGAGCACAGGTGGGCCACCTCCGCCACTAGGCTGGGCCGTGCGGCGCGGGCCGCCGGCTCGCGAGGGCAGGGCACGGACGAGGAGGGCACGGATGGCGGTGCAGCACCACAGCGCGGGGCCGCTGGAGACGGACCCCCGCCTCGCGGCGGTCTACGCGGCCCGGGCTGAGCAGGCCCGGCGCACTGCGCGGGGCACGTCGGCGTGGACCAGGGAGGACGACGAGCACGCGCTCGAGCGGGTCCCGCTGCGGATCCCCGAGCTGCTCCTGGGTGCACTGCTGGCCATGGAGGTGTTCGCCATCCCCGTGGGTGGCACGCGCATTCCCCTCAGCGAGCTCGCCATGATGCTGCTCCTGCTGCTCGCCCTGTGCCGCCGAGCCACTCGGGACGCCTCCGACCTGGGCGTCGCCGCCCTCGCCGCGGGTGCGGTGGCCCTCTTCCTCGCGGTCGTCTCGGTGTCCGTCGGCATCGAGGATCTCGCGTGGATGCGCCGCCTCGTGCGCATCAGTGCCCTGGCCGCCCTGGTGGGGTGCTTCGCCGCGCGGCGCCTGGACCTGCGCTCGGTGCTGTGGGGCCTTCTGGCGGCGATGGCCGTCAACGTCCCGCTGTTCTACGCGGGCGTGGTGCCCGCACCGTACGGCAGCTACCTCACCGGCTTCCTGGGGGACAAGAACGTGGCCGGCCTCTACTACGCGGCCATGCCGGTGCTGGCGGTGGCCTTCGTCCGGTCCCCGCAGCGCCGCTTGATGGTGCTGGCGGCTGCCGCGCCGTGCGTCTTCCTCACGGGCTCGCGCACCTCGATGGCGGGGTTTGCCTGCGCGGTGCTCTGGATGTGGCTCACCCCGCGTCTGGGGCCGGTCTTCCGAATCCTGATCCTGGCCGCCATGGGCTGGGCCGTGACCTTCGCCGAGGAGAACCTCGCCCAGCTGAGCGTCTTCGGCGACCGCACCGGCACGGACCAACTGCGCTCCTGGATCCAGGACGCCACGGCGGTGAAGGCGGCGGAGACCCCGTGGTTCGGCCGGGGCCTGACCGAGGCCTACGTGACCATCGACGATGCCACGTGGCACTACCACAACTCCTACGCGGGTCTCTTCACCGAGGGCGGCTACGTGCTGGTGATCGCCGTGCTCGCGGCCTACCTGTACTTCGGCCTGCGGGTCTTCACCACGCGCCTCCGCACGCCCTCCCGCGTGGCGGTGGAGGCCGCCACCGCGGTCATCTTCGTCACCGCCGCCCAGCTCGGCGAGGTCTTCCTGACCATCCCGGGCATGCTCATCCTGGCCACCGGTGCGAGCCTGGCGCTGCAGGAGAAGGACGCGCCGCTCGAGACCGAGGTCACCGAGCGGCAACGGGCGAAGGTGCTCCACGACGCCCGCGCCCGCTGGGGCTGACGGCGGCGGCGGCCGAGTGACGTCGGCCCGGCCTCAGCCCCGCTCGCCCCGCCTCGCCTGGCTCAGGGCGCCCGCCTCAGCTCTGCGTGCCCGCGCCCCCCACGGCGCGGGCCACGGCCTGCGCGATCGCCTCGAGCGTCGGGTCGAGTGCGTCCGCCATCGCCGCGTAGCCGGCCACCGGCCCGCGGAAGGGATCCGGGAGGTCCAGCGGCTCGCCCGTCAGGGCGTCCCGCCGCGCGGCCCAGGCCGTGGTCAGGGCAGGCAGGCCGCCCGCGTCCGGGAGGTCCGTCCCGGCGGCCAGTCGCCCCGCCTCCAGCAGCGTGTACGCCCGCCGCACGGCTCCCGGCTCCTCGCGCAGCACGGCGCCCAGGTGGGCCTCCGTGGCTGTCAGCACGAGGTCCTGCCCCGCCAGCACCCGCGCGGTCAGCTGCCGCGGCCGGTGGCTCAGGAGCGCGTCCATCACCCCGCTGCTCGG
The DNA here is from genome assembly GCF_023147585.1 of Micrococcus sp. EYE_212. Classification (GTDB taxonomy): domain Bacteria; phylum Actinomycetota; class Actinomycetes; order Actinomycetales; family Micrococcaceae; genus Micrococcus. The sequence goes on from NZ_JAHXOZ010000002.1 coordinate 216,727, forward strand.
CGCCAGGTGAAGGATCTCGTCCGGCACGGCCAGCGCCTGGTTCGGCCCCGTGCCCGCACTCCTCACCTCGGCGCGGCCGGAGCCCAGCAGCTCGTCGAGCCGCGCCTGGAGCACGTGCTGCGCGTAGGCCGAGCGGCAGATGTTGCCCGTGCACACCGTCAGGATGCGCACGGGGGCGGCACCGGTCGCACCGGCCGCGTCGTCGTCGGAACGGTGCGCATCGCCGTCGGGCGTCGGCGCGCCGAAGGGGGAGCGGATGGGCGGTCGGGCGGTCCAGCTCATGGGGTGATCCTTTCGGGGCGAGCCTCCCCGCGGCCAGGGGCGGGCAGATCAGACGCCGAAGGGCGTCCTCCGCGGCACTGCGGTGGACGCCTTTCGGCGGTGTGAGGCGGGGGTGCCGCCCTCAGGGACGGGGTCAGTGACCGCGCGACGCGCCCGCCGCGGTCGAGCCGGCGGCGCCGTGCGTCGTGGTGGTGCCCACGGTGTGCGTGGCGACGGCCGGGGCGCCGTGGATGGACTGCGTGTGCAGGGTGTCGCCGCGGCCCAGGATGCCCTGCGGGATGAGGAAGGCGATCGTGGCCAGCGCGAGGGCGATCAGGCCCGCGAGCCACGCGTTGTCCAGGCTCCAGAAGCCCATCGCGTACAGCGAGCCGAGGAACAGGCCGAAGGAGAGCAGGAAGAGGAGCACGGAGCTGCCGACGCCGCCCGCGTTCGAGTGGTCGATGGCCTTGCCGTTGCGGATCACGTCATAGCTCCTTCAGCTGCTGGTCTGTCCCCGGAGTCGCCCGGGGGGTTCAGTCGTCCCCCAGGATAGCAAGTGCGGAGCTCGCGCCGATGCGGGTGGCGCCCGCCGCGATCATGGTCAGCGCGTCGGTGCGCGAGCGCACCCCGCCGGACGCCTTCACGCCCATGTCCGGGCCCACCGTGCGTCGCATGAGCGCCACGTGCCCGGCGGTGGCGCCGGCCGTGGAGAAGCCCGTGGAGGTCTTGACGAAGTCCGCACCGGCCTCGGCGGCGGCCTCGCACGCGAGCACGATCTGCTCGTCGGTGAGCAGGGCGGTCTCCACGATCACCTTGAGGAGCGCGCCGCCCTCACCCGCGGGGCCCATGGCGTGCGCGGCGTCGGCCACGGCGCGGATGTCCTGCACCAGGCGCTCGCGGTCACCGGCGCGGGCGGCGGCGACGTCGATCACCATGTCCACCTCGTCCGCCCCGTCCTTGATGGCCTGCGTGGCCTCGAACGCCTTGGCCGCCGACGACGTGGCGCCCAGCGGGAAGCCGATGACGGTGCAGGTCAGCACGTCGGAGTCCTCGAGCGCGGCGTGCACGCGGGGCACCCACACCGGGTTCACGCAGACGCTCTTGACGCCGGCCTCGCGGGCCTCGGCGACGAGGCGGTCGATGTCCTCGGCGGACGTCTCAGGCTTGAGGGCGGTGGCGTCGATGTACTGGGCCAGCTCGGCGGTGGACAGCTGCGGGAGCGCGGTGTCGGTCATGCGGGCCAGCCTATCCGGGGCGCATGACCGTCGCCCGCCGCGGAGGCAGGCAGACTCGCCGCTTCACTTTCTGGAAGCGGCGAGTCTGCCTGCCTTGGGGGCGTGCGGGGGCGCGGGAATGTCGGGGCGTGAGGGTGTGGGGGTGCGGGAATGTGGGGGCGTGGGGGTGTCGGGGTGTCGGGGTGGAGGCGAGGGGCCTCCTCATCCCCCGACGAGCGCCGCCACCTGCGACCGCAGCCGCTCGAGCCGCTCAGCCGCCGCGTCCGGGTCCGCGTCCCGCGTGCCGAGGTAGCACTTGAGCTTGGGCTCCGTGCCGGAGGGGCGGATGAGCACGCGCGTGCCCGAGTCCGTGGCGAACAGCAGCGCGTCGGTGGGGGGCAGGCCCGCGCCGCCCTCGGCCAGGTCCCGGCTCATGGTCACCGGCTGGCCCGCGAGCTCGGCGGGGCCCCGCTCGCGCAGCGCGGCCATCGTCGCCCCGATGATCGACAGGTCCTGCACCCGCACGGACACCTGCGCGGCCGGCATCGCGCCGGTCACCGCGTCGACGTCGGCCAGCGCGTCGGCCAGCGTGCGCCCGGAGGCCGCGAGGTCGGCTGTCAGCTCGCACGCCAGCAGCGCGGCGGTGATGCCGTCCTTGTCCCGCACGAGGTCCGGGGCCACGCAGTAGCCGAGCGCCTCCTCGTAGCCGTAGCCCAGCTCGGGGGCGCGCGAGATCCACTTGAAGCCGGTGAGCGTCACGTGATGCGCCACCCCCTCGGCCTCGGCGAGGACGGCCAGCTGCGGAGCGGAGACCACGGAGTTCGCGGCGCTGCGCCCCGTGGCACGGAGCTGCGGCATGAGGTGGGCCCCCAGCAGGGTCCCGACGGCGTCGCCGGAGAGCATCCGCCAGGTCCGGGCGCCGGCGGCGTCGGTGACCGGCACGCCGAGGGCGAGGCGGTCCGCGTCCGGGTCGTTGGCGATCACGAGGTCCGCGTCCCGCTCCGCCGCGAGGGCGAGCGCGAGGTCCATGGCGCCCGGCTCCTCCGGATTGGGGAAGGCCACCGTGGGGAAGGCGGGGTCCGGCTGTGCCTGCTCCGGCACCACCTCGACGTCGGCGAAGCCCGCCTCGGCGAGCAGCTCGGGGAGCACGGCCCCGCCCACGCCGTGCATCGGCGTGTAGACCACGCGCAGGGCGCGGTGGGGGAAGCGGTCCGGGTCCAGCAGGCCGAGCGCGGCCTCCCGGTAGGCCTCGAGCAGCTCCGGCCCGGCCAGCTCCCAGCCGTCCGCGGCGAGGGTGATGTCCGCGGGCCAGGCCTCGTGGTCGATCAGGGCGGCGATCTGCGCGTCCGCCGGGGAGACCAGCTGGGCGCCGCGCCCGGCGGCGTCCGTCATGCGTCCGCCGAGGTACACCTTGTAGCCGTTGTCCGCGGGCGGGTTGTGGCTCGCGGTGACCATCACGCCGGCGTCGGCGTTGAGGTGGCGGACGGCGAAGGCGAGCACCGGCGTGGGCAGCGCCGAGGGCAGCAGGATCACCTGCGCGCCGGCCGCCGTGAGCACCGCCGCCGTGTCCTGCGCGAAGGCGGCCGAGCCGCGTCGCGCGTCGTAGCCCACCACCGCGAGCGGGGCCGGGGCGTCCGCCCCGAGCACCTGCCAGAGATGCGCGCCGAGCGCGGCCGCGGTGCGGCGCACCACGATCCTGTTCATGCGCGACTCGCCGGGGCCCTCCTCCGCGCGCAGCCCCGCCGTGCCGAACGCGAGCGGGCCGGAGAACCGGGAGGCCAGGGAGGCCCGGGCTGCGTCGGCCTCCGGGCCGGTGCCCTCGGCGGCGTCCAGCTCGGCCCGCAGGATCTCCCGGTGCACGGGCTCCGGGTCCTCCACGGACCAGCGCTCGGCGAGGGCGACGACGCGGGGGTCCAGGGCGCTCATCAGATCCGCCCCACGATCTCGGCGAGCAGGCGCGAGATGCGCGGCCCGGCGGCACGGCCGGCCTCCACCACCTCGGCATGCGAGAGCGGCGTCTCGGAGATCCCGGCGCCCGGGTTGGTCACGAGCGAGATGCCGAACACCTCGAGGCCGGCGTGGCGGGCCGCGATGGCGTCGAGTGCCGTGGACATGCCCACGAGGTCCCCGCCGAGCGTGCGGGCCATGCGCACCTCCGCGGGCGTCTCGTACTGCGGGCCGGAGAACTGCACGTACACGCCCTCGGTGAGGGAGGGGTCCACCTCGCGGGCGATCGCGCGGATGCGCGGGGAGTAGAGGTCCGTGAGGTCCACGAACGTGGCGCCCATCAGAGGCGTGGCGCCCGTGAGGTTGACGTGGTCCGAGATCACCACGGGCGTGCCCGGGGCGATCGCCGGGTCCAGCCCGCCGCACCCGTTCGTCAGCACGACGACGGACGCGCCCGCCGCGGCCGCCGTGCGGACGGTGTGGGCCACGTCCTGCGCGCTGCGGGACTCGTAGAAGTGGGTGCGCGAGCCGAAGACCAGGGCGTGCGTGCCGTCCGGCAGGCGCACGGAGCGGACCACGGCGCTGTGGCCCGGCACCTGCGGGGCGTGGAAGCCCGGCACGTCGGCCAGCGGCACGGCCGCCACCTCCTCGCCCAGCAGCGCGCCCGTGCCGCCCCAGCCCGAGCCCAGCACGACGGCGATGCGGTGCTCCGGCACGCCCGTCGCCTCGGCGATGGCCGCGGCGGCCTGCCGGGCCTCGGCGAAGCCGGGGTGGTCGCCGACGAGCCGGGACTCACCGGCGACCCCGGGGGCGCCGGTCGTGGAGTCGGGTACGGCCGGGGCGGGGGAGGAGGTCTGCTCGTTCACGCCGCCAGTCTAGGCGCGGGGCCCGGGGCCGGGCCCGGGTGCTGTGACTTTCCGGCCCACGGCGGACACAATGAGGACCGTGAGCGACGAGAACACGACCTTCATCCCCTCCCTGACCATCATCGGCGGCGGCCCCGGCGGCTACGAGGCGGCCATGGTGGCCGCCAAGCTCGGTGCCCGGGTCACCGTCATCGAGCGCCAGGGCATGGGGGGCTCCGCCGTCCTCACGGACGTGGTCCCGTCCAAGACCCTGATCGCCACGGCCGAGTCCATGCGTCGCGTGATGTCCGCCAAGGACCTCGGCGTGGACCTCGGCGGCGGCGAGCCCCGCGCGGACATGCTCGACGTGGACCGCCGCATCCTGGCCCTCGCCGGGGAGCAGTCCCGGGACATCGAGGCCGCCCTCACGGCGCTCGGCGTCCGCGTCATCCACGGCACGGCGCGCGTCGTCGGTCCCCACGAGGTGGAGGTGCGCCCCGAGGACGAGGCCGAGGCTGCCGACCGCGAGGTGATCACCTCGGATGCGATCCTCGTGGCCGTGGGCGCGAGCCCCCGCGAGCTGCCCACCGCCCTCCCGGACGGCGAGCGCATCTTCAACTGGAAGCAGCTGTACGCGCTGCAGGAGCTGCCCGAGCACCTCATCGTGGTGGGCTCGGGCGTGACCGGCGCCGAGTTCGCCTCCGCGTACGACCGCCTCGGCGCGGAGGTCACCCTGGTCTCCTCCCGTGACCGCGTGCTCCCCGGCGAGGACGCCGACGCCGCCGAGCTGCTCGAGCACGTGTTCCACGAGAACGGCCTGAACGTGGTGGGCCGCTCCCGCGCCGAGGCCGTCGAGCGCACGGAGACCGGCGTGCGCGTGCACCTCTCCGGCGAGGGCGCTGTGGACACCCCCGTGCTCGAGGGCTCGCACTGCCTCGTGGCCGTGGGCGGCGTCCCCAACACCGCGGGCCTGGGCCTGAAGGAGGTCGGCGTGGAGCTGACCGAGTCCGGCCACGTCAAGGTCGACGGAGTCTCCCGCACCACGGTGCCCAGCATCTACGCCGCGGGCGACTGCACCGGTGCGCTCGCCCTCGCCTCGGTGGCCGCCATGCAGGGGCGCATCGCCGTCGCGCACCTGCTGGGCGACGCCCTCAAGCCGCTGCGCCCGCACCTGCTGGCCTCCAACATCTTCACCTCCCCCGAGATCGCCACGGTGGGCGTCACCCAGGAGCAGGTGGACTCCGGCAAGTACCAGGCGGACGTGCTGCGCCTGGACTTCGCGACCAATCCCCGCGCCAAGATGCAGGGCGTGAAGGAGGGCTTCGTGAAGATCTTCGCCCGCCAGGGCTCGGGCACCGTGATCGGCGGCGTGGTGGTGGCCCCGCGGGCCTCCGACCTCATCTACCCGCTCGCGCTCGCCGTGACCCACAAGCTCCACGTGGACGACCTCGCGGACACCTTCACCGTGTACCCCTCCATGTCCGGTTCCATCGCGGAGGCGGCGCGCCGCCTGCACGTGCGCCTGTGAGCTGAGCGGTCCTCCACCCCCACCCCCACCCCCACCCCCACCCCCGCCTCCACCTCCACCTCCGCCCCCACCCCCACCCCCACCCCCACCCCCACCCAGAGTGGTCACAACACGCCGCGTCGCCTTTCCGCAGGCGGCGTGTCGTGACCACTCCGGGACGGGACAGGCCGGGCCGGGCCGGGACAGGTCGGGCCTCCACCGACGACGGCGGCCGGGCACC